>NZ_JACRTD010000034.1 GCF_014385085.1 Youxingia wuxianensis | reverse complement strand
TTATCCGCATGAGCGAGGTTGACACACAGACCGTTGAATGGCTATGGGAGCCGTATATCCCTTTCGGGAAAGTAACCATTGTGCAAGGCAACCCCGGCGAGGGCAAGACCACCTTTGCCCTACGCCTTGCCGCTGCCTGCACCACCGGAGGAACGCTGCCGGGAATGAAGCCCTTGCCGCCATTCCAAGTGATTTACCAGACCGCCGAGGACGGGCTGGGCGATACCGTCAAGCCCCGCTTGATAGAAGCCGAAGCCGACCTTGACCGCGTACTTGTGATTGATGAAGCCAAGCGGGAGCTTACCCTCTCCGACGAGCGCATAGAAAAGGCAATCACGCAGAACGGGGCGCGGCTGATTATCCTTGACCCCATACAGGCGTACATGGGCGAGAAAACCGACATGAACAGGGCAAACGAAGTGCGCCCCATGTTCCGCCGCCTTGCCGATGTTGCAGAGCGTACCGGGTGCGCCGTTATCCTTATCGGACACTTGAACAAAGCTGCCGGAGGGCAGAGCGCATACCGGGGCTTAGGTTCTAT
>NZ_JACRTD010000033.1 GCF_014385085.1 Youxingia wuxianensis | reverse complement strand
GAACGGCGGAGAGCAGCGCGGCAATATGCCAAAGAGAACAACGCCGCCGACAGGCTGAAATGATGTAGATTTGTTCATACTCTTGTGATATACTTTAGTCAAGAAACAAAGCGACAAATCGGAATTGGACAAGGGGGCTGAACTGATATGAAAAAGAAAATATTTGTATTATTATCAGTTGTACTAATTCTTATTTTAGGCGTTGCTGTGTGGTATAATATTCCAATCGACTTGATAAATTTAGACCCTAATGAAGTCATGGAAATTGTTGTTTTTAATGGTAATAGCGGAAATACAACACACATTGAAGATAAAGAGCAAATTCAGCATATTATTGATAACTTGAATGATGTTGAGGTAAAAAGGTCAAGGCTATCTGCTGGATATTCTGGGTATAGTTTCAAAGTAACTATTTATCTATCTGATGGAAACGAAGCAGGTGATTGGAATAATTTTATTATCAATTCAGATGATACAATTAGAAAAGACCCCTTTTTCTATTCTGTAATAAAAGGAAAAATTGATTACAACTATATAGAGAATATAGTAGAATAATGCACATTTGCCCATTTATCGAACAGTACACAGCAAAACTTAATACCCCACCCACAAGGGACAGCCGAGAAAATCGACTGTCCTTTTTCTATGCCGACAGGCAGAAAGGA
>NZ_JACRTD010000032.1 GCF_014385085.1 Youxingia wuxianensis | reverse complement strand
CGGGTCTCTTGCCCCCTGCCGGATCGCATCCGCCTGCGCCTGGGTGATCACCTTTAAAGCCACATAGTTTTGGGTGGCGTATTTGCTTGTTTCTTCCGCCCCGGTTCCGTCCAGCTGCGAGTCGGTACCGATCCAAATAATGACCCCCTTATGTCACTGTCTGAATATTATAAAATTGAAACCGGCATGACATATGAAGAGGTTATAAAAATTGTTGGTTCCTATGGTACAGAGTCCGCCCGAACCGAAACCCAAGGATACCAGATAGTTATTATAAGTTGGAACGGAAACGGCCAAATCGGAGCGAACGCCACAGTAACATTTGAAAATGGAAGAGTTTCATCTAAGGCACAAGTTGGGCTTCAATAAAATCGGGTAGTTGATAGCAATTATTATAATAATTAAAGACCATGCACTGGTTAAAAATTTATGAGGTTGAAAATTACTTTTTTCGTCCTGATCTGGGAGAGTAGGATTTCTCTACCTCTTCTCTAGCCTTAGCCATCGCTTCAGACATAGTTTTATAGTTTTTCGATGCCCTGGAATTGGCCCTTGCCAACCCTCCTCTTGTTGATGCGTTCACCTCGATAGGCCCCATTTTAACCGGTACATTGGTAGGCACCATGTTAGGATTGTTCGTATATTTTATTCTTTCTTTTCCGTCCGGCCAATAATATGTATAGGTTTGGTCTTTGCTTAAGTCTTGCGGAAACGGCCCATATACTATATCCGTTGATACGTCGGT
>NZ_JACRTD010000031.1 GCF_014385085.1 Youxingia wuxianensis | reverse complement strand
TTTGGGTGGAAAATCGGAAAATTAATACCCGATATTACGCTCTTCGCATCATATGCCCGCCGCTGATACTCATTATCTCCTTTTACATATTTCTGTGGCACATCTCCCCCTTTTGTCACGCTAAAGATACATCCATCCAGACTACGGCATATTTCGCTGGTTTTATTGTCGAGGGTCGCTATTATCTGGTAATATTCCATATCATCATCTATGTAGGCTTGCAGCTGCGATTGACTAAGCGCCTGTGCCCCCTCAGAATACAGCACCCTGTAGGCCTCATATTTTTTCCCAGTAAGATTACCGCTTTTGTCCCTTGCTCCAATGATTTTTTGGAGATCATCAGCAAACTTTTGCGGAGGTTGCCCGGTAATAAACATCTCGTTTAGCGACTGCCTGATCTTAAATCCAGTGTCCATATCTTGCCGCCATAATCTAGTTGATAAATCCGCCCCAAACACAGGGGTCATTATCACTTGTTCTATCGCGGATGTCGGTATCTTGGAAAATTCATACATAAAGCCCGTATATCTCTCTATCTCAAATTGACTTCTGTAATACTCCTGCGTGTATACATCCTTTACTACGTCTTGTATTAACTTCTCCTGTTCTTGATACAACCGCTGCAGTATGGTATCGCATTCTGCCTCTAACGCCTGCAGCCTTGTAATACGGGCCTTTCTGGATAGGTTGGCAACCTGTAAATCGTATGTCCCTATAGAATTTTTTGCTAGACGTTCATATTCTTTCAGACTTCCTTTAAATTCTCTTAGCTCTGCAAAGCTCAATTGCTTTTGAGCTTCCGCCAGACTCACCCCATTTTCAGACGCATGTTTGGCATAAAACGCATAAATCTCTTTTATGAGTTCTTTTTTGGCCTTTTCGAACGATTGAATAAGCTCTGGCACCGCGCCATTTACACTTGACTCCATTCTGCCTACCGCCATTTCGGCGCGTTTTTCCCAATAGGTCATTCTGT
>NZ_JACRTD010000030.1 GCF_014385085.1 Youxingia wuxianensis | reverse complement strand
GTGACAAAAGGGGGAGATGTGCCACAGAAATATGTAAAAGGAGATAATGAGTATCAGCGGCGGGCATATGATGCGAAGAGCGTAATATCGGGTATTAATTTTCCGATTTTCCACCCAAACTGCCGGACAACTACAGCAGTATATATCCCCAGCCTGAAGGAGTCCAAGAGAACCCGTATGGCAAGGAATGAAAACGGGAAAAGCGCCAGGGTAAAAGACATGACATATCAGGAATGGTATAAAGGCCATGTTGACCTAAATAAAAACAATGATATAATCAAATTAGAAGAGCGTTACTCAAACATAAAAAATGATGAAAAACGTCTGGTTAAAAGAAAGAATGAGACTGCAATTATATATGGGCCAAACGGGGAAACGCTTTTCATCAAAAATGGAGGGGCCAGATCGGTTTCTTTTACGAGATCAGAGGTGAAGAAAATGAAAGGTGGAATACTTACGCATAATCACCCGGAAAATACCACCTTTTCACCCGCAGATATTTATGTGTTGATGAGATCTCAACTTTCAGAAATCAGGGCGACAACCAAAGGTGGTACATATATTTTAAGACAGCCTCTCGTATGGGATGAAAGGTTTAATACGAAACAAAAAATACTTGCTGAGTATTTTAAACTAGAAAAAGAAATTGAACCTGACATCTATTTAAGGCGCAAGTCTGGGGAGATCACGGTGGAACAATACAATCAGATTTACCAACACGAAATACTGAAAAAACTTTCAGAACAATTTGGATTGGAGTATATCTATGAAGAAAAAGAAGAATGAAAGCCCAAAAGTAGTCTCAATTCTTGAGGTAGATAATATTGACGATTACCCGGAGGATACAATCTTTGTTTTAGACGAAACCGAAGGAATGATTAGACGTCCCGAAGTGTTACAGATGGAGAAGGAAAACAATGATTAGCCCTTACAGGTGTAAACGCTGTGGAAAGTTATTGTTTGAAGCAGACCTGCAGCTGGGAGAAATTATAAAGATATGCCCAAAATGCAAAAA
>NZ_JACRTD010000029.1 GCF_014385085.1 Youxingia wuxianensis | reverse complement strand
TCAACGCACATTCCTCTGGAAACAAATTGAGAGGAACAGTATTCCCGGACAAGCCGGATCTGTTCCTCTCTGGATAATTCTATGGGGAGTGCTGCGTCAATCTCTCTGGCAAGCTGGGCGTTCCCGGCTTTCTCGTAAAGCTCCACACTGTTCCACAAGGTTGAACGGTCAGAGAAAGAGGGCGGGGCATGGGAAGGCAGCATGATTTCTGTATGGACAACGCCGCGCTTGCGGGTGTAGTCATGGGTCATTCCGTCCCACTCGTTTGTGATTTTCTCGCCGCTTCGGTAGGCGGCTGCGGCAACGGCTGACTTGCCTTTTCCACGGCTGACTATGCCGATGTTACAATGGTAAATGGCTATGGGTATCACCTCCCGGATAGGATAATAAAACCCGCAAAAATAGTACAGACGCCGGGGCGGGTGTACTGTTTTTGTGGGTGTGCAGGGATAGCCGCGAAGCGGCGCAAGGGGTGCAGCCCCTTGTTGCGGCAAAGCCGCCATATCGGAGCGCGGGGAAAGTTCCCTGTGCGGAGATAAGCCCTCGGCAGAGCGCACACGCCCGCAAGGGTGTATAAGTGCGCCCTTTGTTCCAAAGGGATTATTCCGCGTTCCCGTCCCCGGCTCGTTTTTTCAGATATTCCCGCGCTGGTTCACTCGTCAAGGCAAGCCGGAGAAGTGCTGTGGCTTCCTCGTCGGTCATGTTCTTTGCTTCCGGCACAATGCTTTCAAAGACCGCGCCCCGGACGATAAGGCGGTGGCTGCGCGTTCTGCGTTCCTCTTTGGATAGCTTCTGACGCAACATCTTTTCCCGGTTCTCAAACTGCCGGATTTTCTTCTTTCTGTCCTCAATCTCGGCGGTCAATTCCTCGCGGGTTTTCTCTCTCGGTTTCGTCATAGGTGGTCGCTCCTTTCTGCCTGTCGGCATAGAAAAAGGACAGTCGATTTTCTCGGCTGTCCCTTGTGGGTGGGGTATTAAGTTTTGCTGTGTACTGTTCGATAAATGGGCAAATGTGCATTATTCTAC
>NZ_JACRTD010000028.1 GCF_014385085.1 Youxingia wuxianensis | reverse complement strand
ATCTTCTCCTTGTGGTTGCGTAGTGTGGTGGCAGCGTCTTTCATTGGCTGCAACCGGCAACGGCGCATCCAGGAATAGAGAGAGTCAAAGGCGTTCCTTGCTTCCTCCACCGTATAGCAAGCGTAGAAGTCATCCAGGGCAGCAACAATGCTGTATGCCTTACCGGTCTTAGGATACCGCTTGGAGAGGGAGTCCAGCTTGGCGACCTGCTGTTCTGACATTCGTCCTCTGGGTATCATGAACAGCCTGCGGCCCTGAAAGAGGGCCTGCTTGGCTTCGGATGACTTCTGCTCCTCCTTGCGTACCATATCGAGGGCGTTAGTGAGTATCTGCTTGACATGGAACTTGTCAATCACGCTCAGGGCATTCGGGAAGTTCTCAGCGATGCCAGGCAGATAGGACTTGGACATATCACTCGTAACAGCACAGACAGCCTCTTTGGAACCGCCGTGTTTCTCTAGTTTCTCGGCAAAGGTGGAGATAACGCTTTTCTCTCTGCCTTGTTCCACATCAATGACACGCCGCCGGTCTGCGTCAACAAAGACAGTAACATAGTCGTGTCCCCGGAGCCGGGAGGTTTCGTCAACGGCGAGCCTCACTAACCCCTTCAAGTCCTGACGGCTCATGGCCTCGTTCACCCAGTAGGAGAGGATGGCGGACAGGGACTTTTCGTTGCAGCGGAGGATTTCCGCTGCCTTTGCCCGCGGCATATCGGCAAGGATAAGCATGGCGTACCCCTCAAATAGCAAGGTAAACCGGCTATTCTTCCGCTCAAACGGCGCGCTTATCTGCTTTGTGCCGCAATGCGGACACCTCACCCGGGGCCGCTTGCAATGGACGAAGGACGGGTAGAACAGACAGTCCCCATGCCGCCAAACACGCTCTGTTGGCTCATATCCATTGCGTACAGTGGCACCTCCGCAGGAAGGACAGGCAAACTCTGCGCCCTCCCGGACATTGACATAGATGTGGACTTCTTTCTTCTCCGGTGAAAACTCCGCCCCCTCAACATACCACGGTTCACTCAGGTTGAGAGATCCGGCTATCATGTCAGGAAAGTTAGCTATCATCTGTATCACCCCCTAGAGAGTATATCACAAAATCCCTTTATCCACTAACTTTGGAGTAGAGCC
>NZ_JACRTD010000027.1 GCF_014385085.1 Youxingia wuxianensis | reverse complement strand
AATTAACTTACATAACGAGACCAGCAACCAAATATCCTAAGGCCGCCAGCACCAAGGCAATCACCATGTACGGGATCTGCGCCATGTTCTCTTCATACAGGCTCAGACTACACGCACCACTTACCAGAATGCCTCCATCCGCAGAGAAGCACGCCAGGTATCCCCATACTCCAGCCGATACCAGCGCCGCAATCCCTACATACGGGTTCGCTCCCAACGCTTCCGCCAATGCAATTACGATCGGCATCGCTATCATGTACAGTGTATAGTTGAACGATACGAAAAATTCCGAAATCGCGAATACCAAGAAGATAATCACTGGGAACAACGCCGGTGTTACTACGCTTTCCGCCAAGCCCACTACATACTCTGTGAACCCTAACTCACTTACCAGCCGGCACAGGCTAAATCCAAAGATCAGCATTACCAGCATTTCACACATGTAGTTGAACCCTTCGTATACCGCGCTGATCGCATCCATGATGCTGAACACCTTGGTCGCCACATAGAATATCAACGTTACGGAAATACCCGCTGTCATCGAATACAGCATCTCTAAGTCAAATACAAAAAACGCAAATAAGAAGATCAGTACGATCGGTACCAAAAAGTGGATCAGATTGACTCCCGGTCTCGGCTCGGTCGCTTCTTCTACTCCTACTTCTTCTCCTTCTACTACTGGAGATACTGGTCCCCCTGCCTCTACTCTTTCAAACGCTTTCTTCATTCTGCCGAATTTCGGAATTACTCCCAAAATTACCAGCAGCGATACCAGCATTCCTGCCATTGGGAAAAACAAAAACGGCATTACTTTTGTCAGATAGGTCGCTACCCCTGCTCCTGTTTCCGCCATCCCGTTCGCTTCCAGCAACGACGCTACGAAGATCGCCCATGCTCCGATCGGTAAGAAACATGCCGGCGGCGCTCCCGCTGATCTTACTACATACGCCGTCATCTCTCTCGGTACTTTAAACTCGTCGTTTACCGGCGACATACATGCCCCTACCGTTAACATCGACATATAGTCATCTATACATAACGGAGTCGGTAATATCCATGTGAACAGCAGCGATACTTTTGCGCTCTTCGCAAATTTCGCCATCGCCCGCGCAAAAAATGTCCCTGCTCCGCTCTTGTTCAATATCATGAACAGTACCCCTGCCAACGCGAAAATCAAAAACAGCCATATGCTATCTGGATCCTGGAACGTCAGCTGTATTTCGTCCATTGTCCCTTGGAAGAATAACCCTTTGTACTTGATTACACACGCCAGCACCGTCGCCCACAAAAATCCTTCGATGGTTCTTGTCGTGATGATGATAAACGTGAAGATAAACAGTACTGGTATTGCACTCCAGAACCCATATGCTTCTATTGGGCTCCCCACTTCCGGTCCCGCTACTATTGCTGCTATCGATAAGATGATCAGCAGTCCGTAACAGATGATGTTGCGCATTGTCTTACTCATGCTTACTCTCCTTTCGTTATACCCTTCCGGATAACTCTAACTACCTCACACAGC
>NZ_JACRTD010000026.1 GCF_014385085.1 Youxingia wuxianensis | reverse complement strand
GAACGGCGGAGAGCAGCGCGGCAATATGCCAAAGAGAACAACGCCGCCGACAGGCTGAAATGATGTAGATTTGTTCATACTCTTGTGATATACTTTAGTCAAGAAACAAAGCGACAAATTGGAATTTGAAAACTATAAAATTACTATATGATAGTCATAAGACAAGGAGGAGAATGGATATGTCAAAAGGTACTAAATATTCACAACAGTTTAAAGAAGATGCTGTTCAGTATAGAAAGGATCATCCTGAATTGCCGCTTCGTAAAGCAGCCGAAAATCTTGGGGTATCTTTAAATACTGTAGAAAAGAGGAAGGAAATAATAAATGGCTAAAATGAGAATATCACCGGAATTGAAAAAACTGATCGAAAAATACCGCTGCGTAAAAGATACGGAAGGAATGTCTCCTGCTAAGGTATATAAGCTGGTGGGAGAAAATGAAAACCTATATTTAAAAATGACGGACAGCCGGTATAAAGGGACCACCTATGATGTGGAACGGGAAAAGGACATGATGCTATGGCTGGAAGGAAAGCTGCCTGTTCCAAAGGTCCTGCACTTTGAACGGCATGATGGCTGGAGCAATCTGCTCATGAGTGAGGCCGATGGCGTCCTTTGCTCGGAAGAGTATGAAGATGAACAAAGCCCTGAAAAGATTATCGAGCTGTATGCGGAGTGCATCAGGCTCTTTCACTCCATCGACATATCGGATTGTCCCTATACGAATAGCTTAGACAGCCGCTTAGCCGAATTGGATTACTTACTGAATAACGATCTGGCCGATGTGGATTGCGAAAACTGGGAAGAAGACACTCCATTTAAAGATCCGCGCGAGCTGTATGATTTTTTAAAGACGGAAAAGCCCGAAGAGGAACTTGTCTTTTCCCACGGCGACCTGGGAGACAGCAACATCTTTGTGAAAGATGGCAAAGTAAGTGGCTTTATTGATCTTGGGAGAAGCGGCAGGGCGGACAAGTGGTATGACATTGCCTTCTGCGTCCGGTCGATCAGGGAGGATATCGGGGAAGAACAGTATGTCGAGCTATTTTTTGACTTACTGGGGATCAAGCCTGATTGGGAGAAAATAAAATATTATATTTTACTGGATGAATTGTTTTAGTACCTAGATTTAGATGTCTAAAAAGCTTTAACTACAAGCTTTTTAGACATCTAATCTTTTCTGAAGTACATCCGCAACTGTCCATACTCTGATGTTTTATATCTTTTCTAAAAGTTCGCTAGATAGAGTTCTATATTAGAGATGTAAAGAGTTTTGGTGAAGAGGTTTGTGAGTATGGCTTTTATAACCAGGGTGCAATGAGAAGCACTAACAGCAGCTACAATTAGAAAAGACCCCTTTTTCTATTCTGTAATAAAAGGAAAAATTGATTACAACTATATAGAGAATATCGTAGAATAATGCACATTTGCCCATTTATCGAACAGTACACAGCAAAACTTAATACCCCACCCACAAGGGACAGCCGAGAAAATCGACTGTCCTTTTTCTATGCCGACAGGCAGAAAGGA
>NZ_JACRTD010000025.1 GCF_014385085.1 Youxingia wuxianensis | reverse complement strand
TTATCCTTTGACAGCACCAGCGGTTAACCCTTCCACCAGTCTCTTCTGAGCGAAGAAGAACATAATACATACAGGGATGATCGTTACAATTCCACCCGCCGTCAATACATCCCACTGTACCGCCAGCTGCCCTATCAAACTCTTAAGCGCTACCGGTATCGTCCTGCTCGCCTCGTTTGTAAACATGACCGCAAACGTATATTCATTCCACGACGTCATGAAGATATATACCCCCGTCGCTACCAGCCCCGGTACCAAAATCGGAAAGATTATCCTCCAAAACGCCTTCACACGACTCGCACCATCTATCATCGCCGCTTCCTCCAGCGATAACGATAAGTCATTTAAGTATCCGTTTAATAACCATACCGAAAATGGTATCGTAAACGTCGTGTACGCCAAAATCAGCGCCATCGGTGTGTATAATATCCCCAGCTTCCTCATGATCGCATATAACGGGATCAATAACAGCACCGTCGGAAACATGTTGTTCGTTAAAAACATCACCATCAGAACCTTGCGCCCCTTGAACCGAAACCTCGAAAATGCATATGCCGCCATCACTGATACCATCAGCGTGATCACAGTCGTCACCAGCGCTACCGTAAAACTGTTCATCATCGGTTTTATGAAGTTCATCCTTGTGAACAGCCGCCCATATACTTCTACCGTCGGGTTCTCCGGCCAGTAATGCACCGCCCTCAGATATATCTCCGACTCCGGCTTAATCGACGTCACAAATGTCCAGTAAAACGGAAATAGCAAAAATATCATCAGAACCGTTAACGGCACATAGAGTAAAAAGATCTTCTTTACTATACTTTCTTTCTTCATCTCCTTACTCCGCCTCCTTTGCAAACATGCTCTTCAGATACGGCACCGCTACAAATCCCAGACACAGCGTCATAATAATTGCCATTGCTGACGAGTACCCTAAATTCATCGAGTTCGCTTTGTTGAATATATATACGCTCAGCGTCTGAGTCGCGTATGCCGGGCCTCCTCCTGTCATATTTAATATCACGTCTACCGAATTCGTTACCCATATGATCCTCAAAAGCGTCGTTACAAATAACGTGTTCTTTAAACTTGGTATCGTAATCCTAAACAGTTTCTGTATCCCTGTCGCTCCATCTATATCTGCCGCTTCGTACAGTTCCTGCGGGATCCCTTGCAGCCCCGCCAATATCATTATCGCAAAAAACGGTATCCCTTGCCAGATGATCGTCAGTATCACTGACGGAAATGCCGTTGTTGTATTCGCTAAAAATGTCACCGGCTCCTCTATCATATGCAGCCGCATCAATATATCATTTAATACTCCGTAGTTCCCATCATATATCCATTTCCACATCAGTCCGATCAATACCCCTGGCGTTACCCATGGGATTAAGCTTACTGATCTTACTATCCCGCGCCCTCTGAACTTCTTATTCAGTATCAGCGCCAGCATAAATCCAAAGATAAACTGAAACCCTACTCCAAATACTACCCATAGTACTGTCTTACTCAGCGATTTCCAGAATAGCTCGTCCGCGAATACCTCCATATAATTCTTTAGCCCGATAAATTCTATCGCATTCGGCCGCCTTAAGTCATAACTCTGGAAACTCATCGATACCGCGTTGATTACTGGGATGAACACCACTGCTACCACTATTATCAGTGCCGGCGCTATCAGCAGATACGGCCATATCCCGCTCTTCTTCTTCCCCACTGTGGGCCACCTC
>NZ_JACRTD010000024.1 GCF_014385085.1 Youxingia wuxianensis | reverse complement strand
CGCAGCTGGACGGAACCGGGGCGGAAGAAACAAGCAAATACGCCACCCAAAACTATGTGGCTTTAAAGGTGATCACCCAGGCGCAGGCGGATGCGATCCGGCAGGGGGCAAGAGACCCGGCGCTCATAGAACTGGAAGAGTACTACGCACAAACCCAAACCATATTACCATAAGGAGGGAATAGGATGGGAATATTAACCGATGCACAGACCCTAGTTACCTATGTGGACAACTTAAAAGCAGCAGGGGCTTCCATTGCCGTTACCAACACCACCAAGGATTTACCCGCATCCGCCGGTATCTTCTGTGATCAATATGAAGAATGGCAGCCGGGTATCGAATACAAATACAAGCAGCCGATCAGGTATCAAGGGATGGCCTACCAGGTGCAGCAGAAACACGTCTCCCAGGCACACCAGCCCCCAGACAGTGAGGGGATGCTTGCGATCTACACGCCCTACCCAGCGCCGGACAGAAATATGGTCTATCCCTACACCTACGGGATGCGCGTAGAGATCGGCATGAAAGAGCTTGATCCTAACGGTAAAACATATACCGCAATTCAGGGGATGGCGGCACAGCTTAACCCGCCCTCTGAACTGCCTGCTATCTTTAAGGAGGAAGCACAGTGAACATGAACGAATTCTTCACCTGGGAATATATCGCTACCTTTGCCGGAGCAATGGCCTTAACCGGGCTAGTTACCCAGTTTATCAAAGGTTTTATACATATCCCAACTCAATTATTAGCCTATCTAGTGGCCGTTGCTGTGCTGTATTTAGGACTGTTTTTTACTGGGGGATTGACCTGGCCTGCCGCAGTGCTGACTCTGTTTAACGGCATCCTAATCGCTGCTGCTACCAGCGGCACTATTGACGGGACAAAGCGGCTGATTAAAAAGGAGTAACAATCAAACCGCACCTTGACAGCTGAATTCCGGACTGGATATAATGAATATAGGTACTGCCGCGTCAGCGGCAGGCGGTTAGTCCACCCCTTATGAAAGGGGGTGGTATGTATGGTCGAGATGATTTTAGCAATCCTGCTGATTGTAGCAATCACCGAGGCCGTCAAATACATAAAAAAATAACCGCCCAACCCTCGAAAAGTTAGCGGTTATTTTTAACTAAAAACGATTTGAGGACTAACCGTCTGTCGGCAGTGCCCTTTTGTATCTTCATTATAGCTTGAATAGAAAAAGGTGTCAAGTCACCAGTCCGGTATATGGGCTGGTGATTTTTTGTTTTAAAGGAAGTGATTGTATATGACAAAAGGAATAGATATTTCCTCCCACCAGGGAACGGAGATAGATTTTCATAAAGTAAAGGCGGCGGGATACTCGTTTGTGATTGTAAGAGCGGGGTATGGAACAAAAGTCTCCCAAACCTTTGCGCCTCAGCTGGAAGGAGCGCAGGCGGCAGGGCTGGATACAGGGGCTTACTGGTATTCATATGCCACATCAAAGGAAGCGGCAAATAGGGAGGTTGCAACCTGCCTGGAAGCGATTAAACCGTATAAGCTTACCTACCCGGTATATTTTGATCAGGAGTATGAACCAGTAATCCAAGCCGTTACCAAAAAGGAAAGAACCGAGATCTGTAAAACCTTTTTGGGCGCGCTGGAAACGGCGGGATATTACGCGGGAATATACGCTTCGAAAGATTGGCTGGAAAACTGGCTGGAGCCATTGCCTGAATATGATAAATGGGTGGCTCAGTACGCTTCTAAATGCACCTATCAGGGAGATTTTGGGATGTGGCAGTTCACCGGCAATGGAAAAGTGGATGGAATACCGGCAGCGGTGGATATCAACGAGTGTTACAAGGATTACCCGGAGATCATAAAAAAAGCGGGGCTGAACCATTTGACAAAGAAAGACCCGCCTGTCATTGATTACAAGGCGAAATACTTTGATCTGCTGGGGGATTTACAGGAATTAATAAATAAATACAAGCGAGGGCAGACGGATGGATGAAATGGAAAGAAAAGTAATCGAGCTGGAACAGCGGGAAAAATCCAACAGTCACCGGATAGACAAACTGGAGGGGATTGCCGAGGCGATCCATGAACAAAACTCCAGTATCAAGGAACTGGTAAGCGAGATTAAACGCACCAACGAACATGTAACCGACCATGAGGACCGGCTGACCGATTTAGAACGGCGTCCGGCGCAGAGATGGAACACAATGACCAGGACAATTTTTACCACTGTAGTCTCCACCATCTCAGGGGGGATTGTGGGAGCCTTGATTGCGATGCTGATAAAATAAAAAAGAGGGGGTAACCGAAACTGGTTACCTCCCTTAACTTTACTGAATATTTAGTTTTTGTTTTAAGCCGTCCTGTAAAACCTGTGAGAAGTTTACTCCGGCGCGCTCGGCTTTTGCATTTAACCAACTGGGGATAGATAAGGTCTTTTTAACCGCCCGATTATCATTTTCCCGCCGATAAATATCGGTATCACAATCAACTAAATTTACAAACCCGCCCTCATTGCACATAACATTGGCACTAGCGGATGGGATAGCCTCCATGTTATTCTCAGCGTCACATAACCACATGGACATTGCGTCTCTAGCCATTTGGATTGCATCTGGCAAATTTTTTCCAAACGTTACACATCCTGGAAGATCAGGAACTACCACGTTATAATCTGTACCCTC
>NZ_JACRTD010000023.1 GCF_014385085.1 Youxingia wuxianensis | reverse complement strand
GTGACAAAAGGGGGAGATGTGCCACAGAAATATGTAAAAGGAGATAATGAGTATCAGCGGCGGGCATATGATGCGAAGAGCGTAATATCGGGTATTAATTTTCCGATTTTCCACCCAAATTGCCGGACAACTACAGCAGTATATATCCCCAACCTGAAGGAGTCCAAGAGAACCCGTATGGCAAGGAATGAAAACGGGAAAAGCGCCAGGGTAAAAGACATGACATATCAGGAATGGTATAAAGGCCATGTTGACCGAAATAAAAACAATGATATAATCAAATTGGAAGAACGCTATCTCAATATAGAAAACGATGAAAAGCAGCTGATTAAGAGGGAGACCGAAACGGCTATTATATACGGGACAGATGGGAAGACACTCTTTGTAAAAAAAGGAGAAGCTAGATCGGTTTCCTTTACAAAATCAGAGGCGGAGGCGATGAAAGGCGGAATACTTACGCATAATCACCCGGAAAATACCACCTTTTCTCCCGCTGATATTTATATGTTGAAGAGAGCCCAGCTTTCAGAAATTAGGGCGGCAACCAAAGGCGGCACTTATATGCTAAGGCCGCCGGCCGTCTGGGATGAAAGGTTTAATTCCAAACAAAAGATATGGGATGAATATTTCAAATTGGAAAAAGAAATTGCACCTGGTTTTTATTCAAAGTACAAATCTGGAGAAATAACTATTGAGCAGTACAATCAACGCTACCAGCATGAAATACTAAAAAAGCTTTCTGAAAAGTTTGGATTGGAGTATCACTATGAAGAAAAAAGAGAATAAAAAAGAAGTATCGATTTCTGATGTAGAAGATTTCAATGATTATCCAGACGACACAATATTTGTTTTGGATGAAACAGAAGGAAGGCACAGCATATCTGAAATTCTGGAGATGGTGAAAGCGGATGATGAAGAATGATCTTTAATGATTTTAAAAAGCGGGCATTATCCATACAGAATGGACATGAGTTGATAAAATACTTAAAAGCCTATTCTGACCAATTCGAGATAGACGAAGAGATAGGAATGCATATCAATGAGGTAGCGAAAAAATGGACCACAATGGAAGAAGGGTGGCTATATTGATAAGCCCTTATAAATGCAAGCATGGGGGAAATTACCATAACACAATACAATCAGATTTACCAACACGAAATACTGAAAAAACTTTCAGAACAATTTGGATTGGGGTATATCTATGAAGAAAAAGAAAAATGAAGGCCCACAAATAGTTCCTATTGGAGAGGTAGATAATATTGACGATTACCCGGAGGATACAATCTTTGTTTTAGACGAAACCGCAGGAATGATTAGACGTCCCGAGGTGCTACAGATGGAGAAGGAAAACAATGATTAGCCCTTACAGGTGTAAACGCTGTGGAAAGTTATTGTTTGAAGCAGACCTGCAGCTGGGAGAAATTATAAAGATATGCCCAAAATGCAAAAACAAAAACATATTTATTGCTTCAAAGGAGGGTGATGCAGATAGAAAATTTCAAGGTGATCTATCGGATACTGAATATTTTGGAAAAGGCTATGGATTATGATGAGTTTGATATGAATAGCATTTCCGCAGAAACCATGAAAATATCAGAAGCCAGATGGATTAAGTTAATGATGCTTTTGTCAAAAGAAGGATATATCGATGGGGTAATCATTAAACAGTCTTTAGATGGTGAGTATGCTATGTCTGTCAGCTCTCCGCAAATTACATTAAAGGGGCTTGAATACCTAGAGGAAAACTCACTCATGAAGAAGGCGGCAAAGCTGGCCAAAGGAATAGCAGAAATTATATAGCAGCACGCCCAGCGCGTCAGTAGAGAAATCTATTGGCGCGCTTTTTTATTTTTAAAATTGTCTGCCTTGCAGACGTTTAAATGCAAGGGCGTCCCGGCGCAGAGTGGCTGCGCGTTTAAAAGTTAAATCTAGGGCGGGAAAGGAATATATGGAATTTTTAAAGAGTATTTTTGGAGATAATTCGCTAACTTATGCCGAATTTGAGGCAGCGCTGCAAAACAACAAAGAAATCAAGTTGGCAAATCTAGCTAGCGGACTGTATGTGGACAAAGACAAGCTGGAAAAATCCGAGTTTAAAGCAAATGAGCTGCAGACGCAATTGAATGCGGCCAATGACGCTATTAAGGGATTTAAGGACCTTGATGTAGATGGGCTGAAAAATGGTATTAAAACGTGGGAAAAAAAGTACATGGATGACACCAAAGCACTGCAAGACAAGCTAATCAAACAGACAAAGGATAGCAAGATAGACTTTGCTTTAATGAACGCGAAGGCTAAAAATATTAAAGCAGTTAGAGCGCTGCTTGACCACGACAAAATTACTATTGATGGCGACAATCTCATCGGACTTAGCGACCAGCTATCACAAATCACAAAAGAAAACCCTTACTTGTTCGGGGATGGAAACCAAAATCCACCGCCGCCAGCAGGGGGGACAACACCGCCAGATGTAAGCAAAATGTCAGATGATGAGTATTACGCTTACATGACTAAGAAAAAGGAGTAATGTAAATGGCAAATAGTTTTATTAGTGTAAAAGATATTGCAAGACCCGCACTTATTAGATTAATCGAAAATCTTGTATTCCCTAACCTGATTTATAAAGACTACTCTAACCAGTTTGTGAATGGAAAAGGAGCAAAGGTACAGGTTAAAAAACCGGTAGTTTTGACGGCGCAGGA
>NZ_JACRTD010000022.1 GCF_014385085.1 Youxingia wuxianensis | reverse complement strand
GCCCAGCTTGCCAGAGAGATTGACGCAGCACTCCCCATAGAATTATCCAGAGAGGAACAGATCCGGCTTGTCCGGGAATACTGTTCCTCTCAATTTGTTTCCAGAGGAATGTGCGTTGATTTTGCCATTCACGACACCGACAGCGGCAACCCCCATTGTCATATCATGCTTACCATGCGCCCCCTTGACGAGCGCGGCGCATGGGCGGCGAAGTCCAAAAAGGAATATGACCTTGACGAAAACGGCGAGCGCATACGCTTACCAAGCGGCAGATACAAGACACACAAAGTTGACCTTACCGGCTGGAACGACAAGGGCAACGCGCTTTTGTGGCGTAAGGCATGGGCGGATATTTCAAACGCCTGCCTTGAACGCGCCGGAACCCCGGAGCGTATCGACCACCGCAGCAACGCCGAGCGCGGCATTGACGAGCTGCCCACCGTCCACATGGGCGTAGCGGCCTGTCAAATGGAGAAGAAAGGCATAGCCACCGAGAAAGGCGAGCTGAACCGGAATATCCAAAAGACAAACCGCCTTATCCGGGAAATCCGGGCGCAGATTGGAAAGCTCAAAGAATGGATTGGCGAACTGTTCAAGGCGCGGGAAACCGCCCCGGAGCAGCCCCCGCAATCCCCCGGCCTTGCAAATCTGCTGATAAAGTATATGAGCGTTCAGAGGGAAAAGAGCCGGAAGTATTCGCAGTATTGGCAAAGGCAGCACACAGCCGATGAACTGAAAACCGTTGCAAAGGCGGTCAGCTATCTTTCCGAGCATGGCATTTCCACCCTTGCGGAGCTGGACGCTGCCCTTTCCTCTGTCAGCGACCAAGCCGACGCTATCCGGGCGGGAATGAAAACCGCCGAGAAGCGCATGAAAGAACTGCAAAAGCTGATTGAATACGGGAAGAACTACACCGAGTACAAGCCCATTCACGACGAGCTGAAAAAGCTGAAAAACGGCTGGACGAATAAGCGCGACAAGTACGAGGAAGCCCACCGCGCCGAGCTTACGCTATGGAACGCAGCGAGCCGCTATCTCCATGCAAATCTGCCAAAAGGGACAAAGCCCCCCTTGCCTATTTCTGAATGGGAAAAAGAGTATGCCACCCTCAGCGGACAGAGGACAGCGGAATATACCAAGCTGAAAGAAACCCGCGCCGAGGTTGCCGAGCTTCAAAAAATCCGCAGGTGCGTGGATATTGCACTCCGCGCCGACCAGCCGGAGCTGACCCGCGCCAAGCGGCACGAACAGGAGCGATAAAGAAAAGGACGGGCAAGCTGTCCGGCTTGCCCGTCCTATGAACTCCCCGATAAATGGGAAGCTGATTTAATCCTTACGGACATAAAAGTTCCCTTCCCAATCCCAGAGAGCATAGATGAAATCTCCGTTGCTATCACCGTTTACAGTATATACGCGCATAGTTATATCCCCGTTACTTACCACGCCGATGAAATTTCCTCGGTCAGCAGAGGAATATGAATTTGCTCCATTTTCTGCCAAGTCATCTACAATGTATGTAATCCCATCAATTTCTATTATCTCATTTTCAGCCCCTTTTATGATACCAATAATCGGTGTTCTAAGGGTGAAGTAGAAAACAAGTGAAATGAGTACAACGGAGATAAGCGCAGCAGATACTATTACAACTTTTCTCTTTGACATTTTGCTGCCCCCCTACAAACTAAAATTGTTATTTCTATTTTATCGAAAGTCTATGAACAATTCAACCACAGAAAGCGAGGTATCAACCATGTATTACACCCAAGACCAGATAGACCGGGCGAACCAAGCCGACCTTGTTTCTTTCCTGCAATCACAGGGCGAGCAGCTTACCCGCGCTGGGAATGAATACCGCTGGAAACGGCACGACAGCTTGACCGTCCGGGGAAACAAGTGGTACAGGCACAGCCAGAGCAAGGGCGGCGGCCCCGTTGATTTTGTCATGGAGTTTTTCGGCAGGAGCTTCACCGAAGCCGTAGAACTTCTCACAGGAGAAAAGGGAGCCGCACCGCCGCCGGACAGACCTTGCCCCGCGTCCCTATCCAACTTCCGGCTACCGCCCCCAAACAGCGACAACCGAACAGCGAGGAACTACCTCACAGCAGCCCGCCGCATTGATGAAGATGTGACGGGCTTTTTCTTTGCCCGCGGCGATATTTACGAGGACGCAGCCCACCACAACGCCGTATTTGTGGGGCGGGACGAGGACGGAATACCGCGCTACGCCCACAGCAAGGGAACGGTGGGAAACTTCCGGCTTGATGTGAAAGGCAGCGACAAAGCCTTTAATTTCTGCTACCGGGGCGAGGGCGAAAGGCTTTTTGTCTTTGAAGCCCCCGTTGACCTGCTCTCTTTCCTCTGCCTGTTCAAAAAGGCATGGCAGAAGCAGAGCTATTTGTCATTGGGCGGCGTGGGAGAAAAAGCCCTGTTGCGTTTCCTCTCTGACCGCCCGAATATCAAGACCGTTTACCTCTGCCTTGACAGCGACCAAGCCGGAAACGACGCTTGCAGCCGCCTTGCGGAGCTTGTGCCGGAGGGCTTAACCGTCCACCGCCTTGTGCCGCTGTTCAAAGACTGGAACGAGGTATTGCAGCACCGGGCAGAAATCACAGACGGGAAGTATATCCGGGAAGCGGTTTACGGCTTGAAAGAGCCGCCGCAGGAAGAAACCGTCGAGATTATCCGCATGAGCGAGGTTGACACACAGACCGTTGAATGGCTATGGGAGCCGTATATCCCTTTCGGGAAAGTAACCATTGTGCAAGGCAACCCCGGCGAGGGCAAGACCACCTTTGCC
>NZ_JACRTD010000021.1 GCF_014385085.1 Youxingia wuxianensis | reverse complement strand
GCCCAGCTTGCCAGAGAGATTGACGCAGCACTCCCCATAGAATTATCCAGAGAGGAACAGATCCGGCTTGTCCGGGAATACTGTTCCTCTCAATTTGTTTCCAGAGGAATGTGCGTTGACTTTGCCATTCACGACACCGACAGCGGCAACCCCCATTGTCACATCATGCTTACCATGCGCCCCCTTGACGAGCGCGGCGCATGGGCGGCGAAGTCCAAAAAGGAATATGACCTTGACGAAAATGGCGAGCGCATACGCTTACCAAGCGGCAGATACAAGACACACAAAGTTGACCTTACCGGCTGGAACGACAAGGGCAACGCGCTTTTATGGCGCAAGGCATGGGCGGATGTTTCAAATGCCTACCTTGAACGCGCCGGAAGCCCGGAGCGTATCGACCACCGCAGCAACGCCGAGCGCGGCATTGACGAGCTGCCCACCGTTCACATGGGCGTTGCGGCTTGTCAAATGGAGAAGAAAGGCATAGCCACCGAGAAAGGCGAGCTGAACCGGAATATCCAAAAGGCAAACCGCCTTATCCGGGAAATCCGGGCGCAGATTGGAAAGCTCAAGGAATGGATTGGCGAACTGTTCAAGGCGCGGGAAACCGCCCCGGAACAGCCCCCGCAATCCCCCGGTCTTGCAAATCTGCTGATGAAGTATTTAAGCGTTCAGAGAGAAAAGAGCCGGAAGTATTCGCAGAGTTGGCAAAGGCAGCACGCCGCCGATGAACTGAAAACCGTTGCAAAGGCGGTAGGCTATCTTTCCGAGCATGGCATTTCCACCCTTGACGAGCTGGACGCTGCCCTTTCCTCTGTCAGCGACCAAGCCGACGCTATCCGGGCGGGCATGAAAACCGCCGAGAAGCGCATGAAAGAATTGCAGAAATTGATTGAATACGGGAAGAACTACACCGAGTACAAGCCCATTCACGACGAGCTGAAAAAGCTGAAAAATGGCTGGACGAGCAAGCGCGACAAGTACGAGGAAGCCCACCGCGCCGAGCTTACGCTATGGAACGCAGCGAGCCGCTATCTCCATGCAAATCTGCCGAAAGGGACAAAGACCTTGCCTATCGCTGAATGGGAAAAAGAGTACGCCACTCTCAGCGGGCAGAGAACAGCGGAATATACCAAGCTGAAAGAAACCCGCGCCGAGGTTGCCGAGCTGCACAATATCCGCAAGTGCGTTGATATTGCATTGAAAGCCGACCAGCCGGAGCAGACCCGCGTCAAGCGGCATGAACAGGAGCGATAAGGAAAAGGACGGGCAAGCTGTCCGGCTTGTCCGTCCTATGTACCACTTGTCAAATGGGAAGTTGTCATTATCGTTTTATTTCCAAGCAATAGAATGACGGTCTATTCGGATACATTTTATCGGGAGTATTCCAAATCTCTGCATCATCAATTTCCTTGATATGTTTTGTGGTAAGTTCATCAATGGAAACTGTTTGCCTATGAATTACAGGTCTGTCCTCAAATTCATAGTAGTCCATTAACCACACATGCCAGAGTTCTATGGAAGTCGTATTCTGCAAGGCATTTTTCATATATTCAATAATTTGTTTTGCCCTACCCTCTGTAAAGTAGTTCCATTCCAGACAGACTCCATTTTTCTTGTTGGTATAGTTCTGAACATCTTGAAAGAAATGCAGAAAATAGTTATCATCTGCGCCACCGTCATAAATTGTACCATTATCAAGATTTATTTCAAATGGATAATCCTGAACGGGCGAAACTTCCGTCAAGGGAAAATCTGAAGCAATAAATGTGCATATGCTCATAGAATTTCTCCACCAACTTTCGATTTATTTTTATTGTACTTCAAAACTATGAACAGTTCAACCACCGAAAGCGAGGTATCAATCATGTACTATACCCAAGAACAGATAGACCGGGCGAACCAAGCCGACCTTGTTTCTTTCCTGCAATCACAGGGCGAGCAGCTTACCCGCGCCGGGAATGAATACCGCTGGAAACGGCACGACAGCTTGACCGTCCGGGGAAACAAGTGGTACAGGCACAGCCAGAGCAAGGGCGGCGGCCCCGTTGATTTTGTCATGGAGTTTTTCGGCAAGAGCTTCACCGAAGCCGTAGAACTTCTCACAGGAGAAAAGGGAGCCGTACCGCCGCCGGACAGACCTTGCCCCGCGTCCCTTTTCGACTTCCGGCTACCGCCACCTAACAGCGACAACCGAACAGCGAGGAACTACCTTACAGCAGCCCGCCGCATTGATGAAGATGTGACGGGCTTTTTCTTTGCCCGCGGCGATATTTACGAGGACGCAGCCCACCACAACGCCGTATTTGTGGGGCGGGACGAGGACGGAATACCGCGCTACGCCCACAGCAAGGGAACGGCGGGAAACTTCCGGCTTGATGTGAAAGGCAGCGACAAAGCCTTTAATTTCTGCTACCGGGGCGAGGGCGACAGGCTTTTTGCCTTTGAAGCCCCCGTTGACCTGTTATCTTTCCTCTGCCTGTTCAAAAAGGCGTGGCAGAAGCAGAGCTATTTGTCATTGGGCGGCGTGGGAGAAAAAGCCCTGTTGCGTTTCCTCTCTGACCGTCCGAACATCAAGACCGTTTACCTCTGCCTTGACAGCGACCAAGCCGGAAACGACGCTTGCAGCCGCCTTGCGGAGCTTGTGCCGGAGGGCTTGACCGTCCACCGCCTTGTGCCGCTGTTTAAGGACTGGAACGAGGTATTGCAGCACAGAGCGGAAATCACAGACGGGAAGTATATCCGGGAAGCGGTTTACGGCTTAAAAGAGCCGTCGCAGGAAGAAACCGTCGAGCTTATCCGCATGAGCGAGGTTGACACACAGACCGTTGAATGGCTATGGGAGCCGTATATCCCTTTCGGGAAAGTAACCATTGTGCAAGGCAACCCCGGCGAGGGCAAGACCACCTTTGCC
>NZ_JACRTD010000020.1 GCF_014385085.1 Youxingia wuxianensis | reverse complement strand
ATTTGTCGCTTTGTTTCTTGACTAAAGTATATCACAAGAGTATGAACAAATCTACATCATTTCAGCCTGTCGGCGGCGTTGTTCTCTTTGGCATATTGCCGCGCTGCTCTCCGCCGTTCCTCGCTGTATGGGGCGGTCAGGCGGAAAGAGAAGCGTCCTTTCTCAATATCAAACTCCATGCAGCCCGTTTCCGGGTCTGCGTCCGTCTGCTGGCAGATTGCCGGATAACGGCGGCTGTATGCAAGCAGACGCTTCTTTAAGGCGGTGTTGTGGGTGCGGATATGGATAAGGGGGTCTTTCTCGTCAAACCAAATATCGGTGGTCTTTTCCTGCTTGGTAATCCCTGTTCTCATGCAAGCTCCTTTCTGCGCCCCTGTTACGCAATAGGGGCATTTTTCGGGTGTTTTCTCCGGCTCTTGACTTGGAGAAAACGGCGTTTTTGACGATAAAAACCGCCCGGACGGGGAATGGTTCGTCGGGGCGGCTGTTATCGCAAGATTTCTGTTTTTTCCGGCTCTTGACCGTTAAACATAGATTAACTCATGCATTACGATTTCCTCGGCTCTCGCCTTGCAGTTGTTCATCAAACCTACCCATTTCATCGGGTCGGCGGCTTTGAGGGCTTCGGTGGCTCCTGCTTCTCTGGCAAGGCGGGGCATGAGGTAGTCCAGCATATCCCGCGCCGCCCGGTCTGTTTCCGCAAGGTGGGGATATAGCTTCTCGCTGGCAACAAGGGCGGTATAAAGACGGTGGCGGTATTGTTCCAGATAGGCTTTCCGCAGCCGCCCATAGTGGCCGATATGGGGCTTCGGGGTAATAGGGCGGTTCCCATTGTCAATCAATCTTCTCATGCGATTTGTTCTCCTTTCTCGTCCTGCTTCTTTTTGTGGTAGTTCTCCCGCCTTGCAGCAAGGAAGTTTTCATACCGGGCTTGGGCTTCGGGATTTCCGGCTGCGGCTTCCTCGTACATCTTCTGACGGGATTTCTTGGTAGCTTCACTATGGTATGCCCGCCGCCTTGCAAGCTCGGCGGCTGCGGCGGGGTCGGTTTCCGCTTGGGCTTTCAGTTCTTGGTAGGCGTTCTTCTTCCGGCTCCGGCTGGCTTCAAGGCGTTCCGTTTCCTCTGGCGTGAGTGGCTGACCTGCGTCCAGTGCGGCGGCAAGCTCTTTCAGCGTCCGGGGCTTGGGCGGCTGTGCCGCTTTCTGACGCTCATACCATGCCTTGTGCTGGCGGTTTTTCCTCTCCCGGTAGGCGGCAAGGCGTTCTGCTTCCTCCGGCGTGAGGTCGGCTCCGGCCTTTTGCAGCGCGGCAAGCTCCTTTAAGGATTTCGGCTTCGGGGGCTTGGGCGGTTCGGTGGCTTTCCGCTTCTCCCGCCATTCCTTTTGCCATGCCCGGTTATGGGCTAACCGCGCTTCATCTGCCGCCTGTTCCTCCGGGGTCAACAAGCCCGCTTTCTTCCTCGCGGTAAACTCCCGTTTCTCTGCCTTGCGCTTTTCTTCCCGCGCTTTGGCAAGCTCCTGTGAGTGGGCTTCCTTTGCGGCCTGTTCCTCCTGCTGGCGGCGTTGTTCCTCGGCTTCCATTGGGGTAACGATATGGGCGGGGACTTCAAACGCACCGATGAAGTTGAGGTAAATATCTATCCGCTGACGGCGGCTATTCCCGCGTCCCTCGCCCTCATGGACAACGACTTTTTCGATAAACTCGTTGAGCATGGGCGTTGTCAATTCGGAAAAATCAGTGTAGCGGCTCACAAGCTCGATAAACTTATCTGTTTTCAGCCTGTCGGCGTTCCAGCTCTCGATTGCTTCCTGCCATTGTGCGATAGCGGCTTCCAGCCCGGTCTGTTCCTCGTCGTATTCGGCAAGCAGACGGGTAAAGTGCCTATCGGGTATCTTGCCTGTGGCGTTGCCCTCGTATAGCTTCTTTACAAGGCCGTCCAGCTCCTTACACCG
This sequence comes from Youxingia wuxianensis, assembly GCF_014385085.1. Lineage (GTDB taxonomy): Bacteria > Bacillota > Clostridia > Oscillospirales > Ruminococcaceae > Youxingia > Youxingia wuxianensis. The sequence continues at coordinate 1,318 of NZ_JACRTD010000020.1, read as the reverse complement.
CCGCTGTGCCTTGCTCACTTTCTGCCGGTACTCCTTGACGGCGTTCTCTTGGTGCTGGTCGGACGCTTCCCGCACACGCTCGATAAACTCCGCTTCATTGTGCCGCACATACCAGCTCACGCGCTGGATTGCGGCAAGAATGGCGGCTTCCATTTTTGCGGTGGGGATATAGTGCATGGTACAGTCGCGGGTAAGCTGGCGGTAGCTGGAACACACAAAAGCGTCGTCCAGATACTTGCCTTGCACAAGGCTGCTGCGGTGGGTCAGCTTCGCGCCGCAGTCGGCGCAGTAGAGAAGCCCGGTCAAGCGGTTTGGGGTGGTCTGCCGCTTGGGGGCGCGGCGTTTTGTCCCCATAAGCCGCTGGACGGTATTCCATGTTTCCTCGTCCACAATGGCGGGTATCTCCCCGTCAAAAATATACTGTTCCTCCGGCGCGGTCTTGCGGGTGCTTTTGGTCTTGTAGTTCTCGCAGACGGTTTTCCCTAAAACCTTGCGCCCCGTGTACTCCGGGCGTTTGAGGATATAGCTGATAGTTGTTGTTGACCATGCGTAGGGGTCTGTGTACTTCGCCGCCCGGACGGGTGCGCCTATCCGCTTCCAATGCTCGGACGGGATAGGGATTTTCTCGGCGCGGAGTGCCCTTGCTATGCTGGCGATACTCTCCCCGGCAACAACGCTGTGGAAGATACGGCGCACAACGGCGGCGGCTTCCTCGTCGATTACCCATTCGCCCTTGTTCTCCTTGGACGCAAGGTAGCCATAGCTGACGCTGCCGGAGCAGCGCAAGCCCTTTTCCATTCTCGACTTGAAAACGGTCTTGATTTTCCGGCTGGTGTCGGCAACATACCACTCGTTTATCACATCTCGGAAAATTGACATTATATCAAAGCCGTTGGCGGTATCAAGGTTGTCATTTGCCGCAATAAAGCGTACATGGTACTCGTCAAAGGTGCGCTTCAAAAGCCCCACTTCGACAACATCACGGCCAATCCTGCTTTGGTCTTTGATAATGACCGTAGCCACATTTCCCGCCCGGATTTCTTCCAGCATAGCGTCCAGCCCCGGACGCTTGAAAGTAGTTCCCCGCACTCCGTCATCGGTGAAGTGCCGGATATTCGTAAAGCCGTTCTTTTGAGCGTAGTCCTCCAAAATGCGCTTTTGGTTTTCTATCGACACGCTTTCCCCGGCTCGTTCATCGTCATGGGAAAGACGCTCGTACAGGGCTGTGATTTTTCCCTTGTCCGGCTGTTTCTTCATGGGGTGTAACCTCCTTTCTTGAGGGTGCGCGCTCCCTTTATCCTTATTGTAAATTACCATT
>NZ_JACRTD010000019.1 GCF_014385085.1 Youxingia wuxianensis | reverse complement strand
AAGAGAGCACCTTGAAAAATGAACAACGAGAGAAGAAAAGACCCTGAAAAGATGACTTTGAGGCGAAAGCCAAGAAGGCAAGAAGCAAAGACCAGCGAGAAGAAGCTGGATTAAAACTTTGTGAGATTTTAGCGTCCGGAAGGGCGATAAGATACAAAAAGCAAAGAGTTTGATCCTGGCTCAGGACGAACGCTGGCGGCGCGCCTAACACATGCAAGTCGAACGGAACCCTTACTGAGAAATTTTCGGATGGATCGGGAAGGCGTTTAGTGGCGGACGGGTGAGTAACACGTGAGCAACCTGCCTTTCAGAGGGGGATAACAGTTGGAAACGACTGCTAATACCGCATAATATACCGAGACGGCATCGTCATGGTATCAAAGGAGCAATCCGCTGAAAGATGGGCTCGCGGCCGATTAGCTAGTTGGTGAGGTAAAGGCCCACCAAGGCGACGATCGGTAGCCGGACTGAGAGGTTGAACGGCCACATTGGGACTGAGACACGGCCCAGACTCCTACGGGAGGCAGCAGTGGGGGATATTGCACAATGGGCGAAAGCCTGATGCAGCGACGCCGCGTGAGGGAAGACGGTTTTCGGATTGTAAACCTCTGTCTTAAGGGAAGAAAATGACGGTACCTTAAGAGGAAGCTCCGGCTAACTACGTGCCAGCAGCCGCGGTAATACGTAGGGAGCGAGCGTTGTCCGGAATTACTGGGTGTAAAGGGAGCGTAGGCGGGAGCGCAAGTTAAATGTTTAAACTATCGGCTCAACTGATAGTCGCGTTTAAAACTGCGTTTCTTGAGTGAAGTAGAGGCAGGCGGAATTCCTAGTGTAGCGGTGAAATGCGTAGATATTAGGAGGAACACCAGTGGCGAAGGCGGCCTGCTGGGCTTTAACTGACGCTGAGGCTCGAAAGCGTGGGGAGCAAACAGGATTAGATACCCTGGTAGTCCACGCTGTAAACGATGATTACTAGGTGTGGGGGGACTGACCCCTTCCGTGCCGGAGTTAACACAATAAGTAATCCACCTGGGGAGTACGGCCGCAAGGTTGAAACTCAAAGGAATTGACGGGGGCCCGCACAAGCAGTGGAGTATGTGGTTTAATTCGAAGCAACGCGAAGAACCTTACCAGGTCTTGACATCCGGTGCATAGTCTAGAGATAGATGAAGTCCTTCGGGACACCGAGACAGGTGGTGCATGGTTGTCGTCAGCTCGTGTCGTGAGATGTTGGGTTAAGTCCCGCAACGAGCGCAACCCTTATTACTAGTTGCTACGCAAGAGCACTCTAGTGAGACTGCCGTTGACAAAACGGAGGAAGGTGGGGATGACGTCAAATCATCATGCCCCTTATGACCTGGGCTACACACGTACTACAATGGCGGCTAACAGAGGGCAGCAATACCGCGAGGTAAAGCGAATCCCAAAAAGCCGTCTCAGTTCGGATTGCAGGCTGCAACTCGCCTGTATGAAGTCGGAATTGCTAGTAATCGCAGATCAGCATGCTGCGGTGAATACGTTCCCGGGCCTTGTACACACCGCCCGTCACACCATGGGAGTCGGTAACACCCGAAGCCAGTAGCCTAACCGCAAGGGGGGCGCTGTCGAAGGTGGGATTGATGACTGGGGTGAAGTCGTAACAAGGTAGCCGTATCGGAAGGTGCGGCTGGATCACCTCCTTTCTAAGGAGTAAACCGGTCAAGAGACCGGAGACTCTGGTCAGCAGGGACTAGAAAGCTCGTTGTTCATTTTTGAAGGCGCTGAAAAGTGTCTTCATGCGTCAACTGTGGGGGTGTAGCTCAGCTGGGAGAGCACCTGCCTTGCACGCAGGGGGTCAGGAGTTCGATCCTCCTCATCTCCACCAACGCACCTTGAAAATTGAACAATGAAGAAAAAGCAACTGCGAAGTTTTACGAGAGAAATACTTTTTTTTTGAAAAGAAAAAGGGTAAAGAAACTACAAGTAAAGCCGAAGTTTAAGAGAACCAAAGAAAGCATGGTCAAGCTAAGAAGGGCACAGGGCGAATGCCTTGGCACCAGGAGCCGAAGAAAGACGTGATAAGCTGCGAAAAGTTACGGGGAGCCGCAAATAGGCCTTGATCCGTAAATGTCTGAATGGAGCAATCCGGCAGGAGTAGAGACCTGTCATCATATACTGAATACATAGGTATATGAGGGGAACCGCCTGAACTGAAACATCTAAGTAGGGCGAGGAAGAGAAATCAACCGAGATTCCGCAAGTAGTGGCGAGCGAACGCGGAAGAGGCCAAACCACAGGGAGCAATCTTTGTGGGGTTACGGACTGCAGAAAGCATAGCAGAACTCTAGCTGAACTGAATGGGAAGTCAGACCGAAGAGCGTGAGAGTCGCGTAAGCGAAAGAGAGAAGCAGCGGGCAGTATCCAGAGTACCGCGGGACACGTGAAACCCCGTGGGAAGTCGGGGGGACCACCCTCCAAGCCTAAATACTCCCTGGTGACCGATAGAGAATAGTACTGTGAAGGAAAGGTGAAAAGCACCCCGGGAGGGGAGTGAAAAAGTACCTGAAACCCTGCGCCTACAAGCACATAGAGCGCGTCAAAGCGTGATATGGTACCTTTTGTAGAATGGTCCGGCGAGCGTATGTATCTAGCAAGGTTAAGTTCTTCAGGAACGGAGCCAAAGGGAAACCGAGTCTGAAAAGGGCGAAGAGTTAGATGCATAGGGCCCGAAACCGGGTGACCTATCCATGTCCAGGTTGAAGTGAGAGTAAAATCTCATGGAGGACCGAACCAACCGTCGTTGAAAAGCCGGTGGATGAGGTGTGGATAGCGGTGAAATTCCAATCGAACCCGGAGATAGCTGGTTCTCCCCGAAATAGCTTTAGGGCTAGCGTTGTATTAGATTACCGGAGGTAAAGCACTGAATAGGCTAGGGGCCGAGAGGTTACTGAACCTTATCAAACTAAGAATGCCGGCTAATTGATGTACAGCAGTCAGACTACGTGAGATAAGTCTCGTGGTCAAAAGGGAAAAAGCCCAGACCCACAGCTAAGGTCCCAAAGATGGTTTAAGTGGAAAAGGATGTGGAATTGCTAAGACAACCAGGATGTTGGCTTAGAAGCAGCCACTCATTAAAAGAGTGCGTAATAGCTCACTGGTCGAGTGACTCTGCGCCGAAAATGTAACGGGGCTAAAACCAACACCGAAGCTTGGGATACGTAAAACGTATGGTAGGGGAGCGTCGTATGCGGGGTGAAGTACGAGCGAAAGCGCGTGTGGACTGCATACGAGTGAGAATGCCGGAATGAGTAGCGAGAATTATGTGAGAATCATAATGGCCGAAAGTCTAAGGTTTTTGGAGGAAGGTTCGTCCGCTCCAAGTAAGCCGGGAGCTAAGGCGAGGCCGAGAGGCGTAGCCGATGCACATACGGTAGAAATTCCGTAGCTGTCAAAATATTTAAGCAGAGGGACACTCTGAAAGGGTATGACCCAGGCGTTGGTAGACCTGGGCGTAAGGGACCGAAACATAGTAGGGAAGCATACCTGGCAGGAGGCGAGAAAAGCTCTGTGAATATATGAGACACCCGTACCGCAAACCGACACAGGTAGATAGGATGAGAATTCTAAGGCCAACGAGAGAAGGGTTGTTAAGGAACTCGGCAAGTTGACCCCGTAACTTAGGGAGAAGGGGTGCTCTGGAGACAGAGCCGCAGAGAAAAGGTCCAGGCGACTGTTTAGCAAAAACACAGCTCTATGCTAAATCGAAAGATGACGTATATGGGGTGACACCTGCCCGGTGCTGGAAGGTTAAGAGGAGATGTGCAAGCATTGAATTGAAGCCCCAGTAAACGGCGGCCGTAACTATAACGGTCCTAAGGTAGCGAAATTCCTTGTCAGGTAAGTTCTGACCCGCACGAATGGTGTAACGATCTGGATACTGTCTCAACAGCCCGCTCGGCGAAATTGTAGTACCGGTGAAGATGCCGGTTACCCGCGACAAGACGGAAAGACCCCATGGAGCTTCACTGTAGCTTAATATTGGATTTCGGTATTTCATGTACAGGATAGGTGGGAGACTGAGAAGCCAGGACGCCAGTCTTGGTGGAGTCGACGTTGGGATACCACTCTTGAGGTGCTGGAATTCTAACCTGCGGCCATGAAACTGGCCGGGGGACAGTGTTAGGTGGGCAGTTTGACTGGGGCGGTCGCCTCCAAAAAGGTAACGGAGGCGCTCAAAGGTTGGCTCAGCATGGCCGGAAACCATGCTTTAGAGTGTAAACGCGTAAGCCAGCCTAACTGCGAGAGAGACATTTCGAGCAGTAACGAAAGTTGGAGTTAGTGATCCGGTGGTATGTGAGTGGAAATGCCATCGCTCAACGGATAAAAGCTACCCTGGGGATAACAGGCTGATCTCCCCCAAGAGTCCACATCGTCGGGGAGGTTTGGCACCTCGATGTCGGCTCATCGCATCCTGGGGCTGAATTCGGTCCCAAGGGTTTGGCTGTTCGCCAATTAAAGCGGTACGCGAGCTGGGTTCAGAACGTCGTGAGACAGTTCGGTCCCTATCTGTCGTGGGCGCAGGATATTTGAGAGGAGCTGTCCCTAGTACGAGAGGACCGGGATGGACATACCTCTGGTGCACCAGTTGTCGTGCCAACGGCATAGCTGGGCAGCTATGTATGGATTGGATAAACGCTGAAGGCATCTAAGCGTGAAGCCAACCTCAAGATAAGATATCCCACTGGAAAACCAGGTAAGACCCCTTGAAGACTACGAGGTTGATAGGTCTGAAGTGTACGCATCGTGAGGTGTTTAGCTTGCAGATACTAATCGGTCGAGGGCTTGACCAAGCAGAAATTTGGTTAAAAGAGTTGCGGGAGTATTCATTGTTCGATTTTGAGGGTGCGTAGGAAAGAATAGGGCGTTAGAGATATGCGCCATTAGCTCAGTTGGTAGAGCAGCTGACTCTTAATCAGCGGGTCCCGGGTTCGAGTCCCTGATGGCGCACCAAGCCTTAGGAGAAGGATTTGGCCCGTTGGTCAAGCGGTTAAGACTCCGGCCTCTCACGCCGGCGACACGGGTTCGATTCCCGTACGGGTCACCAACATCTTTTTGATAGAGGCAGGGTTTCCCTGTTTTTATATGTTTTGGCTGGTGTTTATTACGATGAGGTCCCACCTGTTCCCATCCCGAACACAGTAGTTAAGCTCATCCGTGCCGAAAATACTTGGGGGGAAACCCCCTGGGAAAATAGGTC
>NZ_JACRTD010000018.1 GCF_014385085.1 Youxingia wuxianensis | reverse complement strand
GGCGCCGGAGCAAAAACGGGGCTGGTTTAGCAAGTTGTTTCGAGGTTAAGAGAACTTGACAAATCGGAATTTGATGAGGTGTAATTATGGTAAGAATTGCAACAGTAAATGATGCAGAGCAATTAAACATCTTAAATGATGAATTTAATGGTGAGAGCGAAACAAGCATAGACAATATTAGAAATTCCCTTATGAATAATAAACAGGAAGTTGTTATCGTTGCTGATGAAGATGATATGTTAGTTGGATTTGTTTGTGTTCAGCTTAAAAAATCGTTCTGCTATGATGAATATATGCCTGAAATTACAGAAGTGTATGTTAAACCAGCATACAGAAAAAGAGGCTTAGCGAGTGAGATGATTACTTTTGCAGAGGCTTATTGTAGTAAGAATTATCCACTTCACCAATATGAACTTCTAACAGGACAAGAAAATCTTGTTGCACAAACTGTATATAATAAACTTGGATATGTAGATGATAATGAACTTCATTTATCAAAACGAGTTAAAACGGAACGCGTTTACACGCGCAGCGCGACATACCAGAAATTTGAGGTGCTGAAGACCAACCGCAACAAGCGGTACAAGTACGGGGAATTCTTCGTCGAGGGCGTGCGAAACATCAACAACGCCGTCGAAAACGGCTGGGAGATCGTGTCGTTCCTCTACGACGGCGACCGGAAGCTCTCGGACTGGGCCAGGGACAAGCTCGCCGCGGTGCGCACGCAGGTCAACTACGCGCTGCGCGGCGAGCTGCTCGCGGCGCTCAGCGGCAAGGCGGACACCTCGGAGCTGCTGGCGGTCGTCAAAATGCGGGACGACGATTTTTCGCGCATCCCGCTTTCGGAAAACCCGCTGATCGCGCTGTTCGACCGCCCCTCGAACCACGGCAATCTCGGCACGATCCTGCGCTCCTGCGACGCGCTCGGCGTGGAGGGGCTGATCCTGACCGGGCACGGCGTGGACCTGTACGACCCGGACGTCGTTTCCTCGACGATGGGCTCGTTCTTTTGCGTGCCGGCGGTCCGCATGTCGGACAACGACTCGGTTTTTGCGTTGATCGACGCGCTGAAGGCGCGCTACCCGGGCTTTCAGGTGGTGGGCACGACGGCGCACCACGAAAAGACGCTTTCGGAAGTGGACTTCACAAAGCCGACGATGCTGCTGATCGGCAACGAGACCGAGGGCCTGCGCCGCATTTACAAGGAGCGCAGCGACGTGCTCGCGACGATTCCGATGAATCCGCGCGGCTCGGCCAGTTCCTTCAACGTGGCCTGCGCCGCCACAGTCATGTTCTACGAAGCCGTGCGCCAACGCGCGGCGGCAACGTGCCGCGGCGAAGTCGCGGGGGGCGCGTGTTAAGAGATAGTCAAATCCTAATTTGAGGAGATGTTCTTATGTATGGATTACTTATATTGAATTTCGTAATACCGTTCGTGATGATTTTTGTGGGATATATCTTAAAGAAGCACCCTGTAAAAGATATGAACTCTGGCAACGGGTACAACACACCTTCCTCACGAAAGTCACAAGAGCATTGGGATTATGCACAAAGCATAGCGCCTAATATTTTTATTGGTATTGGCAAAACATTAGGTTTGGTAGAAATCGTTTTGTGTATATCCTTACTTTTTCTTAATATTTCCGCACAGTCTACCGTATTTGCAGGAGTAGCCGTTGGAATTATATTTCTGTTTTTTGGGTTTTACAAAACTGAAACAGGAATAAAAAACAAATTTTTGGATGATAAATTCTAACTTAGTATAAAAGCAGCAGCGAGCTACCGACTCTTGTAGCCCCCGGCAGGGCGCAAAGGCACTTTCATACTGCCAGCCCCAAAGGGGCGGTGGTGTGAAAGTGCTTTTGCGTTACTTTCTCACAAGAAAGTAACAAAGAGGTTGTGGCCTGCGGCCAGTTATGGTAAAATAGGAATAGTAGGATATGGGCTTTTTGCAGGAAAGGGACGGGTGATTTTATAGGTACAACCATTTCGGGAATGACGGGCCGGGGAAGTATCCGGCACAACAACAGGAGCTTTTCAGCGGCGAATGTAGACCGGAGCAGGTCGGAGCAGAATGTCACCTTTTGCAACGAGGATTTGAAAAAGGTGTACCACGAACTTTTCGATGAAGCCCTGGCTGCCTACAATGCCAAAAAGAAAAAGACCAGGGACAAGATACCAGACTACTATGAGCATATCCGGCAGAGCAAGCAGGAAAAGCTATTTCACGAGGCTATCTTCCAGATCGGCAACTTGACAGACTGCGGGTGCGGCTCCCCTGGAGGGGAACGGGCGGCGGCAGCTCTCAAAGAGTTTGCAGAGTCCTTCCAGGAGCGCAACCCTCATCTGCGGGTGTTTAATATGGTGCTGCACATGGACGAGGCCACGCCCCACCTCCATGTGGACTTCGTGCCGGTGGCAACGGAGCAGAGCCGGGGCCTTTCGACGCGGGTATCAATGAAACAAGCGTTAAAGCAGCAGGGATTTGAAGGGCTGGGCCGGAAGCAGACGGAATGGAAAGCCTGGATGGAACGGGAGAAAGAATCCCTAACGGAAATCGCCCAGGCGCACGAGTTTGAGATTATCAGCTTGGGCGGTGGTCGGCCTCATATGGAGCTGCCAGAGTACAGAGCAGCGGCCCAGCGGCTTGAAGCTATCCAGGAACAGGTGACAGCGGCAGAGCAGGAGATCGCGGCCCTGGAAAAGCAGAGAAAGGCCCTGCAAGGGAATGTGAAGCTGCTGAAAGCGGTGGAGAAGGTCAAGCCCGATTTGGACGCAATACAGCCGGAAAAGACGCTGACAGGGGCCGTCAAGGGCGTGACGGTGGAGCAGGTGAAGGAGCTGAAGGCGGCGGTGATCCGGGGCGCGGCGGCAGAGCAGAAGGTGCGGGAGCTGAAGGTAGAAAACCAACAGCTTCAGCAGAAAATCCCCTCGACGAAAGAAAAGCTGAAGGAGGCCCAGGAGCGGCAGCGGCTTGAAAATGAAAACCGGCAGCTCAAAGTGCAGGTGGAATACCTGGAAGAAGATTTGAGCCGGGCGCGCGGGTTTTCGGCGCGGCTCCAGGAAGGGATCGGGGCGGTGCTGGATTTCCTGGATCGGCACTTGCCAGAGCAGTTCCGGCCCCTGGTCGAAAAGGCGCGTGAGCTGCTACCTGTGCCAGAAGTGCAGCAGCCGGAAAGAGAGCAGGAACGGAGCCACACCTGGGGTGGTATGGAGCTGTAAAAGAAGCCTGTCAGGGGGCCTGGCAAGAGCCGCCCGGACAGGCTATAATAACAGTAAAAATAGGGAATAAAATATATTGATAATATATGCCCCCCTATGGGGGTACAGGGGATAGCAGGAAGTTAGCGTGTCGTAAAATAGGGAATAAAATATATTGATAATATATGCCCCCCTATGGCCTTTAGGCCAGGGAAAAAATAATAAAATATTCTCTCTCGGACAGGGAGAAAGTCGGAGGGGGTTATGGGGGTGAGCGGCGGGGTGTGGGAATGTGGTAAACCTGAAAGGTTTTCCATCATTTCCATGCCCCAGAGCGAGGGGGAAAAGGGGGAGGTGACTTTCTCTTTAAGGCCCCGAAGGGGCCGCTCTTTGGCTCCCCCTTTTCCCCCTGTGGGTTTGCAGAATGTACGAAAAGAGGTGTAAGGAATGGCGGATCAGCAAGCAGCACTGGAACGGCTGCGGGAACTTTATAGGGAAAAGAACGAGCATTTAGGGAAGTTTTTGGAGCCGGTGGAGCCGTATGAGTTTTATCGTGAGATCTTCCCGAAAGGATCTTTCGAGAGGAAGGGTCATTTTGAGGACAGGAAGGGAAACGGGATCGCGGTGACGGTGCCGAAAGGTGAGGTTGACAAGGCTACTGGTATTGCCCTGCAGATTGAGGGGGACGGTAAAGCGAAACGCTGTACCATTACTGACGAGCTGGACGAGCTGCGGGAGCTGCAAGACACCGATTTCACGATTATGTCCCCTATCTCCTATTTTGGACGGCGGCGGTGCGGCAAAAATGCCCGGTATCTCTATGCCCTGGTCTTTGACCTGGACGGGGTGGGTATGCCACAGCTTCGGGACACGCTGCACCAGATGAACAAGGATATTCTGCCCCAGGCAACCTTTGTTGTAAACAGCGGGACGGGGCTTCACCTGTATTATGTGCTGAAAGAGCCGGTGCCTATGTACCCGCACAACCAAAAATGCTTGAAAGAGCTGAAATATGCCCTTACCCGGCAGATTTGGAATAAGTTTACCTCCACCATCAAGGAGCCGCAAATGCAGGGGATTTTGCAGGGTTTTCGGGTGGTCGGCTCCGGCTCGAAGTTGGGGCGTGAGTACCCTGTGAGGGCGTTCCGGCTCGGCGGGCCGGTGGAGCTGGCGCGGCTGCTTGATTATATCCCGGACAGTAACGGGGAGCAGCAGCGGCTTGAGGGGCTTATGAGAAAGAGCCGCCTGTCGCTGGCCGAGGCGAAGGAGAAGTATCCGGATTGGTATGAGCGGCGGATTGTCAAGAAGGAGCGGCGGGGCCGCTGGACAGTCAAGCGTGACCTTTACGACTGGTGGCTGCACCGGATCGCCGATGAAATCCGGGTGGGACATCGTTTCTATGGCATTATGACGCTGGCGATTTATGCGAAAAAATGCGGGATAGACGAGGACGAGCTGCGTCGGGACGCTTTCGCACTGCTCCGGCCCTACGATGATATGAGTGTGGAGGATATAAACCGCTTTACAAAAGATGATGTGGTGTGCGCCCTGGAGATGTTCAACGAGGACTATGTGACATTCCCCAGGGACGATATAGCGAAGCTCTCCGGCCTGACTATGCCTGTCAATAAGCGTAATTTTCAAAAACAAGCAGATCATCTTGAAATTGCAAGAGCCATTCGGGATATTAAAGCGAAACAGCAAGGGAAAAAGGATTGGAGGGAAGGAAATGGGCGGCCTAAAGACAGCGGGACGGCCCAGGCGCGGGTTTATGAATGGCGGCAGCAGCACCCGGAGGGGCGCAAGGCTGACTGTCACCGGGAAACTGGCCTTGATCCGAAAACCGTCCGTAAGTGGTGGGATTGCCCGCCGCCAGCGGTACGCTTTGAAAATGGGCATGTAACGGTGCGGGTGTCCCCTTCCCAGGAGTTGAGCGATTGGCTCCTGGACGCGCTGCACGATGGGGGCCAGGAATAAGGCCCAGAAAGGCCCCTGTTACGCTTTAGAAGCCGTTTTCAGCCCTCCGAGGGTAAATATACCGGCCCCCTCGCTACCGCGCCCGAAAAGCCGCATAAATCAAGGCTTTTTGCCCCCTAAATGCGTACATACCAGGGTGGAAGTTTAAGGGCCAGTGCTTGGGTAAACGACCAGGAATGCATATTGACATTGTGAATAAAAAATGATACAATGTATATAATAAGAGCGAAAGGAGTTGCTATCTATGGCGAATACAAATATTAACATCCGTATGGACGCAGATTTGAAGCGGCAGTTTGAGGCGTTCTGTGCTGATATGGGAATGACGATGACAACGGCGTTCAATGTTTTTGCTCGTAAGGCGGTGAGAGAGTATAGAATACCCTTTGAAATCAGCGGCGATGTGCCGAACGCAGAAACCGTCGAAGCAATCCAGGAAGTAAAGAGAATGAAGGCCGATCCGAGCCTCGGCAAGACCTATTCCAATGTCGATCAGATGATGGAGGAGCTGCTTGCCGATGTATAACATAAGACCAACCACAAAGTTTCAGAAGGATTTGAAGCGTGTGAAAAAGCGCGGCTTTGATATTTCTTTGCTGACCGATATTATTAAAAAGCTGGCTGCGGGGGAGCCGTTGCCGGAGAAGAACAGGGATCACCAGCTTTCCGGGGACTATGCGGGGTGTCGTGAGTGCCACATTACGCCGGATTGGTTGCTGATCTACGAAGTGGACGGGGACGAGCTGATTTTATATCTTACCCGGACGGGATCGCATAGCGACTTATTTTAGGGGAAGGAGGAAAGGTCTATGAGCTGGGATAAAGAGAGGATCGCGCAGATACAGCTTCCCGATCCGGCAGACGATGATCCGCACCCTCGTCTGCTCCTGGAAGGGCGCGGCATACACGCAGGAGAGGGATTTACAGCTTTGTTTCCAGATGGCTGGCACGAGATTACCCTTGAAGTAGCCTGGGAGCCGACAGGCCCTGCTTGCTGGTACATATCTACGCCTGGGTTTAAGGGTGTGTGTCCTGTGGGCCTGTTCGTGAAAGTATGAAAACGATCCGGCAGATAGCCGACGAGATAGGGGTATCAAAGACAGCGGTAAGTAAACAAATCGAAAACCTGGGTTTGCGATCAAGTTTGCGAAAAAACGGAAACCAGTTTGCGATTGATGAACACCAGGAAGCTTTGATAAAACAGGCTTTTTTTGAAAAAACGCAAACTGAAATCGAAAACCAATCGCAAACTAAAACGCAAACCGAAAACCGTGAAGTTGGCGATTTGGTTTGCGTTTTACAGGCCACCATCGACACACTGCAAGGGCAGCTTGAAGTGAAAGACCGGCAGATCGAGCAGCAGGCTCAGACCATTACTCGGCTCACTGATGCGCTGGCCGCTGCCCAGCAGACGGCGGCAGCGGCCCAGGCTCTTCACGCGGGGACGATCCAGCAGCAGCTTCTTACCGGGGAGGCCGGAGCGGATCAGCAGGACCAGGCGCCGGAGCAAAAACGGGGCTGGTTTAGCAAGTTGTTTCGAGGTTAAGAGAACTTGACAAATCGGAATTTGATGAGGTGTAATTATGGTAAGAATTGCAACAGTAAATGATGCAGAG
>NZ_JACRTD010000017.1 GCF_014385085.1 Youxingia wuxianensis | reverse complement strand
AGATTAATCGAAAATCTTGTATTCCCTAACCTGATTTATAAAGACTACTCTAACCAGTTTGTGAATGGAAAAGGAGCAAAGGTACAGGTTAAAAAACCGGTAGTTTTGACGGCGCAGGAATTTGACTCGTCTGCAGGAGTAACCGCACAGGATATAAACGAGGACTCCGTAGAAGTCACCCTGGATAAGATTGCTACCGTAGATATTGAAGTATCCGCGCTCGAAGGTGCGGTAAACTTTGATGATGCCAACCGGCTGTTTATTGAACCTGCAGCTGTTGCCCTGGCGCAAAAGATTAATAGCGACGGATTGGATTTATACGCGGATATTCCGTATATCGGCGGAGTGGCAGGGACAACCCCCGACGCACTGGAAGATCTGTCGGAAGTAAGAAAACTGTTAAATATTAACAAGGTTCCTGTTGCGGGGCGTGTAGCCGTATGGGATACGGAAGCAGACGCTAAATATACTACTATTCCAGCAATCGTAAACGCAGAAAAATCCGGCTCTACTACAGCGCTGAGAGAAGGGTCCATCGGGCGTTTGTTCGGGCTTGATAACTATATGTCTCAGGAGGTTAAAAAGCACACAAAGGGAACATTGTCCGCCGCTGTAAAACCTAAAGCGTCTACCAGTAAGGGAGCCACAAGTTTAACTCTTTCCGCAACCGCAGTTACGGGAACCCTGGTTAAGGGCGATGTTTTGACAATCTTAGATGATACATATGTTGTGACTGCGGACGCAACTGCCGCATCCAATGAGATCACAGTAAATATTTATCCCGCGCTCAAAAAAGATATCACTACCAATACTGTGGTCGCCGTGTCTGACAGTCATACCGCAAATCTGGCGTTTAATCCTATGGCATTTGCTTTTGTTACCCGTCCTCTGGTACAGCCGGCAGGCGTTGAGAGCTATGTTACCTCTTATAACGGCCTATCCCTGCGTGTTACCCGTGGATACGATATGAAATACAAAAAAGAAATGATGTCTATGGACGTTCTATATGGATATAAAACTATGTATCCAGAACTGGCCGTCCGTTATATGGGTTAATGAAAACGGCTAATGATGTTATCCAAGAGTGGATAAAGCGGGGCTATGTGACCTCCGAGCAGGCACAAAGCAATAAAGATATGTACGAGTCCTATATCACACAGGCAAAAGACAGTATTTTATCTTTTTGCAATATACCGCTTGCCGCCAATATGCCGGACGGGTTGTTTTATCCTTGGGTTGAGATTGGATACAGTTTTTCCCAGGGCGGAAATATGACCTCTGGAGGCATGGTGGTTAAGTCCATCTCCGAGGGAGACACATCAATTACCTACGGAAGCGCCGAAAGCGGCAGCGTGGAAGGAAGTTCAACCGTAGATTACACCTCGATACTTAATAGGTTTCGCAGGTTACCATAGGGGCAATTCACTTTGCCCCTTTTTGTATAAGGAGGGATAAAATGAAATTGCCTCAAAGTAATGTAATTATGGCTAAATCCGCCCTGCAATCCCTATGGGAAGATACAGTAACCGTTAATAGGCATATTGAAACCGCAGGCGTAGAGGGCAGCGATATGGTATACAGCAATGTATTATGCCATCTGTCAATTGCTATGCCTCCGGTAACTTCCCAAACGGATACGGCGTCCGTCGCCAATACCCAATTTACCCTTTATGTGGATACGGGTATCGATATAAAGCAAGGGGACGCCCTTACAATTACGCACAAAGCACAGACGATAAAAGGGGTTGCAGGGCTTCCATTTAAACGCAATTTCAGCAATGTAATTAAGGTGGAGTCAGTGGTGTATGCATGAGCGATATAGTAACCATAAACAAACAAAATTTTACTAAGTTTAAAAAGCAGCTCGAAAAACTGAATGCTAATCTTGACGACAGCGCCCGGCGGGTGGTAAACAGCATGGCCTATGTTGGGCTGGAAGTTACCAAAAAAAACACTCCGGAAATAACAGGGTGGCTTCGCAGCAACTGGATCAAAAACAAGACTCAAAAGGTGGGCGGATCTTATACCACCGGCTACAGTAACAACGTGGAATATGGCGTGTATGTTAACAATGGCCATCGAGTGGTCAATAAGTCGGGGGAAACTTTGCGGTGGAAAAATGGCAAAAGAATGTTAGAGCAAGGGATAAACGAGGCCAAACGGCAACTTTACACCTTATTTCAAAATGAAGTAGCCAGAGTAAAGCGAAAGACGGGATTTTAGCTGATGAACAATAACATTATACGGGATAAATCCTTGCAAGATCGGATAGACAACAAAACATTAACCATTGCGGACCATGTAAGGATTTCGCTTGCGGAGTTTTTATCCAGCCTATTTCCAGGGGTCAAAGTTTATCTCAACCAAAATCAGCAAAAGCTTGCCTTGCCGTCTTTATTTGTAGGATTTTATGAAATCGCCAACCAGCAGAGAATGATTGATACCAGTGAATATGAATTTGGTTTTGAGCTGTCCTATATTCCTGACGATAAGCATTCAAATACCGAACTGACCCATGCCATATTTTTGATTATGCAGAATTTGCATTTTATAGATAGCGAAATAGGGCAATTCGCAGTATATAGCAAAAACAGCGATATCACTGACCGGATAGCTCATGTAACGGGATTAATAAGGGTTATGGAGATTACTACGCCAAATGACCCGATGATAAATCAAGCTGAAAAGGAGCTGATTGTTTGATTAATAGGATTATACCTGGCGTCTCTGTAGAGACCATTGCCGGGGAACGGGAAGCCTCGTTAGGAGTTGTAGGCGTTGTAACTATGCCTATGGAGCTAAATTGGGGAGATCAGGTAATCACAATTCGTAAAGGTATGGATACTACTACAGTATTAGGATACAAGCTATATGATACCGCCCTTAAATTAGTAAATGAGGTTATGAACTATGCAAACCAATTAATTATCTATCGCCTCAACATAGGCGCAAAAGCGCAGGCAACATTAGCTAGCGGGGTTACTGCCAAAGCCGTATATACAGGGACAAGGGGGAACGATATCAGCGTTTCAGTTGCTTCTGCTGACAGCAAGTTCACCGTTACCACCTATCTTGACTCTGTAGAAATGGATAAGCAGGTAATATCCGATGTATCCGATTTTAAAACCAATGATTTTATTGAGATTACTGGCAGCGGCACATTAGAAACCGCTACCGCAACGCTGACAGGCGGAACAAACGGCACGGTTGCGGCTGCTAATTATGATAATTATTTTACCGAGATCCAAAAACATGATTACAACGTCATGGCTTATACTGGCACGGATAGCTCTATTTCTGCAAAAATAGTTAATTTTATCCAGAGCCAAAGAGATAACGGCACAATGGTACAGGCGGTTATGAGCGGGTCTGATTTTGACAATGAAGGGATTATAAACAATACCATTGGCGGAAAGACGACGAACTATGATCTCACGGCCGCAGAAGCCTGCGCTACAATGGCGGGTATTCAGGCGAAACAAGGGGTCACAGGGAGCGCGACATATTTTAATGTCATTGGATGGAATGATGTATCCAGCAGGCTTACAAAGCTGCAGATGGAAAGCAAAACCCAAGACGGAGAAATCTTATTTGTATACAAATATGGCGGGGTTGTAGTCCTCTATGATATTAACAGCCTAACAACTACCACAGACGCCAAACCAGAAGATTTTAAGAAGAACCTTGTAATCCGGACGCTGGACAAATATAGCATGGATCTGCAAAAACTGCTTGATACTAAGGCCATTGGGAAAATTAGAAACAGTGTAGACGGACGCAATCAAATTAAGGGATTAATCTCCGATATGACCGTCAAAAACTATCTCAATATTGGAGCGATAGAAGATTTCACAGCATCAGATATTACCGTTGAGATGGGATCGGCCAGAGATAGTATTATTGCTACAGTTGGCATTAAGGTTGTGGATACTGTAGATAAGATTTATATCACCGTAACCGCTCTTTAAGGAGGTTAGTATATGGCAAAGAATAGATTAAGAGATATGCCGTCCCAGAAAGACGGCAAAGGATATATCAACATTAACGGCAGACAGTTAGACGCTTTTGTGTTTACAAAGCTTAGCCTAGACTCAGAGGTTGTTCCAGAAGAGAGGGCGTTTTTGGGAGAGGTGGTTAAACAACATGCTGCCAGAGGGCTGAACAATACAGGCAGCATAGCATTTTACCATTGTACACCAGATTTAATTCAAGCCGTTAAGGAGTATAAGAACGGCGGGGAGTACCCAGAAATCACACTGCAGGGGTATGCGCAGGTCGCAAGCCGAGGACGGTGTGAAGTGATTGCTACGGATGTCATTATCAATAAAATTTCCTTGCTGTCTCTTGATGACGGGAACGACGGTTCTATGATATTTGAGTCCGACATTACTTTTGATGATTTTGATATTATCAGTAATTTTGAGGTATAAGACATGAAAAGTTTAAATAGTTTCCTAAATCCAAAACGCAAAAAAGAGATAAGGTTTAAACTCCCTGCATTTGAGGATGAGTTTGTTATGCGTCCGCTTACCCTAAAAGAGGACTTAAAGCTGGCGGAAGAATATGGCGACAAAAGCAATACAGAAATGATGATTGCCTATGTAGCGAACTCTCTTGTGACACCGGACCTCAGAGACAATAATTTTTTAGAGGCGTTGTCGGAACGCGAGGGCAGAAAAATTTTAGATCCAGTGGACGCTTTAAAATGTATTGTCAACGGTGCGGAAACAGCGTCGCTGATTAAGGTTTACAACGATTTTAACGAGGTTACTGTTAAATTTAGCGACAAGGTGGACGAGGCAAAAAACTGATAGAGCAGGGCGAGGACGGTTTTGCGTTATATGCCCACCTTGCCCTGCAAAATCACAACATTTTACCGGATGATTTTATGAGGCTGCCAATAAGAACAAGGGCCTTTATAGTGGCAAGCGATATGGTAGCCTCGGAGGGCGCCAAAAACAAAGCGGGGTGATCTATTGGCTCAAAATTTAGCTGCGGTATTCACACTTACCGATCACTATACAGCAGTAATGAAAAATATCATTTCATCCACTGACAGCGCGGAGAAAAAAGTAAACAACATGGCAAAGGCTACAAAGCTGCTTGAGGAAGAAATGAAAAGCGCTGGGAAATCCGGTCAGACTGCCGCCGGAGGTATTGGGGGACTTACCAGCAAGATTACCGGCCTTGTGTCCGTTGCTTATTTAGGGAAAAAAGCCCTTGAGGGGATGTTTTCCGCTATCAACTTATCAGCGGCTAGGGACGTGCAGGAAAAGACGTATCAAGGGCTTTTGAACTCGGAAAAGATAGGAGCGCAATTTGCGGAATTTGCCCGGTTACATGGGAAAAACTCCTTGCTCGGGCAAGCGGGGGCGGGCAGCGCCTTTACCTCTTTTTTGCCGATGACGAGAGACCTAGAGCAATTAAAGCAGTTGGAACGGCTTACTCAGCGTCTATATGCCAAAGATCCAAGCCAGGGGCAGTCAGGCGCAGTCTTCGCAATGAAGGAATTATTGGCGGGTGACACCATGAGCGTTAAAGAACGATACAATATGATCGGCTTTGATCCTCAAAAAATTAGGGGCTTATCCAATACGGGAGATATTGCGGGGCTAATTGAGTATGTAGATCAGATGTTCAACAGATTTGGAGCTACCCAGAATGTAGTAGACAAAA
The DNA here is from genome assembly GCF_014385085.1 of Youxingia wuxianensis. Classification (GTDB taxonomy): domain Bacteria; phylum Bacillota; class Clostridia; order Oscillospirales; family Ruminococcaceae; genus Youxingia; species Youxingia wuxianensis. The sequence continues at coordinate 1,317 of NZ_JACRTD010000017.1, read as the reverse complement.
TGGCTGACACCATGCCGGTGCAAATGAATATACTTAAAGACAGCATAAAAAGCGCATTCGCCGATACGGCAACCCCTGTAATGACCAATCTATCCCAGGTGGTAAGGCAGCTTAACGCTGACATGGAAGCGGGAAAATTTCAACCGTTTATAAATGTCATGGTCAACGGAATGGGGATGATTGGTAACGGTATGGCTTGGGTAGCTGAAAATGCAAATTGGCTAGTTCCTACGTTGGGCGGTCTAATGACGGCGTTAATTATTTATAAGGGTGTTTTGAAAACTATAGATGTGGTTCAACAGGCGTTGGGAGTTACTACGGCTATTCTCACGAATAACTGGATAAAAGCGGGAATAGCCCTTGCCGCTTTTGTAGGAAGTGCAGCTGTTATTGGGGCTATGTCAAAAGAGATTGAGGGACAAACTGCCGCTGAATTAGCTAGTTTAGATGATCTTGCAAATAATATGGCGAATACTCCGTTGCCTACCGAAATAACCAATACAGACCCAGTAAAAGTGTCTGGCGAGGTTGACATAGAACAGGAAAGCCTTAAATATATGATGGATTTTGCTGGAAAGAAATTCCTTGCCATGTACAGCACAGCGACATTAGCACCCCAGGTCAATATGAATAATGTACAGGTAAATGATCCGATGGATTTAGATACGGTATCAGGTTACCTTGCCGGGCAATTAGCGGATATGACAAACGCACAGCCACAGGGGGGTTACGCATGAGATATGATGTTTATTTAGATGATATCGAACTCTATGGAGTAACTACGGTGACCGAGGACTCGGATCGAGATATTACAACCTATGATGGATTGGGGCAGGGAAACTTCCCTGTCCCGGAAAGTAAAGGATTAAGATCATGGGTGATCGAATGTGAGCTATCAAATATTAATGATTTTAAGCATGGCAACTGGACATCGGCAAAGCAGATTTTCAAGGAATTAGAAAGCCTGCTCAGCGACAAAAGCGCAAGCAGGCTGGTAATTAATTCCGATAATGTTAAGTTGTCTGAAAGGGCGCTTATTGAAAGTTATACAAAGCGGGAAAAATACAGCGGGGTATATGAGGTAAGTATTAAATTAACCGAATACAAGGCCGCCGCAATTAAAACTACGGATGTTCCCTACATTCCAAGGCCGGGGAAAATACCAACGCCGCCGCCGACGAAAACATACAACAATTCTACCGACGTATCAACGGATATAGTATATGGGCCGTTTCCGCAAGACTTAAGCAAAGACCAAACCTATACATATTATTGGCCGGACGGAAAAGAAAGAATAAAATATACGAACAATCCTAA
>NZ_JACRTD010000016.1 GCF_014385085.1 Youxingia wuxianensis | reverse complement strand
TATGAGTTCTTTTTTGGCCTTTTCGAACGATTGAATAAGCTCTGGCACCGCGCCATTTACACTTGACTCCATTCTGCCTACCGCCATTTCGGCGCGTTTTTCCCAATAGGTCATTCTGTGCCACCAGGATTACTAAAGTCATCAAACATATTTTGCGAGGCTATCTCCTGTTCTTTTGCTATGCGCTCCCGCTCGGTTGACCAATCGTCTGATAATGGGTGTACCTTCGTTTTTGTCTCGTCAGACAAGACTGTGTTGCTGGTTTGAGCTATCATCTGTACAATCTCAAGATCATTTTTAGGTTTATTGCGTGTCCATATTTGCTCCAAGTTAACATCTTGCGGCCTGCCTAGATATTTTAATATCGCCCTCACAAAACTGGTATTATCTCTAACATACCATCTGATAAAATCGAAGCGCTAGCTAAAGTTCTTCAAACTACACCTGCTTTTCTCATGGGCTGGGAGACGGACGAAAACCCTAAAATAGACAACATCTTCCCCATAACAACAAAAAAATTCCCATTGCTGGGAAATGTGGCTTGTGGAGAACCTATATTTGCGGATGAACAGTTTGAAACATTTATTGAAGCCAGCAGCGACATCAAAGCGGATTTTTGTTTGCGTGCTAAAGGCGATAGCATGACAGGCATTAGAATTTTTGATGGAGATATTGTTTTTATCCAAAAACAAGACATGGTAAACAATGGAGAAGTTGCAGCCGTTTTAATAAAAGATGACGCAACTCTTAAACGTGTTTATTATGATCGGGAAGATAACATACTTCAACTGGTTGCTGAAAACCCTTTATATAAGACTATGCGGTATACAGGAGAAGAATTAAATCAAATTAGAGTCCTTGGTAGAGCTGTAGCTTTTCAAAGTAATATAAAATAAAATCCCCTCGTTGGTGCTGGCACACTAACGAGGGGGAAGTGACCAAAAATCAGGATGAAGTGATTCTTGTCGGTCAATTGCATTATATCACTTTACACCTGATGTTTCAAGATAGGTGATAAAGTTATGAAAAATCCAAATCATTTCGGAACTATAACAAAGCTTTCAGGAAACAGACGTAGACCATATATTGTGAAAGAAGGTATATCTGGGAGACAAAAGCCAATTGGGTACGCTGCAACAAGAGAAGAAGGTTTGATTATGCTTGCCAGCTACAACAATGACCCGTGGGATATTGAAGCGGATAAAATCACTTTCCAAGAATTATATGAACTTTGGGTTGAAAAGCGGATCGGTAAATTGGGTAAATCTAATCAAAATTCTTTGAAAGCAGCTTACAGGCATTGCACCAGTTTAAACAAATTAAAGTATCGGCAGATCAAATCATACCAAATGCAAGATTGCATTGATAATTGCGGTCGTGGTTACTCCACGCAAGGGGCAATAAAAAACCTTTTAGGCCATCTTGACCGTTTCGCAATGGAACTTGATGTAGTTTCCAAATGCTGCTCTGATCTGCTTACCTCTGAACCAATACCAGAAACAAGTAAAGAAATTTTCACGGACGAAGAAGTTTCCCGGCTGTGGGAAAATCAAAATTTCCCGTGGGTGGATTCAATCCTATTCTTTCTTTATACTGGTTTCCGAATTTCAGAAATGATTGATCTGAAAACAGAAGCCGTTGACCTTGAAGCTCAAGTTATGACCGGTGGGACAAAAACGGCAGCAGGAAAAAACAGAAACGTTCCCATACATTCAAAAATTCAACACATAGTTCAAAAAAGGGTTAAACAATCCAAAACCGGGTATTTGTTCGAGTACAACGGACATAAGTTGAGTAAAACCCAATATCGGGTAATATGGGATGAAATAATGGGGACATTGAAAATGAACCACACACCACATGAGTGCCGCCATACGCTAAGAAGCCGCCTCGACTCAGCGGGCGCCAATAAGGTGTGTATTGATAGAATTATGGGCCATAAATCTAAGGAAACAGGGGAACGAGTTTATACCCATAAAAATATAGAAGAACTGAAATCTAACATTGAATTAGTAACAAATTAGTAACACTAAATGCAGAAAACCCTTTATTCATGGGCTTTTGCGCTCTTACTGGTTTTATTATATCATAAAAGCCGGCGGAAATATCCGCCGGCTTTTATCTTAATCATCATTATCAATATCCGCCAACTCCAGATCAAACCAAAATCTTACCCCGTCAGGTGTATTCTCCACACCATACTCTTGTCCGTGAAGCTGCATGATCGCTTTGACAATCGCCAGACCCAGCCCATAACTTTGCAGGTCTCGGGAGCGGGATTTATCTGCCCGGTAAAAACTGATAAACAGATTTTCCTGATCTTCCTTCGCAATCCTGCTGCCCGTATTAACCACAGAAACGCGGCACCGATTCTCAGATAGTTCTCCCGATAAAGATATCCGTCCTTGCTGTGGGGTATATTTTACAGCGTTTTCAAACAGATTTGTCACAACCTGCCCTATCTTCTGATAATCAGCATTTACAATGACATCTAAATCCGCATCAATTTCTACCTTGATATCTTTTTTGGAAGTGAGTATTCTATGGCTGTTTACAACTTGGCTGATGACCTCGTTTAGACAGAATATGGAGGTCTCCAGCTTATCTGTACCGCTTTCTAATTTGGAAAGGCTCAGAAGTTTTCCCACCATATAAGACATCTTATGACTTTCGCTGATGATAATATCACAATATTCTTTTTTCTGTGGGTTTGTTTCTCCTTCTTCCAGCGCTTCTGCATAACTGATCATCAGCGTAAGAGGCGTTTTAAAATCATGGGAAACATTTGCGATAAATTGCTGCCGCATCCGGTCGGTCTGCTGCTGACGAAGAAGATCGTTCTGTAAGATTTCATTGGCTTGCACCAGCTTATCAATATTCGCTTGCAGCTCGTCCGACATATTGTTAATACTAACCGCCAATAATCCAATCTCATCCTGGGAGGTAATCTTACACTTCTGAGAGAAGTCCATTTTGGAAATTTTATCGGCTACTTCCTGAATTTTACTCAGGGGCTTCGTTACTCTGCCCACTACCAGATAAACGAGAACGGAACCCGCGAGCAAAATAACGATAGAAAGATATGCCGTATATTTCACAGCCAGGTCCGCTGTGGATTTTAGATATCCTTTGGGCGTCTCAATCAGTAAGTAAAGGTTGTCATCCAGTCGGGTCGCTAAACCGATTTTATCCGTAAAATCATTTTTTCCCGGGGTATTATCTTCCGGCTGTAAAATAGTATAACTTTCATCCAGATCGGGAAGCAATTCCAGCAGCCACTTGTCCTCTTCTTCCCTCCCAGGAAAATTCTCCGGAGGCGCCGGGGCCTTTTCATCCCATGGCTTGACTTGATCTTTAAAGACGCGTGAGTAATAATTGCGTACTAGTGCTCCGGTTTCTTCATCCACCGAAAGTAAGCTGACAAAAGCATTTTTATTTTCTATCTGGTTTATTTCGGTATAAAATGTATCGCTGTTTTCCTCGTAAGTTTTCCGAATCGAAGCCGCGCTTGATTTCAATTCCGATACTTTGCTGTTTTGATAGAAGCCTTCAAATAAAGTAGACCCCATAAGCAAAAGTACAGAAATATTTAATATTAAGATAAAAAGGATAACAAAAAACAGCTTTTTTCTTACTGTCCATTTACTGGGCCCACTCAAATTTGTACCCAACCTTTCTGACAGTCACAATACAACTGGAATATTTCCCTAATTTTGCCCGCAGACATTTAATATGCGTATCTACCGTGCGGTCATCTCCGTTGTAATCCATATCCCAAACGGTATAGATGATTTGGTCCCGGGAGAGTACAATATTTACATTCCGAAGCAGATAATATAACAAATCAAACTCCTTCGGGGTAGTAATAATTTTTTCTCCATCCACCAGTACCGTACGTTCCCGATACAGCACCTTAATTCCCCCTACCTGCACATCACTCATATCGTTTGCATTGCTGCGGCGAAGCAGATTTTTTACCCGAGTGACCAAAATGGTGGGGCTGAACGGTTTAGAAATATATTCATCCGCACCCATATGAAACCCTGCCAACTCATCCTGCTCACTGTCCCTGGCAGTAAGCATTAAAATCGGCACATCAGATTTTTGACGAATTTCACGGCAGGCGTCAAATCCATCTTTGTTTGGCATCATAACATCCAGCATTACCAGCACCACATCTTCATTATCCTCAAACTGATCTACCGCCTGCTGGCCATCCTCCGCCTCCACAACTTTAAATCCTTCCCGTACAAGATAACTGGCTACCAGCTTCCTTATTTTCGCTTCATCTTCTGCAATTAAAATTTTATTGTCCACTTGCACCCATCCTATCTGTCAACAGACATTTACTCATATTATGTTTATAGTATGGGACGATATTGTGATAAAACTGTGATGAATAATTGTAATTTTAAATAATTCCTATATTGTTTTTAATTTTTCCCGCAAAGCGAAGAAGTCTTCCATTGCCGCCGCTTTGTTTGACGGATAACGAAGAAGCGCCGCCGGATGAAAGGTCCCCATCAAGGTAACGCCGTTTCGTTCAAAAAATTCCCCATGTTGTTTAGTAACCTTAAAATTGGGATCAATAACTGCACACGCCGCGATGCGCCCCAGGCAAACAATAATCTTTGGCTGGATTAAACGCACCTGGTTGCGCAAATAGCCGATACACGCCTCCACTTCCTCTTTTTCCGGATCGCGGTTCTGTGGCGGACGGCATTTCACCATATTAGCGATATAAACATTTTCTTCCCGAGAAAGGTCCACTGCCATCAACATTTTATCCAGCAGCTGTCCTGCCCTGCCTACAAAAGGCTCCCCTTGCAAATCCTCATTGGCCCCGGGTCCTTCCCCGATAAACATTACTTTGGCCTTTGGATTTCCTACTCCAAATACTACGTTTGTCCTGGTCTCCCATAATTTACAGTTTTTACAGGACAGGCAGGTTTCCCGCAGTAAATCAAAGTTTTCAATCATTTTTGTCCTCCATCTGTCCAGGCAGCCTGCCCGGTTATTTTCTATCGGCCCGCAAATTTTTGATAAGACCGCAATATTAAATGGGCGGGGCTGGACACGCCCGGCAAATTGAAGGTTTGCCCCCGCCGTTTGAGAAAACCGCTTCAGATTTTAGGATGCCGGCCGCAAAAGGATAGCCTAGTTTCGCAGAGAAGCGAAACCATCTCCGGATACCACCCGTGGGGGGCAAGACACGGTTTTGCCATTGTTTTTATTATAGCACAAAAAATTTCATGAAGAAATATTGTTAATTAATTATCAACCCTTGCATAATACTATACTGGAGGGTAAAATAAATACGGATTATTAAATTACTTTCGTTAGGGAGGATACATAAGTGAATTTTATTGTAGAAACATCTGCCCGTCACGTTCATGTAACTCAGCAGGACCTGGAAACATTATTGGGAAAGGGCGCGGCTTTGACACCCAAAAAAGACCTTTCTCAACCTGGACAGTTTGCCTGTGTAGAGCGTGTTGACGTGGTTGGTCCGAAAAAAACTATCTCCGGCGTTTCTATCCTGGGACCGGTAAGACCGGCAACTCAAATTGAGGTGTCCCTTTCCGATGCCAGAACCCTTGGAGTCGTCGCCCCCATCCGTGAATCCGGCGACATAAACGGATCTGCCGGCATTAAGCTTGTTGGCCCTGCTGGTGAAGTAGAGGTCGCGCAAGGACTGATTGCTGCAAAGCGTCATATCCACGCTACCCCAGCGGATGCAGAAAAATTGGGCGTGAAGGATAAGGAGATTGTAAAGGTCCGTATTCAGACAGCGGAACGTTCTTTGGTGTTTGAAGATGTCGTGGTACGCGTAAGCGAAAAATTTGCTTTGGCTATGCATATAGATACCGATGAAGCCAATGCGGCTGGCGCCTCTGGAGAAGTATACGGAGAAATTGTAAAATAAATCCTGTTTTTCAGCTGCTGTAAATGTCAAATTTACAGCAGCTTTTTTTCTATCTTATAGGAAAGAAGCGTTTGTTTTTTCGAGTAATTTTTGATAGAATATAAGTGAAAGAATGGAGGTGTCGTTTTGCCAATACAAAATCCACTATACATCCAAATAAGTAATCAAATTAACGACATGATCAGTTCCGGCGAATTAAAGTACGGTCAAAGTATTCCTTCCGAGCGGGAGCTTTCCGAATTATTTAATGTCAACCGTAAAACTTTAAGAAAAGCAACTTCCTTATTGGTAGAGGAAGGTGTTTTAGTACGTATCCGAGGCAAAGGGACTTATATTGAAAAAGCGTCCGCCTCCTATATGGTTGATAAGGTATATGGCTTTAATGAAATGCTTCGCAATAACGGTATGGAACCTAGCAGCCGTCTGCTGTATACGGAAAAGAGAAAGGCTCGACGTAAGTTCGCTAAAATTCTTAATGTGGACGAAAACGATGATATCTATCGGTTGGTTCGTCTGCGTTTAGGAAATAATCAGCCTATGGCCCTGCAGAACACTTATATTTCCTATAATATTTTTCCTCATATTGAAAAGATCGATTTTACTATGTTTTCTCTTTATGATGTGTTAAATCAATATAAAATTACTATCAAACGCACCTTAGAAAAAATTACTCCCATTATTATCAACAACCCGGAAGCTAAAATTTTAAAACGGGCGCCAGGCGCTCCTGGATTTATGACCGAAGAAACCAGTTATGATGTAAACGGCTTGATTATCGATTATACCAAAACGTATACGAATAATCTGAAAATTACCGCCGACGCATTCAGTCAAAAAGCAAATGTATCGGAATATCTCGTAAACGACGATGATACTATTCTCTAAAAAAGATCAGTTAATTTTCGTATTGCTCATAGGTACACATGCAACCTATCTCCGCCAAAGGTCAGAAAGGCGGGCGGCCGAAGCCGCCCGCCTTTCTCTAGGCTGTTTTTCTGAATATCGCTGTGACCGCCATTTTTTCAGCTTGATCGGCGGCTTATCCCCTGGCTCGATTTTTCTATCTGCTGCAAACCATAACGGCCCGCCTTCCCAAATGGGAAGGCGGGCCGTCGTGGGTTTTATGGTTAGTTGTGAAAAGGCAAATTAACTTACATAACGAGACCAGCAACCAAATATCCTAAGGCCGCCAGCACCAAGGCAATCACCATGTACGGGATCTGCGCCATGTTCTCTTCATACAGGCTCAGACTACACGCACCA
>NZ_JACRTD010000015.1 GCF_014385085.1 Youxingia wuxianensis | reverse complement strand
ACCGACGTATCAACGGATATAGTATATGGGCCGTTTCCGCAAGACTTAAGCAAAGACCAAACCTATACATATTATTGGCCGGACGGAAAAGAAAGAATAAAATATACGAACAATCCTAATGTAGTCCCATTGGGGCCTCCAGTCAGAACGAGTATAACCGAGTATGCAAACCAAGGCTACAAACCATCTATGGCAGTCGCAGCCCATTATCAGGACAATAAGAGGTCTTTCCAGGCCATGAGCAACGCAATAGACGAATGGTTTGCAAATACAGGTAAAAGTATTAAAGATAGTATAAATGGGAAAAAAGAGTGGCGCTAATTTTAATTAACGGTCATCAAGTGTGATACTATCATCTATCATGACATATACAACCGTCGGTTTATTTTCTTCATCGTATGTAAACCCTATAGTGTATGTATGGTCACTGTCATTATAATGATGATTGGCTAGAAGCCACGCCATTATAAAAATAATTACAACTTTGATAGAATAGAGGATTTTTTATTTTGAAACTCTTCTTCTGTCAAAATTCCTTTATCTCTTAAGCAGGCTAATTTTTCAATCTGATCATAAAAATCCTCTGAAATATTTTTGCATTTTGAGTTGCTAATTAATCTATCCAATTCTTGTTTTAATGATAGAAAACCATTAGCCATATTCCTATTAAATAGAACGGTGTTTTCGTCCATAGCTTTATCTGAATGTGGTAAAACTTTTTTACACCCAGGATATATAAATTGTATGTATCCTCCAGAACCGAAGGAGGGCATTTTAAACTCAACGGAAGTAATGCTGGATATGGGGATTTCTATTTCACCTTTGAAAAAACCAACACTTTTAGCTAAAAGGCCTTTTCTCGTGATAACCACTTTATCATCGATAATATCAATTTGGCCATTCACACCTTTTACCATAATAACCACCTCCTACCCCGATAATACCACAGCAGGAAAGAATTTACAATGCACCTTGACAACCAAATATTCAGACTGGCAAAAAATAAATCGGTCAAAAATGACCGCCCTGTAAAATCTCTATTCTTTTTCTTCCGGGATATATTCCATGATGTCGCCGGGTTGAGCGTTTAGCACCTTACAAAGTTTTTCAATGGTTTCGATTGTTACGCTCTTGCCGTCTTTAAGGCTCTGTAAAGCCGACTGGGAAATGATATTCTCCTTGCGAATGCGGTATGTCGTTAGCCCCTTTTCTTTCATGAGGGAAAATAGCTTATCATATTCTATTGGCACAATGACACCTCCCTTGTTTCTTCTACAATTATGATATCATAAACATACACGGAAATCAATGAACAAAATATACATTAAAATCCGTGAATATTTGGATGTTTTGTCAATTGAATATATACGGAAATCCGTGTATAATATAATTGTAGCAAGGGAGAGAGCAACCAGAGAAAGGAGGGTTGCGAATGAAGTTTAGAGACTTTCAAAAGTTAAGCCCGGCAGAGCGCAAAGCCTACTGGGAAGCATATAAAAAGTGGCTAACCGGTCGTAACGGCTAACCACTAGGCACAAAGAAAAGCCCTCACAAGCCTTTCCCTTGCTACCTCCATTATACCCGGAAGGAAAAGAAAAAGCAACAGGAGGTTTTACTTGAAAAATCGCATAATCATTTCACCGTCAGTCTGAATAGATTGGCGGTGATTTTTTATGAAAGGGGGAAGAAACATATTACTGGTAGATAATGCGGACGTTTCCGCGGTAGCGACAAATATAAAATATCAGTCAAACTGGAACAACGGAGCTTCAACCTTTACTTTTGAGTATCCAACAGCAAAAGGCAAACTTTTCGCAAATGGTTCAACGGTTATCTTTACCTACAATGGAGCTAATATATTTTACGGTTTTTTATTTAAAACCCAGATAAGCAAGCAGACATACAAATGTACCGCATATGATCAATTAAGATATCTCAAGGCCAAAAACAGCCTGATGCGACAGATAGAACCGCTTGATAGCTTTTTAAATGTCGTAGCGGGTACGATAGGAGACCGGATTAGAATAGGCCAGATTGACAGTACCGAGATACCACTGAGTAAATATCTGTTTGATAATAAAACCTATTTGGATATGTTATACCAGAGTATACAGGATAATCTGGTGGCTAATTCCTATTATTATACTTTAAGGGATAATTTTGGCGCGCTTGATCTCAGGGACACCTTGGATTTAAGACTTCCTCTTATCATTGGAGATAATAGCCTTGCTACTGATTTCGATTATTCTTTGTCAATTGACGATGATACATATAACTATGTAAAAGTAGCGGCGGATAATAAAGATGCCGGCGTAAGAGAGGTCTATATTGCGGAAGATAGCTCAAATATTGGTAAATGGGGGAAATTGATGCTTTATGAAAAGGTAGACTCGGCCATGAATGCCGCCCAAATTACCGAGAGAGCCAACATGCTTTTAGCTTTAAAAAATAAGGAAACGGAAACCTTAAAGGTAGATAGCATTGGAGATGTCCGAGTATTCGGCGGAAGCGGTGTAAAAATTGAAATTTCCCAGGCAAATCTTAATATGTGGGCTATTGTGGACAGCGTAACACATAAATTTGAGCGCAGCCAACACACAATGACTATGAATTTGGTATTTGGAAGGTGGTATTAATGCCAGACTTCGCAACGGAAATTAAAAAAATAGTATTAGACACAATAGAAAATGAAAAGCTGTCTGATATTGTATACGCTACCTATAATGGGTCGGGATTGGTTCTTGATGGAAAACCAGTACCGGTAGATGCAGATATGATTGATATCCCAGCCAGCCTACTTACAATCAGCGGCCTATTATCAATGGATATTTCAGAAGGGTTTGAAATTGTGGCCAAAGATGGCCAGGGGGAAGAAATTACAATAGAAAGCATTAAATTAACAGATGTCCCGGTGACCATCAAAACAGGATTAACAGCAGGGGATAGAGTGGCGGTTATCCAAAAAAAAGGAGCACAAAAATACTCCATTATAGATAGGGTGTGATAATATTAGTGTTTTGAAAACCTATGGCCAGGATACTGCGAGTTTTAAACCCTCGAAAACATATCGCATACATAACGGCCATATCGAGGGAAAGATTGACGGGCTGGACGCAGTGAGACAATCTATTTATTTAATATTAAGTACGGAGAGATATCAATACGTTATTTATTCAGGGGACTACGGAGTAGAGTTAGCGGGACTAATAGGAAAGCGCAAGTCGTATATTGAGGGGGATGTTGAGCGCAGAATTACAGAGGCATTGCTAGAAGATGATCGAATACAGGATATCAAAGACTTTACCATTACCTTTGATCGGGAAGAGGCCAAAATAACCTTTACAGCAGTTACTATTTTTGGAGAAACTGAAATAGAAAGGAGCGTTGCGGTTGGCTGAAAACTATGAATATAACTCGCTGCTGTCCGAAATGCTTGATCTTGTACCGGACGATACGGACAAACGAGAGGGAAGCGTTATATATGATACTTTATCTCCAACAGCTTTTATGATAGCGCAACAAAACTATATGCTTGGGTATATGTTTGACCTATTGTTTGCTGATACAGCGGAAGGAGAATGGTTAGATAGAGTTGTTAATGACTTTGGGATAAACAGAGAACAGGCTACTTACGCATTAAGACAGATTAATACTTTTGATAAAAATGATACGGCAATAGATGTGCCGTTAAACAGCAGATTTGCTATTAATGATGTTACCTTTAAAATTACAGAAAAAATAACAACCGGACAATTTAAAGCAACTTGCGAGCAACTGGGTACATCTGGAAATTTGTATAGCGGGACAATCTTGCCCGTTGACAACATTAATGGGTTAGCAAACGCGACACTTATAACCGAACCGTTAATTCCTGCGAGAGATGAGGAGACGGATGAAAGCCTAAGAGCGAGGTTTTACGAGGCGGTAAGACAGACCCCATACGGCGGCAATATCGCGGATTATGAGCAAAAAACACTTGCGGTTGATGGCGTTGGGGCAGTTAAAGTATTCACCGCAGTATCCCAGGGGGCTGGAAACGTCGGAATTGTAATTGGAGATGAACAAGGGAATAAAGCTACCGCAGAGCTAATTAGCAAGGTGCAGACACTTATGGGCACTGACGGAGACGGCATCGCGCCTATTGGACATACAGTAACAGTTAAAACATCTGTGGATCTTACTGTTAATGTATCGGCAGAAATTAAGATTAAAACTGGGAGTAGTTTCGATGTGATCAAGCCCATAGTAGAGAGTACGATTACTAATTACATAGAAAATATTGGCTTTACAGAAGAAACTGTATTTTACGCCAAACTTGTAGCGGACATCCTTAATTGCCATGAAAGTATTATAGATGTAGGCACAGTGACTATGAATGGAAGTTCTTCAAATCTTATCCTTACAAAGACCTACGCAACGTATCAAGTGCCTACAGTGGGAACTATCGCAGTTACGGAGGTGGCCGTCTAATGTTTTATGATGACCCATCAGCATATAAAAGTTTTCTGATAGAAGAACTACAAGACCTAGTTGAGGTTACAGCGCTGGATAGAGTAATTAACATAGAGATGAACGCTCTCCTAGCTGACATTAAGCAAGCTGTAAACAACAAGTCGATCTCCCATTCAGATGAAACAGGGGTAGCAAGATGGGAAAAAATATTGGGGGTTACCGCTCCGCTTAACAGTACGCTAAAAGCAAGGAAAGAAGCATTAAAGGCAAGACTTATGACAAAACCGCCCATCAATCTTGTCACGGCTAAAGAGATCATACAAGCGTATATGGGGCTTGAGGTTGATGTGTTTGTTTCCGATTTTACCCTGACAGTCAAGTACCGCGGGCAAAGCAGAGTTTCCGATTTAACGCCTTTATATGCTACTTTATATGATATTATCCCCGCAAATTTGATTATAGATATCTCCTATCTATTTTTGACATGGGATGAGTTAGACAGTTTAAATATTACTTTTGATAGTTTAGATGCAAAAGCGTTGACATGGGATCAATTTGAAAGAGGTGATTGGGTTGAGTGATATTGTATCTTTATATACCAGCGGAAACGATGCAGTAAATAGGGCTGGATTTAATGAAAAGTTTACGGAGATTAACACCAATGCAGTACCAACTGCCAGAAAAATTAACAATAAAGCGTTGAGCTCTGATATCTCTTTGACCGCTGCAGATGTAGGGGCGAGACCGGATACCTGGACACCCACGCCGGGGGAGATCGGTGCGGCTACAGTCGCCGTCTACACGGCAACCCTCACCGCCGCAGGGTGGAGCCAAACAGCGCCCTATACTCAGACGGTGAGCATAGAGGGGATAGGAGAGACAGACAGCCCAATTTTTGGCCCTGCTTACACTGGCACTAATGACGAAAAGATTGCACAGTGCGAAGCCTGGAATATGGTGAATGAGGCGGATACTGCTAGCGGATCAGTGACTTTTACTTGTTTTGAAGATAAGCCTGGAGTAGATATCAATATACAAATAAAGGCGGTGAGATAAGTGGCAAAAGGCTATTTGACTGGACAGACCGGGGGGAAGAAATTAGACATATTCAACTTTCCTCTTTCTATCCAGATGACCGAACCGACGCCTGAGGCGGTAGGACATTTATGGATTGCGTTGGATGATGAACGTGCGTCACAAATAACAAATATTGTAGTGGATGACACAATCAGGTTAAATTATACGGACGGAACCTTGATAATTCAGCCGCAAAGTATGAATAATTCCTTTTTAAGTGCGTCGTTAAAAAAGAAAACAAACTTAGAATACTTTCCGATGGATGTAGTTCAGAAGGCAGAAACAGAAGGTTCAAGTTTGCCGTGGCAAAGCTCTTTAACAGATAATTTTTCTACGCAGCACTTCTATCCTAAAATCTCTTTACTGCTCAACGGAGGGATTGATTACTTAGATGCCTATGCGTGGAATGGGACAGAATGGGTGGTAGTTAGTAATTCGCTAAAGTTTTTGTATGGGGCTTCCAATTGGAACTATTCAACATATACACTAATTTCAGATGAATTATCATGTAATTTTACATATCCTACTGATAAGAACATCTCTACCATATATATGAAAATGAGCTCGGATTTAAAGTATATGTTTGTTTTTTACTCAGAATATGGCGGTGGGCCTTACTTAAAACTATATAAGCTATCTGGAAGTGTAGTGGAACTACAAAGTTGGTTTTCAGTTAACGCAACTGTTAAAGGTCATTCTGAGCAAGATGGTTATAACTTAATATGTGCAATCAATGATGACTTTACTAAAATAGTATATGTTAGCGATAAAACTACTTCTAACTTTACCACAGAAATAATCTCTTTGGATTTAGAAAACGAAACGTATACACAAAATACAGTAACAACAACACTTTCAAATATTGATTGCTGGTTTTTTTCACCTAATGCGGATGCTATGGTTGTAACAACATATAATTTAGATAGCAAAGCTAAATCAGCTAGGTATTATAACATAACTTCAACTACTGTAGATTATGTGGGAAATCCGACAATATCATCTAATGGAAATAATACCTATTGGAATTTCAGCAATGACAAAAATAAATTTTTTGGTGGTACAGAAGATGGAAGTAATGCTGGAACTAGAACGTTTTATGTTTATAACCCGGATTTAAATACTTTTAATTCTATCTTTTCCACTTCTACGAGCACTGACCCTATAAAATACATATCCCCTGGGGGAACATTTTGTTATGGATATGATAAAACAGGAAATAAATTAAATGTCAGGTTCTATGTTGATGGAGTTTTGGGAGACATGCTCACAATGCAAACGCACACTGTCTCAAACACCAATATGAAGATTAGTACGGCGGTATCAAATAATGACAGATATCTGGCAACATGTTGTAATTATAATACAAATGGAGGATATTTGAGAGTATTTGATTTGACAAATAGGGATTTAAATACTTATTGGGAAATTCCTTTTTATTTCGTTATTAATAAAGCTTATACCAATGGCTACAGCTTAGCAATTTCAGATGATGGAGAATACGTAATAGTTAGCGGAAAACAAATTAGCAGTGATGAATACTCTACTTATTTGTTTAAAAGAAAATCTCCGACAGAATATGAGTTGATATTAAAAGACCAAACTTTGTATAACTCGGTTAATCAGTATGTTAAATTTTCTTTCTAACAGATAGGGGGTGGATATTTTGTACTATAACTATAGAGAAGATGGACTAGTTTTAGAAAAATCCAATACTCCGTTTTCGGATAATTGTGCGGAACACGACTTAGATTTTGATCTTGATACTTATGAATATGTCATAGGAAAAATAAAAAATGGAACAATCTTATTTTTTCAACAGCGGTTAAGGTCTCCTGAAATAATCATGCAGTTAAGAAAAGAGGAAGTTTTAACCCTGGAAAG
>NZ_JACRTD010000014.1 GCF_014385085.1 Youxingia wuxianensis | reverse complement strand
TTATATGTTTTGGCTGGTGTTTATTACGATGAGGTCCCACCTGTTCCCATCCCGAACACAGTAGTTAAGCTCATCCGTGCCGAAAATACTTGGGGGGAAACCCCCTGGGAAAATAGGTCTATGCCAGCTCTTGAAAGAACCATGGTAATAACTGTGGTTCTTTTTTTGTGTCCGTGCAGTAAAGTATCCCCTTTTTGCTACTTTTATTAGAAGAGAAAATACTGTGTGTCCCCTTCCAGACGCTGAAAAACTTAAAAGGCTGCCTGATGCCATGAAAAATAGGGAAAATTGACTAAAAGCCAATGAACAAAGCAAGACTTAGGGTTTTCTTTTTTAGCAGGATTTGTTATGGTAATAACAGTTAGGAGGAGACTATGAGGAAAATCTTCGATTTTCTCGGCGCGGCTATAAAGAGTACCGGCAAAACAATGTTTTGCCCCCGGACGGAGTCCGGGAATGGTTTCGCTTTTTGCGAAACCAAGGGAAACCCTTTGCAGCCAGCGCCTCAAAGCGCAGAGCGCTTTTCCCGCCAAGGGCGGGGGAAAATCTTCGATTTTCTCGGCGCGGCTATAAAGAGTACCGGCAAAACAATGTTTTGCCCCCGGACGGAGTCCGGGAATGGTTTCGCTTTTTGCGAAACCAAGGGAAACCCTTTGCAGCCAGCGCCTCAAAGCGCAGAGCGCTTTTCCCGCCAAGGGCGGGGGAAAATCTTCGATTTTCTCGGCGCGGCTATAAAGAGTACCGGCAAAACAATGTTTTGCCCCCGGACGGAGTCCGGGAATGGTTTCGCTTTTTGCGAAACCAAGGGAAACCCTTTGCAGCCAGCGCCTCAAAGCGCAGAGCGCTTTTCCCGCCAAGGGCGGGGGAAAATCTTCGATTTTCTCGGCGCGGCTATAAATAATCATAAAAAATGGAGCAAAATTGTCCTTTGCTGTGTATTATCAGCATTGGCGGTTTGGTATCTTGCTGTTTTCTTTAGCCAGGGAATCCGCTTCGGAGAAAAAGGCGTTTTCCTAACCCGACATCAGCAAGGGGAAACGGTTCTGTATACAAGGGACAGCTTTTGGGGCGGGGAACTGTCGGTGATAGTTTCTCCTGGTTGGATGGAAACAGCGAGATCACCTACCGCCTGCCGGATGGCCAGGTACAGACCTATTTCCTTTGGCTGGGGGAACAGGCAGACTACCAGCGTCCGATAAGGATCTATTCCCAAAAGGGGAAGCCGCTTTTTCAAGGGAACTATCAAAAGGATGGGCTGTTTTTATTCAGTGACACAGGAGAGATTTATTTTGGTGAAATAGAAGTGAGCTTTAATAAAGACAATCCTTATGAAAATTTTCAGCCCTCTTATTATGAAATGGCCCGAATCGTCACAGGAGACGGGGTTGTTTCACGGGGCGAGGGATGGAGCGCGTTATTGGCTTTGCTGCTGTTTGCTATGACAGCCATTGATATCCGATGGCCCTTGCTAGGATTTCAGTTAAGCCATATGTGGTGGGTGGAAGATCCGCAGCCTACCGATCTGTATATTTTTTGTCAGAGGGTGTCGTGGGTGGTGATGCCCGGGATTGGTATTGTTTTGCTACTTATTTCCATTTGGTAAATTTAGTTGAACTTCTATTATTTAGATGGTAAAATAAATGGGGCGAGATCTATAAAATTATTTTTAAGAGGGAAGTAGGTTTACTATGTACATTACTAACAGAAGCGTGGCGACTACTATTATTCTTTCGATTGTCACCTGCGGTATCTATTATTATGTATGGATGTACCAGACCTCGCAAGAGGTTAATAATACCATTGGGGACACCTCGGAAAATGCGGGCCTGGAGATTTTATTCACAATTATTACCTGTGGTATTTATGGATACTACTGGCTGTGGAAATATAATAAGAAATTATTTGATCTTTCCCTGAAAATGGGGAAAAACACGTCAGACAACAGTGTAGTCTGTTTGGTGCTGGCGATTTTTGGGTTTTCCATTGTTTCCCAGGGAATTATGCAGTCTCAGATTAATTTCTTAGCGCAGCCTCAGGCTTAGTGAAAATTCGTTAAAAACGAACAGTCCCGCCGGAGCATTTTCGGCGGGATTATTTTTTTCTTTTAGTTGTACTTATAGAGGGAATGTGATACAATATATGGTGTTGATTAACAAATAAAACTACAAGATAAAGGAATGTTGGTATAATGAAAATTGGGAAGAACGCACTCACCGTACTGGAAAAGCGGTATTTAGTGAAGGATGAAAACGGGAAAAATATTGAAACAGTGGAGGGGATGTTTGAGCGGGTAGCCGGCGCAGTTGCCCAGGCGGATCTGCATTATAATTCCCAGGGGGATATCGAAGCTACAAAAAAGAAATTTTACGACATGATGACAAACCTGGAATTTCTGCCCAACTCCCCGACTTTAATGAACGCGGGAAAGGAGTTAGGACAGCTTTCCGCTTGTTTTGTGCTTCCGGTAGGGGACAGTATGGAAGAAATTTTTGAGGCCATTAAGCAAGCGGCGTTAATTCATAAATCCGGCGGTGGTACGGGATTTTCCTTTTCCCGTCTGCGCGCCAGCGGCTCCACTGTGCGTACTACCGGCGGCGTGGCCAGCGGCCCTGTAAGTTTTATGCGGGTGTTTAATATGGCTACTGAAGCGGTAAAACAGGGCGGTACCCGCCGGGGAGCAAATATGGGGATTTTGCGGATTGATCACCCGGATGTGCTGGATTTTATCGACTGTAAAAAGAACAACGCAGATATTACTAACTTTAATATCTCCGTAGGGATCACAGAAGAATTTATGCATGCGGTGGAAAACCACCAACCCTATACATTGATTGATCCGAAAAATAAGGAAGTAGTTGGGGAGCTGGACGCCAGGGAGGTTTTCAACAAAATTGTAGAAAGCGCCTGGAGAAACGGCGAACCGGGGATTATTTTCCTGGACAGGCTTAACCGGGACAATGTAGTTCCTTCCCAGGGGGAGATTGAAAGCACCAACCCCTGCGGAGAGCAGCCGCTGCTCCCTTATGAATCCTGTAATTTAGGTTCCATCAATTTAGTAAATATGCTGGCCAAGAAAAACGGAAAATATCAGCTGGATTATAAAAAGCTGGAAAATACCGTGAAATCTGCCGTACATTTCCTGGACAATGTCATAGAGGTAAATAAATATCCCTTGGAACAGATTGATTTTACGACGAAGCAAACTCGTAAAATTGGTCTTGGAGTGATGGGCTGGGCGGATATGCTCTTGTATATGGGAATCCCTTATGATTCTGACGAGGCGGTAGAGCTTGCGGAAAAAGTGATGGACTTTATTACAGAAAAGGGAAGAAAAGAATCCATGGCGCTGGCCAAAGAAAGAGGAAGCTTTCCTTTGTTCAGTGAAAGTATCTTTGCTTCCGGAGAACCTCTGCGCAACGCTACCATTACTACAATTGCTCCCACCGGGACCCTCTCAATTATCGCAGGCTGCTCCTCCGGGGTAGAGCCGGTATTTGCATATGTGTTTATCCGCAACGTTATGGATGGAACAGAAATGATCGAGGTAAATCCTGTTCTGCGTGAAATTTTGGAGGAACGGGGACTATATACTGATGAGCTAATGAAAAAAATTGCCAAGGAAGGGAGTTTGGCGCACATTTCAGAAATTCCGGAAGATATTCGCCGGGTATTCGTATGCTCCCATGACGTCAGCCCCTTATATCATGTAAAGATGCAGGCGGCATTCCAGCGCCATACGGACAACGCCGTATCTAAAACCGTAAACTTTACCCATGACGCTACGGTTGAGGAGGTAGAAGAAGTTTATATGCTGGCATATAAGCTGGACTGTAAAGGGGTCACCATCTACCGGGACGGCAGCCGTGACAGCCAGGTGCTGAACATTGGTTCGGTCAAAAAAGAGGGACAGCAGGAGCAGCTCCCGATTTTACATGATATCCGCCCCCGTCCTCGTCCGGAGGTTACCTGCGGTCTGACGGAAAGGATGAAAATTGGCTGCGGCAACTTATATGTTACGGTAAACTATGATGAAAATGGGATTTGCGAGGTGTTTACTTCCACCGGCAAAGCAGGCGGCTGTCCGTCCCAATCGGAGGCGACGGCGCGGCTGGTGTCAATCGCCCTTCGTTCCGGGGTGAGCATGGATGAGATTTTGGAACAGCTGCGGGGAATCCGCTGTCCGTCCACCATCCGCCATACAGGAATGAAGTGTACTTCCTGTCCGGACGCCATTGCCAGGGTAGTGAAGAAAACAGCGGATATGATTGCCAATCAAAAGGTAAATCATATGCTGGCGGAGCCTAAAAAAGTATCTGCGTCTGAGGTGATCAGCAAGCACGCTAAATTCTGTCCCGAATGTGGAAGCGAACTGGAACATGAGGGAGGCTGTGTCAGCTGCAGAAGCTGCGGATATTCTAAATGCAACTGATCCCGGGGATTTATTTGCTGTCTTCTTGAAATTTTTCTACTCCGGCGGCCCATGCAGCCAGCATAGGCCGCCGGAGCATTATTTAATAAAAAATCGCCTGGCCCCGCCCTTTAAAGCGCCCCTTCCTCCGCCGCGCTTCAGCGGCGCGGCCAGGGAGAAAACCTCAAAGCCGGTCTTTTTTAGAAAATACGGAAAAAGCCATTGTTTTGTGGTATAATAAGAAACAAACTGTAATATGGAAAAAAATCGCTGCCTTTCGCGGAGCGACAGCATAAGAGTAGGAGTGTCAGCGTTGGAGATTATAACGAAAGATCACTATGACGAATATGAAGCTTTTGTAAGCACCCATCCCAATTCTTGTTTTACGCAATCCACCCAGTGGCGCAAGGTAAAAAGCAACTGGGGATATGAAGCGGTGGTCTCCCGAGATGAAAGTGGGAAAATTATCGGAGCTATGTCAGTGCTGATCCAAAAAATCCCACTGATTGGAACAGCCTTTTTATATTCCCCCAGAGGCCCGGTGTGTGATCTTCACAACAAAGAAGTATTAAGCGATTTAAAAGCGGGAGTTGACGCTCTGGCAAAACGATACCATGCCCATGCTTTTAAAATGGATCCGGACGTCCTGATAGGGGATACACAGTTTCTTGGGATTGCCAAAGAATTAGGATTTACCCACTTTACTGGCGGAGACGGCTTTGAATGTATCCAGGCCCGGTTTAACTATCGGCTGTATTTACAGGGGCGGACCAAAGAAGAAATTTTTGCCTCCATTACCCAAAAAACCCGCTATAATGTACGGGTCGCTATAAAACATGGGGTAGAAGTGAAGGTAGTGGGCAAAGAATATTTGGATGACTTTATCCGCTTAATGCAGATTACGGGAGAGCGAGACGGCTTTAATGTGCGGCCCAAAGCGTATTTTGAACGGATGTTGGACGCTTTGGGGGAACATGTGAGGCTGTATATGGCCTTTTATGAGGGAAAAGCTATTTCTGGCGCGATTACCACCAATTATGCGGGAAAAACCTGCTACGTGTATGGCGCTTCGGATAACGCTCACCGGAATGTCATGCCCAATTATCTGATCCAATGGGAAATGATTCAATGGGCGATTGAAACGGGATGCACCGTATATGATTTCCAAGGGGTTTCCGGCAATTTGGATGAAAGCAACCCATTGTATGGACTTTATCGGTTTAAAAAAGGATTCAACGGCCAGCTGGATGAACTGGCAGGGGAGTTTGATTATATTTATTCCCCGATAAAAGCAAAACTTGTGGACAAAGCCATTGACGCCAATGAAAAGCTGGGACATATAAAAAGGAGACTGAAACGAGGATGAAACTGCCGATAGCGCAGGCTCTGCAGGAATATATACGAAAAGATCTGTCCCGGTTTCATATGCCGGGACACAAAGGCAGAGGAGAGGGCATATTAAAAGAGATTTATCCATATGATATTACCGAGGTTACCGGAATGGACAGCTTGTATCAGGGAAGCGGTCCTATTGCCGCCTGCGAGGAAAACTTCCGGCGGATATATGGGACGAAGCAAAGCCTTCTTTCAGCAGGGGGAGCCACCTTGTGTATCCAGACCATGCTGGCCTTAGTATGCGGGTTAAACAGCAAGGTAATTATCTCCCGCAATGTCCATCTCAGCGCGGTACATACCATGGCTCATTTAAATCTTACCCCTGTCTGGCTGACGCCGGAAATGGATGCCGGGGAATGGTTTCTCGGCCGTTACAGCGCCGCCTCAGTGGAAAAAGCCCTGAAAGAAAATTTAGACGCAGCGGGGGTATACATTACCACGCCGGACTATTTCGGCGTCATGAGCGATGTAGAGGAAATCGCGCAGGTCTGCAAAAAATATGGGACGCCTTTAATGATTGATAACGCCCATGGGGCGCATTTGAAGTTTTATCCCGCCCAACAGTACGGCCGGATGCACCCCATGGACTGCGGGGCGGATCTGTGCGCGGATTCTTTGCATAAAACCCTGCCTGTTCTCACAGGAGGGGCGCTGCTTCATATTAACAACGCGCGGTTCATCCGCGACGCTCGGCAGCGTATGTCCATGTTTGGTTCCACCAGCCCCAGTTTTCCCATTTTGCTGTCCTGCGACCTTGGGTCGCAGTACGCCGCCCAGCAGGCGGCGGCAGAATTTTGCCGTACGGCAGAAATTCTGGACAGCATCCGCAGGCAGGCTGCCGACCAGGGATTTCTCCTGCCCCGGGGAAAATGCGACCCGGCAAAACTTACCCTGGGCTTCGGGGCGCTGGGATACACACCGCAGACATTCCTTGCCCATCTTCACGCCTTTGGGATCGAACCGGAATATGTCAGCGGCAGCGCCTGTGTATTCATGGCCAGCGGGTACAATACAGAAAAAGACTTTTCCCGGGTGAAGGAAATGGTCCGCCGGACAAAAAAACAGCCGGATTATATACCGCCAAGCCGGTTTCCCTTGTATTTCGGAGAGCAGGTCATGTCCATACGGGAAGCGGAGTTTTCCCCTCATGAGGAAATTTTGGTGGAAAATTGCGAAGGAAGGATCGCCGCAGGAGTGATTTGTCCTTGTCCGCCGGGGATCCCTGTGGTAGTCAGCGGAGAAAAGCTAAATAAAGATAGTATTAAAATGCTGAAAAACTATGGCGCAGTGAAGGTAAATGTGGTAAAATAGGGATACAAAACAGCGGTCCAATCCTTTGGGCAAAGCCTTATTAAAAAAGGAGGGCATAAAATGAAACTTATATTCGCTATTGTTTCCAATGATGACAGTTCAAAAGTAGCAAAACATTTAACCAGCCACAAATTTTCCGTCACTAAGCTGGCGACTACCGGCGGCTTTTTGATGGCGGGAAACACCACTTTTATTATTGGTACGGAAGATGATAAAGTGGATGAAGTGATTGCAATCATTGGCCGTCATTCTAAAAAACGCACCCAGATGGTACCCTCCTCCGCCTCTTATGGGGTGGGGATGTACACCTCCTTCCCCGTGGAAGTACAGGTAGGTGGCGCTACTATTTTTGTAGTGGATATTGAAAGATTTGAGAAGCTGTGATGATATCGCTTTTCGGTAATCGAAAACTGCAGACCACGCTCGCCGGACTTAGTTCTGGCGGGCGTTTGCCGCATGCCCTGCTTTTGGAAGGACCGCGGGGGAGCGGGAAAAAAACCGCCGCCCGCCTGATCGCCCAATACGCACTTTGCCAAGGAGAAAAGGTCCCCTGTTTCCAATGCGGGCCATGTGTAAAGGTGGAAAAAGGCGTGCACCCGGACGTTTTATATTATACGGTGCCTCCGGGGAAAAAAGAATTTCCCATTGATCTGGTGCGGGAAATCCGCCAGGACGCCTATATTTCTCCCAATGAGGGGAAATGCAAGATATATATTATCGATAACGCCCATACGATGAATACTTCTGCTCAAAACGCGCTGCTTAAAATCCTGGAGGAGCCGCCGGAGTTCGTTCGGTTTTTGCTTCTGTGTGAAAACCGTTCTCAAATGCTGCCTACCATCCTGTCCCGGGTCACCAGTATGGAAATGGAGATTCCTTCGGTGGAAGATTGCGCCAAAGCGTTGGCAGAACTGGTTCCAGGCAAACCGCCAGCTGAATATCAAGCAGCCGCAGCCGGCGCCGGCGGCAATATTGGAGCCGCGATGGAGAAGCTGGGAAGCGCCAAACCATCAAAAACTGCGGCAGACGCGCAAAAGCTGCGGGACAAGCTGCTTTTTGATCAAAGATATCAAAGCCTGTTGATACTGAAAGAATATGAAAAAGACCGGGAGGGATTTCTCCAGCTGATGGTTCTGGCAAAGGAGCTGTTTGGAAAACTTGCCATTGCAAGGTATACCAGCGATCCAAATTCCCCCGCAAAGGCGCTTAGCCGCCTAACGCCGTTGCAAGCGGTGAAAATTGCTGATATAATAGAGGAAACCGCAAATTATGCCCAGCGAAACGGGAATATCCCTGTGTTGTCCGCCGGGCTGTGCGAAAAGATAAAAGGAATATTATCCGCTTAAACCAACGGTTAAATAGAAAAACGGAGGACCATCAATGGCAGAGATTATAGGGGTTAGATTTAAAAGCGTAGGAAAGGTATATTATTTTGACCCGGATTCTATTGTGGTACAAAAAGGGATCCACGTGATTGTAGAAACCGCCCGGGGGATTGAATGTGGGGAAGTGGCGGTAGCCAACCGGGAAGTTTCTGATGAAAATATTGTAAAACCTTTAAAAAAGGTCATACGTATTGCTACCCCGGAAGATTTAAACCGGGTGGAAGAAAACCGGAAAAAAGAAAAAGAAGCGTTCCAGACCTGCCTGGAAAAGATCGAAAAGCACAAACTGGATATGAAATTGGTGGACGTGGAGTTTACCTTTGACAATAATAAGATATTGTTTTACTTTACCGCGGACGGCCGGGTGGATTTCCGGGAACTGGTCAAAGATTTGGCGTCTGTATTCCGCACCCGGATTGAGCTGCGTCAAATCGGCGTGCGGGACGAGGCGAAAATGCTGGGAGGACTGGGCATCTGCGGGCGGCCGTTTTGCTGCTCTACCTTTTTAGGGGAATTTCAGCCGGTATCTATAAAAATGGCCAAGGAACAGGGCCTCTCATTAAATCCTACTAAAATTTCCGGCACCTGCGGCAGACTGATGTGCTGTTTAAAATATGAACAGGAGGCGTATGAGGACCTTCTGCGTACCACCCCGAAACAGGGCGCGTTTGTAAAAACAAAAGATGGCCGGGGGACGGTGGTGGAAGTCAACCTTCTGACCGGGATGCTTAAAGTGGCGCCGGAAAAAGACGCGGCCGCAGCAAAATACTATAACAAAAAGGAAGTCCGGTTGATTAAGGACGCGGAACTTAAGATGGACGGCGTAGACGCGGAGCTGAAAAAGCTGGAGCGGGACACCTAAACGGACGCATTTGTAGAATTTGATAATAAATTGGTATTGCTTTTTAAAAAGACTGTGGTAAAATAGGCATGTAACAGTTCTTGTGTTCTGTTAAAAACCCACATTGCGCGGGATGATAAATTTTTATGGAGGTGTTTTCCATGGCATATGTAATTGGCGACAGCTGCATCGCTTGCGGCAATTGTAAGGAAACCTGCCCGGTTGGCGCAGTTTCTGAAGGCGATATCTATTCTATCGATGCGGGTACTTGCATTGAATGCGGCGCTTGCGCTGCGGATTGTCCTGTTGAGGCGATTAAACCTGAATAAGGCAAAATAATACTTATCGTTTTAAATGAAAGCCTCTGCCCACGCAGGGGCTTTTGTTTTTTTCCTGAAAAGCAAAGAGGCTTTACATAAAAAGGACAGGAGGAGGAAGACTTCTTCCAATACGCCATGGAATTTAACTATACCTTTGAGCCCCTGGGGGAAAATCTGGGGGTGTGCGTCACCCCAGAACATAAATTTGGTACGGACGCTTTTTTGCTCTCGGACTTTGCCGCCCCCCGCCGCAAGGATATTGCTTGTGATTTGGGCACCGGCTGCGGGATTATCCCGCTGCTGTGGCTGCGGGACGAGAACGGTCCCCAAAAAACGTATGGGGTAGAAATTCAACAAAAAGCAATAGAACAAATAAATATTACTATTAGTAAATATTCTTTGGAAGAAAAACTCATTCCGGTGCATGCGGATTTAAAGGCACTCAAAGGCCGTATAGAAGCAGGATCGGTGGATTTGGTCACCTGCAATCCTCCCTATAAGGAAAAAAACGCCGGAATTATCAGCGAGGCCGCCAGTGATAAGATCGCCCGCCATGAAACCTTATGTTCCCTTGAGGATGTATGCGCGGCGGCGGCATATCTTCTGCGGTTCGGAGGCCGCTTCTGCCTGTGCCAGCGACCGGAGCGGCTGGCGGATGTGCTGGGAATGATGCGGGCCTATGCTCTGGAGCCAAAACGGATTCGTTTTGTGCAGCAGAAAGGGGATACGGCGCCCTGGCTGTTTTTGGCGGAGGGGAAAAAAGGCTCCAAGCCCTTTCTCCAGGTGGAAAGCCCTTTGATTATTCAGGGGGAACAGGGGTTTTCCAAGGAGCTTCTTCGGATTTACCGGAAAGGAACGGGATGAATATGGGAAAGCTATATGTAGTGGGCACCCCTATTGGAAATTTAGGGGATATGTCTCCCCGGGCGGTGGAGGTGCTGGGCCAATGCGATTTTATCGCTGCGGAGGATACCCGTGTTTCTTTAAAGCTGCTAAATCACTTTGGAATAAAAAAGCCCATGATCAGCTATTATGAACACAACCTGCGCCAGCGGGGAGAAGAAATTATGGCGCGTATTTTAGCCGGGGAGGACTGCGCCGTTATTACCGACGCGGGAATGCCGTGCATTTCCGACCCGGGAGAAGACTTGGTCAAGCTATGCGCTGAGGAAAATATCCCCATAGAGGTGGTGCCCGGCCCCAGCGCGGTGATTTCCGCCTTGGCAGTTTCCGGACTGTCCACGTCCCGGTTTACTTTTGAAGGGTTTTTAAGCGTCAAACGGGCCAGCCGCCATGAGCACCTTTTGCAGATTAAGGACGACCCCAGGACGCTGATCTTTTATGAAGCGCCTCATAAGCTGGTGGCCACCCTAAAAGATCTGCTGGAGGTTTTAGGGGATCGGAAAATCTCACTTTGCCGGGAGTTGACAAAGCTGCATGAACAGGTGCGGCGCACCACCCTGCGGGAAGGGCTTGGGTATTATCAGGAAAATCCCCCCAAGGGGGAATTTGTGCTGGTAATTGAAGGGGCGCCGGACAAAAAGGAACCGGAGCTGTCCTTGGAGGAAGCAGCTCAGATGGTAAAGATGCTGTGCGAGGGCGGGATGTCCTTGTCCGAGGCGGCGAAGGAAATTGCCGGACAAACTGGATATAAAAAAGGCCAGCTATACAAAATGTGTTTATAGATTGAGGGTTTACAGACTACTGAACTTATGATACAATGAGTTTAATTCAAAGGGAATTATACAGTTTATTGAAAGCCACGGTGCCTTTATCCGTGATACCCTCAACATCACTGACCTCTTTTGCGCTTTTAGCCGTGGACTTTTTTATAAAGGAATAGCAAATAGGTGTTCTTTTGCTTGGACCGGTTTCACTTGTGTGAAGCCGGTTTATTCCTTTGAGGAGAGAAAAAGCATCCGGCAGCTGAACACCTGCCGGATGCTTTTTTCAGGGAAGATTATAACAGTAAGTAGCCTAAAGCGAATAAAAGCGGCATATCCGCTTTTTCATTATAGAGAAGGAAGATTAGTCCCAGGATCAAAAGGGTTTCGCTGTCCACATTAAATTTGTCCAACAAACCCGCAAGGGGAAAACTGGACCCTGGAGAGTGCTGTTGAGGAAGAGAAGGGGAAGGGTTCACAGAAGAACCGGAGGGTTCCTGCTCTTCATTTATCACCCGGGATTCCGCTTCAATGGGAGGAAGGGGATGAAGGGTCGGTTCCGGCGCCGAACGCCCCACAAAAGGGGCGGCCTGGGCTTGGGCCTGCATCTCCCGTACCCGCCGGATCGCTTCCTGCTGCATACGCATCATATCTTCTTCCGTATAGGTTTTCGTATTGTTCCACCTCATCATTTGGAACCACCTCCGCCTAAAATATTACCCAGTATATTATTCAGCAGTCCGCTGTCTTTTACGGCAGGCCAGGCTCTGATTAACTGCATAATACGTACCGCGTCGTCAATACGCCCTGCCCGGTTTTCGGAGATATGGGGTTTTAAGGCTCGGAGCAGCTGTGTATTTTTATCATCGGAATTAAAGCTGGAGAGGATTTCCTGAATTTTTGCGAGCATACCCAGATTAAAGCCTCCGGAGCTGGAACTGTTATTGGAATTATTCCCGGCAGAGTTTTGTCCCATGGATGCTCCTCCGCCGTTCCCGTTTGCCGCGCCGCTGAGAGCGGACAGAATAGAAGCGATATCCGGCCCGGTTCCATTGCCGGCAGCGGGAGCCGGTCCATTGTTTACAGGGGGAGGAGAAGGGGCCTGCCCGGAAGCGTCGGGAGGAGTAATTCCCATTGCTTGAGCGACCTGTTTTAATTGTTCCATTTTGGCAGGGTCGTTTAATATCTGGCTTATTGTTGAGCTTAAATCATCCATCTGCTTACATCCCCCTTATAAAAGATTGCCTGGCTAGTGGGTATAAGGCGGAGGAGTATTTATCTGATCAAATACGCCCCCGCCTGCCTTATAGGTATATTTTTAGTTTTTACCCATCAGTCCTTGAAGAAGTTCACGGACTTTTGGGGAGTTCATCAATTGTTCCAGGGCCTGCGGATTGCTCATAAAGCTGCGGATTTGGGCCGCCTGCGGGGAAGGAAGGCCGTTTAAAATAGTTTCATAGGACCCGTTTTGCATCTGCTGCTTGAGGTTTTCCGGGTCGGTTCCCATTTTTTTACTGGCCATATGAAGAAGCTGATCCATTTGATTCTGTGAAAAGTTAAAGTTACTCAACTATGCGTCACCCCTACACTATTTTATTCCAGCGGTTTATTTAAAATGTTTGGTTTTTTCAGGGAAAATCTGCGAAAACCGCTTAAGAATTACTCTTTGCTATTATATGCCAGGGGTATTGTGTATGTGATAAATTTTATGTTATAGTAATAAAAGATATTCTACTTGGGAAACGGGAAATTCCCTATTTTGGGAGAAGTATGAGGTATAAAAGCTATATGCGAATTATCGTAATGTCTGACAGCCACCGGAATTTAGCGGCGGTAATCGATTTAGTGGAAAAACATCGTACAGCGGATATTTTTATCCATTTGGGAGACGGGGCAGCGGAATTTGAAGAGGTAAAATCCATGTTCCCGGAGATTAAGTTTTTAGGCGTCCGGGGGAACTGCGACCTTGGCACCGATTTGGAAATTGCCGGATGTTTTCATTGCGGACAAGCCAAAATCTTTTATACCCACGGACACATGTATAACGTGAAATATTCCATTGAGGGGCTGGTACGCGCCGGCTGGCAAATGCACGCCAATATTGTACTGTACGGGCACACCCATATTCCTTTTGTGGAATATCGGGACGGGATGCATATTATGAACCCCGGCAGTCTTGGGATGCCCAGAGGGATGAGTACGGGAAGCTATGGAATTATCGATATTGCCGATAGCGGGATTGTGTGCTATAACCAGCAGCTGTAAGCGGACTGGGAGGGGGTAAAAATGAAAAAAACAGGAGTGTGGCTAGCGGTTTTCTTCACAGTTTTTTTGATGGGGCCCACAGGATGTGCCCACGCCCCAACCGATCCGGATCCCCTTTGGGCCGCACAGGAATATCTGGGTCAGCAGATGGAGCGGGAAGACGGCGCGGTATTGGCTTATGAGTTTGAAAGCGCTCAGGTGCTGGAGGAGGAAACGGAGCGGATACGGCAGAGGTATAAGGACAGCGACATCGCAGGGGAGCGAGGCTGGTCGCAGGGGTTCATTGATCATATGACAGCAGTTGAAACAAGATATACGGTGGATTACGACAATACGAAGGTCCCTTACAGCGAAGGGAAGATGATACATGTTTTATATCTTTCCCGGGAGGATGAAAACTCTCCATGGGAAGTGTTTGACAGCTTGACCCCTTATGAATAAAGCGGCAGTAAATATTACGGCGTGGGAGAGAAGGGTGCGTTTTTATGGAGAACATACAGATCAGCGGGCAGACAAAACAAATTCTGCTGGGGCTGCTGGTAAAACAGTTTCTGGGAATTGACTTATAATAGCAAAAAAGCGCCTTCCGCCCATGGGCGGAAGGCGCTTTTGATATTTCGGCGTTATTGTTTAAAATTTGTATCAAAGAGGAACATTTTTCAGATCAGCCGCAAATTTCCCGCCCCGAAACAAAAAACAGCTTTTGTCTTCAGGGCTTGAATACAATTTGCAGAGAATACGGGCGCCCGCCTCTTCTCATGTCAAAAGCAGGGCGCATCAGCCCGCATGACCGCAGATCAATTCTCCAGGGCCAGCTTTCTGGCCAGTTCATGAAGGACGGAATTAGCGCACATCACCACAATTTTGTCACCGCTGACAATCTGCGTATTGCCTCGGGGGATAATCAGCCGGCCGTCCCGGGTGATGGAGACGATGATGGATTCCTCCGGCAGCAGCAGCTCGCTTAAGCGCACGCCGTTTAACCGATATCCTGCCGGGACCTGAAGCTCGCTTAAGGAGGCTTCCCCCCGGTTGATGCTGATAAGCTGCTTAATGGCGGAGGTATCTACCTCCCGCTCCAATAAACGGGCGATATTATCCGTACTGGAAATAGGGATATCCACCCCAAACTGTTTCATCACAGCAGCGTTTTTGGGATTATTGACGCGGGCTACCGTCCGCTCTACCCCGAAAAACTTTTTTGCCAGCTGGCAGGCCACCAGATTATCCTGGTCCCGTCCGGTAACGGCAATTAAGGCATCCGCATCCCCGGCTCCGGCGCTTTCCAACACCTCGTTAATACTGCCGTCCCCGCAAATAATAGGAATATCCAGCTCATTGGCAAGTTTTGTACAAGTCTCCCGGTTAATTTCTATCATATGCGGCTCATGTCCATGCTCCAACAAAGTTTTCGTAAGATAATATCCTACTTTTCCGCCGCCTACAACTATGATCTCCATACCTCTTAACCCTTTCTTATGGCTTAATCCACTATTTTAGCGTAAAGGAGCCGGTCGTCTGGTTTAATTACGGTCAAAGAAGCGGTATACGCCAGTTCCAGCCCGCCGTTGGAATGTAAAAGCCCAAATAAAATTTCCTTCTCATCGTCTGTTTTTTCCAAATCGCAAACCCGCCTTCCGATCTCTTCCTCTGTAGCGGGAGCCGCGTCAAAAGCGACGGTAGTGGTATCCAGGTACACATTTTTAATCCGGTCCCGGTCGGTGAGCATCGAGTAAAGAGCGTCCACCGAAAGATTTGTGGGACATACCGTATGCAGGCCAAAATGGGAAAACACATCCCCCCGGGCGGGATCATAAATTCGGGCAAGCACTTTAGGCACATGGAAAATTTCGCTGGCGATCTGGCAAACCATCACATTCATATTATCATCGTTGCTCACTGCGGCCAGAGCTTCGCAGCCTTCGATTCCCGCTTTGCGCAGAACATCCTGGTCGATGGGCACCCCGGTTACGGTATACCCAGCAAATTCATCTGAAAGATTGGAAAAACGCTCCTCGTCAGGATCCACAATCGATACGTCGTGGCCCATTTTAGAAAGCACATTAGCCAGCTGGGAACCTACTTTGCCGCAGCCGACAATTAAAATATTCATAGAAAAACGGACATCCTTTCTACAGGAAATATTAGAAATGTATAAAGTTAGTATACACCCAAATAGAAAAATAATAAAGCGCCTATGGAAAAAGGCGGCAGTTTTAACAAGATCTTTAGCCATAAGCAAAGGCCCCGGCATGCCGGGGCCTTTGTCAGTGCATTAGGGAATAATATTGCCCGCCGCCTGATAGATACGATACCATTCTTTACGGGTAAGACGCAGCTGGGAGCCCTGGCAGGCGTCTTTCATCCGCTGGGGATTCATCGTGCCGATCACCACCTGCATATCCGCCGGATGACGGGTAATCCAGGCGATGGCCACCGCAGTGTTGGGAACCCCGTAGGCGGCGGCAATCTCATCGATTACCTGGTTTAATTGGGGGTACTTCTCCAAGTTCCCTAAAAATGGACCCTCAAACACTCCATATTGGAAAGGGGACCAGGCCTGAATGGTTATCTCTTTGAGCCGGCAGTAATCCAAAACGCTTCCATCCCGGTTAACGGCCTGGCTATGGTGGGTATTCAAGGTGATTGCCGAGTCGATCATCGGCGTATGGCATACGCTTAGCTGCAGCTGGTTTACCACCAGCTTATAGGGAATCGCCCGCTGAAGAAGCTCGGTTTGCATAGGATTGTGGTTGGACACCCCAAAATAACGCACCTTGCCGCTGCTGTGCAGATAGGCGAAGGCTTCCGCCACCTCCTGGGGTTCCATCAGCTGATCCGGTCGGTGGAGCAAAAGCAGGTCCACATATTCCGTTTTCAGCCGTTTCAGGCTGGCTTCCGCGGCTTTTACCAGATAGTCCCTGGAAAAATCATACCCGCAGCCCCGGACAATACCGCATTTTGTTTGTACGATGATTTTCTCCCGTACAGAAGGGGACATCCCCACCGCTTCGGCAAATATTTCCTCGCACAGTCCGTCCCCATAGATATCTGCGTTATCAAAAAAATTGATTCCTTCGTCCAGGGCGGTTTTTACAATTGTTTGGGCCTGGGCTTTGGTTTGGGATTTCAGCCGCATACAGCCCATAACGATGTTGGAAGCGTATAAATCTGTGCCTGCAATAGAAAGATATTTCATCCCACTCCCGCCTTTCTCCTATTTATAGGATTTTTTCAGTACAATCAGCTCATCCTCTGCGCTCAGTACCATAGGATCCTTGGAATACAGAGAACCCATGGTATCTCGGGAATTTTGAGAGATTGCTTTCAGATCTTCCAAGGAAAAGTAGTCGCTCATTTTCAGCCCGTCTACGCCGCAGCTTTCCAAAAGGGAGACCAAGGCGTCCACAAAATCCATTGGACGGCAGGCGTCCGCCTTCCCCAAAGCCTTCGCCATCTGGACAAACCGTTCCGGACAGGCTCCCATTTCAATAAAGCGGGTATAATATTCCCGGCTGATCATAATCAGCGCCGCCCCATGGACGAGCTGAGGGCTTAAAGCGCTCATAGCGTGAGCCAAAGAATATTCTGAAATGCACCCGGAGGTGCTTTCCACCATCCCGGCCAGGGTATTGGCCAAAGCCACGTCCGCCCGGGCCTGCTGGTCGTCCCCGTGATGAACCGCCTGAGCCAGACTCTTTCCAATAAGCTCGATGGATTTTAACGCGTACATATCGCTCATTACATTGGCGGTATTATTTAAATATCCTTCTGTGCTGTGAAATAAAGCGTCAAAGCCCTGGTAAGCGGTCAGCACAGGAGGAACGCTCATCATCAAATCCGGATCTACAATCGAGAGCACCGGGAAGGTTTTATCATAACCGCCGCCAATTTTTTCATTGGTTTCGGACTTGGTAATTACCGTCCAGGGATCCGCTTCTGTTCCCGTACCTGCTGTAGTGGTAATGGCGACCACCGGCAGAGGGTCCACCGGCGGGGTAATATCTTTTCCAGTGCCGCCGGAAATAAAGTCCCAGTAATCCCCGGTATTGGGGGCCATCACAGCGATCGCCTTGGCGGAGTCAATACTGCTGCCGCCGCCCAGTCCAAGGATAAAATCACAGCCGGTTTCCCGCACCAGCTGGGCAGCTTCCATCACATGGTCCTTAATGGGGTTGGGTAAAATCTTGTTATAAACCGCATAATCGACGCCGGCTTTTTTCAGCTGCTCCTGCACTCGGGCAAGATATCCGTATTTTTCCATAGAACCGCCGCAGGACGTTACAATCATCGCCTTTTTCCCCGGAAGCTCCTGGGCGCTTAAATTGGACAGCTGTCCTTTCCCAAACAGGATTCGGGTAGGGATATAGTAGGAAAAATTCATTTTTAACGGCCTCCTTTTTTTATTGGGTTTGCGCTTTTTAAAAAGCAGCTTATGCGGCTGTCAAAGCACAAATGCCATCTGTTTTTGCTGGAATAGACAGGGGGTATCCGCCTAAAATTATACAAAAGGCCGGCAGGGACGGCCGCCTTTTGAGGTGGAGCTCTGCTCGCCCTATCTCCTATGACCTTTTTCTATTATGATACACGGGAATGGGAAAAATAACAACTATTTTCACAAGGCTCCTAAGATCTTAATTCCATACCAGCCAGGACACAAATATTTCAGCATCCCCAATCCCCAGGGCAAATAATCCGGGTTGAAAACTGCCCCGGAAAAACAGATATTGCACAAAAGAAACAGAGGGGTCAGCGCCATAATTGCAAGGGAACCTGTACGTATCCGGGAAAGGAAAACCATCAGCAGGGAAGAAGCCGCGCCCAACAGCGAAAGCATTGTCAGCCGGGCGTGGAAAGAATAGAGGCTTTGAGCCCCCAGGCAAAGATTTAACAGCAGATCGCACGCCAGCAAAACTCCTATATTAGCAAGCCCTATGGCCAGCGCAGGGGCAAAGGCGCAGGAAAATTTCCGTTTGCCTGTAAGGGAAAGAAACCGTAAGGACTCTGATTCTTTGCGTCCCTGGAGCAGAGCGCACACCACGGACAAACTAAGAAACACCGAAATAAAGACCGCATACAGCAAAGGCTGTGTCCCGGCGCTGGGAGACGGAGCGTCATGGACAGGAACATTTCCTACCGGAATCAGGTTAATTTTCATAAGATCGCCATTTTTGGAAAGCTGGCGAAAATAGCTTTCCATCTGAGGGAAATCGGACGGCTGTGCCACGCCGCTTTTTAAGGCGTAATTTTCCGAAATATAAAGGGAGGTCGCGTCCAAAAAACAGGACAGAACGATTTCGTCGGTCAGGCCCCTTAAATAGGACCCGTCTGTATAATAGCCGTCGATACAGCGCTCTTGGGAAAGGGAGGCGGGAACAGCGTCCCGGATACCGTAAGCGCAATGAAGCCGCCCTAAGAGAACATCTTCAGTCATACTGGAAAGATCCGAATAAAAAACAAAAGGATAATCCTCATTTTCTGAAAGCAGGGTTTGCATTTTCTGGGAAAGGGCGTCCTGTTTTTCAAAAAGAACGCCGATCTGAGGACCATTGGAGGAAGGGACGGGAAGAAGAAGGGCCATTCCCAGGACAAACGCCGTGAAAAAAACCGAGAAGGTTAAAAAAACAGGCGAACGCAGCTGCTGTTTTAATTTCAAGCGAAACAGAGTAAAAAAGAACATCAGACCGCCCCCTTTCCTAACCGCCATCTCCAAAGAAACCCGCACACAGCCAACAAAACGCCTGTCATTACAGCCGGCGGCCAAAAGCTGGCCGGCTGCGGGGTGAAAAAGCCGCCCATCAAGGCCGCGCCCTGGTAATGAACCGTCCAAGGAGCGATTTTACGCAGCACCTGGGGCATCAGCTCCAACGGCAGAAATCCGCCGGAAATAACTCCCATCCCCAGCGACAAAAAAATCCCCAAAGCGGCAGCGGCCTTCACCTCCAGGGTCAGCAGGGCGCACAGCAGCACAAACGAGGCGAAAAGCAAGGATAAAAGTCCCAGCGCCGCCAGATGGGAAGGGGAGAGGGCAAAGGAAAAATATCTTTTCACAGCCAAATACAACGGCAGAAGGAGCGCCAGCTCCAACAAGGCGCAGGAGACCAGGGAAGAAAAAAACAGCGCTCGGGCGCTGCCCGGGCAGTGTCTGCAGGATCGGGAAAAAGAAAACAAAGCCAGCACTGCCGGCGTATATAAAAAAGCGTACATGAAAACCAGCATAACACAAATAGAAACGATATAATACTCCTTGAGCCCCAAGGCGCCGGTAGCAGAAAGAGGATGTTCTTCAATCAATGTCAGCCGGTCCAGAAAAAGACGCATAAATTCCAAATTTACTCCCAGCAAAAGCTGCTGGTAAGCCTGAGCAGACATCTCGGCGCCATATTGGGCCTGGTTGAGCACAGTATAAATTCCAAGCTGGGCGCTGGAAAGATACTTTGCCCCCACATAAGCCATCTGCCGGGCAAAGGACGCCTCCATAGGAGAGGAGATATTCACCTCCACCCCAGGGGAAAGGTTTGTCCCGTTCATTACGCTTTCAATAAACCCTTCCGGAATAGTAATTACCGCGGTAAACACAGAAAAGTCCTTTTGAGCGGGGCTAATAATCTGGGCGGAAAACAGGGAGGAAGCACGCCCCAAATCATCCACTGAGGACAGGGCAAAGGAACTGATGGGATGAGTATCGTTATTGATAATGCCGATGGAAGCCAAAGGGGAAGGCTCTTTGTCCGGGGCAGAGGAAAAAGCGGTGAAAACCACGCCAAAACAGACGGCGAAAACCAGCAGAAGAAAAATCAGCCGCTTGCCGCTATGCTTTAGGGTAATCTTCAGACTGGTCAAAAACAGCCCCATAATCCGGCCCCCTTTTTTATAAGATTATTGTGGCCTGCGGCAGCTGGGCTGCCGCAGGCCATGAATGCCAATAGGAAAAACGTTTTTACGCCGCGGGTTCTGCCGGCATAGGAGACGCAGGCTCCTCTGGAACAGGCGCGGACGCTCCTTCACTTAAAACAAAGGGGAGAACACGGTTGACTAACTCCATAAAGCCGTCGTAGTATTCTGTCTCCACCTCAGCCAGCTCTTCCTGGGTCATTTTAAGCAGCTCTTTATGTTCGCCCTGGAAAGCAAGAGGCGCTTCCAGCGCAGCAGATTCCGTCTTTACGCCCATGTTCAAGGAAATGGTTTCCTGGTCAACGGTAATATCCGCGTTGATATCATTCAGATCAACCACGGTTTTCTCCTCAGAAACGCTTACAGTGCCTGTACAGCCAAGATCCAGGGTCATATCCATATTGCTTTCATTGTCTTTGATGCCCATAAATGCGGTAAATTGGGTGTTGTCCGTTTCCTTGGCTCCGTCCGCGGTCATTCCTAAAGTATAGGTAACCTGTGTGCCTCCAACGGTAACCCCCATATCCATATCCATGGTATACGCCTTATCCGCATAAGAAGTAGCGGCGGACACATCAACCACAAAGGCCTCTTCATCCGCAGAAAGTTCCATGGACATATTTACCGTTTCGTTGAGGCCGTCCATAACGCCGTCCATAGAAATTTCCTGAAATACCGGGGCATCCACCGTGCCGGTTACATCCTCCAACGTAGTGGCGGTCAGGGCAAAGTTTTTAATAATATCCCCTTTTCCCACTCCCAGGGTTAAAACGGTTGCCATTTCTGGGATCATTCTATCCACCTGGGAGAGAATATTTTCTTCCATAAACTGCTCATAGGGAACGTCCGTATTAAGCAGCATAGGGGAAATAGCGGATTCATATACCTTTGCAAATTCAGAATCAATATACAAATATCTGCACAGCTCGTTGATAAAGGCGCGTACATCCTCGCCAGGAATGGTAACCGTATAGACACGCAGATCGTCCACTTTGTCTCCGCCTTCAAAGGTGGCGTTGGCCAAAAGGGAATCGGTAAGCTCTTTCATTTTTGCTTCCATTTCTGCGGTAAAGGACTGGCTGTCCAGAGCGCCCAAGCCGCTGAAATAGGAAGAAATGGAATCCTGCAGAAGGGTTAAATCCTCCGCAGAAATGGCATCCTTAAACACGGGGCTGGCCTCAATATCCTGGGCTAAGGTCTGCATATTGACAGACAGCTTAGTATCGGAAATAGACGGCAGGTTGAAAGCCACCAAGTCCGGGGAAGCAAACGCGTACAAAGAAATCAGATCAATCTGGGAAAGCCCCAGCTCTCCATAAATTTCTGTGGCGCTGTTTTCCAAATCATTGGTGAAATAACCTTTCAGATATGCCCCTGAAATGAGCTGATTTACCATCTGGTCTCCCTCAAACCCGGAAAGAGAATGAAGAGTGATGGTATAATCCGTTTTCTTAGAAGCCGATGTTGGCGCCAGCATCAGTTTAGCCACTGGATTTTCCTGATACATATTATCCATGAGCTTGCTGCTTTGGGCAGAGGTGGCGGTAAAGGCGTCCAACACCGCGGTTTTCGGGTCTTTTTTACCCAGCAGTCCGCTGGCGAAGCCCACAATCACAGCCAGAGCCAAAACAGCCACCACCGCGATAATAATGATCATGGTTTTGGTGTTTTTCTTGCCTGGGGTGGGTTCTTCTTGAAAACCGACGGGATCTGTCCCGGAAAGGGTGTTTTCTGTTTCCGCCGCGGTGTCCATTACCGCCTGGGAAACGGAAGGATCCTGGCCTGCAGGATCAAATACATTGTTTTCATTTTCAGTCATTCATGTTTCCTCCAATAATTCCTAAACGTTTGGTTCCCATAATATCTAAAAAACGGCCTGGTGTTAAAGGCCGGTTTTTACCTTTGCTGTTACCGTCCGATCAGCTCGATGATCCGCCGGGTGCGCTCCTCCAAAGAAAGCGCTGGGTCCGGGCAGACCTCCTGCCGGATATGGGCGTCCCGCAGGACATATAATCTTTGCGCCGCGGCGGCAATCTGCGCCGGATCGTGGGAAGAAAATAAAATGCCCTTTCCCTGGGAGGCCAATTGGCGCAGAAGAAGGGAAATCTCCTCTTTGCTTTCCAAGTCCAGAGCGGCAAACGGCTCATCCATCAAAAGATAATCCGGGTCGCCCGCCAGAGCCGCCGCAATGGACGCCCGCTTCTTCATCCCGCCGGAAAGACGGGAAATTTTCTGCTTGGCAAAGGACGAAAGACCCAGGCGGGCTTCCGGGGAATCCTCCCGAAAACACAGACTGGTTTTTTTGCGGCAGGCGCTGTACCACAGCAGCAGATTGTCCCGAACAGACAACTCCTCCAACAGAGCGTTTTCCTGGGGAACAAACCCCACGCCCCCGTCTTTTGCGACACGCCCTTTTTCCGGCGTCAGCAGTCCCGCTCCGATGGAGAGCAGGGTCGTTTTTCCCTGGGAGTTGGCTCCGGCTACGCAGACGCATTCCCCCCGGGCCACCTGCAAAGAGACGTCTTTAAGTACGGTAAGGCTGCCGTATTGTTTGGTAATCTGGGAAAAGTTTAGCATAATTTTCCCCCCGTTTTGGCAGGTAATACAACCACATTATACCCTATATTTCCGCCGTTGCAAAGAGGGAGGAATTACCACTGCTGGTATTCTCCTTTTTCCAAAAGCCGGGTCAGTGTGCGTACCGAGGAAGAAAACTGCTCTTTTTCCGCCGGAGTGAAGATGCGCAGTTCGGGAGAAATTCGTTTTACCATATCGGAAACTGCCATATCCACCACCCGGCTTCCTTTCCTGGTAAGCTTTATAAATACCTGGCGGCGGT
The DNA here is from genome assembly GCF_014385085.1 of Youxingia wuxianensis. Lineage (GTDB taxonomy): Bacteria > Bacillota > Clostridia > Oscillospirales > Ruminococcaceae > Youxingia > Youxingia wuxianensis. The sequence continues at coordinate 10,938 of NZ_JACRTD010000014.1, read as the reverse complement.
TGATGGTGTCATGGATGCGCTCCACCAATCCCTTTTCCTCCAGGGGGCTTACCAACTTGGAAAGCTGCTGTCCGGACATATATAAAGTTTCCGCCAGCGCGGACATGGTTATTTCTTTATTCGGGTGATATTTCAGTGCGTACAATACGTTAAACGAGCGGGAGCTAACCTTAATGTCCCCCCGGATTTCAAAGGGACGTTGGGTGGCGATATAAAACGCCCGCATTAAATTTACAAAATCCTTTGCCAGCTGCCGGTCTTCTGTTTTTGCCATAATAGCATCCCCCCGCTTATTTCTTATCCACATTATAGGTCAGAGAAATAAAACTTGTCAAATGCTTATATTTAATAGTCATTTAAAATTGTCCGTTGACATCTTTTGTTTTTGGGTGCTATACTCACTTATAGATATGTATAAAGCGCGTGAAAACGCCAATAGTTTACCTAGGGGAGAGAGAAGCGTCCATGTCATTATATGAGTGCAGTTTTTTTTCAAAAACCCTGCTGATTACTACAAGAATATTGGTTACCCTTCCTACCCCCGGGAGCGGCAGGGCGATGTCCATGCCGCTAGAGGAGCTGTATCCAAAAAACCCGCGTTATCCTGTGCTTTATCTGCTTCATGGGATGTATGAAGATGAAACCATTTGGCTTCGCCGCAGCAATGTGGAGCGTTACGCCCAGGAGCATGGAATTGCGGTGGTCATGCCCCGGGGAGAAAATAATTACTATACAGATATGGCCCATGGGCTGAAGTTTTTCACCTTTTTAACCCAAGAGCTGCCCCGTTTTGTCCGTATGAGCTTTCCTGTGTCCGGCGACAGACGGGACACTTTTATCGCCGGGCTTTCCATGGGCGGCTACGGCGCTGTGAAAGCGGCTCTTACCAATCCAGAACAATACAGCGCCGCCATTTCTCTGTCCGGGGCGGTGGACGCCCCGTTTCTGGCGACAATTGCCAGACAGCAGGGGATGGAAAAAGCGGTGGAGAACGTATTTGGAAGCGGGCAGGTGGAAAACGGCCCGGACGATTTGTTTTATCTGGCCCGCCGGACTGCGGGGGAAAAAAAGCCTCTGCCCAGGATTTATCTTGCCTGCGGAAGAGAAGATACGTATTGTTATCCCATGAATCAAAAACTGAGAGACCTGCTGTATGAGCTTGAATACCCGATGGTTTGGCAGGAGGGGCCCGGAGGCCACGAATGGGATTTTTGGGATGGGGAGATCCGCCGGGCAATGACGTGGCTCTCAGAGAATAAGGAGAAATCGTGTTATTAGGGATGTGAAAGGATGAATAGGCAAAAAATAGCCATTCTTACGGATTCCTGCGCGGATGTGCCGGCGCATATGGCCAAAACAGAACCTATTTTTATTGTACCGCTGAAAATTACCTACAGCGAAGGGTCATATTCAGACGGGGTGGATATTACCGCCCGGCAGGTTTATCAGCGCTTGCCTGCGGAGATACCCAAAACCTCTCTGCCGGACGGAGCCACAATCACCCAGGCCCTCCAGCAGATCAAAGACGAGGGCTATGAAAAAGTGCTGGCGATTATTTTTTCCAGCGGACTTTCCGGCACTTATCAGATGGTGGAGCTGATCGGGGAAGAGTTTCCCGGTCTGCAGGTAGCCGCCTTTGACACCAAAAGCGGAAGCTTGGGGACCGGCGCTACTGTGCTCCAGGCGGCGGAGTATCTTCGTCAGGGGAAAACATGGGAGGAACTGCTGTCGCTGATCCCCAGGCTGATTAAAAACACCACCGTGTTTTTCAGCGTGGACACCTTGGAATATCTGCAAAAAGGCGGGCGGATCGGACGGATTACCTGGGTAGCGGGTACCATGCTCAATATTAAACCCATCCTCACCTTCGCCCCCAGCGGGGAACTGACCAGCATTGCAAAAGTGCGGGGCAGAAAAGCGTCCATAGAAAGGCTATGCGATCTGGTGTATGAAAAATACACGCCCGGCAGCCGGGTGAATATTATGACCGCCCATGGGGACGCGCCCCAGGATGGAGAACTGGTGAAAAAAGTACTGCTCTCCCGGATTCCCGCCTTTGTTCATCACTATGAAAGCGAGATCGACTGCACCTTGGGGGTATATGTAGGGCCCCACCTTTTAGGAGCGGGAATACAGATTTTAGAGGAAGATATGTAAAAACCCGGGAATGAGCGTAGCGCTCATTCCCGGGTTTTGCCGAAACAGGGCATAATTTGGAGGGGTATACTCTAAAGTAAACGACCTCCCCTGCCCGGCGGCAAAAGAGGCGTTGGAAAAAGGAGAAAAATGAAAAAATCTTGCGAGCTTTTATGCTCTGGATTTATAATATCGAAAAAGAGAAAAGGCAACTATCATTTTTGCGTAAATTTCAGGAAAAATTTTTGAAAAAAGGGGGCTGGAACGCCCCCTTTTTATTTTGATTTTTTGGCAGATTGTTTTATAGCCTCAAGGACAGCGGGCGTGATTACATCCTGGCCTAGGGGAGATGCCTTTGCCGCAGTTTTTATGCTTTCCCTCGTCTGGTTTCATGGCGGCCCGAATTAGAAAGCCGAACCATCCTGGGGCTCCGGGGAGGGCCTTTGGCCCGGCAAACCGGTTGAAACTGAGGAAAGAATGGCTTCTCGGGCTTTTTTGCTGAAGGAGCCAAGAACCAATTGATACCCCTGGTCCAGCATCTGTTTTACCAGCTCGTCCGGCACATCTCCTGTACGGGGAACCGAACACCAATGGTCTTTGTTCATATAGTAGCCGGGGGCGATCTGGGGGTACTGGCTTTTTACAAGCTGGATAAAGGCCGGCTCCAGTTTTATTGTCAGGATAGGCTCTTTTTGCTTGTTGCTCCCGGCCATGGCAAACATTTTTGTCCCGATCATATACCGCACAGCATCCCACTCGGGCTTATATTCCTCTGTGCCCCCAGGCATAGCCAGGCAGTATTGTGACAACCATTGATACTTCAAAATTATCTCTCCTTTTTAAAAAAACGGAGGTCCGCTCGGCTTTAGGACGCCGGCGGCAAAGAACACGCTGCGGCTTTGCGGTACCGCCAAACCGGTCCCGGACAGCGTCCGGGAGAAAAACGATATTTTCCCGCCTCTTATTATACCACTTGCAAGGGAAAAAGAAAAAGAATATAATAAAACCCATTGACCAACGGAACAGGCAGGGGAATATTATGAAAATGAAAGCGTTAAAAGCGGCCTTCCCTTATACCATCCCCATCTGCGCGGGATTTACATTTTTAGGGCTGGCTTATGGGATCTATATGAATAGCTTAGGATTTTCCTTTGTGTATCCCATGTTGATGAGCATGACAATTTTTGCCGGCTCTATGGAATTTGTGGCGGCAAATTTACTGGTTTCCGGGTTCCACCCGCTTCATGCGTTCTTTTTGACGCTGATGGTCAACGCCCGCCATTTGTTTTATGGGATTTCTATGCTGGACAAGTATAAAAATGTGGGTAAAAAGAAATGGTATTTAATTTATGGGATGTGTGACGAATCTTTTTCTATCAACTGCACCACCCAGCCCCCGGAAGGGGTGGATAAAGGCTGGTTTATGTTTTTCGTCACTCTGCTCAATCAGTGCTACTGGGTGATAGGCTCCACTTTAGGCGGGATTTTAGGCTCCTTTGTCACCTTTAATACCAAAGGAATTGATTTTGTTATGACCGCTTTGTTTGTGGTGATTTTTCTGGATCAATGGTTTTCTCAAAAACGCCACCTGCCGGCTATAGTAGGGGTGGCGGCTTCGGCTGTGTGCCTGATGCTCTTTGGAGCGGACAATTTTATTATTCCATCGATGCTGTTGATTTTAGCGGTGCTGACCCTGGCAAAAAAGTCGTTTGAAGGAAAGGAGATGGGTTCGTGAGCTTAAGTACAGGACAGGCGGTTATTATGATCGGAGCTGTGGTGCTGGGAACGCTCACCACCCGGTTTTTGCCTTTTTTGATCTTTCCAGATAACAGACCCACCCCAAAATATATTCAGTACCTGGGAAAGGTGCTGCCATTCGCAGTCATTGGCCTGCTGGTGGTTTACTGTGTGAAAAGCGTGCCGGTGCTCACCTGGCCGTACGGACTGCCGGAAGGGATCGCTGTACTAGGGATTGTTCTGCTCCATTGGTGGAAGAGAAATATGCTGCTTTCCATTGGCGGAGGAACCATCTTGTATATGCTTTTAGTACAGCTTGTATTTGTTTAAAACCCGCCCCGTTTTAAAACGGGGCGGGTTTTTTAGACAAAGGCCTTGGGAGATGTTCATAAAATGTTTACTTGACTTGGAGTTTACGCAAAGGTGTACCTTAAAAATGCTTTACTATAAAAAAGGAAGACCGGCGGCAAACGCCAAGGAGGTTTAAGCAAAAGTGAAAAGTTCTTTTGACCCAGCGGCTCCCCAAAAACAAGTTTTATGGATTTCCCATGATTTTCGATGTGTTTCTTTCCATGAGATCCCGATTTTTAAACAGCTGCAATTTTCCAGCGAGAGCGATATGTGGGATACGGTAACCCAGTATGTGGAACAAGGCTATCGTGTACAGTAAAAAAGGCACAGCGCTTCGGCGCTGTACCTTTTTTTATTTCAGCAGTTTTCAGCAATCTTATAAAGCAGGCGCTGGGTATCCTCCCAGCCCAGGCAGGGGTCGGTAATAGATTTTCCGTAAATATGTTCCCCTCCGATGGTCTGGCAGCCCTCTTCAAGATAGCTTTCCACCATGACCCCTTTGATGAGTTTTTTTAACTTGGGATTGTAATTGCGGCTGTGAAGCACCTCGCTGACAATGCGGATCTGCTCCTTATGCTGTTTGTTGGAATTGGAGTGGTTCACATCGATGATCGCCGCGGGATTTTCAAGGGGGCGTTTTTCATACATTTCCAGTAAGCGCACCAAATCCTCATAATGGTAGTTGGGCATGCAGGCGCCATACTTATCCACGCCGCCTCGCAATATTACATGCGCCAGAGGATTGCCGCTGGTGGTTACGTCGTTTCCCCGGTAGATAAAGTTGTGAGGATGCTGGGCGGCGGTTACCGAATTAAGCATCACAGAAAAATCCCCGCTGGTAGGATTTTTCATCCCTACCGGAATGTCCAGGCTGCTGGCGGTTAGCCGGTGCTGCTGATCCTCTACCGAACGGGCGCCCACCGCTTCATAAGAAAGCAGATCGTCCAGATAGCTGCGGTTTTCCGGATAAAGCATCTCATCCGCGGCGGTCAGACCGGTCTCCACAATTGCCCGGATGTGCATTTTACGGATGGCCGTAATTCCAGCCAGCAGATCCGGGGCCTTGTCCGGTTCAGGCTGGTGGAGCATCCCTTTGTATCCTTCCCCGGTGGTACGGGGTTTGTTGGTATAGATACGGGGGATCAGCATCAAACGCTGAGACAACTGCTCGCCTAATTTTGCCAGCCGGGAAACATAATCGCATACCGCGTCTTCATTATCCGCGGAGCAGGGACCGATCAGAACGATAAATTTATCGGATTCTCCGGTAAATATTTTCCGGATTTCCTCATCCCGCCGCACCTTTGCCTGCGCTGCCCACGGAGGCAGGGGATACTCCTCCTTTAAGAGGACGGGTAGGGGCAGCTGTTTGTTTATTACCATCGACATAAAAAAACCTCCAAAAAAGACGCGACAATTTATCGATTTAAAGCATACGTCTACTAAAGTGTAATCCCAAAAAGACCGATTGTCAAGCCCATTTTTATCTGTCAGGGGATATGGATACCCACTCCATTTACCTCTACCCCTTCGTCCGCTCGAATCAGGATGTATTTTACTCCGTCTACGATCCGTATCTGAAGCAGATCGCTGCGCTGGGGATTGAGCTGGATGCTCACATCCGGCAGCTGCACCTGAAAGCGGCGGGGATCGATAATATTGCCGGGGGCTAAATCTGTCTCAGGGCCAAACTGTGCGTCGTATTGCTGCTCAAAGGCGGCGACACTCTTTTCAGGAACGTTGCAGGCCTTCAAAACCGTTTTTACTTCCTGCTTGGAGATAGCAAGAGGGGCTTGCTCCTTTTTGGCCTTGTGCTCCTCCACCATCCCGCACAGCTGATCATGGAGCCCTTGAAGAACCTCATAACTGCAGTCCTCTCCCAAGCTGTCCTCTAAAATGGTGTGGAAGGTATCCTTCTGCTGGGCCGCAGGCATAGGGAGCTGGCAGTGCAGCACCGCATCCGCCAGCTCCTGGTGGTTTTGCTCTGTGCTGCGGGTATAATACAGAGCGCCATAGATATTAGCGGCGCGGTCATCGAAGGCGGGAAACAAAAATCCCAGTTCAGGAGGAGCCACAACCCACTGAGGCTTGCAGTTGCAAAACTGTTTTTCTGTTATGTGGTAGCTTAAAGCGGGTTTGGTAATTTTTAAAGGACAGATACTGCATAAAATGTAGGAGAACACCTCGCTGGAAGCGTCCGCCTGGGTCTGGTCGTCTTTGCTGCGGTAAGGCACGTCATAGCGGTCATGGGTCAGCAGGATCACATAGTTTCCTTCCAAAGACAAAGACTGAATAATCTTGTCAAACAGCGCCTGTACCGCCTGCTCATCCTCCAGCCCAGAGTTGCGCACCGACATAAGCAGCCGGTGCTCCGGACTGTCTACCACCTGCTGGGTGTCAAAGGCAATATCAATAAGATTTTTCCCAAGCCCGCCGGAGAGGGTGCGCTTTAAGACGGATAAAATGCTTTCTGTTTCCTCCTGGGAGCTCAGCTGGAGAGATTGGTTAAACTGGGATACCATTTCCCGCTTCTCATTTACAAAACATCCCCGGACGTGGGTAATATTGCTTTTTTCCGGGCGGAACCGCCGGCGGATTTCCGCGACTTCTTTTTCGTTCATAATATCTCCTCGTTTTATATGTAGTTTTCTAGGGAAAATCGCTTAAGTTCATATTATAGCACAGGTTTTCAATTTAGGCATGGGGATTTATGTCCTTTAAGTTTTTGCAAGACGCATGTCCTGCAAAGGAAGGCTTTGCCCCTGGGACGCCGGGCAGGGGCAGGCAGAAAGGAGGGGCTGTTTTGTCTTAAAAATTTTTATTTTGGGTCTTGACTTAAAGCGAACTCCAAGGTGTATCGTTATATCAAAAGAAACAGGCGACCTTGGGAAAGGACCGTTTTGGAACGGCGGCGTCTGTTGGGAGGAGTGTCATGGAAAATTAAAAAAAGAAAAAATTTGGGAATACCTTTAAGAAAAAGAGGAAAACAGTTCTGTTTTTTTTGGAGGAATAATTCCTAAGGAGGACAGGGGGCGGTCAGGGAGCAAATCGGTTGTGAAAAAAGGTTTTCACGGGGGGAAGGATGTGATATGATGAAGAAAACAGCCGCAGCAATTTTCATTGGGCTCTTGGTGCTTTCTTTGGCTGGATGCGCATGGAATATCCAGGATCGTACGGCAGATATGGGGCGGTCCCAGGCGTCTTTTAAGGAGAGGGACGCGCCGCAGGACGGCACGCGGCGGCAGGGATCAGAACAGAGCCGGCAGCCGCAAGCCTCATTTCAGGAACCGGCCGGCGATGGAAGACAGCCTGGGGGAATATCCCCTGAAAAGGCCCAAGAGGAAGAAGGAACGTACCGGCTTCAAATTATCATCGGAGATCAAAGCTTTTCCGCAAAGCTTTATGAAAATGAAACGGCCCGCGCGTTGATAAAAACTTTTCCAGTGACGCTGGAGATGAGCGAAATGAATAGGAATGAAAAATACTATTATTTCTCTCAGGAATTTCCTGCCAATCCATCCGTCCCCGAAAAAATTAACGCGGGAGATCTGATGCTTTACGGCGGCGACTGCTTAGTGTTGTTTTATGAAAGTTTCACTACCTCCTACAGCTATACCCCAGTAGGTTATCTTGAAGATCCGACAGGGCTTGCACAGGCGGTGGGAAACGCAGAGATACAAGTTTCTTTCCAAACGGGATAAGAAGCAATGAAAACGGAGGTGCACTATGAAGTACGATTTTGATACCCTGGTAGAGCGCAGAGGAACCTATTCGTTAAAGTGGGACGTAGGGGAAAACGAGCTTCCCATGTGGGTGGCGGATATGGATTTTAAAACGGCGCCGGAAATCATTGCCGCTGTTGAGCAAAGGGCAAAGCATGGTGTTTTCGGTTATTCCGTTTTGCCTGAGGAATGGCGGCAGGCCGTCATAGGCTGGTGGGAAACCCGGCATCATTTTTTGCTAAGGCGGGAATGGCTGCTTTTCTGTTCCGGGGTTATCCCAGCGATTTCCAGCGCAGTGCGGAAATTTACCGCCCCAGGAGATCATGTACTGGTGCAGCCGCCGGTTTATAATGTCTTTTTTAACTGTATTGCCAACAATGGCCGGGAAATTTTGGAGAACCGGCTGATATACGACGGGGAAAATTATCAGATGGATTTTGAGGACTTAGAGCGCAAGCTGGCGGAGCCGCGAACTACGATGATGATCTTGTGCAATCCCCATAACCCGGTGGGCAAACTATGGGACAAGCAGACGCTGGAAAAGGTCGGGGAGCTGTGTTGGAAACATCATGTGCTGGTGATCTCGGATGAGATCCACTGCGATATGACCGCCCCGGGACAGGAATATATCCCCTTTGCCAGCGCGGGGGAAAAATGCAGGGACAACAGCATTACCTGCGCCGCCCCTACCAAAACTTTCAATTTCGCCGGGCTGCAGAGCGCGGTGGTGATTGTGCCGGAAAAAGTCCTGCGGGAAAAGATGGAATGCGCGCTTGATGCCGATGAGATCGGATCTCCAAACGTGTTTGCCCCTTTGGCCGCCATTGCCGCTTATACCGAAGGGGCTCCCTGGCTGGATGCGCTGCGGGAGTATGTTTTTGAAAACAAGCGTCTGGCCAGGCAGTTTTTGGAGAGAGAGATCCCTCAAATCAAAGCGCTTGTTTCTCCGGCGTCTTACTTGTTATGGCTGGACTGCGCCGGCGCGTCCTCCAACTCGACTCAGCTGCAAAGCTATCTGCGCCGGGAGACGGGGCTTTATCTGACAGATGGAAAACAATACCGGGCCGACGGGAGTTTCCTTCGGATGAACATAGCCTGTCCCCGGGAGATTTTAAGCGACGGACTGGAAAGATTAAGGCGGGGGATTGTCAAGCTTCAGGCGAACCCGCAGAAACAGGAATATGAATTGTAAAAAGAATAAGAGGAGAGAACAATATGTTAGGGAATTTTTGTTACTCCAACCCAACCAGATTATACTTTGGGGAGGAAGCGCTGGGATATTTGAGGGAGGAACTACCCAAGTACGGTAAAAATGTTTTGCTTATTTATGGGGGCGGCTCCATTAAGAAAAATGGTATCTATGATCAGGTGGTCGCAATCCTTAAGGAAAACGGAAAACAGATTACCGAGGACGCCGGGGTTATGCCCAATCCAACGGTGGAGAAACTGTATGAGGGCTGCCGGCTGGCCCGGGAGAACCAGGTGGATTTGATTTTGGCCGTAGGCGGCGGTTCCGTATGCGATTATGCAAAAGCGGTTTCCGTTTCCGCCTATTGTGAAGAAGATCCCTGGGAGAAGTACTATCTGCGTATGGAAGAGGTGGATAACCGGATTATTCCTGTGGGATGCGTTCTGACTATGGTGGGCACCGGTTCCGAAATGAACGGCGGCTCGGTCATCACCAATCATGCGCAGAAATTAAAAATAGGCCATGTGTTTGGGGAGAATGTATTCCCCAAGTTTTCTATCCTCAATCCCGCGTTTACCTTTACGGTACCGCGTTATCAGATGGTCGCTGGTTTCTTTGATATCATGTCTCACATTTTGGAACAATATTTTTCCGGGGAGGACGACAACACCTCCGACTATCTTATGGAGGGGCTGCTCAAATCCTTAATTCACAGCAGCCGGATCGCTGTAAAAAATCCGACGGACTATGAGGCCAGAAGCAATATTATGTGGATTGCGACCTGGGCGCTGAACACCCTTGTAGAAAAGGGAAAAACCACCGACTGGATGGTGCATATGATTGGACAGTCTGTGGGAGCATATACCGATGCAACCCATGGGATGACCTTGTCCGCAGTCTCCCTGGCCTATTACCGGCACATCTGTCCTTATGGGCTTGCCAAATTTAAAAGATATGCGATAAACGTCTGGGGGGTAACCGCCCAGGGAAAAACGGACGAGCAGATTGCCGGCGAAGGTCTTGAAAAGATGGAAGCTTATATGAGAGAAATCGGCGTCGCTATGGGAATTGGGGAGCTAGGCGTCACACAGGAGATGCTGGAAGGGATCGCCAAGGGGTCGTTTATTATGGAGGGCGGCTATAAAGTCCTGACGCAGGAGGAAATTATTCGGATACTCCAAGAAAGTATGTAATAACAAGAAAAAGGAACCCGCACAGACGTAGGTTTATGCGGGTTCCTTTTGTATAACAGATTATCAGGTCAAATCCGAAGAAGCAGTTGAAAAAAACCGCCGCAAACATTTTTATTGCTTGCGGCGGCATGGTACGCCCGATGCGATTCGAACGCACGGCCTTTAGAGTCGGAGTCTAACGCTCTATCCAGCTGAGCTACGGGCGCATATTTAGATAATATATAGGTTATTTTAGAAACATTATATAGTATATCACATAAAGTAAAAAAATCAATCGCTTTTCGGGGGAGGAAAAAGAAAAAGTACAAGAAATTTTTATAGCAAGGGGTAGAAACTCGCCAAAAAAGAGGGAAAAAGGGCGTATTGCCGGGGAAAAACAGATAGCTAAAAAAACCAAAAAAATTTCGGCAAAAAAACTGTTGACAGTTTGAAAAATTCATGGTAAACTATAGTTCCTGTCACCCCAAGGGACAACCTTGCGAGGGGCAGAAAAGAGAGCACCTTGAAAAATGAACAACGAGAGAAGAAAAGACCCTGAAAAGATGACTTTGAGGCGAAAGCCAAGAAGGCAAGAAGCAAAGACCAGCGAGAAGAAGCTGGATTAAAACTT
>NZ_JACRTD010000013.1 GCF_014385085.1 Youxingia wuxianensis | reverse complement strand
TTATGCCTGGGGATCGGAATTTTGATACCAGGCTTTTTAGGGTTTGTTGCAAGGTGATGATTAGCGCCTTCTGTTACTTTCCAACCATTTGATTTAAGTATCCTGAGAATTTCTCTTTCTGTCAATTCGTTCACCTCTTATTTATATTATATACGTATTATTACGTGATGTCAATATGTTTTATGAAAAATATGCGTAATATTACGTAAAAATAGACGCACCGAAAAATATGACACCTATGATATTCTTCAGGTTAATGGGGATCATGTAGTAATTGGCGTTGGTAAGACAGTTACCGCCGCTGTCAGCAAAACCAACCTTCAGGCGGTGCAATACCGTGTTACTTGTTTGTTACTAAAGATAAGGGGAAAAGGGAAGATATTCCAGAGTCGAAGGAAAAACTTTATAATTAACAGTGCAGTGTTTTACTGTGTAATTTCTGTGTAACTTTACATGATTTTTATTGATGTTTTTGCATCTTTTTGCACCCTAAAATCAGAAAATAAAAACCGCCTAAATCAGCATAAACAGCGGATTTAAGCGGTATTATCGGTGCTTTATATTGCACCTTAGTTTGGCGGAGATGAAGGGATTTGAACCCTTGCGCCAGTTTCCCGACCTACTCCCTTAGCAGGGGAGCCCCTTCACCAACTTGGGTACATCTCCATGGTGAATAAAAAATAACAGTATTTAAATCTGCGTCACAGATAGAACAGAGGAGAAGAATATTGGCGGAGAGGGTGGGATTCGAACCCACGGCCCTCTCGGGTCACTGGTTTTCAAGACCAGCTCCTTAAACCGCTCGGACACCTCTCCGTGCAATAAAATATGCGGTAGTGACCCAAAGGAACACGCAACACATATCCAACGTGACGCAGATTATAATACCACAATTACCGTTTTAAGTCAATAGTTTTTCCCTTTCCAACCAAGGATGCGTACGGAATTGAGTACGGCAATGATGCTTACGCCAACATCGGCGAATACCGCCATCCACATCTGGGCGAGTCCCATAGCGCCCAAGAGTAAAACAACAACCTTTACAATTAAAGCAAAGGCAATATTAAATCTGGCAACTCCCATGGTTTTTTTGGAAATATGGATAGCGTCTACCAAAGAAAGCAGTCGGTCAGAAACCAAAACCACATCTGCCGCTTCAATAGCGGCGTCCGTACCAAAGCCCATGGCCACACCGATATCCGCGCCTGCGAGAACAGGAGCGTCGTTGATACCATCCCCAGTAAATAGGGTTACTTTATGACGGGACTTCAGTTCTTTCATGCGGCTGACCTTGTCCTGAGGAAGCAGTCCCGCAAAAAAGCGGTCCACCCCTGCCTGCTTGGAAATTTTCTGCGCGTTAGCTTCATTGTCTCCGGTAAGCATTACCGTTTCCTCAACTCCAGCCTGTTTAAGACCTTTGAGGGTAGCGGGAGCATCCTCCCGCAGGCTGTCAGAAATCTCAACACCGCCTGCAGCAATTCCGTCGATCGCCAGACAAACCGGCAGATTATCCAGCGCTTGGATATCCACATTATTTTCTTCCAACAAGCGGCGGGATCCACAAAGTATAGTTTTGCCATCCATTACCATCTCTATACCTTTTCCGCTGATTTCGCTGTAATCGGAAATCTGCGGATGAAAATCCTGCTGCTGATGAGCGGCAATAGCCTGGGCAATGGGATGATTAGACATGCTTTCCGCCGCCGCGGCAACCTGGAGGACTTCTTTTTCGCTGTAACCGCCGACGCTCTGCACTCTGGTTACAGACAATTTTCCAGTAGTCAGCGTACCGGTTTTATCAAATACGGCACAGTCAGCTTTGGAAAGAAGCTCCATATATTTGGAACCTTTGACGATAACACCTTTTTTAGAACAGCCGCCGATACCTGCAAAGAAAGACAGAGGAATAGAAATGACCAAAGCGCAGGGGCAGCTAGCTACTAAAAATACTAGGCAACGGGACAGCCACATTTCAAAACTACCCATTCCCAGAAGGGGAGGAAGAATAGCCAATGCTGCTGCCAATACCATAATAATAGGTGTATAAACTTTAGCAAAACGAGTAATAAAGTTTTCCGTTTTCCCTTTTTGCCCAGAGGATTCTTCCACTAAGGCGATCATCCTGTTGGCAAATGAACCGGAGAAATCACTGGTCGTCTTACAGATGAGCAGCCCTCCGCCGTTAATGGCAGAGGAGAGCAGCTGATCTCCTTCTTTTACATTGACCGGAATACTTTCCCCGGTCAGGGAGGATTGATCCACACTGGAGCTGCCGGAAAGTACCACACAGTCCAATGGAATACGTTCCCCTGGACGGATCTGGATAATACTATCTATCGGGACCTCCCGTGCGTCAACAGTGATAAAGCTACCGTCTTCCTGCTGTAAATTGGCGTCGTCTGGACGGATAGAGGTGAGAGCCTCAATTTCACGTTTGCTTTTTTGTACAGCTCTCTCTTCCAGCATTTCACCCAGGCGGAAAAGGATTGTCACGATCGCCGCTTCAAAATATTCGCCAATACACACAGAGGCGACCACAGCGATGGTTAACAAAAGCAATTCATTGAAATTCAACCGGAACAAGCTCTTTACTCCCTGAATAAATAGAGGAAATCCTGCCACCAGCAGGGAGGCCACCATCAGCCAAGGAGAAAATACTTCCACTGCCGGAAGGAAAGAAACAGCCAGCAGTACGGCAGAAATTCCAAGCGCTGTCAAATCCTTGGCGCTGCCGGCGGAATGTTGGTGACCGCATCCATCCCCGCAGCTACAGTCGCTGCAGCTGCAGTGGTCATGGGGGTGACCTTCTTGAGCGGAGTGCTCATGCTTGTGCTCGCAGGAGCAATGCTCATGTACCTCATGGGAGTGCTCAGACTCACAGGAGCAAGATTTGTGATTATGCTCCTGTCCCCCACAGTGACAAAGAATATCTTTTTTATGTTCATTCATCGTTTTCATCCTCTTCTTTTACATGTTCCAGCCCGGCGTTAATAATAGAGGACACATGCATGTCATCCAGGGAATAATAAGCGCCTTTTCCCGATCGGCGGCATTTCACCAACCGATAGGCTTTTAAAAGCCGAAGCTGATGAGAAACGGTAGACTGACTGGCGCCCACTAGTTGCGCAATATCGCAAACACATAATTCCCCTGCACTCAGAGCGGCGAGTATTTTAATTCGGGTGTTATCCCCAAAAATCTTAAAAATTTGAGCAAGTTCCGTAAGCTCATCCTCCGTAGGGATAATATGACTTACGGTATCCAACTGTTCTTGATTATGGATATGGTTTCCATTACAGATAGGAGTATTATTCATAAGGATGTCCTCCGTTTCATATATTAACACATGAACAATTGTTCATGTGTTAATGTTATAATACATCAATTTCTTCCGAAAGTCAATAGAAAATAACAATATCATTGGCGAAAAACCGCCAATGATATTGTTAGACAAAGACAAAATTTTATTTATTTTTTCTTATGGGAAGTAAATTTCTTCTTTTTTCTCACTGAATAACCAAAGGAGCCCATCCGCTTGCCCAGTTCAAAATATTCTCCGTGGGCATAGGCGAGCAGTCCGGCTGCAGAAAGATGGAGCTTGCCGTTTTCGTCGATTAGATCCTCTTCCACATCCACCGCTACAATTTCTGCTAAAAACATCTCATGGCTTCCCAAAAGGAAACTTTCTTTTACCACACACTCCAGCGCCAAAGGACATTCCTTAAGGATAGGGGCCGAGATGTTAGAAGCGGGAATGGGAGTAAGTCCGCACTCCTTAAATTTATCTACTGTTTTTCCGGAACGTACTCCGCAAAAATCCGCCGCCTTTACCAGAGCTGCGGTAGTAAGATTAACAGCGAACTGTCCGCTTTGCTTAATCAAAGGGTAGGAATGCCGGCAGGGGCGCACAGATATATAGGTCATAGCGGGATCGGAATTGACAATTCCCGTCCAGGCGACCGTAAGCACATTAGGGGCCTGCATACTGCCGCAGGTCACTAGCGCAGGGGGAACAGGGGCCAGGAGAGTGCCGGGATTCCATGCGATTTTACTCATGTTTCTAGTTCAGCCACCTTTATTCTTGGTCATTTAGGATATTATAACTGATTTTACATTTTGTGACAAGCAATTCTCTTGCTTAAAATGGGGGAAACGTTTATAATGTCGTTATATTAAAGATTGATTATTTTGGTATTCACTGACAGCTTCCTTTTCCGTCGCATGGGCGGCAGGGGAAAGGAAACGATTATGGGAGAAAGATATGAAAAGACTATTAATTTTTACAATGGCGCTGCTAATGGTATTCGTCTGTGTGTCCTGCAATAAAGCGCCTGCGGCGGATCCACAGCCGGAGGGTCTCCAGAGCGGCCAGGAAGAGAAGATTCCTTTAAGTGCGTCGGTGTCGTCCCAGATGGAGCAGATTACTCCGGAGGATCGGCTGATGCGGGACTATGTGTCCGTCTACGAAAAGTATCTCCAAGGATTTAATTTCAGCCCTGACAGCGGGGGAATTGGCATGGTGCTTGCGGACTATGCCTTTGGCTATTTAAACTATGTGGGAGATGCGGGCAACTGCGCTGTTTATAAGGAAGGCGACACCATCTCTCATTATACAGTTTCAGCCAAGGAAGCGTTGGATATCTGCGAGATGTTTTTCGATCCTGCTTTATTTAGGGACGGGCTGGCGGATTTAAATTATCCTGTGGATTTTGAGCCGGCCGCTCCAGTAGAGCTGGAGCTTTTGGAGTATGAAACGCTGGAGAATGATATCATTGAATTATTAGTGGGACGTACTTTGGAAGGTCGGGAGCTGCTCCCTGTAAAATATACTTTCCAGGAATATCGTGTGGAGGGGGATCCCGCGGCGATATTTAAAGGCAGACTTACAAAAGGCGAGGTTATCTATCGGTTTGTATCGGTGCAAGACCAGCCGATGCAGCAAACAGACGAGGGAGAAACGATAGTTATTACCCGCCCTAGCCAACTGGCGGAGCTTGCTAAAATTGTAAATTCCGGCGATTGGAAATATCAAAATATCCGCTATGAGCTGGGGGCGGATATTGATATGGAAGGAATCGAGTTTACCCCCATTGGCACATATATCCGCACCGATCGGCGAGATCCTGCTTATACGGGATTTAACGGGGTATTTGACGGGATGGGATATACTATTTCCAATTTAAGCTTTGAGCATGGAATGGGAAGTGTTGGCTTCTTTGCTGTGGTGGGCCGCTATGGGGAGGTAAAAAATCTTACCGTAACCAATTCCTTGTTCGTCAGCGAAGAGGAACTCAGTTTGGAAAATTCCCAATACAGCGCTGCCGGTGGGATCGCCGGACAAGTGTTAGGCGGAACGCTGGACAACTGTGTATTTGAAGGGGATGTCAGCGGTATTGGCCAGGTAGGAGGAATCGCAGGAAGCATCAGTGAAGGCTCCACTGTACAGAACTGCCGCTTTGCCGGGACAGTAACCGGTAATCATGCAGTAGGAGGATTGATCGGCGCTACCGCCCAAAGCAATGTAGTGGGATGCACCGCCCAGGGCGAGGTCAATGCAGTAACGGTTGCCGGCGCTTCCACACCCAAGGAAATCGGCGGTTTTATCGGGTCTAATAACAATACTTATGTAGAACGGGGCATTGCTTCTGTCGCGGTTTTGACACAAGCCTCCTGCGAATGGATCGGAAGCTTTATGGGATATAATTATGGCGATATTATCAGCTGTTTTTATAACCAGGATATTGCTGGAGAATGGAAAGAGATCGACGCGCCTTATATGGGAGCGGAATATACAGTGAATTTGACCGGCTTGTCCCAGCCGGAGTTTGACGAGCTGGGCAGCGACAGTTTACAGTAATAAAAGGGGGAATTATGGGAACTATGGACGTCTCTTTTGGGGGAGGAATGAACCTTTTGTTTACATTGATCCCCATTTTAGTCATTTTCGTATTTTTCTTTGTTTTTGGTACCATCCTGGTCCATGGAATAAAGGGCGCCAAACAATGGAGACGAAATAATGCGTCTCCTGTATTGACTGTACAAGCACAGGTGGTAACCAAACGTGCGGATACATCTTATCATACTCATCATCACTCAACTTCGGATAACGCGGCGATGAATTATCATAGCAGCAGTACGAGGTATTATGTTACCTTTGAGGTGGAAAGCGGCGACCGGTTGGAATTTGAGGTTCCTTCTTCCGAATATGGAATGTTGGTGGAGGGAGACCGGGGCGGATTAACGTTTCAAGGGACAAGATATCAGGGATTTGAGAGAATAAGGGGATAGTAACTTGGGTTATAAGGTATTGGCGCTAGATATTGACGGGACGCTTTATAATGATAAAAAAGAGATTACTCCAAGGGTCAAAAAAGCGATCCAGGCAGCGCAGGAACGGGGAACGATCATCGTTTTATCCTCTGGGCGGCCTAAACCAGGGATGGTAAAAGCGGTCCAAGAGCTGGATTTGGAAAATACAGGCGGCTATGTGCTTACCTGCAACGGCGGTCAGGTGTCTCACTGCAAAACAGGGGAGACGGTCTTTGAAAAGGCGATTTCCTCCGATTGTATTAAAGAGATTTATAACTTCGCGAAACTTTATGGACTTCCTCTGATGACGCATGAGGGAAATTGCGTCGTCACAGAATATGATCTGGACCCATATATCCGCTTTGAGGCGGCGGTAAATGGTATTCCTGTACGAAAGATTGATAATTTTAAGGAATATATCAAATTTCCAGTTATTAAATGTATTGCTACCGGGGACGGAGATCTGTTGGGGAAATTGGAGCCTATCGCCCAGGCGCAGCTTGGAGATAGGCTGAGTATTTTTCGCTCGGAGTCTTTCTTTTTAGAATTTATGGCGGGCGAGGTAACCAAGGCGTATGGCCTGAAAAAGCTGCTGGAGCATTTGGGGCTTTCGGTAAGTCAGCTGGTTGCCTGCGGTGATAGTTTTAATGATATTTCCATGATCTCCTATGCGGGGCTGGGAGTAGCGATGGCCAATGCTAATGGGCAGGTGCAGGCGGCGGCGGATTATGTTACTCTGTCCAATGAGGAAGATGGGGTAGCCCATGTCATCGAAAAATTCTTTTTAAAGTAAAAAAACGGGTACAGCCGCCGGCCGTACCCGTTTTTATAAAAGGAGGCTATTTTTCTTCGTACCGGGAGACAATATGCCGGTATTTTTTCAGTGTATTTTCACACACAGCGTTTACCTTATCAAAATCCATAGCGGAAATATAATACTCTTCCAGCTTATCATGGCAGTCTTTCGCATCTGCCAGGAGCTTTGCGGCCTGTTGCAGCATCTGACGGGCCGCTTTTTTATTAAATGAAATTCGTTTGCGTTTGCTTTTTAACTGTTCTTGATCGGTAAATCGGCGGGAATGGATTACCTTATAAGGTTCAATATCCGGCTGATGATAATCGTTGGCGGTCATAAAGCCCACGCGAAGTTCTGGAACAAAGATATGTTCAATCTTTTCAAAGGGAGCAAGAGGACAGTAACAGGTAATAATATCATAGCCATTGGCCAACGCCTGCCCCCTTAAAGTGGAAAGCAGCAGCCGGGAAGAAGCTCCGTAAACATCGTCAATGAGATAAATTCGATCACATAAGTTTTTGGCCGTATCATCAAACATACAAAATCCTTTGTTGGTGATAGCGGAAAGAAAACGAATGTTTTCTTTTCCGGCTGTTCCATGTTTTACCTTGAATTCGCTCAGTCCGATCCGGGTAGCGGCTTTTACGGTTTTTGCACAGGAGGTAGCTTCCAAGGCGATTCGGTAGGTATCCGATTGCAAGCTGGCGGCAGCGGTGAGAAATCGGCAGCAGTGCTCATGGAAACGGCTGCATTTGGAGGCGAGAGAGATGATCTCCTCCCGATGCTCAAAAAGTTCATGTTCGTCCCAGCATCCGGATAAATCCACCAGTTGTTCAAATGCACCGGGATATTTCGGTTCGATTACATGGGAGTGGAGGACATAAACACAAAAACTTTTTACAAAATCTTAACAGGAGAGGCAGGTTTTCTAAGCCTATGTTAATTGAGAATATGATAAACTAATTTTAAAGATAGATACACTTTATGGAAATTATGCGGTTGTATCAGAAGCGTATGGTTTCGTTTGAATATACTTTCCCTTTGCCAAAAGAATTTTGGTCCGTTTGCCCGACGAGCTAATATTGGCTTTTTATGAGCTGAGAAATGCGTTCGCAGAAAATCCGTGTGTTTGCTGCCAGGGGGAGAAGCGCTTTATCAATATACGGTTTCCAAGATAGATTTGTGCGTTGCAATTGAAACGCCTGCGTTAGAGCATTGCGATTTTCTGGAAGAAGCTTTAAAACAGACGGGCCATCACAACGGGTACCGCTGTATACACAAAATCTTTCTCTCCTATGCCAAGGAACATGGATTATCCCAGGGGGATAACGGTGTCCATTTTCTTTAAATACACCCAGGGTAAAACCTTTGGTGTATTTGGAGAACCTGCTGTAAATATCTTGGAAGTCAACCTTGCCTTGGATGGAATTTTAAAATAATACAAACGGCGCTTCCCGGCAGTTTGCTGGGAGGCGCCTCTTTACACGGTCCAATATATATGAATATTTTGGGTTTGACTGATCGGATCTTTTTCCTCCACCTCCACCCGATCAATCAGCTTAGCCGCCAGTTCCCGTGTAAGCGAAGGCTGGGACAGCCAGGTTAAAAGAGTTTGTTCTTTGTGCCGAAGAGGAGGGGCGTTTTTATAGCTTTCCACTAAAGCCGACAGCCTCAGGGACAAGGTTTTTTCCTCTTGCTCATATTGCTCTTTTAAATACAAGAATTCTTCCTGGCTGAGAACGCCTGATGACTTATCAAGATAAATTTCTCCAAGAGCCTTTTGATATCGTTTTTGCCGTGACTGTATCTGCGATATTTCCTGAGAGATATCCTCCTTGCTTCCCCTTTTTAGATATTCCTCCACAGTGAGCGGATGGTAATATTCTTCCAGCAAATTTCGTATGCGGTCCTCCACTGCTTGCTCCAGCTGCTCCAGGCGAATGGAATGACTGGAACAGCGATCAGCGTTCAAACTGTGTTGGCGGCAGCGCAGATAGCTGCGCCGGTGACCTTTGTATACACAGGAGGATTTTACCATCACACTGCTGCATCCGGCGCATATTACCTTTCCAGATAAAGGAGAAAGGCTGCCGGAAATCCCTGTGCGGGTACGAGTGTTAAGAAGGTCTTGGACCTGATCAAAAACCTCCCGGGGAATGACGGCTTCCTGGGCGTGGGGGACGATAATCCAATCTTCTTTTGGCAGTGTAAGCAGAACGGGCGATTTATAGCTTGCCTTTTTGCGGCGGCCTTGGATAAGGTCGCCGGTATACATTTGTTCCCGAAGAATACGTCCTACGGTAGTGCGGTTCCAGCGTTCGGTTTTTGGGCAGGAGCCATTAACATAATTCCATCCCTTAGATTGTTTATATTTTGTAGGATTGGGAATTCCCTGCTCGTTAAGCAAGGCGGCAATTTTCTGTTTCCCCAATCCTTGAAGGCAAAGCTCATAAATCCGTTTGACAATCTGCGCCGCGGGGGGATCTATGATCAGATGATTTTTATTTTTAGGGTCCTTTTGATATCCATAGATAGGGAAACTGCCGATATACTGTCCGCTTTTGCGTTTCATATCAAAAACAGAGCGAATATTTTCTGACAGGTCCTCCAAATACCATTCATTGATCAATCCATTAATTTGACGGGCTTTTTTATTGCCGCGGAGCTGGGTGTCCGCGTGATCTACCACCGTAACAAATCGAATCCCCCATAGAGGAAACAACCCATGAATATATTTTTCCACCAGCTCCATATCCCGGGTAAAACGGGATTGGGTTTTACAGAGGATGACTTCAAAACACCCAGCTTTGGCGTCTCGGATAAGGTTGTTCCATTGGGGACGGGTCCGGTCAGCGCCTGAGTAATCCTCATCCCAGTAGATGTTATAAATATCCCAACCATGTTCTTTGGCATAGAGAGAGAGCAGCGTTTTTTGATTTTGGATACTTTCACTCTCCTGGAATTTTTCTTTGTCCTCTTTGCTTAGCCGGCAGTAAATCCCACAGGTCATGATGATTTTTCCTTTTTTTCCAGCAGGGAAGAAAGGTACTCGTCTATCATTTTTTGGAATGTTTCCCGGCGCAGCTCCAGTTGAGAAATGCGAAAAGTTTCTGTGACAACAAGTGCGGTCTTTTTCATAAAAGGTCACCTCGCTTTATTTTTATGCGAAGGACAAACCAAAGAATACCGGCGAAGGATTTTATATACTTAAATAAAAGGAATAGATGATTTCACCAAATGGAAATTGAATTATCGAGCTATTTAACTAATCTTTTTTCGGGGTATTGCAAATTTTGATAGAATGCATTACAATAAAGTTATTAATATTTATGAAAAGTTATGATAATTTATTTCATAAGGAGAAATCATATGGCCAAAAAAGTCACGTTGAATGATATTGCACTGGCAACAAACCTATCCAAATACGCTGTTTCCAGAGCGATTTCGGGAAAACCGGGGATCAGCGCGGAAACCCGCGCAAGGGTATTGGAGGCCTGCAAACAGCTTGGATATATAAAGTCCCCCTCCAAGGATAACGATAAATATATTCTTATGCTGATGCCGGAAAGCGACCTAAACGACGCAACCTTTTGGATGCGGGTATTGCAAGGGACAGAAAGCGCCGCGACAGAAAAAGGGTACGCTCTTCATGTGAAGGTAATAAAAGACGATGAGGATCCCATGCTGCTGGGAGAGGTGGACAAAGCGGCGGGGATACTTTATGCTGGACATAAAAGCGTTGGCTGCGCCAGAAAATTTTTGCGTACAGGTCGGCCGGGGCTTTTGATGACATATCCGCCGGAAAGCTTGTTTGAGATGGACGTTATCCATACAGGAGACCGGGAGGCGGGAGTAGCCTTGTGCAGTCAGTTGCTTCAGTGGGGGCACAGCAGAATTGCCTTTTATGGCACTACTCAGCGTCCATCCACCCTCAATCGGCTCAAAGGAGTTCAGGATGCGCTAAAGGCTTATGATATGGGTCTAAGCCATCTTTGGAACGATGAAAAGTATCTCCAGCAGACGGTGATGATGGAGGAGCTGGCCTCTTTGCATAAGTCCGGGAAACTTCCCACAGCGATTCTGTGTTCCTATGAAAGCCTGGCCCAATCGATGGTATTTATGATTAATACTTTGCAGCTGTCGGTTCCCGAAGATATTTCCGTCGCGGCGTTTAACTTGGAGCTGGATGGAGATTCTCCGATTCCCTTAACTGGGGCGGGACTTAGTAAACAGGAATATGGGCGGCTGGCGGTAGATTGTCTGTGCGATCGTGTGGAAAACCAAAATCTTCCAATCCGCAGGCTGACGATACTTCCCAAGCTTTTGCTCAAAGGGACAGCGTGCCTGGTGAAAACGAAAGAATAAATACTCTATTGATTAAAAAAGCCGCAGACATTTTGTCCGCGGCTTTTTTAATCACTGTGAAATTTAAACATAAAATTATCATAATTTTTTGATAATAGTTTAATAATAAATTATTGACTTTTAAAAAAAATCCTGCTATTGTATAAACAAAGCTAGTTTTATTTCTATCAAAATCAAAAAATAAAATTACATACAAAACAAATAGTATGATAATTTTATGAATTAGTTTTGATAATACTTTTGTGATTATACCAAACATGTTTCGGTAAAAATAATAATGGAGGCGCTTTATGAACAAAGAAGTTGATCTGAAAAAGGCACCTAGGTACTGCGGTATTTCAACGTTTATGAATCAGCCGTATACCAAAGATGTGACCGGAGCGGATGTGGCGGTCATTGGAATACCTTTTGAAATGGGCACCGCGCCGGGAAACATTTTCGCTCCGAAAGAAATCCGGCATGTTTCCTGGCTTTTGCGGTCCACAAGTCCCTTACATATGGTGGATATTTGGAAAGAACTGAATATTGTGGATTACGGAGATATGACGGTATTTACCGGGGACTGGGAACAAAGCTTTCCTCTGATCGAAAAAGAGCTGGAAGCGATTTTAGAAAAAGGGGTTGTCCCCATCTGCATGGGCGGATGCCACTCTGTGACCTATCCTCAGCTTAGGGCCTATCACAAGTTTTATCCGGACATCGCTCTCATTCAGTTGGATGCCCATACGGACACCCACGACGTTTATTTTGGGAAACAGAAGTATACCAGCGGCAGTGTAGTGCGCCGGGCAATTGAGGATGGGTTGGTAGATCCGCAAAGCTCCATTCAAGTAGGTATTCGGGGGACTATGTATTCTCCAGGGGACATTAAGCAGTCTCAGGACCTGGGAATTGAGGTTGTTACTACCGACGAAGTAGCAGAAATGGGAGTGGCAAAAACGGTGGAGAAAATCCGGCGCCGGGTAGGAAATAAAAAAGTGTTCCTCACCTTTGACATGGATGTAGTGGATCCGGCTTTTGCCCCGGGAACCGCCCGGGCGGAGCCCGGCGGAATTACCTCTCGGGAAGTGCTGGGTATTCTAAAGGGGCTGGCAGGGCTGGAATTTATCGGATTTGATACGGCGGAGATCAACCCAAGCCATGACTGCGCTAATCTAACCACCATTTTAGGCGCAAATATTATTTTTGAATTTATGGCGCTTATCGCCATGTACAAAAAACAGAAAAACTAAGAATACATGACACAGATATGCTGATAAGGAGGAGAATATGAAAAAGATAATCGCAATGATGTTATGTCTGGCAGTACTTATTTCCCTGGGAGCCTGCGGCTCCGCGCAGACCCAGCCCCAAGACAGTTCAGACGGAACTGACAGCGCAAGCGTGGGAAAAGAAATCTTGATCGTAGGTATTCCCGATACGCCGCCTACGGTAGACCATTCCAATGGTTCCGGTATGGTTGCCCAGTATATGATCATCGATAATGTGATGGATTACGGCGCCCAGTGGCCGCTGGTGCAATCCCAGCAGCCCGATATGGACTTCGTATCCGTTCCCGACTTCAGCGATCCAAAGGCGTTAGTTCCGCAGCTGTTTGAGAAATGGGAGGTCTCCGAAGACAATCAGACAGCAACTTATACCATTAAAAAAGGAATTAAAAGCGCGTATGGAAATGAGCTTACCACCAAAGATATTCAGTGGAAATACGAGCGGCATGTGGCTTTAGGAGCCGTAGGAAATTTCTTTATGACCGTGACGGACGTTATCGGAGCGGACGGTCAGGTGGATTTTGAGATTGTAGACGACTATACTTTTAAAACCCATTCGGTAGGTCCTAACGCTTTGCATGAATATATCATGACAAGCATGTACGACACTGTATGGGATAGTACGGAAGCCCAAAAACACGCTACAGAAGACGATCCGTGGGCCACCGAGTGGATTTCCAAAAACGGCGGCGGATTTGGAGCTTACTATATTACCGACTGGGTTGCGGGACAGCAGATCACGATGGAAGCAAATCCCAATTATTTTTTAGGGGTTCCGTCCATTAAGAAGGTTATTTTCAAAGTAATCCCAGAAAGCGCCAACCGTGTGGCGATGCTTAAGCGGGGAGAGATTGATATTGCTACTGAACTTTCCGCCAAGGAGATAGACAGCCTGAAAAGTGAAAGCGGCGTAAAGGTAGTGGATATCCCGGCTAACACCAATGAATTTTTAGTATTAAACGAGAAGCTGGTTCCCCAGTTTGCAGATCAGAAGGTACGCCAGGCGATCAACTATGCGATCCCAAAGGACGAGATTGTGGAAACGGCGTATTATGGGCAGGCAAAAGCCTGGGATGCGGTATTTACCACAGTAGTTCCGGGAGCTCTCTCCCAGGAGCAATGGATGTACAGCTACGATTTGGACAAAGCGAAAGCCTTGATGGAAGAAGCCGGCTATGGAGAGGGATTTGACGTAGAGCTTTACTATTCTGCCGGGTGGCCCGCCCATGAAACTATCGCCATTAAAATGCAGGAAAGCCTGGCGAAAATCGGGATTAATGTCTCCTTAAGAAAAACTCCCACCGGTTCATTTGATACCCTGGTGCGTTCTTACGAAGCTCCGTTTGCAATTTTACACGAATATCCCGCGCTGCCCAACGGTATTTTTAATATGTCGCTTTATTATCTGAGCACAGATGCCGGTGGAGCGTATGGCGCGTTTGGTTTCTACGACAGCGAAAAAGCGGATGGGCTTTTAATCGATGGTATCCGCACGCCATTTGAGCAGCAACAGGAAATGTCTGAACAGGCGCAAAAGACCTTGATGGAAGAAGCGCCTATGGGGTGGGTGGTAGAATCAAATTATACCTGCGCCATCAGAGATAACCTGGAAGGGTTTAACTGGAACTTTGGGCAAGGAACCCGGTTCCATTTGATGAATATCAAAGGCTAATTTGTTCCGGGGACCGGAAGATAAAATTCCGGTCCCTTTTTTCCCAAGAGAAAACTGGGTGATTGGATATTTTGCCCGCAAAAGAAGGTGCTGTATGAAAGTTATAAAGTATCTGGGGAAAAGGCTGCTGTATATCATTCCACAGCTGTTCGGTGTAGTTGTGATCGCTTTTTTTGCTGTACGAAAGATTCCGGGAGATCCGGCTAGAATTATGGCCGGAGCGCTGGTGGATGAAGCGGGCGTGGAGCAGATACGAGAGCGTATAGGATTGAGCGGGACCTTGTTCGAACAGTTTAAAACCTATTTTGGCAACCTGCTCCATGGTGATTTCGGAAACTCCTGGGTTACTGGAAATCCAGTGATTGAGGATATTAAGGCGCGGCTACCGGCTACTTTGCAGCTGGTGATATTGGCGTTGATTATCAGTTTGTTTGTTATGGTTCCATTAGGATTAAAATCCATTACCTCCGCCAAAGGCCCTGGAGGGAAAATAATTAAAAAGACCCTATCTGGTTATGGGATGGCGGCTGGCGCTTTTCCAGATTTCTGGCTGGCGCTTATTTTAATCTTTGTGTTTTATGTAAAATTAGGTATTGCCCCTTCGCCGACAGGACAAATTGACCTGGCCCTTTCTTTGCCTGCGCAGATTACAGGGTTTAGTTTGATAGACAGCCTGATTATAGGGGATATTCCAGCGTTTATGTCGATTTTATCCAGGCACATTATTCCGGTGTTTGTTTTGGCGTTCGTATACGGCGGCGGCATTTTAAAAGTAGCGCTGACCTCGGCCACATCGACGCAAAAATCGGAGTTTATAAACTATGCCAAAATAAATGGGGTAAAGTCAAATTACTTACAGAAATATATTTCCAAGGCGTCCAGGCCGTCAGTAGCTACTTTTACGGCGGTAAATTTTGGATATATGCTGGGAGGGACGGCCTTGGTGGAATCGGTATTTAGCTGGGGCGGATTTGGACAATACGCAATTCAGTCGGTGGTCAATTCGGATTTTACAGCAATCCAAGGGGTGGTCCTGATTTCCGCGGTCTTAAATCTTGTGGTATATATGCTGGTTGATATTATTTATATGTATATTGACCCGCGTATTACAGAAATCGGCTAGACGGTGGAAAGAAAGGTGTTATTATGAAAGAGAAAATAAAGAACAGCTATCTGTTCCTTTTTTTAAAAACCAGGCCGCTTCAGACGGCGGGACTGATTATTACCATCTTTTCCATTTTAATGGTACTCTTCGGCTCTTACCTTATTCCTAATTCCCCTACTACAGGAATCTCCGGAGAACAGCTTTTGCCTCCTTGCGCAAAGTACCCTTTTGGGACGGATGTTAACGGAATGTGTGTATTTTCCCGGACAATAGCTGCTTATAGGACAGATCTGTCTATTGTAGTGGCGGGAGCGCTTTTAGCTTTGGGAGTTGGTTTTCCCATAGGGGTGTTTGCCGGTTATTTTGACGGCAAAAAAGGAGTATGCGGCGTGCTAAGCACGATCATACTGCGCGTTATGGATGTAATGCAGGCGTTCCCGATCTTTGTATTGGGTTTACTGCTGGTGGCGATTTTCGGGCCGAGCACCAGAAATTTAATTTTACTTATTGGCATTGCCAATCTGCCGGGGAACCTACGGTTAGCCCGCTCGGAAGTGATGACGCTGAGAGAAAAAAGTTTTGTGGAGGCTGCCAGAACAGCGGGAAACTCGGAGGTACGCATTGCGTTTTTGCATGTAGCTCCTAATGCGTTGGCTCCGGTAATCGCTTTGCTTTCCGTAGTAATGGGGTTTGGTATTCTTTTAATCGCGGGACTGAGCTTTGTAGGCGCCGGAGTAAGGGTACCCACGCCGGAATGGGGGTCTATGATCGCTTCCGGCGGGCTTACTATGATTACAGGACAATGGTGGCCGTCGGTGTTTCCCGGGCTGTTTATGGCTGTTACCGTATTTGGATTTTCCATGGTAGGCGATATTATTACCGCATTGATCGATCCATTGGAACGGGTGGTATTTGAGAGCTCCCGGGTAGCAGGCCAGAAAGGGTAAATAAAGATGAGCTATCTGTTGGGAATTGATATTGGAACGACGAATGTAAAAGCGGTGCTGTTCGATAAAAAAGGGGCGGAGATTGGGGTCGCAGACCAGGCGTATCCCACCTCCCATCCCCATCCGGGATGGGCGCATCAGCAGCCGGAAGATTGGTATCAGGGAGTCGTTGGCGCGATAAAACATCTTTTAGATCGAACGGGGATATTGCCGGAAGAAATTATGTGCGCCGGATTTTCCGGGCATATACGCACAATCGCCTTTTTAGACGAAAAATTTGAGGCGGTATACCCTGGAATTGTTTGGTCGGATACTCGTTCAGCGGAGATTGCGCAAAAGCTCAACGAAGAGATGGAAGATTTTCTAGTGAAGATTACTGGAAACCGAGCGGCCACCAACTATTCGCTGCCGCCGATTTTGTGGATGCGGGAAAATCATCCGGAAATTTTTAAAAAGACCAAGTATTTTTGCACCCCTAAGGATTACGTCCTTTGGAAGCTGACGGGAAATTTCGTAAGCGATCCTTCAAATCAGTCGGGGTCCTTGCTGCTGGATATTGACAGCAAACAATTTTCTTTGCCCCTTTTGGAGCGGATGGGTTTAAAAATTGACAGTCTGCCCCGGCTGAAACGCTCTGTTGATATCGCTGGATATGTCACCTCCCAGGCGGCTCTAGAAACCGGGCTGAAAGAACGCCTGCCCATTATTATAGGCGGCGGAGACAACGACTGCGCCGCTATTGGCGCGGGCGCTTACGCGCCGGGGGTGGTATCCGTTTCTTTAGGAACGGCGGGGATTGTTTTGACTCTTTTGGAACGTCCGGACCGGCGGGTAGCGCAAAGCTTGGATATGTTTGCTCATGTAATCCCTGAAGGCTGGTATACCATGGGGATGGTGAAGGCGGCGGGTTTTGCTATGGGATGGCTGAAGGATCGGCTGGCCGGAGAAGGATATGAAGTTTTTCCGCAGGGAAAAGTGCCTTCCATGGGAGAGTGGATACAAGCAATGGAGCAGGGGATGGGAGAATTTTCTCCCGGAAGCGACGGGCTTTTTTGCTTTCCTTATTATCAGGGAAGGGGAAATCCCCGCAAAGACCCC
The DNA here is from genome assembly GCF_014385085.1 of Youxingia wuxianensis. GTDB lineage: Bacteria > Bacillota > Clostridia > Oscillospirales > Ruminococcaceae > Youxingia > Youxingia wuxianensis. Next base: position 21,975 of record NZ_JACRTD010000013.1, on the reverse strand, counting down.
CAGGCCAAAGGCGTTTTTTGGGGACTTACTTCCAGTCATACCAACCGGCACTTGATGCAGGCCAGTATGGAAGGGGTAGGATACTGTATAAAAGAATGTATCCAAGCGATAGAGGAGTTCTCTTCGGTGGAAGAGATTGTCTGCTGCGGAGGCGGCAGCTCCAGCAAGCTTTGGATGCAGATTATTGCGGATATCTTAGAAAAGCCTGTGTGGACGGGCGGAGGAGCGGAAAAAGGCGCTTTGGGAGCGGCGATACTCGCTTCGGTAGGCGCCGGACTGTATAGCAGCGTCCAGCAGGCCTGCAAAGTGATGACTCGCCATGACAGCAGATATCTGCCCCGCAGAAAATACTGCCAGGCGTACGAAGAACTGTTCCAACAGTTTTGCGCTCTCTCGGATCTTTTCTGGAAATGAGAAAGGTCCGCAATTCTACAAAGGGGTAAGGTGAAGACCATGTCTGAAAAAACACCGGCGATTCAGGTGGAAGGCCTGACAGTGAAAGCCGGGGAGAAATATCTATTAAAAGATATTGGCTTTGAGTTATATTCCGGCGACGTATTGGGACTGATCGGCGAAACCGGCTCCGGAAAGACCGTGCTTATTGACGCTATCGGCAGAAATACCGCCCCGGGACTTTCCATGAAAGCGGATAAACTGTGCTGCTTTATTGACGGAAAAGAAACGGATTTGCTGCAAAAGAAAGAGGAAGAACTGGCGGCTACTGTTTGGGGAAAAAAGATGACCTTTATCCTGTCCAACGCCAGGAGTCGCTTTAGCCCGATTATGACAGTGGGAGAGCAGTTTATCAATATTTTAAAATCCAATCAAGATATGACGGACAAACAAGCGGCGCAAAAGGTACAGGAGATGTTTTCTCTGGTACAGATGCCTGATCCGAAGCAAAATATGAACAACTATCCCCATGAGCTTAGCGGGGGGATGATCCAGCGGGTGGAGATTGCGATTGCGTTAGCCATGTCGCCTAAGTTTCTTTTAGCGGATGAACCTACGATGGGTTTAGATGTAACAGTACAGCGGCAAATTTTAGATTTAATGGATGGGCTGTTTAAGAAATCGAGCTCTTCAGTAATACTGGCGACCAGGGATTTGGGTATTGCTGCAAACTACTGCAATAAAGTCTTAGTGCTCTATAACGGAGAAATTGTAGAGTTTAGCGATGTGCACAGTTTCTTTGAAAACCCCCGCCATCCTTACAGCCGCTATCTTTTGGAGATTGCGTTTGTTTCCAATGATAAAGATCCAAAAGCAAAACAGCGGGTTTTCCGTTCGCAAAAAGATAAGGGGATGAACGGTTGCTTCTGTTCTGGATCATGTGAGAGAGCGCAGGAGGAATGTTTGACCAAGCATCCCCAAATTCATTTGTTTAGCGACGGCAGTTTTGTCCGCTGCGGCAGATATTAATACTGGGAGGATATCATGGATACTTTGAAGGTTGAAAATTTGCATAAACGGTTCCCGGTAAAAGGCGGCCACCATATTTTTGCGGTAAATGGAGTTAGTTTTTCTATCCGCCCGGGAGAAACTCTGGGTTTGGTAGGAGAAAGCGGCTGTGGGAAATCTACTGTAGGGCGGATGATCGTACGTTTGACCCAGCCAAACGAAGGAGAACTGCTTTTTGAGGGCCAAAATCTGAGCCATGTGAAAAAAAAGGATGACAGGCGCCTGCGCCGGGAAATTCAAATGGTATTTCAAGATCCTTATGGTTCCCTCAATCCCAGAAAAAAAGTACAGGATATTATCGCGGAACCTATGCGTTTGAGCGGGGAGAAGAACAAAGAGTTTCTAAAAGAAAAGGTCGTCTCAATTTTAAAAATGGTAGAACTGAATGAAGGATATTTAGATAAGTATCCTATCCAGCTGACTCAGGGGGAGCAGCAGCGGATTGGGGTGGCGCGGGCGTTTGTTACCGACCCTAAGCTGGTAGTATTGGATGAACCCACTTCGCTTTTGGATATCCGGTTTCGTGGGGAGATTGTTCTTTTGCTTAAAAAACTTCAGCAGGAAACGGGATGTTCTTATCTGTTTATCTCCCATGACTTAAATATTGTGTACCAGCTCAGCCACCGGGTAGCGGTGATGTATCTGGGAAGAATTGTAGAAGAAGGGGAAGCGGAACAGGTATTTCGAAATCCGCTGCATCCATATACCAAAGCGCTTCTCAGCGCTACGCTGCTGCCTGACCCAAAGCAGCAGCGACAGGAATTTTTCCTAAAAGGGGAAGTTCCCAGCCCTTTGGACCTTTCGGACAGCCAGTGCAATTTTTCGGCCAGGTGTCCGTTTGCTAGCGAGCAGTGTAAAAACTGCCTGCCTGGGCCGGTGACAATGGAGTCGGGGCATAAGGTCAGTTGCTTTTTATTTCATGAGGAGCTTGTAAAAACCGCAGGGTAAACACCATATAACAAGGCGCCGTTTTGTATTTGCAAAACGGCGCCTTGTTTGTGTGATTATGTTACCCAGCCATGGGGCGAGGTACCATCTGCAATAGAGGTTTTAATATCTTTGGCGATAACCCCATCTAAGGAGTTCACATCGGAAGAGCAATGGATCAGTTCAACCGGACAATCCTGTTGGGTGAGGTATTCGGCTACTTTTTTCATTAATGAGGATTTTCCCGTCCCCGGACCGCCTTTTATAACAAAGCAGCGCCAGGCGTCGTCACAGTCGGCCAACTGGTCAAAACGGGAAACAAATCCCTGAGGAGTGTTGGCGCCCAAAAAGAAGCGAAGGCATTTATCGCAGTTATTCATAAGTTTTCCTCCCAATTTAGTGTTATTCTATGGTATTCCCAAAGAGAATTTTTTGTGAAACGAGAAAAACACTTTAAAATGTGGGAAAATCGTCAAATATAAAGGGAGTGTAGAAAAATAAAAAAGGCAAAAATGAAAATGATGGCAGGGCGGTAAATAAATTATAAATATTTCCCATATTTTATAGCGGAAAGCTGGATTTTTTTTTACTTTTGTGATATGATCAATCTGCTTACGGTTTTTTCACTTTACTTGGTTAAAAATATATCACAAACCTAGAATTAATGGGAGTTTAACGGTAGAAAAACGGATGGAGCAAGCGAACGGGAAAGTGAAAAATCGACAAAATTTGCGGCAGTGCAACTTTTTATAGAAAAAAGCCGCATCGGTGAACAGTTCATCGAAAAATTTATCCTTATGCCGGTGGCATAATACGATCTTTGAAGGTGGTGATTAGATGTCCATACTGGATTCCATCAAAACGGCAGAAGAAAAAGCGGCCCAGAAAAAAGCCGAAGCGGCCGCCCAAGGCAGGGAACAGGTGAAACAGGCGCAGAACGAAGCGGATACCGAGGCAAAGAGGATCGTTGAGGCTGCGCACAAGCAGGCGGAAAATACGGTGGCTATGGCAAAAAAAGCAGCGGCCGAGAAGATGGAAGCGATGCTTGCTCAGCAGGCCAAGCAGGATAAGGACGCCGCTGATGCGGCACAGGCAAAGATGAAGGAAGCGGTAGGATTTATTGTAGAAAGGATTGAGAGTAAATGATTGTTCCAATGAAAAAAGCGATCCTGTTTGCTCTTAAATCTGATCGGGACAGCCTTTTAATGGCTCTTCAGCAGTGCGGGGAAATGATGATTATCCCTGCGCAAAATGCCGGCGAGCCTTTTGGAAAAGACCAGGTGGAACAAGAGGTTCAGCGGGTGAAGGGAATGCTTGGCGTAATAAAACGCTACCAGGGCAAGCAAAGTCTTTTTGCTGTCCGACCGGAAGTGGATTATGCCCAGTTTCTAACGGAAAATCCGCAGACCAAGCAGCTGGAACAGGAAGTAGAGAACATCGCTTCCCAGCTTTCTTCCCAGCAGACTCAGGAAGCTGCTCTGCGTTCCCAGATGGAACAATATGCTCCCTGGCTTTTGTTAGACATTCCCGTGGATCAGCTTCGTCCTACGAAATATGCGGTGTTTCACACCGGTTACGGCGCAACATCGGCGCTGCAGGCAATTGAAGCTGCGGCTCAGGAAAACGGCGCCCATGTGCAGGTTTTAGGCAGCGGTTCTGAGGGCCAGGCGATCCTTCTTACCTGTCATCGCGATTATGAAGATGCAATGATGGACGCGGTAAAAGCCCAGGGGTTCACCCCGGCGGCGCTTCCTAATGTAGATGGGCTGATCAGCGATGCGTATAAGTCCTGTGAGGAAAAACTGTCTGAGATTTCCAAATCGGAGGAAACGCTGATCCAGCGCCTCAGCGAGCTTGCGAAGCGCAAGCAGGAATTGGAGATGCTGTATGACCAGTACAAGGTCAAAAGCGAGCGTATGTCTGTCAGCTTTACGGAAACCCAGGAGACTTTTTATCTGGAAGGATGGGTCCGCAGCGACCGGATGGATAAAGTGCAAAAGGCGGTAGCGAAGGTCACCGATGCTTATGATCTGACCTTTTATGATCCCCAGGAAGGGGAAAATCCGCCTACAGTCACAAAGAATAATCGCTTTATTTCCCAGTTTGAGACGATTACGGACATGTTTTCCCGTCCGGAACCAGGAGGGATTGATCCCAACCCGGTGATGGGACCTTGGTATTGGATTATCTTTGGTCTGATGATGGGGGACGCCGGATACGGTCTGATGATGCTGGTGCTTATCGGCGCGTTCATTAAGCTGAAAAAGCCCAGGGGAGAATTTGGAAAACTAGTAAACGTGTTGTTTCTTTCCAGCTTCACCACCATTCTCTGGGGCGTGTTGTTCGGAAGTTATTTCGGGGAAACCTGGCATCCGATTTTGTTTGTACCTTTGGATAACCCGGTACAAATGCTGGTGTTCTGTCTGGTTATCGGTGTGCTGCATATCTTCTCCGGTATGATACTGAAAATGTATGACGATATTCGTCAGGGACATTTTTGGGATGCGATTTTTGACCAGCTAAGCTGGATGGTGCTTATTACCGGTTTGGGGCTTTTGTTCCTGCCGGCGACTCAGAAAGCCGGCGCGGTGATGGCGATTGCAGGAGCTGTGGTTATCCTGTTTACCGCGGGGCGCAGCAACAAAAATATTTTCGGCAAGATGACCGGCGGGCTGCTGGGGCTGTACAACATCACCAGCTATATGAGCGATATTCTCTCCTATTCCCGTATTTTGGCACTGAGTCTGGCCACTGGCGTAGTAGGTATGGTTATGAACCTGCTGGCAGGGATGGTGCAGGGGTCCATTATAGGATTTATCTTGTCCCTTTTGATTTATATTGTAGGGCATGTGTTTAATCTGGCCATGGGGTTGCTTTCTGCCTATGTGCATGACAGCAGGCTCCAGTATATTGAATTCTTTAATAAATTTTATGATGGCGGCGGCACTCCGTTTGTCCCACTTTCTATTAATACGGAACACGTAGATGTGGTGTCGTCTCCGGCAGAAAAATAAACTGAAATTATTTTAAATTCAAGGAGGATAACTTATTATGACTACAGGTACTGTTATAGCAATTTGCGGAGCGGCTCTTTGTGCAACATTAGCTGGCATTGGTTCTGCCTGCGGGGTTCAGCTGGGCGGTAAAGCGGCCGCTGGCGTTGTTGCGGAAAACCCCAATATGTTTGGTAAACTTCTGGTACTTCAGGCGCTGCCCGGAACCCAGGGAATCTACGGCTTTTTGACTGCTATTATTATTATTGTACGTATGGGACTGTTGGGCGGAACTCCGGTAGAGGTGAGCGTTGCTCAGGGCTGGGCGCTGTTTGGCGCGGCGATGCCTATCGGAATTGTTGGATTATTGTCTGCGATTTATCAGGGAAAAACTGCGGTGGCTTCTATCCATATGACCGCGAAACAACCGGATTCCTCTGCAAAAGGTATCACAATGACCGCTATGGTTGAAACCTACGCGATCCTGGCGCTGCTGGTCTCTATCCTGCTGGTATTTGGTATTCAGCTGTAATGAGAAAAAGCAATAGTAACAGGAAAGGGAGGTTATAGCTGTGAGCGCAGAAAAGATACTCATGAAAATAGAGCAGGATGCGCAAAGTGAGGCGAAAGCGATCACGGACGCAGCTGCGCAGAAAGCGCAGGCGGTAAAAGCAGATATTTTGGCTCAGGCCAAAGCGCAGGCTCAGGCGATTGCCGACAAGGCGAGAGCCGACGCTGAGGAAGAAGAACGCCGCGCTATGCTAATCGCCAATTTGGAAGCGCGCAAAAACAGCTTGGCCAGCAAACGTGCGGTTCTTGACCAGGCGTTTGCCTTAGCCGCCAAAGAGCTGAAAAAGTTGGATGATGAAAGCTGGACACGGCTGATTACCCGCATTGTAGTGGAAGCGGCCGAAACCGGTACGGAAACCCTGCGGGTTCCCGCGGCGGATATGGAAAAATATCAGGGAAACTTTCTTTCCCGTTTGAAAGCGGAGTTCGGCGGCGAAGGCTCCATGTTGGACGAGTTGAACATTGCGTTGGAAAAAACGGGGAAAATGGGCCTGTTAAAACTGGATAAAACGCCGGCAGATTTTGACGGCGGAGTGCTGTTGATCGGCGAAAAAAGCGATGTCAACGGTTCGTTTGACGTGCTTCTGCGAGCGGTAAGAGAACAGTATGAGCGTGAGGTTTCCGCTATTTTATTCGGCCAGGAGGTGTAGGGATATGTCGGAAAAAAGCTATCCCTATGCAGTCAGCCGTATTAAAGTGCTGGAAACCAAGATGATCGACCGCGCCCGTTGGAACCGGCTTATTGAAGCGGATGAAAAGGAAGCGTTGAAAATCCTTATGGAAAGCGGCTACGGAGCCGGCGCGGGAGCGGATTTAGAACAGCTGATCAAGGCGGAGCTGGGGACGGTACGAGGCGTTATCGCTGAGATTACCCCGGAAGAAGCATATACCGATTTATTTTTGCTTCCCACGGACGCCCACAACTTGAAAGCGTTGTTAAAAGCCCGTTTGCTGGGAGTAAAAGCACAAGATGTTTTGATGGAGGGCGGCTGTTTTTCTGTCGAACTGCTGGAAAAATGCGTGGAAAACAGGGATTATGATGCTCTGCCGCAGCCGTTGAGAGGCGCGATGGAGGAGATCGAGCTGAAACTGTATCAGACAGAGGATCCCCGCTTGTTGAGCGTTATGGTGGACAAGGCGATTTTCGCCTACCGGGCCGCCATCCTGAAAAAGAAACGGAGCAGTTTGATCAAAGAATACTTTACCGCCCAGATCGACTGGCTCAATGTGCTTACCGTTGCCAGAGCGCAGGTGTTGGGATGGGGAGCGAGCAAGGTGGCTCCTCTGCTGCTGGAAGGCGGAGAGATAGAACACCGAGATATTATCGAGGCGCTGGAGCTGCCTAGAGACCAGCTTTCCAAGCATCTGGGACGGGGCGTGTGCGCAAGAGCTATCGGCTTTGCGCTGGATGAATATGCAAAATCCGGCAGAACCCTGGATATTGAAAAAAGAATGGATTCCTCTCTGTTAGAAATTATCCGCCGGGAACAGGACGATTCCTTTGGAATTGGGCCGATTATCGGTTACCTGTTAAACCAGGAAGCACAGGCTAGAGCGTTAAGGGTGTTATTCGCCGCAAAAAGAGCGGGCACTCCGATTACCTTGTCTGAGCTTGTGGCGTAAGGGGAGGAGTTCAAGATGAATAATAATATTGCGATTGCGGCTGTGGGCGACCGGGATTCGGTGATGCTGTTTAATGCATTGGGAATCAAAGCGGTGTTTGTGGAGACTCCGGAACAAACCGAAAAAGCCATCCATAAACTTGCCCGTGAAGGCTGCGCAGTGATCTATATTACCGAACAAGCTGCAATTCAAGCGGAAGAAGCGATTGGACGTTATAAGACGCAGGCGTTTCCAGCGATTATTCCGATACCTAACCGTTTTGGAAGTAATGGATTTGGTATGAAAGGCGTAAAAGCCAACGTGGAAAAAGCGCTTGGCGCGGACATTTTGTTCGGGGAAGGAGAGTAAGGATAGAAGATGATAGAGCCTAGAGATAACCTATCCGCGGCCGATCAGAAAACCGGTACGATTGTAAAAGTAGCGGGTCCGCTGATTGTGGCTACCGGCATGGCACACGTACAGATGTACGACGTTGTTCGTGTAAGCGACCGGCGGCTGATTGGCGAGGTAATTGAACTTAGAGGCGACCGGGCGTCTATTCAGGTATATGAAGAAACCGCAGGCCTGGGCCCAGGGGAGCCGGTGTATTTTACAGGGGAGGCTATGTCCGTAGAGCTTGCTCCTGGTGTTATTGAAGGAATTTTCGATGGTATCCAGCGCCCGCTCAACGTAATTTACGAACAGGCGGGGGACCGGATTACCCGTGGAATCGACGTACCCAAGCTCAACCGGGAGAAAAAATGGGAATTTGTTCCCACAGCCAGCGTGGGGGATGAAGTTTCCGGAGGAGACGTGCTGGGTACGGTGCAGGAGACCCCGGCGGTGCTCCATAAAATTATGGTGCCGCCAAATGTGAAAGGCAAAGTGGAATGGATCTACAGCGGGGAAGCTACGATTGTAGAGCCCATTGTCCGCCTGAAGAAAGAAGACGGCGAAACGGTGGAACTGCCGATGCTTCAGCGCTGGCCGGTACGCCGTGGGCGCCCGTATATAGAAAAAATCGCTCCTGATGAGCCGATGATCACCGGGCAGCGTGTTATTGACACCTTATTCCCAATCGCCAAAGGCGGCGTAGCCGCAATCCCGGGCCCGTTCGGTTCCGGTAAAACGGTGGTGCAGCATCAGCTGGCAAAGTGGGCGGATGCGGATATTATCGTATATATCGGCTGCGGCGAGCGCGGAAACGAAATGACCGATGTTCTTATGGAATTTCCGGAGCTCAACGACCCGCGTACGGGACTTCCTTTGATGAAGAGAACGGTGCTCATCGCCAATACTTCCGACATGCCGGTTGCGGCCCGTGAGGCTTCTATTTACACGGGTATCACCATTGCGGAATATTTCCGCGACATGGGGTATAAGGTAGCGATCATGGCGGACAGCACCTCCCGCTGGGCGGAAGCTCTGCGTGAAATGTCCGGCCGTTTGGAAGAGATGCCCGGAGAAGAAGGTTACCCGGCGTACCTTTCCTCCCGTCTGGCGGAGTTCTATGAGAGAGCCGGTTATGTGAAATGTATCGGCGGCGATGGCCGTACCGGCGCGGTTACTGCCATTGGGGCGGTATCCCCTCCGGGAGGCGATACCTCTGAACCTGTATCTCAGGCTACCCTGCGTATTGTAAAAGTATTCTGGGGGCTTTCCGCCAACCTTGCATATCAGCGTCATTTCCCAGCTATCGACTGGCTGACCAGCTATTCTCTATACAGCGATCAGGTAGAGAGTTATTTTGATAAACACATCGGCGCGGATTGGTCCGCTATGGTCCTGCGTACCAAACAGATTTTGCAGGAAGAAGCGGATTTGCAGGAAATTGTACGTTTGGTGGGCGTGGACGCCTTGGGCTTTAAAGACAGGCTGACCTTGGAATGTGCCCGCTCTATCCGTGAGGACTATCTGCATCAGTCTGCGTTCCATGAGGTGGATACTTTCGCGTCCCCGGAAAAACAGTATGGGATGCTGGAAATGATTTTAACCTGGTATGAAATGGGACAGCAGGCATTAGATGCGGATGTGGCGTTCTCCAAGATCACCAGTATGCCGGTTATGGAAAAAATCGGCCGTATGAAATATGCCCCGGAAAATGTGCGTCAGCAGCACTTTGCGGAAGTGAGAAAGCAGTTAGATGACGAATTCGCCGTCTTAATGGAAGGAGGCAGCGACAATGCGTAAGGAATATAAAACGATCAGCGAAGTTGTCGGACCTTTGATGATGGTAGAAGGCGTCGATGGAGTTAAATACGATGAACTAGTGGAAATTGAACAGGCCAGCGGCGAGATCCGTATCGGCAAGGTCCTGGAAATAAACCAGGACAAAGCATTGGTTCAGCTGTTTGAAAGTTCCCAGGGATTAAAAATTTCCGACGCCAAAGCTCGCTTTTTGGGCCATGGCACCCAGTTGGGAGTCAGCGCGGATATGTTGGGGCGGGTATTCGACGGTATGGGACGCCCCATCGACGGCGGCCCGGCGATTATCCCGGAAAAGCGCCTGGACATTAACGGCGCGCCGCTGAACCCCGCAGCGAGAGACTATCCGGCGGAATTTATTCAGACCGGGATATCCGCTATCGATGGACTGAACACCTTGGTAAGGGGACAGAAGCTGCCGGTATTCTCCGGCTCCGGTTTGCCCCATGCCCAGTTGGCGGCGCAGATTGCCCGGCAGGCTAAAGTAAGAGGCACCAATGAGAGCTTTGCCGTTGTGTTTGCCGCTATTGGTATTACTTTTGAGGAAGCGGACTTCTTTATCAAAGATTTCCGGAAAACCGGTGCGATTGAGCGCGCGGTCCTCTTTATGAACCTGGCCAACGACCCGGCGGTAGAGCGTATTTCTACTCCCCGTATGGCCATCACCTGCGCAGAGTACCTGGCATATGAGCTGGGAATGCACGTGTTGGTTATTCTGACCGATATTACCAACTACGCAGAAGCTCTTCGTGAGGTATCCGCCGCCCGGAAAGAAGTTCCGGGACGCCGGGGTTATCCTGGATATCTGTACACAGACCTTGCTTCTTTGTATGAAAGAGCCGGACGTATCCGCGGAAATCCGGGTTCTATTACCCAGATTCCCATCCTTTCCATGCCGGAGGACGACAAAACCCATCCTATTCCTGACCTTACCGGGTATATTACCGAGGGCCAGATTATGCTTTCCCGTGAGCTGTATTTAAAGGGAATTGTACCTCCTATCGACGTATTGCCCTCCCTGAGCCGTTTGAAAGACAAAGGAATCGGAAAAGGCAAAACCAGGGAGGATCATGCGGACACCATGAACCAGTTGTTCTCCGCTTACGCCCGCGGCAAGGACGCCAAGAGTTTGGCGGTAATCTTAGGCGAGGCGGCTTTGTCTGATGTGGATAAGCTGTACGCGAAATTCGCGGATGCTTTTGAGAAAGAATATGTTTCCCAGGGATATACCACCAACCGCAGTATTGAGGAAACGCTGGATATTGGCTGGAAACTGCTTTCTATCCTGCCCAGGACCGAGCTGAAACGTATTCGCGACGAATATCTGGACAATTATCTTCCGAAGCAGGAAGCTGAGGAGGCGTAAAGTATGGCTGTCCGTGTAAATCCTACGCGAATGGAACTTACCCGTACAAAAAAGCGTTTGCAGACCGCGGTGCGCGGACACAAGCTGCTGAAGGATAAACGGGATGAGATGGTGCGCCGTTTTATGCTTTTCGTGCGTCGTGACAAAGAGCTTCGGGAGCAGATAGAGGCTTCTTTAAGCACGGCTATGGGACGCTTTGCGGTTGCTGGTGCGCGCATGGGTTCTGAAGCCGTATCGGAGGCGCTGCTCTATCCGGCCCGGGAAGCGAAAGTAAAAACTGGACAGCGCAATATTATGAGCGTCAACGTGCCTACCATTGAATATGTGGGCGCCGAGGATACTGCCGATCTGCCGTATGGTTTCGCCTTTACTTCAGGGGAACTGGACGGGGCGGTATTGGATCTGGCGGCGCTGCTGCCTTTGCTGATCGAACTGGCCGAGGTGGAAAAGACTTGTAATATGCTGGCGGACGAGATTGAAAAAACCCGCCGCCGGGTAAACGCTCTGGAACATGTTATGATTCCGGAGATGAAAGAGACCATCCGCTTTATCACCATGAAGCTGGAGGACAACGAGCGAGGAAACCTCACTCGCCTAATGAAAGTCAAGGAAATGATGGTCGCTGATCAGCAGTAAAAAAGGAAACTCCCGGATAAGGCAAAGCCCTATCCGGGAGTTTTTGTATTAACCGATTATCTGCCGCCTAATGTATGTGATAGATACCAGAGGGAAAATCGTCATTATGGCCACCGAACCTATGAAAACGGCGGAGCAACTTATGAATGAGTATCAGGAAAGAGGCGGAGAGCAGCAGAGTAATCAGGATAACCAAAAGAAAGGGAACCATAAACATCCTCCTTTGCAGAGGGAAGAAAAAATAAATTGATTAGTTAGCATATGCTAACTTTTGCAATCTAAATATATCACTTTGAAATGAAACTGTCAATAGGGGAAACTAGAAAATTCTCCATAAGGTTGAGAAATTTTAAAAAATGTGCTATAGTAACCAAGAAATCATTCATCCTGAAAGGAGAATCTGTATGGCAATGCATGAATCAGGGGAAAATTATCTGGAAACTATCCTGATGCTGCAAAATAAAAATGGTTTTGTTCGCTCGATTGATATTGCCAACGAGTTAGAATATACTAAGCCGAGCATCAGCCGCGCAATGGGGATTCTTCGTAAAAATGGCTATATTACTATGGATGACGGCGGCCAGATACTTTTGACGGAGCTTGGGCGGAAAAAAGCGGAGGAAATTTATGAGCGCCATCTGCTGATCACCAAGTTTTTAATGGAGACATTGGGTATCGAGAGGCAGTTAGCGGATAAAGACGCCTGCCGGATAGAACATGTGATCAGTCAGGAAACCTTTGAGAGAATAAAAGCGAAAGTGGAATAGATAGAGAAAGAAAAATAACTTCCCCGGAAAATTGCTATTTTCCGGGGAAGTTATTTCTACTACTGGTTGTTTTGAGGAAAATGTTGTATACTAATACCATTGAAATCCAAGAAAAGAAAATCTATTCTTTGGAGGGAACGCCGATGCGTTATGGATTTATTAAAGTGGCGGCGGCTACTCCGGATATCCGGGTGGCGGATTGTGAGTATAACCGGCGGGAGATCGCCTGCCGAATGAAAACGGCTGCCAAGGAGGGAGCAAAGCTTCTGGTGCTGCCGGAACTGTGTATAACCGGTTATACCTGCGGAGACTTGTTTTTGCAGCAGCGGCTGCTGCAAGGGGCACAGGACGCGTTAAAAGAACTTTGCAGGGAAAGTGAAGGGTTGGACCTGCTTACCTTAGTAGGAGCTCCTGTGCGCTATGCAGGGAAGCTGTATAATTGCGCTGTAGCGATTCATCGGGGGAAACTATTAGGCGTAGTTCCTAAAACCTTTCTGCCCAATTATAATGAGTTTTACGAAAAACGCCATTTTACCTGCGCCCCCAAGGAAAACGGTGTCGTCCACCTTTGCGGGCAGACGGTTGTGTTTGGGACAAAGCTTTTGTTTCAATGCGAGCAGATTCCAGAGTTTTGCCTGGCGGCGGAAATTTGTGAGGACCTTTGGGCTCCGATCCCCCCTTCCAGCGCTCATGCCTCGGCGGGTGCAACAGTGATCGCAAACCTCTCTGCCAGTGATGAGACGGTGGGAAAAGACAGCTATCGCCGTCAGTTGGTGATTGGTCAGTCGGCCAGGCTGGTATGCGGGTACTTGTATGCAGACGCAGGCGAAGGGGAATCTACCACAGATATGGTATTTGCCGGGCATAACCTGATTGCGGAAAACGGTCAACTATTGGGCCAGAGCCGCTTGTTTGAAAACAGCCTGCTTGTGACTGAACTGGATGTGCAGAAACTGGAAGGGGAACGTCGCAGGCTGACCACCTTTCCGGCGTCGGGTGGTACAGAGTATACAGTTATACCTTTTTCTCTCACAGTTGAGGATACCACTTTGAGCCGAAAGATTGATCCACTGCCGTTTATTCCATCAGACAGCCTGCATCGGGAAAGCCGGTGCGAGGACATTTTGTCCATTCAATCGCTGGGGCTTAAAAAACGACTGGACCATTCGAGAAGCAAAACGGCTGTCATTGGAATCTCAGGAGGACTGGACAGTACGCTTGCCCTGCTGGTAGCGGCCAGAGCGATGGATAAGCTGGGACGACCCCGCTCGGATATTATTGCGGTGACGATGCCCGGACTGGGCACCACCCGCCGGACAAAAAGCAATGCGGAGGTTTTAGCGCAGCGTCTGGGAGCTGATTTACAAAGAATAGACATCACCCGGGCGGTAATGAACCACTTTGAGGATATTGGGCATGACGCCCAGCAAAAAGATGTTACTTTTGAGAATGCCCAGGCGAGGGAACGCACCCAGATTTTAATGGATATTGCCAATAGAACAGAGGGGCTTGTGGTAGGAACGGGGGACCTTTCGGAGCTGGCTTTGGGCTGGGCCACTTACAACGGAGACCAGATGTCCATGTATGGAGTAAACGCCTCGGTACCCAAAACTTTGATACGCCACATTGTCCGTTATGAGGCGGAAAAAATAGGGGACAACCAACTGAAGAAAGTGCTGTTTGATATTTTGGATACCCCGGTGAGTCCGGAACTGCTGCCGGCCAAGGAAGGCGAGATTTCTCAGAAAACAGAGGAAATTGTCGGCCCTTATGAGCTTCATGACTTCTTCCTGTACTATGGAATCCGGTGGGGATTTGCTCCCCAAAAAGTGCTGAAATTGGCTGTTTGCGCCTTTGATGGGACATATAGTAAAGATGTGATTTTACATTGGCTCAATGTCTTTTACCGTCGGTTTTTCACCCAACAATTTAAGCGCTCCTGTATGCCTGACGGACCCAAGATAGGATCGGTTTCTTTGTCCCCCAGGGGGGATTGGCGCATGCCCAGCGACGCCTGCTGGGACCTGTGGGTTGATGGGCTGGAATGAGAAATAACTATACCAATTTAGATAATCCAGTGTGCATTTGGGATGCTTTTTAAAAGTGGTATAGTTATATTAAGAAGTTGATGAGCATCGATATACAAATGTACCAAACTTTTAGGCCGGACGGCGATGCTTTTTTAGCGCTTTTACAGAAGAAAAAGTGCCGCAAACCTGCTTTAAATGCAGGTTTGCGGCACTTTCTTTTTTTCGTCAAATCTCCTAAAAAGAGATATCTTGGTAAAAAAATTTGTGCGAATTACACGAAAACGGACTTTGGTAAAAAGATAAAGTGGTATAGATATTTAAAAAACATGTTGACTATGAAAAATTTCACTGTTAAAATGGTATATGTAAGGTAATCATTGGTCCAAGGAAGCTTCCAACGACTTTACAAACCATAATGTAACACCAAGAAAAGGAGCGAAAGAGATGAAACTGTCATTTTTTACCGGAAGTATGTCTATGTACCCCCTGGAAAAATCCTTTGAATTAGCTGCTGAATGCGGATTTGAGGGGATTGAGATCTGTGGTATCCGCCCCCATGCGTATGCGCCTGACCTGAAAAACGGCGATATTGTAAATTTGATGAAACTATCCAAAGATTATAAAATGCCGATTATCGGCTTTGAGCCCTATCAGGCGCCTCATCCATACAATATTATGTATGAAAGAGCCGATTGGAGAAAAGAAAGTATCGAATACTTTAAAACCGCTTTGGAAATGACTGCCGCCATGGGCGCGGGCAACTTTATGGTTATGGCTCCGGGACATCCGGGATTTGGCAGAGACGTGGATGACAAATGGAAAATGATGATCGACGGTCTTACCGAATTGGCGGAACATGCGGAAAAAGTGAACGCCACTATCGTTTTAGAAACAGTTACCCCTTGGGAAAGCAGTATGATCATCACCTCGGATGATATTGTTAGAACCAGAAGAGCGGTAAATTCCCCCAACGTAAAAGGAATGCTTGACCTGGTAGCTGCTATCACCAATGCGGAGCCGCCTTCGGAATATTTTGAAAAATTAGGCAAAGATATGCATCACCTGCACCTGGTGGACGGTCATATTGACGGAGAAGACCATCTGATGGCAGGCGACGGAGATATGCCTTTCCGTGAAATCCTGGAGATGATCGAGGGATACGGTTATGAAGGCTACTGCAGCTTAGAGCATTTTGAAGAATATCGTATGGATCCGATCCTCTTTAATAAAAAAGCGGTTCGTATGATCCGGGAGCTGCAGGCAGAAATCGCTGCGGATAAATAAGCGTACATAGTGATTAATGAAAAGTAAGTTATAGGTGCCGGCAAGGGCGGTACCCAACCGGGTATTGCCCCAAAGGCACTAAGAAACGTAATTATCATTAAGAAAAAGGAAAAGTAAACAAAAATATTCGTAAATTAATGTTCACTTATAACCTTTCTTTTTCTTTCGTAATTTGTTAAAATAATAAAAATGATAAGGGGATAGTAAGTATGGCATGTTCTACAATGGATCCAAAAAAATTATATGAGTGGTGTAGAATTCCTGCTGATCAGCTGGAAAATCATCCGGACAGCAAGATTAAGCTGAAAATTTTTGAAAACAAAGCCGACGCTCCTGTAGAAGTTGGCAACATGATGGCGGACGAGGTTATCGCCAACAACAAGGCGGGCAAGCCCACGAAATGGGTGCTGCCGGCAGGGCCTATGGGGCAGTATGTTACTTTTGCTGAGAGAGTTAATAAAGAGCGTATCAGCTTAAAGAACGTATATGTGTTCCATATGGATGACTTCCTGGATTGGCAGGGACGGCCCTATCCGGTACAAAACGATTATTACAGCCTGGAAGGCAACATGCTGGCTGATTTTTATGGTAAGATCGATCCGGAACTTAACATTCCTGAGGACCACCGCTTCTTCCCCCGCATCAATGATATTGATTTCATTGATAAGAAAGTAGAGGAACTGGGCGGGATCGATACCCTAATCGGCGGCCTGGGATATAAGGGCCTGGTGGCTTTCTGCGAAGCGCCTACTTCTCCTTATGCTACTATCAGTGTAGAAGATTATGCCAATTCCAAAACCAGAATTGTACATTTGAATGAAGATACCATTATTTCTCTGAGTGAGCGCGATATGGGTGGTTTGACTCATAACATCCCCCCAATGGCGATCACCATGGGCTTTAAATCCATGCTGACTGCGAAACGGGCGATTTTCTTAGTAACTACCGGTTCTTGGAAACGCACCTCTATTCGTGTTCTGATGTTCAGTGAACCTACGGTTGAGTATCCTGCGACCCTCTTCCCGAAATATGTTCCGGAAGTGATGGTATTCGCAGATCCGAACAGTGTAGAGCCTCCGCTGGAAGACTAATTCCAGCGGACCCTCAGCATATTAGAAAAGGAGAGAAATGGAAAAATGGCTTCAAATATAGATGTTGTAGTAGTTAACGGACACGGTTTAGGCGAGTACTGCAACGTGAAAAAGATCCCGGTAGTAGGCGAGACCGCCAAATGCTGGAACCGCCACTTTGAAGAGGATGCGGGCAAAGGCACCAACGTTTCCGCGGCTATTGCAAAATTAGGCGGCAAAACCGCGTTTGTAGGGAAAGCCGGCGTGGACGAAGGCGGCGAGCTGGGGAAAAAATGGATGGGCGACGCAGGCGTGGACCTGACCCATTACATCATGGACCCTAATGTTGTGACCAACTTAGGTCTTTGCATTATTGCAGAAGACGGAAACAACATGATTTTAAACTTTGATGACGATGCAAATGCAATCACTATTCCAGAATTGGATGAGCACCTGCCACAGTGCAAGGATGCCAAATATCTGGTAACCGGATTTGAAATCCCGATAGAAACTTCCCTGCACGCGGCAAAAAAGGGCAAGGAATTGGGAATGAAGGTAGTTCTTAATCCAAGCCCCCTGGATGAAGGAACGGACTTGGGAGATCTTTCTTACGTGGATATGCTGTTTATCAATGAAACGGAAGCTAAGATTATGCTGGGCCTTCCTACCGATCAGGATTGCGATCTGATGCAGGCAGCAAGAGATATCCGTGACAGATACCACACTCCTAACGTCATTATGACACTGGGCAGCGACGGCAGCCTGGCAGTGACGGAAGAAGGAGAATGGGAGACGGCGGTTTATCCGGCTAAATGTATTGATCAGTGCGGCGCGGGCGATGGTTTCCTGTCTGCGTTTATCTGGTGCCTGACCCAAGGCAAATCCATGAAGGACGCGATGACATGGGCTAGCCGGTATGCAGCGTATATCGTATCCCATACGGGTACGATCTGCGTTTACCCGACCCATGAACAGCTGGAAGAGTTCTTTAAATAAGAGCCTATAAAATAACGACAGGGCGAGGTGAATGGAATGGCTCAAAATCAAGTTGATGTAATTGTTGTAAACGGCCATGGAGTCGGAGAATACTGCAACGTGAAAAAAATCCCAGTGGTGGGTGAAACCGCCAAATGCTGGAACCGTCACTTTGAAGAGGACGGCGGAAAAGGCACCAATGTAGCGATTGCTATTGCAAAATTAGGCGGGAAGGTAGCGTTTGTAGGAAAAGCCGGCGATGATGAAGGCGGACGTTTAGGTAAGAAATGGATGGGAGACGCGGGAGCGGATCTGTCCCATTACTGGATGGACCCCAATATCTCCACAGGGTTAGGGCTGTGTATCATCGCGGAAGACGGCAACAACATGATTCTCAATTTTGAGGACGGGGAAGATTCCATCAATATTCCGGAACTGGATGAACACCTCCGTCAGTTCAGCGGCGTTAAATATCTGGTAACCGGATTTGAGGTGCCGGAAGAGGTTTCCCTCTATGCCGCTAGGTTAGGCAAGGAACTGGGCATGACCACGGTGCTCAATCCCAGCCCGTTGGAAGAAGGGACGGACCTAGGGGATCTTTCCTATGTAGATATGCTGTTTATCAACGAAACCGAAGCCAAGATTATGCTGGGAAAACCAACAGATGAGGATTTGGATATGTTTGAGGCGGCCCGTGCGATCAGGGAAAGATATCATACCCCCAACGTGATCATTACCCTGGGCGGCGACGGCAGTATGGCGGTTACCGAGGAAGGGGAATGGGAAACAGCGGTTTATCCGGCTGACTGCATTGATCAGTGCGGTGCGGGCGACGGTTTCCTGTCTGCGTTTATCTGGTGTCTAACCCAAGGCAAAAATATGAAAGACGCGATGACATGGGCCAGCCGTTATGCGGCCTATGTAGTGTCCCATGAGGGTACGGCGGGAGTTTATCCTACCATGAAGCAGTTAGATGAGTTTTTTAAATAAAAGTTACGAAGAATAGGGAGGTCTATGGAAAATTGAGTAAAGTAGATGTAGTAGTAGTAAATGCGCATGGCCTTGGCGAATATTGTAACGTAAAAAAGATCCCGGTAGTGGGCGAAACCGCAAAATGCTGGAATCGTCATTTTGAAGAGGACGCAGGTAAAGGAACCAATATGGCGGTAGCAATCGCCAGATTGGGCGGCAAGGTTGCTTTCTGCGGCAAAGCCGGCGTGGACGAAGGCGGCAAGCTGGGTGAAAAATGGATGGGAGAAGCTGGTGTTGACATCAGCCACTACTGGCTGGATCCAAACGTATCCACCGATCTGGGAATTTGCATCTTAGCGGAAGATGGGAACAACTTAAATCTGGATTTTGATGATGACGCTCATAATATCCAGATCCCGGAAATTGACGAGCATCTGCCGGCGTTTGAAGGCGCCAGATATTTGATCGCCGGTTTCGGTGTTGCTATCGACAGCGCTCTGTACGCCTGTAAAAAGGGCAAAGAAATGGGAATGACTACCGTTCTTAATGCAAGCCCTATGCAGGACGATACTATTTTGCCGGAAATGCCTTATCTGGATATTCTGGTAATCAATGAAACAGAAGTAAAAATCTTGTTGGGCCTGCCCAAAGATACAGAAATTGATGATTACATGGCCGCGGCCCAGAAACTGCGCGACAAATATAAATGTAAGAACGTCATGGTTACTTTAGGCGAGGACGGCAGCGTAGCGGTTACTGAAGAAGGCAACTGGAAAGTAGCTCCTACCAAGGTAAAAATGGTTGACCAAATTGGCGCGGGCGACGGTTTCTTGGCTACAGTAGTTTATAACCTGGCGCTTGGAAAGACTATGCGGGAGGCAATGGAATGGGCCAGCGTATATTGTGCATACCTGGTAACCCAGCCTGGTTCTTTGGCTTGCTATCCCAAAAAAGAACAGATTGAAAAAATCTTTACCGATCTCGGCAGAGCCGATTTACTGTAAGATTTAATTTAAGGAGGATATATAATGGGACATTTATTTACTGGTCTGGTAACAGAAATCATTGCATCTTTTAACGACGACGGATCTTTGGATCTGAAAACTACGGGTGATCTGATTGATTTCCAACTGGAAAAAGGCACCCCGGCGTTCTTCGTAAATGGTCTGGGCGTAGAAGTATACTCTGTGACTTTTGAAGAAAGAATTCAAATCCTGGATGAAGTTATCAAAAGATGTGAAGGCACAGACGCGAAAATCATGTCTTGTATCTATGTAACCAGCGTTGCTGAAGGCAAAAAGCTGATGGATATGCATAAAGGCAGAAAATTTGACGCGTACTGCTTTACTGCTCCTCCGTTCTTTGAATATACGGATGAGGCGTTATACAGCTTTACAGCTGATCTGCTGAAATATACCGATAAACCTTGTTATATTTATAACTGCCGTGAAATGGGTACTCTGTACTCCCCAGAACTTCTGGGACAGCTTGCAAAAGATTTCCCGAACCTGAGAGGGTATAAAGATGCGACTCGTAACACAGTGCATCTGCTCAACACCATGATGTACATAGAACCAAGAGATCCTGACTTTGACTTCCTGTGCGGCTGTGACGGATCTACTTTCGGCGACATGGCCATGGGATGCGTAGGCGCGGTATCCTTCATGGGCGTTCCTTTCCCGGAACAGATGAACGCGGTAATCAATGCGGGACTGGCTGGCGATTGGAAAAAGTGCAAAGAAGAGCATCAGAAGATTCTCAAGCTGAGACTGGTTATGAAAAAGGCCCCCAACAGTGCAGCGTACATTTATGCTGAAAACTTCACTGGAGGCCCGGTAGCCAAAAATACCCGGCAGGCTCTTGAAATGAACGATGTGGACGAGGATGTAAAAGAAGAACTCAAGAAGGTTATCGAAGAAATCGGCGCGATGCGCGTATAATTTTAGTCCATCTGTGCATAAACAGAATGATTGAAAGCCCATGTCTTTGAAAAAACCTGATATTTAGCGCTGTGACTCCTCCTGTATATACATTCAGAATTTTTTACGTATTATATTTACTTAACGTTTAAGAGATTGATATAATAAGGATCAAATGTATTTACCATCCCAGAAATGATTTTTTTAAATATGCAGCTCATATACAGGAGGATATCATGGGGAAATATTCAAACTTAATATGCATGGACCTAGTGGAGCGGATTGAAGAATACATAGAGCAAAAAGGGCTAAAACCAGGAGATAAACTTCCTTCAGAGCGGGATTTTTGTGATATCTTAAAGGTAAGCCGAATGACCGCAAGAGATGCGCTCAAAAAGATGTGCGACGAAGGAATATTATATAGTTATCATGGCGGCGGTACTTTTGTGTCCCCCAAAAAAAGAAAACGGGATATTTCTCACATTGTATCTTCTTCCGGGACCGGATATGGCGAAGAAGGTCCCATTAAGGTCAAAATTATCAGCGTAAAAATAAAAAGGGCGGACGTCCGGGTTACAAGATATCTTAATTTACCTGCTGAAACAGAAGTATATCGGATAAAAACTCTTTATATTATAGAGAATGAACCTTATACCTTTGAAACCTTTTATATACCTGTTTCTTTATGTAATGGACTTGAAAACTGTAAGCTGGGCAAAAAATCCATCTACTCAATCTTAGAAGAGATGTATCACTTGAAACTTCTAAAGATCCACAACACGATCAGCATTGGCAAAGCCACTGCGGATGAAAGTGAATATCTTAAGGTGCCTGAAGAATCGTTGGTCATTTTAGAAAGAAAAGTGGCCTGTGATGAAAGTGGAATACCGAAAGCATATTCGGTTGGGGTCACGAACTTTAAAAGAGTTACTTTTGTTGCTGATATACGAGTAGATTGATCTGGCGGCAGAAGCTTAATAATTTTTGATTTTATCTTTGTCTGTTAAGCATTTGCCTCTGTGACTGTTCTTTTAAATCAAATGTAGGTTAAGACATAGGTTTTCCGAGTTCTTGAATGTGCTGTGTGAGGTAGTTAGAGTTATCCGGAAGGGTATAACGAAAGGAGAGTAAGCATGAGTAAGACAATGCGCAACATCATCTGTTACGGACTGCTGATCATCTTATCGATAGCAGCAAT
>NZ_JACRTD010000012.1 GCF_014385085.1 Youxingia wuxianensis | reverse complement strand
GCGCAGGGCCCCCGGCGGGGGGAAGAAGGTGCAGCGCAGGGCCCCCGGCGGGGGGAAGAAGGTGCAGCGCAGGGCCCCCGGCGGGGGGAAGAAGGTGCAGCGCAGGGCCCCCGGCGGGGGGAAGAAGGTGCAGCGCAGGGCCCCCGGCGGCCGCTTCGCGGCCGGCCCGGCCTTTGGCCGGGTGCGGCGCAGCCGCCCGGGGGCCCGGGCGGGCTTGGGGCGGCAGGGAGTGTAAGGCGGGGGCGGACTGCCCCGCGGGAGCCGCCGGGAACCGCCGGAAGGAGCACCCGCCGAAGACTCGCGGGAACTGCCCGTAGGAGCGGCGAAGCCGAATGAAAGTTTTTTGGCCAAGCCTTTTTTTCAAAAAAGGCGGGAATGAAAGTTTTTGCCGAAGCTTTTTTCAAAAAGCTGGAAGGCGAAGCCGAATGAAAGTTTTTTGGCTAAGCCTTTTTTCCAAAAAAGGCGGAGAGGGAATGGAAGGAGATAAATAACATGAGAAAGATTGGATTTTCCCCAGCGGATATTTTGCTTCCCAAAGGGGTGGATATGAGCCGCTGGAGCGTAGTGGCGTGCGATCAGTATACCTCGGAGCCGGAATATTGGGAACGGGTGGAAAACTATGTAGGGGACGCGCCGTCCACACTGCATATGGTATTGCCGGAGGCCTATTTGGGTTCTCAAAAAGAAGCCCAGCGGATAAAGCAGGCCAATGAGTGGATGGAGCGGTATTTAAACGAAGGTTTATTGGAAACGCTGCCGGAAAGCTACCTTTATGTACAGCGCACGCTGCCCAGCGGCGCTGTGCGTCATGGGCTGATTGGAAAAGTGGATTTGGAGGAATATGACTATACCGCGCACAGTCAGTCGCTGATCCGGGCGACGGAAGGCACCGTATTGGACCGGCTGCCCCCCAGGATCCGGGTGCGGGAACATGCCCGGCTGGAACTGCCGCATATTATGCTTTTGCTGGACGACATGAACCGTACGGTGATTGAACCTTTGGAGGAAGCGGCGGGACAGATGCAGGTGGTATATGATTTTCCTCTGATGGAAAACGGCGGGAAAATAAAAGGCTGGCAGTTAACGCCGGCTTTGGCCCGGCAGGTGGAGCAGGGGCTGGAAACCTTGCTGGCGCAAATGACAGCTTATGGGGATCACCGGCCAGGCGGCCAGGCTCCGCTGCTTTTTGCCGTAGGGGATGGAAATCATTCCCTGGCTACAGCAAAAGCCTGCTTTGAAAAATTAAAAGAAACTATGCCCGCCTCCCAATGGGAAAATCATCCGGCCAGATACGCTTTGGTGGAGCTGGTCAACGTCCATGACCAGGCGCTGGAATTTGAACCGATCCATCGGGTGGTGTTTGGGGTGGATCCTTCCCATGTGTTAAAAGAATTTGAAAAGTATTATGAAATATGTATTGGAGATAACGGGGGACAAAAATTATGGTGTGTCACCCAGCAGGAAGAACGGCCGCTGTATATCAGCAATCCAGCATCTCAGCTGGCGGTCGGCTCGCTGCAGAAATTTTTAGACGACTATTTGAAAAAATACGGCGGAAAAGCGGATTATATCCATGGGGACGAGACGGCCCGCCATTTGGGAAGTCAGCCGGGGAATATCGCCTTTTTGTTTGCGCCTATGGCAAAATCTCAGTTGTTTCCTACAGTAATCGCAGACGGGGCCCTTCCCAGAAAAACATTTTCTATGGGGCATGCCTATGAAAAACGGTATTATTTGGAAAGCCGCAGGATAAGATAAGAGGAAGGAAATCGGCTATGAAAGAAAAAAAGCGGGTTTGTATCGCTGGTTTGGGGCATATTGGAAAAGCTCATTTAGAAGCGCTGCGCCGGCTGGGGCAGACGGAGGTTGTGGGTATTTCCTGCCGGGAAAACGCCCAGCAGCGGGCAGAGGAACTTTTTGTTCCAAATGGCTTTTGTGACTGGCGGGAAATGATAGATACTTTAAAGCCGGACGCGGTGCATGTGTGCACCCCCAATGAAAGCCATTTGGAAATCGGATTGTACGCGCTGGAAAGAAAAATCCATGTCCTTTGTGAAAAACCGCTGGCTGCCAATAAGCGGGACGCGCAGCGGCTGGCAGCCGCCGCGAAAAAAGCGGGAGTGGTTCACGCGGTTTGTTTTCATAACCGGTTTTATCCTACGATCCGTTATCTGCGGCGGTGGATTGCCAGCGGAGAATTGGGAGAAATTATTTCCATTCATGGGGGTTATCTTCAAAATTGGCTGCTGTCTTTGGAGGATTTTAACTGGCGGGTATTGTCCAGCCAGGCGGGAAATACCCGGGTAATGGGAGATATTGGTTCCCATTGGCTGGATTTGGCGGAATTTGTGACAGGACAAAAAATTGAGAACCTTACAGTAAAGAAAAAACAGGTTTATCCTGCGCGTCGGGGACCGGATGGAAAAATTTCTCCGGTGGATACGCAGGATATGGCCAGCGTGTGTTTTTCTTTGACACAAGGCGGATTGGGCTGCGGATTTTTTTCCCAAACATTCGCGGGAGAAAAAAACCGTATTTCTTTAAAAATAGGCGGAACAAAAAAATCCGCTGAATGGGAAAACATTTCCAGCGATCTATTGACCATTGGGGACCGACAGGAAGGGACGCGTCTTTTAGGCAGAGATCCCAGACAGTTAAAACCGGTCCTGACACAAGGGATTTTAACCCCGGGGGACGCTTTGGCGGCCAGCCATGGGGACGCGTTTACCATGATGTTCGCCCAGGTGTATCAGAGGATGGACGATCCCCATGTTCAGGGGGAGTTCGCGGACTTTGACGACGGGGTTCACAGTATGGAGCTGCTCCTGCTGCCGGAAGAATAACCGGCGGGAGAGAAGGTTTTTTGGGAGAAGGAAAGCGGGCGCCGGGAAGCTGCCGGGAAGCAAGGGCCTGGAGGGGGCCCGAGGAACGTGCCCGCCGGGAAGCGAGGGCTGGACCAAGTTCCGGGAGGAACGGCTCGCCGGGGAGACTGTGCGGGGACGGCGGGCCCCCGGACGGCTTCGCCGTTCCCGGCGGGCGGCCGGGCCGGCCGCGAAACGCGGCCGCCGGGGGCCCGAGCGGGCTTCGAGCTGGAGGGCGGCAGGGAGCGTAAGGCGGGGGAGGGCCTGCCCCGCAGGAACTGCCGGGAACCACCGGAAAGAAGGGCCCGAGCCGAGACCCCGCGGGAACCACCCGGAGTCGACCAGGAAGAAGCACCCGCCAAAGCCCCGCGGGAACTGCCCGTAGAGGCGGCGAAGCCGAATGAAAGTTTCTTGGCCAAGCCTTCTTTTCAAAGAAGGCGGAGACGAGGCTTTTTTCAAAAAGCCGGAGCGGGAACCACCGGGAACCGCCCGGGAAGAAGCACCCGCCCGGAACCCCGCGGGAACTGCCCGTAGAGGCGGCGAAGCCGAATGAAAGTTTTTGCCAAGCCTTTTTTTCAAAAAAGGCGGAAAAAAGCCGGGAGGCGGGAATGGGAGGAAAGGAGAAAAAGATGAAAAGACAAGAGCTGATCAAAACGGCGCTGGGGGAAAACCAGCCGGATTTGGTGTTAAAAAATGGAAAGATTATCAATGTATTTACCGGGGAGATCCTTACGGGGGATATTGCGATCAAAGGGAATAAAATCGCGGGGATCGGCAGTTATCAGGCCCGGCGGGAAGTGGATTTGGATGGAATGTTTGTACTGCCCGGACTGATTGACGCTCATCTTCATGTGGAATCGTCTATGGTGACTCCTGGGGTGTACGCTCAGGAGGTTTTGCGGTGGGGCACCACGACCCTTATTACAGATCCCCATGAGATTGCCAATGTATGCGGAGGAGATGGGATCCGTTTTATGCTGGAAGCTTCCAAGGATCTGCCGGTGAATTATTATGTGCAGCTTCCCTCGTGTGTTCCGGCAACCCCTTTTGAACATACGGGAGAAGTGTTTACCAGCGATAAGATGAAACCTTTTCTATCGGACGACCGAGTTACCGGCCTGGCGGAAATGATGAATTATCCTGGGGTATATTCCTGCGATGAACAGGTTATGGAAAAATTAAACCTGTTTGAAGATAAAATTATCGACGGACATGCCCCCGGCGCGGACGGCAGACAGCTTCAGGCATACGCGGCGGCGGGAATACGTACAGACCATGAAAGCACCACCTACCGGGAAGCCAGAAATAAACTTCGGGCAGGAATTTCTGTTTTAGTAAGAGAAGGGTCCGCTTCTAAAAATTTAACGGATATTATTGACGGAGTATTGAAAAATCAGATTGATACCCATTTTATGGCGTTTTGCACAGATGATAAACATTTGGCGGATATTGGAAAAGAAGGAACGATTGCTCATAATATCCGGCTTGCTATTAAGCAAGGGATGCATCCGGTGACCGCAATTCAAATGGCTACTTTGCATCCTGCAAGAATTTACCGGCTGTGGGATCTGGGGGCGGTGGCCGCCGGATACCGGGCGGATCTTGTTGTGGTAAAACATTTGGAAGAAATGGATGTGCAGGCGGTTTATAAAGACGGACAATGTGTATTCGGCGGCGATATTGTTCCGCAAGCGCCCCAGATTACAATTCCCGACGCTATTTCTAATACTGTGCATATCGCTCCGTTTACCCAAAATCCATTTGCGCTGCCGGATTGGAAAACCTTGCCGGTTATTCGGCTGGTGGCGGGACAGATTATTACAGAAAAAGGTGAAATTCCTGCAAGTGAGCTGGAAAATGCCTTTAAGGAAGGCCGGATCTGTAAAGCGGCGGTCATTGAACGGCATCATGCTACGGGAAATATCGGCGTGGGGCTGCTGGAGGGCTATGGCCTTACCCGGGGCGCTATCGCTACTACAGTAGCCCATGACTCCCATAATTTAATTGTTGTGGGAGACAATGATGAAGATATGCTGGCCGCGGTAAAAGAAATCCAGCGTATTCATGGGGGATATGCGATTATCCGGGACGGCAAGGTATTCGACAGCCTGCCGCTGCCAGTGGCGGGGCTGATGAGCGAACTGCCGGCAAAAGAACTGATTTGCCGGCTGGATCATATGATCGCCGCCGCCTATGAATGCGGTGTGAATAAAGGAATAGATCCGTTTATTACGTTATCTTTTATTGCGCTTCCTGTGATCCCTCAGCTTCGGCTGACGGATATGGGCGTGTTTGATGTGGAAAATTTCACGTTCTGCCAGGAAAAGAAACTGCCGTAAGACCGAAAGGATGGTCTGGGGACTTTCAAGGGAGGTTTTTTGGCCTTTTGGGAGCGGTTTTGTCCCTGGAGGGGGCGGGTACGGGCCCCCCGGGGGCCGCTTCGCGGCTGACCCGGCTTTGGGCCGGGGGCGGCGCAGCCGTCCGGGGGGCCCTGGCGGGATTCGGGCTGGAGGGCGGCAGGGAGCGTAAGGCGGGGGGAGGACTGCCCCGCAGAAACTGCCGGGAAACACCCGGAACCGACCAGGAGGAACCGCTCGCCAAAACCCCGCAGAAACCACCGGAAGGAACCGCCGAGCCAAAACTCCCGCGGGAACCACCCGCGGAGGCGGCGAAGCCGAGTGAAAGTTTTTTGGCCAAGCCTTTTTTCCAAAAAAGGCGGGAATGAAAGTTTTTGCCGAGGCTTTTTTCCAAAAAAGGCGGGAAGGCGGAGAGCGCAGGGAAGGAGAAAACCCATTTGATTATTACAGAAAAAGAAAGCGTATGGGAACGGTTGGCCCGAAGCAAAAAACCTATCGTTTTATATGGCATGGGATTAGGCGCTCAAAAAATTATGAGGGCGATGGAGAAGTATCAAATTCCCATCGCCGCTGTTTTTGCCAGCGATGAATTTGTTCGGGGACAATCCTTTTGCGGATATCCAGTAAAAACATTCCAGCAAATAAAGGAACTGTTTTCGGATTTTTTTATTGTCGTTTCGTTTGCCTTCTGGCAGCAGGAATTGATTGATAAAGTAACTGGGTTGTCGGAACAATATGAATTGGTAGCGCCCCATGTTCCAGTGGCGGGAGAGGATTTAGTTACCCTGGACTGGCTGAAACAATGGGAAGTATCCATCCGTGAGGCATATGAACTTATGGGGGATGAACAAAGTCAAAAAGTATTTGCGGCAACGCTTAATTATAAGCTTTCCGGAAAAATTTCCTATATTTTATCTGTAACTACCCCAAAATCCCAAGCATATGAAAGGATTATAAAACCAACACAGGAGGATATCTATTTGGATTTGGGGGCGTATGACGGGGATACCATCCGGGAAGTATTGGCATATGCTCCTTTAAAAAAGATTATCGCTGTGGAACCAGACCCTAAAAACTTTAGAAAGCTATTGGCCTTTACACAGACCCGGCAGGAAGAAATCCTTCCTTTGAATGTAGGAATTTATCAGGAAGATACTCAATTGGCGTTTGCGGCCCGGGCGGGACGTCATTCCAGTTTGTCCCGGGATGGAAGCGGAAAACTAACTGCTATGCGCAGTGTTGACAGTATCCTGGAAGGCGGGCCGGTTACCTTAATTAAAATGGATGTGGAAGGAGAAGAAGGTCCGGCGCTGGCAGGGGCAAAAAATACGATCGCTCGTTATCGGCCCCGTTTGATTGTTTCTGCGTATCACCGCAGTGAAGATACTTTTATCCTGCCTTTGCAGATTGCCAGGCTGTGTCCGGAATATCGAATTTATCTTCGGCAGCATCCGTATATTCCTGCGTGGGAAAATAATATCTACGCATTAGCCCCGGCGAAGGGGTTTTAAAACCCCTTCGCTTCGCAAACTTTTTTGTTCCCCGGGAGGCGGGGCCCCCGGCAGCCGCTTCGCGGCTGACCCGGCCTTTGGGCCGGGGGCGGCGCAGCCGTCCGGGGGCTCGGGCGGGCTTCGGGCTGGAGCGGAGCTGGGAGCATAAGGCGGGGGAGGACTGCCCCGCAGCGGCTGCCGGGAACCGCCCGGAACCGACCAGGAGGAACTGCCCGGAACCCACCGGGAGGAAGCGCCGGGCCAAGCCCCCGCAGGGACCACCCGTAGAGGCGGCGAAGCCGAATGAAAGTTTTTTGGCCAAGCCTTTTTTCAAAAAAAGGCGGGGACGAAGCTTTTTTCAAAAAGCTGGAAGGCGGCGAAGCCGAAGGAAAGTTTTTTGGCTAAGCCTTTTTTCCAAAAAAGGCGGGAGGCGGGAAGGAGAAAAATGAACACCCCATTTTTGTATTCACTGGACAACAAACGATACCATACCTACAATTATTATTTAACCAGCCGGTTTGGTGAAAAAGTTTCCCGGATCAGTTTAAACGGGGGATTTACCTGTCCGAATATTGATGGAACAAAAGGGACAGGAGGCTGTATTTATTGTTCTTCGGCAGGCAGCGGAGAATTTGCCGGAAACAAAAACCGAGAGATTTCCGAGCAGTTTGAAGAGATCAGCCGAAAAATGGGAGAAAAATGGGATACCCCGAAACACATCGCGTATTTTCAAGCGAATACCAATACTTATGCTCCTTTGGAAAAATTAAAGAGGCTTTATACACAGGCTCTGGCTTGTCCGGGGGTCGTGGGGCTGAGTATCGCTACCCGTCCGGATTGTTTGCCGGAAGAGGTATGCGATTATCTTCAGGAACTGTCCCAGCAAACCTATGTAACGGTAGAATTGGGATTGCAGACAATTCATAACGCCACAGGAGAAAAAATTAACCGATGCCATACCTATGAAGAATTTTTAAATGGATATGAAAAACTGCGCCGGCGTAATATTCCTATCGGAGTGCATTTAATCAACGGCCTGCCGGGAGAAACCCCGGAAATGATGGTGGCTTCCGCGAAGGCTGTGGGACAATTACAGCCCCATCTTATAAAAATTCATCTGCTTCATGTGCTGGAAGGCACTAGGCTGGCACAAATGTATCGGGAGGGAAAAGTTCCTCTTTTAAGCTTATCCCAGTATGTCCAGATCGTATGCGATCAGTTGGAATGGCTGCCGCCGGAAACGGTTCTCGGCCGGCTGACGGGGGATGGGGACCCGAAGGCGTTGCTCGGCCCTTTCTGGAGTTTGAAAAAACTGGTGGTTCTCAACGAAATTGACAAGGAGCTGCTTCGGCGGGACAGCTGGCAAGGGAAAAAGCTTTCCAGCTAGAACCCGCCCCTGCCGGGGATTTTTCCGGGACCGCCGCTTCTTTGCAGGCGGGCCTTACCCCCGCGCCCTGGCCGTTGGCGGGCTTACCCCGCTTTCCGGCCCGTCACAGGCAGGCTTTTTGGGCTTTCCCCATCGCCAGCGTTGTCAGCGGTTTTTACCCGCGTTCCGCCCCCGCGACAGCGACAGCGGCGGGGCAAAACGGCGGGGGCGTTTTGCCTTACGGTTTTTCCTTACGTTTTGGTCGTATGGTTTTCTCCTCCCTTAATTTCGCTAAACTTTTCTTTAACGAAATTATCTTTATTCCCCTTCGCCGCCCCTGCGGGCGGTCCTGCGGGGGCTTTGGCCCGACGCTTCCTCCCGGCCGACTCCGGGCGGTCCTGCGGGGGCTTTGGCCCGACGCTTCCTCCCGGCCGACTCCGGGCGGTTCCTGCGAGAGTTTTGCCCTGGCGCTTCCCTCCGGTGATTTCCCGGGAGGTTCCCGCGGGGCTTTGGTTCGGGTGCTTCTTCCTGGGTCGGTTCCGAGCGTTTCCCGGCAGTCGCTGCGGGGCAGGCCCCCCGCCTTACGCTCTCTGCCGCCCTCCAGCCCGAAGCCCGCCCGGGCCCCCGGACGGCTTTGCCGTTCCCGGCGGGCGGCCGGGTCAGCCGCGAAGCGGCCGCCGGGGGCCCGTCGTCCCCGCACATTCTTTCCGGCGAGCGCTCCCCCGGGGGTTCGGTTCGGGGGCTTTTTTCCGGCGGCTTCCCGGCACAAAGGCCCCGGCTCTTTCACCGCCAGCCCCTCAGCCCCGCCAGCCCCGGGCCCTCCTGAAAGCTTCCCCTTCGCCCCCTTCCCCTCCTGAAAAACACACCGGCCCCGGCTCCCAACAAAATCTTGGGAGCCGGGGCCGAAGCTTTTTTTCCTTACAGGGAAGGCAGTATGGTAACCGTGCCGCCCTCCGATTTTGCCGCAATTCCATTGACGTAAGGGGTCCCGTACGCCCCTTCCAGTACAAATTCTCCCGGCAGAACACAGTTCATATAGTAGGACAAGGTATATTCGGAAACGTCCGTATATCCCGCGTTTTCCTTGGCTTCCTCCAAGCTCATCCCGCTGTCCAGCCAGCGCTGGACACGCTCGTCGATCTCAAATTCAGTGTCTCTGTCCAAAAATACATACCCGCTTATCTGCTGGGCGTCGTTTTCCAAATATCCCCAGCAGTTTTCAAACCAAGGCTGTCCGTCGGCGGGAACCGGCAGATACCGCATCCCCGCGGGAACCAGATCCTGGATTACATAACATCCGGAAGGCGCGTCCTCTCCAAAATGCAAAGTCAGATCCACCCGAACCTTTTTCGCCACCTGATAATTGTCTCCCCCCACTGGTGTCAGGGTTTTGGTAATGCTCAGGGCGTCCTGGCCGGCAAGGGTTTGCGGAACATAATCCACATAATGAATACAAGCCATCACTTCCCCGGAAAGCGCCTGGAAGTTGGCGTTTTCAAACTCTTCCCCAGACAATGCGATGGGTTTTACTCCCAGCTCTCCTAAGGTCACTTCCTGGGTTTTTCCCTCCCGTACATAGGAAAACTTGGCTTTCATCTCCCCTTTGGGCGGGGTAAAGTTCTCAAGATAGGCGAGCATTTCCAAATTAACCAGCCCGTCGAAAGCATGCTGTGACCGGCCTTCTCCCTGTTCACACAGATAAAGCATCAGTCCGTCTGCGTCCTCATGGGAAATCAGCGAGGTAAGCATCAGCGCCGCCCCAGTGGTTTCCAGCATCTCTTCCCCGCTGCCCAGGGACATATATTTTAACTGGCCTTCTGTTTTCAGGGAAACCTGGGCCACTTGGGTATAGATATTGTTGGCCCCGGTAAAATCTCCCAGCATCGCCAGCCCCGCTCCTAAATACAGCTTTTGAGCGTCTGAAAGGCCGTCCTTCGCAAGCAGCCGGTTAATATCCAACAACACCGGTTCCCGTACCGCCGCCAGTCCCATATACGTCATAACACGATCGTCCGGCGTCGCCGCTGGATCCCGCTGCATCTGCATCAGATACGACCGGGCGCTGGCGCTGTCTATCAGCTGAGGAGCGGCTGCGAGCATTTTCGCGGTAATGGCCGCCGCCCCGTCTGAGGCCCCTAAGATCCGAACGCCTCCTTCGTCTGTCTGGATATTGTTCAGCCGGTAATCCTTGCTGACTATTTTTTGATCCTCTTCCTCCAGCAGCCGGTTATACAGCACCTGCGCCTGATACGCCGCGGCAGTCACTTCCGTGCGCTCTCCCCGCTGGGAAGAAAGCTTCTGTATTCCCTTCATATAAGGGGCCAGCCGCTGATCGTACACCTGGATGGCGACTGGATAGTTCAGCGTCTGCACCTGGCTGATTTCTTCCAGAGGAATATTTTTAATCACCGGCGCGCTCAAGCCCTGTTCCAGCACAGAAAAAGCACATTCCATTCCATCGCGGGCGTCTCCCAGCGCCGCCTCCACAGACAGCCGGTACTGCCCTGGCTGCCTTTTCCCAAAGGAAAACGCCGCTGGGGAGGAAATTTCTCCCTGCCGGGTGATCTGTTCTATTTCATTTCCGTTCATATCCAGCAGTTTGGCGGTATATTCCACCTGGCCGCCGGTTTTTGGCTGGGCGAGGACTGGCTGGGCGCTAAAGACAATATCATCCCCCGCCAGATAGTTTTCCGTATACAGCACCCGCACAGAAAACGGCAGGGTTGCCGGGACGGATGCGGTGGTGCTGCCCGCCCGCAGATCCTGGGTCACCGCCGCCGCGGTGATCCGCCAGGAAGTAATTTGGTCTTTTAGTACTAGTTCTATAGTGCTAATCCCACTCTCGTCAATACTCACAGGAGCGAAATAAGCTGTATCCGCGAAGTCTTTGCGCAGTTCTCCGCCGCCGCCTCCCATACCGCCGGTTTCCGGCTGGGCGGCCTGCAGATTATACT
Organism: Youxingia wuxianensis; assembly: GCF_014385085.1. Lineage (GTDB taxonomy): Bacteria > Bacillota > Clostridia > Oscillospirales > Ruminococcaceae > Youxingia > Youxingia wuxianensis. The sequence goes on along the minus strand of NZ_JACRTD010000012.1, from coordinate 29,810 downwards.
GAGTATAGGACACATTTTGTACAATCTCCGGGTAGAAAACCCCTTTGTACAGCTGGTTTGCCAGGTCCAGCTCCTGGGGAGCCAAAGCGAATACCGCTTCGTCCACCACGCCGATACACGCCTGGGCCGCCACTGGATTTCCCTGTAAATCGCTGGCGGTGACAGTGACTTTCGCCGTTTCCCCCGGCTGATAGCTTTCTTTATCCAATTGGACTTTTAGTACTAGTTCTTTGGTGCTAAAATCAAACTGTCGGTCGATTTTGGGGAGCCGGTACACATGCCGGCCGTCAAAATACGCCCCCGCAATCGTCACATTGGGAATATATTCCTCATCAAAGGTCAGTTCCTGCTCTGGGCCAGTGTAAAATCCGGTTTCCAAAATATTTTTCTGGAGCAGGGAATACAGCACTTTCCCTTGGTTTGGCACCGGCACGCCGTTGTCATACAGTCCCAGAGTAAATTTTTCTCCCGCTTTTTTCGGCAGGGGATTTCGTTCTTCGCTGTAGCCATAATCCCCGTGATTGGTTACCGGAACAAAGGAATAGCTGTGCAGGGCGGTATTCCGGTAATCATACCGGCCGGTATAATAAAGGCTTTCCCTCACCATTTCTCCCGCCTTGCCGTCGGTGGCCGCCGCAATCCAGTAATAGGTGTCCGCTGTGTTTTCATAAGGCAGGTTTTTCAGTTCCAGTATTCCGTTTTGGGTGGTGCGCTGGATAACGTCCGCGATGGTTTCCACCCGCTGGGCCCGATACCGTTTGATGGTCTTTTTGTTCACCGGGTCATAATAGCTGCCGATCTCAATCTGCTGATACTGGACTTTGGAAACAATCACAGTAACCGGCACATCCACCGGCGCGCCCGAAACGGTGTCATAGATGGTTTTTCCTTCCTCCAGGGCATAAAAATCCTTGGGAAGCTTGGAGGTATCCAACTCATTGGTATATACCGTCAGCTGGGAGGGATCCTCGCTTTCCAGCTTCATGGCCACTTTGGAATAGAGAACCGGCACCTGGATGCTTTTGTAAAAGTACACATCCTCCGGATCCCCGTTCCCTAAGGAGGCGTACTCCCGGGAAGGAGCCCAGGACGGCGCGTACCGCAGGTTTTCCGGGTCCATCGGGTCCCAGCCGTCCTCCCGGCGGTCATTCCCCCGCCGCAGGGTCAAAACCCCTTTCCCCTGGCCGTCCAGGGTGACGCTGGGAACCGCGGGCTCCTGGAGCGGTTCCTCCTGGGCCGGTTCCTCCTGGGCCTGCTGCTGGGTCTGCCCGTCCGCCGGTTCGTCCGTGCCGGGGTTTTGTTTCTCCGACGGGTCGGTCTGGGCCTGCTCCTCGGTCAGGGGGGCTTTTTCCTCCCCGTCCGCCGGTTCGTCCGTGCCGGGGTTTTGTTTCTCCGACGGGTCGGTCTGGGCCTGCTCCTCGGTCAGGGGGGCTTTTTCCTCCCCGGCAAGGGTCCAGCCGCCGTTTATTTCCACGCGGATGCCCGCCGCGGGAGTGCCGTCGAAATAATCCGCGGAAATATGAAAGTCAATGGGGTCGTTTGCGTAATAATAAGGCTTTTCATGGTCCACAGAGATAACGTAAGAGGGCTTGGTATAGTTTTGAATATTCATCCCCTTGGAGTAATAGGTATTGCTTCCGGCGTCATACCAGCCGTCTTTGTCCTTTTGGGGGAAACTGCCGTCGGTCAGTTCCAGGGAATACCAGCTGCTGCGCAGGCCGGAAATTTTCAGTTCTCCCTGGAAGGTTCCGTCCTTTTCTACCGGCACCCGCACCTTGTACGCCGGGTTCTCACTGGACCCGATCAGGGCGGTAATGCTGGAAGGCAGGGGGAAGATATCCTTTCGGGGTTTGACTACCCCCCAAAAGGCGATGGTATCGTCCGGCTGATAAATTTCCCGGTCGGTATACACCGCCGTATAATATTTTTCCGTCAGCGGCTGTTTTCTTGCAGAGGACAGCTGAACCTTATCCACCCAGCCAGCGGCGCTTTCTCCGGGAAGCTGGATGGACAAATATCCCTCTTCCATCTCCCCGCTGATCAAACGGACCGTTCCGTCCCCTAAGCTCTGCCCCTGCAGGCTGGCTTTTCCATCCAGACTTTCAAGACGGATCTTGGCGTCTGGCACCGGCTGTCCGGTCAGAGGATCGTTGATCCACAAGAGGGTTTCTCCGTTGGCGCTTTGGGTATATACCGACAGGTTTTGAATTTGGATCAGTTTTTGAACAAACTGTTCCCGGCCGTTTCCGGCGTCGCCGGAAATAGTGGCCACATAATATCCCTGGGCCATATTTTCCGGCAGGACCGCATATAAACTACTCCAGTAGCTGTCCCCCTGCCCCAGCAAGCGGGCGTCAAATTCCGCCGCCGCCGGCAGGTTCTCGGTTTCTACCAGATAATCTTTGATCTCTCCATACCGGTTGTTGGCGTATTCGGTATAGCTGCGCAGTTCCTGTTCATATTCCTTCACCGAAGGAAATTGATGCAGGGTAATATGGAAATTGGCGTCTAAAATATCCTCATATCCGCAGCGCAGTTCTACCGCCAGCGGGTCCCCTGTCAAAAAGCTTTCGCTGAACGGGCCGTTTAACCGCAGACGCTGATATTCTTCTTTGCCGGAGCTTCTGCTTTGGGTGGTGAACGAGAAAATATAATCCTCTTTCAGCTCCATCCCATTGGGGGCTTTCAGTCCCGCTTTCACCCTCACCCGATACGCGGTATTTTCCTCCAACGCCTGGGCGGGCTGAAAAATACAGGTGTATTCCGCTGTTTGAAACTCCCCGTCCACAGGGGGTAAAATTTCAAAATATTCCCCTAATTCCACCCCGGCGGCATTAAAGGTAATTTCAATTCCGCTGTCCGGGTCCACATAAGAAGCTCCCCCATAAGGGTAACAATCGCTTACAAGCAGATCGCTTTTGGTCTGGAAAGCAAACGACTGTACCGCTTTTTCCTCCTGTCCCATCAGCTGGAAGGTATATACTGTATTTTCCGCCAAAGGCTGGGCAGGGGTCAGGGTCCATGTTTTTCCCGCCCCGGTAAGTTCATATTCCACCAAAGGCGAAATTTGCAGCATTTGGCGCAGCTGCTGCTGGGATACCCGGTAGCCGCTGGTAATTTCAAAAGCGCTTTCCGGCAAAACGCCTGTTTCCTCCTGAGAAAGAGGGGTGATGTGAATAGAGGCGGGCAGTTGGTCTCCTGTAGGCCGGCTGTGCAGATAGAAAAGCACGCCGCCGGCAAGGATCGCCGCCGCGAAGATCAGTAGTAAGATAGAGAATGATTTCTTTTTCATTTTTCCTCCTTCTTCCCTGTTTGGTTTAAAAAGGGAAACACAAGCTCATTTTTTTAAAACGGGCAGTTTGCCTCACTCTGGTTATATAGTTGCCTTTCTTCGGCAATTTACTGCGTTTTTTCCTGTTTTTCGGGGTTTTTCGGGGGATTTCGCCCTTTTTTTACCGGAGAGTTTGTCAAAAAAAACAAAAGTTTGTCAAAAAAAGGGGTATATTGTTATTATACTATCTTTTCACAAATTTGTCACTTTTCTTAAAAAGGGAAAAGCCGGAGGATCTCACCTTCGGCTTTTGCTTTTTATGGTCATTTTTGGGGGCTTTCCCCCGGCGGGAGGGTTGGCTGAGCCCGGCGGGTTTTTTGGCCGGGGTTACCCGTTCCACCGCCCGCCCCCAGAAGGGATATTTCCACCCATCCCCGGGCGCTGCTGAGGCAGATTTTCCGGACGGCTTCTCGTTTCATATATAGTGGCGAATTTTAAGCTGTAAATATCGCAGATAGTAACATTCCCTGTATCCGGGTCCTCCAGACTGATAAAGTTGTTTCCCACCACATAGATAATCCCGGATTTTACGACCAAATTACTGGTCCCGATTAAAAATTCACAGGTGACATAATAGCCGACCGCTTCCTGCAAAGCATGAGAAAAAGATTCCCGATAAAATTCATTCATATTTTCCGGCTGGGAACTGCCGGTAGCTGTATTCATTGTTTCCTGCGGCATAAAAAAACTATTCTCCTTTCAGGTATCAGCATACGCTGATGTGGGATTATAAAAGCAATGATCTCCAATCCGTGTTACAAAATAGCCGATACTGCTTGGGAAATTCGCTCGGCAGTTGGGAGAAAAAGGATTATAAAACCATAGCGCTTCCCCTAAATTCATCAGCCGGTTTCCGGCAGTCGCCCAATCCGCAATATCAAAATGGATCTGCTCCGGGGACATATTATAGATGTTCTGCGGATTATAACGTCCCCGCTCGGTTTCAGATGCACATACAAACTGCCCCGGCTGCAGGATAATTTTTCGGATACTTCCCTGACCTACCCGGGCATATTCTCCATACGGCACCACTACCCGGTTCATAACCACACTGGCTACCGCTTTCATTCCGTTGTCCCCTTCTCCTCCGGCTTCACATTGGATCAGCCGGGCGAAAAGTTCTCTGTCCGTCATCCGTTTTCATCCCTCCTCCCTTCCTACTTATTTATATGAACCCCTTTTTCTCCCTATTACTTTTCATAAAAAAAGCCCCCAGGGAATAATAATGTTCCCTGGGGGTATTTTTCCTTCCGCCTTCTTTGAAAAGAAGGCTTGGCCAAGAAACTTTCACTCGGCTGCGCCGCCCTCCGCGGGTGGTTCCCGCGGGGTTTTGGCCCGGCGGCTCCTCCCGGTGGGTTCCCTCTCCGCCTTCTTTGAAAAGAAGGCTTGGCCAAGAAATTTTCACTCGGCTGCGCCGCCCTCCGCGGGTGGTTCCCGCGGGGTTTTGGCCCGGCGGCTCCTCCCGGTGGGTTCCCTCTCCGGCTTTTTGAAAAAAGCCTCGTCTCCGGCTTCTTTGAAAAGAAGGCTTGGCCAAGAAACTTTCACTCGGCTGCGCCGCCTCTACGGGCAGTTTCCCCGGAGGTTTGGCGGGTGCTTCTTTCCGAGCGATTCCCGCGGAGGTTCGGCGGGCCCTCCTTCCGGTAGGTTCCGAGCGGCCCCCGGCAGTTTCTGCGGGGCGGGTCCTCCCCCGCCTTACGCTTCCCGCCGCCCTCCAGCCCAAATCCCGCCCCGCGCCCGGGCCCCCGGCGGCCGTGTTTCGCGGCCGGCCCGGCCGCCCTCCGGGAACGGCGAAGCCGTCCGGGGGCCCTTCGTCCCCGCACATTCCTCCCGGCGGGCGGGTCCTCCCCGGTTCCTCCCCGCCGCCCTCCGGTTCTGATCCCGTCCTCCACCGCAAAAAAAAATCGGAGCAAGCGATCTATCGCTTACTCCGACGTGGTGGAGACAGAGGGGCTCGAACCCACGACCTTACGGATGTGAACCGTACGCTCTAACCAGCTGAGCTACGCCTCCTTATTTTTCCCCCTGCCGCAAAGGGGAACCATATGCTTTTTCTCTAGGAAAACACACGGCAAACGCCCCGGCAAAAGCGAGGCGTTTGTCCCCGGCGCCGCTGACGCGGTATGGAGCAGGCAACGGGAATCGAACCCGCGTCGTATGCTTGGGAAGCACAAGTGTTACCATTACACCATGCCTGCTTATCCAGTTTTTCTACGCTTAGATATTATACCTCCCTCAAGAAAAATTGTCAACTCACACCCGGCTTTTTTTCCATGAAAGAAACCTGTCCCTTTCAAAAATACACCCCCGGCGTGGAGAGACGCCGGGGGCGCGAATCATTTTTTTAAAGAAACCCGAAGTTTACTTTTAGATTAGAATCTGCCAGTGCCCGGATTTTCTTTTTCAGGAACAGGAGTACCATCTACCAGAGCGGTTTCTTCTACTGCTTTTTCACAGATAACATATACGCCCAGGGTACGGGTTCTGGTCAGGAAACCATCGATGTCGTTGCCGTCTTCGTCGGTTTCTACATACTCAAATTTGCTGGTTACGTCAACAAATTCGTTGTCTTTTACTTCGTAGATAGCTACGTCGGCAGGATCTACGTCATCGCCGAACTCTGCTGGCATATACAGATAGAAGCTTGCACGGCTGGTGCAGGGAATTTCTACCGGAGCCGCACGGAAAGCGCGTACTACTGCGTCAGTGCCTTCGAAGTTTTTGTTGTTGATGCTGTCGCCGATGGCCAGTTCCCAAGAAGTGGTCATTCTCGGATAGAAAGCGTCCGGATCATCGTTGGCGGAGAACTCCAGCTTAGCGATGGTGTTGTTGTTGTCTTCCCATTCCAGGCTGTTGTCTTCGTTCTTTTCTGCTTTCGCATAGTAACCGGAAGCGCCCACAGTAGCGGTATCGTCCAGTCTCATTTCGCCGTTTTCAACATAGAAAACAACGTCGCCGGTCAATTTCGCGCCTTTTTTGATCGCGTAGCCAGTTTTACCTTCAATGTTTTCTTTGGTGGTGAAGGTGTACTTCAGCTCTACTTTGGTTTCTTCGTCGGTCAAATCTTCGTTAAGTTTGATTTCGATGTAGTAAGCACGGCCAGTACCAGTACCTTCCGCGGTAGCTACTTTTTCTTCTACCCATTTAACGGATTTAACTGCTTTGCCGCCTTCTTCAAATTTCTTGGAGAAGCGAACCAAGTCTCCGTCGGACAGGATATCAGCCAATTTCGCGGTAACGCCGGTTCCGGTAAGCGCGCTGTCATCCGCCGCTACAAAGCTAGCGGTAATTTGGGATACCGGGATGTACAGGGTGATATCGGAAGTCGCATTCTGGGTGCCGCTGGCTAAAACGTCATCCTGGGTGCCTTTTACATACAGTTTACCAGTCGTCAGATCGCCTTCTACAGCTAATTTGTCATTGGTAATGGCAGAGATATCATCCATGGTATCGCCGTCAGCTGCGAACGCTACTACGCCCAAAGAAAGAACCATAACTGCGGCAAGAACAACCGCGAGTAACTTTTTCATGGGAATTTCCTCCTCATAATTTGAAATTTCATCATCTTTGAAAACCAAGGTAGGCCTCTCCAACTTCTACCTTAATTTATTCATAATTATACCATCTTTCTTTCACTTGTCAATAACTTTTGAAACTTTTTTGTAATCATTTTGTAACTTCTTTTGGTGATTTTACACATTGTAATATTTTGGAAATTTCTGGAAATTAACTTTTCTTCCAAAAATTTCCATTTCTCCCCCTTTCCCCTTTATTCATTCCTTTGTATATAAAAACAAGCCGGCAAAAGGGAAACACCCTTCGCCGGCCTTTTTCTTTTTTACGCGGGGATCTCTGTAGTGACCTCGCCGTCTATGAAATATAATAAAATCGTATTCCCGAAAATTTCTCCTCCCTGGGGCAGCACATACTCCCCGTTTCCGCAGATATTTTCCAATGCGGTAAAGGTAAAATCAAACTCAATCGCCGCTTCCTGCTCTATGTCCCTTCCAAGGCTTACTTTAATATACCACCCCGGCAGGCCCTCCGGCCCCTGGCTGACTATAGAAATATCTTCTGTCAGGTACTCCCCTAAGATAATATCCGCTTGAAATTCCATCAAGCTCTCATCCCGCAAAATCTTTGCCAATACCCAAGGACTGAACAGTTCCGTCCCTGGATACACCAGTCTCCCCTGCTCATCCGATCCATTGGCCGCCGGCAAATTGTCCTCCAAACTGGAAATGGGCACATAAACCGCCCCGTCTGTATACACCGCTTTCTCCGGCTGGGCAAATTCCCGGCCTAAAAAAATGCTGTCAATTTCAATATCCTCCCGGGGAATTTTTTCAATCGTTTCCCCCGGCGCTGCCGCCGCGCCTACCGATAGTCCCAGCAGCAAAACTGCGGCCATCACCGCCGCTAACACTCTTTTCATTTTTCTGCGCTCTCCTTTCCGCCTTCTTCCGCCTTCTTTGAAAAGAAGGCTTGGCCAAGAAACTTCCATTCGGCTTCGCCGCTTCTACGGGCGGTTTCTGCGGGGTTCCGGCGGGCCCTCCTCCCGGTAACTTTCCAGTCGGCTCCCCTCCGGCTTTTTGAAAAAAGCCTCGGCAAAAACTTCCACTCGGCTGCGCCGCTTCTACGGGCGGCTTCTGCAGGGTTCCGGCGGGTGCTTCTTCCTGGTCGCTTCCCCGGCGGACTCCCGGTTCCGGGCAGTTCCCCCTTGCCGCCGCCAAGTCTTTGGTTTTAAAAAAACTCTTTCTGATAATTATATCTCCTTTTAAAATCCCCGTCAATTCTCCCCGCCAATCTTCCACACTTCTCCCCTTTTTGTTGCTCATTCAACGGAAAAAGGCGAGCCGTGGAGAGACGGCTCGCCTTTTTCAGGTTTCTTTAAAAAAATGATTAAAACTAATTAAACCGCTAATAAGGAAGGATCCCTATTAATGGATTAATCCAGAAAAATTACCGGCCAGTGCCCGGATTTTCTTTTTCAGGAACAGGAGTACCGTCTACCAGAGCGGTTTCTTCTACTGCTTTTTCACAGATAACATATACGCCCAGGGTACGGGTTCTGGTCAGGAAACCGTCAACGTCGTTGCCGTCTTCGTCGGTTTCTACATACTCAAATTTGCTGGTTACGTCAACAAATTCGTTGTCTTTTACTTCGTAGATAGCTACGTCGGCAGGATCTACATCATCGCCGAACTCTGCTGGCATATACAGATAGAAGCTTGCACGGCTGGTGCAAGGAATTTCTACCGGAGCCGCACGGAAAGCGCGTACTACTGCGTCAGTGCCTTCAAAGTTTTTGTTGTTGATGGTGTCGCCGATAGCCAGTTCCCAAGAAGTGGTCATTCTCGGATAGAATGCATCCGGATCATCGTTGGCGGAGAACTCCAACTTAGCGATGGTGTTGTTGTTGTCTTCCCATTCCAAGCTGTTGTCTTCGTTCTTTTCTGCTTTGGCATATACGCCGGAAGTACCTACGGTAGCGGTATCGTCCAGTCTCATTTCGCCGTTTTCAACGTAGAACACCAGGGTAGCGGTGGCTTTGGTGCCTTTTTCAATCGCTGAACTATTTGCGAGATTCATGCTGACATTCTTTCTGAAGTTGAACCTTAATTCTACTTCTACTTTGGTTTCTTCGTCGGTCAGGTCTTCTTTTAACGCGATTTCGATAGCGTCGGTACGAACGCCATTAATTTTGTATTCGTCGCGTTTAATGGAAGCAACCGCTTTGCCGCCTTCTTCATATTTTTTGGAGAAGGTAGTGATGTCGCTGTCCGCCAAAGCCGCCTGAATTACAGCAGCGGTGCCCGCAGACACAGCGCCCCCGTTTTCAAGGGTTATCGTATCAAAGGCGGTCATGGGGATATAGAAGGTGTTGTCGGACGCAATATTTGAGGTAGCGTTTAAAGCTTGAGTAATACCGTCATCATAAACAACGTCCGCCTCCGTAATTTCCATATCAAGTGAAGGCGTATAACTAGCAACGCCAGTCATGTCGTCCAGCACATCGCCTTTAGCGGCAAAAGACACTACGCCCAGGGAAAGAACCATAACTGCGGCAAGAACAACCGCGAGTAACTTTTTCATGGGACTTTCCTCCTCATAATTTGAAATTTCATCATCTTAATTAAAAAAACTAGCTCTCCTCTAATTTCCTTAATTTACCATATTATACCTAATATTCCCAGCCCTGTCAATGGGGTTTGTGATGTTTTTGATACGGTTTTGTAACCACTTTGTAATTATTACCCCACATTTTACACACTGTAATATTCTACCGATTTTCTCCCCTGCCCCGGCCCCCTCTTTTAGTGAAACTGCGCAAAAAATCCCCGGCAGTGAGAACACCGCCAGGGATACACGACCGCCGGAGGATGCGCGGGGGGCCCCCGGCGGCCGCGAAGCGGCCGGCCCGGCCAAAGGCCGGGAACGGCGAAGCCGTCCGGGGGCCCGGGCGGGGGCGGGATACGGGCTGGAGCGGGGCGGGGAGCGTAAGGCGGGGGACGGCCTGCCCCGCAGAAACTGCCGGGCGCCGGCCGGGGAGCTGCCGGAAGGAGAGCCCCGTCGGAACCTTGCGGAAACCGACCAGAAAGAAGTTCCCGCCAAGCCTCCGCGGAAACCACCGGGAACCGCCCGGGAAAAAGCACCCGCCCGGAACCCCCGCAGGAACCACCCGTAGAGGCGGCGCAGCCGAATGAAGGTTTTTGCCGAGACTTTTTTCAAAAAGCTGGAAGGGGAACCAGCGGGAACCGCCCGGGAGGAACCGCCCGGGAAGGAGGGCCCCGCCGAACCCCCGCAGGAACCACCCGCAGAGGCGGCGAAGCCGAATGAAAGTTTTTGCCGAAGCTTTTTTCAAAAAGCTGGAAGGGGAACCAGCGGGAACCGCCCGTAGAGGCGGCGAAGCCGAGTGGAAGTTTTTGCCGAAGCTTTTTTCAAAAAGCTGGAAGGCGGCGCAGCCGAATGAAAGTTTCTTGGCCAAGCCTTCTTTTCAAAGAAGGCGGAGACGAGGCTTTTTTCAAAAAGCTGGAGAGGGAACCCACCGGGAGGAGCCGCCGGGCCAAAACCCCGCGGGAACCACCCGCGGAGGCGGCGAAGCCGAATGAAAGTTTCTTGGCCAAGCCTTCTTTTCAAAGAAGGCGGGAATGGAAGTTTTTGCCGAAGCTTTTTTCAAAAAGCTGGAAGGCGTCACATCTCCTTAAAAAAGCTGAATTTCGGGTGATAGGCATACTCTATTTTCGCGTAAGGGATACCGTTTCGGTTTTTCAGCAGCACCAGCTCCACTGAACGGGGCGTTTTATTTTTCGCGGCGTTGACGTCAAACCCGTTCTCCCCTGTTCCATACAACTGAAGCCCCAGCAGCACGTCAGAGGAATATTCCACCGCCCCGGATTCCTTAAACGCTTCCATGGTGACGGCGCTTTTATAATTTTCCCGGTTGAAGCTGGAAATCGCAATCACTGGGATATCAAAATCACGGCTGATCCGTTTGAGTTCCACTACCGACCGGTCGGTATTCTGTTTGTCTGTGGATTTTAAATCCGCAGGCTTTAAAATCTGCAGATAATCCACCACTACCACCGGCCGGACTTTGCGCAGACGAATATGCTGGGCAACCGCTTCCCGGATCTCCCCTACCCCAATATCAGAGATCCCTTCCCGCAGATAAAGCCCCTTCCCTACCTGTTCATATTCCTCTAACGCCCTTTTCAGCAGAGCGGTTTTTTCCTGACTTCTTCCCTGCTCCGCTTTTAATACCTGCCGGGCGGTAAAGGCAAAATGACGTTCGGCCGACGGGTCCTGCTGGTAACTGATCCGGGAAACGCTTTTTGCCATCAGTTCCAATTTTCCCATCTCCAGAGAAAAATACAGGACGTCTGTTTCCTGCCGGGCAATATAATCCGCTATCTGTAAAATATAAGACGTCTTTCCCAAACTGGAAATCGCTCCTATAATATACAGCCCAGCGTACAACCCTCCGTCCAAAAGCTCGTCCAGCCGGGGAAACCCAGTGGACACGGCTTCCCTGGAGGCCCGGCGCAAAGAGGCGTCCATCAGCTCGCTGATAGCGTTGGCCGCATTGGTTTTTTCATATTCCCGCAGTTTTTCATCCCCGGCGGACAGGGCCGCCTGACGCAGGGCTTCCGGGTCCTGAAGAAAAAGCTCGTTGCAATCCTTTGCTCCCAAAGGCAAAATCAATTCTCCGCAGGGGATGCCCAGCTCCTGCAGCTGCTCTTTTAACTGGGCGTTCATCCGGCGGCCGCTTTCATCATTGTCCCCGGCGGCAATCATTTCATAACTGCCGGCGGCGGCGGGATTTTCTTTGCACCGCTGGATAAATTTCCCTACGTTGGCCACTCCGCACAGGGCCATGGCCTGAAATCCCATCTGTTCCAGGCTTAAGGCGTCAAAGATAGCTTCCGTAATAAACAGCCAGCCTCCCCTGCCCTCTCCCCGCAGATAATCCCCGCCGAAAATTCCCATAGGACCTTTGCTGTTTTTATACCGGGGCTGGAGGTCCTGGGCGATGGCCCGGGCGCAGTAGCTGACGCATCTGTCCCCGTCGTACACCGGCAGCCAGGCCCGGCCTTCCTTTTGGAACAGATGGTATTTTTCGCACATCTCCTGGGTGATCCCCCGACGGGAAAAATAGCTCCCGCCGACGCCTACCTGCTGTATGTATTCTTCGATGGTTCCAGTAAAATCGGCCGCGGGCGCGGCCGCCTCGGCGGCCGGGGCCCGGCGCCGCACCGGCGCCGGGACAGCGGCAATTTTATTGCCGCCGCCCGCGGGCAGGCTGCCCCTCTCCCCCATACCGAAGTCAGCGGGAAAGATTTCCCCGAACAAATCGCAGGCTTTTTTCACCTGGCGGGGGAAGGTATCGCAGTCGGGATAATCCCACGCGATGAGATTAAAAAGGTCGTAGCTTTGAGCGCAGCGGAAGCAGTAAACGGACATCGACTGCTCATAAAAGTGCATACTGGCGTTTTTATCCTCATGGGCGGGATTGAGGCAGCGAAAATTTTTCTTCAGGCTTCCCACCTGTTTTTCCCGCAGGTACTGGGGCAGGCAGGCGCGCAGGCGCTGGATGAGGGGCACAAACTCCTTAAAATCGGACAAGATATTTCCTCCTTTTGTGAGAGAATGGGGCCGGGGGATTTTCCGGGCCCGGTATATTAGATTATATATTAGAAAATATATTAGCCAACTTATTAATTAATATATTATAAATTCCAATGGTTAATATAATTTGATTTCTATTAATTAATCTATTTTAAAATAGACTATTGCATCTATCTTTTAATGTATGCTATAATGTATAAAACAATATGCCTTCTAATCTATTCCTTATTATGAAAGGAGCGTCCCTATGGGAAAAATTATTACCTTCGGCACCCTCAAGGGCGGCGTGGGCAAAACCATGCTCTGCTTTAATATCGGCGGGATCCTCTCCCAGCTGGAGCGCCGGGTGCTGGTGGTGGACGGCGACCTGCAAGGAAACCTTACCAATAATATGGGGATCGACCGCACCAACCCCGATCTGTTTACCACCTATGATATTTATAACATCGAAACCCCCCAGCCCGCTCCCCAGCAGCTGATCTTACAAAAACCCATCGACCGGCTGCCTAATCTGGACATGATCGCCGGATCCATCTTTTTACATAAAGCGGAACTGAAAATCGCTTCTGTGGCGGGCAGGGAACAGATCCTTTCCAATTATCTGCGGGATCATCAGGAGTTTTTCGATCAATACGATTATATCCTCATCGATACCAATCCCAGCATGTCCATTGTCAACCAAAACGCCTTTTTAGCCAGCGACGCCATTCTGCTGGTCAGCGATGTGTCCATGAACGCTATCGAAGGAGCCCAGCTGTTTATTGCCTTATGGGAGGACGCCCGCCGCCGCCTGCGCAAAGAGGATAATATCAAAGGATTTATTGTCAATGACTTTGACTCCCGCAACCGGCTTTCTTCTGACTTTTTGGAATACCTGCGCACTGCCCAGGATGTGGAAGATGTGCGGTCTTTGATGTTTCATACGGTGATCCCCAGAAATATTAAAATTACCGAGTCCGAATTAGCCGCCGTCCCCATCAGCATCTATGATCTTCGTTCCAAAGGCTGCGACGCTATCGCCGCTTTGGTGGATGAAATGTTTGAACGGGAGATTTTGTAGTTTCGACAAATTTCTAATAGAAGTTCTATTACTATTTCTATTAGCTGATCTATTCGTTTTATTCTTAGAAAAAAGGAGAGCTGGCCATGCCATCCAAAGTAGAAAATAAGTTTACCAAAGGAATTTTAGAGCGTCAGGCCAAGGAAGCGAAAGCCGGAAAGTCCGCCGCGGCGGGTTTGGCGCAAAGCGCCAAACTGCCGCAGGCGCCCGTTCAGACTCCTGCCCCTGAAACCAGCCCCGCCGTTTCGGGCGCCTACGGCGACAGCGGCGAAGCCGCTGCCGCCGCGGCGGTGCAGGAGAAGAAACCCTCCCGCAAGAAAACGGCTCCCGCGGTAGATCTAACGGAATATATCGTCCGGGAACCGGGGCGCACGGCGAAGAACAAAACCTTTTATCTGGACACCGCCGTCATCGAAGGGATACAGCAGGCGGCCAAGGCCCAGCAGGTAACGGAAAGCAAACTGGTCAACGATATTTTAAAGAAGATTTTGGGCCTTTAGTGTAAAGTGTTTTCCTTTTACAGAGGTCCGGGTCCCCGTTGGTTCCCAACTAACCGAAAGTGAGTACCTCTTTGAATTTCAAAAGAAGATTACCGGTACTTTTCTTTGTTTTTCTCTGTTATTCTTCTGTTATCTCTTGTTTTCATTTTTCAGGAAAATGCCGGTAAAAATCCCTGTTGGGGAAGAGGGGATTTTCCCCCTGGTACCAGCTAACCGAAACTGCGTACCCTTTTCTTTTAAAACTCGCGCGTACGCTGATTTTCTTTGTTTTTCGCTGGATTTCTCGTTTTTTCTTTCCTTCCTCCCCCAGGGGAGGGAAACTAGATATAGTGTAAAGGCGTTCGCTTGCATCCACAAGTTCTAGTGGGGGCTTTCAGAAGGTACCCACTTTTTGAAAGGGAAGGGGCTTTCCCGGGGAAGGGGAGCGCCTCCCAGGGAAAAACGGGACCTTTCAGCGCCCGGCCGCCGGGGGACTCCAGCGCCCGAAGCGCCAGCAACCAAAGGGCCGAACCCTCGAAACCGCCCCGCCGAGCACCCGGAGAACCGGAGGCCAAACGCCCATCCCCAAACACGGAAGGCCCAGCCCCCGGAGGCCACAGCGGAAAGAACCAAAGGGGCCAAACGCCAAAAGGCCGAAGGGGCGGCCCAAAAAAGCCGGAAGCCCTGGAAACACAGCGACCAAGCACCAGAAGTCCAAAGGGCCGAGCCCCGAAATCGCCCCGCTCCAAAATAGACTCCCAAGCCAGGTCCCCTGTTTTGGGAGAGGGGGGAGGGACTATCCGAAACTGGGTACCTTCCTTCTTATTTTTTAAATTAGCTTTAAAAAAGCAGGGGTTTTCTTTTGTTTTCTTTGATTTCCGCCGGGTTTTGGTTTTAAGGAAAAGGGTTCCTTTTGCCAAAGGAAAGGCCCGAATAATGGGGGTTTTCCTGGTTTTTCCGGGAACGGTACCCAGATTTGTAAAAGGGAAGGGGAAAGGCTATCCGAAACTGGGTACCTTGTCCTTTTCCCGGCCGGCAGATAAAATTTCCGTCCGGGGGAGCCGGACCGGCGCCGGAAGCGCCGGAAAAAAACACTTCCCGGCGGCAACACGGCCTCAAACCGCCCGGGCCCGGAAAAGAAAGCTGCCCGGTAACGCCCGGACCCAAACCCCCCGGGGCCGGAAAAGAAGCCGCCCACAGCGGGGCCAGGAAAACGTATCCTTTCCCGTTAATTTTATAGTACCACAAAACCGGCAAAAGGGAGCTAGCCAAAACTGCCCCCGCCTTTAGGGGAAACTGACCGCCTTGCAAACCGAAACTGGGAACCTCACTATCCGAAACTGCACCTTTCTTCCTCTTTCCCCGCTCCCTCTCCAACCCAGGCGGCAAGGGGGTTTCCTCGATTTCCTTTCGGTATTTTCGAAAGCTGTATGTACTGTAGGTACTGTAAGTACATATATTTTAAGAAAAAGGGGCTGCTTTTTTATCTTCGCAGCCCCCTTTTTCCTGTTTGCTTAAAAAAGGACAAACCTTGTAGGAAAAAGAGAAAAATGCTATAATTACGCTGTTTTAATAAAAAAAGGAGGATGTTTAATGGATACACCGTTTTTTTATCTGCTGGCGGGGATTACCGCTCTGAGTATCTGCTGTACGGCAATTCTCCTTTTTTTTCTGATAAAAAAGAACCGATCCTCCGTTTCCGCTCGTTTGCTTGAACAGGAATTGGAGCGGACAAAACAGGAAATGATTTCTGCCGCCAGGCAAGCGGCGCAAACCGGCGCTCAAATGACGGCTGAACTGCAGCGGCAGGGGACGCAGCATCTTTCTATCCGGCAGGACAGCTTGCAAAAAAATGTCTTGGATCTTATGGGGAATATCGATTTAAAATTAGGATCGTTCGTCCTGCAAAACGATCAAAAATTAGAAACCATCCGACAGGAAATGGAACGCAGACTGAACGCTATCCAACAGGACAATCAGCAAAAATTAGAACAAATGCGGCTGACAGTGGATGAAAAATTGCAGCGAACCTTAGAAACCCGTATCGGACAATCTTTCTCTTTGGTCAGTCAGCGGCTGGAACAGGTGTATAAAGGTTTGGGAGAAATGCAAACGCTGGCCGCTGGGGTAGGGGATTTAAAAAAAGTGCTTTCCAATGTGAAAACCAGAGGAATTTTAGGAGAAGTACAGCTTTCCTCTATTTTAAAACAAATTTTATCCCCCTGCCAATATGACACAAATGTTATGACAAAACAACATTCCCGGGCGTTTGTAGAATTTGCTGTAAAACTGCCGGGAGACGGAGAAACACCAGTGTATCTGCCCATTGACGCTAAATTCCCCGGAGACGGTTATACCAACCTGTTGGACGCATATGACAAAGGGGATCCTCAGGGGATTACAGAAGCAAAAAATGGATTGGAAAAACGCCTGCGGGCAAGCGCAAAGGAAATTCGGGAAAAATATATCGATCCGCCGTACACGACGGATTTTGCGGTTTTATTTCTGCCTTTTGAAGGATTATACGCGGAAGCTTTGCGGCTGAATTTATTGGAGCCGCTGCAGCGGGAATACAAAGTAACCATTGCCGGACCGACGACGATGGCCGCCCTGCTGAACTCCCTGCAGATGGGATTTCAAACCCTTGCTATCCAAAAACGCTCCAGCGAGGTGTGGGATGTGCTGGGGGCGGTAAAAACGGAATTTGACCGGTTTGGGGAAGTATTAAGCGCCGCCCGGCAGCGGCTTCGCCAGGCGGACGACGAACTGGACCGGCTGGTAGGCGTGCGCACCCGGATGATCCAAAAGCGCCTGTCGTCTATCGGCGGCGGGGAGCAAAGGAACGGCGGGGAAGAGGCGGCCCTTTTGGAAGAAGAGCGGTAATCGGGCGGCGGGCCCCCAGCGGCCGCGAAGCGGCCGGCCCGGCCAACGGCCGGGAACGGCGAAGCCGTCCGGGGGCCCGGGCCCGAGCGGGCTTCGGGCTGGAACGGGACAGGGAACGTAAGGCGGGGGAGGACTGCCCCGCAGGAACTACCGGGAGCCGGCCGAAACCGACCAGGAAGAAGCACCCGCCGAGACCCCGCAGAAACTACCCGTAGGGGCGGCGAAGCCGAGTGAAAGTTTTTGCCAAGCCTTTTTTCCAAAAAAGGCGGGAAGGCGGAAAGAAAGGAGAACCCATGTTAGCATCCTTAGAAAATGTAACAAAATCTTTTGGGGATCAAACGATTTTCCAAGGGGTAAGTTTAAAAATAGAAGAAGGGGACCGGATTGGTCTGATTGGGGTTAACGGCGCGGGGAAATCCACGCTGCTGGAAGTTTTGGAAGGAACACAGGAGTTTGAAAGCGGCCAGCGCAGTATTCAAAACGGCTTGGCTATTGGTTTTTTGCGCCAAAACAGCGGGCTTATGGGGGAAAATACCATACATCAGGAAATGCGGTCGGCATTTTCCGCTTTGCTGGAAATAAAACAAAAGCTGAAAACATTGGCTGCCCAGCTGGAAACGCTGGACAAGCAAAGTCCTCAGGCAATGGAAATTACGCAGGAATATGCCCGGCTGCAAACGTATTTTGAAGCCAACGAAGGATATTTAATCGATATTAAAATTAATACAGTGCTGCATGGTATGGGTTTTGGCAGCCGGGACCCGTCGACTCCTGTAAAAGCGCTGTCCGGCGGGGAAAAAACCCGGCTGGCTTTGTGCAAACTGTTATTGCAGGCGCCAAAACTGCTGATATTAGACGAACCTACCAATCATTTGGATTTTGCTTCGCTGGATTGGCTGGAAGAATATTTGGAAGGATATAAGGGAGCGATTGTCGTCGTTTCTCATGACCGGTATTTTTTAGATAAATTAGTGACAAAAATCTGGGAACTGGATCGAAAAGAATTTTTTTCCTATAAAGGAAATTATACCAAATATACACAATTAAAAGAAGAAAGATATCAGCGCCAATTAAAAGAATATGAAGCCCAGCAGGTGCAGATTGCTGCCTTAGAGGATTATATTGCCAGGAATAAAGTACGGGCCACAACAGCACAAATGGCAAAAAGCCGGGAAAAAGAATTGGAACGGCTGCCGCGGATCGCAAAACCAAAACCGCCTGTCCCGCCGGCAAATATTCGGTTTTCTTTTGAAAAAGAACCGGTAAAAGAAGTTCTTCATGTGACAGGGCTTGCTTTATCTGTAGGGCAGGGAGCGGAAAAAAGACAGTTGTGCAGCAATTTGGATTTTGATCTTTTGCGGGGACAAAAAGTAGCTTTGGTAGGCGCCAATGGAGTGGGAAAATCCACCTTCCTAAAAACTCTGATGAATTTGCTTTCTTTGGAACAGGGGAAAATTGTTTGGGGCAAACATGTAAAAGTTTCCTATTTTGAACAGGAACAAACAAAATTACATCCCAATAAAACAGTCCTGCAGGAATTATGGGACCGGTATCCAAAGGCGTATGAACAGGAAATTCGTACGGCTTTAGGAGGCGTGCGGTTTTCTGGGGATACGATTTATAAACGGGTGGACGCGCTGTCCGGCGGAGAAAAAGCCCGTTTGAAATTTGCGATTATGATGCTGGAAAAAGGCAATGTTTTATTGCTGGACGAACCCACCAATCATTTGGATTTAGCAACCAAAGACGTATTGGACCGGGCGCTGATGGAATATGAAGGGACGATTTTAGCGGTAAGCCACGATCGGTATCTTCTTTCCCGAATGCCGACGAAAATTGTCGAAATGACCCCGGAAGGGTTTTTATGGTATGACGGGGGATATGAGAAGTATAAAAACCGGCAGGCGGCGGCCATTGGCGCAGCCAATGCCGCGAAGGAACCCTTCGCGGACGCCCAAGGCGCCGCCGCCCCGGCTGGGACAAACGAATACTACCGTTCCAAAAAACAGCGGGCGCAGCAGGTGGCCAGGAAAAAGCGGTTTGTGCAGGTGGAGGAAGAAATTTCCCAGTTGGAAGAAGAAATCTCCCAAAAAGAAGGGCTTTTGGCGTCCCCGCAGGTGGCCAGCGATTATGAGCAGGTGGCTTTGCTGTGCCAGGAACTGGAAAGTCTGCGGGAAACGCTGGCCCAGCGGATGGAAGAATGGGAAGAGCTGGGCCGGGAGCAGGAGGAGACGGTTTGATCCTTCCCGCTTTCTCCCGCCTTCCGCCTTCTTTTTAAAGAAGGCTTGGCCAAGAAACCTTCATTCGGCTTCGCCCTCCAGCTTTTTGAAAAAAGCTTCGGCAAAAACTTCCATTCGGCTTCGCCGCCCCTGCGGGCGGTTCCTGCGGAGTGTTGGTTCGGGCGCTCGCCCTCCAGCTTTTTGAAAAAAAGGCTTGGCCAAAAAACTTCCATTCGGCTGCGCCGCCTCTGCGGGTGGTTCCCGTGGGGCTTCGGTCCGGGAGCTCCTCCCGGTGATTTCCCTTTCCGGCTTTTTGAAAAAAGCCTCGTCTCCGCCTTCTTTAAAAAGAAGGCTTGGCCAAGAAACTTTCATTCGGCTTCGCCGCCTCTGCGGGAGGTTCCGGCGGGGTTCTGGTCCGGGGGCTCCTCCCGGTGATTTCCCTCTCCAGCTTTTTGAAAAAAGCCTCGGCAAAAACTTCCATTCCCGCCTTCTTTAAAAAGAAGGCTTGGCCAAGAAACTTTCATTCGGCTTCGCCGCCCCTGCGGGTGGTTCCTGCGGGGTTTTGGTCCGGGGGCTCTCCTTCCGGTAGCTCCCGCGGGGTTTCGGCGGGTGTTTTCTTTCGGCGTCTCCCGGCAGTTTCGGCGGGGCAGGCCGCCCCCCGCCTTACGCCCCCTGCCGCCCTCCAGCCCGTATCCCGCCCCGCGCCCGGGCCCCCGGGCGGCTTCGCCGCTTCCGGCCAACGGCCGGGCCGGCCGCTTCGCGGCCGCCGGGGGCCCGCCGTCCCCGCACATTCCTCCCCGGCGGGCAGCTCCCGCGGAGTGTTAGTTCGGGCGCTCGCCTTCCGGTGGTTCCCGCGGGATTTCGGCTTGGCTTTCCCGACCCTCGCCGCCCGTCCCCGCCTTCTTTGAAAAGAAGGCTTGGCCAAGAAACTTCCACTCGGCTTCGCCGCCTCTGCGGGTGGTTTCCGCGGGGTCTCGGCGGGTATTTTCTCCCGGCTCAAAACAAAACCCCCCGGAGGAATTTATAAAATTCCTCCGGGGGGTTCTTCGTTTTCTCCAGGAAAGCTTACTTCATATATTTTTCACTGAACTCCTGGGCGCAAATAGGTTTGCTGTAAAAATATCCTTGCCCGTACTCACAGCCAAACTCCGCCATTCTCTGTGCGTTTTCCTGGGTTTCAATTCCCTCCACGACGGTGGTGATGTTTAATTTCTGCGCCAGCAGTACAATCTGTTTTAATATAGTCCATCGTTTTTCATCGTTTTCCTGGGCTATGCCGCGCAGGAAAGACTGATCGATTTTTAATTCGTCCAAGGTTAATTGAGATAATGTGTTTAAAGAAGAATATCCGCTTCCAAAATCATCCATGGAAACTTTAAATCCAGCGCAGTGAAGCTGTTTTATCCGCTCGTTAAGGGCGCTGAGATTTTGCGCCGCCATTCCTTCTAAAATTTCCAAAACAATCAGGGAAGGGGAAACGCCGTATTTTTCAAGGATTTTTGTCAAATTGTCCACATAATTTTCTTCCATAAACAGCAGCCGGCTTTGGTTGACAGAAATGGGGATAGGCGCGATCCCCCTGTCCAGCCAGCTTCTGATTTGTTTGCAGGCTTGTTCCACCATATATAAATCCAACCGGACACAAAAACCATTGGTTTCAAACAAGGGAATAAATTCCCCTGGGAAGAAAAAGGTTCCATCCTCTGTGTGCCAGCGAACCAGGGCTTCCGCTCCAGCGGCAGTCCCGTCGGACAAGCGGATTTTCGGCTGGAGATACAGTTTAAATTCTCCGTTTTCCAGCGCTTGTTCCATATGACTTTCCATATAATGAACCTGCAGTTCCTGTTTATGGATATCCTCATCATAAAAATGAATACGGGTATTGACATTTTGACGGATATGCTGCTGGGCTAATAAAGCTTGATGGGGATCGCCGCCGATAGCCACGCCGCAGTAAAGATTAAGATCAAATCCATCGCTTCTTTTCCGGGCGCCGGCCCGGATGGAAGAGATAATTTCATGTAATCTGGCGCTGATTTGTTTCGGATCGGTATCTTTAAAAAACAGATAAAACTGGTCGGCGGTTTCCCGGCAGTAAAATTCTTTTTCTTTCATATGAGAAGCAAATTGACTGCTGAGATAATTTAATACAAGATTTCCATCCTTTGTGCCGAACAATTCGTTAATAAATTTAAAATTGCGCATATTGAAAGCAATGACGCTGTATTTTTTGGACTGTTTTTGGTAAGCGGAAAGACGCTGCTGAAAATAAGCGAAATTCTGCGCGCCGGTGACTTGATCATAATAAGCTAATGTATACATTTTATGATAATGTTTGCGGATTAAAAAATAACCGTAAGCCAATAAGAAGCAGGACAGTAAAAGCATCAGAAAAAAGCTAATTCCCATCAAAAGGGATATTTGGCGGCTGTAAGAAACTCCGCCCCACATCGTATCCACACACATTAAATACCAGCCATTGATATTTAACGGCTGAAGATAAAAATGATAGGATTTATTTTCATAACGAAATTCAAAAAAGCCCCCTTGTTGGTTTTCCATAAGTTCTAAGGCGTTTTCCTGGTCCTGTGAGGAAATATACGGCCCGTCAAAGATGGTAGTATATTCGTTGATATAAGGAACCAGGGAATTGGGGGAACGCACTAAAAATGTGCCGTCTGAACTGATCACATGAATAAAGCCGTTGCCGCTCATAACCGCTTCACCATTGGCAATTTCCTGAAAAATGTCCAAATGAGTGCTGGCGGATAATACCCCGGCAATTTCTCCCTCCTGATAAACCGGCACGCTGTAAATATAAATCTCTTTCTTGGTAATCTCGCTGAGAAAAAAACGGGAGATCACATTTTCCCCGGCAAAGGACCTTTCGACGGCCTCCTGCACGGCTTCGTCACAGGAAGCAAGGGGATAATCAAGGATGGTTTCTTTTCCGGAAGGGTTCATCATTCCCTGGCCGTCTGGGGTAAAATAGGCCATCCCCACAAAATTGTTATATTCATTGTTAGCGGCGGCAATCCAGTTCATAAGATTGTCCTTATCAAAAGAGAGAACCGGACTTTTTGACAGAAGAACCGCTAAGGTATGCAGGGTTTCAAAATCCTTGTCAAACTGTTTAAAAATGCGGTTTTTATACTCCTGAGCCTCTGTTTTTATCCGGGTATGAACGTCCTCATGGGCATACCGGGCCACGGAAGAAATAATTCCGGCTCCCCCAATCAGCAGTACCGCGCCCACCGCGCAAACAATCACCGAAAGCCGCAAAAGCCGGCGCCGTATGGTATTTTCTTCCATGTTTTCTCTCCTCTCTGATAGACGATGGCCATTTATTAGAAAAAAGAATAAACTTTTTGCAGAGGATCTTTTGTCTGGGGATCGGCCGCCCGCCGCAGGTTCGACAAAAACCGGCAGGGCGCGGCAAAAACCGGCAGGGCGCGACAAAATCCGGCAGGGCGCGGCAAAATCCGGCAGGAACCTCCACCAACCGGCAGGAACCTCCATCAACCGGCAGGAACCTCCATCAACCGGCAGGAACTTCCACCAACCGGCAGGAACTTCCACCAACCGGCGGAAAAACCCAGCGGGAAACCCCAAGAACCGGCAAAAAACGACAAAAAGCGGGATACCGCTTTCATTATAACACATCCGCCCAAGCAAATCCATATTTCAAACGGGGATTGCCAAGGTGGGAAGTTTTTCCGGGCCGCCCTGCCGAAAAGGGGGAGGTTCGGGCCGGGCCGAAGAACCCACCCGCCGGGCCCGAACCGAAGAACCCACCCGCCGGGCCCGAACCGAAGAACCCCCCGCTGGGCCCGGGCCGAGAACCTCCCGCCGGGGCTGGGCCGAGACCCCCCGCCGGGGCTGGGCCGAGAACCCGCCGCCGGGGCCCGAACCGGGAACCCACCGCCGGGGCCCGAACCGAGAACCCACCCGCCGGGGCTGGGCCGAGAACCTCCCGCCGGGGCTGGGCCGAGAACTCCCCGCCGGGGCTGGGCCGAGAACTCACCCGCCGGGCCCGAACCGAAGAACCCCCCGCGGGGCTGGGCCGAGAACTCACCCGCCGGGGCCCGAACCGAGAACCCACCGTCGGGCCCGAACCAAGAACCCACCCGCCGGCCCCAAAACAGAAAAAACCAGCGGCGCCGTTTTTTCACGGCGCCGCTGGAGAACCGCCGCTGTACGGCGGGGGAAAACAGAGACTGTGCGGGGAAGAGCCGCCGGGCTTTTCGGCTGCTACTGGACAATTCCAGCGAAAGAGAGATATAGCGCGGCGCAAAATTCATCGGTCATCAAAGCCGCCACCGGCAGCAGATTAAACGCCCGCTGTTTGGCCAGACAGTCGTTTATCACCTTGGCCAGATAGATGGTGCGAATACGCCGGTCCGCCAGTTCCAAAGCGTCGGAAATGGCGGCGGCGCCTTTTTCCTGCCAAATATTCATGCTTTCCAGCGCAGGCGGCAAAACCACTTGTTGGCTGGCTTCTTTCAGCCGTTCGTTTAAAATGGGAAGGGTATATAATTTACAAAAATCCAATCCGAAAATTTCTGCGGAACATTCCAGCCCGTCCAATACAAAGCCCTGTACGGAAACTGGAGAAGAAATGCGGTTGGAAATGCGCTTTTTCATGACGGTATACGAAAGATCATTTAATCCGGGCAGACGGTGGTTTGGACCGCGAAAACCAAACAGACGCATTTTTTCCGCGAAATTGGAATAATATTGTTTGCCTGCGCTGAGGACAGTTCCTTTTGGAAAAGCATAGGCATAACCGTCGTATACTTCATAAGAACGCATGGTATCCAAATAACCCAGACGGATATTCTGCCGGGCATGATCCCGGTCAAATAATAATAAAGAACCTAAATTCCAAAAACATTGAATTAAACGAATATCCGCCATCTGTGTAAATTTCTTATACGGACGTACAACCCCGGGAGCGTCCATATAGACGGCAATCACCTGTTTGGCCCCTTGATCAATGGCCATTTTAATGGGCATATTATCATTAAACGCCCCGTCAATATAGCGTATTCCATCAATTTCATAGGGCTGGATGGCGGGGAAAAGGGCGCAGCTAGCCAGTAAATAATCAATTAGCTGCCCTTGGGGGATTTCTTCTTTCCATAAATACCGAGGTTTTAAAGTAGGCAGTTCGGTAGTAACCAAGCCTAAAGCAAGGGGAGATTTTCGAATAGCGTCTTCGTTTAAATATTGCTCCAGCAATTTTTTTAAACGGCCGCAGTCAACGCCCCCTTGTTTTAAAAACTCTTGAAAGATCTGTTTGGCCGCTGTCAAGGTTTTTATGGAGTCAGGCAAAGTTTCATCTAATTTCAGATCAAATACATTGCTGGTTTCCAGTTCCTTCCATAAATTTTCCGCCAGCTCAAAATCCCCTTGAGCAATGGCGGCGGCGTTTAACGCTCCGACAGAAGTGCCGGTAACCATGGAAAAACGCACGTCCAATTCCTGCAGCGCTTTCCAGACGCCGATTTCATAGGCGCCCCGGCTTCCTCCGCCGGAGAGCACAAAAGATGTCATTGGTGAAGTAGTCATAGGTTTACCCTCTCTCATTTTTTTTACCTGTCCTTTTTTCAGAAAAGACATTTTATGGGAGATTTCGAATAACTTATAAAATGTAAGGTCCGGGTTGGCTTTTTTGTACCGAGGGGAAAAATTAAGCCAGGAACCTGGGAAAAACTGGAAATAACGCCCCAGCCAGCGGTCCTGGGAGGCATTCCAGAGACCGCTGGCGGAGAAGGGGCGTGCAGCAGTCTTGGGGCAACACCCTTTGGAGGCTACCAAGGGGCGCCTGCAAAGACCGTGCAAGCGAAAGAAAGTGTTTGCCGCGCCTTTTTCCGAAAAGCCGAAAGGAGCTTATGGGGGGCGTTCGCACCGAGGTTCGGGGAGCTTGCGGGAACCGCCGGGGAGGAACCGCCGGGGGAGGAACCACCGCAGAAACCGCCCGGAACCGCCGGGGGAGTACCTGCCGAGACCCTGGGGGGACTTCCCGCAGGGGCGGCGCAGCCGAATGAAAGTTTTTGCCGAGGCTTTTTTCAAAAAGCCGGGGGGAGCTGCCCGCCGGGGAGGAATGTGCGGGGACGGCGGGCCCCCGGCGGCCGCGTTTTGCGGCCGACCCGGCCAACGGCCGGGAACGGCGAAGCCGTCCGGGGGCCCGGATCCCGCAGGAACCACCCGTAGAAGCGGCGAAGCCGAGTGAAAGTTTTTGCCGAGGCTTTTTTCAAAAAGCCGGAGAAGTTTCTTGGCCAAGCCTTCTTTTTAAAGAAGGCGGAAGGCGGGAGGCGGGAGAGGGTTAGTTTTTGGGCTCGGCGTAATCAATAATCAAATGGGTAATGGCGTTGCCTTCTTTGACTTCCCTAAAAGAAGTGATATATTTTTGCTGGACAAAATAGGAAAGAATCGTACAGGTATATTTCCGGATACGGGCTTTCCTTTTTTTATCCGCGGTTAATTCTCCTAGTTCTGAGTATATGGTTTTATACAGGATCTTATCCCGAAAGACGCTGTTTTTTGTGTTTTTCATGGCTTCAATCCGGCCCAGCAGATAGGTTTTTAAGGGGATGGTGGTGCTGTTGTTGTTCAGCGGGGCTTTCAGCAGATCCAAGGGCACGGTCGTGATTTGATTTTTCAGTTTGGCGTAGCTGTACAGCGGGGGAGTATCAATAATCTGATACATTTCGGATTTTTTCCCATTGACGGTACCGCTGTATTTATTCAAGGGCAGAAGATAGCCTTCGATAGAAAACTGATCCACCTGGGCGTCAAATTCCTTATGGATCATATGGGCTTTTACTTCATTGGTCAAATCAATAGTAATGGACAGCCGGCGCATGGTGTCCAATTTGGTTTTCAGTTCTTCCACTAAATTTTCATCCACTGTAGGATTTTTTACGCCGGTCATGGCTTGATAAAGCATCCCGATAGTAAAGCTGCTGTTGCCGGATTCCAAAATAGACACCACTCCATTGATTAAAGAACGGTCATAAGTAGTCAGGCTGATATTGCCGTCAATTTTCATATGTTCCGGACAATCAATGGAAACAGAAGTTTTAATAGGCGGTTTTTTCCGGTTGGAAACCACCACCTGATTTAATTCCTGCAGCGTGGCTAATTTATTAGAAATAGGGTCGATAGGCATTACATAATTTTTAGGGCGGATGGCTTGTATGGCCGGGGCGATGCCCGCCAGTTGGGTAATTGCGTCTCCCACGTCAGGTTCAATCTGAGAAAGGGAATCCACTTCCTGGGGACTGACGCCGCCCATTAAGAATAAAAACCGGCGCATATCTTCCGGTACGGACATCAGGAAATTATAATAAGCGCTGGTGGCGCTCATCACCCCGTCCATCACTTTATTCCGGTCAAAATCCGGCGCGTTGTTTTCACTGCTGCTTAAGACGGCGTTGAGTTTATCCACCTGATCTAAAGCGGCGCTGCATTGGCTCATATATTCCCGGACCTGCTTTACGCCGTAGGTTTCCACCAGCTGAGGAAGCAGTTCGGATAATTCCCCGGAATAATCCCGCGGGATCGAAGGGTTGGCCATAAAATAGTTCACCTCTCCTTTTGGACCGACAGCATAGGACGCGCCTATCCGAGTGGTCTGCTTAAAGTAGTACCCATTAATTATACTAAAATTTCTCGTTTTTGTCACCCTTTCCAGTGAGAGAAAAATGAAGGTTTAGGAAAAAAATCCTTTCACTAATGGTGCAAAAACCGCCAAATGATGCAAAAAAATGCGGCAAATTGGCCTAATTTTAAAAAAACTTTGAAAATTTCATAGGAATGAACAAAAGCCATCGATTTTTCAAGGGGGATTTTGTCGAATATATTGTCGTTTTTTGTCATAGGGGGAAGAAAAACCACAGAAATATTTGTGGAAATTTTTAGGAAGGCAGTGTATAATAAGGAAAGAAAAAAGACCGCCAAGGGGGGGAGTTTTTTAAAAAATGATTTGCTTAAACTGCGGGTTGTCTTTGGGGGAAACAGCGGATCGCTGCCCCAGATGCGGCGCCCCCGCGGGAGCGGGGAGGCCCGGAGCTTTTGCCCCCCGGGGCGGGGGAAGCGGCCGGACAGGGGAGTTTTCCGAAGCCTTTGCCCCCCAGGGCGGGGGAAGTGACCGGACGGGAGAGTTTCCCGGAGCCTTTGCCCCCCAGGGCGGGGGAAGCGCTCGGACGGGAGAGTTTCCCGGGGCCTTTGCCCCCCAGGGCGGGGGAAGTGACCGGACGGGAGAGTTTCCCGGAGCCTTTGCCCCCCAGGGCGGGGGAAGCGCTCGGACGGGAGAGTTTCCCGGAGCCTTTGCCCCCCAGGGCGGAGGAAGTGCCCGGACAGGGGAGTTTTCCGGCGGGTTTGCTTCCCAGAGCGGGGGAAACCCCCGGACAGAAGAAGCCCCCGGACGGGGGAGATCTCCGGCGGGCAGATGTACCTTTGCTTTGGTGCTGGGAGTGAGCGGGTGTTTTCTGATTTATGCGGCGCTGGTACTGCATTTGATGGGGCTGTTTGGCTGGGGGGTGACGGTCCTTCCGAAAACCACCCTGGGCTGGTGGATCGCCACGGTTCTTTGGGCGGTGATCCCTACGGTTTATGTGGTGTGGACGGCGGCCACCGGAGCCCGGCGCACAGGGATCGGCGCGGACTGTGTGTGGCTGGGGATTTTTTCCGCCTGGCTTGCGTGGATGGGACAAAGCCTTTGGTATTTTGGACCGGACGGCCTGGGCAGTCCGCCGGTTATTGTGTATTTAGTTTTGAGCGGAACGTTTCTCGCAGCAGCGGCAAGCGCGGGAGCCGTTCTTTGGAAAAAGGAAGAATAAAAAAAGAGCGCAGGGAAAATCTTTTTCCCTGCGCTCTTTTATATATATTCTTTTAAAACTCTTCCATATCCTGAGGAATGTCCAGATTATCGCTGTTGGGGTTGGAAGTAATCATAATTTCACCCATCAGGTTGGCCCCCGGATCAATGGCGATGTTGCTGCCGGTAATATTGCCGATGATCATGGCGCTTTCCCGCAGGTAAATTTTTCCCCGGGAGACCACGTTCCCACGGACTTTTCCGCCTAAGGTGATACTGCCTACGTCCAGGTCTCCAATCAACAGGGTGCCTTCATCCATGTGTACAAATCCGCCGGCGAAAAGATTTCCTTTCCTCTGGCACTGGATTAAATCAATATCTCCCGCCTGCACGTTTCCTGGAATTTTTCCAGCGACAGTTAAATTTCCTTTGGCTTGGATATTGCCTTTTACCCGGCCGAAAATATGAACGTCCCCGGGAGCGATAATCTCCCCTTGCACGCTGGCGCCTTTGGCAATACAGGTAACTTGAGGGGCTTCGGTTGCTTTTTCCAGTAAAATAGGGGCCTCTACCGGGATAACGGAAGTATCCTGCGATGGAGGTTCGGGCGAAGGTTCTTGAGAGGGTTCCTTCTCTCAGGAAGGAGCGGTATTTTCCTGCGCTTGCTGAGGGGAGGTTTCTTCTATTATACTGGCGGAAGAAGAATCCATAGGAATGATATTATTTGTCAGTAAGTCGATAAAAGCGTTTTTCTTCGTCATTTTATTAACTGTCTTTCCCCAAATTTTCAAAAGGAAAAAGGCAAATCTTAAGAAAATGGAAAGAAGATTTGTCTTTTCCTTGATAATACTATAAAATTCCCTAAAAAGGAAGCATTTTCCTCAAAATACGACAATATTTTTATGTTTTTTCTGCGTATGGAAATCAAAGGGAAAATAGTGTATACTTAAACGTGGTTTTAAGAAAGAAAAAATCGGGTGATCCCAAGACCAAACAACACCAGTCCGGAAAGAAAAGCAACTGTTGTTTTTCCTGGAAGTTTTTGCGCCAGAGTCTGGCCGGCCAACTGCCCGAAAGCGACGACCAGCCCTTGGGATAACCCTATGGCAACAGGCAGAAAATGCCCGGCGGTACCGGAAAGGGAAATCCCGACCCCTGCCCCTAACATATCCAAAGACAGGGAAAAGGCCAATAAAAACGCTTCCTTTAGATCAATGGAACCGGAACAATCCAAATCCCCTGTTTGCGGGTCCCGCAGGACCATAGCGGTGGTTCCCAGAAAAGAAACGGCCGGGGGATCGGCGTCGGTTTCTTTTCCCGGGGGCGGGGCAGGGGATTTTTTAAACGCGCCCAGCATGACCCACAGTCCCATCAAAACCAGGATCCCCGCCCCAAGCAAAGGCGCGGCGGCGGGAGAAACCAGACCGCCCAGCACAGCCCCCAGCCGCAGGGAAACCAGGGCAAAGACAAAAGAAGTCAGCGCGATGGCGCTTTTGGCTTTCCAGCCGATTTTTATTTTGCGCAGGCCAAAGGAAATTCCCGCGCTGAACCCATCCGCGCTTAAAGCCAGCGCGGTGAGCAGCAGGTGAACCATTGGTTTTCCTCCTTTCGCTGTTCTTCCCTTATTGTATGTGGGGAAGGGGGGCGGGGTGAAGGAGAGCTGTTTGAGGGTCTGCGGGGCGGGCCGGAGGGAAGAA
The DNA here is from genome assembly GCF_014385085.1 of Youxingia wuxianensis. Taxonomy (GTDB): domain Bacteria; phylum Bacillota; class Clostridia; order Oscillospirales; family Ruminococcaceae; genus Youxingia; species Youxingia wuxianensis. Next base: position 191 of record NZ_JACRTD010000012.1, on the reverse strand, counting down.
AGTGCGGCGCAGGGCCCCCGGCGGGGGGAAGAAAGTGCGGCGCAGGGCCCCCGGCGGGGGGAAGAAAGTGCGGCGCAGGGCCCCCGGCGGGGGGAAGAAGGTGCAGCGCAGGGCCCCCGGCGGGGGGAAGAAGGTGCAGCGCAGGGCCCCCGGCGGGGGGAAGAAGGTGCAGCGCAGGGCCCCCGGCGGGG
>NZ_JACRTD010000011.1 GCF_014385085.1 Youxingia wuxianensis | reverse complement strand
TACAGTGGGATGTATTGACGGCGGGTGGAATTGTAACGATCATCCCTGTATGTATTATGTTCTTCTTCGCTCAGAAGAGACTGGTGGAAGGGTTAACCGCTGGTGCTGTCAAAGGATAAGCTGTTTTATATAACTGTACTGCGGCTTTAAATATGAAATTGGAGGGTCAAAAATGAAGATTTTAGAGTACGCTTATGAAGGCGAAGGATTAACCAGGGTGTTTGAAAATGAAAAATGGATGGTAGGCATCAAAAATTGGAAACCGGCAAACGATATTTCCGGGATCGACTGTCTGGAACGTCACAATAAAACCGATGAACTGTTCGTACTGTTGGAGGGCAGCTGTGTACTCTTGTATGCGGATGATACCTGCTGCAGCCTGGATATCAAGGCGGTTGACATGGAACCTAACAAGGTTTATAATATCCCTGCAACGCTATGGCACAATACGGTAACCAAGAAAGACACCAAATTAATTCTTATAGAGGATTCTTCTACTGGCGCTGATAACAGCGACGTCATGCCGCTGACTCCGGAACAGATCGCCAAAGTAAAAGAGATCGCTACCAGATAAAATTTGCTTGTGAAAGGCGGAGCTTGTTCTCCGCCTTTTTTTTTGTTTTATTTACCATAGGAGGGATACCTTTGGATATTGAAATTACAGTACTTCGGGATCAGATGATCATGTTCTTTATCTTTATTCTGTGCGGTTTTCTAGGGGTGAAGATAAAGCTGATCACCCGGGAAATGCTGGATGGACTGGCGAAATTGATTTTATCTATTATCATGCCTTGCATGTATCTGTCCATCCTGCCCAACGCAGTAAGTCCTAACAGCGCCTCTATGCTCCTGTATATGATTCCCGGCGGATTTTTGCTCTACGCTTTTTTTATTCTTCTTGGTATCCTGTTGGCCTTTCTCCTGCGGCTCAAAGGGGACCAACGCAATATTCATATCGCCCAAACCTGTCTTCTCAACGCCGCCTTTTTCGGCATCCCTCTGGCGGGCGCCCTGTTGGGGCCGGAGGGAACCTTAGCGATCTCCCTGTTTACTGTGGTGGACAGCATTGCCGTATGGACTTTCGGTGTGATCATGGCCACCGGGAGCCAACGCAAGCTAGATGGGAAGAGCGAGTTTTCCCTCTCTTTCGCACTGAAAAAGCTGTGCAATCCCTGCACTATTTCTGTGGCTGTGGGATTGGTGCTGCTGCTTCTTAAAGTTCCAGTGGACAATGTTCCCATGCAGGCGCTGTCCTCCATCGGAGGCTGTACGAAATCTCTGGCAATGGTTTATATCGGGGGCACCATCGCATTTATGGATCTGAAGGGGATTACCAAAGCATGGCCGGCCTTCTCCATTGTTATTGTACGTATGATCGGCGCGCCCCTTTTCATTAACTGGCTGCTCAATCACCTTCCCTGGGAGCTTCCCTCCATGGTGGTTCAGGCGTTTACCCTGCTTAGCTGTTTGCCGGCTATCGCCAGTTATCCTCTGATTGCAAAGCAAAACGGCTCGGACGCCGCGGAATATTCTTCCCAGATAGTGATGGTCACCACCTTATGCTGTCTGGTAACCATCCCGCTGGTTTCCATCCTGACTCAATCCTAAATAGAAAGGCCTGGATCTATGATCCGGCCTTTTTTATTTTTGTGAGAGTTGTGTGCATCATTTTGGAAAAATCAGGTCACCTTATATATGACCGGTTCAATTATCCAAATTATGTAATATATGTAATTTTTTATACATATTGTATATTAATTTTTTAATGGAGGTTTTTGTATGAAAAAAATAATAGCCCTCATGCTGGCCTGTCTTATGATGCTGTCCGGGATCAGTGTGTTTGCAGCGGATACTACTACGCACACCAGCAAACTGGGAGCCGCTTGGGTAGATAAATCAAATATTGGTACAGGAGGCACGCAAACTTATGAAACGGTACCCAACAAAACGGTATATTTCGAAATCGACACTGTCAAAGGAGAAGCGGATATCGGCGCCACCGCATCAAAATCTGTTAACTCTATTCTTTCCGACAGTACCGCCTTTAAATTTACTGCTAAAAAAGGAAAAAATTCTCAGCTGATCAAATCTATAAAGCTGGTAGACAAAAAGATTTCCGATGTTACTGGCAGCGGTCAGGGCAGAAAAACCTATTTGGCGGTGGAGTTGGGAAGCGTGAATACCGATAAGGAATACGCGGTGGAATTTACCGCTACCTTCCGGGCGGTAAAAAATCTTTCTATCACCGTTCCAAAGGGTACAAAATTTGCAGGTACCGGCAAACTGTATGTAAAAAATGATGAGATCACCGGGAACACCACTCTCTCCGTAGGAGTAGACGCCATGGTTAAACCGGAAGAAAACGAAGACAATGAGGTTATCTGGGAAAGTTCTACCAACGAGGTAGCCCGCCTTACTTTCAAATCTTCTTCTAACCCGGAGGCGTTTTCCGCCAAACTTTCCACTAAATGGACAGTAGCTTTAGCCAATAAGTTTGCCGATACCAACGCAGTAATCCGCCGTTTTTCCGGCGGTACGGTCGACGCCACCTCCCGTCCTTCCCTCTACCTTGACAATCCTTTTTCCAGCAAGGTAAAAACCGATAGGATCAAGATTTATTCCGTGGACAGTAAAGGAGTTATTACTGATGTAACTAAATCCTTCACCCATCTTTCCGCGACAAAAAGCCCCAGCGGAGAAGATTGCTTCCGCATTCGTACCCGTACCTTGGGAACCTATATTATTTCTGACAAAGCTATTAAGTTAAAATAAAGTATAAAACCCCTCTCATAAAAACCTCCCCGGTTAAATAACCGGGGAGGTTTTCTATTTATTCTTCTAAAAGAGTTTTCGTTTTCCATATTCCTTTTTTCCAGCGGAGGATAAAGATGACCGCTCGCAGGCATTCATCACACGCCATACCGATCCAAATCCCCGCCAGTCCCAAATCAAACACCGAGCTTAGCAGCCATCCTATGCCAACGCCGGTGCACCAGGCGGAGATAACACATACAACAATAGGAAAAATAATATCCCCGGAGGCCTGCAATGATCGGACAAACACCAGATTAGCCGCCCGCCCAAGTTCCAGAGCGATTTCAATTCCCATAATCGTTCTTCCCAAAGCGATCACCTGGGGGTCTGAAGTAAACAGGCTGAAAATCTGAGAGCTGAAAATAAATAGCAAAGAAGAAACTACCAGGGTAATCAGCAGCGCCATCTTAAAAGTCTGTCTTACCTGCCGGTCGGTGTTCTCCGTATCCTTCGCCCCCATCAAATATCCCACCAGTACCTGCGCCGCCTGAGAAACCGCCGACGCAAACATATAGGATACCGTGGCAAAGATACTCACATATACCTTTGTTGTGATCACCGCCAGTCCCAGTCGATTGGTCAGGCTTTGGATACAGATTTGGGCCGAGTTGTATGAGATTGATTCGCCTCCCGCAGGAAGACCGATGGATAAAAGACGTTTACACATTTTCTTTGGAAAGGGGCGCAAAAATTTTAAGGAAATAGGTGTATTAAACCGCCGACGAAACATAAAGATGATAACGATTACTCCCACCAGTCGGCTTAAATCACTGGAAATAGCTGCTCCCGCTATGCGAAATCGCGGAATCAGCAGGGCATTTCCGCCAATATTGATCAGATTTACAATAAGGGAAAGAAACATGATCTCCTTCATCATCGCATTGCTCCGGAAAATGGCCGAAAAAGTCAAAAACAATGCTTGTAAAAAAAGTCCTGCACTGATAATACTGATATAAGTACCCGTTTCCTTTAAAAGTTCTGCAGGTATCCTCATTAAAGAGAAAATCTGGGGATGAAACGCAATCAGTATTCCACTGATCACCAAGCTGAACACCAGGTTCATCATCACTGCTAGGGTGTAAATTTCAGACAGCGCGCTGAAGTTTTTCGATCCGATATACTGGGATACTAAAATAGTCGTAGCCAAACTAACAATGCTGAAAGTAATAATCAGCACGTTTAAGATCTGATTGGCATTGCCGATAGCGGCAACCGAATTTTGTGAATAACGGCTGATCATCATCTGATCCACATTACCAATCATCATCTGAAGCAAAAGCTCGATAAAAATCGGCCAGGTCAGGCGAAATAAATACCGGGTATCGTACGTAGCTTGCCCTTCACTCATACAGCATCACCATAAAACATTAAATTTTCCTTTTGATTGGATAAGCGCGGGGTTATACATTATGATTTTCTTTGATATCCCCCATTTTATACGCTAACAGAAGCCATTTTAAATCTTCAATATTCGCCCGAAGCAATTCCCCTGTGTCGGTTTCCGCCACTTTGATACGAGTATCTGCCCGCTCAAAAACCACAGAGGTAGAAACAATATCCTTATTATGTTCAATCGCATCTTTTACCCCGTCAAACGGTTCATGGGAGGAAAGACGAATACCATAGGAATTGTAAATCAAGGTATATCCGGCAATTCCGGTGGTAGGCTGATAGGCCCGACAAAAGCCTCCATCGATAACAATCAGCTTTCCCTGTGCCTTGACTGGATTTTCCCCTTGTTTGGTTTTTACCGGCACATGTCCGTTAATAATATGAGAATATTGTCCTTCCAGTCCAAACTCTTTTAAAATTCTAAGACAGACTTCCTTTTTCATCGCATGGCGGTAGTAAGGATTTTTCGTCTCGGTCCAGGCGCTTTCCTCTGGCACCAGCATCCGCTCGAAGGTGGCGATTTTATCGCGTCCAAACAAGGGAGAATTTTTTCCGCACCATAAAAACCATAAAAAATCTTTCCCAAACTGTTTTTCCGGGGTCCCCCCTTTGGCGTAGTATCCCTGGCGGGCAACCGCTTCCGCATGGTCCATCAATGCCTTGCCGCTGAGTTTTTCCCCCTGCAGCTCAAACTCGGCAAAACTGCCGTCCTCTTCCATAGGGATACAGCCATGGTACAGCAAATTCCCATTAAAGCATTTATATAAACCGCCCTTGGAATATAAAAATTTGATGTGTTTTTGCAGTTTTTCACTGCGCTGAAAGCCGGCCTTGAGCTGCTCCATGAGACGGACTTCGTCCTCCCGCAGAAGATAAGGGGCGTTTTGATCGACAGTAGGAAAATCTGTATCTGAAAGAGGATATTCTTTTCCGTCTATTTTTACCGTCCCTTTCTTGTAATCAATCTTGTCCAGCAGCAATCGGTCCTGCATATGGAACTGAGGATTCCGCAAAATCAACTGTCCCTCCAGCTTAAACTGAATAATCGCGATAGCCTTGTGCATCTTTGCCGCCAGTTCCAGATCTTTGGGACTATAGGTCACATTATTATTGACAATCTTTGTAGCGAAACAGGAGGTATCCACATTCTGGTACACCTCATTGGCAAACAGCGCCAAGGGCCGCAGGCTGATTCCATATCCTGTTTCGATAACCTCCAGATTATTATAGGTGATGGAGTTGTTAAGCACCGTTGCAATACAGGTACGGCTGCCGGTAGCGGCGCCCATCCACAAAACATCGTGGTTGCCCCATTGAATATCCACCGAATGGTGTCCCATCAGGCAATCCATGATAATATCTGCCCGAGGCCCCCGGTCAAAAATGTCCCCTACAATATGCAAATGATCCACGATTAACCGTTTAATAGTATCGCACAAGGCAATGATAACATCCTTCGCGCACTCGATATGAATAATCGTGGAGATAATATTTGTATAGTATTCCTTTTTATTAAACATCCCAATATTGGTATTGAGAAGTTCATCAATAATATATCCATAGTTTTGCGGCAGCGCTTTCCTTACCTTGGAACGGGTATATTTGGAGGCTACCAGGCGGCAGATATCCACCAGACGGTTCAAAGTGACTTTATACCAATTTCCTAGTTCCTCTGCGCTTACCGCCGCTTCTTCCGCCTCTTCCAATTTTTCATGGGGATAATATATCAGGGTCGCAAGATCGGCCCGTTCCCCTTTTGTCATGCTGTCTGAATAAAGCAAATCTACTTTTTCCTTAATGGCGCCGGACGCGTTATTCAAGATATGTAAAAACGCTTCATGCTCCCCATGAATATCAGACATAAAATGTTCTGTTCCCTTGGGAAGGTTTAAAATCGCCTGCAGATTGATAATTTCACTGGACGCCGATTGTACGGTAGGATACTGCTTCGCCAGCATCTGTAAATAGCGCAGGCCATTTCCTTTTTCGTTGGCATAGGTTTCCAAATAAACAATCCTCCTTCTGCTTATAAATTTACTGCCTCCAGATTTCCCATGCTCCCAGAGGACTTTTTCTCCCATAAAACTTCCTTCTAAGGCGGCCTTCCGGCTTATTTCATCACCGGTCAACAGCTCTGGGCACATTATCCCATGGTTAAGCTTCGGTTGCAATAATTTTTTCCGCTTTCTTTTTTGGTTTTTCCTTTTTTATTAATTTAATACAACTTTTACCGTTTTTTCTTCCCCCTCTCAGTCACTTTTCCCCTTTTTGAGTTGACAAGCCCTTATATTTTTTCTATACTTTTGTTGCAGCAGCCGATTGCTGTTTTATGTAAGGAGGAAGTTTATAATGAAAGATAAAACCAAGAGTTTTTGGGGAGAATTTAAAACTTTTATTTCCCGCGGCAACGTAATGGATATGGCTGTGGGCGTGATTATCGGTACCGCCTTCACCGCTATTGTCAGTTCCTTGGTGAAAGATGTAATTATGCCTTTTATCGGCTGGCTGATCGGGGGACTGAATTTCGAGGCCTTCAAAGTGGTGCTGGAGCCTGCCCAGGGAGAAATCCCGGAAGTTTCCATTCTTTACGGAAGCTTTATTCAGCAGATTGTCAATTTCCTAATCATTGCCTTTGTTGTATTTATGATGGTCAGACTGATAAATTCTTTTCATCGTAAAAAGAAGGAAGACGCGCCGTCCGAGCCGGCCGCTCCTCCGGCGGACATTCAGCTCCTAACAGAAATTCGGGACTTGCTCAAAGAAAAATAATCCTCCCTGTGGAAATACTGCCCGGCGGTCCATGTGAAAAGCTGGCCAAAGCTTGTCTTTGGCTGGCTTTTTTGGGAATATGAGAGCTTCTTTCGTTGACAAATATTGCCGTAAGTGGTATATTATCAACTGTAAGATGTATAGTTTTTGCTGTGTGAAAATCACCGGCAAGCTTCTTGTCCGGAGGGTTTACATAAATTATTCTATTATCGAGGTGACTGTAGCATGGGATTTGAAAACAAAGTAGCAATCGTAACCGGCGGCGCTATGGGAAACGGCTTGGGCATTGTTAAGGTATTAGCCGAAAAAGGCGCAAAAATTTCTATCCTCGACTATTCGGACACGGTAGAAACTACCGTCAGTGATCTGAAAAAGCAGGGGTACGATGTGATTGGCTTTAAGGTGGATATCCGCAACAAGCCGGAGGTAAAAAAATGCGTAGACGCCACCTTTGAAAAGTTTGGCAGACTGGACATTCTGGTCAACAATGCCGGTGTGTTAAAATGCGAGCCCTTTTTGGAAATGAGCGACGAGCTGCGGGATTTCCATTTGGACGTCAATGTAAAAGGCCCCTGGAATGTCACCCAATGCGCTTTGCCCTATATGATTAAAAACCATTATGGCCGGGTAGTGACCATTTCTTCTGTTACCGGTGAGTATGTTGGCGACGCAGGCGATATGGCATATGGCACCAGCAAAGCCGCCTTAATCGGCTTCGCTAAATGTCTGGCGATGGAAGTAGCGGACAAAGGAATCACTTCCAATGTGCTCTGTCCCGGTTACATTCTCACTCCTATGGTGGAGCAGCTGGCCAAGGACACAAACCCTGACGATCCGGAGAGCGTACTCAAAATTTACGCAGAGGGTATGCCTGTACAGCGGCTGGGACGTCCTGCCGATATTGGTCACCTGGTAGCTTTTCTTGCCAGTGAAGAAGCCGGCTTTATCACCGGTGCTTCTATCGTAATCGACGGCGGCTGTATCCTTCCCGAAACAAAAGCGGCAGAATAAATATGTGAAATAAAGAGCCCAGCAGTTTTCACGCTGCTGGGCCTTTTCTTTTTTTAAACCGTAAGCTCAATGCGATTTCCATCCGGGTCGGCCACACAACTTTCATAATAGCCATCCCCCGTAGTACGGGCGGCGCTGAGCAGCTCATAACCGTCACCGGTAATCAGAGCGGTCAGCCGGTCCACTTCCTCTTTACTGCCCAGGCTGAAAGCCAGATGGGTTAGCCCCACACGGTACACCTCCTGTACCGCTGGAGCAAGTTCGGGCAAACTCATAATTTCCAGACGGGTCTCCCCGGAAAACTGGATAAAGTAGCTGGACATACCCGTACGGGGATTGTGATACTTATTGTTGGGCACCCCGGCAAAATAACGCACATAAAACTCTTTCATCTCTTCCAGTTGAGCGCTGTATACGGCTATATGTTCTATTTTCATGTTGTCCCTCACCATCCTGTAGATTAATTGCTATATATATTCCTTCAAATAAAATTCTTTTAGTATTTATCCATCACAGGCATTACAAATTTCGCCAGGCAGTATTTGCTTCTTCCCTCTGGATCCGTATACTGGGCGGCAAACACCATAGTTTCTGGATTATATGCGGTCACGTCGGTAAACACCGTAGAAAGCACTACCTCCCCGTCCCGGTCGATCAAGCAGATCTTTCCATTGAGTTTTACGATGGCAGTATCCCCGGCAAACCGGTCTGCATCCTCAAATTTCGGCTGAATCACAAACTGCCCCTTATTGTCGATATACCCCCATTTTTCATCCGGGGTAAGCACCAGGTTATAATCGTTTTGCTGACTGGCAAAAACGATATAGTTGTCTGTGGGCAGGATCATATTCCCTGCGGTATCAATGATTCCTGCGGAAAACGGACCGTCCGTTCCTTCTATTGTAAGATACCCTTCCTCCAGGTTGGTATCCGCGCTTTCTACCGCGGTATCGTAAACAGGTTCCAGCACCACATTTCCCTGACGGTCGATGGCTCCGAATTTTCCGCCTTCTTCAATACTGGCGTAATAGCGGCCGAAACGTCCAATAAAATCATACTTAGGTTCTACCAGCAGCTGCCCGCTGGAAAGATCGGTGGCCACACCCCATTGATCCCCTTTCATAAAACTGGCGCTGGGCGTCTGTTCCTGTCCATCCTCTGCGGTGAAAGGGCCATAATAGTAAATATCGTCCCACTGGGCGTCAAAGGCGACTTCACCGTTAGAATCTAGAATCCCTTTTTTATTGTTCTGGGTAAATACCGCATAATCTCCCGAAAAATAATCAATATCGTCATAGACCGGAGCAAGAATGGTTTCTCCATAACTGTCCAGGATACCAAATTTTCCGCCTGTACTGTAAACCACCCGGTCCTTTTTTGTATAAGATACGCGCACTTCATCGCACGCTACATTTTTGATAGGTTTTAAGTCTTTATCGTAAAACTGGAGCACTCCGTTTTTTAAGCTGGCGTAGGTACCGTCCAGCTCGTCAAACTCGTAGCCGCTGCCCCGGTCTCCCAGTTCCAAAACCTGTTCCCCCTGATCGTTCACCAGATAGTTTTTATCCTGCTTAGTCACCTCAAACAGGGTTCCATCCTCATTGGCCGGCCAAGCATACTCGTATTCAAAAGGCACCACTTGGTTCCCATCCAGATCCACCACCCCATATTTTCCTTCTTTTTTCAGGGTGATATAACCATATCGCGCTCCCCAGCCATCTTCATTGTCATCATAAATATAATCAGAGAGTAATTCCCCTTCCGGAGAAAAGATTGCTACTTTCCCGTCTTGTTTTGCCTGGAAATAATCCATCTGCAAAAATCCCCGAAAGCCGCCCCGGTTGAGGGGACATTCCATGTCATATTGCGCAGGAGTCAGGGCGATCACCTCATACCCTTCTTCCGAAGTAGCCAACACCTCCGGCAAGGCTAACGCGTCCTGCGTAGCCTCCGGGGACTTGGGAAGATTGTCTGTATCCACTTGGGGACGCTGGGTCTGAGAGGAGCCGGAGACAGTTTCCTGCGCAGCAGAGGAACTTTCCCCCGGCGCTTCTTCCTGTCCGCAGCCGGTAAACAGCAAAATCAATGTCAATAAAAGAGCGAATACTTTTTTCATAATTTCTCCTATCCGCTGTCATAATCTTTTTCTATTTCAAAAGCAGTATGGCAGCTAACTCTTTGTCCGAGTTCTGATCGTCTACCAAGGTAATCTTGTATATATAAAGTGTCGCTTTTGGGGCGCTTTCCTGCGGTTTTCCTGTGGTGACTGTGATCTTTTCTCCCACTTCAATATAAGTAAGCTCAGGTGAAATCTCTGGTATTTCCGTCGGTTCTTCCGAAAGCTGCTCATATCGGTAGTTAGTAATATTGAAAAACTCCCCGTCTTCCAAAGTACCTGGTACCGCTCCAAAAATTTCGTTCAGCCGCGGCTGTATCCCTTCCAGAAGAGAAAACATTTCGGAAAGGGTCAGCTTTGGATTCTCTTGTTCTCCTAAATTAATTTTCCCCGCATAGTAGAGCATATACTCCCCTGGGCGGTTGGTTTGTTTATCATAGGTCACATACCACATCCGGCCTTTGGTATCCGAGCTCTTCTCCCAAAAAGAAATAGTCGTGCTCATCGGCTGATTGCTGGTAATATTGACCGCCTCTACATAAAATTCTCCCTGCGGGTCGATTTTTTCCTTTATCTGTGCGATCGCCGCCTCAGAGAAAACCCCTTGTTCTCCATCTACATTTAATATAAATTCATTAGGAAACAGTTTCCCCAGCACCGGACGCAGAACCAAGACCAATATCGCGGTAAGGGCCAGCGCCAGCACACATCTGGCAGTGGTATTTGCCCAAAGAGATTTCATTTTTTCCTTCATCGGTTTCTCCTTCCATCAGTCAGCAATTGTTTCTATATTGACCGCCTGATCCAGCACTTCTCCAATGCTTCCCTCAATCAGCAGGTCTGCCCGATCATCCATAGGCGTCGGGGATTTGTTAATAAGTATCAGATGGTTTCCCTGGTAATAATTAATCAGCCCGGCCGCCGGATAAACCGCTAAAGAGGTTCCGCCGATAATTAGTACCTCCGCCTGGCGCAGCCACTGCACCGACTGGTAAATAGTAGCTTCGTCAAGGCTTTCCTCATATAAAACCACATCCGGCTTAATTGTTCCGCCGCAGGAACATTTAGGAACCCCCCGCGTCTGCGTAATTGCGGTAACTTCATAAAATTTCCCGCATTTTTGGCAGTAATTGCGGTATACTGAGCCGTGCAGCTCCATGACATGCTTACTTCCCGCCATCTGGTGAAGACCGTCAATATTTTGTGTAATCACTCCAAGCAGCTTGCCTTCCTGTTCCAGCTTGGCCAGAGCCAGATGAGCCTTATTGGGCTTTGCGTCGGGAAAAATCATTTTGGCGCGATAAAATTCATAGAACTCGCTGGGGTGACTGTAAAAAAAGCTGTGGCTGATAATCTGTTCCGGAGGATAGCGGTACTCCTGCCGGTACAGGCCGTCCGCGCTGCGAAAGTCCGGAATCCCGCTTTCGGTAGAAACGCCCGCTCCGCCAAAAAATACGATCTGGTTATTATTTTTGATCGTTTCCCTGAGCTGTTTTATTTTGTCCATGCTGCGCCCCCTATCAATTTAGCGTCATCCCGCCGCCTGCGTCGTAAGCAACCAGCGTCCAGTTAATCACGCCGTCGCCTTGGTCGGCATATTTTAAAAACATGTCCACACTGATATGCCCGTCCTCCGCATAAGCGTACACATAATGGTTTTCCAGCAGTTTAATCGTATCCTCATAATACCGGAAAGTGCCGCCCAACTGCGCCTCCACAGGGATCAGATCCGTACGGTGAATAAGATCTTCTTTCAGCTGCTGGACAGTGATGTCCTCGTTTTCCGGGGAGGCTTCCGGCGGAGAGCTCTCCTCTGCGGCCAGTTGTCTTTTCGCCTGCGCCAGCTGCTCCTGAAGAGAGCTTATCTGTTCCTGCGCGGCAGAAAGCTGCGACTGAATCTGCTGAACCTCCGAATTATTACAAGACGTAAAAGAAATCAGTAGAAAGCAGCAAAGAAAAAATACTATTTGTATATTTTTCATTCTATTCTCCCCTTCCACGGGCCTACTCTTTTTTCTGAAGCTTTGTTTTATTTCCCTTTTCATCCACTAGATAGGTGTTTTCCAGCGTCGCCGTAAGATTAGCCTTCATATCCGCGATATATTCCTGCCGCAGAGCCAGTCTCTCTTCCTTTTCCACATCTGTCAGTCCGGTTTCTCGCTCTTTCTTGGCAAGTTCGTTAATCCGCTGTATTTTCTTCTGATCCATAAAATCCTTCCTTATCTGGGCGGCGGGGTCACCAAAAGCCCCTGCTCCGCGCTATTCACCCTATAATATACCATTACTCTGCCGTCCGCAAGAACGCCTATCACCTGCGCCTGGGCATTCTGGATGGTCAGGATATTCTCTTTCACTTCACAGGTGTCGTGATCCAATACTCCCAGTTTCCAGCCGTAGCCGTCCTCCCTTTCGTCCGGGAGAAGAAATGCGGAATATCCCTGTCCATCGTATCCAACCTCCGAGGTTCTGCGTATAGAAAATGTATTCTCGCTTTCAAATTCGATAAGAGTAATTTCCCCGGTATCAAAATCATAGTATCCATTTTCCGGCCACTTGTTATTGTCAATAAATGTGCCGATCATCGCCAGCCCATCATCATAGTATACATCAAACGGCGAGACGTGATACAGCGGGATATCCGCCAGGGAGTTTCCTGTGGCAAGCTCAATAACACTCCACCCGGCGCCGCTTTCATAACCCGCTACAGAAGAAATCACCTGGGTATCGTCCTTGACAAACCGCGGGAAACTGCGTACAGCGACGCTTTTCCCCATGGGAGTTTCCTGAAATTTATTTCGGATCAGCTCAGTTTGCGCGTCTGTCTCCAGATCGTATAAAAACAGGCCCCCCTTATCCCCATAAACAAATTTGCTGTAGTCAGGCAGCATATCGTAACCATAAAAGCCCAGGTTATCCCCTGTGGCGCCTGTTGCCTTCTCATAAATGCACTCCGGCAGCTCCACTTCCCGTACCAGGCTTAAGTCCTCACTGACTTCGTAGACGGCAAAAGGCGCTCTTACAAAAATTGAGCCGTCCCTCATGCTAACGCCGCTGAACAACGCATTTTCGCTCCACTGCATGGGAATTTCCACCTTGCTTTGGAGCCGGAAGGTAGCATTGCTCAACTGATAAATCGTAAGCAGTTTTTCTTCTCCCCAGTTGATATTATTAATTTGGGAGTCATACAGATAAACAGAGTCCTGCGTTTCGCCAATCATCTTAAAGCCGGACAGGGTTTCTAACTGCTCTCCAAAGTCCGCCGTATACGCGCTGTACTTTCCTGTGATCACCGCCTGGTGATTGTTGATGCTCTCACTGGAGCAGCTGAGAAAATAAAGTTCCCCATTTTCCCTCTGACCAAAGGTGATCGTCTGTTTAGAAGAGACCAGCATATTTTCATAGGTGTCATAAGAAACCAACGTTGCCGTCACTATGTTATCTGAAAAATACAATGCCTCGGTCAACTCCAGCCCCCAGAGATTGCGCTCGCCCAACGGATATTTCTCATCGCTGGCCGCCGGGTAGCCTTCCCGCACCAAAATCGCGTTTTTGTCTTCACTGTAGCTAAAATTCCCCGTTTCCTCTTTTAAAAAGGAAAAGTCCGTCTGTTCCAAATCAAAATACCGCTCAATCCACTGTGTCATCATCTGAGCGGGGACAACAATCCAGCTTTGCATCTGATCGTCCTGTGAGTCCCCAGGCCGCCTCTCCTCCACTCGTTCCAGAGAATCGGCCTGCTGGCTCAAACCATATAGCCGCCAGCAGTAGATTACCAGTTCCCGAGGATCTAATTCCTCCGGAACCTCGAAGTCATGGTTAAAAATATTGGCGATCCCCGGCAGAATGTAGCCGTCCCATATCTGGCTGAGCTGCTCTTTGCTTGCCTGCCGCACCTGCATAGGCGGCTCCTCTGGTTCCTGCGAAGAGGACGCAGGGGATATCTCCGGCTGGGTACAGCCACAGACTATAAACAGCAGCGCCAATATCAGCGCCGTCACTTTTTTCATATATGTATCCTCCCTATCTCTGATGATGGGTTACTTCTAATATTAAGTGTCTATATTATAGCATATCCATGCAAAGAAAGCGATGGACATCCGGCAGACGCCCATCGCTTTCTTACTTATTCTTTTATGAATTTTTCATCACTACTTCGGCGATAACATTGGCCACGTCCTCGCAGGCGTCGCAGCACTGTTCCAGCCGGTTTAAATTATCGGTCCACGCCATCAGCTCCGCGGCATTGGTAGTGTTAAGGTACAAGTCCCGCATGGCGTCTGTATAGAGTTTATCCCCGCTTTCCTCCAGCCGGTTTAGTTCAATAATCAGCGGCTGAAGCTGGGTTGATTTCCGAAAATTATGAAATTCCTCCAACGCTTTTTTCATAGCGTCACAGCAGCTGACAAGCACACCGGTAAATTCCAGCGCCGCCGGACGGACGGTGCGGATATTAAACATATACATCCGCATAAGCACATCCTCAATCGCGTCGGTCACATCATCAATCGACTGCCCCAGCTGGATGATATCTTCCCGTTCAATAGGGGTAATAAATTCTTTTACCAAGCATGACATCATCTCATGGCGCCGTATATCCGCCGTATGTTCGATTTTGTGCATCTGCTCCATTTTTGCAGGCAAATCCTGAGGCGCAAAGTCATGGAGCGCCTCGTGAAGCAAGGCCGCCGCCGCGCGGGAGTATTCCGCCGCTTCTACAAACGCATCAAAATAATTGTAATTTTTACCTTTACCCATCCATTTCACCCATTCCGCCGAAAAGTCACCGGCTGTAATCAAAATTTGTCCTTAGAAAATCCACATGAATAAAAGCGCCATAAAATATCCGATTAAGCCGCATCCCGGGAAGGTAAGCACCCAGGCCCACACCATTTCACTAACCACTCCCCAGTTGACCGAGGACAGTCTTTTCGCCGCGCCAACCCCCATAATAGCAGTTGTTTTCGTATGGGTCGTGCTTACAGGGATTCCCGTCAAAGAAGAAAGCAACAGGCAGCCGGCCGCAGCTACGTCCGCGGAGAAACCCTGATATTTTTCCAGCTTTACCATATCCATCCCTACAGCTTTGATAATCCGATAGCCGCCGATAGAGGTTCCCAGCGCCATAACCAGAGAACATAAAATCATCAGCCAAATCGGAATCACAAAATTAGTCACATTTCCCTGCCCTTTGGCTAAAAACACCCCTAACAGGAATACTCCCATAAATTTCTGGCCATCCTGGGCTCCATGCATAAACGCCATAGCCGCCCCGCCGCAAATCTGGGCCTTTCCAAAAAAAGCATACGTCTTTCGCCGGTCCATATTCCGACAGATGTTTTCGATCATTTTTACTGTCAGCCAGCCCATACAAAAGCCTAACGCTGTGGACAGGGCCAAACCGTAAACTACTTTGATCCACTCTCCGCCGTTAATTCCTTCCAGGCCGCCGTGAAGAGCAATGGCCGCTCCAGAAACCCCGGCGATCAAAGCATGGCTTTCACTGGTGGGAATACCAAACCTCCAGGCCGCCGTTGCCCAGGATACAATGGCGAAAAGAGCCGCGCATAAAGCGATTAAGGCGTCATGAGGGTCCCCGCCGAAATCTACCATATTGTAAATCGTCTGCGCTACTGTAGCGTTAAACATCGTCATAAACAGGACGCCAAAAAAATTGAATACCGCCGCCATCAGAATTGCCGCCTTCGCCGACATGGACCGCGTGGAAACACAGGTGGCGATAGCATTTGGTGCATCGGTCCAGCCATTGACCAAAATAACCCCCAAAGTAAGGGCTACCGTAATTGCCAGCGCTGGATTAGAAGTCAGCTGACTGAGAAATTCATTGAGAGAGATTGTCATAGCAAGGCCCCTTTGTAAGGCTCCTATTTTCTGAACCTTTTTTAATTTTACTTATTTTTTACATCAAGTAAAATCATACCATGTTTATTTTTCCTAAGCAAGAAATTTCGCGGGGTTTATGTCATTTTTTATAATATCTTAACGATTTTATCCGGTGACATTTGACAATTTTTGCCACCTATGATACACTTCCCACAGAATATAGGGTTCGCGGGAGGATCCATCGGATAGCTTTGCGTTTAAGATAGCTGTGTCCGCCAGTCAAAGAAAGCCCAGAAGCAATGTGGGCGTTGGTATTATAAATTCCAGCGAGAAAACCTTTTGCCTCTGGAAATTTTGACGTGATCTTAAACGCAAAAGGAAAAAGTCCCGGTTCGTCCTTTTTTGTTTGTCTGCGCATGCCACTGCTGTTGTTTTTCCGGCTGGCGGCGCTTTTTTTCGTATATGAGTCATTTTTTAATGACTAACCGTTTATTTTATCCCTTTTTGAAGGAGGCCGTTTTTTGAATATTAATAGCAGTTGGAAAAAGGCGTTTTATCTTATTTGGAGCGGGCAGGCGGTTTCCCTCCTAACCAGTTCCATTGTTCAGTTCGCTATCATTTGGTATCTTACAGATACTACCCAGTCCGCTGCAGTGCTTTCCTTTGCGGCACTGGCCGGATTTCTCCCTCAAGCGCTTTTAGGACCGTTTATCGGGGTATATATTGACCGGTGGAACCGCAAATATACCATGGTGATTGCCGATCTGTCTATTGCTGCGGTCAGTCTCATATTAGTGTTTGTAGGGATGGGCGGCCCCATTCCTGTCTGGCTGGTCATGGCTGTTTTATTGGTGCGTTCCATTGGGACAGCCTTCCATTCTCCTGCCCTTTCTGCGGTGACCCCTTTATTGGTTCCTTCAGAAAGTCTTACGAAATGCGCCGGTTATTCCCAAACTCTGCAATCGGTATCTCTGCTGGTAAGCCCAGCGGCTTCCGCGGTATTGTACGCCTCCTGGAATCTGTATGCCATTATCCTTCTGGATGTGCTGGGAGCGCTGTTGGCGGTGTGTACTCTGCTTCCGGTGAAAATCCCGGCCCTTCCGCCCCAGGAAGGGCAGCGTCCCAATGTAATTCAGGAGGCTGTCGAAGGATTTCATGCACTTCAAGCCCAAAAGGGGTTTGTAGGGCTGATTCTTACCAGCGCTTTATTTTTTCTGGCGGTGATGCCTATCCAGGCGCTGTTTCCCTTGATGAGCACCTCCCATTTTGGCGGAACCACAGTAGACGCTTCCATCGCAGAAACCGCATTTTCGGTAGGACTGTTGGCAGGATCCCTTATCCTGGGAGCTTGGGGAGGCCATAAAAACAAGATGACCACGATCATCCTGTCGATTATCTTAATGGGGGTGTCCACCGCCGCCTGTGGTTTTCTGCCCTCTTCCGGCTTTATCGCCTTTGTTATTTTAACTGTGTTTACCGGTTTTTCCTGTCCGTTTTACTCCGGGGTATGTATGGCGTTGTTTCAGGAAAAAATCCAGCCGGAGTATCTGGGGCGGGTGATGTCCTTATCCTCCAGTATCATGTCCCTGTCCGCCCCTGTGGGGCTGGCGCTTTCTGGGATATTTGGGGAAAAAGTGGGGATTGCCAACTGGTTTATCATTTCCGGAACGGTTACCCTGCTGTGCGCCGCTATCTGTTTTTTTACCCCTTCTATCCGAAACTGCGCCAAATAAATTTCTTTTCTTATTTTAGCCCAAACAACGGTATTTCTTATTTACAGTTTGTGCAAAATGTCATTTACATATATTTTTTATTGTGTTATCATACAAAGTACTTTATAAAAATGGACAATATGGATATAGCTGTGGGATGTGGCTATTGAGAAAAGGATGGAACAAATTGGAACAAAGAAAAGAAAATAAAATGGGCGTGATGCCCATAGGTAAATTGCTCACCGGCATGTCCCTGCCTATTATGGCATCCATGCTGGTGCAGGCGCTGTACAATGTTGTGGACAGTGTTTTCGTGGCCCAGTACAGTGAAAATGGTCTTACAGCGGTTTCTCTGGCGTTTCCGATCCAATCGCTGATGATCGCTGTCGGCGTAGGAACCGGCGTAGGGATCAACGCCCTGCTTTCCCGGCGTCTGGGGGAGCGGGATTTCCACGCAGCCAATGCGATTGCGGACAATGGGATGTTTTTGTCTGTGTGCAGCTGGATTGTATTTGCTGTTTTAGGCGGCACCCTTTCGGGAGCGTTTTTTCGCGCGTTTACAGACAATCCTGAAATTATTGAAATGGGCACCCAGTATTTAAGCATCTGTACCGTATTTTCTTTAGGCGTGTTTGTCCAAATCGCGGCGGAAAGAATTATGCAATCTACGGGCAATACCATTTATAATATGGTAATGCAGGGGACGGGAGCCATTGTCAATATTATTTTAGACCCGATTTTTATTTTTGGCCTTTTTGGTGTCCCCCAGATGGGTGTTGCCGGCGCGGCTATCGCTACCGTAGCCGGACAGATGGTTGCAATGGCGCTGGGATTATACCTAAATTATAAGAAAAACAAGGAAGTTACCTTAAGCGTACGGGGATTTCGTCCCAATAAAACGATTATCGGCGAGATCTACCGGATTGGCGTCCCTTCGATTATTATGCAGTCGATTGTGTCCCTACTCACCTTCGGAATGAATAAGATTTTAATTATGTTCTCAGAAGTGGCCGTTTCTGTTTTCGGCATTTATTTTAAGCTCCAAAGCTTTGTATTTATGCCTATTTTCGGCCTCACCAACGCAATGGTTCCGATTGTAGCGTACAACTACGGCGCCCGCAAAAGAGACCGGATTTTGCAGACAATCAAGCTTTCCTGCATTATTTCTGTTTCTATTATGATTGTTGGCATGTTGATTTTTCTGCTTGTACCGGATAAGCTATTGTATCTGTTTAACGCCTCTGAGGAAATGTATTCTATTGGCGTTCCCGCTTTACGGATTATCAGTCTTTCTTTCCTGTTTGCCGGGGTGGCAATCGTCTTTTCTTCCACCTTCCAGGCACTGGGGAACAGCGTTTTGAGCTTACTGCTGTCGGTAGCCCGCCAGATCGTGGTTATTCTGCCGGTCGCTTTCCTGTTGGCAAAATTTATCGGCCTTGGTGCGGTATGGTATTCCTTCCCCATCGCGGAGATCATTTCCATTGTCTTGAGCAGCATTATGTTCCGATATGTGTATCGGATTCATCTGCAAACTATTCCAGATACGGAATAAATAAAAAGCCTCCAAAGGATCATTCCTTTGGAGGCTTTCTTTTCATCTTTCTCACGCGGTCCTTGGTACGTTTATCCACACGGTTGGATTCTATGATTTTCTGCAAAGCTTTGTTATAGGTCGCATCGTCCAGCCGACATTCTCTGAGATAATCCGTGGTCTGTCCCTCAAACTTAACAAAGCATACGGACAGCGCCCAAGCAACCGCCATTTTGACGTAATATCCCTCATGCCTGATACTGTCAAAAAGTAGGAACAGCCGATCAAGGTAATCTGGGGTAATAAAATAATCCATCAGCATAATTACCGCGAAACGCAGCTCATATTCCTGATCAGAAGCAAGATATTCCCCTAAAAAATCATATACTCGCTCTCGATTTTTCTCCACAAATTTAAATCCGCTGCAACAAGAATCACAAACTGCCCAGTTGTCAATCCGGGGCACAAACTCCCTCACCAAGCTAAGACGGGTTTCAATATCCGTCTTGATATAGCCGATTACCAAACCGTAAAGCATCGTCTCTTCATACCATTCTGTTTTCGTATTGGATAGGTATTCCTGCCAGTTCCCCTTGGCAATCTGTTTGGCCATATCCCGCAAAACCGGAATACGTACTCCAAGCAGATTTGTCACCCCAGGCACCAGCCTCTGATGAAATACCTGAAACGTTGGATCTGCTGTTTCTTTTAATTCCTGCTCCAGCAGAGCAATATCTCCTTTGGTCCAATGCTGTCTTTTAAGATCCATTTGCTTTCTTCCCCTTTGGCTTTGTCAACTCGTAACTGTGGGAGATCATCTCATATACTTCGTCCAAGTCTGTCCCATCCTGAAAAGTAACCGTGTTCCAATGGATTTTATTCATATGATAAGCAGGCGTCACCCAAGAAAATATCTTCCGATAAAATTCCGCCCGCATCGGTTCGCATTTCACATTAAGACAAAGATTTCCGTTTCGCTCATAGATCAGAGCAAAGCTCTTTTTATTTCCCCGGTGGCGCATTACCGCCCATTCCCCCTCGTCAAAAGGATAGTCCTCGTATGCGCCGGCATAGGTAAGGCAGTATTCAATCAGCTCCCTGCGGGTCACAATACCCCATCCTTTCCACAAGGGTCCCCGGTCAGTTTCCCCGATATCCCAGTTCCGAAGAAATATCCTCCCGGGCTTTCAAAATATATTGGGCCAATTCCTCAATACGCTGATCAGTCATACGCATCAGCGGAGCGGAGATACTCAAAGCAGCGGCGGCCCGTCCGGAGTAGTCCAGCACCGCGGTACCGATACAGCGCACCCCTAGCTCATTCTCTTCATTGTCCAAAGCGTATCCCAGCCTTCTTACCTGCTCCAGCTCCTGATACAGATTTTCCAGCCGAATGATGGTATGCTGGGTATATTGTTTAATATCGCTTTTGTCCCAGATGCGTTTAATATGACCGTCGCTCATAGTCGCTAAAATACTTTTCCCCACGGCCGTACAGTACATAGGGCGGCGCATCCCGATACGGGAGAACATATGGATAGAGCTGTTGTTGGCTTCCACCTTATGAACGTAAACAATATCAATGCCATCCCGTACCACCAGATGAATAGCTTCGTTGGTTTCGTTGCGCAGCCGCTCCAGGTAAGGCTTGGCAACCGATACCGTATCAATTCCGGCCACTACCCGGCCGGAAATCTCAAAGAGCTTAAAGGTAAGCCGATACTTATTGCTGTCACTATCCTTACGTACATAGCCCAGGTTAATCAAAGAGGCCAGCAGACGGTGAACCGTACTTTTATGAAGTCCAGTGGCGGCGCTTAAATCCATTAAAAGCATCCCGCCGGGATTTTGTGAAAGGTGTTCGATAATCGCAAACGCCCGGTCCAGGGACTGGACCGATTGTTTTTCCTGCTCCATGTTCCTTCTCCTTTTTGTATGCGAAGTAATATGCTGGCTTTTATTATAGCACATAATCCTTAATTGAAAACCAGTATTTTTTTCTGAGAATATCCCAAATTAGACAATTTTGGGCCAACTTGTACAGGATGCACAATTCGACCAAAAAATTTTATCAAATCTAATTTACATTTTCTTTCCATGGGTACTTGCAATAGAAAAATAAATCAGTATAATAAAACTATAGACCACGATGCGGAACTTGGTTTCACATTGTGAAACTCACTCAATGATATTTATGAGGTGAATTACTGTGAACGATGTATTAAAACAACTTTCGAAAATCGGTATTGTCCCTGTAATCAAAATTGATGATGTGGACAAGGCCATTCCCCTTGCGAAAGCCCTCTGTAACGGCGGCCTTCCCTGCGCTGAAATCACCTTCCGCACCGCTCAGGGCGAAGAAGCTATCCGGCGCGTGGCCAAGGAACTACCGGAGATGTTGGTCGGTGCCGGCACCGTTCTTACTGTCGATCAGGTGGACCGTGCGGTTGCCGCTGGCGCAAAATTTATCGTCAGCCCAGGTTTAAACCCGAAAGTCGTAAAACATTGTATCGATATTGGTATTCCGGTAGCCCCCGGTTGTTCCTCCCCTTCGGATATCGAAGCGGCCTTGGAAATGGGGCTTACTACTGTTAAATTCTTCCCGGCGGAACAGCTGGGCGGCGTAAACTTTATCAAAGCGCTGGCCGGTCCCTATGTAAATGTAACCTTTATGCCTACCGGCGGCGTAAACGCCAGTAATTTGTTGGATTATCTGTCCTTCAACAAGATCCTCTGCTGCGGCGGTACCTGGATGGTAAAAGCGGATCTAATCAACGAAGGTAAATTTGATGAAATCGAACGTCTCACCCGTCAGGCCGTACAGTCCATGTTGGGATTTGAGCTGATGCATGTTGGCATTAACGGCAAAAACGAGGATGAAGCGGTGAAAATCGCTAAAATGTTTGAGACCATGTTCGGCTTTGAACACAAAGTCGGCAACAGCTCTGTGTTTGCCGCTAAATGTATCGAAGTTATGAAAACCCCATACGTAGGAGACAACGGCCATATCGCTATTGGTACCAATTTCATTGAAAGAGCAGTAGCTTACTTTGAGCGCAATGGTTTCGCTTTCGATATGGATACCGCTAAGTATGACGCTAAAGGCAATATGATCGCCGTTTACTTTAAAGATCAAATCGGCGGATTTGGCGTTCATCTGGTTCAGAAGAAATAATATACTTAAAGTAAAGTTTTGAGAGGAGATTATACAATGGGTAAAATAGTTACTTTTGGCGAAATTATGCTGAGACTTGCCCCAAACGGTTATTATAGATTTGTTCAGGCCCAGGAATTAGGCGCCACCTACGGCGGCGGCGAAGCCAATGTGGCAGTTTCCTTGGCCAACTACGGCATGGATGCGGCGTTTGTTACCAAGCTGCCGAAACATGATATCGGTCAAGCTGCGGTAAACTCCCTGCGTCAGTTCGGCGTGGATACCAGCTATATCACCCGCGGCGGCAATCGTGTCGGTATTTACTTCCTGGAAAAAGGCGCTTCCCAGCGCCCCAGCAAAGTAATTTATGACCGTGCAGGTTCCGCAATCGCTACCGCTTCCTCGGAAGATTTCGATTGGAGTACTATTTTTGAAGGTGCTGAATGGTTCCACTTTACAGGCATTACTCCGGCGCTGGGCGACAATGTAGCGGCCATCTGTCTGGAAGCGTGTAAAGCGGCGAAGGCCAAAGGCGTGACCATCAGCTGCGACTTAAACTATCGTAAAAACTTGTGGAGCAAAGAGAAAGCCGGCCAGGTAATGGCGGGACTGATGGAATATGTAGACGTTTGTATCGCTAACGAAGCGGACGCGGACGACGTATTCGGCATCAAAGCAGAAAATACCGATGTTACCGGCGGGAAACTCTCCCATGAAGGGTACAAGGAAGTTGCTAAAAAATTAGCGGACCGTTTTGGGTTCTCTAAAGTTACTATCACTCTGCGGGGTTCCATCTCTGCTAACGACAACAACTGGGCCGCTATGCTCTATGATGGAAATGATTATTACTTCTCTAAAAACTATCTGGTACATATCGTTGACCGCGTAGGCGGCGGCGACAGCTTCGGTGCGGGACTTATCTACGCCTGCGTCAACAAGTATGCTCCTCAGGACGCTTTGGAGTTTGCGGTTGCCGCCAGCTGTCTGAAACACTCCATTGAAGGCGACTTTAACCAGGTATCTGTAGACGAAGTGAAAAAACTTGCCGGCGGCGACGGTTCCGGCCGTGTACAGAGATAATTTGCTAACTACTACCTCCTTATAATAGATTGGATTATTTCCCACTTTAGTCGACGAAGCCCCCCTGTATGGCCAAGCATACAGGGGGGCTTCGTTTTTCTGGGAGAAAAGAGGTTTAGCGTTTTGGAAGAGAATGGATCGCTTTTTTATCAACTTCCTGGGCCGCTTCCGTGATTCCCTCGCTGAAGGTGGGATGAGGACGGATCACCTCAGCCAGCTGCCCGGCGGTCATTTCCGCCTTAATTGCCACAGCAATCTCGCTGATCATATCTGTGGCACGGGCGCACATCAACTGGGCGCCCAGAATTTTATTGGTCTGTTCGTGGACCACCAGCTTGATAAATCCTCGTTCCTGCTGGGAGAGCAAGGATTTTCCATTCCCGCTCATCAGGTACTTTCCCGTTTTGACAGGAATTTCTTTTGCCTTGGCTTGATCCGCCGAAAGGCCTACGCAGGCGATTTCCGGATCAGTATATACACAGGCGGGCACAAGATCAGGAAAAGGCTCCTGCTGTCCGCAGATATACGCCGACGCCGCCAGTCCTTGAGCGGACGCGCCATGGGCCAGCTGGGTGGAACCGGCGATGACGTCCCCGATGGCATAAATTCCAGGCACGCTGGTCTCAAATCTGTGGTCTACCACAATTGCCCCCCGCTCCATCTCCAACCGTAATTCCTCTTCACAAAGCAAACCGTCGGTATAGGGCCTGCGCCCGGTAGCAATTAAAATACCATCCGCTTTCGCTTCCTGAAGCGCGCCTTTTTCTTCATAATAGCAGGAAAGCTCACCGCTTTCCTCTATCTTGGCAACTTTCGCGCCAGTATGAATGGCAACGCCCCGCTTTTTCAGGATCATGGATAGGTTCTGTGAAATCTCCCGGTCCATCCCCGGCAGGACCCGTTCCAGCGCCTCGATGATTGTTACCTGACAGCCAAGGGCGTTGAAAATGGTCGCAAATTCTACTCCAATTACTCCGCCGCCGATAATTACTAACCGCTGATATTGCTTATCTTTTAGGTTAAGCAGCTGGTCGCTGGTGAATACATTGGGAAGGCTGGCCCCTTCTATGGGCGGTTTATGGGGAACTGAGCCGGTAGCAATCAGGATATTCTGCGTTTGCAGCTCGTGAGTTTCTTCTCCAAAAACTTTTACTTTTCCTGGAGCGCAAATGCGCCCCGTACCTTCAAAGACAGTAATTTTATTGGCTTTTAACAAGCGGGAAATTCCCTCCCGCAGTTGGGAAACCACCTCGTCCTTGCGGGCATACATCGTCTGCAGGTCATATCCGGCGCCTTCCACGGTAATTCCAATAGACTGACAGTTTTTTATTTCCCACAACAGCTGAGAAGCATGCATCAGGGTTTTAGTGGGGATACAGCCCCGGTTGAGGCAGGTTCCTCCCAGCTGCCGATTTTCCACAATGGCAACTTTTCTTCCGTATTGAGCGGCGCGGATCGCCGCTACATAACCGCCAGGGCCCGCACCGATAACAACCAGATCATAACTTGTATCCAATGGGCGTTCGCCTCCTTTTATAATCGCTGTTCCAACAACAGCTGGGCTACATCTTCAGCCATTTTCCGGGTCAATTCATCCGTCTGCGGCGTCTGCAGAGCCGCCTGCGCCATAGCTTGGGAGGAAAACAAACTCCCTGTTAACGCCTGCTCAAACTGACTGGGCCATTGGGCCTGCATCGCATCGGAAAAAACAGCGGCCTCCTTAATCAGTCCGCCTTTCACAAGCGCTTTTATCTGTATTCCACCCCAGGCGAACCGATGTTCCAATGTATAGCTGGCGGTAATCTTGCGTCCGAACTTCCAGCTTTGCGAACAGTACTTTTCATATAGCTTCTCCACTTCCTGCATACAAATCTCTTGTTCCAGGATAGGCGCCGCCGAGAAGCCATATATCTCTTCAAAAGAGCCGACCAGCCGCTGACGCAGCAGATCTACGGTTAGCTTGGGGCAATAGTTTTTTAAATTAGTCACTCTCGATCTTACCGAGCTTACTCCATGGGAACGAAGTTTTTCTGAGGATACCGTAAGATATTTTGACAGGGATGGAATATTCACGTCCACCAGTAGAGTACCATGATGGAGGCTGCGGCCTCCTTTGTGATAAAAAGCATTCCCTGAAAATTTGCAGCCGTTCACCGTCAGGTCATTGCGGCCGGATTTCACCGCGCAAATCTTCATTTTTTTCAAAGCATTTAAAATTACTTCCTGCTGTTTTTCCACATCAAAATCCTCGTCATGGGCCAGGAAGGTAAAATTCAAATTCCCCAGATCATGGTACACCGCGCCGCCCCCGGAAGAGCGGCGGGCCAAATAGCCCCCCTCCTCTTCCAACAGGGCCAAACTACACTCTTTCCAGACGTTTTGATTTCTGCCTATCACCACTGTATGGCGGTTTTGCCACAGATAAAGGATGCACTCCCCCGCCGGGAGTTGATCCAGCAGATATTCCTCCAAAGCTAAGTTCCTGTAAGGGTTGGTTTCATACCACTGAAGTACCCGTATACGCTTTACCATATCCGCGTCTTAAAAAGAGTAAGTCGGTTTGGGATTTCTTGCCGCGCCTACTTCATCCAGGCGGCGCACCGGAGTGCTCACCGGAGCATCGTGAAGGCTTTGAGGATTATCCAGCGCCTGCTGATAAATCTCCCGGAATGTCTGAGCCGCCCCGTCAAGGGTATCTATACTTTCCGTCTCTGTAGGCTCCGCCATCAGCGCCTCATGGACGATCAGCGGGAAATACATGGTAGGCGGATGGATTCCATGATCCAACAAAGCCTTGGCAATATCCATGGCGGTAACGCCTTTTTCTTTCTTAAGAGGCTCCAGGCTCATGACAAATTCATGCATGCACGGCCCCGCGTAAGGCATATCATACAGATCGCTCAGCCGAGCCATCAGATAATTGGCATTGAGCACTGCGTTCTGGGCCGCTTCTTTAATGCCTTCCCGCCCTAGGGTGAGAATATAGGTTAACGCTTTTACCACTACCAGGAAATTTCCATAAAAATTCTTTACGCTTCCGATAGACCGGGGACTCGGCGCATCAAACCCATAGGTTCCATCCTCTTCACAACTTACGTGGCCGCTGGGCAAAAACGCCGACAGCAGTTCCTTGCAGCCTACGGGACCGCTTCCCGGGCCGCCGCCATGCGGGGTGGAAAAGGTTTTATGCAGGTTCAGATGCACCACGTCAAATCCCATATCCCCTGGCCGCACCACTCCCATCACCGCGTTTAAATTGGCGCCGTCATAGTAATTCAGTCCTCCTGCGTCATGAACCGTCTTTGTGATTTCCAGGATGTTTTTATCAAAAATTCCCACGGTATTCGGATTGGTCAGCATCAGCCCGGCAGTATCTTCCCCCACTGCCTGCCGAAGTTTCTCCAGGTCTACGCATCCATCCTCCCCGGACGGAATATTTACCACCGTAAATCCGGCCATCACCGCGCTGGCAGGATTGGTTCCATGGGCGGAATCGGGAACGATAATTTTGGTGCGAGCCGTGTCGCCTCTGGATTTGTGATATGCTTTGATCAGCAAAAGCCCGGTAAATTCCCCGTGGGCTCCTGCAGCCGGCTGGAACGTCATATGATCCATGCCGGTGATCTCGCACAAATACTTTTCCGCAAGCCCCAGCACTTCCAGGCAACCCTGCGCAGTATGGGAGGGCTGAAGGGGATGAATTTTGGAAAATCCGGGCAGGGCGGCGATTTCTTCGTTGATTTTCGGGTTGTATTTCATGGTACACGAGCCTAATGGATAAAATCCATCGTTCACGCCATGGGTCTGTTTCATCAGCTCGGTATAATGACGGCTGATGTCCACCTCCGCGATCTGAGGAAGATGCAAAGGCGCCTTACGGCTTATCTCGGGAGAGCAGTCCACTTCCGGCACATCGCAGGCGGGCAGAATACTGCATCCCCGGCCTTCCTGGCTGCGTTCAAAAATCAGTTTCATTTTACCGCCTCCCTTACAATCTCAACCATTTGGTCGATCTGTTTTTTGCTGTTCATCTCAGTGACGCACCACAGGATACTTTCCTCATCCAGCGGCAGTCCGCCTAAAATCCCCTTTTCTTCCAGAGCGCAAAGGATATTTTGAGAAGAAGGACAGCGGGTGACAAACTCATTAAAATACGGGCCTTTGAATTTTTGAGAAATTCCAGGAATACTGCAAAGCTCTCCCGCAGCATAAGAGGCCTTGGACATACACAGCTTCGCCGTCTGTCTCATTCCCGCGCTTCCCATCGCCGCCATATAAACCGAAGCGGTCATTGCACACAGCGCCTGGTTGGAACAAACGTTGCTGGAGGCCTTCTCCCGCCGGATGTGCTGTTCTCGCGCTTGTAGAGTAAGTACATAGGCCCGTTTGCCTTGCAGATCCACCGTTTCCCCCACAATCCGGCCTGGCAGCCTTCTCACCATGGCCTGAGTGCAGGTCATAAACCCCAGATATGGTCCGCCAAAAGCAAGCGGCATCCCCAACGGCTGTCCTTCTCCAACCGCAATATCCGCGCCGCATTCCCCCGGACATTTCAGCAGAGAAATAGCGATAGGATGACAGCCCATAATAAATTTTGCTCCCGCCTGATGGACAAGCTCCCCCAAATCGGTCGCATCCTCTATCTGGCCGTAGAAGTTGGGATATTCCATGTAAAAACAGCTGACTGTTTCATCCAGCATCTGTGAAAGCGCCTGTTTGTCCGTCACGCCGTCGTTTACAGGAACCACTTCCAAGGGAGTATTCGCTCCCTCACAGTAAGTTCGTATGGTGGAAAGCACCCCAGGATTAACCGCCTCGGATACCAGTACTTTCTGTCGTTTACGATCCCGGCACATAGCCGCCGCTTCCGCGGCGGCGCTGGCCCCATCGTAAATAGAGGCGTTTGCAGCATCCAACCCAGTGAGCTGGCTGATCATCGTCTGAAATTCAAAAATCGACTGCAGAACCCCTTGGCTGATTTCCGCCTGATAGGGCGTGTACGCAGTAACAAATTCTTCTTTGGAGGTTACGCTTTTTACAATCGCGGGAATATAGTGGTGATACGCTCCGGCTCCCCGGAAAATAGAAGTAAACTGCATGTTTTTTTGCGCTAAGGCCTCCATGCAGGATCTCACTTCCAACTCGGATTTCCCCTGGGGCAAATTTAAGTTCTGCAGTTTTACTTCCTTTGGCACCTGGCAATATAAATCGTCAATCGTACTGACCCCTATGGTATCCAGCATCCGCCGGCGTTCCTGCTGGGTCGACGGAACATAGCTTCCCATTATTCGCCCTCCGTTTCACAAAGCTCCTCATATTCTTTTGGAGTGAGCAGATCCTCCCTGTCGGTGATATCGCTTATCTCTACCAGCCAGGCTTCGTACGGCTCGGCATTAATTTTTTCCGGAGCATCTAAAAGTTCCTCGTTGACAGCGGATATGGTTCCTGTTACCGGGCTGTACACATCGGATACGGCTTTTACGGATTCCACATCGGCAAAAGATTCCTCTACGGCTACTGGATCCCCTACCTCCGGCAGATTTACAAACACCAAATCTCCCAACGAAGCCTGGGCGAAATCAGTAAGCCCGACCCGGGCGGTGGTATCATCCATCAGCTTTATCCATTCATGGGATTTGGTATACAACATTTCCGAATTTACTGTCATTTTCTTTTCCTCCTAAAATAAGTAAATTTTATATTGACAAATCAGGAAAACCGTGCTATTTTTATATCATATTAAACATATAGGAAATATATTATTTATTCCGTTTATAAAACGGAAGATTCACGATTTCGGCGGTTAGCTTTCGCCCCCGTACCAATACTTCCACCTGGGAGCCCGCGTTCGCGGCGTCGATATCCACCAGCGCCATGGCCACAGCGCAGCCCAGATAAGGGCAGTGAGTTCCGGAGGTAGTATGCCCGACCAGTCTGTCTCCCATGTAAACCTCTTCCTGCTCCCGTACAATTCCTCGGCTGGTAACCTTTAATCCCACCCGTTTGCGGGTAAGAGGACCCCTGGCCTCTAACGCGGCCTTTCCGATGAAGTCGTCTTTCTCCATTTTTACCGCGAAAGAAAGTCCCGCTTCCGGCGGCGTCACCGTATCGTCCATTTCATGGCCGTAAAGGGGCATGGCCGCTTCTAGACGAAGAGTATCCCTGGCTCCCAGCCCGCAGGGAATAAGCCCTGACTCGCTGCCGGTTTTCAGCAGCAAGTTCCACATCTGCTGGGCATAGCGGTTCTTCATATAAATTTCGTAGCCATCTTCCCCGGTATATCCGGTTTTAGAGATGATACAAGGGATATCCCCTACATAGGCTTCGTTTACAAAAGAATAATATTTTTTCGGGATGTATTTTTCCTCCGTGAGCTTTTTCAGGATTTCATAAGAGTTGGGGCCTTGCAGCGCTAGCTGGGCCATACTGTCGGAGATATCTTCAAAAGCTACTTCCCCGAAAAGATGCTCCTTCATCCAGGCCACATCCTTGTGCCGGTTGGCAGCGTTGACCACCACCATATAGTTTTCATCACTGATCTTATAAACAATCAGGTCGTCTACTACCCCTCCCTGGTCGTTGCACATAGGGCTGTAGCGGACCCCACCGTCCGGCAGATTGGTAAAATCATTGGTGAGCAGTTTTTGCAGATTTGCCAGAGCGTCCTTGCCCTTATAGGTAACCTCTCCCATATGGGAAACGTCAAACAGACCTGCTTTGGTGCGCACCGCCATATGTTCGGCGATCACTCCCGTTTTATACTGAACAGGCAGCAGGTAGCCGGCAAAAGGCACGATCTTTCCGCCCCATGTTACATGGCAGTCGTAAAGCGGCGTCTTTTGTTCCATGAAATCCCTCTTTTCTTCTTTGATAAAAATAAAACGGAGACGCATTACCATATTGCTATCATAATGCGCCTCCGTTAACTGACCTGAAAGATTCTCCCGTAATTTCACAGGATTGCTTCTTCGGTGCTGGTTTAACCAGCTTTCCGGAGTTTCGTCCAAGCCCGGTCCTTTTGCCTGAGAGTTTCCTAACGTTTCACCTTCGGCGCCTTCTGCTGAAAAGAAGATCTCTCCCGGGTTTTTCATTCGAATATCTACTTGTTATGAACAGTATAAAATATCGTTTCTCAATTTGTCAACAGGTTTCGGTGACTTTCCCCATTTTAAATAGCACGGAAGGAAAACTCAGTTTAAAATAACCAAAAACCTTCCTTTCATCCACTGGATTTCCTCCGGTTTGCGTGTTGCTATCTGTCCACAAGTATTGTATAATATTACGATGAACTACCTGAAAGAGGAGGCTGGATTGTGAGCGGGGAGAATCCAATTATCCAAATAATTTCTATGGACAAGACCTTTCAAACAAAAGGCGGCGAGGTCCATGCATTAACCGATATCAACCTGGCCATCGAAAAAGGGGATGTGTTTGGGATCATCGGCGCCAGCGGCGCGGGAAAATCCACCTTGGTGCGTTGTATCAATCTGTTGGAAAAACCCACCCAGGGTTCCATTTTGTTTGACGGAAAAGATCTTATGAGCCTTTCTAAGTCCCAACTTATGGAGGCCCGCCGGTCGATGGGTATGATCTTTCAGCAGTTTAATCTGCTTATGCAGAAAACTGCCTTGGATAATATTTGTTTTCCTCTTCAAATCTCTGGTGTTTCCAAAGCCAAAGCGCAGCAGCGGGCATGGGAGCTGTTGGAGCTGGTGGGCCTTTCTAACCGGGCAAAATCTTATCCGGCCCAGCTTTCCGGCGGACAAAAACAACGTGTCGCTATCGCCAGAGCCTTGGCCACCAACCCAAAGGTTTTGCTGTGCGACGAAGCTACGAGCGCCCTCGACCCGCAGACTACCAGTTCTATTCTGGCCCTTTTAAAAAGCATTAATCAGCAGTTTGGCATTACGATTATTATCATCACCCATGAAATGAGTGTTATTGAAGAGATCTGCAACCGGGTAGCAATCATTGATCAAAGCCGGATTGCGGAAGTGGGGGACGTATCTGAAATTTTTGCCCGTCCTCAGTCTCAGGCCGCGCAGCGTTTGGTATATCCAAATGGGGAGCGCCCGGTAACCTTTGAGGGTACCCGATGCGCCCGTATTGTGTTCGATGGACGTAATTCCTTTGAACCGGTGATTGCCAATATGGTTTTGGACTGCAAAGCCGCGGTCAATATTTTGTATGCGGATACCAAAAATATCGACGGCAAGGCAGTGGGACAGATGGTCATCCAGCTTCCCAAAGAAACCCTCGCCGCTGACAAAATTATGAATTATCTGCGTTCTCATGATCTCACAGTAGAGGAGGTAAACGGCTATGTTCGATAAAGTTGTCATTGATATGCTCTTGCAAGGTATTTTAGAGAGCCTGTTCATGGTCGTGTTCTCCACCCTGTTTGCTTATTTGATTGGGCTCCCGCTGGGAATTGTTCTTGTAGTCACCGACAATGAGGGAATCCGTCCTTGCGGATGGCTTAACTCTGTGCTCAATGTGATTGTCAACCTCACTCGTTCCGTGCCTTTTTTGATCCTAGCGGTCGCTATTATCCCGTTTACCCGTTTTGTTGTGGGAACCTCTATCGGTCCGAAAGCGACGGTTGTTTCCCTGGTGATTGCCGGGGCTCCTTTTGTCGCCCGGCTGGTGGAAGGTTCTATTCAAGAAGTGGATAAGGGGGTGATCGAAGCGGCGCAGTCTATGGGCGCCACTTCTATGCAGATCATCCTGAGGGTAATGCTGTCTGAATCCATGCCCTCGCTGATTAACGGATGCGCAATTGCCGCTACTACTATTTTAGGGTATTCCGCTATGGCAGGTTTCTGCGGCGGAGGCGGCCTTGGCGCGATCGCTGTAAATTATGGTTATTACCGCTATCAAAGCGATATTATGCTGGTCACCGTAATTCTTCTGATCATTATTGTGCAGATTATACAGGAGACCGGTATGAAGCTTACCCGTATGAAGGATAAGCGTAAATAGATTTAGTATTATGGAGGAAAACAAAAATGAAAAAAGTACTTAGCTTGTTACTGTCTGTTCTGCTGGTGGTTTCCGTGTTTGCGGGCTGTTCCAGCAACGAAAGCAGCGATGCTCCGTCCACTGACGCTCCTGCTTCTGACGCAGCTCCCTCTGAGGACGCTCCTTCTGAGGATGCTCCTTCCGAGGATGCAGCGCCTTCCCAGGACGACGCTGACCTGGTTTCCATCACTGTAGGAGCCACCCCGACACCCCACGCAGAAATTTTAAATTTTGCCAAAGATTTGCTTAAAGAAAAGGGTGTTGATCTCACCGTTCAGGAATTTACTGATTATGTCCTTCCCAACATGGCGCTGGAAAGCAGCGAGCTGGATGCGAATTTCTTCCAGCATAAACCTTACCTGGATAACTTTAACGAAGAAAATAAAACCAGCTTGGTTTCCATCGGTGCGATTCATTACGAACCCATGGGCATTTTCGCCGGCAAAACCGCTGCTTTAGCAGATCTGGCGGACGGCGCGAAAGTTTCCGTTCCTAACGACGCCACGAACGAAGCGAGAGCGCTGCTTCTTTTGGAAGCTCAGGGACTCATTAAATTGAATCCAGAGGCGGGCGTTCAGGCCACCAAAAACGACATTACCGAAAACCCAAAAAATCTGGATATCGTCGAATTGGAAGCCGCTCAGCTGGCCCGTTCCCTGCCGGATGTTGATATCTCTGTGATCAATGGTAACTATGCTATTCAGGCGGGCTTGAGCCTGGCTGACGCGCTGGCTACCGAAGCTGCGGATTCTCTGTCGGCGGAGACTTATGCCAATATTATTGCTGTACGTGCAGGCGACGAGCAAAGAGAAGAACTCAACGCTTTAGTGGAAGTTCTCAAAGGCGATGAAGTAAAAGCCTTTATTAACGAGACTTATGCTGGCGCTGTGGTTCCTGCCGCATAATCACATAGCAATTACTAATTGTATAATAAAAAGGCGATGTGTAAAACACATCGCCTTTTTATTATACTTATAGTTTTATTTCTACAAAATCTGCCAATACCATCCGTTCCGGTGTCACCTGACAGTCCATCGCAATCAGCTGTACACCCTGGGCTTGGGCCTGGGCTAAAGCGTCGGCAAACTGAGGATGTGTGCTGCGGTTGGGGGTGAAGTAAGAAACCCCCTTCATCTGGATGACAAATAAAAGATATGCTTCATATCCTTCTTTGACACAACCGGACAGCTCCCGCAAATGCTTGATTCCCCGCTGAGTAGGCGCGTCGGGGAAAAGAACCGCGCCGTCCTCTTCCAAAGTAACTCCCTTTACTTCCATAAACGCCCGGCGACCTTCCCCTTCCAGATAGAAGTCCAACCGGGAGTCGTGATACCTGCTTTCCGGTTGCAGTCGGGTCAATGGGAAAAGTCCCCCCTTCTCCAACCATTCCCGGGCCGCTTTATTGGGCGCCTGGCTGTCTATATTGATCAGCCGCTTTCCTTTTTGAACTGCAATCAAAGAATACTTCGTTTTCCGGGCGGAATTATCATGCTCCTGGACATAAATTTCCACTCCCGGCACTAACAGTTCTTTGCATCGCCCGGTATTCTTCACATGACAGATCTGCTTTTTCCCATCTAATTCTACCTGAGCAATAAACCGGTTAGGCCGTTCAAGAAACCGAGCTTTACGGATATTTTCATAAACCATGCTGCTTCCTCCTGTCTTTGCTTATTGTACCCTTGCAATTTTCACTTTGCAAGGGTACAATAAAAATACTGTATTTGCTAGGAGAAAGAAATTATGAGAACAATTATCTGGTTCATTTATTTTTGGCTGTATTTAATCGTACTGCTTCCCCGGATGTACCGGGTGAAAAAAATGTTCGCCCAAGGCCAAACCCGGCAGGCGGACGAGCTTACCTCAAAAACAGTAGTTTGCTGGGCAAACCGGCTTCTTGGGTTGGCTGGAGTAAAAATAACGGTTTCCGGTCAGGAATATCTCCCAAAAACACCTTGCGTGTTTGTCTGTAATCATCAAGGGTATTTTGATATTCCTATTGTACTTACCCAGCTGGGAAAACCCCACTCTATCCTGGCAAAAGAAGAAACTGCCAAAATTCCTATGATCCGCACCTGGATGGAGTATCTTCACTGTGTGTTCATCGACCGGCATGATGTGCGTCAATCGGCCGCCGCGCTGAATAAAGCGATTGAAAACATTAAAAAGGGGTATTCGGTGGTGATTTTCCCGGAAGGAACCCGCAGCCGCGGCGATCGGGTGGGTGAATTTAAGCCCGGTGGATTTCGTGCTGCGCAAAAGACCGGCGTTCCCATTGTACCGGTATGTATCGACGGCTCTTACAAGGTGATGGAAATGAATCATATGATGATAAAGCCTGCCCAGGTAAAAGTGACTATTCTGCCGATGATCTCTACTGAAGAATTTTCTAAGGAGGATTTTAAATTGGTCGGGGAGCAGGTGCGGGAAATGATTATAGAATGCAAAGAGAACAAGGTGATGCTATGAAAAAGAAAATCCTTCTCCTTTCCACCGGCGGCACTATCGCCAGCAAGCCAGGGCCCGAAGGTCTGGCGCCTTCCATTGGAAGCGACGATATTCTTTCCATGATAGGCGTTCTAATACAAAACTATGAGGTCTTTTCTAAGGATCTGCTTCACTTGGACAGTTCCAACATTCAGCCGGAAGAGTGGCGGATAATCGCCCGGGAGGTTTACCACTGCGCCGCGCAATACGATGGTATTGTTATCACCCACGGTACGGATACCATGGCGTACACTACCTCTATCCTGGCCTTTATGCTGCGCAATGTGCCTATTCCTGTGGTGGTTACCGGTTCTCAGCTTCCTTTGGAGCATCCGCTGACCGATGGGTTCGATAATCTGCGCACCGCTTTCGCTATGGCGGCAAGTCAGGTACCCGGAGTATTTCTGGCCTTTAACCGGAAGGTGATTTTAGGCGCTCGGGCAGTAAAAATCCGCACCACCGGCTTTGACGCTTTCGAAAGCGTCAACTGCGATTATGCCGGTACGGTGGATGCAGGAGGGCTGAATATCAACCACCAGGTAATTCCGCCTGTACAGGGGAGATTTGTCCTGGAGGACACGCTGTGTACGGATGTATTTTTAATTAAATTGACGCCCGGTCTTAACCCGGAAATTTTTGATATGCTCCTTACAATGAATTACCGAGGGATTGTCATTGAGGCTTTTGGCGCCGGCGGACTGCATTTTATCCATCGGGATTTGGTGTCCAAGCTTCAGAAGATTGCCGATCATGGAATTTCCGTGGTGGTGTGCAGCCAGTGCCTGTTTGAGCGAAGTGATTTCTCTATCTATCAGACCGGTCAAAAGGTATTGGAAAAAGGGGTGATCCAAGGATTCGATATGACCACGGAAGCCGCGGTTACTAAGCTGATCTGGGCGCTGGGTCAGTCCCAGAACTGCGAACAGGTAAGAAAAATTTTCTCTCAAAGTTATGTGGGGGAAGTCGCCTTATAAAATGAAAACCGGCCGCAAGGATACTCCTGCGGCCGGTTTAGTCGTCTATCCCCTGCAGGTTAAACTCCGGCGTATATTCTTCCTTTGCGGAGCTTTTCTCCTGCATAAATCCTTGGATTCCTAGGTCTAAAGCACAGTCTACCACATAATTATATTCAAACGTAGATATCCGCCGTCCCAGTTCCGGATATTCGGTGCTGTGATAAAAGGGCGTATACTGGCTCATGATGCTGACCAGCACTTCCTCAACGGGGAGCGCTTGTTTGATCCACTCAAGGACCGCCTGTGAATCAAATCTTCCCTTAGGAAGAACTAAATGCCGGATAATCATCCCCTTTTGAATCATCCCACGTTCATCCAGCTCTACCTTCCCCACTTGGCGGTACATCTCTAAAATCGCCTTGGAAGCTACCTGAAAATAATCCGGGGCCTGACAGTACCTGGCAGACCGGGCGGAATCCACAAATTTTAAATCTGGAAGATATACGTCCACATATCCTTCCAACTGCCGCAGTGTTTCCACTTTTTCGTATCCCCCGCTGTTGTACACCACCGGGATATGCAACTCTCCTTTTACCCGCTTCAACGCCTGGATCACCCAGGGGACATTATGGGCCGCGCTGACTAGATTTATATTGCTGGCTCCCTGCCGCTGCATTTTCAAAAACAGCTGGGAAAGCTCTTCTACTGAAATTTCTTTTCCGAAGTTTTGAGCGCTGATCTTATAATTCTGACAAAAACAGCATCCCAGCGAGCATCCGGAAAAAAAGATAGTTCCCGAACCTTCCTCCCCGCTGATACAGGGCTCTTCCCATTTATGCAAGGCCGCCCGAGCCACTTTTACCTTTGCCGCGCCGCCGCAATACCCAGGACCAGCGGTCCGGTTTGCATGACATTCCCGGGGACAAAGGGTACAATCCGTCAATTCCATTTTCTCGCCTGTTTCCTTTCTATTTCATAGTCCTATGATAATCAAAAAAAGAGGGAATGTCAAAAACATTCCCTCTTTTTCTATCAGCTGATTTTCCCTAAAATATCCGTTAAGTTCTGGGCGCATTGTTTAAACTGCCGCCTCTCTTCTGAAGTAAGCGGCACCTCCAAAATGTGTTCCGCACCATTTTTCCCCACTACGCAAGGAACGCTTAAGGCCACATTTTTCGTATCGTAATGACCGTCCAGCACCACCGAGATGGGCAGGATACTGCGCTCATCTAAAATGATGGCTTTGATCAGCCGGCATACGCTCATAGCGATGCCCGAACTGGTATAGCCTTTGAGCTGTATAATATCAAACCCAGCGGATTTGGTCCCTTCAAAGACCTTTTCTTTATCAATAGGCGCTTTCATATGAAACGCCCTGTCCAACTGATCCACTGGAACTCCCGCAATATCCACCAAATTCCATGGGATAAACGCGCTGTTTCCATGTTCCCCTAATACATATCCATGAACATTTTTACTGTCCACCCCCACCTGTTGGGCAATAATTTGGCGCATCCGGGCAGTATCCAGCAAGGTACCGGTCCCAAAAATTTTATTCCCCGGATAGTTGGCTCTGGTTTTTGCGAGGTAGGTAACCACATCTACTGGGTTGGTAACCGTAATAATGATAGCGTCCTGCGTATATTTTGTAATTTCGCTCATAACCTGGGTCATAATACCCGCATTTTGCTGCGCCAAAATCTGCCGGTCCATTTTTTCTCCCGGCTTAATACTGGGTCCGGCCGTCATTACAATAATCCGGGCGTCCTTGCAGTCCGCATAGGTACCTACCCGAATATTGGCTCCGCTGCTGTATGCAAAGGCGGTGGTGTGGCTGGCGTCCATCACTTCTCCCTGTGCCCGCTGAACGTTTTGATCGATTACTACCAGTTCTGAAACTAAGTTTAGCATCAAAATGGAGTTGAGCGTAGCCGCGCCTACCATTCCTGCCCCAATGAGGACAACTTTGTTGGCGTTCATCTTTTTTCCTCCTTAAAAATAAAAGCAAAGAAGCCATCAACACTCCTTTGCTTTTATTTTTCTCCTTTTTTACGAAAGAATACTTACTATTCCAGCATATTCTTCCCATAAAAAACTATCCTATTTTAACTTAGCTGTTTTTATCACCAGATGCAGCGCGTGAGATGCGGCAAGGTAACGGATCAGCTCCCGCTCGTTATCATAGTTTCCCCGGGCCAGATGAAGGGTAATCACCTCGCTGTGCCAAGGACTGCTTACCCCTACATACACAAGACCTACGGGTTTTTCAGGAGTGCCGCCGCCCGGTCCTGCAATCCCCGTCGTAGAAACCCCGATATCCGCCCCCGCCAGCTCGCGCACGCCCTGCGCCATTTCTCGGGCAGTCTGGGGAGATACGGCTCCATATGTCTGGAGAGTTTCATGGGACACCCCTAACACCTTTTCTTTTATCTCATTGGCATAACTGGTTACCCCGCAGTCAAACACCTGAGAGCTGCCCGCTACCTCGGTAATTCGCTTGGAAATATAGCCCCCAGTACAGCTTTCCGCCGTAGCTACTTTCAGCCCCTTCTTCGAAAGTTCCCCAACCGCCGCGGTTTGTAAATTGTCCACATCAACCCCATAAATCAGTGTTGGGAACTCTTTTACCAACTGGTCCACCGCTGGTTTGAGCAGCGCTTCCGCCTGCATTTCATCCTTTGCCGACGCGGTCACCCGCAGCATCACTTCCCCGTCTTTCGCGTAAGGAGCAAGAGTCGGATTTTCCATAGAAATCATTCTCTCCCGCAGCTGCTGTTCTAATGCGCTTTCCCCGATCCCGAAGAAATATACGCAATGGGAACGAAGCACCTGTTGGGAACGTTTTTCTAAATAGGGCATTACCTGTTCCCGGAACATCGGCTCCATTTCTCTGGGCGGGCCTGGCAGCATAACCGCTGTCCTGCCCTCCCCCTCGATAATCGCGCCCGGCGCGGTACCGTTGTGATTTTCCAGCACAATACAGCCCTTGGGAAGCAGCGCCTGTTTAATGTTGTTTTCAGTCATTTCCCGGCCGATCCTCTTAAAAAAATCTTTAATCAGTACAAGGGACGGCGAATGCAGTTCTAGCGGTACGCCGAAATACTCCGCGATTGTTTCTTTGGTTAAATCATCGTAAGTGGGCCCCAATCCTCCGGTGGTAATAACAATATTATTGCGGGAAAACGCAATTTCCAAAGCTTCTTTCAGCCGTTGAGGATTATCCCCTACCACCGTATGATGATACATATTAATTCCCAGCTGCGCTAGTCCCCGGGAGATCACGGCAGAATTGGTATTTACAATATTCCCCAGCAAAATCTCCGTTCCTACACACAAAATTTCCGCACTGTCTTTTTTCATATTAATCGCCTTCTTAGTTATTATTTTTCTTCCTCTCTCAGGTAGCGGATCACCCCGTCCATAATAGTCATATCCACGTTTACGGTTAAAATTTCTTCCGGGGAAAGCTGGAAGATGTCCTGATCCAACACTACCATATCCGCATATTTGCCAAAGGAAATCGTCCCTTTCATTTTTTCCTCATAGGATGCCCAGGCTACATTTTTTGTATACAGTTCCACCGCTTGTTCCACACTTAGGCACTGCTCAGGATACCAGCCCTCAGGCGGGTTTCCGTTCAAATCTTTGCGTGTAACAGCGCAATAAATCCCTTGCAGGACATCCAAGGGCGCAATCGGGCAGTCAGAACCGCCGGATATGTGCACTCCCAACTCATATAGTGATCTCCAGTTATAGCTGGTACGGGCCAGCTCTTTTCCCACCCGGACAGACGCTATATACATATCACTTGCTACAAACACTGGCTGGATATACGCCTGCACGCCAAGCTGGGAAAATCTTTCCAGCAGCGCATGATCCGTAATCTGGCAATGAACAATCCCATGGCGAAGATCCCCGTGAGGGCATTGCTCCTGGGCGTGTTCAATACTGTCCAACGCCATTTCAACAGCTTTGTCCCCAATCGCATGAATGGCCACCGACAGATAATGACGCTGGGCACACAGCACCAATTCATTCAGCTCTTTCTGGTTAACCACCTCAATGCCCCGGGTGGAAGGATCATCTTTATACGGCACGCGCATATACGCGGTGCGGGCGCCTAAAGAACCGTCAATAATAATTTTCAGCGGGCCGATCTTAAAAAATTCATCTCCGATTCCCTGAATATATCCTTTATTGATAAACCCCTCCAGCTCCTCACAGCTGGAAAGCAGACACTGCTCATAGATGCGCACCGGTAGGCGGCCTTCTTGGGCGAGCTGCTCGTACGCGTCCAAAATCACCTGATAATCCACCCCCGGACAGGACGCCAAGTCCTCCGTGTGTATGGAGGTAATCCCTTTGGAAGAGGCATACTCCAGCGCCCGCAGGATACTCTCCTTGCTGTCCTCCACGGATATATTGGTCCTGTTCGGCGCCACCAAGTTGATCGCCAGTTCGGTGAATATCCCCGTAGGCTCCCCATATTCGTCCACTTGGAACGCGCCGCCCTCCGGCTGAGGGGTATGGGCAGTAATTCCATATATCTCCAGCGCCTTGCTGTTGGCTACGGCCATATGGCCGCAGGTACGGGTGAGAACAATTGGATGCCGGGTAGAAATCCGGTCTAGATCCCATCGAGTAGGCAGTCTTTTTTCCGCAAATATCTCCTGATCCCATCCTCGCCCTACTACATATCCCCCCGCTGGAATACTCAAATCAAGAATAAAGCTTTTCACTGTGGCAATCATTTGTTCAATGGAGGAACACCTGTTTAAATCCACATTAACCAGACTCTCCCCAAATTCCAGGGCGTGCATATGACTGTCCCCGAAACCAGGAAGCATCAGACGCCCTTTTAAATCCACCAGCCGGGAAGTCGGCGTTTTGAACGCAAGGAGCTCTTCTCCGCCAATCGCCGCAATCAGCCCGTCTTTTACCGCTACTGCCGACGCCAGCGGATAGTGGGAATCCATGGTTTTTATTTTTCCATTGTAAAATATGGTATCCATATTTCCTCCTAAATTAAGCCTTTCCGATATGTTCAAATTCCTTTAAAGGAATACACCGCTGTTTATAATCCGGCAACACTGCCTGTATCGTTTTGTAAAATCTGGGGGAATGGTTGTGCTCCCGGATATGAGCCAGCTCATGTACAATCACTGCCTCCACCGTTTCCAGCGGCAGGCAGAACAGCCGGTAAGAAAAACACAGGCGGTTTTTTCCCGAACAAGAACCCCACCGTTTTTCGGCCTGCGTAATTTTAATCCCAGCGGGGGTTACGCCCATCTGGGAGGAAAAATAAGCCGCTTTCTGCTGCGCCAATAAAAGCCCCTGTTGCGAAATCCACTGTTTTGCCGCCAGAGACCTGTTTTCTTTTTCCAATGGGAGGCAAAATTCTCCCTCAAAAACGCCGATTTTTTCCTGGGACAATACAATCGGGATTTCCTTTCCCAGATAAAGCAGCTTCTGTCCTTCTTCAAACTCAAACGCTTCCCGGCGCCGTTTTTTGGCGAGCGCTTGCTGCTGGTGAAGTCTCAGCCAGGTCTCGTGTTTTTTAATGAAAGCGGCTATGACTTCCTGGGGCATGCCCCCAGGGGCCCTTATCTGTACTATTCCGTCCTGCGTTACCCGCAAAGAAAGAGTCTTTCGGCGGGAGCGCCGGAGATCTATTTCACCGTTCATAAAAGCTTTTCGCCCTAAAATATCCTTTTCCCACATCATATTTTCTTCCCCTTTGCCAAAGAAAGGAAGCTCTTGCCAGCCTCCTTTTTTGTCTTTTGGATTACGCTGCGTCGGCAAAGGTGACGTCTACCGCGCCTATGCCGCCCTGAATTTCCAAAAAATGCGCCCCATTGGGGTTTTCAAATATTCTGGGGGAAACTGTCTCCCCGTTAAAAGTTACCTGCCCAATACCTTCTCTGATTTTATATCCGAAATCGCTTTTTGGCTGATTGAGATTTAAAATCACCTCTCCTACGCCGCACTCAATTGAGCTTCTGCCGGTTACTATCCCAGTGATTTGAGTACTGCCCACGCCAGTTTCCAGCTCCAGATTGTTAAGCTGCACCTGTGTTAAAATCCATTCCCCCATCCCGGCGCTGAGCTGCACTCTGTTGGCCTTAATGTCCGTGCCTTCCATGCTTCCGGCCCCTCCGTCAATCTCCAGTTCATTGGCGTAAAGCCGTTCAATATTGATTACTCCGGCGTCTTGCTCAATCTCCATTTCTTGGGCGACAAAATCCTTAGGAAGATATAAATTGATCACACAATCATCTCTGCGTTCTTCTTTGGTGAATATCTTTTCGCTGGGTTCTTCATTTTTAATTTTTAATGTATGTCCTTGTGCTTTGACAAAAAACCGCTCGTTTATATTGCTGGCCTCCACCTTAATTTTATCCCCTTCGGCAATTTTTATATTCAGGTATCCAATATCGTTCTCAATGTCCAAAGATGAAATCCCTTCGTATTCCTGCAGAAAATCTCCCTGATTAAAGCTGCTTTCCATCCCTATACTATTCTCAGTGCCTAAGGATGAAATCCCCTCGTATTCCTGCAGAAAATCTCCCCGATTAGAGCTGCTTTCCATCCCTAAAACAGAAGCCGCAATCTCTACTCCTACCCGAATAATCACAGCAATAATGCCTACCGCTAATACCGCCGCCAAAGCCATCGCTAGGTATTTAATCAGTTTTTGCGTCCCATTCATTTGATATCCACCCCTCCAAACATACAAATAGCCTTCACATAAACCGTTGGCGCGTTGACCGCCTGGGAGCCGGCCGCCTTATTGGAAACTCCGCCGAAGATAGGGGTGCTGGCCACCTGTACCTTGACATCGGAGGGCAAAAATATCTCAACCCCGCCAAAAACTGCCGTAGCGGAGATGATAATGTCCTCGTTGATTAACGCATTTCTTAAATCCAGCTCCACGCTTCCAAATACCGCCGTAGCGTTAGCGTTGTGGAAAGTTTCATTATTGATTGCCGCTTTTCTCGCGCCGAACGCGGCAAAATATTCGTCTCCCGGCATTCTGCCGTTGGTTTCAAAGGCCGGCGACGCAGGCTGCTCCTGACGTTTTCCACGGTTGGAGAGCAAGATTTGCAAACCGATCAGGACAAATACCGCCGGTAAAATTAATTTTCTGAAAATATTCCAGTCTACAATTCCCTGCGCGGACAACAGCAGCATTACACCGACGATTAAGCCTACTACCGGCCCTGTATGAAATCCACTGGTTATGATACTGAAAACACAAGGAACAATTAAAAACAGTGTCCACCAACCATCAAAAAATAAATTAAAATCCCATATTCCAAAAGCGTTTCCTGCAAAGCCTACGCCTAAAAGAATAAACGCAACTCCCCAAATCCAATCTGCTCTTCTATTTTTCATAAATATATTCCTCTCTGCGGTCAAAACTTAAACCATCGTTTTCTGCTGTTTTATTATAGTACATTTTCATTTGATCTTCAATGAAAAAGGGAGGAAAGCGTTTTGCTAATTTACGAATGTAAGATGAATTGTGATTAAATTTGGTTTATGCTATAATTAAGTGCTGTAATGTCCATTCTTGTGGAGGAACCTATGAAAAAATGTATTGTAATTTCCGATTCTTTTAAAGGATCGTTAAGTTCTATGACTATTTGTGAAGTAGCCGCAAATTCCATCAGCCGCTTTTTCCCTGATTGTGAAGTTATCGCCCTTCCAGTCGCCGACGGCGGAGAAGGTACGGTGGAATGTTTTCTGCGGGCGCTGCCCGGACAGAAAATTACTCTTCCGGTGCACGGCCCATATCAGGAAACCATCGAGGCCAGCTATGCCCGTTTTGGAGCTACTGCCGTAATCGAAATGTCGGCCGCCGCAGGACTTCCTTTAACCTACGGAAAGAAAAACCCCTCCCTTACTACTACTTATGGTGTGGGGGAACTAATGCGCCACGCGGTCAGCCAAGGGGCAGCCCATATTATTCTCGGTCTGGGAGGCAGTGCCACCAACGACGGCGGCTGCGGCTGCGCCGCCGCAATGGGAGTAGAGTTTTATAACAGCCGGGGAGAAAAGTTTCTTCCTGTGGGGGCCTCTCTGGATCAAATTGCCAAGATTGATATTT
Organism: Youxingia wuxianensis; assembly: GCF_014385085.1. GTDB lineage: Bacteria > Bacillota > Clostridia > Oscillospirales > Ruminococcaceae > Youxingia > Youxingia wuxianensis. The sequence goes on along the minus strand of NZ_JACRTD010000011.1, from coordinate 18,265 downwards.
CCCCGGCAAAAGAACTGTTAAAAAATTGTGCTGTCACTGCTATGTGTGATATTGAAAACCCTATGTATGGTCCTGCCGGCGCCGCCTATATATTCGCTCCCCAAAAGGGTGCTTCCGAGGAAATGACAGCTATGCTGGATAAAAACCTGCGGGCGTTTGATACTGTTTTGCAGTCTCAGTTGAATATCCCTTCCCTGGGGCGGGTCCCTGGAACCGGGGCTGCAGGAGCGATGGGCGCAGGAGCCATCGCTTTCTTCGGGGCCAGACTGAAATCCGGCATTGAAACTGTACTGGATCTGGTGGGATTTGATCAGAAGCTGGAGGGCTGCGATCTGGTGATTACTGGGGAAGGTAAAATTGACAGCCAAAGCTTAAAGGGAAAAGTCGTGATTGGGGTAGCCCGTCGGGCAAAAAAACAAAATGTTCCGGTGATTGCTATTGTCGGCGATGTGGCGGACGACGCATACGGCGCATATGAGCAGGGAGTCAGCGCCATCTTTTCTATCAACCGGCTGGCTGTACCCCGGGCAGAGGCCAAACAACGCAGTTATGAAGATTATCAGCATACATTGGAAGACGTGCTCCGTTTAATGAAGGCTATAAAAAAGCATCCTTTTTAAAAGGGAGAATAGAAACGCATGAAAAAGAAATTACTGTTTGTGGTAAATCCTATGGCGGGAAAAGGGGCTGTCAAAAGTCAGCTTTTGGGAATTATCGATCTGTTTACCAAATACGGGTATACCGTCACTGTCCACCCTACCCAGAAGAAATCCGACGCCACACAAATTGTTCAAAAGGAAGCCAAAAATTATCATATGATCGTGTGTTGCGGCGGAGACGCTACTCTCAATGAAACGGTATCCGGGCTGATGGACTGTGAAAAGCGTCCGGCGCTGGGGTATCTCCCAGCTGGGACGGTCAACGATTTTGCTTCCAGTCTCCATATTCCGAAAAATATGCTTAAAGCCGCTCAGACGGCTATGGACGGCGTAGTTTTTCATTGTGATGTGGGCAGTTTCAATCAAGAATATTTTACCTATGTAGCCGCTTTTGGGGCGTTTACCGACGTGGCGTACGACACTCCCCAGTCCTTTAAGAATGTGCTGGGAAGGCTGGCGTATTTTCTGGAGGGGATTAAACATCTGCCGCAGCTGAAATCTTATCGCCTGCGGGTGGAAACGGAAACCTGTGTTATCGAGGACGATTTTCTGTTTGGTATGGCTGCCAATTCCACTTCTATCGGCGGTTTTCAGGGGATGAACCTGCGGGATGTCTCTATGGACGACGGACTGTTCGAGGTATCCCTGATCAAAATGCCGGAAAATCTGGCGCAGCTGCAAACCCTCGTTCATTATTTAATCGGGTTGGAAAAGAAGTCAGATTTCGTTCGTTCTTTGAAAGCGTCCCGTATCCATATCACCTCCCAGGAAGAGGTCCCCTGGACCTTGGACGGCGAATTTGGGGGACGGTTTAATCAGGTAACAATAGAGAACAAACACAAGGCTATCCCTATTGTGGTGGGAAAATTTAAATAAAAAGCAAACTGCCCGGAAAGAAAAATTCTTTCCGGGCAATACTAAAAGAGAAATCAGGCAAAAATCTCCCTAATTTTATTTTCAATTTCCAAGGCGAACAGCCGGTGATCCTCCGGAGAAAAATGGATATTGTCGCATCCGTGGGCCTTGATCAGCTCTCCTGCGTCCAGGAAAAAACATCCGTAGTCCTCTGCCAGCTGTTTAAAGTAAGGCGCTAGCTTTTTCGCTTTCTGCCGGGCAGCATCCCCGAATTCTTCCTCAATTTCCCCATCGCCGAACAGAGCCGGGGAAACCAGCAGAATATCCGCCCCTTGGCGGTCCCACATAAACTGGGATTTTACCCGCTGAAGAAAGTTTTCCATTTCATAGGAAATCTCCGAAGGGGTGAGGGCATATCTTCCTTTGGTATCGTTAGTGCCCAGCATAATCACCATAAGGTCAATAGGCTCATGGGTCAAAATACAGGGGATTACATAATCGTAACCGTTGCGGTAAGGCTCAATCGTATCCTCAAATCCAATACTGCGCCCGTTGAGTCCCTCTTCAATCACCCGGTAGCCGCTGCCCAGCGCCTTGGCCAGCCGCCCGGTCCAGCGTACATCAAAAGGATAGCGGGCCCCATCCTCTTCCGCATGATATCCCCAAGTATTGCTGTCGCCGTAACATAAGATTGTTTTCATATTTTGTCCCCCTATATTTTGTCTCCCAATAATTGTTTTCAGTGTACCATGGAGTTTATGTTTTTTCAACCAGGCGTATGAAATTTTCTTATTTTTGCATAGGTATTAGAGAAATAAAAAATCCCCGCAAAACGATGTTTTGCGCCGGACACTGTCCGGGTAAGGTTTCGCAAAAGCGAAACCTTGGGATGCTCTTTGCAGCCAGCGCCTGAAAACGCAGAGCGTTTTCCCGCCATGGGCGGGAGGAAATCTTCGATTTACTAAGGCGCGGCTATAAAAAATCCCCGCAAAACGATGTTTTGCGCCGGACACTGTCCGGGTAAGGTTTCGCAAAAGCGAAACCTTGGGATGCTCTTTGCAGCCAGCGCCTGAAAACGCAGAGCGTTTTGCCGCCATGGGCGGGGGGAAATCTTCGATTTACCAAGGCGCGGCTATAAAAAATCCCCGCAAAACGATGTTTTGCGCCGGACACTGTCCGGGTAAGGTTTCGCAAAAGCGAAACCTTGGGATGCTCTTTGCAGCCAGCGCCTGAAAACGCAGAGCGTTTTCCCGCCATGGGCGGGAGGAAATCTTCGATTTACCAAGGCGCGGCTATAAAAAATTATTCTAGAAACGAGGGTCCGTCTATGTATCTAACGGCTCAGGAGAAACAACTGCTTTTTTCCATCTATGGTAAAAAACGTTTTTCTATCGTACGGTTTGAACTGCGCAGTTCCAAAGAAAAGGATCTCATCTCTACCGCCTTGAACCATGTCCACCTGGAAAGCCGGGAAGATACTATGGAAACGGTAAAGGCCTTGGGCGCGAAACTTGCCGCTCTGCAGGAGAAGGGGCTTATTTTCATTTCCTATTCCCTGGCGGTAACCGCCCGGTCGGACTACGCCCTATATTATGAAAGTCAGCTGTACCGCCAGTTTTGTGCTTTGACCGAACAAGGAAAGCAGCGCCCAGAGTTTTTATTTGACACTCCCTATATCAAGCGGGGTCTCGTAACGCTCACTCCAAAAGGGCTGCAGCTTTGCCGCCGGCTTTGTAAATAAAAGCTCCCGCCTTCCGCTAAAACGGGAAGGCGGGAGTTCTTCTTATCCCAGCGCTACATCCAAAATCATCATAATCAAAAATCCTGCCATTACCCCGATGGTACCTGTATGGGAGTGTTCCCCCAAATGGGCCTCCGGGATAAGCTCTTCCACCACTACATAAATCATCGCTCCGGCGGCAAAAGCCAAAATCCACGGCATAATTCCAGATACCGAAGTCGCCAAAACAACCCCGATTACTGCCGCCATTGGTTCTACCACACCGGAAAGGGCCCCATATAAAAATGATTTTCCCGTGGAGGCTCCTTCTTTTTTCAAAGGGAGGGAAATCGCCGCCCCTTCCGGGAAGTTTTGCAGTCCCATACCAATGGCAAGGGCGCTGGCCCCCGCTAAGGTCACCGCGCTCTGGCCATCCCCTACCAAAGCGAACGAAAGCCCTACCGCCATCCCCTCCGGGATATTGTGCAGCGTTACCGCCAGTACCAGCAGGGTGGTGCGTCTAAGGGAGGAGGGCATTCCTTCCGGCCGGTCACTGCCGGCATGAAGGTGCGGCATCAGACGATCCAGCCCCAAAAGGAAAACAGCGCCGATGACAAATCCGCCCGCTGCGGGGATCCATCCGATCTTTCCCTGTTCCTGAGCCATCTCAATCGCCGGGATGAGCAGAGACCATACAGACGCCGCTATCATAACGCCGGCGGCAAAGCCTAAAAACACCCGCTGGGTATCCGGATCTATCTCTTTTCGGAAAAAGAACACCATCGCCGCCCCGGCCACTGTCATCAGGCAGGTAAAGCCTGTTCCCAGCAGAGCCAGCGTCAGAGATGAAAGGTTCATATCGTTCACTCCTTCACTTTTCAATAATAGTAATCATTACTAATATTATAGCTTATATTTCCTGTTTGTCAACGAAGAAATTTTCAAAGAAAAATCCCCCAATACACAACTCAAACAAAAATTAAATCCTGTGATTGAAATATTTGTATATAAGTGATATAATAGGAGTACTCCCAATCTTGGATAATAAGGAGGCCTTTATGGAAAGCAGAACTATTAAGATTAAATCCAAAGTAAACAGCAAAGTGTCTATCGCAATTATTCCCGGCCATTTTGCCACTAATCACTCCCACGTCAATTATTATATTGACATGACCGGCATTAAGTATCGCCATAAACAAGCCCATCTGGTAGCGGACAGCTTGGCGGCGGAATATACCAATTCCACCCCGGTAGACACCATCGTATGTATGGACGACTGCGAAATGATCGGCGCGTTTTTGGCCCGTGAGCTTTCCAAGCCTGGGGTCATGTCTATGAACAGCGATAACGATATCGCTGTGATCACCCCCCAATTTAATACTAATGCGCAGCTGATTTTCCGGGATAATATCCAGAACCTTCTTTGGAATAAACATATTATTCTTTTGGTGGCCTCTGCTACTACTGGCAAAACAATCAACCGGGCGTTGGAATGTATCCGGTATTACGGCGGAAATGTTGTGGGAATTTCTGCGATTTTCAGCGCAATTGATATGGTTGGGGACATCCCTGTACGCAGTTTGTTTTCCGCGCGTGATCTGCCAGACTATCAGACCTGGGCTCTGAAAGATTGTCCGTTCTGCAAAAAACAGGAAGGAATCGACGCTATTGTTGACAGCTATGGTTACACTAGGCTGTAATCGGTTTACATATTAAAAAAGGAAAAAAGCGGGTTTATGAACAAAATTCATAAACCCGCTTTCTTTTTTATTTTATCCTTTTTTCCAACAGCACCATATCGATGCAGACTTCCCCTTCATCGATCACCGGCTGTGGATAATTGTCTACGAAAAAGTTTTTTATTACGTCATACCGGACAAAGCCGCAGGACTCATAAAAGTGTACCGCGCCCCGGGAAATATCCGCAGTGCCGACAATCAGCCGATCCCCCGGCAGACACCTGCTCTGGGCGGCCTGGAGAAGCAGCCTGCCAATTCCCCTTTTTTGAGCTTTGGGGGCCACTGCAATGTTTTTGATCTCCCATTCCCCTGGGGCGACCGGATATAATACGATTTCCCCTATCTTTTCTCCTCGCTCTTCATATACCAGCAATATTCCTTTTTCTAAATACCGCTCCACCATCTCTTGGGAAGGATCCGCTAATAACAGCAGCTCTAAAACCTGTTTTTTCTCTTGTGTTATTTCTTTTATCATTTATTTCACCCTCTATATCATACCGTCGCTGATAAAAAACTGCAAGGAAATTTTGTTTTTATGGTTTGAGACAAAAACGTCTCCTGTCACCAAATACACCATTTTGATTATTATGTTGTAGGGAGGGTTCCCCACCCTGATAATCCAAACCGTAAGGAGTACGATTTCATATGGAAATTCATCCGCTCACTGAACTGGATGAAGGACAGATCGCCCGGGTAAAAAATATTCTTTCTACCGGCAGTATGCGCAGGCGATTACAGGACATTGGCCTGATTGAAAACACCGACGTCCAATGTATGCAAAAAAGTCCTTCCGGCGATCCCATCGCATACTTAATACGGGGAGCAATTATTGCTTTGCGTACCGAAGATTCAGGAAATATTCTGGTTCAGTTCCATTAAGGCAATTTTCTTTTTTTACAGGTAAAATTGCCCAGACAGTTTTACCTGTTACATATTACAACTAGCGAGAGGGCGATAATATATGGGATTAACCTCAAATTCTACTGGGCTGGGCGCTATTGACAGCGGGCTGGTGATTGAAAAGCAACATCCGACGGATAGGGTAATCGCTTTGGCAGGAAACCCTAATGTGGGAAAAAGCACTGTATTTAACGAATTGACTGGGTTAAATCAGCATACGGGCAACTGGCCGGGAAAAACGGTGAGCTGTGCTCAGGGAACACATCGCTATAAAGATACAGAATATATTTTTGTAGATATTCCAGGTACATATTCTTTAATGGCCCATTCCGCAGAAGAAGAGGTCGCCAGGGACTTTATCTGTTTTGGAGAACCGGAGGCAGTGGTTGTAGTGTGCGACGCTACCTGCCTGGAACGCAATTTAAATCTGGTATTGCAAACCATAGAGATTACCCCTAATGTAGTGGTCTGTGTAAATTTAATGGATGAAGCCGCCAAAAAGAAAATTTCCATCGATCTGGAAAAACTGGAAAAAGCCCTCGGTGTTCCAGTCGTCGGCGCCAGTGCCCGCAGCGGCAAAGGGTTAGACCGGCTTATGGAAAAAACAGCCGGCCTTGCCAGCGGTTCGTTCTCTTCCTGTCCAATAAATATTCGGTATATCGCCGCTATTGAAGAAGCGATCTCTATTCTTCAGCCAATCGTGGAAAAGAAGGCTGTAAAAAATCTCGCTCCCCGATGGATTGCGCTGAAATTACTGGATTACGATCCGGCATTACTTCGTTCCCTTAGCGATTATCTGGGCTTTTCTGTGCTGGATGACCCGGAGATCTCTCAAGGACTTAAACGCGCTTTGGCAAAACTTTTGGAACATGGGATTAGCAAAGAGCAGCTCCGGGATAAAATTGTATCCTGTATTGTGCTCGCCGCGGAAGAAGTTTGCCTGGATGCGGTAACCTTTCATAAGCACGATTATGACGTCCGGGACCGCAAAATAGACCGGCTTTTAACCAGCCGCAGAACAGGGATTCCTATTATGCTCGCGCTGCTAACCGGGATCTTCTGGCTGACAATTACCGGCGCCAACTATCCTTCCCAGCTCCTCTCCCAGGCGTTGTTTTGGGGCCAGGATCGTCTGGGTGAATTTTTTGTTTGGATAGGCGCCCCCCAATGGCTTAACGAAATGTTGGTGCTGGGTGTTTATCGTGTGCTGGCTTGGGTTGTTTCTGTCATGCTCCCTCCTATGGCTATCTTTTTTCCTTTATTCACTATTTTAGAGGATCTGGGATATCTGCCCCGAGTGGCGTTTAATTTGGATCATTTCTTTAAAAAAGCTTCCGCCTGCGGCAAACAGGCGTTAACCATGTGCATGGGGTTCGGATGCAACGCCGCTGGAATTGTAGGATGCCGAATTATCGATTCTCCCAGAGAACGCTTAATCGCTATCATCACCAACAATTTTGTTCCATGCAACGGCCGTTTACCGGGACCCTGAAGATGGAAACTATTTAGCTCTTGTAGGGATGATCTTGCCTTTGAACGAGAAATCTTTCTTTTTCATTGGGGACACGGCAAAGATTATGGGTTTACGTCAAGGGAATGTTCTGATATGATAGGTAAGGAATATTTCCATCCTAATAAAAGCTTGATCGCAGGGATGGTAGGGCCGATCGCCGGTCTTGACGAAAAAGGAGAATTAACATGAAACAGACAACAAAAAATATAACCTTGGCGGCGGTGTTCTTCGCGCTGGGGATAATATTGCCTTTCTTTACAGGACAAATCCCTCGGTTTGGAAATATGCTGCTGCCTATGCACATCCCTGTTTTTTTATGCGGGCTGATCTGCGGCTGGAAATATGGTATGGGCGTAGGTTTTCTTCTTCCCTTGGTTCGCTTTATGCTCATAGGGATGCCGCCCCTCTTTCCTACCGGAATTGCCATGGCGTTTGAACTGGCTTGCTACGGTCTGGTCGCCGGACTTTTATATGAAAATTCCCGTTGGCAGTGTATTATCGCCCTCTACCGCTCTATCGTTGCCGCTATGCTGGCAGGACGGATCGTTTGGGGGATTGCCCAAATTTTACTTTTAGGTCTTAGCGGCAGCGTCTTTACCTGGCAGATGTTTTTGGCGGGCGCCTTTCTCAACGCTATCCCCGGTATTATCATCCAGTTGATTTTAATTCCTGCGGTCATGGTAGCCCTCAACCGTACCGGCCTTGTACGTTTCAAAAAGAGTCATCCGGCACAGGTCCCCATGGGAGACTAATATACCTCTGCCGGGATTTTACAAAATGCCCCCCCTTTTCTCCCGGTATTGTCTCAAACTACAAAAAGGCCGGGAACAAACGGCAGTTTGTTCCCGGCCTTTCCTATGAAATCCATTGGGAAAATAGGTCCCGGCGGAGCCTTCAAAATTTATCCATCAAAAATTCATTTGACTTGAAGCCTGCTTCAAGAATTAAAATGATATCAGTCAAACGTCAGGGAAATCCCGGTTTGCTCCGAGAAAATTACGCTGCAAAAGACAGGAGTCCTGCTTTATGAGAAAAAAGTTATTGCAATTACTGACCCAACAGCTGTCTGAATATCCCCAGGCCCAGTCTACGGATATGCTTAAACTTCTCTATCAAAATGAATTCGGCCCAGGCCACCTGATCTGTGATCCCCAAGAGGGCCTCCGACGGCTGGCTGCGGAATATGCGCTTCTTGCGCCGGAGCATACAGATCGCCCCGCTGTAGAACCTATTGGAAATGGACTTTGCCGACTGCATCTGCGTTTGCTTGCCCAATCTCCTTTGCAGATAGAGACCTTTTCTCGTTTTTTTGAGCTTTCCGCTGTGCGCCTGCGAGGGAGCAGGGAAGGATTTTTACACAAGGCCCAGGTCTTTGAGGAGCTTTGCCAGGTGGGGACTCTTCCATTTTCCTCCGCGCAAGTGTGCGGTGAAATAGAGGCGTGGGAAGCCCAAGGCGGAAATGCTTTTCGCCACAGTACGCTTTTTAGGGAGCAGTATCACCCCGCCTACCGGGTGGTCGAAGAACAATTTTGTGATTTTCTTCCGCTCTTTTGCCAGATTGACGCCCTGCTGCAAAAAAAAAAAGACTCTTAGTTGCCCTCGACGGCCACTGCGCCGCGGGAAAAACGACGCTTGCCGCTTTATTGCGGCTGGTTTACGGGTGCAGTGTTGTACCTATGGATCACTTTTTCCTCCGTCCCCAGCAGCGCACCCCTGAACGTCTGGCCCAACCGGGCGGCAACGTGGATTATGAACGCTTTTTACAGGAGGCGCTGCATCCTTTGCACGCCGGACAGTCTTTTTCCTACCGGCCTTATCTTTGCTCCCAAGGTGTTCTCGGAGCGCCTGTCCACGTTTCATCAAACCGTATTAGTATCGTAGAAGGTTCTTACAGCCTGCACCCTGCGTTATCCGATTTTTATGATCTCAAAGTATTTTTATCGGTGGACCCCGCAGAGCAGATGCGCCGTATTCGGGTGCGAAACGGAGCGCAGATGTGCCGGCGCTTTGAGGAGGAGTGGATTCCTCTGGAAAACCGTTATTTTCATGCGTTTTCTATTAAAAAGCAGTGCCAGCTTCAATTTACAAACGGAAAATGTTCCTTTTCTGACACAATCATTGAAATTTAAGGAGCAGTAACGACGGCGCCTGGCGCGCAACATTTTTTATTGTTTGGTATTTTTCAGTATTTCTATTATATACTGAACCACTTGGATCTTTTGATCCCTGGATAATTCCATCTGATTTATACGCTGCTCTATTATCTGTACATGAAACTGACAAGCCCGCTCCTCCCTGGTTTCTTTGAGGCCGGGAACCATATGAACTCGAATATTTTGAATTTGATTTCGTTTCATCTCGCCGCCCCCTTGCCAAATTATATGCCAAAAGGGAATTGTCCTATACTGGGGAACAGAGGCTTCGCCGGCTGATCAATTTTATTATTCCTGCAGGTATCAAATCTTAGTACAGAGCTGCGCAGGATAACTGGTTTATCCATCTTGCGGTGGATGCCCCAGGGAAGGATACCAAGGGCTAATGGCGCGAACCGGTAAAAAAAGGATTGCCGGCTGCTGAAATAAAAAAGCGATATCGATGCGCCCCGGTTTCAAAAAATTTTGAAACCGGGGCGTTTGTTTTCTTACTGGCTGTCATTTTAAAAGTGTGCCTTATCATAGGATATGACCATAGACGCTAATAAACTGGGAGGGAGGCGCACATGCGGATTTTTATATACAGCCGAAAATCAGTCTATTCCGGCAAGGGAGAATCTATTGAAAACCAGGTGGAAATGTGCCGTCAATATATCGAAGCCTATATTGACGGGGGCAAAAATGCTGAAATCTCAGTGTATGAGGATGAGGGGTTCTCTGGAAAAACGCTCGAGCGGCCCCAGTTTCAAAAAATGCTGGAAGATACCAAGAAGCAGAAGGTGGATTATCTCGTATGTTATCGTTTGGATCGGATCAGCCGCAGCGTAGGCGATTTCGCGCCCTTGGCAGAGGATCTTATGTCCCGGGAGATTCGCTTTATATGTATTCGGGAGCAGTTTGATACTTCTACCCCGATGGGCCGAGCGATGATGTATATCGCCAGCGTGTTTGCCCAGCTGGAACGGGAAACAATTGCTCAGCGGGTGCGGGACAATATGTTTATGCTGGCCCGGACAGGCCGCTGGCTGGGCGGCACGCCGCCCACCGGCTTTTCTTCTGAAAAAACACAGGATATTATAATCGATGGAAAAATCAAAACTTCCAGCAAATTAAAACTTGACCCTGCAGAAATCCAAACGGTAAAAATAATTTATCAAAAATATTTGGAACTGCGCTCTTTAAGCGGCGTATCAAAATATCTTTCCCGTGAGAATATTTACAGCCGCACCGGAAAACCGTATTCTCTTGCAGGGATCAAGGATATCCTGCAAAATCCAGTATATTGCACCGCCGACCGGGACGCCTGGGAGTATTTTTCTTCTCTTGGATGCGATATGGGTTTTTTTCCCGATCAGTGCTGCGCGCGCTATGGATTGCTGGCCTATCACCGCCGGGATCATTCACGTCAAGGAAACCCGCGCACTCCCGTATCCCAGTGGGTAGTCGCTATAGGAAAACATCCAGGCATTCTCAGCAGCCGTGACTGGATAAAAACACAAAGGCTTCTAAGGGAAAAGAACCTCAAAAGCCCCCGAAAACCTCCCCAAAGCTATAACGATTATTCCCTGCTTTCCGGGCGGATTTTTTGCGCCGGCTGTAAAGCGCAAATGCTTCCCAAACGCCGCAGCAACAGCCAAACTCTCTTTGATTATATCTGTTCCAATAAATTGAAGGCGCAGGGGCTTTGTCATTGTCAAAATCTCAGCGGAAAACAAGCGGACTCCCTGGTCTGCGATTTCCTTATGTGTCATTTTCAGGAAGGAGAGGGGATCTTTTCTCTGCTGGAAGGGCTAAAAAGGACCTTTCAATTTTCCTGTTCCCCTGCCGCGGACTTGGACGCTCTTATCGAAAAAAAACAGCAGGCGATACAAAGTGTAATGGACGTTTTGTGCGTCTCTCAGGACAAAAAGGCGGTATCCCAACATCTTACCGCCCGGATAGAGGAACTGGACCGCCAGTTAAGTGATTTAAAGCGGCAGAAATCCCTTAAAGACGATTTATTCACCCAAAAAGGCTCCCCTTCCCTGCACGCGCTAGCTGGGACATTCGCGGATTTTAAAGTAATCTTCCCTTCTCTTACCATTCACGAGAAGCGAGAGTTCCTCCAGCTGTTTGTTCAGCGAATGGAGTGGGATGGGAAAGAGCTTCATATGTTTTTGTACCAAAAATAGGCCGGCCTCCCCTTTTTTTAACAGAAATGTTTCCATAACCAAGGTCCTGTATTCCCAACCCTCATCGCAATTATTACCATGTTTTTTGTGGGGAGCGTATCCTCCCCCTTACAATCTCTGGCTTCAACTTTGCTGTTAACCTGTGTCATTGTACTGGGGGTTCTGATGACTTTCTTGGTGTCGAGGCTGCTCTCCAAAACAATCCTCAAAGGAATCCCCTCCTCCTTTACTTTGGAGCTTCCCCCTTACCGAAAGCCGCAGATCGGAAAGGTGATTGTACGTTCTATCTTTGATCGAACCCTGTTTGTCCTGGGGAGGGCAATCGCGGTGGCCGCGCCTGCCGGACTGATCATTTGGCTTTTTGCCAATATCACCTTGGGGGACGCAAGCCTTCTTACCCACTGCTCTTCCTTCTTAGACCCGCTGGGAAAACTGCTGGGAATGGACGGGGTCATCCTTTTAGCCTTTATTCTGGGCTTTCCGGCCAATGAAATTGTTATCCCTATAGTAATTATGTCATATTTATGTACTGATAGTATATTAGAGATAAACGATCTCGCCCAGCTTCGCCAGCTGCTGGTAGACAATGGCTGGACCTGGCTGACGGCGATTTGCACCATGCTGTTTTCTTTAATGCACTGGCCTTGTTCTACCACCTGTCTTACGATCCACAAGGAAACACAAAGTCTGAAATGGACGGCGGTCTCCTTTGCCGTCCCCACAGTCATAGGAATGATCCTATGTTTTGTGTTGGCAAGCGCGGTTCGTTTGTTAGGTTTGGTTTAATCATAGAAAAGCAGAAGGGGGCTGCCTTAAGGCGGCCCCCTTCTGCTTTTCCGTTCTATTTCATTTTTCTCCCATGACGGTGATGCGGATCGTCCTATCCTGGGGGCCGTCAAATTCCCCCAAATAAATCTCCTGGGCCGCGCCCAGTTTCATTTTCCCATCAACAATTGGGAAAACACAGTGATTTCCTGTAATCATCGATTTCATGTGGCCGGTAGGATTGCCGGCCATGGCCCCATAAGAGTGAAGAAAGCGGGCATGGTAATAAGTTCCGTCTTCCGGCGCAAATCCCGCCAGCAGATCCAAAAGGTCGTCCTCCAAGCATTCCAATTTTTCATTGACCGTAATGCCGGTGGTGGTGTGGGCGGTAATAACATAAACAACACCGCTTTTAATGCCGCTTTTCTCCACCTCCTGCGCCACTTTGTCGCCAATGGGGATAAATTGGTTGTACTGGGAAGTCAGAATATCAAATTCTCCTTGATATACCATTTCTCTACACCTCGCTTCCAATAAACGCAAGCGCGTTCTGCCCTAAAATCATATCCAGGGTGCTTTTGCGCAGGGGCATTTCCCGGATAGCATCGATCATGCGAATCTGTTCCAGCCGGGGATCGTCTGAGCCGTACATCACCTGATGGCGGAAGGTACGCTCAATCCAACGGGGGCCCATATCCACCGAAAAGACCTGATGATAAAATTCCGGGGCGTTGTCAAAATATAGTAAAGCTGTATCTGTATAGACGTTGGAATATTTCAGCATCAGCATACACATTTCCTGCACCCACGGCCAGGCGAAATGGGCAATGCACATACGCAGCTCTGGAAAACGGTATGCCGTTTCCTCAAACCGCATTGGATGGGCATATTTGGACAGGGTGTCCGGCTCCACCGACATTCCCCCATGGAATGTGACCGGCCGGTTGTATTTGATGCACATCCGGTAGATCTCATCCATCTTCGGGTCATCCGGATAGAAACGCTGTTTGGAGGGGTGCAGTTTCAACCCTTTGAGCTTTAAATCCTTAAAAGCGTATTCCAATACCTCCAAAGCGTCCTCCCGGTTAGGATCCACGCTGGCAAATCCGATAAAGCGCTCCGGATATTCCTCCACCAATTTTTTCACCTGCTCGTTGGTACCTACACAACCGCCGGTCGTGGTGGTTAAATCCATAGGAAGCAAAATAACCTTGTCAATCCCTGCATAATCGCACCGATTAAAAAGGCCCTGCACTGATTCTAAACCAGTTTTATACAGCCCCATCATATTCATATTATAGACGTGCTGTTGGTCTGAAATGTTCATTTCTTCAAAAAATCCTACATGAACATGGCTGTCTATCACCAAAGATTTCATACTATTCTCCTTAACCGAGTTATCTTTCTACCCAGGGATCGAATACAGAAACAACGCCGGCGGCTACTTCCGCGCCTTTTTTCATACATTCAACTATGGGCCATCCTTTTAAAATTCCATACATAAATCCTGCTAGGTAGGAATCTCCCGCGCCGATGGTGTTAACCACCTTAGCAGGGAAAATACCGAAGGTATGAAACTGTTTTCCGTCCCAAACCAGGCTTCCTTCCTCGCCGAAGGTAGCAATTGCCAAAGTACAGCCTTTCGCTACTTTGTCCTTTAAGAAGTTTTCTATTTTCTCATCCCGCTTGTCATAAGAGAAGAACGCATAATCCACATAGGGAATGGTTTCTTCTACCAAGGGGTCGTTCATTTCAGTGGCATAGTCAAAACATACTTTCGTATGCGCATGGATTTTGGGCAGATGTTTCTGAGCATTCCCCCAAAAAGCGCTGTGAACCAAGTCGCAGGAGCAAGCAAAATCCACATCCTCATCGGTAAACACTACGTTTTCCATAACCCCTTCAACATAATCGCCATAGGTTCTTTCCAGATCAACCAGCTCCATATAGGAGATCGCGGTAGCGCCGTCCCCTACCCGGAAATGGGAAAGATCGATCCCTTTTTTAGTAAGGGCCTCAATCATAATTTTACCATACTCATCGTTGCCGGTGGTGCTGATTACTGCTGTGGGAATTCCCAACAGCTGCATATTTACTGCGAAATCCACCGCGTTGCCTGTAGGATAAAAACGGTTAAGCGATGGATACATATCGATACAGTTATCTCCGATTGCTGCTACTTTCATTTTTTGTACTCCTTTCATTCTTTTTTACCGGTTTCCCGGCAAAAGGCGGGAAACCGGCAAAATATAGGATTTAATCGTCAAGCAGAGGCCGCAGATAGGCCAGCGCTTTTCTCAAGGCCGCGTCCGGATCCCGAAGATAAATATCATTATTGATCTCTGTGGTGATCGCGCCCTTGAAATCGTATTTACGAAGGGTGTCCAAATATTTTTTAAAGTCGGCATTTCCTTCACCTGCCACCAGATGGCCCTGGGGCGTGCCGTCCTGCATGTGTACATGGGCGATCTTATCCGGGAATATCCGGTAATATTCTTCGATCGTTTCCTTTTGAACTTCCATGGCCACAGTATCCACACAGATTTTTAAAGCGGGGCTGTTTACCTGATCGAT
This sequence comes from Youxingia wuxianensis, assembly GCF_014385085.1. Taxonomy (GTDB): domain Bacteria; phylum Bacillota; class Clostridia; order Oscillospirales; family Ruminococcaceae; genus Youxingia; species Youxingia wuxianensis. The sequence continues at coordinate 3,216 of NZ_JACRTD010000011.1, read as the reverse complement.
CATCTTTTTTAAAGTCTTTAGATCATATACCAGGTTGGATTCGTCCGGAGCCAGCTGCTCCAGGAAGAGACATATCCCTTTCTTTTCCGCCTTTTCACAAATGCGCTTGATACTTTCCATCGAACGCTGGAACGCAGGTTCCGCCGGTTCATTGTAATAACCAAACCCCGAACACATAAACAAGGCCGGAGAACCTAAGGTTACTGCATCATCTACATAATCCAGATAGTGCTGGACGCTGATCTCCCGCAGCTCATCTTCCTTGGCGGCAATATTGATAGGATAGATACAGTTTTCCGCCGTGAGGCAGCTAAGTTTCAGATTATTTTTTTGCAGCAGCTTTACAATATAGTCCAGCCGGGCCGCTTTTTCCTTAGGATCGGGATAATCAAAGCTGGTATAGTGGGGAGAACCGGCATAAAACTCAAATTGTTTCAGACCAGCCCCGGCGATGGATTCCATGGTATATTCCAAGGAATAACGGGTATAGCATACGCTCATAACCGACATATTATCCATTGTGATTTTACTCATAATCTACTCATCCTTTCTCTCACTGGCCGGTGATTATTTTGCCTCGTAAGGAAGCACCTTTTTCAAGGTATCCAGGCCCCGTTTCAGATCTTTTTCCGGATCCAGATAATACAGCGGGTCGCCCAGCTCCAAAGTCATATAACCAGCATAATTATGCCTGGATAAGGCTTCCAGATGCTCCTCCAGAGGCTGTTCGCCGTCGCCCCAGGTGAGATGGCCGTCCGGCGCGCCGTCATTGAGATGGATGTGGATAATTTTATCGCCCAGCGCTTTAAAGAAATCATCTAAAGTTTTCCCTTCAAAGCAGACCGGTACCGTATCGATACAGCATTTGGCGCGGGAAGATTCCAGCTCCTTCATCATACGAATAGTGGTCTCCAAATTATTCACAAGATTGGATTCATCCGGGAGCAGGATCTCAAACGCCAGGTCAACCCCTTCTTTTTCTGCGGTTTTTAAAATTTCCCGCAGACTTTCCACAGAACGGTTCCAAGCGTCCTGCACCCTTTCGTCATAATTTCCCCAACCGGAGGTAATGAGCATTTTATCTACGCCAAGCTCGGCGGTCTGGCGGACATACTGATTAAAATACTCAATACTTCTTTTGCGAATATGCCCTTCCCGGGCGGCAATATTATATGGATATAAACATTGTTCCGGCGTCACGCAGACAATTTTCATTCCCCGGTCGGCCACCATTTTTTTCATCTTGGGAACAGGAGAAGCTTTTGAATCAGTATTGCAAAAATGGGGAGAACCTGCCCACAATTCGAAATTTTTGACCCCTAAACGGTCGATGGACTCCAAAAAATACTCAAAGGAGCATTTCTGGTAGTGCATATTCATGGCAGCAATCTGCTCAAATGTAATCTTTCTCATACATTTTCTCCTCTCGTACCAAAAAGCTGTGCCCTACTCTTATACGCTTTTCTTATTTGCTGTATACCAAACGGCCATCACAGATGGTCATTTCCACTTTTATCTGCGGCACCTCGTCGATGGGTGCAGTAAACACATCCCCGTCAAATACCACAATATCCGCCAGTTTTCCTTCTTCCAAAGTGCCCAATTTTTTATCCATAAAATTCACATAAGCGCCGCCCGCACTCCAGGCACGCAATGTCTGTGCTACTGTAATGCCTTGTTCCTTATTGAAACCGCCTTCCGGTTTGCCATCTAAGAATTTTCTGGCTACAGTAAAATACAGGGACAGTGGAATATCCGGCTCGGACAAAGGAAGGTCGGTACCTACACAAACGTTAACGCCGCTTTCCAACATGCGTTTATAAGCCCAGTAGTTGCTCAGCCTCTGTTTGCCTACGCATTCTTCACCGTAGAAACCGTCAAATCCGTCGTTGGTCTGGATAATCTGGAAATAGTTGATAGCGCTGATCCCCAGCTCGCCCATACGTTTTAAATCCTCCGGATGGGTCATTTCCAAATCGATAATCGCATGGCGGGAATCCCGTTTTCCATTGACCTTCTGGCATTTTTCAAAGATGTCTACCGCTCCCCGCACAGCGGCGTCTCCTTCCGCGTGCAGCGCGCAGCGCATTCCCCGTTTATCCGCTTCCAGGACTGCCTTTTCAATAGACGCGTAATCCACCTCGTCGCCTTTCCAATCGCCTTTGCCTTCATAAGGTTCGATCATCGCGGCGGTCTGGGTGCAGATCTCTCCGTCCACCATAACGTTGTAGCCCATAAAACGGATAAAATCGCTGTCAAACCGTTTTTTGCACTCTTCTCCGTATTCATAGTTCATCGGCGCCCCTACCGGCTGGGAAACCAAGTTGATGCGGTGTTTCAGCTGGCCCTTTTTCTCGAAGTCCTCCAGAATATCGGCAAATCCAAAATAGGTGTCAAAGCCAATTTCTTTAATGGAAGTCACACCGCGGGAAGCCAAGAGATCGCTGAATATTTTATATTCCCTGGCTGCAAATTTTTTGTCGCTTAAGTATTCTTTGAACAGCCGCCAGCTTACCTCCGCCCAGCATTCGTCCGCTGTAATTTGATATCTTTCCTGCGCCGCCTTGTTCAGCCAGCAGAAATCCCGGTCCGGGGTGTAGGCGATTACAGCGCGGGCCCCAAATATCTTATCTAAAATAGCCGCGTCTTTGTCCGCATCGGACCAACCGTCCACATTCAGCCCATGGCCGTAAACCGGTTTGTCGTCCGGCAGGGTTTTTGCGAAACTTTCCAATATCTTTGCCGCTTCTGCTGGAGTGTTTGCCCCGGAAAGGTCGGCGCCGATACGTTTCCAAACATATCCGGTGAAGAATACGTGGTTATCAGAAAATCCCGGGCATACTACTTTGTCACCAAGCTCATATACCTCTGTATCCTCCCCTATCCACTCATCCCTTTGAGCGATGTCGCCTACCGCAGCGATTTTGTTGTCTACGATAGCTACAATACCAGGAAACGGCTTATCCTCGCCATATTTTCCCGCAAAGATATTGTTCGATACAAGAAGTATATCCGCTTGCTTTTTGCTTGTCATAACGTTTACCTCCTAGCAGTCGGGCGCCTTGCGGCGCCCGATAAATTGTGTATATGTTTTTTTAATTAACTTACATAACGAGACCAGCAACCAAATATCCTAAGGCCGCCAGCACCAAGGCAATCACCATGTACGGGATCTGCGCCATGTTCTCTTCATACAGGCTCAGACTACACGCACCA
>NZ_JACRTD010000010.1 GCF_014385085.1 Youxingia wuxianensis | reverse complement strand
AAGTTTTAATCCAGCTTCTTCTCGCTGGTCTTTGCTTCTTGCCTTCTTGGCTTTCGCCTCAAAGTCATCTTTTCAGGGTCTTTTCTTCTCTCGTTGTTCATTTTTCAAGGTGCTCTCTTTTCTGCCCCGTTTAGGCGTAACTACGCACGAGACAGCTTTGTTATAATATCATGTTGGGAGAAATTTGTCAACACTTTTTGTAAAGATTTTTTACAATAACTCGCCTGTTTTTGTTCTTCACTTGATTTTCCCTCAGAAGTGAGCTAGAATAATTTTTATTAGCTTGTCAGCCTTTGGCCGTACATTGGATGCGGTTATTTTGTTATAAGGAAAGGGTGGGCATTTTATGCCGATAAAAATTCCCGACAGTTTACCCGCTTCGAGAATATTAGAAAATGAGAATATATTCGTTATGACCGAATACCGGGCGCTGCATCAGGATATCCGTCCTCTGCAGATCGCCATTGTTAATCTCATGCCCAAAAAGATCGAAACGGAAACGCAGCTGCTGCGTCTGCTAGGGAACACTCCTCTTCAGGTGGATGTGGAATTGATCCAAATGAAATCCCATGTTTCCAAAAACACCTCCTCTGAACATCTCTTTAAATTTTATAAGACTTTTGACGATATTAAGGATATGCGTTTCGACGGAATGGTCATTACCGGCGCGCCGGTGGAACAGATGGCTTTTGAGGAGGTGGAGTACTGGGACGAACTGTGCCAGATTATGGAGTGGAGCAAAACCAATGTCTTTTCCACGTTCCATATCTGCTGGGGAGCGCAGGCAGGTCTGTACTATCATTATGGTATCCAAAAATATCCCCTGAAGGAAAAAATGTTTGGAATTTTTCAGCACCGTTTATGTGTGGAAAATCATCCCATCACCCGTGGGTTTGACGAAGTGTTTTTTGTTCCTCATTCCCGCCACACCGAGGTCAAGCGCTGGGATATTGAAAACGTGCCGGAGTTGGAGATCCTATCCGTTTCTGAAAAAGCGGGAGTATATGCCGCCTCCACCTACAACGGACGGCAGTTCTTTATCACCGGCCATTCAGAATACGACCGGGATACTCTGGCAAACGAATACTTCCGAGATTTAAACAAAGGGCTTCCTATCTCTCTGCCGGAGAATTATTTTCCCGGCAACGATCCTTCCCAGACGCCCTTGTATACTTGGCGCAGCCACGCGAATCTGTTGTTTTATAATTGGCTGAATTATTATGTCTACCAGACAACCCCCTACGATCTTGAACAATTGGACCCCAAAAGTGAATAAAAAAGTGAAAACTTGCCAAAAATCCTTCCAACGTCATTTGGAGGGATTTTTTTATGAAGCAGAGTTGTTTTTACAAACCTCATTTTACATTAAGCCGTTATATTCGTAAAATAGATGTGGCTGTCTGTTTTGGTATCCTCCTGTCGGTACTGCTGGCCAACTTCGCTGTGTTTGGTCAAGAATGCCAGCAGGTAAGAAGCAAAGTACTGCGTTTACATATCCTCGCTAATTCTGACAGTCAGGAAGATCAGCGGGTTAAGCTGGCGGTGCGGGATCGCATTTTATTGGAAACCGAAGATCTTTTCTTTCTTCCCCAGTCCCAAAAAGGCGCAAAACTAGCGGCTCAGGAAAATATCCAGCGCATTGAGCAGGCGGCCCTGGAAGAATTAAGAAACCAGGGAAAATCCTATGGAGTCCGCGCTGAGGTTACGAATATGTACTTTACCACCCGGCAATACGGCGATCTTTCTCTTCCAGCGGGAAATTACGACGCGGTGCGTATCCTTTTGGGCGACGGGGGCGGAAAAAACTGGTGGTGCGTTATGTACCCGCCTATGTGTATTCCTGCCGCCGAACCTTCCAACAGCGAGGAAATGCAGGAAATTCACAATCTCAACGAAACGCCGGTTTTTATCCCCAAGCTGGCGGTTGTGGAACTGTTTGAGACTATCTTTTCTCAAACAAAATAAAGAAAGAAGGAGGCTTACGGCCTCCTTCTTTCTTAAATTGTAATCCCAAACAGCCTCTCAAAATTCTTATAAAGAATCATATCGTTTTCTTCCTCTGACAACCCCAACGCCAAAAACCGATTTAATTCTTCCACATGATCCCACATGGGAAAATCCGTTCCGAAGAAAAATTTTTCTACTCCAAAATGGTCAATCATTTTCAGCGCCTTTTCTTTGGACAACGCAAACAGGCTGCTGGAGGTATCATAATAAACATTGGGTATTTTCAGCCATTTATCCGCTTCGTCCCATTCGTTGTATCCGCCGAAATGAGCGGCGACAGCAATAAGATCGGGCACCTGCTGCATTACATTAGCCAGACGGCGGGGGGCGGAATAATCAAAATGTGCATCTCCCATATGAAAAAGCACCGGCAGCTTTTCTCTGGCAATCGCCCGATATACCGGGATCATTTTGGGATCGTCAATATGAAACCTCTGAAAGTCCGGATGAAGCTTTATCCCATGAAGGCCATAACTCTTTATCCGCTCAATTTCCGCTTCATAATCCGGCGTATGCTGATGCAAAGTACCAAAGCCAAAAAACTCTGGATATTTTTTACATTTCTCATAGATAAAATCATTGATGCTTTCCACCTGTTCCGGTTTGGTAGCGGTGGAACAAACCAGGTATTTCTTTACGCCAATTCGTCTGCCGCTCTCTACCAACACATGAGGAAACCCCTCATACCGCATGGGAATACTATAAAAATCTCCGATCGACTGGGTCGCTTTCATTGCAATCTTCTGGGGGAAGATATGGCAATGTGCATCAATAATGGTTAAATCTTTTATCTCGCGCACAATGGAGCACTCCTTTGCAAACAGCCTTTCACATGATATGTGAAAGGCTGTGTTACTAGCTTGGAAAACACTTTATTTTAGGCCGCTTACAATCTCCTGGGTATCTCTGGCAATAAGCAGTTCCTCATTGGTGGGAATTACCCAAGCTTCCACTTTAGAACTGTCGGTAGAAAATTTCGCGTCTTTGCCGCGAATAGCTTCATTGGTATCTTTGCAGATGGACAGGCCCAAAAATTCCATATCAGAACACACCGCCGCCCGCAGCTCCCGGTCGTTTTCGCCGATACCGCCGGTAAAGATGATCGCGTCAACGCCGCCCATGCCCGCCGCATAGCCGCCGATAAATTTCTTGATTTGGTATACTAAAATATCTAAAGTCAATTGAGCGCGATGATTTCCCGCCTTCGCCGCCGCAGTAACGTCGCGGCAGTCGCTGGAAACACCGGAAATTCCTAAAAATCCAGATTTTTTATTGAGAATATTGGACATCTCATCTGGGGAGATATTCTCTTTATTGGCAAGGTAAGTAATCACCGAGGGATCCACGCCGCCGCTTCTGGTCCCCATAATAAAACCATCCAGCGGGGTAAAGCCCATAGAGGTATCGTACACTTTACCGTCTTTAATGGCGGAAATAGAACTTCCGTTGCCCAGATGACATGTAATGATTTTCGTGCCTTCCTTTTTCTTGCCGGTCAGCTGGAAATACTGGGCGCTTACATACCGGTGACTGGTACCGTGGAATCCATAACGGCGAATGTGGTATTTTTCATAGTACTCGTAAGGAATTCCAAAAATATAAGCTTTTTCCGGCATTGTCTGATGGAAAGAGGTATCAAAGATAGCCACCATGGGCACTTCTTTCCCAAACACTTCCTGGCACGCCCGCATAGCGGTTGCCTGCGGCGGATTGTGCAAAGGTCCTAATTCAGAAAAAGCAAAAATATCCTCAATTACTGTATCGGTAATCAGTGTCGAAGTTTTATATTTTTCGCTTCCATGGAGCACTCTGTGCCCTACAGCGGAAATTTCTTTTACATCGTCAATTACCTTTCCCTCGCCGCTGACCAGATTTTTTACCAACTCCATAAATGCTTCTTTATGGGTCGGGAAAGCCACATCGTAGGAAATTTCTTTTCCGGATGCTGTTTTATGGCTAATCTTCCCATCCGTTCCAATCCGTTCGCAGTTGCCTTTTGCTAAAACGCTCTCATCCTCCATATTGATGAGCTGATATTTCAGCGATGAACTTCCAGCGTTGATAACCAGTATCTTCATAACTACACCTTACGCCTCTTTCATTATTTTTTGAACACAGCCAAGCCGCCAAAAGGACTTGACACAACCAAACATGTTTATATATTATTACAATATAGGCGAAAATTCAAGGGAATCGGATAGAAAATTTCAAAAGACGGAGTAAAATTCATGGCGAATGAGCAGAAAAAAATCATTGCGGGAATCGTAGCGGAATACAATCCTTTTCACAACGGACACGCCCATCTCATCCAAAAAACCCGCGCTGCCGGCGCTACCCATATTGTAGCGGTAATGAGCGGGAACTTTGTCCAGCGAGGAGGGCCCGCCATCGCGCCCAAGCACGTACGGGCCAACGCCGCCGTAGCCTGTGGAGCGGATCTGGTGCTGGAGCTTCCCCTTCCCTGGGCCATGGCTACCGCCGAGCGGTTTGCCTATGGTGCTTTGCAGGTATTAGGGGGGCTGGGCTGTATCGATGTGCTTTCTTTCGGCAGCGAATGCGGCCAAATCGATCAGTTGGCACGGGCGGCTCAAGCGGTGGAAAATCCCTACTGCGATGAGTATATTAAAACTCTTCTGAGCGAAGGGATCACCTATGCCCGCGCCCGGCAAAAAGCGGTTGAAAAATTTTACGGGGAAGAAACTGCCCAGGTACTTTCCTCCCCCAACAATACTCTAGCAGTGGAATATCTTCGGCAAATTTTACGTCAGGAGCTGCCGATGACCCCTTTTACCGTAACACGGGAGGGGACAGAGCACGACAGTACCGTTCCCGCCTCTACAATCGCGGCCGCTTCCCATCTGCGCAATCTTTTGGATTTGGACAGTTTAGAAACCATCCGCGAGTATGTGCCTGAAGGCGCATACCACGTTTATCACTCTGCTGTGTCCGCGGGGATGATGCCTTTCCAGTCTCATAGTCTCAATACGGCCGTGCTTTCCTCTCTTCGCTGTATGACTTTGGAGCAGTTTTCTTCCCTGCCGGATATTTCTGAAGGACTGGATAACCGACTGTACGATGGGGTAAGGGCGGCGGTTTCCGTAGACGAGCTGCTCAACTTAGTAAAAACCAAGCGGTACACCTTATCCCGTATCCGGCGCCTGGTGTGGAACGCTTATCTTCAGGTAGACGGCGCTTTGCTTTCTCAGCCGGTACCGTATATCCGCGTTTTATCCTTTAATAAACAGGGGCTGGAAATCCTCACCGCCGCCAATAAAACCACGCGGCTGCCTGTTTCCCATTCCCTTGCCAAACTGCGGGACAGAGGAGGTCTGTGCCAAACCCTCGCGCAGCTGGAGGGACATGCCGCCGACCTGTATGCCTTGGGCCTGCCGGTGGCGCTTCCCTGCGGAAGCGATTTTACCCAGAAAATTTCCGTTCGATAGAAAAAGCCATCGGTTACCCGATGGCTTTTTATTTTAGCCGGAACAATTCCCATCGTCCGGAAACCTCCATTTTCTGATACAGGTTTTGAAGATACTTTTTCACCGTAAATACACTGATGCACATCTCCTGGGCAATCTGCCCGTTATCAAGTCCTTGCAGCACCCGAGCCAGCACTTCACTTTCCCGGCGGGTAAGCTGGTGTTCCCGGGAAAGTGAAGAGAGTTTCTGCTGTGGAAATTTCTCTTCTTCCTGGCTGGCAAAGTGCCGTCCAAACCGCAAGTTCAGATGGTCGCTGAGCCCTTTCAAAAAAAACATCTCGTTGTCCGTGAAATCTCCTTCTTCTTTGGAACGATAAAGGGAAAGCACTCCTAAAAACCGTCCTTCATATACAATACTTAACTGCAGAGAATAGTGAACGCCCCAAGGCGCATACCATTTTTGATATAATTCGGTTTTTATTCTCTGCTCCTCCGGCATCAAATCCGTATCTCTCACCAACATGCAGCTGCCGCTGAGCATCATCCACCGGGTATAGTCCTTTTCTTCAAGGGAAAAATAGCTAGTTTCCGCGCCGAAAAACTCCTGAGGGACGCACACCGGGTCGCAAAGCAGTTTTTCTTCTCCCCTGCAGTCCGCCACCAGAATGCTGGCGGCGGTATTGGGTACTAATAATCGCAATAAGCCAAGGACCGCAGCCCGCATGCTATTAAAATCCGAAATACTGTATATCTGATAAATAATATTATTGATCAGTAAAAACTCATTGTTTTGCATACGATACCCCTCCCCAGCTATCCTTTTATATATTTTTAGCATAATTTGATCTTTATGTATATATAAAATATTTACCTAAAAATAAGTAATTTTTACATATTTTTAATTATTTATTCTTCTTTTTAACCATAAAAACACTCTTAATAAGTCATTGAAATTAATATTCAAACCGAATATAATTTGATCTAGAGATAAAACTGAATATTGCATAACAATGTATACAATGACGTATCTGCGATCCTTCGATAGGCAGATTACGTCATTTTTTGTTTTATGCGCAAATGTGGAAAGGATGATTTTGATGGAGAACAAAAAAACGATCATAAACGAATTGGATAAGGTATTAGGCTATATCCATAGCGAACGCCTGACCGACAAAGAAAAAAAGACGATCACTCAGGATACCCTGGACTACTTTGATAACTATGTCAGTCCCGGCTGGCTGAAATACCGCAAATCTGTTTCCACCAATGCAGCAGTAGTAGAGTGGTCTGATCATGACTCTGTTTGCACTGGCCTGTATGGGGAAGAGTTTATCGATTGCCTGGGCGGCTTTGGAATTTATACTTGCGGACACCGCAATCCAGAAATTATGGATACGGTGAAAGCCCAGTTAGAACACCAAGCTCTTCATTCCCAAGAGTTATTGGATCCTCTGCGGGGTTATCTTGCGAAAGCTGTGGCAGATATTACCCCCGGCGAACTGAAGTATTGTTTCTTTACCAACGGCGGCGCTGAAGCAGTAGAAATGGCGCTGAAGCTGGCTCGTATCGCCACCGGTGGAAGATGGTACATCTCTACCGTAGGCGCGTTTCATGGGAAATCCATGGGGGCTATTTCCATGGGAGGCAAAAGCACCTATCGTGTTCCATACACCCCTATGGTACAGCAGGTACAGCATGTAGAATACGGCTGCGCGCAGGACGTGTACAAAGCCATCCATAATCTGCAGGCGGTTGGCGAAAAAGTCGCCGCCGTAATCCTGGAACCTATCCAGGGAGAGGCTGGCGTAATTGTCCCCCCAGAAGGGTATCTGGCTCAGGTGCGCAAAATCTGTGACGAAACCGGCGTAGCCCTTATTTTCGATGAGATCCAATGCGGCATGGGACGCACCGGTACGATGTGGCGGTGCGAAGCGGAAGGCGTTACCCCGGATATTATGACTTACGGCAAGGCCTTCGGAGGCGGTATTATGCCTATCACCGGTATCATCTGTAAACCGTCTATGTGGAATCAGGAGCTGGTGGATAATCCGTGGCTGCTGGGGTCTCCCACCTTCGGCGGAAATCCTATCTGCTGTTCGGCGGCTTTGGCCACAATTAAATATATGTTGGAGCATGACGTTCCCGGCCAGTGCCGTGAAAAAGGTGTATATCTGAAATCCGGTCTGGAGCAGCTTAGAAAAAAATATCCTACTGTCATCCACGACGTCCGTGGTGTGGGGCTTATGCTGGCGGTAGAATTCTGCACCAGCGATGTTGGTTACAGCGTGGCAAAAGGGATGTTCTCCCGAGGCGTACTCACCGCCGGCACCCTTGTTAACGCGAAATGTGTGCGTTTCGAACCCGCGGCTGTGATTACCAAAGAAGAAATGGATCAGGTAATTTCCCGTATGGACGCTGCTCTGGCTGATACACAAAAGGAGTTTAAACTCTAAGTCCCTTATAAAAAAGTCCAAAAAACTTTTCAAAATCCCTGGCAGAGTCCAAAGAACTCTGCCGGGGATTTATTAGGTGGATGGTTCTAAGTCGATGGGACCATGTTCTTTTTCAAACTGTTCGATATGCCGTTTAATCAGTCTTTCAATCTCCTTATTTTTGCTTCTGCCTTCGTATTTGGCTATATATTCCAGCTTATCCAATATTGGTTTGCCAATTCGCAGGGTATATCGCGAAAGATTATCCTTCATAATGACGCCCTCCTAACTAAGTATTGACGACATTATAGCGCCCTATTATAATGAGAAATAAAATTGACGCATTTTTGACTCAATATTTTTGGAGGGCTTATGAGAACTTTCACTGTCGCTTTACAGGAAACCGACCTGCCTTTGTATGAAGAGCTTTCCCAAAGGACAGGAGTTCCGATAGAGGGAATCCTGTCCGACTATCTGCATCTGTTAGCCGTTTTGCATGGAAATTTTTTTCCTCTGGAGGATTTCCGCCAGTAACTTTCTCGAAAAAATCCCGGAAGGCCAAAAATCCTTCCGGGATTTTTTAAGAACATTTTGATTCCTTTATAAAAAGGTGCCAAAAAAGCGTTCTATATATGGACGATGTCCACCAGTTCCACGTCATCGATGGTCCGTTCCATCATCAAACAATTTGCCAGGGCGTTAGCAGTATCCAAGGAAGTGAGAGTAGGAATAGCCAACTCCACCGCCTTACGCCGCATCTGCACTGAATGGCGGGCGGGCATTCTTCCTTTGGCGGAAGTGGAGATTACATAATCCACTTTTCCTGATTCAAACAGATCGTAAATATTCGGCGGCGGAAAGCCCAGCTTACGCACCGAGTTGGTCGCGATCATATGCTGATTAAGCACCAGAGCGGTGCCTGGGGTGGCGTACAAAGTAAATCCCATCTTTTCAAATTTTTCCGCTAAGGGGATGGCCTCAATCTGATCGGAGTTTTTCACTGTAATCAGTACGCCGCCGTCCTTCTTCATCTTATATCCGGCAGACACCAGTCCTTTGAGCAGCGCGTCCTCGAACGTTTTGGCGATGCCCAAAACTTCACCGGTAGATTTCATTTCCGGCCCCAAAGCAGTATCCACATCATGGAGCTTCTCAAAGCTGAACACAGGAACTTTCACCGCTACATAATCCCCTTCCGGATATAATCCGGAACCATACCCCATATCTGCCAGTTTATAGCCCAGCATGATTTTGGTGGCAATATCCACCATAGGAACTCCGGTAACCTTGCTGATATACGGTACCGTACGGGAAGAACGAGGGTTTACCTCTATGACATATACCTGATCGTTATAAATGACATACTGGATATTTACCAAGCCGACTACTTTTAGTTCCCTTGCAAGGCGGCCGGTATAATCAATCAAAGCGGCCTTCATCTTCTGAGAAAGGGTCTGGGCAGGATAGACAGAAATACTGTCTCCGGAATGGACGCCGGCTCGTTCAATATGCTCCATAATACCCGGAATAAGATAATCATATCCGTCGCAGATAGCGTCCACTTCGATCTCTTTGCCCATCATATATTTATCGATCAGCACCGGATTTTCAATCATATGGGAAGTAATGATATTCATATACTCCACCACGTCTGCGTCATTGTAGGCGATAATCATATTCTGCCCGCCCAACACATAGGAAGGACGCAAAAGCACAGGATAACCTAAGTCGTTGGCAGCCTTCAGAGCTTCGTCAGAAGTAAACACCGTATGTCCCGCCGGACGAGGAATATTGCACTTTTCCAGCAGCTGGTCAAACCGTTCCCTATCCTCCGCCGCGTCAATGCTGTCGGCGCTGGTCCCCAGGATATTAACCCCTTTTTCCATCAAATGTTTTGTCAGCTTAATGGCCGTCTGTCCGCCAAACTGTACCACTACGCCCCAGGGTTTTTCCGTTTCCAGGATACTGTCCACATCCTCTGGGGTCAGCGGATCAAAATACAGCCGGTCGGAGGTGTCAAAGTCGGTGGAAACCGTTTCCGGATTGTTGTTTGCGATGATCGCTTCATACCCTTCTTCTTTCAGCGCCCACACACAATGTACTGAACAGTAATCAAACTCAATTCCCTGTCCGATACGGATAGGTCCGGACCCGATTACCAGCACCTTCTTTTTCCCGGAGTTATGGTGCTGGATAAACTGGGCCGCCTCATTCTCCTGATCAAAAGTGGAATAGAAGTACGGCGTCTCAGCGGAAAATTCTGCGGCGCAGGTATCTACCATTTTAAAGGAAGCATACCGTTTCATCTCCTGGGTAACCTCACAGCCGCTGAGCCGCTGGATGGTCTTATCCAGAAAACCATATTTTTTCGCTATATTATATTTGTGGCTGTCCAAGTTACCTTCCTGAAGATAGTTCTGCAAATCCACCAGATTTTTCAGTTTTCCGGTGAACCACCGGTCGATCTTGGTAATTTCAAAAATTGTATCCAGGGAAACGCCCCTCTTTAACGCCTCAAATACCACAAAGATACGTTCATCGTCGCATTTGTAGAGCATTTCTACAATTTGCTCATCGGTTTTCTCTTCCAATTTCTTTACATTGAGAGTATCCAGTCCCAACTCGATAGAACGCACCGCTTTCATCATGGCCTGTTCAAAAGAGGTGCCAATCGCCATCACCTCTCCTGTCGCTTTCATCTGGGTGCCCAAAGTTCGTTTTCCGTAGACAAACTTATCAAACGGCCACTTGGGGAATTTCACCACGATATAATCGATTGTTGGCTCAAAGCAGGCGTATGTCTTGCCTGTCACCGCATTTACAATTTCATCCAAGGTATAGCCGATCGCAATTTTGGCGGCCACCTTGGCAATCGGATAGCCGGTAGCCTTGGAGGCCAAAGCCGAAGAACGGGACACACGGGGATTTACCTCGATAACCGCATATTCAAAGCTATCTGGGCGCAGAGCAAACTGGCAGTTGCATCCGCCCTCCACTCCCAGGGCCTTTACAATATCAATAGCCGCCGTGCGCAGCATTTGATACTCTTTATCCGCCAGGGTAACTGCCGGCGCCACAACGATGCTGTCCCCTGTATGCACGCCCACCGGATCTACGTTTTCCATGGAGCATACAGTAATGGTGTTGTTCTTGCGGTCCCGGATCACTTCAAACTCAATTTCCTTCCAGCCGGAAATACATTTTTCAATCAGCACCTGAGTAATGGGGGATAGCCGCAATCCGCCCTCGCAAATTTCATGAAGTTCCTGGGGCGTCTGAGCAATACCGCCGCCGCTGCCTCCCAAAGTAAAGGCCGGACGTACAATGACAGGATAGCCAATCTCTTGGGCAAAGGACATAGCGTCCTCCACAGTCGTGACCACTTTGGAGGGGATACAGGGCTGACCGATGCTTTCCATAGTATCTTTAAAAATCTGACGATCCTCGGCTTTATCGATAGTTTCCGGATTTGCCCCCAGGAGCTTGACTCCCATTTTTTCTAAAAAGCCCTCTTTTGCAAGCTGCATTGACAAAGTGAGCCCCGTCTGCCCGCCCAGGGTGGAAAGCACGCTGTCTGGACGTTCAATTTCAATCACCCGCTTTACCACATCCAGCGTCAGCGGCTCGATATAGATTTTATCCGCCATTGCTTTGTCAGTCATGATAGTCGCTGGATTGGAGTTGATCAGCACAACTTCCAGCCCCTCTTCCCGCAAAGCGCGGCAGGCCTGGGTTCCTGCGTAATCAAATTCCGCCGCCTGGCCGATAACAATCGGGCCTGAGCCGATGACTAATACTTTTTTTATATCTTCACGAAGCGGCATTCTATTTTCCCTCCTTTATACAGCGCATCCTAGTGATAAAATGATCAAACAAGTAGCCAGTATCCGCCGGGCCTCCGCAGGCTTCCGGATGGAACTGGACGGTAAAAATATTCTTATTTTTATATTCCACGCCTTCGCAGCTGCGATCATTGGCATTAATATGGCTGACCGTGCCTATTTCCGGTTTAATGGAAGCAGCCACTACCTCATAGCCGTGATTTTGGCTGGTTACATAAGTGGTACCGCTTTCCAGATCAATTACCGGTTGATTGGCGCCCCGATGGCCATATTTTAATTTTTGCGTCGTCCCGCCGCTGGCAAGGGCTGTAAGCTGATGGCCTAAGCAGATACCGAACACCGGCAGTCCCATCTGCAAAATCTCTTGGAGATTGTTGATAATATCTTTGTCCTCCTGAGGATCTCCTGGTCCGTTGGAGAGCATCACCCCGTCCACGCCCATTTCTTTGAGCTGGGCTGCGGTCGTGGTACAGGGCACTGCCGTCACATTACAGTTTCTCATTAAAAGGGAACGGCGAATATTGCGTTTGTAACCATAATCCAACAAGGCTACTTCAAACTCAGGATGTTCACATTCGTATTTTACCGGCTGCTCTATAGAAACCGATCTGATCGCGTCTTTAATTTCAAAGGCGTTGATCTCTTGTAAGAGGGTCTGTTTATTGGCATACACGTCCTGATCGGTGATCATACCGTTCATCACACCGTATTCCCGAATTTTCCGGGTAAGCGCCCGAGTGTCAATGTCATAAATGCCGATCACATTATTTTCTTTCAAAAACTCTGCAATCGTCCCTTCCATACGGAAGTTGCTGGGAACTTCGCACCATTCCCGGATGATATATCCTTTCAAATAGCACTTGTTCGATTCCCCATCGAAATGATTGACCCCATAGTTTCCAATCAGCGGAAAAGTCTGGGTAACAATCTGCCCGTAATAGCTCGGGTCGGTCAGTGTCTCCTGATACCCGGTCATACCGGTAGTAAACACCACTTCTCCTATAGTGGTGCCCTGGGCCCCTACTGAAAGCCCCTCAAACACCGTTCCATCCGCCAGCAGAAGATATGCTTTTTTGCTGTTTTCTAAAATCTGCATACACTTGCCTCCCTATCTATAAGCAGGTTTTCCGCCTGCCTGGTAAATTACCCTTTTATCGGCGCAATTACCGAAATAATATCCTCTTTCATACGAAGCGCTTCCCGGCGGGCAGTCTCTGCGAAGTCTACCCCGTCGCTTCCCTCTTTTTTCCACGCGGTGAGTATCGCCCGGGAGGAATTTACAATGCCTCCCAGCCCATTTTCGTCAAAAGCGCCAGCCACATCCTTCGCTCCGCCGCCCTGGGCCCCATAACCCGGCACCAAAAAGAAGGTGTGAGGCAATCGTCTTCGCAGTTCGCCTAACTGTTGGGGATAGGTAGCCCCCACTACTGCTCCTACCTGTGAATAACCATATGGATCAATGGAACCTTCCCCCCATTTTTCACACATATCTCCCATAACCGCATATACGCTGTTTTCTCCAATTTTTTGATCCTGCAGCTCTCCGGAGGAAGGGTTGGAGGTTTTTACCAAAACAAAAATCCCCTGATCCTCATTCATGACGGAAAGAAGCGGTGATATCCCATCGGTGCCCAGATAACCGTTTACTGTCAGCGCATCCGCGCCAAAGGCCGGCGTTTGCACCCCATCGACAGATATCTGTCCCAAATGGGCGGTGGCGTAAGCCTGCATGGTAGAACCGATATCATTTCGCTTGCCATCGGTAATTACATACATTCCCTTGGATCGGGCATACTGGATAGTTTTTGCCAGGGTTTTCATTCCCTGCCAGCCCAGAGCTTCATAGTAAGCACATTGCGGTTTTACCGCCGGGACAATGTCACAGATAGCGTTGATAATTTTTTTATTGAACGCGTAGTACGCTTTCGCCGCGCCTTTCAAAGTATAACCATACTCTTCAAAGTACTTTTGTTTTAAATACTGGGGGATGTAATCCAGGGTCGGATCCAAACCTACCACCGTCGGATTTTTTGTCTGGATGATCTTTTCTATTAGCTTTTTCAATTACGCGTCCTCCTCCGTATATTGGTAAACCATCTGCCCGTCCAGGAAGGTGTAGCGGACCCGGCCGGTCATTTTTGCTTTATCAAAACAGGTGTTCTGAGATTTAGAACAAAACTTTTCCTTGTTTACTACCCATGGATACTTTGGATCAAACAGCACCAAATCCGCAGGCATCCCTTCTTTTAAAGACCCGGCGTTAATTCGCAGAATATTTGCCGGTTTGATCGTCATCATTTCAATCAGGCGGTTGAGGCTGATCAGCCCCGGATGAACCAGATAGGTCAATCCTGCCGCCAGAGAGGTTTCCAATCCGATTACTCCATTGGGCGCGCTTTCAAAATCCGCTTTTTCATAGACGGTATGAGGCGCATGGTCAGTAGCGATACAATCGATCGTTCCATCCTGTATTCCCCGGATAATCGCCTGTTTATCTTCTTCTTCCCGCAAAGGCGGGTTCATTCGGTAGTTGGCGTCCCTTTCTAACAGCATCTCATGGGTAAGGGAGAAATAATGAGGCGCTGTCTCGCAGCTTACCTGCACCCCCCGCGCTTTCGCATCCCGTATAATTTCTACCGAACCTTTTGTACTTACGTGGGCAATATGCACCCGCGTATGGGAAGCGGCGGCCAAAGCAACCATTGCCGCGGTATCGCAGTCCTCGCTGGCCCTGTCAATCCCCTGTACTTTCAGCCGAGCGCTAATCTCTCCTTTATGCATAATTCCTTTACTTACAATATTTAAATCTTCCGCGTGACAGATAACGCATATCCCTTCGCTGCTCCCGCAGCGCAGCGCCTGAAGCATCAACTGATGGTTTGCCACCGGTTTTCCGTCGTCGCTGATTCCAATCGCCCCGGCGCTTCGCAGGGCGGGTATGTCGGCAAGCTCCTCGCTTTTTAAGCTTTTAGTAATCGCCGCTACCGGATATACCTTGGCTTTGGCATGCTGGGCACGGCCCAAAATATATTTCACCACATCCGGATGATCGCACACCGGGTTGCTGTTTGGCATGCAAGCGATGGAGGTAACTCCTCCCGCTGCCGCCGCATTGCATCCGGTAATAATATCTTCCTTGTGGGTGTATCCTGGGTCCCGCAGATGCACATGCATATCCACCAGCCCCGGCGCCATCACCAGCCCGCTGGCGTCCAGCGTCTGCCGGCCGTCGTCGGGCAGATCCTTTCCCAACTTCTCAATTTTCCCATGGATTATCATTACATCACAGATATCATCTATTTTTTGAGAAGGATCAATAACATGAGCATTTTTTATCACCAATGTATTCAAATTCATTTCCCTCCCAATATTCTGCATATTTTTTCAACTTTATAGAGTATTTTTATTCTTTTGGTTATAAAAATACCTATCCATTAAAAATGGATAGGTGAAAATGGATAAATGGCCGATTGAAAAAAGAAAATAGGAAACACGGGAGGCTCTTCTTTTGTAATACCATCGTTCCCAACTTCACCTATTCTCCTTCCCTACTTTGTATGTATAATTATACATTGTTTTCATTTTTTTGTCCAGATGTCAAAATGATAGTTTTTGGGGCAAATACAAGATATCTTTTGTTATGTATGGAGAAAATCCGCAAGAATTACCTTGCATACACAATCTTCTCCAGAAGTTGCTTCTGCCATTCATACCGCTGGATCGTGACTGGATTTTTATTCACTGCGCTGGATGCTGCGCTGCGCAATGTCGCATAAAGTTCCGGCAGTTCTTTCAAACTGTCCACAGCTCCAAAGTCCGTCCCGTTAATTTTAAACCGATATTTTTCCGACAGTCCCGGCGCATCCGGGTACAGCTGGGATAAATCCTCAAATAAGGTTTCATCCCCAAGCAGCCCGTATACATAGCTATCAAGAAAGTACAAGTCTGCATTTCCGGTTTTGATCTCCTGTACCAGCTGGTTAAACAGCTGGGAGGTAGCGACGGTACTTTCTGTCCCTTCCGAGGCTGGGAACTCTAAAAAAGTGATTTCCATCTCTTCCTCGTCCTGGGTTTGCGGCCGATACCGGATCACCTGTTCCTGCAGTGCAATTTTCTGCTCTTCCGATAAATAGCCCCTCACCGCGATCATCACCGCCTGGTAGTCGTCGTCGCTGGAAGATGCGTATAAGACCGCGACATAAACCAGAGCGACAATAATTCCAAATACGATTATTGCCGACACCGCTTTTTTTATATCCAGAGATCCTCGGAGATTTTTTGCCGCCGTCTTCATTATCCATCCTCCTTACTGCGCTCAAGCGCCCATTTTTTCCAACTGCTCTGCTGCAGGGATACGGGGAGATTTTTCTTAAAAAAATCTCCCCGCTGTCATTTTAATCTCTTGGCTTCATGGTGGGGAACAGTAGCACGTCACGGATAGAAGCACTGCCGGTCAGCAGCATGATCAGACGATCCACGCCGATTCCCATTCCTCCTGTAGGCGGCATGCCATATTCCAGCGCATTGATAAAATCTTCATCAATATCATTGGCTTCCGCATCGCCGGCTGCTTTTAAGGCCGCCTGATGCTCAAAACGCTCCCGCTGATCCAGCGGGTCGTTGAGCTCGCTGTATGCGTTGGCATACTCTCTTCCCAGGATAAACAGTTCAAAACGTTCTGTGTATTCCGGGTTAGAGGGTTTCTTTTTCGTAAGCGGGGAGATTTCCACTGGATGATCCATAATAAACGTAGGCTGAATCATCTTCTCTTCCCCATATTTTTCAAAGAACAGATTTAGGATATCTCCCTTGCCATGTCTCTGTTCATACTCAATGTGATGTTCCTTGGCCAAAGCTCTGGCTTCCTCCAGAGTTTTTACCTGGTTAAAATCAACGCCGCTGAATTTTTTCACTGCATCTGCCATTGTTAAACGCTCAAAGGGTTTGGAAAGGTCCATCTCCACTCCGTCGTATACAATCTGGGTGGTGCCCAGCACCTCTTGAGCGGCATAGCGGATCAAATTCTCCGCCAGATCCATCATTCCATAATAATCGGTGTACGCCTGGTACATTTCAATCATGGTAAACTCCGGATTATGACGGGTATCCATCCCTTCATTCCGGAACATTCTTCCCAATTCATATACCTTGTCAAAACCTCCTACAATCAGCCGTTTCAGATACAGCTCCGGAGCAATGCGCAGGTACATGTCCATATCCAAAGTATTGTGATGGGTAATAAACGGACGGGCATTCGCTCCGCCGGCAATCGGATGCAGAAGAGGGGTTTCTACTTCCAAAAATCCCAAATTATCCAGGTAGGAGCGGATGCAGCGGATAATTTTAGAACGTTTTATAAAGGTATCCTTTACCTCCGGATTTACAATCAAGTCCACATAGCGCTGACGGTAGCGAAGTTCCGTATCCTTCAGGCCATGCCATTTTTCCGGCAGCGGCTGCAATGATTTGGAAAGCAGGATAATCTTATGGGCTTTAATAGAGATCTCCCCTTTGTGTGTACGGAAGCATTCTCCTTCCACCCCAATAATGTCCCCAATATCCCATTTTTTAAAATCGTTATAGCTGTCCTCGCCTACAATATCAATTTTTACATAGCTCTGGATGCGCCCGGACATATCTGCAATATCGATAAAAGAAGCTTTTCCCATCCCCCGACGGCTCATCATCCGCCCGGCGATGCTGACAATTTTTCCTTCATAGTTATCAAATTCATCAACAATCTGGCTGGCATAGGCGGTACGGTCATAGGTAGTGATTTCAAAAGGGTTTTTGCCGTCTTGTTTTAACGCCGCAAGTTTATCCCTTCTTACCTGGAGCACCTCCGATAAATTCTGTTCGGCGTCCTCCTGGGGTATCATTACCTCGTTCACTTCGCTCATTTTTACACATCCTTTATCTAATTGGGATTTATCTTAACTATTATAACAAAAAAAGCAGGCTTTGCATAGCCTGCTTTTTTAATTAAAGACCTATTTCGAGAATTTTCAGTTTTAAGGTTTCGGCAGGGGCCTGAATTTCCACCACATCTCCCACCTTGTGACCCATAAGGCCTTTTCCCACAGGGGATTCATCAGAAATCGTATTAAGCGACTGATGAGATTCCACCGAGCTGGCAATAACATATTCCATTTCTTCATTATATTCAAGGTCCAATATTTTCACTTTAGAGCCGATGGTGACCACATCTTTAGGCAGTTCCTCTTTGGAAATAATCTTGACCGATTTGAGCTGGTCCTCCAGCCGTTTAATCCGGGCCTCCACCACGGCCTGTTCATTTTTCGCCTCATCATACTCGCTGTTTTCTGACAGGTCGCCAAACCCTCTGGCAACACGGATTTTCTCCGATATTTCTCCACGGGTAACGGTTTTCAATTCATTTAATTCTTTTTTTAAGGCCTCATAGCCTTCGGTTGTCATTAATAATTCTGTGGACATCTTTTTTCTCCTTCTAGCTGATAATATTTATAGCCAGCTTATATAAGCGAATTTTTCATAAGGGCATCAACTGATAATGGTTAGTATTATAGTCAAATCGTTGAATTATGTCAAGAGCGGTAAAAAATTTTATTGTAAAATTTACAAACTCCCTCCTCTTCCCAAAATTTTTCAAAATATAAAATTGGACGTCCATAAATACTAGTCCTATTCTATGCGTTAAAAAGTATAAAAAGAACGCCTTTCGGCGTTCTTTTTTTGTAAAAAACACTGTCTTAAGCGGCCGCCTGGGAAGATGCTGGGGCAGTACTGGACTCTCCTTGAGATTCTGTTTCTTCTGAGGACTGCTCAGAAGAACTCTCCTGTTGGGAGGAGCTCTCCTCTATCGAAGAGGAGGTATCTGCGGCGTTACTAGAAGAAGCTGCGGCTTGAGAAGAAGTGGTTGCATTATCCCCGCTTTGGAGCTGTTTTAAGGCGGCGACCGCAATTTCAAGAGCTTTGCTTACCTGTGGATCATTCGCCACTCCAAGGGTGTCTACCAGATTTTGCTGTTCTTCTGTAATCTTCACTTCATAGTCCGGTTTTACCCCTTCGCCATCATAACTGGGACTGACCGGCGGTTTATATTTTGCAGTGGTAATCTGGATTGCGCTGCCATCCGTCAGCGGGAAGGTAGTCTGCATAGAACCTTTGCCTACTGTTTTAACCCCAACAATCCAGCCTTTCTGGTAATCCCGAATAACAGCCGCGAAAAGTTCCGCTTCCCCTGAGGTCTTTTCATTTACCAAAACTGTCATAGGCAGCTGAACCTCACGGGAGTCTGAGGTTTCTAATATAGTAGAATTTCCATTCTTATCGATACTATATACCAGCGGGCCTTCCGGCAGAAGCCGGTCAAGGACCTGGGTTACAGAACGCAGAGTCCCGGAACTGGTGCCGCGCACATCAAAAATCAACGCAAGAGCGCCTTCATCAATGAGTCTGTCTACCTGCTTATTGAATTGATCCAGCGTGTTGTCGTTAAACTCTTTAATCACAATCATGCCCACATTGTTCTCCAACATCATACTGTTCACCGACGGCACCTCGACAAACCTTCTGGTCATCTCCAATGTGATGTCCTCTACCCCTTTACGCAGGACGATGGTCATCTTTGTTCCCGGCTCGCCCCGGAGCATCGCTACCGCTTCGCTGTAGTTGTCCGTTTTGACATCCAGATCATCGACTTTAATAATCAAGTCTCCCGCCTCAATCCCGGCTGCCTGGGCCGGGGAATCGGGATAGACTTCGCTTATAAGAATATACCCGCTTTCGTCCATCTTAGTTACAATACCAATAGAAACCGATTTCCCACCGTACTCCTTTTGCATCGCGGCGTATTTCTGCGCGTCAATGTACTGAGAATACTGGTCGCCAAGGCCGTTTACAAACCCCGCGGCAACCGAATCCATCAATTCATTTTCATCAATAGGTTCCACATAGTTCTGCCGCGAAATACGGTCAATTTCGGCAACTTTGCTATACATGGATTCTCGTTCTTTAATACTGTATACCTTATCATTAAAGGTTTGCATAGAGTAAACCCTGGTAATTGAAAAGGTAGCAGCAGCAATAATTGCCATAAACGCAATGGCTGCGCCAAGAGGAATTTTTTTATTCATCTCTTTTGCTCCTTGTAAAATGATCTCTACCTTTGCCGATGGCCCAACATTTTTCTAACCCTTCAAAGCAAATTAAGCTCATACACATCATGCAGATACATATCCCATCGGATTTACTGCCTTTCCGTTGATACGCACTTCAAAATGAATGTGCGGACCGGTAGACCATCCGGTGGAACCAACCTTTGCAATCTCCTGTCCCTTTACCACAGTATCTCCTTCAGAAACGGAAATTGAGCTGCAGTGGGCATACAAAGTCGTTTTTCCGCCGCCGTGGTCAATGATCAGATACTTCCCATATCCATAGCCCGGAGTAAAGTTGGTAGTTACATGTGCCACTGTCCCCGTATTGGCCGCCAAAACAGGGGATCCCATGGCGCCGCCACCGGAAATGTCAATGCCTGTATGGTAATCGTTGCCGCCAAAACGGGAACCAAAGGAAGAGGTGATCTGGGCCAGCGTCCGGGAAGGCCACATCATCTCACCGCCTACATATGGGATATTGCTGGAGTTAGCGTTAATCTTATCATAAATAGCGGTGATGACCGCCTGGACTTCCTGCATCTGCTTCGTCAGCGCTTCTTTATTCGCTAAAAATTCCTGCTCCATAGCCGCGATATCCTGGATTTTATCCTGCGTTTCCTTTAACTGGGTATCCAGCTGCTGTTTTTTCTCTTCCATCTCTTTTTTGTCTTTTTCCAGATCGGCCTTATCTTTATCCAGCGAAACTTTAATCGCATTGAGGGCCTCTTTTTCCCGGGTTAGAGTATCGATTACATCCTGGTCATACTGAGAGATCCGAGTAGCCACTTCCGCCCGCAGCAGAAACTGGGAAAAACTGTCCGCTCCCAGTACCATGCCAATCGTGCTGGAATTTCCGGCAATATAATTCGCCCGCAGGCGCTGTTTAAACAGCTCGTAATTTTTATCGATGTCCTTTTGCTTGATCTGCATTTCATCCTCTTTTTGAGCAATATTTTCCTCCAAAAGAGTAATCCGCTGATTGAGCACATCCAGCTGGGCCAAGGTGAACTGCATTTCTGTATCAATCTGCTGTTTTTGGGCTAACTGCTTGTCCTTTTCTGATTTAGCCGCATTGATTTTCTGCTGGATCGCGTTCTGCTGGCTCTGAAGTTCGCTGAGCCGGGCGTTTAAGTCCTTCAAATCCGCCTTTTCTTCCGAATAATCATCCGCCTGATAGGAACTTTCCTCTTCGTCCTCTTCCTCCTGCTGACCTTCATTTTTTAACCGTTCAGCCTCTGCCGCCTCGATCTCTTCGTCTGTAAGAATGTGGTCATCATCATCCGCATTTACAATTACCGCCAAAGACGGCACAAGTATACTCAAAGCAAGAAAAACCGCCATTACTGCTGCGAATATCCGCTTTCCTTTCGAATCCATTTTCATTACCCCCAAAATCTCCAGTTTACCATCCCAGCCGCATGGCTAGGAATCGGTGTCCAAAAGGCTTCTTCGGCTCATTTCATCTGCGCCGAAAGAAGGCAGCAGCAGTACCTGGACGGAAGACCTCCTTCAGTACTGCCGACATGCGCCTTACACCTATTAAACTTTCAAATATTTGTTCACGAAAAACATGCTGCCAAACACACCGATCCCAATACCGCCGCCGCCAAACCAGGCCGCCATCTGTAAGGCGACTTTTTGAAAGGGGATCGTGTTCTGATAAATCTGATTAATCCAGGCGGAAGGGTTTTCCGCCAGAACCTGGAGCACGTAATTGTATCCTACCCACAGCACTCCAAACGCGAGTACCGCGGAAATAATTCCCAGCAAAAAGCCTTCTACAATAAACGGAAGCCGAATGAATCCATCGGTTGCTCCCACATATTTCATGATATTAATTTCTTTACGCCGATTGAAAACTGTAATTTTAATCGTGTTTGCGATAATCACCAAGGATACCGCCATCAGAATGAGCACAATAAACATCCCGCCGGAATACACGGCACGTTTGATACTGGAAAGAATTTCCGCTACTTCCGTAGGAGCTTTTACGCTCTCTATTCCTTCCACCGCTTCCAGCTTCATAATTGTAGAGGAGAGGATGGACAAATCCTTAATCCGAAGCCGGAAAGAGTTAGGCAAAGGATTTTCCGGGTTGTTCTCCCCTTCAAAATCCTCCAGCAAAAACGCGCTCTCTCCATATAAGGCCATCTGTTCCTCAATCGCCTGCTCTTTGGAAACATAGGTGAAATCCAATATATTATCAATCAGGGTCAACTGATTGGAAATATCCTCCACCTCTTGTTCCGTAGCGTCGTCAGAAATCAGCGCTACCACTTCATTTTGTTCTTCTATATAGCCTACAAAGCTGTTTACATTAATGGAAAAAAGCAAGGCGCTTCCTATGAGCAGCATACATGCCACCAACGTTCCAATGGAAGCGAAGGACATCAGCCGGTTGGCATAAATATTTTTAGCGCCCTCTTTGATTAAATATCCAAAACTGCTTCCCCTCATCATCGATACCCCCCATTCCAGTCGTCTGAAACAAGAGTACCATGGTCGATGGTAATTACCCGGTGGTTAAATTCCGACACCAGATCATGCTCATGGGTCACCATAACAATGGTTGTCCCGCATTTATTAATCTCGCTGAGCAGATCCACAATCTCAAAGGAAAGCTCCGGGTCAATATTACCTGTAGGCTCGTCCGCAATAATGAGAGAAGGGTTATTCACCAGCGCCCGCGCCAGCGCCACGCGCTGCTGTTCTCCTCCGGAGAGATGTTCCGGCAGGCTTTTCGCCTTGTTGGAAAGCCCCACCAAGCTCAATATGTATGGCACGCGGCTGCGTATTTCCTTACTTGGTACATTAGTCACCCGCAAAGCAAAAGCTACATTATCATAAACAGTCATATTGGGGATCAGCCTAAAGTCCTGAAACACAACGCCCAAGGTCCTTCTAAAATAAGGGATTTTCCTTCGCTTCAACCTAACCAAATTCTGCCCGTTGACATAAATCTCCCCTGAAGAAGGTTTTTCCTCGCTCATTAACAGTTTAATAAAGGTGCTCTTGCCAGCGCCCGAAGGTCCCACAACAAATACAAATTCCCCTCTGTCAATACTCACATTGAAGTTATTAAGAGCATGGGTCCCGGTTTTATAAACCTTGGACACATTGACAAATTCGATCACTGGTACACCGCCTTTGAAAAGGCCCGTTTTTCAACAGGCCAATTTTGTTTGAAAAACAGTAAACCTATTTACGTTTTTCCCTATATTCGAACTTTTGTGGCAATCCCAAAACAAATTAATATTTTACTGGATTTGCCGTCAGATATTTTTTCACCATCAAGGCAACTTTAAAAATAATGGCATGGTCAAATTCACGCAGATCCAGGCCGGTGAGCTTTTTAATCTTTTCCAGACGGTAAACCAGCGTATTTCTGTGTACAAAAAGCTTTCTGGAGGTTTCCGACACATTCAGATTATTCTCAAAGAATTTTTGGATGGTAAACAGGGTCTCGTGATCCAGGCTCTCAATCGAGCCTTTTTTGAATACTTCCCGCAAAAACATGTCGCACAGGGTGGTGGGAAGCTGATAAATAAGTCTGGCGATTCCCAGATTGTCATAACTTACAATCGCCTTTTCTGTGTCAAATACCTTTCCTACCTCCAAGGCTACCTGCGCTTCTTTAAAGCTGCGCGCCAAATCTTTGACGCCCATCACCGAGGTGCCGATACCCACAACCACCTTGGTATAGAACTCGCTGCCCAGGGTGTCTACAATGGAACGAGCCAGTTTTTCCAGGTCTTTGGATTCTATTCCGGCCTTTGTTTCCTTGACTAAAACGATATCGCTTTCGGAAATATTGAACACAAAGTCTTTCTGCTTATCCGGGAAAAGGTTCTGTATCACATCGAAAGCGGAAATATCATTGGAAGCTACAATTCTGATCAGCAGCACTACACGGGTAGAATCGGTATTAAAATGCAGCTCACGGG
The DNA here is from genome assembly GCF_014385085.1 of Youxingia wuxianensis. Lineage (GTDB taxonomy): Bacteria > Bacillota > Clostridia > Oscillospirales > Ruminococcaceae > Youxingia > Youxingia wuxianensis. The sequence goes on along the minus strand of NZ_JACRTD010000010.1, from coordinate 44,488 downwards.
CTTTTACATAAATATCGCCCGGAAGGATATTATCCAAAATAACGTTTTTAATAAAGTTATTCCGGTCATATTTCTCATCATAATACTGTTTGATGGAAGAAAGAGAAATGGACAAAATATTACAATATTTCGTCGCCAGATCATCTACGCCCTCGACGAATACGGCAAATTCCGGTTTCATCTTATTGCCAAAAGGTTTATAAGTATAGCCGTCACGAACAAAAACTTCGTTCATGTCACCTACGTCGATGGTAAAGAAATCGCTGGTTTCACCAATTTTAGTCAGATCGCTGCAGGAGATAATCGTAGCGCTGTCATCTACGACACCGATCACTCTGTCGATACAATCCCGCATTTGATGAACGATACCTTGGAAAAGCCTGTTTGACATTTCTATCCCCTCTTTTACTCGTAATAAATTGCATTTTTCCCGAATACAAGTCTATCATCGTTATTTTACAACAAATTTGTATAATTTGCAATACAATTTATCGTATTTGTTGTTGAATAATGATTATTTTTTTAAAAAGATAGCTGTCAAACATACTTTTTTCCAATAATACTACTTTTCCATGCCTAATATGTGAAAAAAGTTTGTCGAAATTTTGAACAGCTTCCTCACAATTCTTTGGTTATTTTTACCTGTAATCCTGAACATTGCCATAAATTCCAGCTTTACGCTATTTTAGGCGGAGAAGCTCTACCTCATTTTGGCTAAGTTCCCTACATTTACCAAGCTGCAAATCCTCGTCCAAAGAAAGTCCTCCGATTTTTTCCCGGCGCAGGTACTCCACCGTAATTCCAAAGGCCAGAAACATTCTCTTGATCTGATGATACATCCCCTGCCGGATCACCACTCTGACTTTCTTCCCGTCATCTTCCAGGACCTCCAGCTGTGCCGGCAGGCATTTCACCCCGTCCAGCACCACTCCTTTGTGAAAAGCGGCGGCTATCTCCTCCCCCGCCGGCTTGTCCAGCAGGGCGGTGTATGTCTTGGGCACATGGCTTTTAGGAGACAATATCCGATGGGCCAGCTCCCCGTCGTTGGTAATCAGCACAAACCCTTCCGTATCCTTGTCCAGCCTTCCTGCAGGAAACAGTCCTTTTCGGCGCAGCTGCTGGGGCACCAGATCGATCACCGTAGGCAGGGCCGCGTCCTGGGTGGCGCACACCACCCCCTGGGGTTTATTGAGCATCAGGTAGGAGTACCGGCGCAAATGCAGCACTTTTCCCTCAATTTCCAGCCTGTCCTTCTCCATATCCACACGGCTGTCAAAGTTTCGCACCACCTCTCCATTGAGCGTAACCTTCCCCTTGCTAAGCAGCTTATGTACATCCTTGCGGGAAAGGCTGGTTTGGGCCGCCACCACTTTGTCAATTCGATCCCGTCCCTTTGAAAACGCCATAGTCCACCTCGTAAGTTCCCGGCAGGCTATCTTTTTCAAAACATCTGCCGGGAATCAGCTTTTACAATGAATTTAACACGATTTTGTCTAATTGTACCATATTTTACTGGGCGGATGCAATCGCAAAACCATGCATAAATCCATCCAATTCCAGGGAGCATACATCCCCGCCGATAATTTTTCCATTATAGACAATCAAGTTTCCATGAATATTTTCCGGATGATCCGGGTAGTTGGTAATATTATAACTGTACCTCTTACACCGTTTTCCGGCATATTTCTCCAAATCGCACCCCTGTGCCTTTTGAATCTCGTTGTACTGCTGGTACACCTCGTCAAACTCCTTTGGGATGACTACCTCTAGAATTTCATCCGGCTCCTCCTGGACTGTCCAGCCAAACTGGGATAAGAACTCCACTCGCTGCTGGTTCGTCTTTGCCGGGGCCTTTTCTACCTTTATTTTTTCCGGCAGAGCCGCGGTCTGGTTTTCCGCTCTCATGGCAAATAGGGATTTCACCCATAAGGTGCCCGTAGCCGCTATCGCTACCGCCACGCAGAATATCCCGATCCGCTTCGGGGTAATTTTTATAGAAATTGTCAGCATAAAACACCGCCCACCTCTTTTACATATATTTCATATAAATATATACGTATCCAGGCGCAATTATATGCCGTCTCCTACAAACTCAAACACCGCCGTTTCCGGCGGTGTTTGAAGGATGACTTTATGGAAATAGAAGTTATTTGGGCATAAGTGATATTACTCTTCCTCGTTCATTGCTTTGGCATCTTCGATCACCGCTGCTTCCAACTGTGTGGGAAGCAATTCGTAGCGCTCAAAGACCAGGGTAAAGTAGCCCCTGCCCTGGGTGGTGGAACGAAGGATCGTAGTAAAGTCGTGCATTTCGCTCATAGGCACTTCCGCCTCGATCATCTGCAGACCATCCTCCGCCGGGTTCATTCCAAGAACACGGCCGCGGCGTTTGTTCAGTTCCCCGATCATATCACCGGTATTGCTGTCCGGTACGTATACTTTCAGATTGCCGATTGGTTCCAGCAGTGCCGGAGACGCCTGGGGAATCCCCGACTTATAAGCCAGAGTAGCCGCCATCTTAAAGGCCATTTCCGAGGAGTCTACCGGGTGGTAGGAGCCGTCGTATAAGGTAGCCTTCAGACCAACCATAGGATATCCTGCCAGCACGCCTTTCTTGACGCAGTCCTGCAGACCTTTTTCTACCGCCGGGAAGAAGTTTTTGGGAACCGAGCCGCCGAATACATTTTCAGCAAACAGCAGTTCTTCCCCATCATACGGCTCAAACTCGATCCAAACGTCGCCGTATTGGCCGTGGCCGCCGGACTGTTTCTTATGCCGTCCCTGGACCTTCACGCTTTTGCGGATGGTCTCGCGGTAAGCCACTCTTGGTTTTTCCAGGTCGATATCTACCCCGAATTTATTTTTCAATTTGGAAACCACAACATCCAGATGCTGCTCGCCCAAACCGGAGATTACCTGCTGATGGGTTTCTGCGTTTTGTTCAAAGCCGAGGGTTGGATCTTCCTCCATCAGACGTACCATTCCTTGAGCGACCTTACCTTCGTCGCCTTTCTGCTTGGTTTTCACCGCCATCGAAAGGGTTGGCGCTGGGAAGTTTACCATAGCAAACTTCACGATTCGTTTAGGATCACAAAGGGTATCGCCGGTGACAGAATCCCCTAATTTGGTTACTACGCCGATGTCCCCCGCGGTAATAAAAGAGGTGTCCATCTGCTTTTTGCCGCAGACATACGCTAGTTTTCCCAATCTTTCCGGCTGACCGGTACGTGCGTTAATCGGAACAATCTCAGAAGAAAGCTTACCGGAAACCACCTTAAAGTAGGACATTTTCCCCACGAACGGGTCGGCAACCGTTTTGAAGATATATGCCGCCAAGGGCGCCTCGTCGGTACAGGCAATCTGGACCTCTTCTCCTTTTTCGTCCACCGCGTTCTCCTCGCCCGCTTCCCAGGCGGAAGGCAGATGGTCTACCAGCGCATCCAGAAGTTGGTCAATTCCTTCCAGCGTCTGGGCGGAACCGCACAGTACCGGAGTGATCGTCCCCTGGTGTACCCCTTGGTGGATCCCTTTGAGGATTTCATCACGGGTAAACGCTTCGCCGGAGAAATATTTCTCAAATAAAGCTTCGTCCGTCTCCGCTACCGCTTCACTGATCGCTACTGTCAGCCCTTCCAAACGGTGACCGGTATCCGGCATAGCCACCTCGGTGGGTTCGCCCTTATCGTTATATTTATATGCCTTGTTGTCTACCAGGTTGATGTAGCATTCTACTTTATGGTCTACCATATACGGCACTACCAGCGGACAGATAGACGGCCCGAAACTGGCTTTTAATTCTTCCAGAACCTTATAAAAATCCGCATGCTCCGCATCCATTTTAGAAACAAAGAACATTTTGGATTTTCCCATCTGCTGGGCCAGCTTGTATGCTTTTTCCGCGCCCACAGTCACCCCTGAACGGGAGGACACCACAATGAGTACGCTTTCCGCCGCACGGATTCCTTCATACATGCCGGCGGCAAAATCGAACAAGCCCGGGGTGTCAATCAGATTGATCTTTACGCTGCCCCAATTAAGAGGAGCCACCGCGCTGGAAACGGATACCTGTCTTTTTATTTCTTCGGGATCGAAATCACAAACGGTGTTGCCGTCCATAATCTTTCCCAGTCTGTCGGTTGCCGCAGATTTAAACAGCAGCGCCTCCGTCAGGGAAGTTTTTCCGCTGGAGCCGTGTCCAGCGATGGCAACATTTCTGATTTTGCCCGCCAAGTATTGTCTCATGTTGATACACTCCTTTTTTTGTTCGCCAATGAATATTTGGTCAGAATATATAACTTATAATTAAATCCCTGTTGCATACTATTGATATTATACAGTTTATTGATTTCATTAGCAAGTAAAACCCTTATTAGCCTTCGTATAAAAAACATACAAAATACTGTAAAAAACGCACAAATTATCATCTTATATTTAAATAAACGTTAGCATAATAACTTGTTTTTGGGCGATTCCCCACGTCCTTCCAAAAAACGCGCCTCCCCGGAAAACATTTCCGGGGAGGCGCGCGTCATTAAATTGTATTACTTTTTACCAAGGGAGCAAATGAGACTCACCAGCACCAACCACCCCAGTTGGAACATAAGCATGGTCGTAAACTGTATGGAGGACAAGGAATTGGCAAAGGACATAAACGCTACCAACCCATATCCCGCCATAATTCCGATCAGCTGGGTAATTGTACCGATGGTAACCGAGCGTTTGACCGCCTGGGCGCCTTTAATTAAGGCGGGGATCCCTTCCAACGCTCCGGAATGAGCGCTTCCGGCGGATACCTTTTCTTTTGGTGCGGTAAGAGTTTTATATTCTGAATGCATCTTGGCAGGTAATACCTTCACCCGATCCCGGGGGATATCAAATACCGCCGCAATATGCTCGGAAGTAATATTGGGATCGGTGGAGTATACAATCAGAGACAACCCTCTGTCCGCAATGGAGGACACCGCCTGCGCCACATCCGGATCGGCGTTGTAGCTGACCACAAACATCGCGCTCAGTTCTCCGGAATTAGCAAGGTACAGCACCTGTCTCCCATCCCGTACATAACGGCTTTCAAAATCCCGAGAGGGGCACTCAATGCCATGATGCCGCATTAGCTGGCTGCTGCCAATCAGGACCCTTTTTCCATCTACCCAAGCGGAAATTCCAAGTCCATCCTCATACACTACGCTGTCCACTTTCTTAAGCAGCCGGCGGTTGTTGCCCACCATATTAAGAAATACGTCGGTCATAATCCCCTGACAGGAGATAATTACACTGGCCGCATCTAAAATAGCTTCGTCAATCCGCTTTTCTGCGAACACCTTCATCCCATGGAGAAGCACGCTTCCGGAAACAAACAGCTCTTTATCGCTGACCACTACCGCATCGGTGTCCGCCAATTCCTGCGCTGTGGAGTAGCCCGCCAGCATCGCTCCCATACGGGTAAGTTTTTTGGTGACCTTTGCCTGCATCAGATTTGGGATAATCGCACAGGAAAACGGCGCGCAGATGCAAAGTATCGCGGTAAATCCAGTGATTGCGCTGAAAATATCCTTGGTAAGAATGTAGGTCACCGCCGCTACCACAATGCTTCCTACAAAGCTGATGGGAACCACCAAACGGCTAATCCCTTCGCTGTAATCGGGAGAATAGCTTTTATCTAAAAATCCCGTGATAAAATCTGTTTTTGTACTGAACGCTACCCGATCTACATCCGCGCCCAGTCCCCGGGTGAACTCCCGCGCAAATTCCCGGTTTTTCACCTGAAGGAAAGCATATTTCTCCCGCTCGCCGGTGAGGAAATGGAAGTTGCGCTGCACCCGGTTGATCAGCATCTTTTTCCCTATCAGGTTGAAAAACAACGCTGTGCCTGCGACGGAAAAATAAATACACACCACGGACGGGTCCAACATTTCCGGTTTTAACAGCAGCATGATCCCTTGAATGAGCACCCCCAGCATAGCCAGGGCCACTGGGGAATCGCTGTCCGCCTTCATCTTACAAAGGGAGACGATCCCGCCGCCGATCACATTGCTGCATACAATAGCGCTGATCACCGTAATCAACAAATTAGCGGCAATAAACAACCGCATATTCTCTTCCGGAAAGATGGGCTTTGGAAGAGGCAGCATCACGCTTTCAGTAAATGGCAGAGGGTTAATGGAGAAGGCCAGGTAAATAAGCACAAACGCCAAAATCCCGCTGATAACTAATTTGACCGTCAAACCGGTTTTGATCGATTTGATCTCTTTTTCTACATACGGGGCGTCCTCTGGAGCGGTAAAATCATCTTCCGCCAAAGGTTCCGTCTCTAAAAATTCCTGCTGAGCATAAGAGGCCTGCCACTGGGAACGGGCCAATTCTGCCGGAGCCTCTCCCCGGCGGGCTCTTTCTTCCCTGCGGGAGAACTGTTCCGATGGATATTCTTCCTGCCTGATTACCTGAGTATAATCGTCCTGCGAAACCCGCGGCGTTTCAAATTCCTGCGGGGCGCCTAACGGAATATCCATCCGGGTGCTCTGGTCTTGGAATCCCTCGGAAAGAAAGTCCTCTTTTAAAGAAAACCCTGACTCCTCCTCCCCCGGCGGGGTTCCAAAATCAAATCGGAAGCCAGCCTCCTGCGCAGGCGGCTCCGACGCAGGGGAAAAAGGCGTTTCTTCTTGCCAGGAGGGAGTATGTGCGGGGGTCTGAGCCGTCTCGTAAGGGAAGTCCGTCTGCGCGCCTGCAGGCGGCTCCTGCTCCTGTGTAAAAGAAGCTAAGTCTTGAAATTCTCTCTCCCTGGGAGAATATCTTTGGACGTCCTGTTCCTGGGGACGATAGTCATTTCCTAAGAAGGAGCGGCTGTCTGCCGCGGCCGGCTGATCCAAAAAATCCGCCCTCCCGCGGGGATATTCCTGTACCGGCGCTTCCTGCCGGGACGGCAAAGGCTCCATAGGAGCCGTATCAAAGTCAAACGGTTTTCTTGGAACGTCCTCCTGGGCGGGAACGTTTCCAAACTGAAATCTTTCTTCTGTGCCGGCTGCGGTATCTCTGCGTACCCGCTGCATCGTCTGTTCCAAGGTTTCGCTCTGATCCGGCGCGGCGGGCCTGGCCGCATAATTTTCCGGCCGACGGTAATTCTCCTCTTCCCTTAGGCGGCGAGAGGACGGGGAAGCTTCTTCCCCAAATCCGTCGGGCCGCATGGGATTGGTCCCGTAACGGCCGCTGTTCCCTTCCTGCCAGTCATCCCGGTCAAAAGCCGTACGCCGTACCGGCCGCTGCTGCGGATGGTAGGCATCCTGCTGTTCGTAAGACGGCTCCCTCCTGGGAGCATATCCTTCCTGACGGGGGACGCGAGACGGTTCCTCATCATACCTGCGGGGAGGATATTCCGGCTCCCTGACAGTCCGGCGGGGCGCAGTACGCCCATATTCGGAAAAATCTCCATATTCCTCCTGCCGTCTGCGGCGGGTGGTTCCTTCATAAGGATTGGACCCTCTTAATCCCCGCTCATTGCTTTTGCCAAAGGGCGCGTCCTCCTCCAGCCGGGGCAGCCGGCGCTGAGAGGGCCGCTGAGGGCGGGAACCCGGCTGACGCTGGCCAAATCCTTCTACATTTCTTGAAAAACGGCCGTCCTCTTCCTGCCGAGAAGCATAGCTCTGCGGATGAGAAGCGCTGCGTCTCTGTTCATATTCCGCCGGACGGCGGGGGGAGTATCCTTCCTCCCCGTATCCACGCTGGGGGGGAGCTTGATAAGAACTTTCCCTGGAGCGCGTATTTTCATAATCGTATGTATCCTGGGAATATCGAGGACGGTCCCCTTCCTTCCTGGTTCTCAGTTCCTCCAAAATATCATCTACATTGTAGTCCCGAGCCATCGTTGCTTCCACTCCTCTTGTACTCAACAATTTCCATGTATCTTCTGTCGGGGCTATCCCCTTTGCCGAACCGCTTCATACATTAATATCCCTGCGGCCACTGAAGCGTTTAAGGAATTAATCTTTCCCTTTCTGGGGAGGGAAAGGATTACATCGCAAGTTTTCTTTACCAAGCGGGACAAACCAAATCCCTCGGAACCGATTACCAAAGCAATATTCCCTTTCAAATCGGTTTTGTCCCAGGGCTGTCCGTCCATATCGGCCCCATAAATCCAGACGCCTTTTTCCTTTAGCTTTTCCATCGTGTTTACAAGGTTGCTCACCCTGACCACAGGAATGTGTTCAACTGCGCCGACGCTGGTTTTGCTTACAATCGGGGTAAGTCCCACGCCTCCCCGTTTGGGAATGATGATCCCATGGGCTCCTGCGGATTCTGCCGTGCGGATAATCGCTCCCAAATTATGGGGATCTTCGATAGAATCGCAGAGAATGATAAATACCGCCTCTCCCTGCGCCCGGGCAAAAATATCCTCCAAGGTGCTGTACTCATAGGCAGCGGCCAAGGCCGCCACCCCTTGGTGATGAAGGCCTGGGGCCATATGTTCCAGCTTCTTTTCATCCACCCTTTTCACCGGAATGCCTTTTTCTTTTGCCATAGCTACGATCCGGGAAATCGGCTGACCTTTGGCGGGAGTATCGTCGCAGATATACACACATTCGATAGCGCGCTGCCCTTTGAGAAGCTCAATCACACTGTTTCTGCCTACTACGATATCTTCCTTTTCCTGTTGCTGCGTCTGCCCCATAGCTTCCTCCTGTCACTGCCCAATATTATACAATTTGTTTTATATAGAGGTATTATAACATATGATTATATCCTTTTCTACATCATTCGACGTTTTTTTTCATCTATTTTGTGGTTTTTCCATCCAAAAATCCCACTTTTTCTCTAAATTTTATTAAAGCAGAAAAAATGCGCAGGTAACCGCGGCCCCAAAACCGGCGGAAAGGATGATTTTTCCAAGGGAGATCATTAGACTTTTTTTGTTTTTGGGCGTCGGCTGATACGTTATCTGCGACAAATATTCGCTGGCATATTTTTTTATAGTGTGTCCGTTTTCTTCCCCCATAGGCTGGGGGCGCAAAAACAAGATGGCTTTTTCAAAATATTTATTGTCCGTATTCACCACTTCAATAACTTTTTGGCTAACTCCTTTTAACATTATCCGCACCGCCTTAAGATATAGTTCTTTACCTGATTTATACAAAGAGTTTTCCGTAATATTTTAAACTACAAGGGCTAATTTATTCTCCTGTCAAGTGCAAATTTTAACAAAAATTCTGTTCGATTTCAGAAAATAAAATATACTGCAAGTATTAACGAATTGTTGAAAACTTTTCCATTTTTTCAAAATCATGTGGAAAACTCGGTGGAAAGAGTAGAAAACTTTGATTATTCCGTTCTTTTTGCTTTGTTAAAATTTATTAGAAGGTAAAAATTTTTCAAATTATTTACCAAATTGCAAATTACTTAGAGTAATCTTTTTTTATGTAGTGTGGTTTTGATTTGTGAGGTTTCATAAGAATTTACCAAAAAATTTCGTTTATTTTTTAAGTTTGATCTGTTATACTGTAACCGTTTGAAACTTACCTAAGGAGAACCTGAAAATGACCCCAACTTTACAAAAAAAACAACCGGTTTCCACCCACTGTGGAATAATGCTGGAAAATATCCCGGATTTCGATCTGGACCAGACCTTAAACTGCGGACAATGTTTTCGCTGGGATCGGCAGCCGGACGGAAGTTACATAGGAATTTCCCAGAATCACTCTTGTCATATTTCACAAAAAGGGTCCACCTTCTATTTTGAAGGGACCACTTTGGAGGAATACGAAAATTTCTGGAAAGATTATTTTGATCTTACCCGTGACTACGGGAAAATCAAATCCCTCCTTTCTCAAAACCCCGTACTGCGCAGCGCCTGCGCCTATGCCCCGGGGATCCGTGTCTTGCGTCAGGAGCCATGGGAAGCTTTGTGTTCCTTTATCATCAGCCAAAATAACAACGTAGGACGGATCAAAGGAATTGTAGCCCGGTTGTGCGAAACCTTCGGCGATCCCTTGGACGGCGGATATTTTTCTTTTCCGGGGCCGGAACGCCTGGCGGAACTTACACCGCAGGATCTCGCGCCTTTGCGCTGCGGGTTTCGGGCTCGGTATATTATTGACGCCGCCCAAAAGGTTGCCAGTGGGCAGGTTGATCTGGAGAGCCTAAAAGTCCTCCCTCTTCCCCAAGCAAGAGAAGTTCTTACCGCCATCACCGGAGTAGGAAACAAAGTGGCAGACTGTGCTTTGCTGTATGGGTGCGGACGGATAGAATGCTTCCCGGTAGATGTTTGGATTAAACGCGCTATGGAGCGTCTGTTTCCCAAGGGACTGCCTAAATATATGCTGCCCTGGGCAGGTATCGCCCAGCAATATATTTTTCATTATGTGCGCACCTGTCCAGGTTCTTTGGAAGGATAGCTTATCCCTTGGCAGACGGACGAACAAATAGGATTACGGCAGATAACGCCTATGAAAAAAGGCCCCTATCTTTATAGATCAGGAGGAATCCGGTTAAATCTCAAAAAATCGGTATCTATCCCTTTTGTTTGTACCAAGGCCGGTATGGTATAATAAATACATCAAAACAACATTCTTCTTTTTCAGTCTGGCGCACGGATAGTGGATTTATGCTTTAACTCCACGATACGGAAGGCGACACAAAGCAAGACAGCAGTTTAAGGGGAATGGTATAATGTTAAGTGATGAACTATATCGGGTAAGATACAGGCATATTAAAGAGGTGTCCCGTCTGTTGGCGGACTGTTTTTACAGCGACCCTCTTTATTGCAAGCTAATTAAGGATGATGAGTTAAGACGCAAAGCGCTGCCTGAAATTTTTGAATGTTATTTTGATATGATCTACGACTTTTCCTATATCTATGCGGACAGTGCGCAGATCAATGGCGTAGTGATCCTTTTTGACAGCAAGGAAGACGCCTATTCCCAGCCGCTGAAATCTTATCGGCGCTCGGTTGCCGATTGCTGCTGGAAAACCTTGAAGGTAATTACTAAATACAGCTTTGGCCCCTCTGCCTTGGTCAGCTATTTTAAACATGTGGGCGCTTTAAAAACCTCCTGGATCAACAAGGAGTCGTTGGGCGACTATCTCCATGTGGATATTTTAGCGGTCAAACCGTCCATGATGGGCAAGGGAATCGCTTCTAAGCTGATGGCGCCGGTTTTACGGTATGCGGATGAAAACCGCCTGGAAACCGCGTTGGAAACCAATAATCTTCAAAACGTACAAATATACAAGCATTATGGGTTTCATATGTCCAAGGATTTTGTTTTGCCGGATGGGGTAAAGCAATTCTGTATGATTAGGAAAACTTCTGCCGTTCAGGCATAACATTCCATCTCAAAAAAGCAAAAAGGACGCCTTTAGGCGTCTTTTTTGTTTCTTTTGGTTTCGACAAAAGTTGACATTCTTTGCGGGGTTAGTATAATAATTCATAAGGGATTTTAATTTGGAAAGGTGGCGGAGTATCATGACTTTTGCCCAGTTTAAGAGAATGAAACCTGTGTATCAGCGCAGGTTAGTCATTGCGCTGCTTATTGTCTTTGTGCTGTTTTTGCTGGTGCTGTTTGCAATCTCCGCCGGGGTCAACGCCATTAAAGTGGCGATTAATACCACCACCTTAGAGGGGGTCACCGCTTCCAATCTATTGTCCAAAACCAATATGAACACTATTCTGTCCACAATGAAGCAGGAAAATGCCAGTGAGATTATGGTGATGGACAGTTCTGTTGTCTTTACCAGCGACGCGGTAGCAGTCCAGGTAGAGATGAACCTAGTAAACATCGTGGACGACGGTATTGCCGAAAACTGGACCCTGGTCAGCGACGAGAAAAAAACAAAATTGCGCAAAGTCTCCACTGAGTACACCAATATGAAGGCCCTAAAAATGCGCAAAGTCCCATTCAGTACTTATTTTCCTTCCTTGGAGAGGATCCCCGTGGAATATCTGGTTTTAAACTTTCCTCTTAAAGACGGGGGACGCTTTACGTTTACAGATAATTTTGGAAACAACTTGGAGCCGGACTACGCCGGCTATATTACCGAGCAGGGACTGCTTGGAATGTGGGTATCAAAAATTGGGGCGGTATCTACCTTTGGAGAAGAGTTTACCCCAGTTTCTACCTGCGTGCCGTTTATCTGTTCCATTGAGGAGGTAAACTCGGAGAAATCCAAAGGAAAAAAAGTTGTTCTGTTAGAACCGGAGGATGCTTATGTGGTTCTTTTGGAGGCCTCTCCTTATTAACTAAGAATTAAAAACCCGGACGCTAGAACGCGTCCGGGTTTTTTAAATTCCTTTTTCCAGCATGATTACAATAGCGGTAATATCATCCTCATGGCCGTCCAACCGGCGGCGCTGCGCTTCACAAACAATTTTTTCGCTGAGGATTTTAGGATCTTTCCCCTCATAATGCTCCAGATCGGACAATATCCAATCATATCCCGAGGCCACCGCTCCATCGGATACCATGACGATTAAATCTCCCTCCTTCAAAGTGACGGAATTTTTTTCGAAGGCTACCCCTCCTAAAATTCCCACCGGCAGAGAGTTGGATTCCACATAACCTCCTTTTCCGGACTTTCGCAGGAAGGTAGGCGCCGCGCCCGCCTTATAGAAATCCACCTGTCCAGTATAAAGGTCGATGCCGGCAATATCGATGGTTGCCAGGGATTCATCCCCAGTTTTCACAAGAAGAGCGGAGTTTACCAGCTTTAAAGCTGCGTCCAGACTGACGCCCGCTTCAATGAGCTGTTTGAGCAGTTCCGACGTCAAGGCGGAATCCACCGCCGCCGCACCGCCGCTTCCCATTCCGTCTGAAAGGATTATATTCATTCTGCCGTTGTTTCCCGGTACATAAGTGTAGCTGTCGCCGCACAGACGGGAACAGGAGTTTCCCAGTTGGGTAGCCCCCCATTTCACCGTGTAGACTGCCTTTTCCACAAAAGTAAGCACCGCTGTTTTTTCTGTAGTACGTTTGGCAGGAAGATCAAAATCCCGTCCGCACAAATCCGATATCTGTACAGTCAGATCTGTCAGATCAATCCGAGACAGTTTATAAATAGGAATAGAAAACTCCAAAGTCATATTACATCGATCATTCACTGTACAGCTGACGGTTTCCGGGTATACCGCCAGGGAATGTAAATACTCCTTCACCCGGGCGGCGGTCTGATCGTCCTGGGTTACCAATTCATCCAAATCGCTGCCCATGCTGTCGATCATCAGCGCCATTCCCTCAAATTGATCGGTCACTACACCTCTGACCTGCGCGACCTTTCGTTTCATAGCTTCTTGAGCGGTATATTCCTCAAATGCCCGATTGAGCATAGGGATCATCTCTTCCAGGCGCAGACATTGACGGGTAAAGTAATCCGGAATATCTTCTAAGGTAAGGGTACCGTTTTGGCGCATTACGACTAAAGCGTCGTTAAAAACATTGGAGGTATCCGTATACATCTGCTGCCAGCAGATGCAGTTGCGCTTGCATTTGCGGCAAATCTTATCTGCCACGGCGGTATAAACACAGGAGATATCCCCGCTTCGCATCCCATCCAATTTTTCATTGACCTTTCGGGTGGTGGTGGCTACCTGGCGCAAAGCGCTGGAAACCCCCTGCATTTTTGTATGGATCATCTGCCTGTAAGTCTCTCCCTGCACTGCGCTGCCGGTAATTTTTCGCAGGGTAATCTTTTTTATTACAGCGGAAGGGATTAATATGGAAACTGCCGAGGCTATGAAAATTTCCAGCAATATCCCTTTGTTTATCGTCTGGCGGCTGGCCAAAAGAGCGAAGGTGTTTACTACAATGAAAGCGACAGCGGAGGCGATTTTTCCCAAGGGGGCGAACACCCCCGCCAACAGTCCGCCAAACCCATAGGTCCCCATAAGAAAACTGTTTGCGCCGATCACTCCTGCGGCGACTCCGCCGGCCACGCCGGAGATGGCGCCTCCCGCTTCATTGGCCGCCTGCGCTGCAAGCAAAATCGTAATTACCGCGATAATCCGTCCCACCGACAAGCCTGCAACCTGCAGATTAATCAGCGCGATAATGGTAATGCAAAAGGTAATAATCATGGAAGTAATATCCGTTTGCTGCAGATTTTCCCAACCCAGGTCAATACTTTGTATCGTCCTGGCAAAGAAATAAGAGGCGCAGCAGGCCAGCAGCACTTCAGAAACCACCAGCACCACAGCATAAACGTCCCCGCCGGTAGCAATAGCAATCGCCAAGGAAGGGATCCCTAAGGAAACCGCAGTAAGAACCGGCGGAGCAACGGTAGTATTTTTCATCAGAGTCCCGGAGGAAAACGCCCAGCGGACAGCAAACAGCAGCATGGAGGCCAGGACATATTTTACATTTCCCAACGAACTGAAGGACAAAACATATCCTAGTATGGAACCGATGACCGCCGCCGGATAAAACTGCGGTTTCGCTGCGGCGGCAAAGGCAATTCCAAAGGGTGCCAGGTCCGCCAGCACAAAAGCGTTGGCGGAAACAAATCCGGTAACCGTATAGACCGCACACTCTATTAGAGCCCGGTGGGAACGCAGGGATTGTTTTGCCCGGTCTCTCACGGAAAGCCCAAGAGTACTTTCTTGTTTGTTCATATCAATCATCCAATCTGCCTTGGTAGGGCGAATAATTCCATGTTATAGTACATATACTGATAGGTTTACTAAATGTATAATATATTGTAAATATTGTATTCTGAATAATTTGTCACTTCCAGGCGATAAAAAACCAATCTTTTGTCTCTTGGGATACTTTTATTTGGAAAAACAATGTGATAGAATGTAATTTAAAGCTATTTATATCATCATTTCATTCTAACCGCTGCTGTGCGGCGGTAAAAGGAGCTATTGTTTATGGAATATAAGTTTTCAAACCGGATCTCTTCCCTGCAGCCATCGCTGATCCGAGAGATCTTAAAGGCTACCTCCGATCCGGGTGTAATTCCTTTCGCGGCGGGAAACCCCGCCCCCGATGCATTTCCCATTGAAAAAATCTCCCAAATCACCAGGGATATTTTCGCCTCCGACCCTATCGGCGCTCTGCAATATTCTATCACCGAGGGGTATCCCGCCCTGCGCGCCGCCTGCAGGGATCTGGTGGAAAATCATTATGGCGTTCCTATGGCGGAAAACGAATTGATTATTATCACCGGCGCCCAGCAGGGTGCGGATTTAACCTGTAAAGCTTTGGTAAACGAAGGGGATACTGTTATCTGCGAGGATCCTTCTTTTATCGGCTGCCTTAACGCCTTCCGTTCCTACGGCGCCAAGTTGGTAGGGATCCCTATGGAAGAGGATGGCATGGATGTGGCCAAATTGGAGTACGCCTTAAAAAATCATCCCAACACCAAGCTAATATACACCATTCCTAATTTCCAAAATCCCTCTGGCATCACCACCAGCCTGAAAAAACGTCAGGAAATATTGCGTCTGGCGGAAAAATATGGAGTTATGGTGATGGAGGACAATCCTTATGGGGATCTTCGCTTTTCTGGTGAGGCGGTCCCTTCCATTAAATCCATGGATAAAAACGGCCATGTAGTTTATGTGGGCAGCTTTTCTAAAATTTTGGCCCCTGGTCTCCGGGTAGCTTTTGCGGTGGCTCCCAAGCCTTTGATTGCTAAAATGACCGTAGGAAAACAGTGCGCCGATGTTCACACTACCATCTTGACCCAGATGATCTGTGAACGCTTTTTGGCCACCTGTGACCTCACCGCCCATATCCAAAAAATTTCGGATATTTACAGAAAAAAATGTCAATTGATGATCGACTGTATAGACCGGGAGTTTTCCCCCAAAGTCACCCATACCAATCCAGAAGGCGGTCTGTTCTTATGGTGTACTCTGCCTGAAGGGGCCGATATGCTGGATTTCTGCCAGAGGGCGGTGCAGGCAAAGGTGGCTGTGGTGCCTGGCGTGGCGTTTTTAGCCGATGAGACGACCCCTTGCCGCTCTTTCCGAATGAACTTCTCCACCCCCACGGATGAGAACATAATTAAAGGGGTCTCTATTCTTGGCAAGCTGACCAAAGAGCTGTATTAATGGGAGGTTCTATTATGGAAAACCAGCAAACTGCACGTAAAAAGATTATTTTCTCCGGTATTCAGCCCACTGGGGTTATGACCTTGGGAAACTATTTGGGGGCTGTAAAAAATTGGGTAGCCTTGCAGGAGGAGTATCACTGCTGCTATTCTATTGTAAACTTGCATGCTATTACAATCCGTCAGGATGCGAAAGCGCTGCGGGAGAATACGCTGGCCGCTTACGCCCTGTTGCTGGCCTGCGGAATTGATCCGGAAAAGTCTATCGCTTTTATCCAGAGCCATGTGCAGGCCCATGCGGAGCTTTCATGGGTTCTTAGCTGCTATACCCAGTTTGGGGAACTGAGCCGTATGACCCAGTTCAAGGATAAAAGCGCCCGCCACGCGGACAATGTAAATGCCGGGCTGTTTACTTATCCGGTGCTGATGGCGGCAGATATCCTGTTGTACCAGGCGGATCTGGTGCCTGTGGGGATCGATCAGAAACAGCATCTGGAGCTGGCCAGGGATATTGCCCAGCGGTTTAATGGGCTGTATGGGAATGTGTTTACCCTGCCGGACGGATATATCCCCAAACTGGCGGCAAAGGTAATGTCTCTTCAGGATCCCACCAAAAAAATGTCCAAATCGGACGACAACCCCAAAGCGTTTGTAGCCATTTTGGATAAGCCGGAAACAATCATTAAGAAATTTAAAAGCGCTGTTACAGATTCAGAAACACAGGTTGCTTATCGGGAAGGAAAAGATGGGATCAATAACCTTATGTCTATTTACAGCGCCGTCACCGGAAAGACCTTCCAGGTTATTGAGGACGAATTTGCCGGAAAAGGTTACGGCGAATTTAAATTGGCGGTAGGAGAGGCTGTGGCCGAAACCCTGCGTCCGGTTCGGGAGAGGTTTGACGCTTATATGAAGGAAAAAGCCTATTTGGAGGATTGTTACCGCAAAGGCGCTGAGAAGGCGCAGGCTCTTTCCCAGCGTACGTTGGATAAAGTGTATAAGAAGGTTGGATTTTTAGCAAAATAAAAAAAGGGAGCTGATCAGCTCCCTTTTTTTATATGTAGTTAATTTAAAAACATCAGCCTCACCAGCAGCGCGGACATCACAAATCCTGTCAGATCTCCGCACAAGGCGGCCGGGATGGTATGGCGGGTATTTTTAATCTTTGCCGCCCCGTAATATAAGGCTACCGTATAAAATGTGGTTTCTGTGGAACCTTGCATCACGCTGGCCACCCGCCCTATGAAACTGTCGGAACCATAAGTTTTAATAATATCTGTAAAGATCACCATTGCTCCGCTGCCGGATATGGGGCGCAAGAGCACCAGCGGAATAACCTCCTGAGGTATTCCCAGCAGGTTGGCCACCGGCGCCAACGCATAAGAGAGCACATCCAGCCCACCTGAGGCTTTAAACATTCCTACCGCCGTCACAAGAGCGATCAGGGCGGGCAAAATGCTCATAGAAACTTGGATTCCTTCTTTCGCACCCTCCAAAAACACGTCAAACACCCGTACTCCATGAAGGTACCCATATACCAAAATAAAGCATACAATCACCGGGACCGCATATGTTCCAATGTTCATCATAGTCTATCCCTCCAAAATCGGGAAAGGAACCTAGCCATTATCAGTCCTACAGTCACGGAAGCAATAGAGCAGATCCATACAGCCGGCAGAATATCTAAGGGCGCGGTACTCCCCTCATTCATACGCAGCATAGCAGTGGTAGTAGGGATCAGCTGAATAGCGGCGGTGTTAAGCACCACAAACATTACCATACTGTTGCTCGCGGCAGAACCCGCCTTGGTTTCCTTGGACATTTCACACATAGCTTTAATTCCCAAAGGAGTAGCAGCGTTTCCCAGTCCCAATAAATTGGCCACAATATTCATAGAGATTGCTTCCATGGCCTTTCCTTTGGGATTTAAATCTTTAAATAAGCGCTTGGTAATAGGCGAGAGCAGAAGGCTGAGTTTTTCTGTCAGCCGGGACTGCTGGGCAACCTTCATCAGCCCGCTCCAAAGGCACATCATCCCCATAAGGGAGAGAACCAGACTAACCGCGTTTGCGCTTTCCGACATCGCCGCCTCGGATAACTGCGGCATCCTTCCGTTAATTATAGCAAACAATAAGGAAAACAAAATAATTAAGGCAAATAACAAATTCATCAAAATAAAACACCTCTTTTATTTATATATATTGAACAGTATTTTTTAATTAATTTATGAATATTACATAAATACATTTACAATTTATTCCAAAGTGTTTACTTTCTTTTTAATTTGGGATATATTGTTATATAATGTTAATTTTTTGAAGGGGGGAGAAAAATGAAATCGACCGGTATTGTACGGAAGGTCGACGAATTAGGGAGAATTGTACTGCCTATTGAGTTAAGGCGCACCTTGGATATTGGAGAAAAGGACTCATTAGAAATCTATGTGGATGGCAATCAAGTCATTCTTAAAAAGTATGAGCCTGCTTGTATTTTTTGTAATAGCGCTACGAATGTGGTTAATTTTAAAGGCAAAAATATCTGTAGGGAATGTATCCAGCAGTTGATGCCGCAAGTCAAATAATTTTTATTATCTGCAGGTTTGATGGTATAAAAGGACAAATAAAAAAGACGCGGAAACTGCGTCTTTTTTATTTGTCCTTTTATAGCTCCGGTCCTTGCTGCTCCGGTGGCTGCTGGGAAGGGGCAGGGGTTTTCCAGCCTCCCTGATCTTCCATATACCGGTCGATCTCCACCTTATATTCCCGTGTGCTTTCCCCTCCGCCAAACGCATTATTGCCCAACTGAATTAGGTACCTGGCGTACATGGCGTGAGAAGCATTCATATAAGGGATTACATAAAACATCGGAATGAAAAAGACACAAAGCAGTATCCAACCGATAAAGGAGAGCCCAAAAACAAACACATCCCCTTTGTGGCCTTTCATATATTTAACCGACTGTTTGACCGCCTCGCGGGATTTCATCTGAGGATTTTCCGCCAGAATATAAGGCGCCAGAAAATACCGCAGACTGATAGCGACAGAAAAAATAACTACGGCAATGCCCCACACAATCAAAAGGATTATCCCCAGTCCAGCCACTGGAGCAGGCAGCTCCCCGTCGTAACGAGCGCTGTACATCCCCATAAAGCCTACCAGTACAATCAGCGGCAGACATAAAAGCAAGGTCCATCCAAACACCCGCAGGCTGATGGAGAGATTGAGCCAAAACGCTTTTCCGTACTGTTTGAAAGTTTCAAAGTAATAGAATATGCTGGAAACTCCGTCGTTTTCCCCACCGGTGCGCCGGTAATACCAGCGCAGCTCCCCTTGTGATAAGGGAATGATGATCACAAAGGTAAGCGCCAGAATCAGAAAAGAGACCAACAAAGAAACCGAATACACGCTGGCCATATCGTCTATATGAATATTCGGAGTATTGTTATAATCCATGTATTCTGAGATTCCCAATACCGCCCGCAAGGCAAACTCAAAAATATTGAGCAGTATCCCAGGAAGCATAGCAAGCAGCATAATGCCGATCGCTTTTCCCCAATTTCCTGCCAAAGCGCGTTTGGCATTCATTTTTAATGTTTTAGAAAGTCCCATATTTTTTTACCTCCTTCAAACCATTATTTTCTATGCTTGTTCTTTTTCGCATTAGGCCAGCAGTTCTCTTACCGTCTTGGCAAGAAAATCCCCCATCTGTTCGGTACAGTACACTGGCAAATCCTCTGATTTAATATCCGGGGTGCGGGCATGATTTAAGCTCAGCTCAACAGCCTTTTCGATTGCGTCCGCTTCTTTTTCCAGGCTGAAAGTATACCGCAGCATCATCGCTACAGAAAGAACGGTGGCCAAGGGATTGGCAATTCCCTTGCCGGCGATATCCGGAGCGCTTCCATGGATCGGTTCGTATAGCCCCAGAGAACCAACGCCCAGACTGGCGGAGGCCAACATACCGATGGAACCGCTGATCATGGATGCTTCGTCTGAAAGGATATCCCCAAACATGTTGCCGGTGACAATTACATCAAACTGGGCCGGATTTCTTACTAGCTGCATGGAGGCATTGTCCACATACATATGGTTTAACTCCACGTCCCTGTATTCTTCATGGACACGAATTACCGTCTCCCGCCACAAACGGGAGACTTCCAGGACGTTTGCCTTATCTACCGAGGTCACTTTATGATTTCGCTTTCTAGCCAGTTCAAAAGCAGTCTTAGCGATCCTTTCCACTTCCGCCGTGCTGTACTGCATCACGTCATAACCGATTTCCATCCCATTTTCAGTCTTTCGGTTATGCTCCCCGAAATAAATCCCGCCGGTCAGCTCCCGGACCACTAAGATGTCCACCCCTTCTCCGATAACGCTGTCCTTTAAAGGAGAGGCTGTCTTGAGGGCTGGAAATATTTTCGCCGGCCGCAGGTTTGCGTACAGCCCCAGTGCGCTTCGAATGCCCAGAAGCCCCTTTTCCGGCCGGGCGGGCAGATGATCCCACTTTTCTCCGCCTACAGCTCCTAACAGCACCGCGTCGGACGCTTTGCACTTGTCGATGGTCTGCTGGGGCAGAGGCTCCCCTGTTTGATCTATGGCAATTCCGCCCAACAGGGCAAAATCCAGTTCCAATTTTATCCCGCTCGCATCGCAGACGGCTTTGAGCACCTTTAACGCCTGATCGACAATTTCCGGACCGATTCCGTCCCCTTTAAGCACACATATCTTCATTCTTTCCATTCTTTCATCACCCTAACTTCAATTATAAATATATTTCCCGTTGATTATAGCACTTTTCAAATAGGATGTCATTGTTCCTCCTGCGGCATTTCATAAGAAAAGTCCACGTCATAATTGTCGCCGCCCACCGGTATCGTTCCGTACACTTCAAACTTTTGATCCCGCATCCACATCTGAGCGGTTAAAAGAGCGGTATAACCACAGCCCGGCTGGGCGTTCCAATAGATCATTTCCCTCTGGGGCAGTCCCATATTGGCAAGCAGGGTCATAATCAATCCTCCATGGGTTACTACTGCAGCGGAGTAGATGTTATTTTCCATCATCTGCCCAAAAATATATGCCATCGCCTGTACCGACCGCTTCAAAAGGTCCATACCGCTTTCCCCTCCCGGGGCGCTGGCCTGCATGGACGCGGCCGCCCACTGGCAAAACCGGGGATCTTTTTCCAGTTCTTCCACCGTTCGGTTTTCAAACTCTCCGAAGTCATATTCCCGCAGGTTGTCCACCACTTCCACCGCCCGGTCAGGGAATAAAATATCCGCTGTCTGCCGGCAGCGTACAAGAGGGCTGGTGTATACTTTATCCACAGAAGGATACTCCTTCAAAGCGATCAAATCCTCCAGTTGTTCTACCCCCTGCTGGCACAAGGGAAGATCAGTGCTTCCGATATACCGGCCTTCCAGGTTACCTTTCGTCAGACCGTGACGGATAAAGTGGACCCGATAGGTACGCATATAAATTCACATCCCTTTAATTTTATTAAGTAGATAAAAGCCTAAATTTTGTTGCAAATAAAAGGCAAATTTTAACAAACTTATATTTACAGAGTGTATTAATTCGACAAAGATTTGCAATATTCCAACTTCTCTCTTTACAAAACGTTTTTATTATTATATAATTTACACTACGTAAAGAACCTTGGGATTCCCGGGTAACAGGGGATCCTTTATAAAGATAGAATAAGGTTTTTGAGGGGTTTTAACATATGAATGCTGATTTTCCACGAGTCCTTACTTTGTTGCGCAAAGAACGCGGCATCAGCCAAAAGCACGCCGCATCTCAACTGGGGATATCGCAGGCTTTGCTGTCCCATTATGAAAAGGGAATCCGTGAATGCGGGCTGGATTTTTTAATTCGCTGCGCTGATTTCTATGGAGTTTCCTGCGATTATATGCTGGGGCGCTCCCCCGATCGTACCGGCTCCAAACTGACAGTAGAGGACATTCCAGAACCGGATACTATGGGAAAGGAAAATGTCTTTAAGTCGGGAGTTCTGCCGGTTCTTAATAAGAAATTGATCGCTAATTCGTTAAATATACTTTACGACCTGTTGGCTAAAAGCGGCTGCAAGTCTCTGGTAGGGGAGGTTTCTTCCTTTCTGATGCTGGCGGTTTACCGGATGTTCCGTCTGGTGTATTCCGCTAACTCGAAGAACCAGTCCGCCATGTTTACGATTCCCGAGGGGGTTTCCCAACAGTATTCTGACGCGGCCATGCAAATCTGTGCTGCAAACGCCGCCTCTATCGCCATGGGGGAACCAGTGCATGATCTGGACGCGATTGTCAACATAGACAAACTATCGGTAACCACCGAAATGTTATCAGAGGAATATCCTTTGTTCGCTTCTTCCCTGCTCAATCTGATCCAAAATTCCGAATCTCGTATCTCTTTTCCGGCAAAAGTTGGAAGGGGAAAATGACATAGGGATATTGTAGCAGATTTAACATGAAAATTCAATTGTTATTGTTAAATATGCAAACCGGAGAAAGAATGCCTTTCTCCGGTTTTTTTACTTTGGCCAATCATCGGAATCGTTGACAGAACGGGGTTTTTGCTATACTATAAGTATACCTGTAATTATTTATTTTGACCGTCCCTTTATGGAAAATTTCAGGAAAGGAGGACGGGCTGATGTTTCGGAAACTTCTTCTGGCAGCGGCAGCTTTGTGGGCGGCTGTCACCTTATCTTCCTGTACCGGTTTTTCCGTAGTCACTGAGGATTTGATGGATCCGCCCAAATTGACGGCGGAGCAGACGGCGATCAACAATGCGCTAAAGCAATCGGTTATCTCCAGCACGATCCGGCTGAAATATCCGAAAACCGGCGATTACCGTTCTTCTTTTGTATTCCATGATATCGACGGGGACGATGAACAGGAGGCCATCGCTTTTTATTCTGTGGAATCCTCTGATTATACCCGCGTCTCCCTTTTGGACCAGAAAGAAGGTCAGTGGGTGGCGGTGTACGAACTGCCGGGGGCCAGCGAGGATGTAGAGTTTATCTCTTTTGCCAATATCACAGACAATCCTGCGGACGATGTGATTATCGGCTGGAGTTCTCCGGATCAAGAGGAAAAAGAGCTCTGCGTCTATTCTATGGTGGATAACACCCTAACTCTGCAGCACTCGGAAACTTACAGTGAATATATCCTGGATGATCTGGACCGGGACGGCCGAGATGATATATTTATCGTCCATAAGAGCGGTAATTCCCGTTCTGCTTCCTTATTGCAGATCAGCTTTAACGGCTATGAGGTGGATGTGGTTTCGGAGATCTCCCTTTCGGATGCAATCGTGGAGTTTTCTCACCTGATTACCGGCCGGTTTCGCTCAGATTCCGGGCAGAAAGCGCTTTTTATCGACGAATTGATTTCTGGTTCTTCTTATGCGACAGAGGTATTCACTATCACCTCCAACGGCCTCATCCCTCTGATCAGCTGGGAAATGGCGGAGCTGGATTTGGAGGAAGAGCAGCCCTCGGAGGAGCTCAAGCCAACCCTTTCCCTCTATGAGCAGACGATACGCTCGGAACAAGTGTTCTGTACGGATATCAACAACGATTCCGTGGTTGAAATTCCCATCAGCCGCTCCCTTCCGGGCTATGAAGATGAAGAGCTCGCCGAGGCGGACAAGTTATACCTCACCCAATATTCCCATTTGAAAGACGAGAGCTTTGCTCGTGTATTTTCCGCGGTAATTAACCGCACGGCAGGTTATATGATCCGTTTTCCGGAAAACTGGATTGACAACGTAACCGTCGTCAATCAGGTGGAGAACGGAGAATGGCGATTTATCCGTTATAACAACGAATTAAAACATAGTCTTAACGATATTTCGGAGGAGTTAGCCCGGATTCGGGTGGTCTCCCAAAATGATTACCAGGACAAATTCCTGGAAAATTATATTGAACTGGACGTCAAGGGTTTATTTACCTATTATGGTTATATTCCGGAAAATGTCACCAGCGATTTAAAAATTAGCGCAGTTGAGCTGAAATCTATGTTTGAGCTTATATAACGAAAGGCGGTAGTGTAATGAAACGTATTCTGGTAGTAGAGGATGAGGACGTTATCCGAGATTTCGTCGTAATCAATTTGAAAAGGGCAGGATATGATGTGGTAGATGTCCCAGATGGGGAAACCGCCCTGGAGGTATTCGATAAAAATAACGGGGACTTTGATGTAGCGTTGCTGGATATTATGATGCCGGGGATGGATGGTTTTGCTGTTTGTAAGGAGATTCGCAAGCGCAGCAGTTCCATCGGCATTATCATGCTTTCAGCCAAAAGCCAGGAGATGGATAAGGTCAGCGGTCTGATGCTGGGGGCGGACGACTATGTTACCAAACCTTTTTCCCCTTCTGAACTGGTCGCCCGAGTGGACGCAATCCACCGCCGGGTTACTATGGCGGCGGAAAAAGCCTCCTCGGGGGCAGAATTAAAATCCGGTCCATTTGTGCTCAATCAGAAAAGCCGTACCCTGACGAAAAACGACGTTCCCATCGATCTTACCCAGGTAGAATATCAGATTATGGAGTTTTTCTTTTTAAATCCTAATACCGCGTTGGAACGGCAGGACATTTTAGACAAGGTGTGGGGAGACAATTATTTCGGGGACATTAAGATTGTGGATGTCAATATTCGGCGGCTGCGCATGAAGATTGAGGACGAACCGTCCAACCCCAAATATCTGCTGACCGTTTGGGGATTTGGATATAAGTGGAATAAAGAGGACTAAAATTTCTAAACTATATTGCAGAAAACGGAGGTGGTTCCCACGGCGGTAAAGAAAATTACCAAACGCTGGCTGTTTAATAACCTGGGCGTTATTCTGGTGATCCTGATCGCTTTGGAAATCGCCTTTTCTCTGGGTATTCGGACGTTTTATTATAACAGCGTGCGTTCTACCATTATGGCCCAGGCCAATGTGGTAAAAACGCTCCTTACCGGCTATTCAGAAGACAGTTCTTCTAATTTCCCCGCCCAGGTGCGAAGCTTGGTGGAAAATTTTGAAAAGCGGGATAAGATGGAGCTGATGGCGGTGGACCCGGACGGTAAGGTTACCTTCACCTCCAGCGGTTTTGAACCAAATTCGGATACCTATATGCCCGACTTTGCCAAAGCCCTGCAAAGCAATGACGGCGTTGGGGAGTATATCGGCACGGTCAATGGAGAAAATGTCATGGCGATTACGGTGGTGTCTCCTGTAGTGGACCGAAGTCTGGCGGCTATGCGTTTCGCCGTTTCCCTGGATCGGGTGGACGCTCAAATTGTAATGCTGATTTTAGTGGTTACCCTTGTGGGCATGGCGATTATTTTCTTTGTTATTTTTTCCAGCTCCTATTTTATTAATTCTATTGTAAATCCTGTAGGCGAGGTAGGGAAAACCGCCCGTAAAATTGCCCAGGGAGATTTTAACGCCCGCCTGCAGAAGAAAAACGATGACGAGATCGGGGAGCTGTGTGATATTATCAATTACATGGCGGAAGAGCTTTCCACCAACGAAAAAATGAAAAATGACTTTATCTCCTCTGTTTCCCATGAGCTGCGTACTCCGCTGACCGCCATTAAAGGCTGGGGGGAAACTTTGGATGATCCTTCTACCCCTCCGGACGCTGAAATGGTGCACAAAGGGATGAAAGTTATTCTTGGAGAGACCGAGCGGCTCAGCCAGATGGTGGAGGAGCTTTTGGATTTCAGCCGTCTGCAAAGTGGGCGGATGCAGCTGAATAAAACAAAAATGGATGTGATCGCCGAGTTGTCCGACGCGGTGCTCATGTTCGAAGAGCGGGCTAAACACGAGGGCAAGCGGCTGGTGTATGACGAGCCGGATACGATTGCTCCGTTCTTTGGGGATCGCAATCGGCTGCGGCAGGTATTTATCAATGTGATTGATAACGCCCTGAAATATTCCGACCGAGGAGACACCGTTACCATACAGGGGGCGGTGACAGAAGAATACATCTGTATCAATGTGGCGGATACCGGCTGCGGTATCAAAGCGGAAGATCTGCCGAAGGTAAAAGACAAGTTTTTCAAGGCAAATTCTACCCGCCGGGGTTCTGGGATCGGGCTCGCAGTCGCGGATGAGATCGTTTCCATGCATGGCGGGGCCTTGGAGATTACCTCCAAGGAAAATGTAGGCACCAGAGTGACTATTTTACTTCCTTTAATGAAAGGTTGATTTATTCATAATTAGGATAGTATAATAGTTTTGTTGTGTAAAACAGCACACTCTCAGAGTGTGCATTTCAATAATTTGAGAAAAAGCTGGGTGAAAAGTTTGTCAGAAAATAGTTGCAAAAAAATGACAACCATCGGCGGACAGGCATTGATCGAGGGAATCATGATGAAGGGCCCCCGCTGCAGCGCTATGGCTGTGCGAAAATCCGACGGTGAGATTGAAACGGAAGTCTGGGATACCGGCGCTCCTAAATGGTATAGTAAAGTTCCCATAGTGCGCGGTATCTTCACCATGATCTCCACCCTGGCAACCGGCTATAAGTGTCTGATGCGCTCCGCCGATCTTTCCGGGATGGCGGACGAGGAAGAAGAAAGTAAGTTTGAAAAGTGGCTCAATGATCATCTGGGAGATAAGGTAACCTATCTGTTTAACGCAATTGTAACCGTTTTATCCTTAGTTATTGTAATCGGGCTGTTTATGATTTTACCCGCTTTTGTAGTGAAGCTGCTCAGCGGCGTTGTTACCATTCCGTGGGTGCTTACCCTGATCGAAGGCGTTTTAAAGATTGCCATATTTATCACTTATCTTTATGCGGTTACCCGGATGAAGGATATCCAACGGGTCTTTGCCTACCACGGGGCGGAGCATAAGACCATCGCCTGTTATGAGGCGGGAGAGGAGCTTACCCCGGAAAACGCCCGGAAATACACCCGTTTCCACCCCAGATGCGGTACCAGTTTCCTGTTAATTGTATTGATCGTTTCTATTATCGTATTCTCCGTGGTTACTTGGGAAAGCGTGGCCATGCGGGTGGCGTTAAAAATTTTACTGCTGCCGGTGGTGATCGGTATCTCCTATGAAATTATCCGCTGGGCGGGACGCTATCGCAATCCGTTTACCAGGGCGATTTCTGCGCCGGGACTGTGGCTGCAGAACCTGACTACCTTTGAGCCGGACGACAGCCAGCTGGAAGTGGCGATCGCTGCGCTGCTTCCCTGTATTCCTGAAAACCAAGATGAGGATAAATGGTGAGCTATGACCTTTCTTCAAGCGTATCAAAAGGGAATAACTTTGGTAAAAACAAACACACAGGCTGATACCTGTGTGTTTGATATTTCCTGTCTTTTTGAGAAAGTGTTCCACAGGGACCGGCGGCGCTTATCCCCAGAGGACGGACCCGCCTTAAAGCAGGACTGCGAATTATTTTTCTCCTTATGCCGCCGGTATTTAGACGGCGAACCCCTTCAGTATTTACTGGGAGAGTGGGAATTTTTCGGCCTTCCTTTCTATGTAGGACCTGGCGTGCTGATTCCACAGCCGGACACGGAAATTTTAGTGGAAACCGGATTAAAACTGATACAGGGGATAACCGGACCGACAATTTATGATCTGTGCAGCGGCAGCGGATGCGTGGCGGTTTCTCTGGCCCATAATCGCCGGGACGCTATGGTCTATGCCCTGGAGCTGTATGAGCAGGCGTATGCTTATCTTGAAAAGAACATCCGGCGCAGCGGCTGTTCCAACCTCTCCCCTCTTCTCGCAGATGTTCTGTCTCCGCCGCCGCTGCCTTCCGCAGACTTGATTGTATCCAATCCTCCTTATATCTCAGCACATGAGATGGCTTCTTTGCCGCTGCAGGTAAAACAAGAGCCTGCATCAGCCCTATGCGGCGGAGAGGACGGCCTTACTTTTTACCGCAGTCTGCCGGCGCTTTATTATCCTTACCTCAAACCAGGCGGCTGGCTGGCCTTGGAAGCAGGATATCAGCAGGCGCCTTCGGTGCGGCGGTTGCTGAAAGAAAATGGGTATGTACAAATTAAGTCCATCCCCGATCTGGCAGGAATAGAGCGGGTAACTATCGGAAAAAAAGAATAATAAAAGCGGCAGAAGCACTGCCGCTTTTATTATTTTATTGATTTCCGGTGATATTTTTATACAGGTCAATATACTGTACCGCGGAACGCCCCCAGGTAAAATCGCATGCCATAGCGTGTTCCACCACCCCAGGCCAAAGCTCCCGGTTATAATACAGTCCGCCTGCGCGGTCAATGGCGCCCAGCATATCGTGGGCGTTATAGGTTTTAAAGGTAAAGCCGTTTCCGCCCTCTGCCCCCATATCGATAATAGAATCCTTCAACCCGCCGGTTTCCCGGACAATAGGCAGAGTGCCATAGCGCAAAGCCACCATCTGGGCCAGCCCGCAGGGCTCGCTTTTTGAGGGCATCAGGAATACATCCGAGCCTGCATAAATTTTGCGCGCTAAGTCGGGGATAAATCCAATCTTTACCGCCATACGTCCTGGATATTTTCTCTGCATCTCCTCAAAGAAGCTTTCAAAAATATAATCTCCCGACCCCAATGCCACTACCTGAATTTCCCGACGCATCAGCTCGTCAAAAATATATTGGATCAGATCGATCCCTTTATGAGAAACAAACCGGGTGACAATGCTCAACAGCAGTACATCCTTGTTCTTGGCAAGTCCCATATATTCCTGCAGCGCTACCTTCCCCTCTGCTTTTTTCTCCAAGGAGGCGGCGTCATAATTAACAAACAAAGCCGGATCCGTTTTCGGATTGTAACTTGCGGTGTCAATTCCGTTGAGAATGCCCACCAGCTTATGCTGGTTTGCCCGCAGCAGCCGGTCCAGTCCATGGGAATACCACGGATCTGTAATCTCCTTGGCATAGGTGGGGCTGACGGTAGTCACATAATCCGCCATTTCAACCGCACCTTTCATCATGTTTAAACAGCCGTCATACATGACGGTAGGCGCAGCATAATAAGGAAGTCCCAATACATCTGAGGCAATTTCCATCCCATATTTTCCCTGATACTGAATATTATGGATAGTAAAGACCGTGCGGATATTTTTATATTTTTCAATGTCCCGGTAGAACAAATTTAAATAAACCGGCACCATCGCGGACTGCCAATCGTTACAATGAAGCACATCTGGGGTAAAATCAATATACTGAAGCATTTCCAATACTGCCTTGGAGAAAAATGCGAACCGTTCCGCGTCATCATAGTACCCATAAATGCCTTTATCCCGTTTGAAGTAATACTCATTGTCAATAAAGTAATAGATCACCCCATTGTGGTTGGCTTCAAAAACCCCGCAATACTGGTTGCGCCAGCTCAAAGGAACCACAAAGTTACATACAAATTTCATCTTGGAGCGCAGTTCAGGATCGATGGTGCTGTAAAGCGGTATTACCACTCTGCACGCCTGATGGTAATTGCGGACTGCCCGGGGCAAAGAACCCGCTACATCCGCTAAGCCTCCGGTAGCGATAAAAGGGTTGGCTTCTGATGCTACAAATAAAATTTTCACTGGTGTACCTCCATTATTTCCTGCTGTGGCAGACTCTTGTGAGAATGAATAAACGCCCACCGCTTGAAAAACAATTTTCACAGGCGGCGGGCGTTTGCATTTTACACTCTGCTGCCCTTGGTGATATAAGTAGGGTAGGTTTCGTATCCCACCAAAGTCCGGGAATCGCTGATTAATACATCTTTGTCTGTAATAACATATTCCAAATAGGCGTTATCGCCGATAATAGTATTCTGCATAACAATACAATTTTTAATTGTAGCTCCCCGGCCGACTTTCGCTCCGCGGAATACAACGCAATTTTCCACTTTTCCATGAATTACGCATCCATCGGCGATCAGGGAATTGCTTACCTGAGCGTTTAACCCATATTTTACCGGCACCTGATCCCTGACTTTGGTATAAATCGGCTTATTTTTCGGGAACAGAGCGGTTCTGACTTCCAAATCCAGCAGTTCCATGTTGGCGGCGAAATAAGACTTCATACTGGAAATTTTGTGGGAGTAGCCGGTAAACTCATATCCTTTCAGATTAAGCTTCCCTATTCCCGGCTGAAGCACGCTGCGCATCATAGAATAATGGCCATGGCTTTTGCCGTCGGAAATAATCTTTTCCAGCACGTTCTTTTCAAAGACAGCAAGATTCAAAAAGACATTCTGTTCTCCCTTGACGTCCGGATGATGGCGGATATCGATGATATTATCCGTCTGTTCCTCTATCCCAAGTACAATGGTGTCACGGATATCTTCCGGAAACACTTCTTCTTTTTTATACACTAAGGTAGCGTACGCTCCGGTATGAATATGCTGGTTAATTACCTGACGCAAATCGATATTGGCGATCAAGTCACAGTCTCCCAACACTACATATTTTGCGTCGTTGCGCCGGATAAATTCCGTAGCGTTGGTCAGCGCCTCCAGTCTGCCGCGGTAGATCCCGGAGGCGTTGGTGGAAGCGAAAGGCGGCAATATCCGAAGCCCGCCCCGTTTTCGTGCCAGATCGTATGCCCGCCCTGCGCCCACATGGTCCATCAGGGATTGATAGTTGCTTTTGGTGATAATACCAATATCCATAATATCGGAGTTTACCATACTGGACAGAGCAAAATCGATCAGACGATATCTGCCGCCATAAGGTACAGATCCGGTGGTACGAAGTTCTGTAAGCTCCCCTAAAATACTGTCATGCATATTGGAAAATAAAATTCCTAACGCCTTATTTTCTCTCATAGCAGCTTACACCCCCTCCACATCTTTATCAATCATAGCTTTTGCAGGCACGACAGCCCCTGCGCCAATAGTGACGGCGTTTCCAATGACCGCCACCCCCCAGGCGGATTTGTCCTGTGCATTTTCCGGACGTTGCCCCACAACCGCATTTTCACCAATCACAGCGTTTTCCGCGATAATTGCATATTCTACCAAAGCGCCGGATCTGATCACCGCACCCGGCATGACAATCGAATCCCGGACGATCGCCCCTTCTTCAATAGTAACCCCGGAGAACACGATGGAAAAATCAATATGCCCGGCAATATAACATCCCTCGGTTACCATAGAATTCTGTACAGTAGCCCCCGGCGCGATATAATGGGGCGGCATCACCGGATTTCTGGCGTAAATCTTCCAAGAGTCATCATATAAATCCAAAGGAACATTCGGGTCCAGCAAGTCCATATTTGCTTCCCACAGACTGTCAATCGTTCCTACGTCTTTCCAGTAACCTTCAAAGGGATAGGCGGCTAATTTCTGCCCGTCCCCCAGCATAGCAGGAATAATATCCTTTCCGAAATCTTTGGAGGAGATCGGATCGTTGGCGTCGTTTTCCAGATACTTTTTCAGTTTTTTCCAGGTGAAAATATATATTCCCATAGAAGCCAGGTTGCTCTTAGGCTTGGGCGGCTTTTCCTCAAATTCAAAAATAGTGCCGTCCGGATAGGTATTCATAATACCGAATCTAGGCGCTTCCTCCATAGGAACCTGGAATACGGCGATAGTGCAGTCCGCCTCTTTTTCTTTGTGATACGCGAGCATCTTCTCATAATCCATTTTATAGATATGGTCCCCAGATAAGATAAGGACGTATTCCGGGTCGTACCGCTGAATAAAATTGATGTTCTGATAGATGGCGTTGGCCGTGCCGGTGTACCAGTCGGAACCAGAACTCTTCTGATATGGCGGAAGCACAAATACTCCTCCGTCATTGCGGTCCAAATCCCAGGGCTGCCCGTTGCCTATGTACTCATTGAGCACCAAAGGCTGATACTGGGTAAGCACTCCTACCGTATCGATCCCTGAGTTGACACAGTTGGACAACGGGAAATCGATAATCCTGTATTTTCCGCCAAACGGCACCGCCGGTTTAGCTAGGTTTTGCGTCAGGGTGTACAGCCTGCTGCCCTGCCCCCCGGCCAGCAGCATTGCTATCCATTCCTTCTTGCGAAACATGGTTGGTCCCCCTTTATATCAAACTTTCCATTCTCTACCAAATTCTCTTGGGCAGCCAGGATCATTTTTCAGACGATTTCTTATCCACACTCGCTTTTGAAGTCTTCTTTTGTGTTTTCGGCCCAGCAGCTTTTTTCGCCGGCGCTTTTGGGTCGGAAGCCGTTTTTATCTCTGGCGATTCCGAGGATTTTTGCGTTTTGGCTGTTCCCGCCGTTTTTTTAGCGGCAGGTTTTTTTACCGCCGGTTTTTTCGCTGACGCAGAAGATTTTTCCACAAGCGTCTCCAGCTTTTTTCCTCCTGCCTTGTTTCTTCTGCCTTTGGCCTTTAGGTAAAGCACCGAAAGAGGCGGAAGCGTAATTGAAATCGACTGTTTCATATCGTGATCCGCAATATTCTGCACCTTGATAGATTTTCCGTTGGTAATACCGCTTCCGCCGAAATCTACGTCGTCAGTATTAAATACCTCCTCGTACATTCTGGCGGGGGAAACGCCTATCCGGTAATTTTCCCGGAGCACCGGCGCGAAGTTGCACACCACAAACACTTCCTCGCCCCCCTCATCTATGCGCTTATACACAACAATATTGCGCTGATGATCGTCATGGGCGATCCAGTTAAACCCTTCCCAACTGTCCTCTACCTGCCACATAGCCGGGTTCTCCAGATAGAAATGATTCAGCCGGCGGGTAAACTCCTGAAGCTTTCCGTGGGATTCATAATCCAGCAACAGCCAATCCAGCTGCTGTTTATAATTCCATTCGATAAACTGGCCGAACTCACAACCCATAAACAGAAGCTTCTTGCCCGGATGGGACATCATATACGCTAAAAAGGTACGTACCCCGGCGAATTTCATCTGGTAATCACCGGGCATCTTATTGATCAAGGAAGCTTTTCCATGGACCACTTCATCATGGGAAATGGGCAGGATAAAGTTCTCGGAAAATGCGTAAAACAGACTGAATGTCAATTTATCATGATTATAACTGCGGTAAATAGGATCCAGAGAGGTGTAATGAAGCATATCGTTCATCCACCCCATGTTCCATTTAAAATTAAAACCAAGCCCTCCTACATAGGCGGGTTTTGTCACTAACGGCCAGGCGGTGGATTCTTCCGCGATCATTAACGCGCTGGGGTGTTCAGTAAGCACCGCTGTATTCAGCTTCTGTAAAAAGGCTACCGCTTCCA
Organism: Youxingia wuxianensis; assembly: GCF_014385085.1. Classification (GTDB taxonomy): domain Bacteria; phylum Bacillota; class Clostridia; order Oscillospirales; family Ruminococcaceae; genus Youxingia; species Youxingia wuxianensis. The sequence goes on along the minus strand of NZ_JACRTD010000010.1, from coordinate 11,277 downwards.
GATTTTCCCGGCCGCCGTTCATATTGGGAACCCACTCCCAATCCTGCCGACCATAATCCAAATAAAGCATAGAAGCCACCGCGTCCACCCGCAGACCGTCAATATGATATTTTTCCACCCAGAACATGGCGTTGGAAACCAGGAAGCAAACTACCTCGTTTCTTCCATAGTCAAACACCCTAGTCCCCCAGTGAGGATGTTCCCGCTTGTGGGGCTCCTCATATTCATACAAAGGCTGTCCGTCAAATTCATACAGCCCATGGGCGTCCTTTGGAAAATGGGCCGGTACCCAATCCATAATTACCCCTATGCCCGCCTGATGGCACTTGTCCACCAAATACATAAAATCGTGGGGGGTGCCGTAGCGGGAAGTAGGGGCATAGTAACCGGTGACCTGATAACCCCAAGAGCCGTCATAGGGATACTCCATCAAAGGCATCAACTCTACATAGTTATACCCCATATGAGTTAAATATTCCACTAATTCGTCCGCAAATTTGCGATAACTGAAACTGTTTCCATCCTCATACCGCTTCCAGGAGCCCAAATGAACCTCATAAATATTCATCGGGCTTCGGTATGGATTTTTTCCCCGATGGCTTTCAGCCCATTCTCCATCATTCCACTCATAGCCTTCAATATCGTAAATTTTTGAAGCGGTTTCCGGCGCGGTCTGGGCATGAAACGCATAAGGGTCCGCTTTTAAAATTTCTCGGCCGTCCGCGGCCTTGATGTTGAATTTATAAAGATCATATCGTTTAAGTCCGGGTACAAAACATTCCCAAACCCCATGACTTCCCAACATAACCATGGGATTGGCCTGTGGATTCCATCCGTTAAAATCGCCTACCACAGATACGCTTTGGGCATGGGGCGCCCAGGTACGGAAAACATAGCCCTGCGCTCTCCCCTTTTTCGCGGGGTGTGCTCCCAAAAACTCATATGTTTTATAGTTGGTTCCTTGATGGAACAAATACAATGGTAAATCCTTCTTTGCCATTGTACTCACCTCCCTTTTTCTATATTCTATCAGTATTCCTATGATATTTCAAGTATTTATTGTGAAATATCCAGTAAAAAGAATGGTAAAATGTTTGTCAATTTGTGATTTTTCACAAAAAAATCTTGGAAAGATTTACTATTCTCCTATTTCCCTTCTTCTTTCCCCCCAGGGAAAAGTCACCTGCTTGGCTCCCAAAAAGGTCCACGAATTATTATATCATACCCCTCCTGTCGAAACGAAGCGGTAAATTGTGTTAATCACTCAAATGCAAAAGGCCGCTGCGTAAACGCAGCGGCCTTGCTTCACCATTTTATATTAACGGTTTCTTATTTTGCATCCACTTTCGCCATGTGAGCGATCAACATAAGAACCTTGTTGCTGTAACCCCACTCGTTATCATACCAGGAAACGAGCTTCACGAATTTATCGGTCAGCGCGATACCCGCTTTCGCATCGAAGATGGAGGTATGAGGATCGGTGATAAAGTCGGAGGAAACAACGGCATCCTCGGTATAAGCCAGGATCCCCTTCATTTCATTTTCCGAAGCTTTCTTCACAGCAGCGCAGATTTCATCATAAGTCGCAGATTTTCCAAGGTTAACAGTCAGGTCAACAACAGAAACATCCAGGGTAGGAACACGGAATGCCATACCAGTCAGTTTGCCGTTGAGTTCCGGGATAACCTTGCCAACCGCTTTTGCAGCGCCGGTAGAGGAAGGAATGATATTGCCAGCAGCCGCACGTCCGCCTCTCCAGTCCTTTTTGGACGGGCCGTCTACTGTTTTCTGAGTAGCGGTAGTAGAGTGAACGGTGGTCATCAGGCCGTCAACGATACCAAAGTTGTCGTTGATAACTTTGGCCAGAGGAGCCAGGCAGTTGGTGGTGCAGGAAGCGTTGGAAACAACGTCCATATCCTTGGTGTATTTTTCATTGTTAACGCCCATTACAAACATCGGAGCGTCTTTAGAAGGCGCAGAAATTACAACCTTTTTCGCGCCAGCTTTCAGGTGAGCGGAAGCTTTATCGATAGTGGTGAACACACCGGTGGATTCCACCACATACTCAGCACCGCATTCGCCCCACGGAATTTCTTCCGGATTCATGCAGGCGTAAACGCTGATGGCTTTGCCATTTACAACCAGTTTGCCGTCTTTCTGAGAAACCTCGCCGTCAAAGCGGCCATGGATAGAGTCGTATTTCGTCATATAAACCATGTAATCAACATCAATAAACGGATCGTTGATACCTACAATTTCATAGACCTCAGGCTGTGCAACCGCCGCGCGGAAAACCAGTCTGCCGATACGACCAAAACCGTTAATACCCACTTTTATTGCCATTGGAAACAACCTCCTGTATTTTATTATAATCTTATTCTATAACACTTTTGATAAAACTACAATATCTTTGATAAAATAAAAACGATTTTCTTTTATTTTTTTCAAACTACTCTCTTTTATTCCCTTGTTTTTATTGAAAACCACCAACTGATATTATATAATAAATCTATATATATTTGGGGTGATATTAATATTAGGAAAGCGTGTGACAAATAATAGTATTTACTTACGTGGTGAAAGGATTTAAATATGGAACAAAATAGCGCAAAAGGCTTCATACAGAACATTAAGTCCATGTATCAGGCTTCCCATATAGCTATTGCCATATTGGATGGCACATTTCGGGTAATTTGGTGTAATGATGCAGCCAAAAAGGACCATACCGGCATTGAGCTGCCAGATGGCGTGTTATCTATTATGCCTGGATTTAACGCAGAATATATCAAGGCGGAAATCCGTAAAAATGGCGTGTTTGTTTATAAAAGTCTCGGTATGCCCTATTCTGATTTTTCAATGACCTTTTCCCCCGCTATCGTGGGGAGAGAAGATTATTATTGTGTGTTTTTTTCCCCTATCTCCGACCAGGGAACCGCCCTGCAGCCGGAAGGGGTCACCCGTGTGATTTCCACTTTTACCAACCAGTACCGCACCCCTTTGACAGTGATCTTTTCTATGCTGTCGCTGCTGGCGCATAACATTTCCTGTGCCGACCCCTCGGAAGTGGATAACAAATGTATGGACTACATCGATACTATCAATATAAACGCCTATAAAATGCTGCGCAGCTGTGTAAACATCTCAGAATATACCAAATATACTAATGGACTCAATGAGATGGCCTTTTCCCGGGTCAATATCTTTAAATATCTGTCGGATATCTTTGACGCCGCCCGGGTCCTTTTGGAGCCTTTGGGCATTCCTCTGCTTTATGATATTCCAGAAGAGAGCGTGATTATGGTTTGTGATACGGACAAGCTTTCCTGCGCCCTGCTCAATATCATCTCCAACGCAAGCCATTATACCAAAAATGGCAACGCGATTTATGTCAAGGTACGTAATATAACCAATAACGTCAGTGTTTCTATCTCGGACAAGGGGCTGGGGATCCCTACCCACATTCAGCCTCGGGTATTTGAGCCGTTCTTCTCCTACGACCATACTGGGGAGCCTTTCTCCGGCAATGGGCTGGGACTTACGGTGGCTAAACAGGCAATCGCCTGCCACAAAGGTACTATCGCTCTCCAGTCCATTTGTGGAGAAGGTACTACGGTGGTATTTACCCTTCCTGTTACAGATGATCCCTCTCTGCCCTATGCGGTGCATTGCGAACCGGTTGATTATCTGTGCGATAAATTCTCCAAGCTGTATATTATTTTAGCGGATGTGTGTAAATGTCCTCTGTAATTTTAAAAAGTTTTCCGTGTGCGAGTGGGTTTCCCATATTGATTTTATCTTAAAAAGATAGTAAAATATGTAGATGTATGTATTATCATGTCGGCGGCTTTTTGGCATGATAATACTGTTTATGTTTGTTGCAGTTTTTATAAAAATGTTTGGATTGCCGTATCAGTCGGCGGAACGGAGGGAACCATGTCAGTCAAGTATGTTTTCGTAACAGGAGGCGTAGTATCCGGCCTGGGAAAAGGAATTACTGCGGCGTCTCTTGGACGTCTTCTCAAATGCAGGGGATACCGGGTCACTATGCAAAAATTCGATCCCTACATAAATGTTGATCCAGGTACAATGAGTCCTTATCAGCATGGAGAGGTCTTTGTCACTGACGACGGAGCGGAAACCGATCTGGACTTGGGACATTATGAACGTTTTATTGATGAAAATTTGTCAGTCAACTCCAATATCACCACCGGCAAAATATACTGGCATGTCTTAAATAAAGAACGCCGGGGCGATTATCTGGGCGGCACTGTCCAGGTCATTCCCCACATTACCAATGAAATCAAAGAACGGGTTTACCGTCTGGGCAATTCCGGCGATACCGATGTGGTTATCACGGAAATTGGCGGTACCGTGGGCGATATCGAAAGTCTTCCTTTCCTGGAAGCCATCCGCCAGGTGGTAACCGAAGTGGGAAAGGACAACGCTATCTTTATCCATGTCACTTTGGTTCCTTTTATCGCTGGTTCCAATGAATTGAAATCCAAACCCACCCAGCACTCGGTGAAGGAACTGCTTTCCCAGGGTATCCAGCCTAATATTATTGTCTGCCGCAGCGAGCTGCCCCTGCCGGATGAGATGCGCAGTAAAATCGCGCTGTTCTGCAACACCCGCCCCCAGGACATTATCCAAAACCTGACTGCCCCTACTTTATATGAAGTTCCGCTGATGCTGGAAGAAGAAGGTCTGGCGGCGGCTGTATGCCATCATTTAGGCCTGGAAAACCGTACTCCTGATCTGGCGGAGTGGAAAGCGATGGTGGACCGCAGCAAAAATGCTTACCGTAACGTTACAATCGGTGTAGTGGGCAAATATGTAGCCCTGCCGGACGCCTATCTTTCCATTGCGGAATCCCTTCGTCACGCGGGCATCACCAACGATGCGAAAGTGGATATCCGCCTGATCAGCTCGGAAGATATTACTAGCGAGAACGCACAAGATATGTTAGGCGAGTGTGACGGTATTTTAATCCCCGGCGGATTTGGCGACCGCGGCATTGAAGGTAAAGTGGCCGCTGCCCATTATGCCAGAACGAATAATATTCCTTATTTTGGCATCTGTCTGGGGATGCAGATCTCTGTGATTGAATTTGCCCGGAATGTACTCCATTTTGAGGACGCCAATTCTGCAGAGTTTAACGAACAGTGCGCATATCCGGTAATTCACATTATGCCGGAACAAAAGGAGATCACTGAAAAAGGCGGCACTATGCGTTTGGGTTTATATCCTTGTGTGCTGACAGAAGGCACCCTCTCCCAGACCGCGTATAATGACGAATTGGTTTATGAGCGTCATCGTCACCGCTATGAATTTAATAACCAGTGGAGAAAAGATTTTGAGCAGGGCGGAATGAAAATTGCCGGTCTGTCCCCTGACTCCAAACTGGTTGAAATCGTAGAAATACCCCAACATCCTTGGTTTGTAGGCGTACAGTTCCATCCGGAATTTAAATCCCGCCCCAACCGTCCTCATCCATTATTTAACGGCTTTGTAGCGGCGGCCCTGAACCACAGGGAAGGAAAATAAATCTGCCATCCAAAAGGGGAAGCGTGACGCTTCCCCTTTTAGAAAAATAAAACATCAAACTCTGGACATGCAAGGAGGATTTTGCAATGAACGCAAAAGGAAAACCATATTACATTACTACGCCGATTTATTACCCATCGGACAAGCTGCATATTGGACACAGCTATTGTACCGTTGCGACCGACGTTATGGCGAGATATAAGCGAATGCAGGGGTTTGATGTAATGTTCCTTACCGGAACGGACGAACATGGTCAGAAGATTGAGCAGAAGGCTGCGGCCGCTGGGATTACTCCGCAGCAGTATGTGGACAACGTAGTGGCGGGAATAAAAGAACTGTGGAAATTAATGAACATCTCCAACGACCGGTTTATCCGCACGACGGATGATTACCATCAGGAATCCGTAAAAAAGATTTTTAAACAGCTTTATGACAAAGGGGAAATCTACAAAGGCACTTACAAAGGAAAATACTGCACCCCTTGCGAATCTTTCTGGACGGAAAGCCAGCTGGTGGATGGCAAATGTCCCGACTGCGGGCGGGAAGTGATTGACGCCCAGGAGGAAGCGTATTTCTTCCGTCTTTCCGCTTACGGCGACCGTCTTTTAAAGCTGTACGAGGAAAATCCCGATTTTATGGAGCCGTCCTCCCGCCTCAATGAGATGGTCAATAACTTTATCAAACCCGGACTGGAAGATCTGTGCGTTACCCGTACTTCTTTCACCTGGGGAGTTCCCATCGAGTTTGATCCGGGTCATATTGTGTATGTGTGGGTGGACGCCCTTTCCAACTATATTACCGCTTTGGGCTATGGAAATGAGAAGTATCATGATTTTGAAAAATTCTGGCCGGCGGATGTGCATATCGTAGGCAAGGAAATCATGCGTTTTCATACAATTATCTGGCCGGCCATGCTGATGGCTTTGGACCTGCCTTTGCCTAAAAAGGTGTACGGCCATGGATGGCTTCTGCTGGAAGGCGGAAAAATGAGCAAATCCAAAGGCAATGTAGTGGATCCGGTCGTACTGTGCAACCGTTATGGGGTGGACGCCATCCGCTATTTTCTGCTTCGGGAGTTCCCCTTTGGCTCAGATGGAATTTTCTCTAACGAGGCTCTGATTAACCGTATTAACGCCGATTTGGCAAACGACTTGGGCAACTTAGTCTCCCGTTCGGTGGCCATGGTGGAAAAATACTTCGCAGGCACCCTGCCTGCCCAAAAGAAGCCTGAACCGTTAGACGACGAATTAATTGCCCTGGCCTCTTCCCTAAAGGAACGCTATGACGCTCAGATGGAAAAATTCGCTTTCCAGAATGGGCTGATGGAAATCTTTAAGCTGATTTCCCGCACCAATAAATATATTGACGAAACCGCCCCTTGGGTGTTGGCAAAAGACCAGGCTAATCTTCCCCGGCTGGCGGCGGTATTGTATAACCTGCTGGAATGTGTACGAATTTCTTCTATTCTGCTCACCCCATTTATTCCTCAGACCACGCCAAAAATTTTCCAGCAGATCGGTGCGGATAAGGACAATACTACCTATGAATCTGCGGGAAAATACGGTCTGCTCTCCCAAACCGTAACCGTCCAAAAGGGAGAAACCCTATTCCCCCGGATCGATATTAAAAAGGAACTGGCTGAGTTGGAAAACCAAGACGTTGGAAAACAGGAGCCAAAGGCGGCCCAACCGGAGACGAAAGAGGAAAAACCCCAGGGTGTGGCCTCCTTCGTCACCATCGACGATTTTGCGAAAGTGCAGCTCCGAGTGGCAAAGGTTACCGCCTGCGAGCCAGTACCCAAGGCGGACAAGCTGCTAAGGCTGCTTCTGGACGATGGGACACAAACGCCCCGTCAGGTAGTTTCCGGAATCCATACCTGGTACGAACCGGCGGATCTAATAGGTAAAAAAGTTATTGTGGTAGCCAATTTAAAGCCGGTCAAGCTGCGCGGGGTAGAATCTAACGGCATGATCTTGGCGGCGGATGCGGGCGAAAACGACGTGAAAGTTATCTTTGTAGACGACGCTGTCCCCTGCGGCTCTACCGTCCGCTAACTATAAAAGTTGTAAGCCGCTCCGCCCATTGGCGGGGCGGCTTTTAGAAAGGAAGAACCCCACATGGTTCATAACATTTTTGACACCCACGCCCATTATGATGATGAACGCTTCGATGCGGACCGATTAGAGACTTTGGACGCGCTGCCGGAACAGGGTGTGTGCGGAGTGGTGAACGCCGCCTGCGATATGAAAAGTGCCAAATTTGGCATAACGCTTGCGGAGCGTTATGATTTTCTTTGGTGCTCGGTGGGGGTGCATCCCCACAGCGCCAAAGAATTTAAAGAAGAGGATCTCTCCTTACTCGCCCAATATTCAAACCACCCAAAGGTGGTGGCCATCGGGGAAATTGGGCTGGATTACCACTATGATTTTTCCCCGCGTCCGCTGCAGCTGGAAGTATTTGAAAAACAAATCCAACTGGCAAAAGAACTCAACCTGCCCATTATTGTTCACGATCGGGAAGCCCATGGGGATACGATGGAATTGTTAAAAAAATATTCCCCTAAAGGAATTGTCCATTGTTACAGCGGGAGCGCGGACATGGCAAAGGAAATTGTCAAGCTGGGGATGTATATCGGTTTTACTGGGGCAGTCACCTTTAAAAACGCCCGTAAAATTCTGGAGGCCGCCGCCGCTGTCCCGCTGGATCGCCTGCTGGTGGAAACCGACTGCCCTTATATGTCGCCGGAACCCTTCCGAGGCACCCGCTGCTGGTCTGCTATGATCCAGTACACCGCTCAAACACTGGCCCAGATCAAAGGGGTGGATATTCAAAAGCTGTTGGATATCACCTGCGAAAACGCTCATAGGGTCTATAATATTTCGTCCAAAAAAAGGGACCTGTCAAATTGACAGGTCCCTTTTTCTATGTTACAGCAGCCTTTCTTCTATTGCGTTGATTACCGTACGGATCGCTTTGATTCTGCCAAATTTTTTATCCTGAGATTCAATTACTGTCCAAGGGGCGAAATCAGTAGAGGTGTATTTGAGCATGTCGTCCACCGCCTCTTCATACTGATCCCATTTTTCCCGGTTGCGCCAATCTTCCTGCGTCAGTTTCCACTGCTTGCCTGGCGTATTTTCTCTTTCCTGGAACCGGCGAAGCTGCTCGTCCTTATCAATCTGCAGCCAGAATTTTACAATGATAGCCCCCGCGCTGCGCAGTTCCCGTTCAAATTCGTTAATTTCGTTGTATGCCCGGGACCATTCCTGGGGAGAGGCAAATCCTTCTACCCGTTCCACCATAACCCTGCCGTACCAGGAGCGGTCAAAAATAGCGATATGTCCCGCTTTTGGAACGCCCTGCCAAAAGCGCCACAAATAATGGTGTGCTTTTTCTATTTCTGTAGGCGCGCTGATAGGAATAACCTCATACCCCCGGGGGTCCAGGCTGGCGGCAAGACGTTTGATATTTCCCCCTTTGCCGGCCGCATCCCATCCCTCGTATACCACTACAAGGGGCACCTTTTTTCGATAAAGCCGGTTGTGCAGTTTCTTTAAGTTTTTCTGCTCCTTGTTCAGCAAATCCTTGTACCGTTCTTCTTCCAAAGTGCGGTCCAGGTCAATCTCTTTTAATTTGGGCGCTTCTACCAAATGAAACCGGGAAAGAAAGTCTATCTCCGGCAAGGCAGTTGTTTGTGCCTGCAGATCTTTTTCCTTTTTGATCTGTATTCCTTTGCTGATCTCTTTTACCAATACGCGATAAATTTCTGAAAGCGCGCTGTTGCGGTTATGGCATCCGATCACATGCCAGGGGGCATAATCCACATCCGTATATTCCAGCATATCATCAAAAGCAACGTAATATTTGCTGTACTGACGGTTGCGTTTTTTATCAATAGCGGTTACTCTCCAGTTGGTATTTTTGGACGATTCCAAATTGTCGAACCGCTGTTTTTGTTCTTTCTTACTGATATGCAGGAAAAATTTGATAATCAAATAACCGTCGTCAGTAAGCTGGCGTTCAAATGTTTTTATGCTGTCCATCTTTTTAAAAGCCTGCTCATCGGTCATCCCATTTTCAATCCGGCCTACAGTGACATCCTGGTACCAGCTTCTATCGAAAATACTGAACTGGCCTTTTGCTGGGATTTTGTTCCAAAAACGCCATAAAAACGGACGTTTGGCCTCTTCCTGGGTAGGGGGAAGCGTGGAATACACCTTATAGCCTCGGGGATCCAGCGTCAGAATAATATCTGAAATCATACTTCCTTTTCCGGAAGCGCCCCAGCCGTCGAACAGAATGATTACCGGAAAGCCCGCTTCTTTCATCGCCCGCTGCAAATTCGCCAGCTGCAGCTTTAATCCAGCACTTTCCTGTTTGTATTCGTCTTTCATAATCATCCTTTGAAGGTTTACTTTCTCCAGCATAAATATTGTCCTCCTTCATAGCCTATCTTAGTAAAATATAAAGTAGTTTCTGGGATATCGGGAGTAACTATATTTCTATTGTAGCACTAACCCTGGTAAAATCAACTATTTCATTGTAAAAAAACGTTCCCAGAAAGCTCGCTTTCTAGGAACGTCAACCTTATTTTATAATTTTCAACAGACCCTGGGCATACCAGGCAAATCCTCGTTCATTGGGATGGATCGTCAGGTCCTGGTAATAGTTTACGTCATGCGGCACCAGATCATTTCCTAAAATCACTGTAAACCCGTTTTCTTGTGCAGTTTGGGCAATCACATCCCTAATAAGATCATATCGCCGGCGCCCCTGTATGTCCAGATCCTCCCGCCAGATTGGAGTAATGGCATATTTATCCGCCGACGGATACAATGCCGCCGCCTTTTCAAAATAAGCCTTTATATCCCGGAAAACCACCTGGTTATCCGGCTTATAGGTATAGTCGTTACCGCCGTAAGAAACTGTGACAATGTCCGCGCCGGCCACCGGTTCCATTAGCGATTGCTCATTAAACCAATAGCCTCCTACCCCCTGATTTAAAAAACGGCAGTCCAAAGCTCTTGCAATTCTTGCCACATAGTTCAGGGAAGGACGGGCAGCGCACATCCCCTGAGTAATGGAATCGCCGTAAGCTACTAGCTTTCGTTTTGGCTGCACCGCCGGAAGATAATTCCCCAAAGAAAAATTTCGCAGTTTCATCCTTGCCAGCACTGGAAGATAAATGGTAATTCTGGAGTTTTCCTGACTTCGGCGCCGGTAGAAAACTTTATCCCTGCAGCTTTGTTCCGGGGAGAAATATATGCTTTTTTCTAATTTTCCATCCTCATAAATATCTAGTCCGCTAAACTGCCGGGTGAAATAATCCGCTTCATATTCAAAAGAAATTTCCGGCTGATCGGTGATAAAATCCAGTATAATCCCGGAACTATCCATCACCCGCGGCAAAAAAGAGGGAAGTTCTTTTACATACCTCTCCCTTTGTTCCTGGGTAAAGCGGTAAGGTATGTACCAGTCTCCCTCCCGCTTTATCTCTACACAATTAAAAAAAAGATTTATATAACTCATCTAAAAACCATCCTTTTACGCAGCAGGGCGCCTTCCACAAAAAGGAAGGCGCCCTGCTGCTTTTAGTATTATGGGAGATTAGTAGTTATCCTTTGACAGCACCAGCGGTTAACCCTTCCACCAGTCTCTTCTGAGCGAAGAAGAACATAATACATACAGGGATGATCGTTACAATTCCACCCGCCGTCAATACATCCCACTGTA
>NZ_JACRTD010000009.1 GCF_014385085.1 Youxingia wuxianensis | reverse complement strand
AAGTTTTAATCCAGCTTCTTCTCGCTGGTCTTTGCTTCTTGCCTTCTTGGCTTTCGCCTCAAAGTCATCTTTTCAGGGTCTTTTCTTCTCTCGTTGTTCATTTTTCAAGGTGCTCTCTTCACTGCCCCTTTTGGGTGTATCCCCCTCGGAGACAGCTTTTATATAATATCACGGAAAGCCTGTTCTGTCAACTGCTTTTTACATGTTTTTATAAAAAACTTTACTTTTTCCTTTTGTTCGCTGTAAAACGGGAAAGGAATTTGAAAAACGCATTATATATAGTATGCCTATCGCCAATATTTGTCACACATAATTATTTCCCAAAAAGGAATAATTTTAGTATCTGTCAAACGCAAAGGAGGCGCGTCTTATGGACGGGCAACAAAAAACCGTTTCTCTTTCCGTATTTATTATGAGGATGATCACTTTTTTTATTGCGGCATTTATTTTGATTGGGCTAAGCGTCTATAACCATAAAATAGACGCCGCCGACGCCCTTTCCAAATATGGTTCCCGGGGCAACGAGGTTCGCCAGATACAGCAAAGGCTCAAACAATGGGGATACTACTCCGGCTCGGTAGATGGTATCTACGGGGTACAGACAAAAAAAGCCGTCATTTATTTCCAGAAAAAAAACGGGCTTACCGCCGACGGTATCGCCGGTCCGGCCACTCTGCGGGCCATGGGGATTTCCTCCAGTACCTCCAACGGAAGCGCCGGTTCCGGGTATTCTGACAGCGATATCAATCTGCTGGCCCGGCTGATCTCTGCGGAAAGCCGCGGGGAAGTGTATGAGGGACAGGTGGCGGTAGGCGCAGTCATCCTCAACCGGGTAGAACACCCCTCCTTCCCGGATACGATTGCAGGAGTGGCTTACCAGCCTGGGGCGTTTACCGCCATTACCGACGGACAGATCAACCAGCCGGTGGCCGAAAGCTCCAAACGGGCCGCCAAGGACGCTTTAAACGGCTGGGATCCTTCCGGCGGCGCTATTTACTATTATAACCCGGATAAAACCTCCAATAAGTGGATCCGTACCCGTCCGGTAATCAAACGCATTGGCAGTCACCTGTTTTGTAAATAGCACTGCAGGCAAAGGAATTTTTCCTTTGCCTGTTTCATTTACAAAATAAGGATGTTTTTTCTATTTTAATTGAGGTATAATAAAAACATCTTATTCCAATGGCAAAGGGAGGCTGCCTATGACCTTAAAAAAACCAAATCATAAAATTTTAAGCATCTGGCGTATCCGCCTGCTGGGTATGAGCGTCATCCCTTCCTTTTTTACCGCATATTTTTCCGCCTGGGCTTTCCATTGGGTATGGAAGGTCTGGACGGTTTTGTGGGTCGGCGGCTTTTTGTACCTTTACATATTCTACTACCCTATTAAATATAAAAAGCTTTCCTACACCTTTAATTCCCGCTGCTTTATCCTCAACTGCGGGGTGATTTACACCCGTGTAAAGGCGCTCCCTTTACAAAATATCCAATATGCAGCCGTCATTTCTACCCCGCTGGAGCGGTTATTTGGACTTCGCTCCCTGGCGGTGATGTGCGCGGGAGCCAGCGTATATGTTCCCGGACTGGACGCTCAGGACGCTCTCCAGCTTCAGGACATTCTTACTCCAGGCAAATTTTCCGGGGGTGATCCGTTATGAATAACGCCTCCAAAGCCGTACACGCCCATCCATTTTCTATTTTTACCTACCTTTACCGGTATATCTTCCTGCTGATTATCCCTGTGGCCCGCGGCTTCTTTACCGGCCTTACCGGCGGGTTTGCCGCCTGGCTGTCCGGGGCCTGGCTGGATGTGCTGATTGTTGTGGCGATTATTTCTTTAGCATACCTGAAATGGGATAATTTTAAATACTATATGGATATTCATGGCATATATTATACTTATGGTATATTTTTTAAACGTGCTGGATTTATTCCATCCCAAAAAATTTCCACTTTCGCTGTGATGAAACCTTTTTGGCTGCGTCCTTTGCGAGTGAGCAAAGTCCGGGTGGACACCATCGCTCTGCGCCCCCAGAAGGCGGACCTGGAATTTTTTGTCTCCTTCGATCAGGCGGATCGCCTGCAGGATTTTTTCAACACATCTCCTCTTACCCAGGGAAAAGTGCTGTGCCAGTACCGACCTTCTATTATGGGGGTGGTGTTCCTTTCCCTCTTTACCTCCAACTCGTTTATCGGAATCGTGCTTATGGCCACCTTTATCTCCCAGATGGGTCAGATATTGGGACGGCAGTTCAACGATTTTGTGTTTTATACTTTCGAGGAGCTTTCCAGACTGCTGGCAATTGGTATTCCGCCTATCGCCGCCGGGGCCGCGCTTATACTCGTCGCCGGATGGCTGATTGCTTTTTGCTTTAACCTGCTTCAGACAAAAAACCTATGCACCCGCCGTACGCAGCACGGACTGCAAATCGGCGGCGGCGTGATAACACAAAAACATTACGAGCTGCGGATCAGCGATATCAGTTTTGTAGATATCCGGCAAAGCCTGCTTACGAAGCTGTTTCGTTTGTATTCGGTTTATTTAAACGCCATCGGCTTTGGCAAGGAAAAAGACGATATCAGCGCTATTATCCCCTTTTCCACCCAAAAGCGCACCTTAAACCGCTTGTCTTTGCTTTTGCCGGAGTATCGGATTTCTCCCCGGCAGCTCAAGCCAAACTTTGGCGCTGTCTTTAAATTTATTATCGATCCCTTCTGGCCGTGTGTGCTGATCCCTGCCGGGACTCTTGTGGCCGCTTGGTTTTTGCCCAACTGGACGTCTATTATCCGCTTTACCGGGTTTATGCTGTCTGTCCCGGCCTTTTGGTTCTTAGGCGTGCGGTTGGTGGACTTTGCCACTTCCGGCATATCAAAAATAGACGATTATTATACTCTTCGTTATTCTAAATTATATTATATACACACAGTTGTATTTAATTGGGATAAAATTGCTCTGATTAACATCCGGCAAAGTATCCTTCAGCGGGGGGATGACAAATGCGATATTGTAATCTCCACCCGGGCGGAAGGCCGCCGTACTCATCACATTCGCAACTTGGACCGGCAGCCTTCTTTAGAAATTTTTCACGCTCATGAAAATCACTAAAAAGAGAGAGGTATTTTTACCTCTCTCTTTTTAATATCCTAACCGGATGAAATAGCTGTTTTTCATATTTAAATATAAAAAAGGTTCCTTTCTGTTTTTATCCGTATCCGCAGAAAGGAAATTGCCTGTTCTTCTCCCACAAAAAAGAAGCTCCGCTTTTGCCCTTTCGCAGGATCTATTGCGCCCCGCACCTATTCAGGCAAAAAAATAGCCGGAGCAAAGGTTAACTTTGCTCCGGCATGGTGACCCGTGCGGGAATCGAACCCGCGTTACCGCCGTGAAAGGGCGGTGTCTTAACCGCTTGACCAACGGGCCGCGCATATATAGGAACTTTGCTTTTCAGCAAAGGAACTACCATGGTAGCGGTAATTGGATTTGAACCAATGACACTTCGGGTATGAACCGAATGCTCTAGCCAACTGAGCTATACCGCCACATTCTTCTCGTCCCCGCTCATGCCAATAGTACAAGCGAGCGAGTTAAATTATATCGTAGGTTTCCCTTTTTGTCAATAGGTTTTTTGGGCTTTATTGGAATTTTATCTGCGCTTCAAAGCATTTTCCCCCATCTGCCTGGCCTCCGATGTAGTACTCCTTGTTTTCCTGCTGCGGGATAACCTCTAGGCGGATCTCTTGATTCAATTTCGCTTCCTTCTGATATAAGATGCCAAACTGAGCAATTTCCTGGGAGAGCATCACTTGCGAAGGAACAGCATCGCATACTATATCTGCATAAACCGCGTTATTTACGTGAAGATTATAATCCAGATCTGTATATCTGACCTGACGAAAAGACAAAGCCCCTGTTCCCTGGGGTTTTTTTATTTTATAGCCAGTGATATATTCCCCTTCATTGGGATACATATCAAACCCATAAACATCAAACGCGTTTGGACGTAATATCCGATGGGAGGCCGGTTCCACTAAAAGCCATGCAATGCTTACCTCTATTAGTCTTTCCCCATTTTCCGCATCAAATACAGTGTCACGAATAAATTGTGCGCCCTTTGGCTTTTTCGGAATGGTGGTAAGAATTATTCTCTCCCCCATTCGAGGGCGCCGGGTAATGGTAACCAGTGATTTTGCCACTAGAAATACCATTCCGTCCTCTACCATCTTATCATAAGTAATGCCCAGATTGTCCAAATGCTCATTGCCCATCTGCTGAGTGTGATTTAAAATGCTGGACAGGGACATTTTCTCATGGACGTCGCATTCCGGAGCCAATACCAATATTTTCTTTTGATACATCTGTGCCATAAGTTCCTCCTGTTTTAACGGCTTCCCTTCAAGGCGTTTCCTTTAAAATTTTGCCCCCGGCGAAATTTTTTCGCGAAAACGGGCACGGGCGCTCCGGCGGCTTTGCCGTGGCCGGCCAAAGGCCGGCCCCAGCCGCGTACCGCGGCTGCCGGAGCGCCCCTGTCTTACACAAATCCCGGTTATTTGATCACATCCACACCCATATACGGCCGCAGCACCTCCGGCACGGTAACCGAACCATCCTCATTCTGATAATTTTCTAAAATTGCCGCTACCGTACGGCCCACTGCGACGCCGGAGCCGTTGAGAGTA
This sequence comes from Youxingia wuxianensis, assembly GCF_014385085.1. GTDB lineage: Bacteria > Bacillota > Clostridia > Oscillospirales > Ruminococcaceae > Youxingia > Youxingia wuxianensis. Next base: position 106,363 of record NZ_JACRTD010000009.1, on the reverse strand, counting down.
TGCACCAGCTGAGCTTTGGATTTGGGATCCTCCTTGTATCGGATCGCCGCACGGCGGGCCTGGAAATCCTCAAAATTGGAACAAGAACTGATTTCCACATATCTGCCATAAGAAGGCATCCAAACCTCAATATCATATGTTTTTGCACTGGAAAAACCAAGATCTCCGGCACAAAGGGTGACTACCCGGTAAGGAAGACCTAACTGCTGGAGCACAAACTCCGCGTCCTGGGTAAGCTCTTCCAATTCCTGATAAGAGGTTTCCGGCTTTACAAATTTCACCAGTTCTACCTTGTTAAACTGATGCTGACGGATCAGTCCCCTGGTATCCCGTCCAGCGCTTCCTGCTTCCGCCCGGAAACAAGCGGAATATGCGCAGTATTTAATAGGCAGTTTCGCCCCGTCGATAATTTCTTCCCGATGCATATTGGTTACCGGAACTTCCGCAGTGGGAATCAGATACATATCCTGGCCTTCTGCCTGGAGGCGATACATGTCCTCCTCAAACTTGGGCAGCTGGCCGGTGCCGGTCATAGAAGCCCGGTTCGCCATAAACGGCGGGAACACTTCTTTATATCCTCTTCCGGAATGGGTGTTCAGATAGAAGTTGATCACAGACCGCTCTAAGCGGGCTCCCAGTCCTTTATAAAAATGAAAACGGGCGCCGGTAACCTTAGCGGCGGTTTCCGGATCCAGGATATCCAAATCCGCACCGATGTCCCAATGCGCTTTCGGTTCATAAGCAAACTCTCTGGGGGTACCAAAATGACGCATCTCTTGATTTTCGCTGTCATCTTTTCCAGCAGGTACCGACTGGTGAGGAATATTGGGAATATTATATATAATCTGTTTTTGTCTTTCTTCCAGTTCAGCTACCTGCTGATCACATTCTTTGACCAGCTCAGAAAGCTTTTTCATTTCTGCCATCAGCTCTGTGGTGTCTTCCCCGGCTTTTTTCATGGCGGGAATTTTTTTGGAAGCGGCATTCTGCTGCGCTTTCATCCCATCCGATTTGGAACTGATCTCCCGGCGCTGCCGGTCAATCTCCATAATTTCATCCACTGCCGCGTCCATATCTTTATTCCGCTTTTTCATAGCGGCTTTTACCATATCCGGATTGTTTCTGATAATCTTAATGTCTAACATTGTCCTTACTCTCCTTTATCAAGCTGATTTGCTAAATTCTTTAAATCGTCTTTGTCATAAAACTCAATAATCAGCCGTCCCTTGCCGCCATCCTTTTCAATCGTTACCTTCCGGGAAAGGCTTTGGGTCAGCGCCAGCTCCACCTCGGAAAAATAACTGTTGTCCCAAAGAGACGTTTCCTTTTTTACCGGAGCTTTTTTCTCTGTCTTATGTTTTTTCGCCAGCTGTTCGATCTGCCGCACGGACAAGCCTTTTTTAATGACTTCTCGGGCAGTTTCTTCTATCAGTTTTGGTTCTTCCAGCGCCAGCAGGCTGCGGGCATGTCCCGCAGAAAGCTCTCCCGTCTCCACCAGAGATCGCACTCCCTCCGGCAAACTTAACAGCCGCAGAGAATTGGTTATCGCCGGACGAGAACGACCCACCCGCGCGGAAACCTGCTCCTGGGTGAGCCCAAACATTTCCATCAACTCTTTATAGCCAGAGGCTTCTTCAATAGCGTTTAAATCCTCTCTTTGCAGGTTTTCGATCAGCGCCAGTTCCATGGTCTCCCCATCGCTCAGCTCTTTTACAACTACCGGCACCTGGGAAAGCCCTGCCATCCGCGCAGCCCGCCACCGGCGCTCACCTGCTACTAATTGATAGCTTCCATCCGGCATAGGACGCACTACCAAAGGCTGAAGCACCCCGTATTGACGAATACTGTCTGCCAAATCCGCTAAAGCGGAGGTATCGAATATTTTCCTTGGCTGGTTCCTATTGGGTTCTATTTCATTAATGGATAAGGCTGTAACAGATGCGCCATCTGTAGTATTGTCCACAAACAAAGCGTCTAAGCCTTTTCCCAGACCGCCTTTTTTCCCTTTCATCGAAATTTCGCCTCCTTTGCTTGTTTATGCTTCTATCCTTAAGATCCTTTGTTTTTTTTCAAAACTTCTGCTGCCAGCTCCTCATATGCCGCGCAGCCTTTGGAGGTTCTATCGTAATACATTACCGGCTGACCGAAGCTGGGCGCTTCGGACAGGCGAACGTTCCTTGGGATTACCGTATGATAAATCTTCTGGGGGAAATACTTCTTTAACTCTTCCACTACCTGCAAGGTAAGATTTAACCGGCTATCATACATTGTAAGCAGCACCCCTTCAATTTCAATCTGGGGATTATATAACCGTTTTACCTGACGCAAGGTAGACATCAGCTGTGACAACCCTTCCAACGCATAATATTCGCACTGGATAGGGATCAGCAAAGTATCGCAGGCAGCAAAGGCATTAAGGGTAATAATTCCCAAAGAGGGCGGACAGTCGATTAAAATATAATCATACGCTGGTTTTAATTTAATCAAGGCATTTTTTAGCCGCATCGCCCGATTTTCCATTTCCACCAGTTCAATTTCCGCCCCGGCCAGAGCAATATTGGAAGGAAGAATATCCACATTTTTAAAGGGAGTGTGCAGCAGCACCTGCTGTGCCGGTACCATAGACAACAGCAGCTCATAAGTGGAGCCTTTTAAATCCCGTTTATTAATCCCCAGTCCGCTGGTAGAATTTCCTTGCGGGTCCACATCCACCAGCAGCACCTTTTTTCCTTTTGCTCCCAGCGCCGCTGTTAAATTTACCGCTGTGGTTGTTTTTCCTACGCCGCCCTTCTGGTTGGCCACCGCTATTATCTTTCCCAATTTACAGCCTCCCTTCGGCGTACTTACTATTTTTTCCCGGCTTTTCTATACGAATAACCCATAAATAACATTTCTGGGTTATTATAGCACACTTCTGTAGTTTTTCAAAGGGGTTTCTTGTGGTTTTGGGATAAAGATTGTTTCACGTGAAACACTGGCGGCTTTCCGAAAGTAAGCTGGTAAACCAGGGGCAAAGGCCCGGCCGCCGCTGCTTTGCAGCGGTCCGCGCTGTGCGCGGCGGCGACGAAGCCGCCGGGCCGGGCCTCCCCTTCCCCGCTTCGGTGAACTTCCCCCAGGACATACAAAAGCGCCGCGTCTTAAAATAGACGCGGCGCTTTTGCAGGGAAACGTGTATTATACCAAACTGTCCGGGAAAAGGTGATCTGTCTTCCCTTATTCCGGTACAGATTATGGTGTCGGGGGCCGGCCTCTTATAGACCGGCAAAGAAGGGGATGTGTTTTAAGCGGTGTGTGGTTGTTTAAAGGAGCCTTTTTTGGGGATACGCAAGGTGTAGTTAATGTATTCCTCATCCTCAATCTGAGTGGTGTTTACTTCAATTCCCGCCAATTTCATGGTGCTTACCGCTTTGGAAATGGTATTAAAAAATACACGCAGATCCTTGACAATAAACAGGCGGGTCGCTTTGCTTTTTTCCGGTTGGTGTGCAGACATAAGCAAGTTATCGATGTATTTTTCTGTTTCGCCTACATTTAGTCTTTGTTTTACAATGTAATCAATGGTTTCTTCCATTGTCTTTTTATCTTCCAGTCGCAGCAGGGCTCTGGCGTGACGTTCAGTCAACCCGCCGTCCATAATTTTTTCCCGCAAATCCTCCTGAAAGGCAAGCAGCCTTAATTTATTGGCAATCGTCGATTGAGCCTTTCCTAACTGCTTTGCGATCTGCTGCTGGGTCATAGCGCATTGTTCCATCAGGGTTTGTATCCCCTGCGCTTCCTCAAAGTAGTTTAAATCTTTGCGCTGCAGGTTTTCAATCAGAGCGAACATGGCCGATTGATTATCGCCGTAATTTTCAATGATAGCAGGAATTTTGTCCATCTTAATCATCTGGCATGCAAGTAGTCGTCGTTCCCCGGCGATAAGCTCATATTTTCCTTCTTCCCCGCGCCTTACTGTTACCGGCTGGAGCAGTCCATTGGCTTCTATACTCCGAGCCAGCTCTTCCATGGCGTTTCGGTCAAAATGACGGCGCGGCTGAAACGGACTGGCAGAAATATCGCTGATTGGAAGCAATACTACTTTATTGATGGTTTTTTGCGATTTTAAAATTCCCATGCTCTTTTCCCTTTCCCATGTCTTTTTATAAAAAAGACGTTTTGCCCTGATACCCTCAATATCATCGGCCCGCCTATTGATTTAAGCGTTTGTTTGTTTTGGGTTGGTCTTATGGTAACATGAAATATTCCTATTTTCCAGAATTTTCGATCGCAAAATACGCCAAAATCCACTGGTTTTTTCATTAAACCAGTGGATTTTTTGATATTTTTCCGGGAGACCGGGGGTATTTTGTCGAGGTCTGCGATATTTTTTTTATGAGAATAATACTTCTTTTGCTCTCATCAGGAAGCTCAAGCCGTTTTATCTCTTGAATTTCTCCGCCCAAAACTCCAATGGCCTTTCGGGACTGTTCCAATTCCTGTTCTACTTCCCCGCTTTTTAAAGCGGCAAATATTCCGCCGATTTTTACAAAGGGAAGGCAATATTCACTCAGCTCCCGCAGGTGGGCTACCGCCCTGGCAGTGGCAAAGTCGTACTTTTCCCGCCAGGCGGGAGCTTTTCCCGCTTCTTCCGCTCGGGCATGAATGCATTGATTTTCCTGTCCCAGCCTTTGAGAAAGCTCTTTTAAAAAGGTTATTCGCTTGTTTAAGCTGTCCAGCAGGGTAATCTTCATGTCCTCCCGGACAATTTTTACCGGTACGGAAGGAAATCCCGCTCCCGTCCCTACATCAATCAGTGAGGCGCCCTGCGAAGGCGTTACCGCCCACAACAGGCTGATGCTGTCCACAAAATGTTTTATTACGATCTCTTCCGGTTTGATAATGGCGGTTAAATTCATTTTTTCGTTCCATTCCACCAGTGTGCCTGCATACAAATCAAACAGCTCTTTTTGCCGTTCGTTTAATGGAACCCCTAAATCCAGACAATATTTTCCCAGCTGCTCCTGATCAATCATGACGCTCCTCCCTCCCCTGCTGTTCCAGCCAAATCAGCAGAACCGAAATATCCGCCGGGCTGACCCCGCTGATCCGGGACGCCTGTCCAATATTCACCGGCTGCGCCTTACAAAGTTTTTCCCGGGCTTCCAAACGCAGTCCGGCAATTTGCTGGTAATCTATGCCCTCCGGTAAAATCTTGGTTTCCAGTTTCCGCATTTGCTCCACTTGGGCAATTTGCTTTTTAATATAGCCCTCGTACTTTATAGTAATCTCCACCTGTTCTTTTACCTCTGGCGGCAAATCTGGGCGCTGTTTATCAAACGGCTCCAAATCTTCATAGCTGATCTGGGGACGCCGAAGCAAACTTGCCAGTTTCACCCCAGTAGTCATCGGGGATGTTTCACGTGAAACCAGCAGGGCGTTAAGCTCTTCACTGGGAGAGACCGTCGCCTTTTCCAGCCGTTCAAGCTCCTTCTCAATCTGTTTTTCTTTCACCAAAAACTTTTCCCAGCGCTGATCGCAGATCAGTCCCAGTTGTCGTCCCAGCGGAGTCAACCGGGTATCCGCATTGTCCTGGCGAAGCAAAAGCCGGTATTCCGAACGGGAGGTCATCATCCGGTAAGGATCGTTGCATCCTTTAATCACCAAATCGTCAATCAAGGTACCAATATAAGAACTGGCCCGATCCAAAATAACCGGTTCCTTTCCCTGTACCTGCCGGGTGGCGTTTATCCCTGCAATTAACCCCTGTGCCGCGGCTTCCTCATACCCTGAGGTGCCGTTAAACTGCCCCGCTCCATATAATCCGTTTACCGCTTTAAATTCCAGGGTCGCCTTCAGGCAAGTAGGATCAATACAGTCATATTCGATAGCATAGGCGTTGCGCATTATTTTAAGATGCTCAAACCCTTTGATCGTCCGATACATTTTAATCTGCACTTCTTCCGGCAAGGAGGAGGACATCCCTTGAAGGTAAATTTCATTGGTGTTTGCCCCCATAGGTTCAATGAACAGCTGATGCCGCGGCTTATCATGAAACCGCACCACCTTATCCTCAATGCTGGGACAATACCGGGGGCCTACCCCCTCAATTTTCCCCCCATACAAGGGAGAGCGGTGCAGATTATCCATAATTACCTGATGGGTATGTTCATTGGTGTAAGCAATATAGCAGACCTCCGTATTTTTTAAGGAACTGGCGTCCGTAGTAAAGGACATGGGAACAATCGGATCATCCCCTTTTTGCTCCTCCAGCTCGGTAAAGTCGATGGAACGCTTGTCCACTCTGGCGGGAGTCCCGGTTTTAAACCGCCGCAGCTGTATTCCTAATTTGCGCAGGGAATTGGAAATCCCCATAGCGGCGTGCATCCCATCCGGCCCGCTGACTGCCTGATATTCTCCCACATAAATCGTACCATGCAAAAAAGTGCCGGTGCATAAAATCGCCGCTTTTGCGCCGTAAACAGCGCCCAGCTCGGTCACCACGCCGGTTACCTTTCCATCCTGGGACAGAATGTCCATAATTTCCGCCTGTTTTATATCCAGGCCCGGCTGGTTTTCAATACAATGTTTCATATACTGGTGATATGCTTTTCTATCCGTCTGCACCCGCAGACTGTGAACCGCCGGACCTTTGCCCCGGTTCAGCATCCTGCTCTGTAAAAAGGTAGCGTCTGCGGCCTTTCCCATCTCCCCGCCCAAGGCGTCAATTTCCCGGACAAGGTGGCCTTTTGCCGTACCGCCAATAGAAGGATTGCACGGCATATTGCCAACAGCATCCAAGGACATGGTAAATAAAATAGTTTTCGCCCCCAGGCGCGCCGCGGCCAAAGCCGCCTCGATCCCTGCGTGGCCCCCTCCGATCACCGCAATATCATAATCTTCCGCATGATAGCGAATAGGTTCTTGTTCCATGACTTTCTCCCTTTCCGGACATTTTCAAATAGCTCTTTGCGCTCCATAGTCTCTTTGCACACTCCGGCCTCTCTCCTCAGGCGCCCTTACTGCACCTGAAAAAAACCTCAAAGCTTTTTAAGCGCCCATGAGCCCCAATCACTTCCCTACGCAGAACCGGGAAAATACCTGGTCTACAACCTCCTGGGTGGCTCGTTTCCCTGTTAGTTCCAGCAGATGATCCACTGCGTTTTCAATACATACGGAGACCGCGTCGTAAGAGATCCCCTGCGCCAGTGCATGCTGCGCCTGCCGGACTTCGTCCAACGCCTGGGTGACCCCCAGGCGCTGGCGCTCGTTGGCAACCATGGCCGCCGAACTGTCAAAGCTGCCCAAATGAAACAACTGAATAATTTTTTCTTTGAGCTGTTGGACCCCATCCAGGGATTTGGCGGAAATTGTAATCACATGTTCAAAACTCCGCTGAATCTCCCCCATATCCAACACCTGGGGCAAATCGCTTTTATTTACAACGGCAATTACCTGCCGCCGCCGGCACCGTTCGATTACCTTCCAATCGTCTTTGGTAAGGGGGTCGCCTCCGTCAAACAGCGCCAAAATAAGCTGGGCTCGTTCTATCTGCGCCATCGCTAAATTTACCCCAGCCTGTTCCACCGGATCGTTTGAAAAACGGATTCCCGCCGTATCCGACAGCCGCAGCACTACATCCCCTAAAGAAACCGTGTCGCTGACCACATCCCGAGTGGTCCCGGCCAAATCTGCGACAATGCTCCGGTCGTATCCCGTAAGCAGGTTCATCAAAGTGGATTTCCCCACATTCGGCCGCCCTACAATGGCGACCTCAATTCCTTCCCGGATCAGTTTCCCTGTATCATAAGAGGCCAGTAAATTTTCCAGCTCATCACCGCATTTTCCCAACTGGCGCTCCAGCTCTCTGGGATTTATCTCTACAATATCCTCTTCCGGATAATCAATCCACGCCGCCAAATGTCCGGCATATTCCACCAAAAGCTTACAAACACGGTTTATCTTGCGGTAAAGGGCTCCGTCTTTCGCGGTAAGCGCCGCTTTCGCCGCCTGGCGGCCTTGAGCGCAGATCAGATCGATGACCGCCTCCGCCTGGGTTAAATCCAGCTTTCCCTGAAGGAACGCCCGTTTAGTAAACTCCCCCGCCTCGGCCAAACGAGCGCCGCTGTCACAGCAGGCCCGCAAAATCCGGTTGAGAATATAGACCCCCCCATGGCAGGAGATCTCCACCACATCCTCCCCAGTATAGCTTTTTGGGGCGCGGAATACAGTCACCACTACTTCGTCGATGGCCCCTTCCATATCATATGCCCGCCCAAAAGCGCAGGTATATCCTTTCATTGAGGAAATCTCTGGATGGGCAGGGCTTTTTATGATCCGGTCCGCCACCTTAAGCGCGTCCTCTCCGGAAATACGCACCACGCCTATTCCGCCAGTACCTAAAGGGGTGGCGATCGCGGCGATGGTATTAATAGTATCCATAGGTTTTCCTCCTGTCTTTCTTTCTGCCCATAAAAAAGGGAAATGTTCCACGTGAAACATTTCCCTCAAGGTACTTTCCTTTTCCCGCAGGCCTATGCGGAAACATCCGCCTCGCGAAATGCTTCGTCAGCCGGACTTTATAAATCGATCTTTCCGTAAAGGGGCGCGTCCACAACCTCTTTCATAGGTTTTGTGGGAGCGGTATGCTCTTTGGGCTGGGCCGCCTTTGTTTCTGAAAGTGCCCCTGGATTGGTTACTGTGCGGTTTCCTCCCCGATCCCGGTTGTCCCGGTGATCTCTGCGGGGACCGCGGCTGTCCCTATTGTCTTTGCGGGGACCGCGGTTATTATTATATCTTCCGCCCCTGGAACCGCGGCCTTGCTGCGGACGGGGATTGGTGGGAGAAATTACCACTCGCCGGTTAGGTTCTTCCCCAATGGAGGTGGAAGTTACTCCGTCAATTTTAGAAACCGTAGCGTGGATAATCCGGCGCTCATAAGGGTTCATCGGCTCCAGGGTAGAGGAGCGGCCATAACGGATAGCGGTGTTGGAAAGTTTGGTCGCCAGCCGTTCCAGGGTTCTTTCCCGTTTCTCGCGATAGTTACCGGAATCAATCGTAATACGCATATAGTCCCCTTCCTCCCGGTTGGCAACCAGGCCGGACAGGTACTGCAAAGAATCTAAGGTCTCGCCCCGGCGTCCAATAATCACGCCTAAGCCGTCCCCGGACAAACGAAGCACCGCGCCGCCGCTCTGGGTAAGGGCAACTTCAATATGCGCGTTCACACCCATTTCCAAAAGCACAGCCATAACATAATCCGCCGCTACTTTGGCTTTTCCGGTTACCGTCTGAGCATCTGCAAAAACCAGTTCCTCTTTTTCCTCCTGAGGCGCAGGGGCTGGCTTTTCCGCCGCCGCCTTCTCCTCTCTGACCGGCTGAGGCTTGGGTTTCGCTTCCTGGCGCGCAGGTTTGGGTTCCGGCCGAACCTCTGGCTTCTCTGCCGGTTTCTCCGGTTCTTCCACATACACGCGCACTTTGGCAGGAATATTTTTTAATCCTAAAAAACCGCCTTTTCTCGGCAGGTCGATGATTTCAAACTCAATAATATCCCGGTCTACGTTCAGCGCTTTACAAGCCAGCTCAATGGCTTCTTCTACGTTTTTTCCCTCTTGGATAATCTCCTTCATGCTGCAACCTCCATCATTTTTTGCCGCCGCAGGTTTTTTCCGCGGCGATCCCGCCTTCCCTTGTGATCATGTGGTTGAAGTTGTCGGAAAGGCTTTTTCCTACTATTTTGCATCTTAAGAAACGGGCAATGGAGGACCTGATATTCAGCTCCTCCGTCCCTCCCCAAGGATCGCTCCCCGGCTTGTTATTTAAAATCTTCGTCCGTAACCTCTTTGTATTCTTCGCCGTATTTTTCCGCGTCCCGCTTTCTGGCCTCCGCTAATTTAATCCGGTTAATTTCTTTTGCGGACATCGCCTTTTTAATTGCGTCCGCTTCCCCAGCTTTCGCCCGTTTTTTGGCCTCAATTTTTTCCTGGCGCTGCTGTTCTTTACGGGCCTCATATTCCGCCTTCGCCTTTTCCGCCATCTCCTGCGGGTTCATAAACTTATTCAGCAGGAAGGTCTGCACCGCCATAAGCACGTTGGACATAATCCAGTAAATACCAACTCCTGCCGGAACCTGAAACGCAAAAAACGTAGAAAAGATCGGCATAAACAACATCATGCTTTTTGACATCCCCGCCGCAGCCGCATTATCTCCCGCAGTAGCGGAGCTCTGTTTCATTGTCAGAATAGACAGAAACAAGGAAGTCAAGCCGGACAAAATCGGAATCAGCAGCAGCAGATTAAAAGCAAAGGTGGGCTGCTGGGTCAAGTCAATAGGTCCCAGCATCAGGTTCATGCTGCTTACCTTTTCGGCAAACCCGGGCAGAGAAACAAACGCATCGGGATTTTGGTTTACCGCATCAATAATATTCAGCTGGACGCTATAGCTGTTCAAAGTGCCGCCCAGCACTGTCTTGGCAATTTCAGTGGCCGGTTCGATCAGTTCTGTACCCAGCCGGAGGATATGGGTAAGGGGTCTGTAAATTACATCGATCAAACCGAACAAAATCGGAAACTGAATGAGCATGGGAAGGCAGCCGGACATAGGATTGTAATGCTCTTCCTCATAAAGCTTCATCAGCTCTTCGTTCATCTTTTCCCGGTTGTTGGCATATTTTTTCTGGATCTCTTCCATCCGGGGGCGAAAGATCGCCATTTTAACCATAGACTTTTGTTGTTTAATAGACAAAGGCACTAATATTGCCCTTGTAATAATTGTAAACAGGATCAGGGCAACGCCGTACACCGGGATAATTTTATAGCAAAGCCACATCACCCAGCCAAGGGGATAGCCAAATATCGAGTTGATAAATTGCATCAGACTTTTCTCCTCCATGTAGTTTTGATAATCTCAGACGGGGTCTTGCCCGTATTATTTTCTATCGAGTGTTTCCGGCACATAGTCGATCCCCCCCTTATGAAAAGGGTGGCATTTACAGATCCTCTTTACCGCCAGCCAACCGCCCCTGAGCGCCCCGAACCGGGAAATAGCGGTATAGGCATACTGAGAACAGGTAGGATAAAACCGGCAGGTTGGACGTCCTTTTAAGGGCGAAATCCGTTTCTGATAAAAGCGGATAGCCCAAAGCATACATTTTTTCATAGATCAAAACAGCTTTCCAAGAGCAAATTTCATTGCCCGGTGCACCTCGTCCATCTTGCACTGGGTGGTTTTGCTGCGGGCGACCAGGACATAATCGTAGCCCACAGGAAACTGGGGCTCCAGCAAGCGATACGCCTCCCGCATCACTCTGCGGGCGCGGTTGCGCTGGACAGCCTTACCGATTTTTTTTGTAGCGGTTAAACCGATCCGGTTATAGCCTTTGTGGTTTTTTAAGGCGTAGACCACAACTACAGGAGTTGAAAAGGCTTTTCCTCGATAATAGACCCTGCGAAACTCTTTGTTCAGGGTTAAGGTAGACGTATGAAGCATATCTGCCTCCAAGCGTTAGGGGGTAAAACTTTCAGAAATTAAAAATAAAGACCACAACACAGGCTGTGGTCGTATATTTTCTAATTTCACCCATACGAAATCAAGGATTAGTGGGTCAGACGGGCTCTGCCTTTGGCTCTTCTGCGGGCAAGCACCTTGCGGCCGTTCTTTGTAGCCATTCTTTTTCTAAAACCGTGCTCTTTTTTTCTCTGAAGTTTTTTGGGCTGATAAGTTCTTTTCATAATCCTTTGACCTCCTCTCAAAAGCTAATCATAAGCAGTATAATATAAAAGCTGTGACTAGCAGCTATATTTACACCTTGCAGAGTAGCATTATACCCCAAATTAAGGGCTTTTGTCAAGCTTTGTCCGATATTTTCTCCCTTAAAAAGAAATATTGATCGCCGCTCTATGCCGCCGCCTTGATGGAAACTGGACGCTGTGATAAGATGAAAACAGCAAAACCAGCAAAACGGGAGGCGGTTTATCCATGATCCAGTATAGAGAATTATGCCCGCAGGAGGTCTGTACGGAATTATTTCATTCCTTCGCGCGCCGCCAGAAAGTTACAAAATGCTGGAGAAAAGAAAAAAATGGGTGGGTGATTAAAGACGATCCTTTCATAGATGACTGGACAGAAAAAGAGTATCAGGCCCTTCTCGCCGAGTTAAAGTCCACCCTTCTCGCCGGCGGTTTTGTATATGCCGCTTTTTGCGGCGGCCATCTCAAGGGCTTTGTTTCGGTAAAACCTGATTTGATGGACGAAAAGCAAACATACCTGGATCTCACAAATATTCATGTGTCTGAGGAGATGCGCGGCCAGGGCATTGGAAAACGCCTTTTTCTGGCGGCAAAAGAATGGGCGAAGAAAAAGGGAGCGAAAAAGCTGTATCTCTCCGCCCACAGCGCCGTGGAAACCCAAGCCTTTTACAAGTCCATGGGGTGTACCGAGGCTGAAATATACAGCCAAATTCATGTAGAGCAGGAGCCTTTTGACTGTCAGCTGGAATGCCGGTTATAAAAACGCTGATTACAAAGCGGCCGCAATTGTGCGGCCGCCTTTTTTACGTGGGCTGGCCGGCTGTTTTCACCGCTGACTCAAATTAACTTTTCCGCAAACTTTCTTTTGCCGAAGGAGAAATATACTATTATAATATATATACAATCTGGCCGGTTGAATACTTGAAAAAGAGGGGATTTTGTGCTAAAATTAAAAGGTGCAATTTCTGTGGAAAAAATTTGCTTTCCACATTGTTTTACCCTCTTTTTCACAGCTTATAAACATTCAGATGGAGGATCGGGAATATGGAGTCTTTCGCGGAGCTTTTTGGTCTTGTGTTGGAAAACTGCAGGACCAAAATGTCTGATGTGGCCTTCAATGTCTGGCTTAAAGACATTGTCCCTTTGCGCCTGGAGGGATCTACGGCATATTTAAAAGTCAGTACGGAATTTAAAATGGGCATTATTCAAGATAAATATACCAAGCTCTTACAAACCTGCTTTGAGGAAGTACTGGGCTTTCCTGTGGAGATCAGCATCTCCTGCACCAGCTCTCCCCCGATCCAGCAGCAGGAACCCGCTTCCAACAGCGCTGCGATGGAGCCGTTTATCAATGGAGGCGAGTATGAATATACCTTCGCCACCTTTATTGTAGGTCCGTCCAACAAGTTTGCCCATGCAGCGTCCATCGCCGTAGCGGCCAATCCTGCCAACGCCTATAACCCGCTGTTTATCTACGGAGCCTCCGGCCTTGGCAAAACTCACCTTTTGTATGCTATCTGCGAAGATATCCGGCGAAATAAAGAAGGATATAATATCATCTATGTCAAAGGGGATGAATTTACCAACGAACTGATCAATGCGATCGGAAATAAAACCACCGCCGCTTTCCATGAAAAATATCGTCAGGCGGACGTACTTTTGGTGGACGATATCCAGTTTATCGGCGGCAAGGAAGGCACTCAGGAAGAATTTTTCCACACCTTCAATACCTTGTACGAAGCGGGAAAACAAATAGTTCTTACATCCGATAGACCGCCCAAAGAGATTAAAACCTTAGAGGACAGGCTTCGCACCCGCTTTGAATGGGGGCTGCTGGCGGACATCCAGCCGCCGGATTTTGAAACCAGAATAGCTATTATCCGCCGCAAGGCGCAGTTATTGGATATTGATATTCCAGACGACGTGGCAGAATATATTGCCAACAAGTTAAAAACGAATATTCGTCAACTGGAAGGAGTCGTAAAAAAACTAAAAGCGTACAAGCTTTTGCAGGGCACCTCCCCGTCTATTGTGATCGCCCAAAATGCTATCCGGGATATTTTAAACGACAACCTTCCGGTACCGGTGACCGTAGAGCGGATTATTTCCGAAGTGGGAAGAACCTACGGCATTTCCTCCCAGGATATCCGTTCCAACAAACGCAGCGCTCAAATTTCCGCCGCCCGTCAGGTGTCCATTTATATTGTCCGGGAAATTACTCAAATGTCTATGTCCACCATCGGAGAAGAATTTGGAGGACGGGATCACAGCACCATTGTTTATGCAATTCAGCAGGTGGAAAAAAATATGGAGCACGATCAGCGGTACAAAGAAACCATCGAAGATATTATTAAAAACATCCGGGACAGTTAACTGAAGTTTTTCACTTTCCACAATTCACCGTTTGTGAAAAACAGGAAACGGGTTTTCCAACTTTAAACGTTTTCCACCGAATTTTCCACATTTTCTAAACATTCCCCTGCTGTTTTCAAGGTCTCTGTGGAAAAAAAATAATTTTTAAACATTTCTTGTTGGTTGTCCACAGCGCAGTTTTAAAAAATTTCATGGACAAACAAAGCGTACAAGCTTATTTATAAAGATATCAACATTTCCCCATACTCTACTACTACTACTAATTATTATTATATCTCTCTATCTAAATTTAAGAGATATTCTCCCTTTGTGGAAAAACTGTCTGACAAAATAAAGGAGGTTTCCCTATGAACATTGTCTGTGACAAACAACTTTTAACCGAAGCGGTCGCCAACGTATCCCGCGCGGTTTCTTCCAAAAATACGTTAGCCGCTTTAGAAGGGGTTCTTTTAAAAGCAAAAGGCAACCAGCTTTCTTTGACCGGATATGACCTGGAGCTGGCTATCTCCACTACGATAGAAGCGAAAGTGGTGGAGGAAGGAGACATCGTATTGTCCGCCCGGCTGTTTTTAGATATGATCCGCCGGATGCCGTGTGAAACTATCAGTATTACCTCGGATGAAAAAATGCTTACAGTAGTCAAAGGTTCTATGACTGAATATACCATTTTAGGGATTCCGGCCAGCGAATATCCGGAGCTTCCTGCTGTCAGCCAGACCACCGGCATTACCTTAAATCAGGCGGCGCTGAAAAATATGATTGGTCAGACGCTGTTTGCCATAGCGGTGAGCGATACAAAACCAGTGCATACCGGAAGCTTGTTTGATATTCAAAACGGGGAACTTCATGTGGTTTCTGTGGATGGATACCGGCTGGCTATGCGGTGTGAAAAAATAGCTATGGATGGGGAATTTTCTTTTATTGTCCCGGGAAAAAGTTTGTCCGAGGTTTCCAAACTGTTAAAGGAAGAGGACAGAGAAATTGAGATTAATGTGTCAAAACGACATATTATCTTTGATGTGGGAGGATATAATGTAGTATCCAGGCTGTTGGAAGGGGAATTTTTGGATTATAAATCTGCTATTCCCAGCGGCAGCCAAACGGTTGTAAAAATAAATACCCGGGAGATGATCAGCAGTATCGAACGCGCTTCCCTGCTGATTTCGGACAATATTAAAAGCCCGCTGCGCTTGAATTTCCAAGACGGGCTGATTAAAATGTCCTGTTCTACGGCAATTGGCCGGGCGTATGATGAAATCCGCTGTGAGCAGACAGGGGATGATGTGGAAATTGGTTTTAACAGCAGGTATATGCTGGACGCGTTAAAAGCGAGCGAATGCGACCAGGTGCAGCTGATTATTAACGGTCCTCTCTCTCCGATTAAAATTGTCCCGACACAGGGAGATAAATTTGTATTTTTAGTATTGCCTGTTCGTTTAAAGAGCGAATAAGTCGGAAATTTCGATTTTTTGAAAGTTGTTTTAAATCTGCTTTTTTCATGGGAGAAATCCGGTGTTTTTAAAGCTGTGAAAAAGCGGATGTAAAATAGAAATGATAACGTTTAAGGCGGCCTTTTCTTACAGAAAAGAAAGAAATTTTACGCCTGCTTTTCTTTTAAAAGGCGCAGGGGAGGAAAAATATGGGCAGAGAAAAAATTGAAATTACCACCCCTTTTATCAAATTGGATCAGCTTTTAAAATTCTGCGGCATAGCGGAAACCGGCGGCCACGCCAAGGAGATTGTGGCCGAAGGGGCGGCGTATGTAAACGGCGAGGTTTGCACCCAGCGGGGAAAAAAAATTTATCCCGGAGACGTGCTGAGGGTAGACGAAATAGAAGTTGAGGTTATGGCCAGTGAAGATTAACCGGATAAAAATTTGTGATTTTCGGAATATACAGGAGATGGAAATCTCCTTATGTGAAAATGCAAATATTATCTATGGGGAAAACGGTCAGGGAAAGACCAACTTTATAGAAGCGGTTTGGCTGTTTACCGGAGCAAAAAGCTTTCGGGGAGCAAAAGACCCGCAGATGGTTCGGTTTGGGCAGGAAAAAGCGGTAATGGAGATGGAATTTTTCAGCGGGGAGAGAGAACAGACGGCGCGAATGGAGATCAACGGGAAAAAAACCGCCAGCGTCAATGAAATTCCTTTAAAATCCCCTGCCGATCTGGCGGGCCGGTTCTGCGCTGTGGTGTTTTCTCCCACCCATCTGAATTTGATTAAAAACGGACCTCAGGAAAAAAGACGGTTTATTGATACCTCTATCTGCCAGATCAAATCAAAATACATCCATATTTTAAATCAATACAACCGGGTGCTCAACCAGCGCAACAGCTTATTAAAAGATATGCGGTTTGTGCCTGCTTTGTATGATACTTTGGATATTTGGGATGAACGGCTTGCCAGTTACGCGGCGGTGCTGATCAAAACCAGAGCTACTTTTTTACAGCGTCTGAAGCCGTTTGCCACTGAAACGTACAAGGGGATTTCCCGGGAAAAAGAAGCCCTTGATTTTATGTATCTGTCCAGTTTGGACTGCGATTTGGAAGGGTCCATTCCGGAAATTGAAAAACAGGTGTATGAAAGCCTTCTTTCCAAGCGGGAGGAGGACAGTAAAACCGGTATTTCCAATTATGGGCCTCACCGGGATGATATTGAAATTCTCCTGGATGGGAAGAGCGCCCGAATTTATGGTTCTCAGGGCCAGCAGAGAAGCTGTGTCTTATCCTTAAAGCTGGCGGAATGTCAATTGATAAAAGAAACCATTGGAGAATATCCGGTAGTGCTGCTGGATGATGTAATGAGCGAACTGGATGCGCTTAGAAGGGATTATTTGCTTAACCATTTAAGGGACCGGCAGCTGATTATGACTTGCTGTGACAAAGCGTATTTTAAAACCCTGGGAAAAGGGATGGGATTTAAAATAAAAGAGGGAAAAGTAATTTCTTCCCGAAAATATGGGGGGTAATGGATTGTATCTTCATTTAGGCCAGGATACGGTGGTAAAAACTGATGAAATTGTGGCGATTTTTGATTTGGAAAACACCTCGATTTCTAAAATTACCAAAGGCTTTTTGGCGGATGCGGAAAAAAGCGGCCGGGTATTCAATGTATCCTATGAACTTCCAAAATCCTTTGTTATCTGTAACAGCAAAGGAAAAACAACCGTGTATATTACGCAGATTTCTTCCGCTACCCTGAAAAAACGTTCAGGGTATATGGATGATATTTCAAACGTTTAATTTGTTATTTATTTTTCGGCGGCGTTAACAGCGCGGGCTTTTTGATAGATTGTTTTTTATTTCGTCAAAAGAGAGGGAGAAAAATAGTGTCAAACACACCTCAAAATCAAAATTATGATGGATCACAAATTCAGGTATTGGAAGGGCTGGAAGCCGTTCGCAAGCGCCCTGGCATGTATATCGGCTCCACTGGGCCCAGAGGTCTTCATCACCTGGTATATGAAATTGTAGATAACTCGATTGATGAGGCGCTGGCCGGCGCCTGTTCTGAAATTGTGGTAGAAATGCTGCCGGATGACATTATCCGGGTACGGGATAACGGCCGGGGTATTCCTGTGGGCATTCAGCCGAAAATGGGGATTCCCGCGGTTACGGTGGTCTTTACTATTCTTCATGCGGGGGGAAAATTCGGCGGAAGCGGTTATAAGGTTTCCGGCGGCCTGCACGGGGTAGGCGCTTCTGTGGTGAACGCTTTGTCCGAATGGCTGGAAGTAGAGGTCTGCGACGGACAGCACCGGTATTATCAGCGGTTTGAGAGAGGAAATACCATCTGTGATTTACAGATGATGGGAGACGTGGATTACACCGGGACCCAGGTGGTGTTTAAAGCGGACCGGCAGATTTTTGAAACCACGGCATACGATTATGATACCCTGCTGACCCGGCTGCGGGAACAGGCGTTTTTAAACGCGGGGGTCAATATTGTGCTGCGGGATCTGCGCCAGCAGGAGACTGTGGAGGAAAAGCTTCAATACGAAGGCGGGATTCAAAGCTTCGTAGAATATATTCATCAGCGCAAAGGGGTAGAAGTCCTTCATGACGATGTGATTTATTTTTCCCAAAAAGACGGGGACACTACCGCTGAAGTGGCTATGCAGTACAACGACAGCTACAATGAGTTAATCTTGTCTTTCGCCAATAACATCCATACCAGCGAAGGCGGCACCCATGAGGTGGGATTTAAGGCCGCGCTGACCCGGGCGATGAACGATTATGCCCGGCGGTATAATATTTTGAAAGAAAATGATAAGAACCTTTCCGGCGAGGATGTGCGGGAAGGACTTACGACGGTAATTTCAGTCAAATTGACCGACGCCCAGTTTGAAGGCCAGACCAAAGCGAAATTGGGCAATACTTCTATACGCGCCATGGTAGACGGCATGGTTTATGACAAGCTGATTACCTATTTTGAAGAAAATCCGGCGGTCGCCAGGGCAATTATGGATAAGGCTCTTGGAGCGGCCAGGGCCAGAGAAGCGGCTAGAAAGGCAAGGGATCTTACCCGGCGCAAATCCGCGCTGGAGACCGCTTCCCTTCCGGGAAAGCTGGCGGATTGTTCTTCCAAGGATGTAAGCCAGACAGAAATTTATATCGTGGAAGGAGATTCCGCAGGCGGTTCTGCAAAAAGCGGACGGGACCGCCGGTTCCAGGCAATTCTCCCTTTGTGGGGAAAAATGCTCAATGTGGAAAAGGCCCGGCTGGACAAGGTATACGGCAACGATAAGCTAATGCCGGTCATCACTGCGCTGGGGACTGGAATTGGGGAAGAATTTGACATTGAAAAGCTCCGCTATGGAAAAGTTATTATTATGGCGGATGCGGATGTGGACGGAAGCCATATTCGTACCCTGCTGCTCACCTTCTTCTTTCGATTTATGCGCCCGCTGATCGAAGAGGGGCATATTCATATTGCCCAGCCGCCCCTGTTTAAGCTGACCAGAGGCAAACAGGTGCGTTATGCGTACTCCGATGAGGAACGGGATTTGTATATAAAAGAGCTTAACCCGGAAGGAAACGGAAAAGTGGATATTCAGCGCTACAAAGGTCTTGGCGAGATGGATCCGGAACAGCTGTGGGAAACTACGATGAATCCGGAAAGCCGTACCATGCTTCGGGTGGAAATGGCGGACGCGGTAAAAGCGGACGAAATTTTTACCGTCCTGATGGGGGACAAAGTGGGACCCCGCCGGGAATTTATTGAAAGCAACGCCAGATATGTACAAAACTTGGATATTTGATAACTTGGGAGTTCCGGGAAAAGAAAGGAGAAGATCGTTTGATGGATGAGATGGAAAAAAGAGAGCTTGACGGCGCACAGAAGATAGAAGATGAGACCCCGGTCCAAGGGGCGCAGGAGGACAAGGCCCCGGAAAGCGGCAGCCAGACGGACGAAAAGGCCGGCGCTCAAGAGGACGGGGCCGGCAACGACGAGCCTGCCCAGAACGGCGCCCAAGAGGATGGAGCCGGCGATGAGACTGTCCAGGCGGAGGAACAAGAATCCCAGGCCGGCCGGACAGAAGAGCAGACGGACAGCGAAGCGCAAGAAGAGGCCGACAGCGAGTCGGAAGACGAAGAGGATGACGAGGAGAACGACAGCCTGCCGGAAGATCTAAAAAAATATTTAAAGCTGGTATATCGGGTGCCGCTGGACGTTTACGTGGATTTCAACCGGATTTTTATGGTGCAGAATGTGAAAAAGGCAAAAAAACGCACCATTATTTTAGGGGTTATCGAAGTGATCATGGGCGTGGCGTTTTTGATCGCCATGCTGATGGGAAAGGTTCATTCCGGCCTGATTTATTATGTAATCACCTTCCTGCTCATAGCTATGGGGCTGTATGGGATGCTTTATTACAAGCTGCTCTTTGAAAAATCCCTTCGCAAAACGGTGAAAAAACATTATGAGCAGAACGATTATTTCCAGCATGACGTAATTGTCAAATTATATCCCAACCGGTTTATCGAACAGTCGGGAGAATATAAAAATGTGGTTTACTGGTACAACATCCATGAGATCAGAGAAGCGGAAAATATGTTTATGATCGTATTCGGCGACCATCGGTGCCTGCTGATCCCAAAAAGCGAAATACCTGGGCAGCTGCAGGAACTGAACCAGCGTCTGGAAAAGGTATGTACTGATTTTGAAAAACCGAGGATTAAGATATGAGTGAGAATTTGGAAAACACCATGGAACTGGAACAAGTCCCTGCTCTTGCCCCGGTGGAAGTCTCTTATCAGACCAAAGCCGAAGATTTGGAATATGGGCTGAATGTATATGATGTAAAAAGCGGACTTGCCAGGAGAAAACAGTTCCAGGCTTTTGCGATTGTGCTGGTCAGCTTTATGTTTATTGATCAGCTAGTGGCGGACCCTACCCGGATTTTAGGATGGGTGATGCTGGCTTTGTGCGCGGGGGTATTCGCTTTTATTTGGAAATATCCCGCCTATATGAACCGGAAACTTGCTGTTAATAAGGCCCAAAGCGCTCCGGAATACCGGTTGGTGATCTATCCGGGCAGTATCCATGTGGAAGCCTCGGGGGGCAGTTATGAGGTGACGTATGAGCCGGGGGTATTCGCTTACCAATGCCCTGGGAGACTGGTGATAAATTATGATAAAACACGCCTGCTCGTACTTCCCCAAAACCAAGTGGACGAGGATGCCTGGGAGAGGATAAAAGAGCTTTTAAAAGCCGGGCTGGATGATCAATACCAGGTGTACAGCGATCCCGTCAAGAAAAAAAGCCCGTTTAAGAAATCGTAGTCTGAGGAGATGTACAGATGAACAACAATGAAGAGTTTGGCACAGCCGCACGGCTGCGTGATGTGGACATCGAAAGTGAAATGAAGAAATCCTTTCTGGATTACTCCATGTCCGTTATTGTCAGCCGCGCGCTGCCCGATGTCCGCGATGGGCTGAAACCAGTGCATCGCCGTATTATTTATACCTTACATGAAAATGGCCTGACTCCGGATAAAGCCTATCGTAAATGCGCGGATACGGTTGGGTCCGTATTGGGGCGCTACCACCCCCATGGCGACGCTTCCGTTTATGACGCTATGGTCCGGCTGGCTCAGGACTTTTCCCTGCGGTATCCTTTGATCGACGGCCATGGAAACTTTGGTTCGGTAGACGGAGATCCGCCGGCGGCTTACCGTTATACAGAATCCCGTATGAGCAAAATTTCCCTGTCCTTGGTAACGGATATCGATAAGGATACGGTGGATTTTGTTTCCAACTATGACGACCGCTTAAAAGAACCCTCCGTCCTTCCCTCCCGGTTCCCCAACCTTTTGGTCAATGGCTCTACCGGAATTGCTGTGGGAATGGCAACCAACATCCCTCCCCACAATTTATCCGAGGTAATTGATGCGGTCTGTCTGCTGATTGATCATCCCCAAGCCCAGCTGGAAGAGATTATGCAGTGCATCAAAGGTCCCGACTTCCCTACCGGCGGTATTATTATGGGCCGCAGCGGGATCCGGGCGGCGTATGCTACCGGAAGAGGAAAAATTACCCTGCGGGCAAGAGCGGAAATTGAGGAAATGCACAATGGCAGAGAGCGTATTGTAGTAACCGAGCTGCCGTATATGGTGAATAAAGCAAGGCTGATTGAACATATCGCTGAAATGGTAAAAGACAAGCGGATTGAACAGATCAGCGACCTGCGGGATGAAAGCGACCGGGAAGGGATGCGTATTGTCATTGAGCTGAAACGGGACGCCAATGCCCAGGTAGTGTTAAACCAGCTGTATTCCTACTCCCAGATGCAGGATACCGTAGGGGTGATTATGCTGGCTCTGGCCGGAGGCGTTCCCAAGGTGATGCCTCTGCGGGAAATGCTTACCCACTATATCAAATTTCAAGAGGAAGTAATCACCCGCCGCACCCAGTATGACCTGAAAAAGATAAAAGAACGGGAACATGTGCTGGAAGGATTAAAAGTAGCGGTAGATAATACAGACGAAGTAATCCGCATTATCCGAAATTCCAAGGATCAGCCTGCCGCGAAAACCAATTTGATGACCCGGTTTGGAATTACCGACGCCCAGGCGTCCGCTATCGTAGCTATGCGGTTAGGACAGCTGTCCGGTTTGGAACGGATTAAGATTGAAGAAGAATTAGCCGCTATTTTGAAAAAAGTGGCTGAATATGAAGCGATTTTGGCGGACGAAGGCCGGGTGCTGGCTATTGTAAGGGAAGAGTTGGTTCAGTTCAAAGAAAAATATGGAGATGAACGCCGTACGGAAATTATGGCGGTCAGCGGCGAAGTGGACATTGAAGATTTAATCCCGGTGGAGGACTGTGTGATCACCCTCACCCATTTCGGCTATATTAAACGCCAGCGGGTGGACGCCTACCGGACCCAGCGCCGGGGAGGCAGAGGAATTTCCGGAATGAGCAGACGGGAGGAGGACTTTGTAGAAGAACTGTTTGTATGCTCTACCCATGATTATATTATGTTCTTCACCAGCAAAGGGCGGTGTTTCCGGTTAAAAGGATATGAGATCGCTGAATGTTCCCGCACCTCCCGAGGGACAAATATTGTAAATCTGCTGCAGATAGACAGCGATGAAAAAGTAACCTCCATGATCCAGGTATCTGATTTTGATGAAGAACAGCGGTATCTGGTGATGGTTACCCGTAAGGGGATTATTAAACGGACCCTGCTTTCCGCATATCGGAATGTAAGGAAAATGGGATTGATTGCCATCGGCCTGGACGAGGACGACGAGCTTGCCTGGGTGCGTCAGACAGATGGCTCCAGCGAATTGATTGTGGCCACCAAGCAGGGTATGGCCATCCGCTTTAACGAGCAGGACGCCCGTCCCCTTTCCCGTACGGCCCGCGGGGTAAAAGCCATCACCCTGTCCCCAGGAGATGAAGTGGTGGGGATGGACCGTGTGCGGGAAGAAGCGACCGTCCTGACCGTGTCCGAAGGCGGCTCCGGCAGAAGAAGCCTTGTTTCCCAGTACCGTCTCCAATCCAGGGGCGGCAAGGGAATCCGCAATTATTATGTGGATAAAAACGGTCCTGTAGCCGGAGTGAGAATAGTAGACGAGGACGACGATGTGATCATGATTACCGATGACGGAGTGATTATCCGTATCCCGGTAAATCAGATTACCATTCAGTCCAGATACGGCGGCGGCGTGCGCGCAATGCGTGTGGCCGAGGGAAGCCGTGTGGTTACCCTTGCAAGAACCCCCAAGGAAGAGGAAGAAGAAACCGCCGAAGGGGAAGTTTCTGAGGAAGAATAAAAGAACAGTAAAAAAGAGTGCTTCGATCGAAGCACTCTTTTTTTCTTCTCTCTCCCGCCTTCCCTGGGACGCCCCTCCCGGAAATCTGCAAAAAAGGGAAGGAGCGGGAGCTAAAGGGAAAAAGTTTTTTCTTAAAAGGAGAAGGGTTAAACTGACCGGCAGAAAATTTTTATCGCTGCTTTTTATTATTTTTTTGTTTTCGGAAGAAACTTGGCGCTGTAAACAGCGTATTTTTCCTGGTAATCCTCCGTCTGCCCCTTATGGAGCTGACGCAGATAATCATGCCGGTCGATCATAGCCATATCGTCGTCGGCATAGGTGATCACCGAGATTCCCACGTTGGAACAATGGTCGGCGATACGCTCCAGGTTGGAAAGGGTTTCTACATAGGGGAAAGCGGCCTCCACAGTGCATTTTCCTTTGCGCAGCCGATTGATGTGCTTGTCCTTTAAAGACTGCTCAATTTCATCTATTACCTCTTCCAAAGGTTCAATGGAAGCGGCGGAATAAACATTTCGGTTTTGAAAAGCGTCGATGGCCAAGTCAATAATCTCGTTAATGGCTTCGCAAAGCATATGAAGCTCTTCTGTGGCTTTTTTTGAAAAGGTGGTTTTGGTTTCAAACAAGCGCTGGGCGGATTCCATAATATTGGTTGCATGGTCTCCGATACGCTCAAATTCTCCTGAGATATGCAAAAGCTCTGTGACATTGCGGCTGTCGCTTTCAGAAAGCTCATATTCGCTGAGCTTCACCAAATAAGTTTCCAGCCGGTCCTCCAATTTATCCAGCACATTTTCGTTTTCGTTTATTCGTTCCACTACTTTAAAATCATAATTTTCCAGCAGACCGATGGAGTTAATAAAATTATGCTGGGCAATCAGAGCCATTTCCACAACAGCGGAGCGGGCGTGATCCACCGCAAGACCGGGGGAAATCATCAGACGTTCATCCAGTTCAATAGCGGTAACGTCCTGCACCGCATCGTCCGGACTGTCTTTTACAAGGGCGCAGGCAATTTTTTCCAAAACCCAGGCAAAGGGTATGAACAGCATGGTGACAACCACATTGAATATTGTATGGAAATTAGCAATGCCGCCTTTGTCAATGGCTTGATCCCAGAAAGGGAAGCCGATGGTGTACTGGATGGTATAACATCCGATTAAAAAAATGATCGTACCTAAAATATTAAAACTTACATGGATTGCGGCGGCGCGCTTCGCGTTTTTAGAAGCGCCGATACTCGCCAGGATAGGGGTAATGGTCGTACCGATATTTTGCCCCATAATAATAGGAAAGGCCATGGCGTAGGTAATGTGGCCGGTGGAGGAAAGGGCCTGCAAAATACCCACCGACGCGGAAGAGGACTGAATAACAGCGGTGACCACCGCGCCGACCAATACTCCGATGACCGGGTTGGCAAAGGTGGAAAACAACTGCTGGAAGGCCGGAACTTCTCCCAGAGGGCGCACCGCTTCTTCCATGGCGAACATCCCGGTAAATAAAATTCCAAAGCCCAATAAGATCTGACCGATGTCCTGACGGCGCCCCCGTTTAGAGGCCATGAACAGGATGATGCCTACAATCGAGGCTAAAGGAGCCAAGGTAGTTGGTTTTAAAATCATCAGCAAAAAGTTAGAAGATTCCAAATCTGTTAAACGGATAATATGCGCAGTAATGGTCGTACCGATATTGGCGCCCATAATGACGCCGATGGCGTTACGCAGTTTTAATACCCGGGCGTTTACCAAACCCACTACGATCACCGTGGTAGCCGAAGAGGATTGGATTGCCCCAGTTACCAGCGCCCCTAAAAGCACTCCTTTAATTACTGTATTTGTCAATGCCTCCAGCGTTTTTTCCAACCGGCCGCCGGACACCCGCTCCAGGCCGGTGCCAAGAATGGACATTCCATACAAAAACAGAGCCAGGCCCCCGAACAGCTTTACAGCCCCGAAAAAATCCAACCGGATCACCCCGTCTTTCCCTTAAATTTTACTTATTTTTTACCCTACACATACATTACTATTATATCCAACGGGACAAGTTTTGTATAGGGCCTTGGAATGTAAAATCTATGTAAAATATCATAGACATAAAATATGCACGCCAAATAAGGCGTGCATATGAAAGGAATATCATTTAACTTTTTACTGGGATATAGGGCAGATCGTATTCTGCCACAGTCAGCCCCCGGGCGCGGATCTCGTCGATCAGAGGACCTAAAATTTGAGAATTGTCCTTGGATACCGCGTGCAGCAGATAAATGGCCCCCGGATGAATAAATTTCGTTGTGCGTTCGAAAGCCGCGTCATACCCCACTTGGTTGTTAGGGTCCCAATCGGCGTAAGCAAAGCTCCAAAAAACATTTTGATATCCCATGGACTGGGCCAAAGACAGGCTTTGTACACTGAATGCTCCTTCCGGCGGACGGAAAAGAGTCATTTGATAACTATAATTTTCCAGCATATAATCATGGAGTTCTTTAATCTCCTCCATCCCTTTTTCCGGAGAAATAGCAGTGAAATTAGGATGGTGGGTGGAATGATTGCCAACGATATGTCCTTCATCGATCATACGCTGTACCAGTTCCGGCTGGGTTTTTACGTAATCCATGGTGACAAAAAATACAGCGCTGACCTGTTTTTCTTTAAGTACATCCAAAATTACCGGGGTATATCCGTTTTCATACCCCTCATCAAAAGTCAGATAAACTTTATCCGAAGTTTCCGGAGCGATAAAATATGCGCAGTATTTTTCATACTGTTCCTGCATTTGAATACTGCCCAGAGTACGGTTGTTTTCATCCACCTGAACTCCTGGTCCCCAGGTAACGGCGGTATTTTCCAGAGCACCGATTTTTTCAAAATCGGTGCTCATCGCTGTTGTGGAAGGCTCGTCCTCCAAAGGAGCGCTTTCATCTTCCAGTGCCGAAGACGGTTTGGATTCATCCATGCTGCTGGGTTCCGAACTGCTGGACGGCGCCAAAGAAGAAGAGGGCTCTATTGCGGAGGAAGAATTGTTTCCATTATCACGTGGAGTACAAGCTGTCATTGCAATTATCATTAGTAAGGATAAAAGTAAGGTTAATGTGCTTTTCATGAATTTCTTCCTTTCACAAATATATTTGCTACTGAAATAATAGTGATTATTTCTAAATTATTTTGTGCAAAGGAACGCAAAATACCATAATCACCAACAGGAATTTACTGGAAATTAATTTTTAATCCCGGAAACCACGTACAGTTTGTCCGTATCTACCACAATATCTACCGAAAAATAATCCTCCAGCGATTTTTTTAAAATATATCCTGTAGGAAGAGGAATGGTAATCTCCGCGGGAATATTTTCCCCATGGCCGGCATTAATATTTTTCCGGCACTCGCTGTGACAGATCATTAGCCTGCCTTGTGGGGATAAAATCCGGTACATATGGCGGATAATGCTTCCTCGGTTTTCAAAATGGGGAAAAGCGCCGTAAATAACCGCGCAATCGAAATCCTGTTCCCCCACATCAACTGTATCCGTACACAAGAATGTGACCCGGGGATCGGACAATTTTTCTTTGGCCCGGCGGATCATCTGGGGCGAATAGTCTACGGCTAAAATGGAAGCGGGATCTTTTTTTAAAAGATAGGGGATCAATGTTCCTGTATCGCACGCCACATAGAGAAGCCGAGCGCCGGGAGCAATTCCGCAGAGCTCCGCCAGACAGGCAAGACGCTCAGGGTCCGGATGGTGAAGGGAATCCCAGCTCTCCGCCAAATTGTCAAAAAACGCGATCTGTTCTTCTTTTTTCATGAATACATTTCTTCCTCCAACGTTGTTTTAATCTGAAATGGGATGTATGTAAAATCGTGTTGTCCTATGAAATAAGAGCAAATCTTCGATTTGCCGGGCGCGGCTAGAAAAAACCCCGGCAAAACGGTGTTTTGCCCCCGGACGGTGTCCGGGAATGGTTTCGCCTAAATGCGAAACCAAGGGGTGCACTTTGCAGCCGGCGCCCCAAAACCCGAAGGGTTTTTCCGCCTGTGGCGGCTGCAAATCTTCGATTTACTGGGCGCGGCTATAAAAAACCCCGGCAAAACGGTGTTTTGCCCCCGGACGGTGTCACAGAAGCCCCTGCTCTGATAAAGCTTTGTATTTTAAAATACCCAACTGGGTTTTGCCGTCAGGGATTTCTCCCGCCAGCACCATCTGCACCGCTTTTTCCACAGGAATTTTTTGTACGGTTAAAAACTCATTGGGATCCAGGCGCTGCTGCGTAGCGGTTAAATCAGAAGCATAATAAATATGGATAATTTCCGTATCATAAGCGGCGGTAGGATACATTTTAGCCAAAGGACGGTAAATTCCCGCCTGATATCCGGTCTCCTCTTCCAGCTCACGGCGTCCGCAGTCCGCCGGGTCCTCTCCTTTTTCCAATTTACCGGCCGGAAGTTCCAATAATACAGCTCCAAAAGGATACCGAAACTGAGAAACAAATAAAATACAGCCCTGGTGGTCCACCGCCAGCACGCACACGCCGCCATGGTGCTCTACCACTTCCCGTTTGGAAATTTTTCCGTTTTCCAGCTCTACGGTGTCCACCTTTAAGTTTAATATTTTTCCATTATAAATTGGGGTGGTATCCAGTGTTTTTTCGTAATGTTCCAAGGTTCTTTCCTCCTTTGAACGCGTTTTTCCCGGCGTCAAACATCACACGCTCCCCGGCGGATTTTCTCCGGCTTGCACAATGCCGGAAAAATACAGTCTCCCAGAAGGAGTCAAAGACTTTTTGAAAACTCCCCGAGGGTACAAACATAATGGGATAAACCCTCTACATAAGATGGGAAAGGGGTGAAGTCAATGTTTGATGAATTTTATAAAACGCCTGCCTGTTATGAAAATATACATAAAGCCGTCGTCCAGCTCAAAGGGACCTATCCCCTTCTTAAAGCTTTTCCTATTGGAAAATCTGTCCTGGGACGAAGCATTTTTGCCTTGGGGCTGGGGGATATCCATAAAGGGACATTATTTGTAGGGGGCGTCCATGGGATGGAATGGCTGACGACCCTTTTGCTGTTTCGGTTTATGGAAGATGTTCTAAAATCGGTTTATTCCAGGACCCCTTTAGCGGATATTGATATAGGAAGAGCCTTGGAAAACCGTTCTTTAGTGGTAATCCCCTGCCTAAACCCGGATGGGGTAGAAATCCAAATTAACGGCCCCAAAAGCGCCAAACATCTGGAAAGCTATGTAGAAAAAATCAGCGGCGGAGATACCAGCCGCTGGCAGGCAAACGCCCGGGGAATTGATTTAAATCACAACTTTGACGCAGGCTTCCGGGAACTGAAAAAAATGGAGGAAGCGGCAGGAATTTTTACCCCCGGCCCCACCCGCTACGGCGGAAAGTTCCCCCACAGCGAACCGGAAAGCAAAGCCCTTGTAAACTTTTGCCTGGCCTTTCATATCCGCCAGGCATACGCGTTCCACTCCCAGGGGGAGGAAATCTATTACCGCTATGGTTCCGGGACGCCGGCCCGTTCTCAGCTGATGGCCCAGGTGATGGCTTCCGCCAGCGGGTATAAGCTGTGCCAGCCGGAAGCGATCGCTTCCCACGGGGGATTTAAGGATTGGTTTATTGATAAGCTGCACCGCCCCGGATTTACCATCGAAATCGGAAGAGGCGTCAATCCCCTGCCTATAGAGGAACTGGAGCCTATTTATGCAAGACTTTTGGAAATGATGCTTATATGCGTCTTATTGTAATACGTATATTATACCCTTTTTTTCTTTGAATTTCAACGAAATGAAAAATGCCCTGGTTTAAACACCAGGGCATTTCCGCCAGAAAAATTTATTTGGACGCTTCTTCTACTGCAACCGCGCAGGCGACGGTGGCGCCTACCATGGGGTTGTTGCCCATTCCGATCAGACCCATCATTTCCACGTGGGCGGGAACGGAGGAAGAACCAGCGAACTGCGCGTCGCCGTGCATACGTCCCATGGAGTCGGTCAGCCCGTAAGAAGCAGGGCCCGCCGCCACGTTATCCGGATGCAGGGTACGTCCGGTACCGCCGCCGGAAGCGACTGAGAAGTATTTTACGCCGTTTTCATAAGACCATTTTTTATAGGTGCCCGCCACCAGATGCTGGAAACGGGTAGGATTTGTAGAGTTGCCGGTGATGGAGACGTCCACCTTTTCTTTTTTCATGATGGCTACGCCTTCCAGCACATCGTTGGCGCCGTAACATCTTACTTTCGCTTTATCCCCGTCGGAGAAAGCCACTTCACGGACAACTTTCAAATCGCCGGTGGAAAAATCATACTCGGTCTCCACATAGGTAAAGCCGTTAATTCGGGAGATAATATAAGCGGCGTCTTTGCCCAGGCCGTTGAGAATAACTCTCAGAGGGGATTTTCTTGCTTTGTTGGCGGTTCGGGCAATTCCAATCGCGCCTTCCGCGGCGGCAAAGGATTCATGTCCCGCTAAGAAGCAGAAACAATCGGTTTCTTCCCGCAGGAGCATGGCGCCCAGGTTGCCGTGACCCAGACCAACCGCCCGCTGTTCCGCAACCGAGCCGGGGATACAAAACGCCTGCAGGCCAATACCGATTGCTTCGGCGGCCTCCGCGGCGCTGGTGATTCCTTTTTTAATCGCTACAGCGGTGCCCAGGGTGTACGCCCATACGGCGTTTTCAAAAGCAATGGGCTGCACGCCTTTTACGATTGCATCTACATCGATGCCCTTTTTCAGGCAGAGATCTCTCGCATCTTCCAAAGAAGCCATGCCATATTCTTTCAGACAAGCCTCGATTTTAGGCATTCTTCTTTCCTGTCCTTCAAACTTTGCCATAGTCAAGTTACCTCCTTCTCTACTTATTCTTCACGCGGGTCAATATATTTGGGAGCGTTTTCGTAACGGCCGTAGGTACCCACGTTATTTTCGAACGCTTCTTTCGGATCTTTGCCGTGACGGATGTCTTCCAGCATTTTGCCGACTCTTACAAACTTATATCCAATGGCTTCCCCGTTGTCGTCAACAGCGATAGAAAGGATGTAACCTTCCGCCATTTCAAGATAGCGCACGCCTTTAGCCGCAGTGGAGAAGATGGTGCCTACCTGGCTGCGCAGGCCCTTGCCCAAATCCTCCAGGCCGGCGCCGATGGGAAGGCCGTCCTCCGAAAAAGCGGTCTGGGTGCGTCCGTATACCAGCTGAAGGAAAATTTCCCTCATAGCCACGTTGATCGCGTCGCAGACCAGGTCGGTGTTCAGCGCTTCCAGAATGGTTTTGCCCGGCAGGATCTCTCCGGCCATGGCCGCGCTGTGGGTCATTCCAGAACAGCCCAGGGTCTCCACCAAGGCCTCTTCTACCACGCCGTTTTTAACATTCAGAGTAAGTTTGCAGGCGCCCTGCTGGGGAGCACACCAGCCCACCCCATGGGACAGGCCGGAAATATCGCTGACTTGATAAGCTTTTACCCACTTGCCTTCCTCAGGGATCGGGGCGGGGCCATGATGAGGTCCCTTTGTGAGAGGGCACATTCTCTCAACTTCATGAGAATAGTTCATATCGATACTCCTTTCGGTTTTCTTAAAAGATATCATCCTTGTTTTATTATACTTGCATGTCCGGGGTTTATCAAGAGGGGTATTCAGCATTTGTTAAAGTTTAAACAACAATTTTTGCATGTTTTTTATGGGAAAAATGTGTATAATAACATATAGTATCCCTTCGGGGATTTTTTAGTCATTTGGAGCGGTTTTAGGAAAAGATTGACATTGACTGCCCCTGAGAGTACAATTATTCCGTTATACTATTGCCTGTTTTAAGTAAATGAACTCTGCTATAGGAAGATATTAAGAGGTGAAATAAATATGGGAATTATGAGTAAAATTTTCGGAACCTATTCCGAAAGGGAATTAAAACGGATTTATCCCATTCAGAAACAGGTTCTGGATTTGGAAGATAAATACCGGGCCATGTCCGATGAGCAGCTCAAAGCGGTGACTCCCGCTTTGAAAGAACGGCTGGGCGCGGGAGAAACCTTGGATGATATTTTGCCGGACGCCTTCGCGGCCTGCCGGGAGGCGGCCGACCGGGTGCTTGGCATGCGCCATTTCCCCGTACAGATCATCGGGGGAATTGTTTTGCACCAGGGGCGGATTTCTGAGATGCGCACCGGTGAAGGAAAAACTTTGGTGGCCACCCTGTCCGCTTATTTAAACGCTCTGACCGGCAAAGGCGTGCATATTGTTACCGTCAATGATTACCTTGCCAAGCGCGACAGCGAATGGATGGGCAAGGTATACCGTTTTATGGGACTGTCGGTAGGGCTGATTGTCCATGGGCTGACCAACTCCCAGAGAAGAGAAGCCTATGGGTGCGACATCACCTACGGCACCAACAATGAGTTTGGATTTGATTACCTGCGGGATAACATGGTGATCTATAAACAGGACATGGTCCAGCGGGGACACCACTACGCCATTGTGGACGAAGTGGACTCCATTTTGATTGATGAGGCCAGGACCCCGCTGATTATTTCCGGGGCCGGAGACAAATCCACCGATATGTATATGCGGGCGGATAAATTGGCGAAATCCCTCAAATGCTACCGCACCGCGGAAGTGGACAACAAGCAGGACAACGACGATATCGACGCGGATTATATTGTGGACGAAAAAGCCAAAACCGCTACGCTGACTCCCCGGGGGGTGCGCAAGACCGAAGAGTATTTCGGCATTGAAAATCTTACCGACGGGGACAATATGAGCATCCAGCACCATATCAATCAGGCGATCAAGGCCAACGGGGTGATGGCCCGGGATGTGGACTATGTGGTTAAAGACGGCGAGGTTATCATTGTAGATGAGTTTACCGGGCGTCTGATGCTGGGGAGGCGGTATAACGAAGGACTTCACCAGGCCATTGAAGCCAAGGAAGGCGTTCAGGTGGAGCGGGAAAGCAAAACCCTTGCCACCATCACCTTCCAGAACTTTTTCCGCATGTATGAGAAGCTGGCCGGCATGACCGGTACGGCGCTGACCGAAGCGGATGAGTTTATGGAAATTTATAAGCTGGACGTGGTGGAAATCCCCACCAACAAGCCCATCTGCCGGGACGACCATGCGGATGTTGTTTATAAAACAGAGAAAGCCAAGTTTAACGCGGTAATTGATAATATTGCCCAGTGTCATGAAAAAGGGCAGCCGGTGCTGGTGGGTACGATTTCCATTGAAAAATCCGAACTGCTCAGCCAAATGCTCAAACGCAAAGGGATCAAACATGAGGTGCTCAACGCCAAATACCATGAAAAAGAAGCGGAGATTGTCGCCCAGGCCGGCAAATACGGCGCGGTGACCATCGCTACCAACATGGCTGGGCGCGGAACGGACATTGTGCTGGGAGGAAACGCCGAGTATCTGGCCAAAGCGGATATGCGCAAGGCGGGATATGAGGACGATATTATTAACGAAGCTACCGGTTTCGCGGATACGGATAATGAGGAAATTATCCAGGCGAGAAAAGAGTATACTTCCCTGCTGCAAAAATACAAAGAGCAAATTTCAGCGGAGGCCCAAAAGGTCAAAGAAGCCGGGGGCCTGTTTATTATCGGCACCGAGCGCCATGAGAGCCGGCGTATCGACAATCAGCTCAGAGGAC
Source organism: Youxingia wuxianensis (assembly GCF_014385085.1). Classification (GTDB taxonomy): domain Bacteria; phylum Bacillota; class Clostridia; order Oscillospirales; family Ruminococcaceae; genus Youxingia; species Youxingia wuxianensis. Next base: position 73,336 of record NZ_JACRTD010000009.1, on the reverse strand, counting down.
GGTCCGGCCGTCAGGGGGACCCGGGGGAAACCAGGTTCTTCATGTCTTTGGAGGACGATCTGATGCGGCTGTTTGGCGGCGAGCGGATCCAGAGCGTGATGGATATGATCAAAGCCGACGAGGATATGCCCATTGAGGCGAAGATCCTCTCCAACTCCATTGAAAGCGCCCAGAGCAGAGTGGAGGCCAGAAACTTTGGTATCCGGAAAAATGTGCTGCAGTTTGACGATGTAATGAACCGTCAAAGGGAGCTGATCTATTCCCAGAGAGCCAAGGTGCTGGATGGAGAGGACATCAGCGGGATCATTAAAAATATGATCCATGAAAATATCGACGCCCGGGTACGGCAGTACCTGGTGGACGACGAGGTCCATGACAACTGGAATTTGGAAGGGCTGCGGGATTACTTCTTAGGCTGGCTGACCACCAAGGACGACTTCCGCTATACAACCCAGCAGCTGGCGGAGACGACAAAAGAACAGATCCGGGATCAGCTGACCCAGCGGGCGGATGAGATTTATGCCCGCCGGGAGAAAGAATTTACTCCCCAGCGGATGCGTGAAATTGAGCGGGTAGTTCTGCTGAAGATTGTAGATACCAAGTGGATGCAGCACATCGACGATATGGAAGAGCTCAAGCGGGGAATGTATCTGCGCGGATACGCCCAGAAGGATCCGGTGGTGGAATATCGGCTGGAAGGCTTCGACATGTTTGATGCGATGATCGACAGCATCCGGGAGGATACGGTGCGGCTGCTGTACACCATTCAGGTGCGCACCAATGAGGAGCCCCGGCGGGAACAGGTGGCCAAACCCTCGCAGGAAGGCTATGGCAGCGATGGTACGGTGCAAAACAAGCCCCGTCATGTGCAAAAGGTGGGAAGAAACGATCCCTGTCCCTGCGGCAGCGGGAAAAAATATAAAAAGTGCTGCGGGGCATAAAAGTCCCCTTTAACAGCAAAAACAAAAAAGCCCGGCGCGCCGGGCTTTTTTTGGGCCTGTTTTCCAAAAATTTCCGGATAAAAAACTATACATTTTGTATATTTTTTGCCATATTTGGTTGATTTTTGAAAATAAACATACTATAATATAATATATATACGCTGATTACCGATTTGAGGGAGGAAGAACCGATGAAAAAAGTTAGATTTCTATTATGCCTGGCCCTGATCCTTGCCATGACAACCGGGATGCTGGCTCCGGCTGCCGTTGCGATTTTGGACGGGGACGGCTTTAACAAAGCTACGGTGGATAAACGGTGGGTTACCGACCGGTACGAGCCGGAAGAATTTGATGTAGCCAGAGGAAACGCCCGTTCCACCAAACTGGTGAAGGACTCCAAAGGCAACTATGACGAAGTGGATAACGACGGAAAAGTAAAAACTCTGCGCCTTACTGTGGGAAGCGGCGGATTTTATCAGAACCGGCCGGCCGACCGCAAAAGTGATTACTATATGGTCCAGGGAAAGAAACTTCCCGTGGAAACCTCGTCTAAAAACACCTGGACGGTTACAGGAAAATTGTATGTAGGCCAGGCGTACTTCTCCGGCAGTGATCAGCGCAGAACCCAGCTGAGCGTTTACTTAAAGGACGGCGAAGGAAATCCGATTGAAATCTGCCCCACCCTTTCCCTGCATAAAAACGGCGACAACTCCCCCATTTGGAGATATTATAATCCCAAGGGCAAAGGAGCCAGAGGCTGGAATACCGGCGACAGCTTCCTGAACAAAGACAACGAGCTGGAAGAGCTGTATGTGGAGGAAGGCTGGGTAACAGTCATGATCAAGTGCAACAAAGGCGTGATCACCTACTGGATCGGCAACAAAAAGATCGGCAACTGCACCCTGGATACCACCGACGTTTATCCTCAGGCGATTGCGGTAAACGCCTATAACTATGGGAAGGAATATACAGTCGAATGGGATAACATCTATCTGTACGACGGTTCCTACGCCCTGCCGAAAGCGGACAATAACGATTAAAACATGAGAACCTCCCTCCTGCCAGGCAGGAGGGAGGTTTTTTGCATGGTATGGACCATGGGGGCAGAACTTGAAGGAAACAAAAGCATTTGGCAGGAGAGGGAAGCAAATACTAGGAAAATCCAGGAAAATGGAGATATACTGCGGTAATAATGCACTAAAATTGAAAAAAAAACAGGATAAAATCGTCAGTGGTTACAGGAAAGCGGAAAAAAGAAAAATAAGTCTGAAATTTGCTTGAAATCATGGAAAAATGAGGCTAATATTTTATTTGTTAAAAATGGGTCAATCCGTGTATGAAATATGACTGGCTCCCAGAGGGGAAAACGTCCTTTCTTTGAAAGAATTTTTAAGCGGCAAGGGAGGAATATGTAAGTGGAACGAGTGATTCAAATGCTGGTGGAATGCGACAAAAAAGCGCGGGATCTGGTGCAGCAGGCCAAACAGCAGCGCCAGGAGGAACTGGACCATCTGTCCGACCACAAATATGCCATCGCGGTCCAGTACAATAAAAAGGCCACGTCCCGGCTGGAGATGATGCGCAGCCAGATGGAGCAGGAAAAAACCGAACAAATCACCCAGGTTAAAAAGCAATGCGACGCTCAGCTTGCCCAGCTTAAAGAAACCTATGAGGCCAACAAGGACAGATGGGTGGATGAAATTGTCCGGCGCTGTATTGACGGGTGAGCGGTATGATGTTCACAAAATATGACAATGCGATCATGACCAAGGTCCGGGCGATGTATGGAAAGATGCTCACCCCTTCCCAATATGAGGAGCTTATCCACAAACATACCGTCCAGGAAATCTCCGCTTACCTGCGGGATGAAACCCCCTACGGAGCGGAAATGGAATGGCTGAAGGACTCCCAGGTCCACCGGGGCCAGCTGGAAAACCTGGTGCGAAAAGAGGAGTTTTACCAGTATACCCGGCTGATGAAATATGAGCGCACAAAGAACAGTATTTATAACTTTGTTATTATGGACGATGAGATTGATGTTATCCTCTCCTGCCTGCGGTATCTGATTTCTGGACGCTCGGAGGAATTTGTTGTCAATGTCCCGTCGTTTATCGGGCCGTATACGTCCTTTAATCTGTTTTCTTTAGCGGCGGTGAGAACCATTGACGATCTGATCCAGGCTCTCTCTACAACGCCTTACGCAAAGGTGATCCAGCGCTGCCGGATGCTGAAAACTGTCAATGGGCAGATTGATTACACCTCCTATGAAGTGGCGCTGCGCACCTATTATTTTCAGACCATGCTGGACTGGATCAAAAAGAACACCTATTTTACCACCCGCCGGCAGCTGACCGAGATTATTAACCGGCAGGCGGAGCTGCTGAACATTACTTCTATCTACCGGGCGAAAACCTTTTTCCAGATGTCCCCTTCAAAGATAGAAAAGTTGATGCTTCCCTTTGAAGGCAAGATAAAAAAGAAAACACTCTCTCAACTGATCCACGCCAGGGACGAGGGGGAGTTTTTACAGCTTATGTCCCAGACGGCATACGGCAAACAGATCCATCCTAAGACCGAATTTATCGAAAATGCTGTCCATGCCGTCCGGTATGAATGCAGCAAAAAATATTTGCGTTTTTCTCAAAACCCCCAGGTAGTATTTGTAAGTTTTATGCTAATGTGCAGTGTGGAGGTGGAAAACATCATCCGTATTATCGAAGGGGTCCGCTATCAGCTGGCCCCGGAAGAGATTTCCCGGATGCTGTATATTTATTGACCGCAGTGAGAGCGGGGGCGCTTTTCGGCGGCCGGCCGGTTTTTCGTGGGGACGAAAAACCGCCGTATAGTTTAGGAAGATTTCATGGGGATGAAAAGCTTCCTGGGTTCTTTGTTTTCTCTCATGGGGATGAGGGGAAAACAGAGAGGAAAATTCAATAGGAAAGTGTAGGTGGGTAACATGTCGATTGCAAAAATGTCGCTGGTCAGTCTGACAGGCGGCATGGATGTGTTAGACGATGTTTTAATGCGGCTGTACCGGCAGGGGGATTTTCATCCGGAACAGGCGCTTCAGTATGCCGGCGCTCGAGGATTTGAGCCGCTTAGCGGCGAAAATCCGTATTCCGGCTTGCTGAGTAAGATTACAGAAATTGGCCTGGACGCGGGGATGAAGCTTCAATATGAGCCGCCCAAAGCTTCCGGCCAGACAGACGCCCGGCAGTACAGCCGGCAGTATTATCAGGATTTTTACAACAAATTTAACGATGAGCTTACCTATTTAAATAAACGAAGGAATTTTTTAAGGGGAGAGATCGAGCAGGACGAAAACGCTTTGGTGCAGTTAAAGCATATTGCCGCCCTGGAAGTGGATTTCGACGAGCTGTTCTCCTGTGAATATATTAAAATCCGATTCGGGCGGCTGCCGGTGGACAGCTACCCAAAGCTGAACTATTACAAGGACCGGATGTTTGTCTTTGTGCCCTTTGATAAGGATAAGGAGTATTATTGGGGGGCTTATTTTACTTTGGAAGAAAACGCGCCGGATATTGACAATGTGTTCTCTTCCTTGTATTACGAGCGTATCCGGGTGCCGGATTTTGTCCATGGAAAACCGGAAGAGGCGTTTGCCGCCATTGAAAAAGAACTGGCGGCTAACCGGCAGGAGCTGGAACAAGTAAAAAGCCGGCTGGAGGAAATTGTGAGCCAAAACCGGGAAGAGTTTCGCCTGGTTTACAGCACGCTGAAGTTTTTAAACGATTCCTTTGGCCTGCGCAAATATGCGGCGGCCTTAGGAGGGAACTTTTATATTACCGGTTTTATTCCCCAGGAAAAGGAAAAAGCGTTTCAGGAAGAATTTAAGGCTTTGCCCGGGGTTGCGGCGGAAATAAAACCCCATGACTCGGACAAACGGCTGCAAACGCCGACCAAACTGAAAAACGGCTGGTTTTCCAAACCGTTTGAGATGTTTGTGGAAATGTACGGCCTTCCTTCCTACACGGATATCGATCCTACCGGCTATGTGGCTTTTACCTATTGCCTGCTGTTCGGGATTATGTTCGGTGATTTGGGCCAGGGGCTGCTGCTGGTGATCGGCGGGGCGCTGGTGTGGAAATGGAAACGGATGAATATTGCCAGGGTAATTAACCGCATTGGAATATTCTCTTGTATTTTTGGCGCCCTGTATGGATCGGTGTTTGGTTTAGAGCATGTGTTGGACCCGCTGTATACCAATCTGCTGGGGCTGCCGGGGAAACCCATTGAGGTGATGGATCCGGCGATGACAAACGTGGTGCTGGTAGCGTCTATCGCCTTAGGCGTAGTGCTTATCTGCTCCTCCATATTGGTCGATATTTATATCGGTTTGCGCAAGAAAGATCTGGAACGGGCGCTGTTTTCCGCCAATGGAGTAGCGGGATTTATATTCTATGCTTCTGTGCTGGCAGGCGGAGTAATGCTTTTGTTAAAGGGAGTGAACCTGTTCCATGCCCCTTATGTGATCTGCCTGTTGGTACTCCCGCTGACGATTATTTTGTTTAAAGAGCCGGTAGGAAAACTGGCGCGGGGATTTCGTCTGCGGGAAGCAAAACCCAAGGATGGGATGGGCTCTTATCTGACGGAAGGAGCCTTTGAGCTGTTTGAGGTGGTGCTCAGCTTCTTTTCCAACACCATGTCTTTTTTGCGGGTGGGCGGATTTGTCTTAAGCCACGCGGGAATGATGGCGGTAGTGCTTACCCTTTCGGAGATGGTAGGCTCCGCAGGCAGTCTTTTGGTGATGATTATCGGCAATCTGTTTGTTATGGCAATGGAAGGACTGATTGTAGGCATCCAGGTGCTTCGCTTGGAGTTCTATGAGATGTTCAGCCGGTATTTCGACGGGGACGGCGTACCCTTTACCCCCATTGCTGTAACCCCTTTTAAAAACCGCGCTTAAAGTTTAGCGGATGATATAAATGATGGATGAATAATTGGAGGTTATTGATGATGTTGTTTTTAATTCCTATGGCGGCTGTCCTTCTTGGAGTAATTATGTTTTTACCTTTTTTTAAAAAAGAGCATACCATGGCAAATCCCAGAAAACGGGTGGCGCTTAACGCGGGAGTTTTCCTGATTTCCGTTTTGTTGATTGTGATGCTGGCTATGGGCGTCAGCGCCCAATCGGAAGAGCCTCAGACCGGGGAGGCCGCGCCAGCCAGTCAGACAGCCTCTGATTCTTCCGGCAGCAACGGCTATATGGCGGCGGCTGTAGCGGTAGGTCTGTCCTGCCTGGGCGCCGGCATTGCCATTGCGTCCACCGCTCCCGCTGCAATCGGGGCGTTTTCTGAAGACCCCAAGGCCTTTGGTAAGGCGTTGATTTTCGTAGTATTAGGCGAAGGCGTAGCGCTGTATGGGTTGCTGATTTCTATTTTGATTATTAATAAACTCTAGGCGGGGCAGCCCCCGCCGGCGGTTCTTTGGCCCCAGGGACAAAGGAACAAACGGTCTCTTTTGGGCCAAAGGCGAGGCTTTCAGGGGCGGCGGGCCTTGCGCGGGGCGTTTTCACTGACAGCTTTTTGGTTCCGATAATGCCTTGGCGGCCCGGGGAAAACAAATAATGCGGTAAACCTAAAAAAAGGAGGGGGAGCGGTTTTGCGGTTCTATACTTTAAGCGACAACGTGGACACCCATATGGGGATGCGTCTGGCCGGGATTGAGGGGGAGGTTATCCATACGGCCCAGGAAGTGAGCTCGGCGCTGGAACGGGTGATGAAAAACCCTCAGATCGGCATTGTGCTTATGACAGAAAAGCTTATTAATACCTGCCCCCAGCTGATTTATGAATATAAGCTCAAACAAAAGCGTCCGCTGATTGTGGAAATTCCTGATCGCCATGGGTCGGGGGATGTGTCCCAGATGATCGAGCGGTATGTAAGCGAAGCTATCGGTATTAAATTGTAAAGCGGGGTGAGAGGATGGCTCAGGCGTCGGATGACAAAGTATTCCAGTTTGAAGAGGCGATTATGGCAAAGGCCGCCCGGCAGCAGCAGGAAATCCTCGACGAGGTAAAAAAGATCAAACATCAGGAACTGGAAGCGGAAGAAAATAAACTGCTGGGAGAATTATATACAAAAATTCAGCAGCAGATGAAAGATATGAAAACCCAGAATACGAAAAAAATTTCCCAGGAAACAACCGCGCTGAGAAAACAGATGTATCTGCAGCGGGAGCAGTATCTAAAGGAGATTTTTGCCAATGCCCGGATGAAATTAATAGAGTTTTCCAAGTCGGCCGAGTATGAAACTTATTTGGTAAATAAGGTTTCAAAGCTGGCAGAGGCATATCCTTTTCCCAAAAATCAGCTTAGGATCAACACAAAAGATCTGCCGCTGAAAAACGCGCTGGAGAAGGCCTGTCCTGGGGCCGATATTGTTACAGATGATGAGAATATCTTAATTGGCGGGGTGATCCTGTTTAACGCTGTCCACAGCGTGGAAGAGGACTGCAGCCTGGACGCCGCGTTGCGGCAGCAGAAAGACTGGTTTTATAAAAATTCCGGCTTTCACTTTTAATGGTCGCAGAGGGGTGATATCTTGAGTGAAAATGTAGTTTATTCCATCAACGGCCCGGTTGTCACCGTCCGTGATACCCAGGATTTTCAGATGATGGAAATGGTATATGTGGGGAAAAACCGGCTGATTGGCGAAGTGATCAATATTTCTAAAAAACGCACTACCATTCAGGTGTATGAGGGAACTACCGGTCTTCGCAAGGGAGATCCGGTGCTTGGTACCGGCGGGCCGCTGTGCGCCAGCCTGGGCCCGGGGATTATTTCCAATATTTTTGACGGCATTCAGCGGCCCCTGGCAGAAATCGCTTCCAAGGAAGGGGCGTTTATCAGCGCCGGCAGCGATATTCATTCTTTGGATACAGAAAAAACCTGGACGGTAACCATGAAGGTGGCGCCTGGAGAGAGGGTAAAGGGCGGGGATATTTTTGCCCTGTGTCCGGAGAGCTCGATGGTGGAACACCGGGCGATGGTTCCTCCTGCCCTGGAAGGAACGGTGATTTCCGCGGCGGAAAATGGAGAATATACCGTAAAAGACGTCCTGGCAGTAATTAAAGATGACAAAGGAAAAGAACATTCCCTTTCCCTTTCCCAGAAATGGCCTATCCGCAGAGCCCGTCCGGTCAAAGAACGGCTTGCCATCGACCGGCCGCTGATTACGGGACAAAGGGTGATCGATACCCTCTTCCCTATTGCCAAAGGCGGTACCGCCGCGGTGCCGGGGGGATTTGGAACGGGAAAAACCATGACCCAGCATCAGCTGGCCAAATGGTGCGACGCGGATATTATTGTATATATCGGCTGCGGCGAACGGGGCAACGAGATGACCCAGGTGTTAAAAGAATTTGGAGGACTGATCGACCCAAAATCCGGCAGGCCGTTAACCGACCGCACCGTGCTCATCGCCAATACTTCCAATATGCCGGTAGCCGCCAGAGAAGCTTCTATCTATACGGGGATCACGTTAGCGGAATATTACCGGGATATGGGATATCATGTGGCGGTGATGGCGGACAGCACTTCCCGCTGGGCGGAGGCGCTTCGGGAAATTTCCGGGCGGCTGGAAGAGATGCCTGCGGAAGAAGGCTTTCCCGCTTACCTGCCCTCCCGAATCTCCCAGTTCTACGAACGGGCGGGCTATATGACCAATTTAAATGGAAGGGAAGGATCCGTTTCTATTATTGGGGCGGTCTCTCCCCAGGGAGCGGACTTCTCTGAACCGGTAACCCAAAACACCAAGCGGTTTGTTCGTTGTTTTTGGGCGCTGGATAAATCTTTGGCGTATGCCCGGCATTACCCGGCGATTAACTGGAATACCAGCTACAGTGAATATCTGGACGATCTGTCCGGATGGTACCGGAAGAATATTTCTCCGGACTTTTTGCTCCGGCGCCAGCAGATTGCTTCTTTGCTGCTGGAAGAAAACAAACTGATGGAAATTGTAAAACTGATTGGTTCGGATGTGCTGCCGGACGATCAGAAGCTGGTCATTGAAACGGCAAAAATTATCCGGGTGGGCTTTTTGCAGCAGAATGCCTATCATAAAGAGGATACCTATGTCCCTTTGTCCAAACAGCTTAAGATGATGGAAGTAATTTTATATTTCTATGACAAAGCCAAAGCATTGGTAACCAAAGGGGTGCCTATTTCGGAGATTGCCGCCGCAGGACTGGTTGACAAGCTGACCAAGATGAAATATGACATACCCAACAGCCAGCTGGAGCTGTTTGATGATTACTATAAACAGATCGATGAAAAACTGGCCGGCTTAGACCAGCAATTTTAAGAAAGGGCGTGGGTGAAGAATGATACAACTGGTAGGCCTCAGCGATATCAACGGGCCGTTAATCGCGCTGGACAGCGCGTCTTCCATCGCCTTTGATGAAATGGTGGAGTTAACCCTAGACAGCGGAGAACGCCGGTTTGGACGTGTGGTTCAGATCGATGGGAACCGAGCGGTAATTCAGGTGTTTGAAGGCACTTCCGGTATGGCGCTGGATAATGTGCGCACCACCCTGTTGGGTCACCCGGTGGAACTGTCCCTTTCCCCGGAAATTCTGGGGAGGACCTTTAACGGGGCCGGCCGGCCTATTGACGGGCTGGGACAGGTGTTCAGCGAAAAAAGCCAGGATATTAACGGGAAACCATTAAACCCGGTGAAACGGGAATATCCCAGAAACTATATTAACACTGGAATTTCCTCCATAGACGCACTGACTACCCTGATCCGGGGGCAGAAGCTGCCTATCTTTTCCGGATCCGGTATGAACCATAACAAATTAGCGGTACAGATTGTCCGTCAGGCCCAGCTTTCCGGGGAAGGAGCGGAAAATTTTGTGATTGTTTTTGCCGCTATGGGAGTAAAAAATGATGTGGCGGACTATTTTAAACGGTGCTTTGAAGAATCCGGGGTTATGGAAAAAGTAGTCATGTTTTTAAACCTTTCCAACGACCCGATTATTGAACGTATTTTAACTCCCCGCTGCGCGCTTTGCGCGGCGGAATATCTGGCCTTTGAGAAAAATATGCATGTGCTGGTAATTATGACGGATATTACCTCCTACTGTGAGGCGCTGCGGGAGTTCTCCTCCTCCAAAGGGGAAATTCCCGGAAGAAAAGGATATCCGGGTTATCTGTATTCAGATTTGGCCAGTTTGTATGAACGGGCGGGGGTAATTGAAGGATGTCCCGGTTCGGTTACGCAGATCCCTATTCTTACTATGCCGAATGATGATATTACCCATCCGGTGCCCGATCTGACAGGATATATTACAGAAGGGCAGATTGTTTTGGACCGTACGCTGGACCAGACCGGGATTTATCCCCCGATTTCTGTACTGCCTTCCCTCTCTCGACTGATGAAGGACGGCATCGGCGAAGGATATACCCGGGCGGACCACAGCGCCTGCGCCAATCAGCTGTTCGCAAGCTATGCCAAGGTGCAGGACGCCCGGGCGCTGGCGTCAGTGATCGGCGAGGAGGAACTTTCGGATATTGATAAACAATATTTGTACTTTGGCCGGATGTTTGAAGAACATTTTGTAAACCAAGGATTTGAGGAAAACCGTCCCATTGCCCAGACCTTGGATTTGGGTTGGGCGCTGCTTTCTCTGCTGCCCCGGGAGGAACTGGACCGGGTGGACGATAAGCTGCTGGAAACCTATTATCAGCCGGAAGCGGCGAAAATGAAATTCAGCCCCAAGGAAGGCTAGAGGGGAAACTGGCCCCGGGGGCTCCGGCTGCCGTGTGAAACACGGCAGGCCCGGCCTTTGGCCGGGCACGGCGAAGCCGCCGGAGCCCCCGGGCTCAAGCGAAGGAGGAACATCATGGATCAGATGAATATCACCCCAACCAAAGGGAACTTGATCAGCACCAACAAATCCCTGCAGCTGTCGGTTGTGGGCTTTGACCTTTTGGACCGCAAGCGCAATATTCTGATCCGGGAGATGATGCTGCTCATGGATAAGGCAAAACAGCTCCGGGGAGAAATTCGGGAAACCTACGAAAAAGCGTATAAGGCGCTGCAGGAGGCGAATATTACCCTGGGGGTGGTCCAGGAACTGGCCATGGCAGTGCCGATTGACGATGGCGTGACCATTACCTACCGCAGCGTTATGGGGGTAGAAATTCCTAACGTCCATTGGGAAGAGAAGGACTATGGGATTTGTTATGGGCTGGACCAGACCAACTCCCGGTTTGACTACGCTTATGTGTGCTTTAAAAAAGCGAAACAGATTACCGTGCTTTTGGCAGAGGTGGAAAACAGCGTTTACCGATTGGGAAACGCGATCCAAAAGACCCAGCGGCGGGCAAACGCACTGGAAAACATCGTTATCCCGCGCTTTCGCAATACGGTAAAATTTATTGGGGATTCGCTGGAAGAAAAAGAACGGGAGGAATTTTCCCGGCTGAAAGTGATAAAAGAAGTGAAAATGAAGTCGCAGGAAGAAGAAATATGATGGATTATGTACGGATTTGGTCAAATTTCTTGACAACCAAGAAAACTGATTGTACACTTAATAAAGCAAAGACGACTATATGAAACTAAATGACAAAATGCTGAAAAGTTACGTCCTTTAGGAAGAGGTAATGATCAGCGCGCCGCCATAGGAGGCTTCACCGATAAGCGCTGGAGACCCGTATGGCGTTTATTTTTGCCTTTTATTGTCTGAAGCAGGCGGTGGACATATAGGATGCAAACCGGCGCCCGGGAAGGCAGGCAGACCCTGCCCGCCTATTTGGACAAGCTTTGCAAACAGGGACGGATTCGCTTGGAGACCGCCAAGGAAAGTGCGGAAGATATAGAAAAGCTGAAAAGGTATTTATCCTAGATTTCGACAGAAAATACGCATAAAGGGGCGTATACTATGACCTTAGGGAAAAAGGGAATCCTACTCAAGCCAATTTTACTGTTGATTGCTGCTGTTTTAGGGCTCGTCTTTACCGGCGGGTGGTATTTGCATGCGGTTCAGACGACGCTGGCACAGGAGACAAAAGGATATCTTTCGGAGGTTGCTCAGCAGGGAGCCCGCCTTGTTTCCAAACAGATTGAAAGCGATCTGGAAACCTTAGAAGGGATTTCCGCTGTGATGGGATCGGAAAAAACCTTTGATATCCAGGAACAGGTAAGCCGATTAAACCGTCAAAAATTCTCCAGGAGATTTTTAAGAATGGGGATTATTTCTGTTTCTGGGATTGCTTACACCACAGACGGAGAAACCATGGATTTTTCCGACCGGGAATATTACCAGCGGGCGATGGCAGGGTTTTCCACCGTTTCCGACCGGCTGATTGACCGAATCGGCGGCGGGGTGATTAATGTTTATGCTGTGCCAATTTACCACTACAGCGGGCAGCTGCCGGTAGGGGTGCTGTTTGCAACATTTGATACGGGATTTTTGGTAGATACTTTGGATGTGTCCACTTTTGACGGAGAGGGATATTCTTATATTATAGACGCCGACGGAGAAATTGTAATAGAGACCCACCATCCGAAAGGAATAGAAGGAGCGAAAAACCTGTTTGATATCGTGGAAAAAGACGACGGTTTTTCCAAACAGGAAGAGGACGCTATCCGAGAAAATTTGAAAAAAAAGCAAGACGGCGGATTTTCTTACCAGTATGAGGGCGAGAAAAGATATTTAAATTATACGCCCATTGGAATTAACGACTGGTTTGTACTTTCGGTGGTTTCCGCAGATGTGATTACCAAGCGGTCGCTGCAGATGAGTTTGCTTACCCTGTTTGCCTGTTTTGTTGTAGCGGCGGCTTTTTTGGGACTGCTTATTTATAATATGCGCCGGGAAAAGAAAAACCGGGAGAAACTTCGGCAGCTGGCTTACAAGGACCGGCTTACCGGCGGGCGCAACTGGAATAAATTCTTGCTGGACGCACAGGAGATATTAGCATCCAGTTCGGAATACCATTATGCTATGATTATTTTTGATATTGATAAATTCAAAGTGTTTAACGATCTGTTCGGACACGATGCAGGCAATGAGATGCTTTGTTTCATTTGGGGGATCTTGAAAGACTGGGCCCAGGAGGGGGAAGTTTTCGCGAGGGTGTCCTCGGATAACTTTGGGGCGCTTATCCGCTACACCGAGCCCCATCAGCTGGAACAGCGCCTGCACACCCTGGCCGATCAAATTTGCGGAGCAAGCGGCGGCAACCATCAATATGAGATTATCCTTTCTTTCGGGGTTTATCTTATCCATGATAAAACGTTAGATGTGAGTCGGATTAGAGATCGGGCTACCATTGCAAAACGGCGAATTAAAGGAAGCCATGAAAATAAAATTTCCTATTACGACGAACAGCTTCGCTCGGAGATTATTCGGGAAAAGGCGATCGAGGATCAGATGGAGGCAGCCCTTGAAAATCAGGAATTTCAGGTGTATTTTCAGCCGAAAGTTTTTTTAAGCACCAAAAAAATTGCCGGGGCGGAAGCCCTTATCCGCTGGGAGCACCCCCAAAAAGGGCTTTTGCTGCCAGGGGATTTCCTTCCGGTGTTTGAAAAAAATGAGTTTGTCATCCGTTTGGATAATTATGTTCTGGACCAAGTGTGCCAGAGGATCAGCCGATGGCTGGAACAAGGGTATACCCCTATTCCGGTGGCGGTGAATATTTCTCGGGTAAATTTGCATGACAGCCAGTTTGTCGCCAAGGTAAAGGAAACTGCCGCGCGCTGGAAAGTGCCGCCTAAACTGATAGAATTGGAGCTTACAGAAAGCGCAGCACAGGAATTTAAGGATACTCAGCAGCTGGCGCAAATGATGGAAGAACTCCAGCAAGATGGCTTTAGAATTGCCATGGACGATTTTGGGACCGGATATTCTTCCCTTAATCTGCTTAAGGACCTGCCGGTGGATGTGCTGAAATTGGACAGGGAGTTTTTTGCGGCGCAGCCGCAGACCTCCCGAAGCCAAACGGTAATCCGCGACGTGATATTAATGGCAAAACATTTGCATATAATGGTTGTAGCAGAAGGCGTGGAAACCAAAGAGCAGTTGGATTTGCTGGACGGGACCGGATGTGACATAGTCCAAGGATTTTATTTTGCCCAACCCATGTCTGCAGAGGAATTTGAGCGGCAGATATTTTAAAAATAAAGGGGGGTCCAGCAAGAAATGCGGATATTTTATATTGCGGCAATGGTATCCCTTTTGCAGATATCTGCTTCCCCATCTCCTAATTTTCAGGCAATCCTCTTAGGGCTTTGCGTTTTTTTAGCAGTGGCGCTGGCGGTGGTAACGACAGCGTTTGTCGTTCGCTTCAAGGCCCTTAGAGAACCTAGGGAGAAACTGCTGGACGCAATCCATAAAGGAAGAGACGGGGATTATTCCCAAAGGGTGGATTATCACAAAGAAAATGGAATGGGAGAAATTTGTCTGGCGTTTAATCTGCTGATGGATAACATTCAGGAAAATCATCGGAAGGTGCTGCTCAATGAAGAAAGATACCGGCTGGTAGCGGAACAGTCGCAAAATATTATCTACGAATACACGTTTGCGGACGATACCTGCCGGTTTTATTCCTCCGCTTGGAAACGGCTGTTTGGCCGGCCAATGGAAATACCGGGTTTTTCCAAAGCGCTGGAAACCTCGGAGATTATCGATACACAGGATCGGCAGATACTAACCGACGTACTGGGCCGGTTTGAGCGGGGGGAAAGTTTCCAACGGGCAGAAGTCCGGATGAAAAAAACAGACGGCAGCTGGCATTGGTGCTCGATAAGGGCTTCCGTGATTTTAACCAGGCAGGGTGCGGCGGAAAGAATTGTAGGGCGCATAGAGGATATTGACCGGCAAAAACAAGAAAATGAACGGCTGCGGATCAAAGCGCAAAAGGATCTGCTTTCCGGGCTTTATAACCGGGAAACGACTCAGCTTTTGGTGGATAAATTTTTGGAGAACAATGGAGAAAATGGGTTTCATGCATTGATTGCCATAGACATTGATAATTTTAAACAGATCAACGATACCAAAGGACATCTGTTAGGAGATCAGGTGATTTCCACCTTCGGGGAAAAGCTGTTCGCCCAGTTTCGCAATTCTGATATTGTTGGACGGGTAGGCGGCGATGAATTTGCCGTGCTGATGAAAAATATAAGTCAGGATCAGCTGGAAAGAAAGGCGTCGGACCTTTTGCAGGCGCTGCATTTTTCTTTGGAAGAGGACAGGGAGACCTACACTTCCTGCAGTATCGGCATCGCGTGTTATCCTCAGGATGGACAGGATTATGTCCATCTGTTTCAGGCGGCGGATCAAGTGCTGTATTGTGCCAAGCGGGCGGGAAAAAACGGCTACGTACTTACTGACGCGGGGCGCTTGAGCTTCCCTGCCCCTTAAAAATTTTTATGAAAAAGGGCGATGACGGGTTTGACCGTCATCGCCCTTTTGGGAGAGAGGGCCTGTATGTTTAGATTCATAGGATGATTTCCCCGCAAACCTTGACAGCAGGTGGGTTTGGGGGTATGATAGTACGGTGAAAAAATCTGATAACATAGGAAGTTTTAAAGATGAATATCAAACGGGATGAACTGCGAAATATCGCGATTATAGCTCATGTAGACCACGGTAAGACCACCTTGGTGGACGGGATGCTCAAACAAAGCGGCACCTTCCGGGAAAATCAGGTGGTACAGGAGCGGGTGATGGATTCCAACGACATTGAGCGGGAAAGAGGAATTACCATTCTGGCCAAAAACGCCTCCTGTCAGTATGGCGATGTAAAGATCAACATTGTTGATACCCCAGGACACGCGGATTTTGGGGGAGAAGTGGAACGGGTTTTAAAAATGGTCAACGGGGTGCTCCTGTTGGTGGACGCGGCGGAAGGGCCGATGCCTCAAACCCGGTTTGTATTAAGCAAGGCCCTGGAGCTGGATTTGGCGGTCATTATTGTGGTCAATAAAATTGACCGGCCGGACGCTCGGGTATATGAAGTGATTGATGAAGTGCTGGAACTGCTCATGGATTTGGGCGCTTCAGATGAACAATTGGACAGCCCCATGGTGTTCTGCTCCGGACGGGACGGCACCGCCTCCTATTCCCCGGATAAGGAAGGCACAGATTTAAAACCGCTTCTGGATACGATTGTGGATTATATTAAAGCGCCTCAGGGAGATCCGCAGGGTCCTACTTCTGTGCTGGTATCTTCTATTGATTACAATGAATATGTAGGGCGTATAGCGGTAGGACGCATTGAAAGAGGCACCTTAAAACAAAACCAGGAAGTAGTGGTGTGCGACTACCATGATCCGGATTTAAAAAGCAAGGCGAAGATTACTGCTATTTATCAGTTCAGCGGGGTTAACCGCACCCAGGTGGACAGCGCTACCGTAGGGGATATTGTTATGTTTTCCGGTATTGAAAATGTCAATATCGGCAACACGGTATGCTCCCCCGAGCTGGTGGAACCAATTCCTTTTGTAAAAATTTCCGAGCCTACGGTAGAGATGACCTTTTCGGTAAACAACAGTCCTTTTGCAGGCAGAGAAGGCAAATTTGTCACCTCCCGCCAGCTGCGGGAACGGCTGTATCGGGAGCTGCTGCGGGATGTTTCCCTTCGGGTATCCGATGGGGACAGCGCGGACAGTTTTATCGTATGCGGCCGGGGAGAAATGCACCTTTCTATTTTGATTGAAAATATGCGCCGGGAAGGGTATGAATTTCAGGTAAGCACCCCGAAGGTATTGATGAGGGATATTGACGGCCAGAAGTGCGAGCCGTACGAAGAATTGACCATTGACGTTCCGGCGGAGATGTCCGGGGCAGTGATGGAAAAAATGGGCCCCAGAAAAGGAGAACTGCAATCCATGGACCCTATGGGCAGCCGGATGAGAATGGTATTTATTATTCCGGAAAGAGGGCTGTTCGGTTATAAAAACGAATTTTTAACCGATACCAAAGGGGAGGGCATATTAAATACCCTGTTCCATGGCTATGCTCCTTTTAAGGGGGAAATTCCCCGGCGCAACTATGGTTCCCTGATTGCTTTTGAAACTGGTGAAGCGGTGACCTATGGGCTGTATAATGCCCAGGAGAGGGGCACTTTGTTTATTGATCCGGGGGAAGCTGTTTATGCGGGAATGGTAGTGGGAATGTCCCCAAAAGCGGAGGATATAGCGGTGAATGTATGCAAAAAGAAGCATGTCACCAATATGCGCGCCTCCGGAAGCGACGAAGCTTTGCGCCTGACTCCGCCCAGAAAATTTTCTTTGGAAGAAGCGCTTGAGTTTTTAGGAGAGGACGAACTGCTGGAGGTTACCCCAAAAAATATCCGTATCCGCAAACAGATTTTAGACCATGCCCAGCGTATGCGTGCTATTATGAAAAAATAAAAAATCACCGCCTTTCGATAGAAACGAAAGGCGGTGATTTTTTCCAGCTGCGTTTTGGCAAATCAATGATTTGCCCCCGCCTTTGGCGGGAAAGGCCCTTGGGGTTTTGAGGCGCAGGTTGCAAAGGGCAGAGCAGGGTTTCGCGGTGCTGCGAAACCGCCCCGGACAGGGTCCGGGGACAAAAGGCAATTTTGCCGGCATGTCTTTCTAGCCGCGTTTTGGCAAATCAATGATTTGCCCCCGCCTTTGGCGGGAAAACCCCTTGGGGTTTTGAGGCGCAGGCTGCAAAGGGAAGGACGGGGTTTCGCGATACTGCGAAACCGCCCCGGACAGGGTCCGGGGACAAAAGGCAATTTTGCCGGCATGCCCTTTACTCTTTACGGAAAATCTGCGCCTCGAAAGGATGGAGCTGTCCCTCCTCCCAAATGGGTTTGCCGCAGTAGTTGGACAGAAGGACTTTTCCCTTGGGTGGATAAGGATCCATTTTAATTAGTTTATCCGTTAGGTTGAGAATAATATAAATCTCCTCTCCATTTAAGGCGCGTTTATAATAATAAATATCCTCATGGTCTGGAAGAAGATCTTCAAATTCCCCGTAAATCAGCGTTTCGCTGTTTTTGCGAAGGGCAATTAGTTTTTTGTAAAAGGATAATACAGAATGAGGATTTTGAAGCTGTTCCCGGGCGTTGATCTGGCGGTAATTGGGATTGAGTTTTATCCAGGGAGTCCCTGAGGTAAAACCGGCGTTTTCGCTGTCCGTCCACTGCATGGGGGTGCGGGCGTGATCCCGGCTGATATAATTGGCCCGTTCCAGCGCCTTGTGCAGATCAAATCCCGGCAGTTTGGAATGGACCCGCAGCCAGTTAAGCAATTCCACATCCCGAAAATCCTCAAACCGTTCCATTTTAATATTCGTCATCCCCAGTTCCTCCCCTTGATAAATAAAAGGAGTTCCCTGAAGAGTATGAGTTAAGGCGCCCAGCATACAGGCGCTTTCATACCGGTAGTTTTTATCATCTCCAAACCGGGATACCTGGCGAGGCTGGTCATGGTTGGAAAGATAATTGCAGTTCCAGCCTTTGCCGTTTAAAGCGTACTGCCAGCGGGTGAGCGCCCGTTTTAAATCCAGGGGACGATAGGCGCCGGAAATGTATTTGTCCTCCCCCTCGGTATCAATTCCCATATGTTCAAACTGGATGATCATATTTAACTCCTGCCGGGAAGGATCGGTATATTTTATTCCTTCCTGGGGGGAAGTAAAAGAAGCCTCCCCTACAGTCATACAATCATAACGGGACAGGACACGTTGATACATTTCATGGAGGTACTCATGGTTTTTTGGGAGATTGACATGATATTTAAATCCTTTTTGAAAAGGACGGTCATTTTTTACCGGGGCGTTGGGAAAGGACATATCTTTGGCATACATGTTCATTACATCTATCCGAAATCCATCAATTCCCCGGGCAAACCAAAACTCCATTAAATTGTATATTTCCTCCCGCACCTTAGGGTTGGACCAATTTAAATCCGGCTGTTTTTTACTGAACAAATGCAGGTAATATTGGTCGGTAGGGGGATCATACTGCCAGGCTGATCCGGAAAAGATCGATTCCCAATTGTTGGGAGGCCCGCCGTTTACACTGTCCCGCCAGATGTAATAATCCCGATAAGGATTGTCCCGGGATTTTTGGCTTTCGATAAACCAAGGGTGCTCATCGGAAGTATGATTTACCACCAGATCCATAATCAAGCGCATACCGCGGGCATGAGTTTGTTTAAGCAGCTGGTCCCAATCTTCTAAACTGCCGAATTCCTCCATAATTTTTTTATAATCGGAAATATCATAGCCATTGTCGTCGTTGGGAGACTGATATACCGGGGAAAGCCAGAGAACGTCTACCCCCAGGTCCTTCAGATAATCCAGCTTGGTTAAAATTCCAGGGAGATCTCCGATTCCATCCCCATTTTGATCACAGAAGCTGCGGGGATAAATCTGATAAACCTCCGCTTCTTTCCACCATGCTTTTTCCATGGGCGTCCCCTCCTTTTTCACTTTTTTAAAAATAAAGCCCCCGCCAGGAAATTTTTATTTGCCCGGGAGGGTTCGGCGGCCCCCAGGCGGCAAAAGCCGCATCCGGGCGCGGCCCGGTTCAGCCGCGAAGCGGCTGCCGGGGGCCGCCCGTCAGCCATCAGGTTTTAACGGCCCCTTCTGAAATTCCTTTGATAAAGTATTTTTGCAAGGACAAAAACACCACCACAATCGGCAGGATAGAGATCAATACCGCCGGGAAGATCAGCTCCCAAGGACTGCCGTACTGTCCGGACAGAATTTTAGCGAAATAAAGTTCCAAAGTAAGGGTTTTTACTCCGCTGGAATTGCCGATTACCAAAAATGGCAGCAGGTAGTCGTTCCAGATCCACATGCCATTTAAGATAATAACGGTAACGGTGGTGGATCGAAGCAGCGGAAATACGATCCTGAAAAACACCTGTAAAATGTTGGCCCCGTCAATTACCGCCGCTTCTTCAATCCCTTGGGGGACGCTTTTAATAAATCCATGGTATAAAAACACACTCATGGAAAGACCAAAACCGCCGTACATAATAACCAGCCCGCCCATATTTTTCAGCCCCAGCATATCCATAAAATTAAGCAAAGGATACATGATCGACTGAAAAGGGATCAGCATCGCAGATACAAAAAACAGAAAGATAACGCCGCTTGTTTTGGTTTTATTTCTTACCATAATCCAGGCGGCTAAAGAAGAAACCACGACAATAAGGATTAAGGAGGCCAGGGTGATTAAAAAGGTAATACCCAAAGAACGAAAAAAGTTAATTTTTTCCGCCGCATTGGACAAATAGGAAAAATCCCAAAGGGAAGGGAGGGACAGCGGATTGCGCACGATCTCCGACTGGCTTTTAAAGGAGTTTACCAGAAGAAAATAAAGAGGCGCTAAGGTATAAGCCGCCAGCAAGGTCAGTACTATGTAAAGTACGACTTTGCTCCCATGAAACCGGCGGGTAGTGGCCTGGGCTTTTTGCTCCATTACAGCTCAACCTCCTGTTTTTTTGTCACGGTCACCTGAGTTAAGGTAATTATCGCGATCATAATAAAGAAGATGACCGCCTGCGCCTGGGCAAGACCATAATCCGGAGGGGTGGTATCTTTGGTAGTGCGCAGAATCTGCATGGCCAGCATCCGGGTGTTGAAATCTCCGTTGGTGAGGGCAATGTTTTGATCCAGCAGTTTAAAAGAATTGGCCAGGGTTAAAAATACGCAGATGGTAATCGACGGCATGAGCATAGGCAGGGTGATGTTTTTGAACCGCTGCCAAAGGGTAGTGCCGTCAATTTGCGCCGCTTCATATAAATCCCCTGGGATGTTGTTGAGCCCTGTGACATATACAATCATCATATATCCTGCCGTCTGCCATACCATCATGATCACCAGGGCAAAAAGAGCCTTGGTTTGATCCTGCAGCATATAGGAAAAAAAGTCCACCGGAAATATCCCGTTGGGTCCAAACAACAAATCGGTATACAGAGAATTAAAAATAATCTGCCAAATATAACCTAAAGCCAGACCGCCTAACAAATTTGGCATAAAAAAGATCGTGCGGTAAGCCCCGGAGCCTTTGGAAATTCCCGTGACCATGAGCCCCAGTGCCAGTCCCGCGGCATTAATAGCAATTACCGCGACCACCGTGTAGCGAAGGGTATACCACAGACTGGACATAAATTTTGGGTTTTTAAAGGCTTTTACATAGTTTTGCAGGCCGACAAAAGATTCATACCACTCCCCGCCGCCGGCAAAATATGTTCCCCGCCAGCCGGTAAAAGAATATAAAATCCCCAAAAGGAAGGGGATGAGTATCACCATGGCGAATAGGATCAGCGCCGGAAGCACCAGCGGATAAAACCATTTTTTATAATAACCGGTCATGAGTGTCCTCCTCAAAGTAAACGCAGACATTCCAGGGAAAAGCGGGCCGTACGCCGAACGCGCGGCCCGCCGTAAAGAAAACGGACGGCTATTGATTCATCATTTCTTTCCATTTGGAGATAGCATAATCCGCGATAGAACCATAGTCTTCTTCCGTCCAGGTTTCCTTGGTCAAATATTTTTCCATAATTTCCAGCCCTACCGTATCGCCGCCCCAGGAGGCAGGAGCTCCGTTATAAGGCGCGGAAAGGGTTTTGCCCGCCTTCATAAAGTTCAGAATGCTTTGTCCCAAAGAATTGGATAAGGTGGTAGTAGCGGGATCTGCGTTATATGGGATGAACTGGAAGTCCTCTGTCACATAGCGCTTGCCTTCTTCTGTGGTGTTCAGCCAAATTAAAAAGTTTTCCGCCGCGGCAATGGTTTGGGTATCCTTATTGGCATTGATGGCATAATACATGGGGACAAACACCGGGATGGTGCTGTTAAACTCCTCCACCGTCCAATCTCCAGCAACAATATCCTCCTGGGTCAGGGGGATTTTTACCGGCACAAAGGTAAGGCGGGAGGCTTTTTCTTCGTCCAGCGCGGACACCTGAGGCGCTACCCAGTTGCCGTTTTTCATAAATAATGCTTTTCCGTCGACAAACCGCTGAAGGGTGGAGTCATAACCATAGTTGGTAGCGACAATAAAATCGTTGCCTCGTTTGGCGCCTGCCGTATCGCCGGCGGCATAGGAGGTTTTTAAGTCAAGAGCCCTGGCAAAGGCGGAAAAGGGGCCTTTGAGCTGGTCAAGCTGCTCCTGTGTAGCGGAGTTTGCCGCCGCTACATTGGGGAAAACAGCATTGATCGCCACATTGAGCATATGATCTCCATAGGTCCATTTTTCCGAAGCGGCTACGGCGAATACGCCGGTCAAATTTTCGGCCAGGCCGGTTTTTTGCCCTTTAAAGGTATAGGTGTTGCCGTTTAAGGTAACAGTGGCGGCGGATGGAGCCTTGATATAAGCGTCCACCGCTTTGACAAAAGCCTCGAACTCTTCATAAGAACAGAATACCAAATCGTTGTAGGCAGCCTGCATATCTCCGTCGATCAGGTCCGCCAGCATCTGGGTATCCATAATATAGCCGTAGCCTTCCACGTTATAAGGAATACCGTAGCTGTTGGTACCGTCTGTGGTTAGGCGGAGCCCCTCGGGAATGGCGTCTACCAGCGCTTTAAATTCTGTATTATCCGTAACCGAACTTAAATCCAAAGCCGCGCCGCTGTCCTTCCATTCAATCAGCTCTTTCAAGCCTTGAATAGTAAAAATTGCCGGCTGAGCGTCCGCCGCGCCCTGCATCTCCGCGCGCAGGGTTTCCATATGGTCCTGACCGGAGCCGATAGAAAAAGAGCGCACTTTAATTCCGGTGGCCTGCTCATAGGCTTTGCACATGGCGGTAAACTGTTCGGCATTTTCTCCTTTAGAGTTATAGATATACAGCTCTTTTACCGATCCGGCAGTATTGCCGCCCGCAGAGGAGGAGCCAGAAGAAGAGCCTGGGTTCTCGTTCTTTTTAGAGCATGCTGAAAACATGGAAATTACCACGGCCAGCATACAAATTACTGAAAGTAGCTTGGTAAATTTTTTCATAATTTTACTCCTTTACATTGATACATTGCCCTTTGTAAGTATCGTCAGATGATAACGCAATATACTGGGGCGGGTTTTTAACAATTCATTTTCACGTGGTAGTATACCCGCATCTGTAAAAAAATAATCGCCGGATTTTTGAAAAAACGGGGATTTTTAAAAAGGTATAAAGAAAGCGTAAAAATTAGCTGGCAAAACATACAAAAACAGCAATCCAAATTGGGGAAATGAAGGAGAAGATTGTGAAAATTTACTCAAAATTTGTTGGAAAATTCGTAATTTTGGCTTTAAAACAAATTGACCCTTTGTTAAAACAATGTTAGAATAATTTTGTGTAGCTATAAATACAGGGGTAAGTATCATATGAAAATGACATTAGGAATTGATATAGGTTCTACCACCGTAAAACTGGTGGTAATCAAAGAGGGGCAGGTTGTACAAACATGGTACGAGCGGCACCTTTCCCAGGTGCGCTCAAAAACCCTGGAACTGATCCAGCAGGCAAAGGAGCAAATCGGCGGGGACCCTTTTCATATCGCGGTGTCCGGCTCCGCCGGGCTGGGTGTTGCCAAGGCGGCGGACCTGCCGTTTATCCAAGAGGTGTTCGCTACCGGCGAAGTGGTCAAAAAAAGCGTCCCGGATACGGATGTTGTGATTGAGCTGGGAGGCGAAGACGCAAAAATTATCTTTTTTACCGGCGGCCTGGAGGAGCGGATGAACGGCTCCTGCGCGGGGGGAACGGGCGCGTTTATCGATCAGATGGCCACCCTTTTGGACGTTACCCCTGGGGAACTGGATGAACTAAGCCTGCGCAGCGAAAAAATTTATACCATCGCTTCCCGATGCGGCGTATTTGCCAAATCGGATATTCAGCCTCTTTTAAACCAGGGGGCGAGAAAAGAGGATATTGCCGCTTCCATTTTCCAGGCGGTGGTGGATCAAACCATCACAGGCCTGGCGCAGGGAAGGCGCATTGAAGGGAAAGTTCTGTTTTTAGGCGGACCGCTGTATTACTTTAAAGGTTTGCAGCGCCAGTTTGTAAAGTCTTTGGGGCTTACGGAAGAAACCGCCGTATTCCCGGAAATGGGAAGGTACGCCGTTGCCATTGGCGCGGCCTTGTACTCCCAGCAGAGCGGCCCCCAGCTTACTTATGATCAATTGGTGGAACGCTTGCAGCGGGCTGCCACACAAGCGCCCCAGACCCGGCGGCTGACGCCTCTGTTTGAGAAAGAGGAAGAATACGAAGCGTTTTGCGACCGGCATGCCAAGGCGTCGGTGCCGCTGGCCAGCCTGGAGGACTACCAGGGAGACGCTTATTTAGGCGTGGACTGCGGCTCCACCACCACAAAACTGGTGCTTATGGCCCAGGATGGGTCCATACTTTATGATTATTACAGCGCAAATAAAGGCAACCCGGTAGAGATCGTGCGTCGGCAGCTGGAAACTTTGCTCCCTCTATGTCAGGGACGCATCACGATTAAAGCAAGCGCGGCCACTGGATACGGGGAGGACCTGATTAAGCATGCGTTTAATATCGACGCCGGTCTGGTGGAAACTATGAGCCATTTTAAGGCCGCCCGCAGCTTTAATCCCAAGGTGGATTTCATTTTGGATATCGGCGGACAGGACATTAAGTGTTTTAAGGTGCGCAACGATTCCATTGACAGCATTATGTTAAACGAAGCGTGTTCTTCCGGATGCGGTTCGTTTATCAGCACCTTCGCCCAATCGATGGGGTATGATGTGGAAGAATTTGCCAAATTGGGACTGTTTTCCAAATATCCGGTGGATTTAGGTTCCCGATGCACGGTATTTATGAACTCTTCCGTGAAGCAGGCCCAGAAGGAGGGTGCTACGGTAGAGGACATTTCCGCCGGGATCTCTATCAGTGTGGTCAAAAACGCGGTATATAAGGTGATACGGGCATCCTCCGCCCAGGAACTGGGAGAAAATATTGTGGTTCAGGGCGGTACCTTTTTAAACGACGCGGTACTGCGCGCCTTTGAAATGGAGCTTGGACGCCCGGTGGTGCGCCCCCGCATTGCGGGGCTGATGGGGGCTTATGGGGCGGCGCTGTACGCCCGGGAGCTGGGACTCTCCCGCTCTTCCCTGATTACCATAGAGCAGTTAAGTCAGTTTGCCCATACCTCCAAATCCACCGTGTGCGGTTTGTGCGGCAACCACTGCAACCTGACGGTGAACAGTTTCGGCGGCGGAAAGCGGTATATTTCCGGCAACCGGTGCGAGCGTCCTTTGGGGCGGCAGCAAAGCGAGCCTTTGCCAAATCTGTACCGGTACAAGCTGGAGAAAATCAAGGCCCTTGTCCCGGTGGAAGGCTGGCGGGGGAAAATTGGGATACCCTTGGGGCTGAATATGCTGGAAAACCTGCCCTTTTGGTTTGCGTTTTTTACCAAACTGGGATTTGAGGTGATCCTTTCGGGGATTTCCACCCGGTCCATGTATATTAAAGGACAGTTCTCTATTCCTTCGGATACGGTATGCTATCCGGCCAAGCTGCTCCATGGCCATATTGAGACCTTGCTGGAACAGGGAATCAAAAATATTTTTTACCCCTGCATGACTTATAATTTTGACGAAAAAACCGGCGATAACCACTATAACTGCCCGGTAGTCGCCTATTATCCTGAGCTGCTCCACGCCAATGTGGAGGGGCTTAATAACGTAAACTTTATTTATCCTCATATCGGAATCCATAAAAGAAATACCTTTGCTAAAAAAATCCGGGAAGAGCTGCTTGCCTTTTTCCCTGAACTCACCCTGCGGGAATGCAGGCAGGCGACAGAGGCGGCTTATGAAGCCTATGAGCAGTGGATGGCTGATGTGAAGGCCGAAGGCCGCAGAGCCATCGATATTGCCCGGGAAATGGGGAAAAAGATTGTGGTTTTATCCGGCCGGCCGTATCATATCGACCCGGAGATCAACCACGGAATCGACGAGCTGATCTCCTCTTTTGGGATTGTAGTGGTCAGCGAAGATTGCGTAGCGGACCTGGTGGAGCCGGCAAAGGTACAGGTGCTCAACCAATGGACCTATCACGCCCGGCTGTATAACGCGGCCAAATACGTATGCACCCAGCCGGATATGCAGCTGGTGCAGCTGGTGTCCTTTGGCTGCGGGATCGACGCGATCACCACAGATGAAGTGAGAGAAATTTTGGAGAGCCGCGGGAAGCTGTACACCCAGCTGAAGATCGATGAGATCACCAACCTGGGCGCGGTGAAAATTCGAATCCGCAGCCTTTTGGAAGCGGTCAATGAAAGGGAAAGAAACAATGGCGTCTGAAGATAGAGTGCTTTTTACCAAACAGATGAAAAAAGACTATACCATCCTGGTGCCCACAATGCTCCCGATCCATTTTAAACTGATGATCCATATTTTTCGGGAGTATGGATACAAGGTGGAGCTGTTGGAAAACGCAGGTAAAAATGTGGTGGACAGCGGCCTGCGCAACGTTCACAACGATACCTGCTATCCGGCGCTTCTGGTCATTGGACAGATGATCGACGCGCTGGAAAGCGGCAAGTATGATATAAACAAGGTAGCCCTGCTGATCACTCAGACCGGCGGCGGATGCCGGGCCTCCAACTATATTAATCTTTTGCGCAAGGCCCTGAAAAAAAGCGGTTATGGACATATTCCTGTGGTGTCTCTAAGCTTGGGAATGGAAAAAAACCCAGGGTTTAAGATTACTCCCCAGATGATGAACCGGATTTTTTACGCCCTGTTTTACGCTGACCTGCTTATGCTTTTGGCCAACCAGTGCCGTCCGTATGAAGTGCACAAAGGGGAAACCGATCAGCTGGTAGACAGATGGGCCGAGCGCTTGACCCAGGAGATGAAAGGCCGGGGGATTTTAAGCTATAAAAAGGTCAAGGAAAACTATCGGCGGATACTAAGCGATTTCGCGGACATTGCCCGGGCCAAACAGGAAAAGGTCAAGGTGGGGGTTGTTGGGGAAATTTATGTGAAATTTTCCCCTCTGGGCAACAACAACCTGGAAGAGTTTCTGCTGAGCGAAGGGGCGGAGGTGGTAGTCCCGGGACTGTTGGACTTCTGCTTATACTGTATCTATAATATCCTGATGGATTACAAGCTGTACGGCATGGGCCGCTTTAAAGTGGCGGCGTTTCGCAGGGTGTACAGGATGCTGGTGAGAAAACAGGGGGATGTAATCCGTATCATCAAAGAGCAGGGAACCTTTCGGGCGCCGGGATATTTCCCCCATACCGTCTCTTTGGTAAAAGGGTATTTAAGCCATGGGGTGAAGATGGGCGAAGGCTGGCTGCTTACAGCGGAAATGCTGGAGCTGATTGAACAGGGAGTGCCCAATATTGTATGCACCCAGCCGTTTGGATGCCTGCCTAATCATATTGTGGGCAAAGGTATGATGCGGCTGATCAAACAAAAAAATCCGGATTCCAACATTGTAGCGGTGGATTACGATCCGGGAGCGACAAAGATCAATCAGGAAAACCGTATTAAATTGATGCTGGCCAACGCTGCGGCCATCGCACAGGCAAAACAGCCTCAGGAACAATCGTCAGAAAAGCAGCTGCAGTTTATATAAACGGCGGACACCAGAAAGGAAAAAGGGTGAGAAAATGGACAGTTTGGAAGCCTGCAGAATTTTCTTATGCTTTCTGTCTTACAGCTTTTTGGGATGGATATGCGAATGTATTTATTGTTCCATTCCTGCCAAACGGTTTATTAACCGGGGATTTTTAAATGGACCTTTGTGCCCGGTATATGGATTTGGAGCCCTGCTGGTTATTTATTGCCTTACCCCGGTGGAGAACAGTCTGTTTTTGCTGTATATATGCGGGATGGGGGTTACCAGCGTGCTGGAATATGTAACCAGCTGGCTGCTGGAAGTCCTCTTTCATACCAAGTGGTGGGATTATTCCCACTACAAATTTAATATTCATGGGCGGGTATGCCTGCTCAATTCCCTTATGTTCGGAGCCTTGGGGGTTATTGTGATGAAGGGAATCCATCCGTTTGTTTCACAAAGGGTGGAAAAGCTTTCCATGCCCTCCACCTATCTTTTCACCGGAGGATTTCTAGCCTTGATTTTGGTAGATTTGTATCTGTCTGTACGCACCGCCCTGCAGCTGGATGAGAAACTGCAGAAGATGCAGGGGGTTCTTGGGGAGATCAAGGAGAAAACCGAGGCCGCCCGGCTGGCGGCGAAGATGGAGCTGGAGGCGTTTCGTCAGATGAGCACGCCCCAGCGGTTGGAAGCCCTGCTTGAAAAGGGAGAAAGTTTGCGCCTCAAGGAGCAGCTTCACCAGGCGGCAAGAAGCAACATCCTCCACCGGCGTATGCTGGATGCGTTTCCAACCATGCGTTCTATGCGCTATCCGGCCTCTCTGGAACAGTTAAAAGAACGCATCCGCCAGGGACGGACGGCCCGCAAAGAGAAAAAGAGCCAAAATTAACTTTATTATAGAAACTGGCAAAAAAAGCGCCCCCATTTTTGGGCGCTTTTTTTTGCAGAAAGAAAAACGGCCCGCCATACAGCGGGCCGTTTTTGAGAGAAAGTGAAAAAGTTACAACAGGAAAGAGATCAGCAATAGGAAGGGTCGGCCAACCGCCGCAGAGCATAAATCCCTGCGCCGATGACACCGTTTTCCTGGTGGGGAGAGGAATACAGCACCGACAGGTTTGCCGCGGGATAGGGCTTGCGGGTGTGCTCAAGAATCCGTTTTTCCAGCAGCTTTTGGGGAAACGCCTCCATCTGCAGGACCCCTCCGCCTAAAACAATATAATCCGGATCAAAAATATTGATCTCCGTGGCGATGGGGATGGAAAGCCAATCAATATACTCTAAAAGCTCCAGGGCGTCCCCGTGCTCCTTAAACAGACGGCCCACCGGGGTATGAGGAAAGCTGTGGGCTTGGATCCGCTCCAGCCCCAGCCCGGATGCGTAATACTCCACGCATCCCCGGTTTCCGCAGCCGCAGGGGGTGTCTTTGCCTAAAACCGGGATATGTCCCAGTTCAGCGGCCACCCCATTTTTCCCCAACAAAAGCTTCCCATCCACGGATACGGCGTTGCCGAACCCAGTGCCCACATAAAAACCCAGTACAGTCGCATGGGAGGGAAGGCCGTGAAAATAGGTGTCATAAAACAGCAGAAAGTTTACGTCCCGGTTGATATAAGTGGGAACGCCCAGTTCCCGCTCCATAATGTCCGCGACCGGCAGATTATCCCCCAGCCCCTTAATATTGGGGGTGGAACATACAATCCGGCGGCTTCGGTCGATTGCGGAGGGAAAACCCAAGGCCACCGCATCAGGAAGCCGGCTTCCCAGATGCTCCCGGCAATAGTCCTTTACACAGCCGGCGAGGGTTAGCACCGGATCGCTGCAGTCCAAAATCAATCGGGTCTTTTTAATGGTAAACGCAGAAAGGCGGCAGTCCTTATCGATCAATCCAAAACGCATGTTGGTGCCGCCGATATCCATACCTAAAATAATTTTATCCCCGTCCATGTGTTTTCCTAACCCCCCTTAGCGGCCTGTTCAAAGTCCGCCAGCATCCTATCGTACGCTTTGTTCAGATCCGGGTCCAGGCGGAACAGACCGGTGTTTCCGACTACATAAATTTCCGCGCCTGCGTTGTTCAGCCGCTGGAAAGTGTCCTTGTTGCAGCTTCCGTCAATCTGAATTTGATAGGTATAGCCTTTTTTCGCCTTTAATTCCGCCGCCTGCTCAATCTTCTGAAGCATCTGGGGAATAAACGGCTGTCCGGAATAACCCACGTCTACTGTCATAATCGTAAGCAGGTCGATGCGCTCGATATAATGACGGATATAATCCAGAGGAGTAGCGGGATTTAATACTACGCCGGTTTTGCATCCCAGCTGTTCAATCCGGTTCAATGTGCGAAAAGCGTCGGTGTTGATCGTCTCCGCATGGGGGGAAAGATAGGATGCCCCGGCAGCCGCCAGCGGTTCCAGCCAATCCCCCGGATTGGTGGTCATGAGATGGGCGTCCATAGGCAGGGAGGCCACCTTGGAACAGGCCTTGGTAAAATCCGGGGACAGAGTGATGTTTTTGCAAAAATGACCGTCCATAATATCAATGTGGTAGTAATCCGCCCGCTGATTTAAAGTCTCCAGCTGGTTTTTTATGTCCATCAGGTCCATGCACATAAGGGATACGGCAAATTGAGGTTTCATAAGTACTCCTTTCAAGCCTTCGCTGTTAAATTATGTGAATGTCTGCCGCGGGACAGCCGCCGACAGGACAAACGCTTCTAAATTAAGTGGACGCCCGCCGCAGCAGGCTCACCGGCAGGACAATCCGCCTGGTTTCCGGAACTTCCCCGCGGATCAGTTCTAAAATTCCCCGGGCCGCCTGCTTTCCCAAAGCGTCGGTATCCTGCCGGACAGTAGTCAGGGGGATCGAGCTGACACAGGCGATAGAGACGTCGTCAAAACCGCATACCTTTACTTGGGAAGGCACCTGCCTGCCATGAACAGCCAGAGCCCGCAGAGCCCCTAAAGCGACCCAGTCGTTTTCGCATAGGATTCCGTCGAACACCGCGCCCTGGGACAAACGGGCGCACAGCTCTGCAAAAGCCTCCTCAAACTTAGCGGCGGCGGGATAGAACACCGGCCCCAGGGAAAGCCCCTGTTCCTCACAGGCTTTCCGGCAGCCTTCCAGCCGTTTTTTTGCCGCGGACGTCTCCCGTTTCCCTGTCATTACGGCAATGGTTTTACAACCCTTAAAAATCATTTCCTGAGCGGCAAGATATCCCCCTTGGAAATGATCAGATTCGATAAAAAGAGTATTTTTTCCGGCCTGCCCAGGAGGTTCCCTGTCGATAAATACAGTGGGAATGTCTTTGGGAAGGGAAAGATTGGGGTTGTCCCGGCCCCGGATGTAGATAATTCCGCTGACCTTTTGGGCGCCGAGCAGCTGGATGCTTTTTTTTCCAGCTTGGCGTCCTCGTTGGTGTTGCAGATAACAGCGGAATATTCCGACTGGAAAAGGGCGTTTTGCACCGCCAGGATAATTTTAGAAAAAAATTCATTGGTCACATCCGGCACCACGATGCCGATACTTTTTATCCGGCTGGTGCGCAGCCCCCGGGCTACCTGGTTAGGGATATAGTTGTATTTGCGGACAATGTCCATCACCCTTTGTTCCGTCTGCTTGGAAAACCGCCCGTTTTTATTCAGCACCCGGGAGACAGTGGCCACGGACACCCCGGCCAGTTGGGAGATTTTTTTAATTGAAATCGGTTCTTTTTCCATACGACCTCTCCAGCAATAGTTTACCTCTTGGGTAATCGATTACTCATCGATAGCTTTATTATATTCTCCCCTCTCCTGGCTGTCAAGGAAAAGAAACCGGGGGTTCGGAAAAAGACATCCCCCGGATAAAACAAAGCCGGCCCCGCACTCGGGGATAAAATTGGTTTTTTGCTTCTAAGCAAGGAAAAAACTTTATTTTTAGGTGGAAGAGGCCTTCTCTCTTTTAAGAAAGTAGTTGGATATAGCGCACCCAGTCATGAGAACAACCGCCACGGTAACCAAGGCCATACCGCCCCAGATATTGGTACGGTCAGCCACCGCTCCCGCGACAACAGGCATGGTGATGGACCCCAGCCCCGCGATGGTGGTAATCGTCCCCATGGCCATGGGATAGGCCGAGGTATATTGGCTGACATTGGCGATGGTGGTGGGGTAAATCCCAGCCAGGCAGTAGCCAAAGCCCACCAAGCAGACAGTTACGCTCAGGGCGGTGCGGGAGAGCATCAGCAGGACGTAAAACAGGGCCGCGCCAAAACAGGTTGCGATTAAGATCCGGCGTTTCCCCAATTTTTCTGATAAGGCGGCTACTGTCAGGCGCCCCAGCATAATTACCAGCCACAGCAAAGAAAGCAGTCCTTGCGCATAGGAGGGACTTACGATTCCGCTGTCCGCGAAATAGGTGACCAAAAGCCCGTTGACGCATGATTCCGTACAAAGATAGAAAAACAGAAGGCCGGTGGAGATGACAAAGGTTTTATCCTTTAAAAAAGCATAGGAAAATTTGCGGTTCTCCTTTTTGAGCCGCGGCTGATTATCCAATGGGGACGCCCCGAAAAACAAAATGATAAAAGCGCACAGAACGCTTACAAAAACAGCGGCATACTTCCAACCGTTTTCAAACCGGCTGGTAAAGATCATGGCCGCAAAGGGGCAAAGAAACGCACCTACCGCGAATACCGCATGAAGAAAATTCAACGCGCTGGATTTCCCGCCGGACAGGTCGCTGACCACGGTATTGTTTAAATTGGTGATCCCGCCCCGGGTGATGCCGATCAGGAAAAAAGCCAGCAGCAAAAATATGGGGTTGCCGGTGGCGGTCATCAAAAAATATCCCAAAACGCCTCCCAGACAAAGAAGCATAATGGCGTTTTTCCTCCCCATGTAGACCGGCAGGGTGCCGGCGGCGAAACTGGAGATCAGATTGCCCACGGAATGGGCGGAAAGCAAACTGCCGCTGATCTGATACGGCAGGCTGTACTGCTCCCGCAGCATGGGAAGCACGGACCCCATCATCAGGGATAAAAATCCGTTGACCAGGAAAGCGTAATAACACGCGGCGATAATTTTCTTTTGGGAGCGGGCGAGCGCTGCGTCCTCCCTAGACTGTGATACCATACAATCCCCTCCGGCGCCGATTTTATTTCAGTATAGCATGGAACGCCGGCCTCCTGCAAGGAAAAAGCGCAAAGGGAAATTCCCCTGGCGGGCTTGTTGTCCAGACGCGGGAGAAAAAATCCGAGTGATCCCTTGGGACCGGAAAGAAAGGGGAAAACCGCGAATTTTTATATTGGGCGATATTTTTTGGCCGCCCCAGAATATTCCCTGTTCTCAGGCGCATATATATGTCCTAAGAGATATAGACGCAGGGAGGGGTTCGTTTGAAGGGACTGCCGGAAGAGCGGGCGGTTACGCTTGCTCTTTACATCATCGAAAATGACGCGACGGTACGCAGTACCGCAAAAAAATTCAATATTTCTAAATCTACTGTACATAAGGACGTTACAGATAGACTGAAAAAAATCAATCCTCGGATCTATGAGCAGGTAAAACAGGTCCTGGAGCAAAACAAATCCGAACGTCATATCCGCGGCGGTATCGCAACAAGGGAAAAGTATGCCCGGATGAAGGAACATGCAAACGTATAGCTTCGCAAATAAAAGCCTCCAAAGCCTATTTGGGCTTTGGAGGCTTTTTTTAATTTTCTGTTTCTTTTTTGGGAGCGTTGAGCAGTTTTTTCACTTTAAACAAAAACAGCAGCGTACAAGTAAGCGCTGAAGCGACGTCTGAGATGGGCTCCGCTAAAAAGACCGCGAAGGTTTGAGGACGGATAAACAGAGGTAAAATTAAAACCAATGGGATCAAAAGGATAAGTTTGCGAAGAACCGCTACAAACATGGATATCTTGGCCTGGCCCAAAGCGATAAAAATATTTTGGAATGCCATCTGGAACCCAAAAACGATCATTCCCAGGAAAAACAGCCGCATGGCTTTCATAGTAAGCGCCATCAGCTGGGGATCGTCGGTAAACAGACTGATGGGGATCTGAGGGAAAAAGATAGTGATACACCACAGCAGCGCCCCAAAAGCCGCACAGAAAAGCACACAGTACCCAATGGCGGATTTTACCCGTCCATGATCCCCGGAGCCGTAATTATATCCGATAATCGGCTGTGAACCTTGGGCGAATCCCATAATCGGCATCATGAAAAACTGCATAACGCTGGTGAGGATGACCACCGCGCCTACATACAAATCTCCGCCGTAATACGCCAGGGATTTATTGAAAGCGATCTGCACCAGGCTTTCGGTGGACTGCATGATAAAGGGGGAAAGTCCCAAAGCCATAGCGCTTAAAATAACCGTTCGCTCCAGAGGCATGTTTTTTACCCGCAGTTTGAGCAGGGTTTTCTTTCCTGTCACAAACCACAGCACCCACAAGGTGGATACTGTTTGAGAAATGATAGTAGCCCAGGCCGCGCCTTTTACTCCCATATCAAATACAAAGATAAACAAAGGGTCTAAAGCGATATTCAGCCCCGCCCCTACGCATACGGTAATCATAGCGGTTTTGGCGAACCCTTGGGCGGAGATAAACTGGTTGAGCCCCAGGGCTATCTGCACGCTGATGGTACCCAACAGATATACCCCTAAATAGTCGTTGGCATAGGGAAGGGTGTCCGGAGAGGCCCCAAACATGATTAAAATAGGCTCTTTTATAACATACAAAAGAACCGTCAAAACCACCGAAACGATTACAAGCATAGAAAAGCAGTTGCCCAGCAGTTTTTCCGCGCCATCTTTGTTCCCCTCCCCCATTTTAATGGAAGCCAGGGGCGCGCCGCCGAACCCAACCAAGGCGGCGAAGGCGGAAATGATCATAATAATGGGGAAGGTAAGCCCTACGCCGGTAAGGGCGGTAGTGCCAACATCAGGCATCCGCCCGATGTACATCCGGTCCACCACATTATATAAAGCGTTGATTATCTGCGCGGCAATCGCGGGCGTGGACAGGGAAATAATCAGCCGGGGTATGCTCTCATGCGCAAACCGATCGTCCATAGTATGTTCCAAAACACTCACCTTTTCTTATAAATTCGTATTTTATCAGTATACTCCTTTTTGACTTACAATTCAACCGAGCAAACAAGGCAAAAGGAAATAGGAGCTCTTTCCTCCAGGCGGCAGAGATGCCGCCGCCAGGGGCTCCAAGGAAAAGGAAACGCGGAGCAAAAAGGACGTATGGGTGGGAAAGGACGGCGAAAGGGAGGTTTGTTTCCCGCCGGTGAAAATACGGAGCGTTTTTCGGCCGGACTGCCCCGGGGGACGAGCTGGTAAAACCAGAGACTATTTTGAAAGGAACGCCGTCTGCGCCGCCTTCGCCGCGGCAGCCGGGCAAGACGCTTTGTACTAAAAAAGAAAAGGATGAGATAGAAAAACTCCCCCGAAAGTCTTGCTTTCGGGGGAGTTTTATTTTTCCAGATCCAAAGAAGAAAAGAAATTTCGGTTATATATTACCGCCGGATCCGCCGGCTTACACTGCGCCGCTTTTTCGTTATACTCCTTTGCCAGAGAAAGGTCGCCCAGGCGGTAATAGCACAGGCAAAGCTGAAGATAGGGCAGATAACCATAACAATCCGGCTGGATAAAACCGCCGTTTCTCTCCTCTTTGGGACGTTTGGCGGCAGTTTCATACCAAAAGGCGGCTTGAGCGTACTTTTCCTGCTGGAAAAAGTGTTTTCCAATATCACAGCAGATCTCCGCGCGGGGGGTGTCGAAAGAGAAACTTCGCAGCAGGCTGTCCAGCGCCTGTTGGGGCTTGCCCAGATGATAATAACAGTTTGCCAGATCCTGACAGGCGGTAATTTGGTTTTCAATCCAGCCGCCGGGGGTATCCAAATATCGGGATAGGATATAAGCTGCCTGTTGGTATTGGCCGTGATAATACAGCTCCCGGCCGTAATAATAATTTTCCCGGGGGACCAGCTTTTTTCCTTCCTTAATCATTTTTTCAAAAATACGCAGGTTTCTGTCCGGGTCCCCGGCCCCAATTTTTCGATGAGTCAGGGCAATTTCTGAATAAAGAATATTCCCTTCCGGCGTAATAGCTTCATGGATAGCCCCCTGCCAGCGATATTGCTTTGCTCTTCGCAGCATGCGCTCCCGGTAATAAGAAAATACCGGGTTTCCCTGGCCGTCAAAAGCCACATGATATTTCATCATGACCAAATCTATGGAAGGATCCAGGGTTTCTTTCAGAGAAAATAGGTTTTCTCGGTCCTGGGGCAGAAGAATATCATCCGCATCCATCCAAAACAGATATTGCATCGCAGCTTTTGAAAAGGAAAAATTTCTTGCGGCGGAAAAATCATCCACCCAAGGAAAAGAATATACTTTATCGGTAAATTGCCGGGCAATTTCTACGGTGCTGTCCTGGGAGCCGGTATCTACAATAATAATCTCATCCATTACTTCTTTCACAGAAGAAAGACACCGGGCGAGAACGGCTTCTTCATTTTTTACGATCATACATAAACTAAGAGTAATCAAGGATGTCTCCCACCTTCCCATACTATAAGTGTATGGGCCGGGAGGAAAAAGGTTTCCTTTTTGTAGCCAGGGAAAGGAAGAAAACATACAATAGAACATAGCGGGGATCGCTTGCAGGAAAATACAAGCTTTCTTCGCTAACAGAAAACAGAATAAGGATGATTATGCTATGAATATTTATACAGGAGACAGACGCGCCGGCGCAGCCCCTGCCGCAGGGGCCGCTTGCTGCAATCCCTGCTGCAACAAGGGATGCTGCGGGCCTACGGGACCCACCGGTCCTATGGGACTTCCAGGTCCGACCGGGCCTACAGGTGCTACTGGACCGATGGGATTTCCAGGACTTCCGGGACTTCCAGGGCCTGCTGGCCCTACGGGTGCTACTGGGGCTACCGGCCCTGCCGGAGGTCCGGCCGGTCCTACGGGAGCCACTGGCCCCACAGGAGCTACCGGTCCCACTGGGGCTACGGGAGCCACCGGCGCTACCGGACTTCCCGGAACACCAGGCGCCAACGGTCAAATGGGACCGACCGGCCCCACCGGGCCTGCCGGCGCCA
Source organism: Youxingia wuxianensis (assembly GCF_014385085.1). Taxonomy (GTDB): domain Bacteria; phylum Bacillota; class Clostridia; order Oscillospirales; family Ruminococcaceae; genus Youxingia; species Youxingia wuxianensis. The sequence goes on along the minus strand of NZ_JACRTD010000009.1, from coordinate 36,767 downwards.
ATGGACAGATGGGACCTACCGGCCCCACCGGCCCAACAGGGCCTACCGGTTCTACCGGAACTATAGGTGTCACAGGACCGACCGGAGCCACTGGTCCTGCCGGTCCTACCGGCGCTACGGGAGCTACCGGTCCCACTGGCGCTACCGGCCCGACCGGAGCCACTGGTGCGGCAGGCACCAATGGACAGATGGGTCCTACCGGCCCCACCGGCGCTACCGGAGCTGCGGGAGCCAACGGAGCGATGGGTCCTACCGGTCCTACAGGGGCCACTGGACCGACTGGGCCAACTGGTCCCACGGGAGTCACGGGAGCGACCGGAGCTACCGGGCCTACGGGTCCTACCGGGGCTACTGGTGCTACCGGCGCTACTGGTTCTGACGGGGCGACCGGTGTTTCGGAAACCATTCGGGTAAGAAATACCACATCCACCGAACCGGGAACGGATGCTGCAGTAGTAGATGTTACTGGTTCGCCGGATCACGTTCTTGACTTTTTCATTCCAAGAGGAGCGACTGGGGTTACGGGTGCTGCCGGCGCTACCGGCGCTACCGGACTGATGGGTCCGGTTGGCTTGGACGGCCCCACCGGACCTACGGGACCCACCGGCGCCACTGGCCCTACCGGTCCTACGGGAGCTGCGGGAACCAACGGAGCTACCGGCCCCACTGGCCCTACTGGGAAAGCCGCCACAATCAGAGTGGGAAGCGTAACTACCGGGGAACCGGGTACCGATGCGCAAGTTACCAACTCTGGTGACGATTATAACGCGGTATTTAACTTTGTGATCCCCAGAGGGGAGAGCACAAGCGCTGGTACGCCGGAGGTTTTGGCTGCCACGGATACCTCGGAGCAAGCCTCTGCCGCCGGCGGCGCGCTGGTCTTTAACGATACGACGCTCATCTCAGGGACGTCTATTACGCACCAGCCAGGCGCTACGGTAGTAGTTAACCAGCCGGGGATCTACCAGGCGACTTTCTATGGTTCCGCTTCTGTAGGAGCGGGAACCGCTATTCCTGCGGCGCTGTCGGTGAGACTGAATGTGAACGGCTTAAATCTTCCGGGGGCGGTATCCCATAATACCTTTACCTCCTCCAATGAGGTAACCACCGTTGCTTTCAGCGTGCCGTTCCAGGTGACGAGCGTTCCTGCAAATGTGCAGATCATCGTCGACCAGGCGGGATTTACCTTCACGGATATTTTCCTCACAGTGTTCCGTTTAGGAAGTTAAGCTTTTCGTTTAGAAAGATAAAAAACGGTATCCCCTGCGGCATTTGCCGCAGGGGATACCGTTTTACTGCGTTAGTTTCGCTTGCAGGTCGCGCACATAGGTTTCCTGCATCTTTTTTAAATCCATCAACAGATAGGACAGCGCCTTCATTACCGGATTTTTAAAATAAATAATTTCTGTAAAATCAACGCTTGCCGTCCCCTGAGGCGTAATGGAAAACACGCCTGTCCACCGGCCGGTGAAGTGCTTATTTTCCATCTGAAAGGAATACCGCTCATAAGGGAGCTTTTCAGTAATAATGAAGTCTGTTTTATATCCCCGGCAGGTTATTTCAGTAAAATGACAACCGTCCTGGGAGGTCAGCACCTCCTTTAAATCCGAGCGCCAAGAGGTATCGTTATTGTTGGTGACAATCCCCCACACAGTTTTTATATCCGCGGAAAACTGTGCCGTGATTTGTGATCTTCTCATGTTTTGCCTCCCGCTGTTTTGAGCTTTTTTACTTTGGCTATTATAACATAACCAAGCTCATAAAAACAGCCCGCCGGATATTTCCCGGCGGGCATGGCTGCAACATCAGCAGATTGTTCGCTGATGCTCCTTTTGGAACCGCTCAATTTCTTTTTTCTCATATCTGCGGTGGATAACAATCATCGTTGCCAGCAGTAAAATAAAACAAACAACCATGGAAGGAATCCAACTGTTGAACACGCCTGCCAGCAGATAACCGACCACGCACACGCCTGCCACTGTCAGGGCATACGGAAGCTGAGACATCACATGATCCAAATGAATGCAGTTGGCTCCTGCGGAAGAGAGAATGGTGGTATCAGCCAGAGGGGAACAATGATCTCCAAAGACCGATCCTGCCAGCGTCGCGCCGATAACCGCGGAGATATGCCCCGGAGCTACCGCCGCGCATACCGCAATAGAGGTGGGCAGCATAATCGCCATAGCCCCCCAGGAAACGCCGGTGGTAAACGAGATAAACGCAGAGATTAAAAAGATAATTACCGGGAGCAAAAATCCAGGGAGATTGCCTGCCGCCAGACCGGCCACAAAGCTGCCGGTACTTAGAACGCCCTCGCTGAGCACGCTGCCGAACGCCCATGCCATAATCAGCATCAGCGTAGCGGAAACCATGGACTTCATCCCTTGGATAAAAGCGGCTACAAACTGACTTACTGTCATTAGTTTGCGGGGCACAAATAAAAATAAGGTGAAAATGATCGTTCCCACCCCTGCATACACCAGGGCGAGGGAAGAATCACAGTTGGAAAGGGCGGCCGCTGCGGAAATACCGCCGTCAAAATAGCCGCCGGTATACATCATTGCTAAAAAGGCCAGGGCGACCAATACCACAATGGAAAGCACCAGATCCCATACGGTGCCTTTTTCGGAAACCGGCAGGGAACCGATATCATCGCTTTGACTTTCCTCCACGCTGACCGCTTCCGAGCCCTTTTCCACGGACAGCTTTTCAAATCGGGCCATGGGCCCGAAATCCACCTTCAAAATCGCTACCAGCACCACCATGATCAGAGTCAGCCAGGCGTAAAAATTAAAAGGCACTGACGCCATAAACGCCCCCAGGCCCATCTGTTCAAAATGGTACTGCTGCAAGGTAGGATTGATCATGGAGATTACGGTTGCCACCCAGCTGGAAACCGGAAATAAAATAGTCACCGGAGCCGCCGTGCTGTCGATAATATACGCCAGCTTTGCCCGGGAAATATTGTAGCGGTCGGTGATAGGGCGCATGACGTTGCCAACGGTCAACGCATTGAAGTAGTCGTCGATAAAAATAATACACCCTAAGGCAAACGTCGCCAGCTGAGCGCCTGTGCGGGTCTTTATTTTAGTGGAGGCCCACTTGGCGAACGCTTTGGATCCGCCGGCCGCCGTGAGAATAGCCACCAGCCCGCCTAAAATGGCTAAAAAGAAGAGCAGGGCCAGATTGTCTCGGTCGCCGGCAGCCTCCAGCATTGCGTTAATGGTTTCGTTTAACGGTCCTAAAACCGGATTTGTAATTTCAAGGGTTTCTAGGATGCTTGGCGGTGCGAAGTTTACATAAATCGCATAGCCGGAAATGACCCCGAGCAACAGTGACCCGAGCACTTCCTTGGTAGTAATCGCTAAGGTAATTGCAATCAGAGGCGGGATAATGGATAACCACCCGTATGCATGCTCTAACATAATGTCATCTTCTTTCACTTAAGAATGAAGTTATCCGGCATACAAGCAAGCCGGACAGAGCCTTTATTACACCGAACGAGCATCATAACTTTAAGTATTGGGCCTGCCTTTTAAACGAATTATCACACACAAAACATTCTTCTGACATGTTCATCCCGTCATTATCCACCTCCTTTAACTACAAGTAGGAATAAAGCGCAAAAATCAGACGAACTAAAAGGAACAAAGAGGAAGTAAACGATAGTCCCTTCTAGTATCCTAATTTTAAGACAAAATCAACGCTCATATACTATTTTACCCAAAAACAGTGTTTTTTCCACCTGAATTGTGGCGATATCCTCTACATCCGCAGAGAACAAATCTTTGTCCGCCAACACCAGATCCGCATTTTTTCCCACTTCAATCGAACCGCTGAGACCCTCCACAAAATTGGCGTAAGCCGGCGCGATGGTAAAGCTGTCGATCATATCCTCAAGGCCGCTTCTTTCTTCAGGCCACAGAGGTTGGTGATACAGAGGGTTCTCATAGTCAAAAATCCAAGGATGATAATTGTCCGGGGCTTTGCGGGTCATGCCGATCTCCATGCCGATAAAGGGGCTGGGGACCGCTGTGATAGGATAATCGCTGGCGTTGGCAGTGACCACTCCCGCCTTAAAAAAGCTTTCCATTGGGAAAGAATGGCTTTCCCGGTGCTCCCCGATATTTTTGCCGTTGAGGAAAAAGGTTTCGTCAATCTGGGCCCAGTAGGAGTTGAGCATCGCCACCACGCCCAGCTCTTTAAACCGGGGAATATCCTGGGGATTTGCCAGGAACACATGGGTGATACAGTGGCGGGCGTCCCGCTTGCCGTTTGTATTTTGGACGTATTCAATGGCGTCCAGCGCCTGGCGCACCGCCCCGTCGCCGTAACAGTGGAAATGAGCGGTCAGGCCCGCTTTGTCCGCCGCCAAAAGGCAGGCGCGCAGGTTATCGTCATCCCAGATCCGGTCCCCTTTCCACCCTTGGGGATAACCGGGACAGTTGCAGTAAGGCTCCAGCATCAAGGCGGTGTAGCTTTCCAAAATCCCGTCCAGGAAAAATTTCACCGAGTTGATTTGAAACAGATTTCCATTGTTGTCCTCCTGGCGCCAAGCCACGATCTGGTCAATCTGTTCGGGCCCCTTTTGCGGATTCAGCCAATAAGCCCCCCGCAGGCGCATGCTTAATTTGCCCTCCTGGTCCAGCTGGCGCAGAGCGTAAATTACATTTCTTCCCCCGTCGTCCAGCCAGGCGTCATACGCTCCGGTAAACCCTAAGCTGTGGGCCATTTCCTGGTAAGCGAGAATCCCTTTCTTATATTCTTCCACCGACATTTCCGGCAGAGCGTCTAAAATTAAATGCTGGGCTCCTTCCCGGAAACAGCCGCTGGGCTGCCCGTTTTCATCCCGTTCAATCTTTCCGTTTTTCGGGTCGGGGGTGTCGGCGGTAATCCCCGCCAGCTGGATCGCCTTGGAATTGGCCCACAGGGAATGCAGAGTTTCTGGAAGCAGAACGATGGGAATGTCCCGGCTCACCTGATCCAGCAGTTCCTTTTTGGGCCCTTCCCCTGGAAAACAGGCCTCCAGATATCCCTGTCCCCGCAGGCAGACGATTCCCGGATGTTCCCGCAGATAGGATTTGCACGCTTGGACATATTCTTCGGCGGTGTGCATCCCCGCCAGATTGACGCCTACCACAGCGTTGGTAGCCGCCGCGTAGTGACAGTGGCCTTCAAAAAAGGAAGGAAGCAGGGTTTTCCCCTGCAGATTGATCACCTGGGTCTCCTCGCCGATATACTCCTGCGCTCCGGCGCTGTCGCCCACATAAACGATTTTTCCGTTTTTAACGGCTGCCGCCTGGGCAATAGTACGGTTTTTGTCGGCGGTATAAACGCTGCCGCCCTGAAATACAATGTCGCTTATCATATTTTATTCCTCCTCATATTATTTAGGGAAAACAGTGGCAGGGCAAAAAGCCCTGCCACTGCCGGATATGGTCCAAAACTAGTCAGCGCGCTGACTCGGGCGATTTTATCATCTGCCAATATTCCAGCAAATCATAGCCTCTGCGGGACAAGCTGTCAATGAGGCGGGTTTGGCTGTCACATACTTCAATCCGGTAGACAATCACCCGGTCATGGTAATTGCGCTCAAAGAAACGTAAAAATTCCTTTCCCAAGCCCTGCCCCCGGTAGGGAGGGAGAATAAACATCTCGTCCAGATTAGACTGCATCCCGCCGGCTTCGTTGGCGTAAAAGAACCCAACCAGGGCGTAGCCTACGTTTTTGCCGTCTTTGCAGATCATAAATCCATCCTGATGAGGGCCGTGGGAAATTACTGTCTGAAAGGTATCGCGAAAATGGGAAGGAGGCGCGGGAGTATCGATCAGGCCGCTGGCATGAAACTGCTGGGCCAGATGGAAAAAATCCTCCTGGTCGCCAGGCGAAAAGGGCCGGATATGGGGCGTGGGAGCAGGATCGGGGACCGTGTCCCGGGAGGCTTTGGTAGCCTGCCGGTAGTCCAGCATCCGATACCCCATTCGTTTATACAGCGCGATGGCTCTGTCGTTTTCTTTCTCCACTTCCATACGGTAAAGCTTGGCCTTCCCCTGGTATTCCTTTTCCATCAGGGCTAAAAATCCGCTTCCCAGCCCCTGCCCGCGGAACTCCGGCTTAATAAATATTTCATCCCAGTTGGCCAGCAGGCCTCCCACCTCATTGGAATAGGTCAGCAAGACCAGAGAATAGCCGGCGATGACGCCGTCCTTTTCTATGATATACCCTTCCAAAGAGGGACTGCCGTTCATAATCTCCCGGAAAGTGTCCCGAAAATTCTGATCGGGCGTTTGATGGATAACCGCGTCGGACGAATGGAACTGACGGGCCATTTGATAAAAGGCCTGGGCGTCGTCAGGGGTAAACTTTCTAACCATAGCGCACCTCCGGATGTTACAAATTTGCTGGGAGCTGGTTTATTTTTCCACCGGTTTGAGCAGCTCGAAATACTCCAGATACTCGTATCCCTTTTTGGTGAGATAATCGATGGAACGTTTGTCGCTGTTGACCACCTGTACCCGGTACATGGCGGACCCTTGGGCATAGCGGTTTTCATAATAACGCATAAATCCGCTTCCCAGTCCCCGCCCCCGGAAGGCGGGAAGAATAAACAGCTCATCCAATGTAATAAGCATACCCCCCGCCTCGTTGGAATAGGTGGGGCACACCAGGGCGTAGCCCACCGGCACGCCCTCATTAAGAATAAAATATCCCTGGATGTACGGGCTGCCCTTCACTACTTCCCGGAAGGTGTTTTTGAAATGAGAAAAGGGGGCTTCCCGGTCCATCACCCCGGAAGCGTGGTATTCCCGGGCAAGACGATAAAAGGTTTCTTCCTCATAAGCGGCAAAGGGGCGCACCATAGTAATATCCCCCGGCTGCGCCGGCGTATCTTCTATAAATTTTACCAGCTGGCGGTAATGAACCGGCCGGTATCCCAAGCGCTTATAGAGCTGTACCGCACGGGTGTTGCTGTCCTCGCATTCCAGACGGAACACGCTGGCGCTTTCCCGGGTGATCTGTTCCATATGGGTGATAAACTCCGTTCCCAGTCCGTGTCCGCGAAACGCCGGGTCCACATAAATTTCATCCCAGGTGTACATCAATCCGCCGCCCTCGTTGGAATAGGTGACGAAGGCCAGGCCGTAACCCGCGGTTTTTCCGTCCTGTTCCAAAAGATATCCTTTTACAAAAGGACTTCCTTCGATGACCGCCTGAAAGGTATCCTGGAAATGTTTTAAGGGGGTTTTATGTATTACCGCGTCGGAATTATGAAACACCTGCGCCATATCATAAAACGCCTGCTCGTCTCCCGCGCGAAATGGTCTGAGCATAAAAGAGGCCTCCTTTATAGGTGATTAGCATCATTTAGGGAGCTTCACATACTGCTGGTAGTCCAACAGCTCAAAACCCCGGTTTTCAAAATAGGCGATGGATTTGGGATCGCTGTCCGGCAGCTCCAGCCGGTACAGCCCAACAACGTTTTCATATTCCTTTTCGCCGTACTCCAGAAAACCGATGGCCAGCCCCTGTCCCCGGTACTGGGGGAGAATAAATATTTCATCCACAAACAGCAATACGCCCCCCGCTTCGTTGGCATAGGTGTGGCATACAAGCCCATACCCTGCCGGCGCGCCGTCTTTTTGAATGAGATACCCTTCTACATACGGGCTTTTATCCATAATCGCCTGGAAGGTCCGCTCAAAATTTTCTTTCGGCGGATGGGTGACAATCTGGGGAAGGGAGTGATACTGTGCGCTCATCTCCAAAAAAATCTCCCGGTCCCCTGCCTGGAAAGGACGGATATTCTCGTTTGGAAAAAGAATTTTCGTATGCTGGCGGGGTCCCTTGGCCTTTAGGAATTTTGTTACCTGACGGTAAGGAAGAATATTGTACCCATGACGGTTGTAGAGGGAGATGGCTCCTGTATTTTCTTCCTCCACCTCCACCCGGTAAAGGGCGGCTTTGTCCTTATAGGTTTCCTCGCAAAACTCCAGATAGCGAGTGCCAAGGCCATGATTTCGGTATTCCGGCAGAACGTAGATTTCATCCCAGGTGTAGATAAGGCCGCCGGCTTCGTTGGAATAGGTGATAAAAATCAGACCATAGCCCACCCGGATTCCATCCAGTAAAAATATATAGCCTTCGATTAAAGGGGAGCCCTCTAAAATTGCGTGGAAAGTGTCCTTAAAATGCTGATCGGGGGTGTCGTGGCATACAGCGTCGCTGGAATGAAACCGCCTGGCCATATCATAAAAGGCCAGTTCATCGCTGGGTTCAAAACGTCGAATCATTTTCCATGCCTCCTTGAGAAATCGTCAGTCGTTTAAAATCGCTTTCAGGCTGCGGATGGTTTTGCGGGCGTAGAGTTCCGGATCCCGCAGTTCCGGCCACAGAAGCTCTACGCACAGATAGCCGTCGTATCCGTATTTTTTTAAAATATCCACCAGATCCTCCAAAGGAAGGCACCCCTCTCCTAAGGGCAGATGGGCGGGGGAAACCCCATCGTTGTCCTGAAAGTGAACGTGGGAAACCTTGCCTTTGAGCTTGGTTAAAAACTCTCCGTAAGGCTCAAAATGAGCAAAGGGGGTGGCCACGTCCAGCATGGACGTCAGCCGCGGGCTGCCTACCCGTTCTATAATCTCGGCCACATCGTCGGCGGTAGCGCCTACGTTGCTTTCCATAATAGTCACCGGTTCCGCCATCAGATCCACCCCGACCTTTTCCGCGTGGGCGCACACCTCTTTTAATACGCCCACCACGTTGTCCTGGTTCTGGCGGCGGGTAGTGCCGAAGCCCGCGTGATCAAACGCCATCAGGACCCGGGGCGCGCCGAACTTGGAAGCGGCGGTCAGGGCCTGTTTTAAATAATCGATGGTCTCCCGGCGTTCTTTGGGATCGGTGGTGCAGGGGTTATAGGGGTAATTTAACACCTCCGCGCAGTACACCGGGGTTTCCAGGCGGTAGCGCTCTTTGAGGGCAAGAATTTCGTCGATCTTTTTTTCATCCATGTCCCAGGGGTAAGCGTGGGGACGTCCTCCCCAAATCTCCACCCCGTCGTACCCAAGCTCGCTGCATACCTCAAAGGCCTTTTCCAGCGGGAAACGGCGGAACATATAGGACAGCAGGCATACCTTCATGGCTTTCCTCCTTTGCCCTTTGAAAGAAGGGCTGATAGAATTTTGAAATGCAAAGCGGTAAATTAGAGGTTGCGTTTTCTTTCTAATTTAATTATTGCATGTAAAAACGAAAGAGTCAATCGCGGAATTTACTTTCGTTTGATAATAATTTTCTTGCTTTTTTGTAGACTTTAACTGATGATTTTTGGTATTTTGTCCTTAATTCACGAATAGAACACAAAAAATTCAGAGATTTTCACTAAAGAAATAGGAGAGTTTTCGATTTGAAAGAAAAAACAAATTTTTATAATAAATCGTAAATTTATTATTGCAATTTTAAAGGTTTAATGTTACAATCAGAAACAGAAAGCAAACGGTAAATAAGAAAAAGTTTTCATTTTAAAAAATAAAGAATAAAAGGAGGATTTTTCAATGGATAAACGGATTAAAGCGATCTATCAGGAAGAAGCCGCGTGGGGGACCCGCTGGCTGTATGAAAAAGGATTTTCCCCTTCCGGAGATTCCGGCGACGTAAGCGTGCGCGATCCGGAAACCGGCCTGATCTATATTTCCGCGGCCCTTTCTTCCATTCCCAGGCCTTATAAAAACAACGGGGACTGCAAGGCTCAGGACATGGCCATTTTGGATATTGACGGCAACAGCTACAGCCCATGGGCGTCAGAAACCATTGAAGCGCCTATGCATCTGGCAATTTACCGCGCCCGCCCGGACGTGCAGGCGATTGTACATACCCACGCCCAGTGGTCCAGCGTATTCGCGATTGCGCATATGGACCTGCCTTTGACGCTGGCGGAACATTATGTGAATTTGGGCGGCGCTATCCGCTGCGCCGAATACGGCCCGGCCGGATCCCAGCTGATCGCGGACAACGTGGCCAAGGCCCTTGGCAAAAACAACGCCGTTATTATGGCCAACCACGGAGCGGTTACCGTAGGAGCCACCATGCATGAGGCTTATAAAAACACCTACTTTTTGGAAAATATCTGCCAAAAGGTCATTTTCGCCAAACTTCTGGGAAGTGTCCATGAAGTTCGGGAGGAGGACGTTTTGGACGAAAGCCTGAAATAATCCGATCTTAACAAGGGAGGAACAAGCTTTTGGATAAACGGTATGTGCTGGGGGTGGACTTAGGGACCACCGCCATTAAAGTAGGGTTGTTTGATGAAAAAGGGCAGAAGGTTCGCACCGCTACCCAGGAGTACCAGCTGCTGACGCCCCAGGCCCTTTGGGTGGAGCAGACCCCGCAAACCTATTGGGACTCCTTCAAAGCCGCCCTTGCAAACGTGCTGGACCACTGTAATGTGGACAGAAACAAAATTGAAGCCCTGAGCGTTTCCGCCCAGGGGGAAACGCTGGTGTTTTTGGATAAGCGGGGAGAGCCCCTTTACAATTTTATTGTATGGATGGATAACCGGGCCCAGGAGGAATCCGAAATGCTCATGGAGGCGTTCGATCAGAAAACCCTCCACAAAGCTACTGGACAGACCTGTATGGTACCCCTTTCCCCCGCTCCTAAAACCCTGTGGTTTAAACGCAACTATCCCCAACGCTTTGAGAAGATTGATAAAATCCTGCTGATTGAGGATTATTTCTTCTGGCGTATGGGCGGCGGGTTCTATGGAGAAGGCTCCCTTTGGTGCACCTCCTTTATGTGGGATATTAATACCCACGGCTGGTGGCGCCCCATGGTGGATTATCTGGGACTTAGCATAGATCAGCTTCCTGAGCTGGTGGAGTCGGGCACGCCTATTGGGACCATCCTGCCTCATATCGCAAAGGAACTGGGACTGCCGGAAACCCTTAAGTTGGTTATGGGGGGCTTGGATCAGGCGTGCGGCGCCATCGGAGTGGGCAATGTGACCCCGGGAATTTTCTCCGAAAGCACCGGGGCGGCCCTGGTGGTATGCACCATGACCGATCATATTATCTTTGATGAAACCGGGGAGCTGTCCTGTTTTTACAGCGCGATTCCCGGTCAGTATATGATCCACGCTTATGGAAGTGGGGGAATCGCTTACAAATGGCTGCGGGACGCCTTGTGTTCCGAGGAGAGCGCCATCGAGGGCCGGGGAGGCCCCAGCGCTTATCAGCTGATGGACGAACAGGCGAAGAAGGCCCCTGCGGGAAGCGAAGGTTTGGTTGTTCTGCCCCATTTCCAGGGCGCGGGACCGCCGGACACCAACCAGTACGCCAAATGTATGATGTACGGGCTGGGACTGCAGCATACCAAAGCCCATGTAATCCGTTCTTTTATGGAAGGGGTTGCGATGACTGTCTGCCGGATGGTGGGAGCTTCGGAAGAGCTGATGGGAGAGCCGGTGAAAGAAATCCGCTCTTTAAGCGGCGGAGCCAAAAGCGAACTTTGGTGCCAGATTAAGGCGGACGCTTTGGGCAAGCCGGTGGTCACTATGAAAAATACCCAGGACGCCGCCTGCTTAGGCGCGGCGCTCATCGCCGGGGTGGCGGCGGGAATTTGGCCGTCAGTAGCCGAGGCGGCGCTGGAAATTGTTCGCCTGGACAAAACCTTCCAGCCCAAGGCGGAAAACAAGCCGGCCTATGAGGACTTGATGAAAAAATATCTCCTGCTTACAGGAGCGCTCAACGAGTTGGCCCAGCAGCTGTAAAAATGTAAATTTTCGCTGGGGTAGGGGGAGTATGCGCCCTCGCAGAAAAATGTTTATACTTAGGAGGGATATTATGGCACATCCTGAATTAATTGCCATGCTGACACATCACGATAAAACCGTAGAAGGGTCCAAAGAAATTTTCCTGGCGGCAAAGGACGCTCCGGCAAAATTTTGGGGATTTAAAGACGTGGGGCTCACCAAGGAAGAAATCATCGATCTGGTGAATACCATGAAAGCCGCAGGGAAAACTACATTTCTGGAATGTTTGGCGTTTGACGAGCCGGCGGGCCTGAAAGCGGCGCATCTGGCCATTGAGTGCGGTTTTGACGTAATTATGGGCACTGTGTACTATGACAGCATCGGCGAACTTGTGGAAAAACACGGTATTAAATATCTGCCCTTTATTGGGAACTTAGTTAATGGTATACTATATGGTACTATCGAGGATACCGTTGCCGATGCGGTCGCGGTTGCCAAAAAGAAAGTAACCGGCGTTGACCTGTGCGGCTACCGGTATGTGGACGGCGATCCCGCCCAGCTGATTAAGGCTGTGGTGGACGCGGTTTCCAAAGAAACAGGAAAACCTGTGTGCTGCGTGGGAAGCGTGGACAGCTATGAAAAACTGGATACGATTAAAAACGCAGGCGTATGGGCCTTTTCCATTGGCGGGGCATTCTTTGAAGAGAAATTCGGCAAAACGTTCGCAGAGCAGATTGCCGTGGTGGAAGACTATCTCAAAAAATAAGGAGGACAACTATGCAGCTGTATGATGGGCTAATGACCCGGAGAAGCGTCCGTGAATTTACCGATCAAGTATTGGATGACAAAGGCCTGGAAAAGATTGTCCGGGCGGGAATGTTTGCGCCTTCCCCCCATGATACCCGGCCGTGGCGGATATTAACCATCCGTGACCATGAAAAATTGGAAAAACTTATCCCCTTAAGCCCTTGGTGGAACATGCTCCGGCAATGCCAGGCTGCTATCGTTACCTGTGTGGATATCCGCTGCGCCAAAGGCGAGAACTCGGAAAAAGAGCTCATGCCGGTGGAATTTGTGATTGACGGCGGGATTGCCGCCACCCAAAATATGCTCCTGGCGGCCCATGATATGGGCTTGGGAGCCGTATGGCTGGGAATTTGCCAGGGATCGGAATCTTATGAAGAGTTTTGCCGTATTCTTGGTATCCCTGATTATGCCCGGGTAGTAAGCTTGATTGCAGTAGGCTATCCGGCCAGCGAGCCGAACCAGGAGGAGAGATTTGATCCCTCCAAATGGATCAAAGAAACTTGGAAATAGACCACAACACTTACCCCCCAATATAAGACGCAGACCGCGGTTTTCTGCGGTCTGCGTCTTTATGCGCCAGGGAAGAGGAAAAACAAATCCGGCGCCAAAACAAACGCCTCCCGCCGGACCTTGCCGGGTCCGGCGGGAGGCGTCTTAAAGGGATCATCCAGCCAAACGCTGGAAAAAACGGAACATCCCCCTTGCCAGGGAGATAAAACACCAGGGTATCTTTGATTTGCGCATAAAAAAACAGCCGCAGAGCGGCTGTTTTTACGGCTGCCGGAACACCGGCGGCCAGGGCTGTATTTATTTAGAAGGAAGCAGAAGCTTAATATTATGCTTCTCAAAATACTCCACATACTCCTGTGGGATATCGCTGTTGGAGATAACCACGTCGGCAAAATCCAGCGTTTCCGCGCACAGGAAGGAACGCTTGTTAAATTTGGTGGAATCGGCAAGAACCACGATCTCCTTGGAAACCCGGCGAATCGTATCCATCATCTGGGTTTCACACTCCAGGGCGTTTCCCCAGGAATAGCCGTCAAAATCCACCCCGGACACGCTGAGAAAGGCCTGCTCTACTACGATTTCCCCCATAGAACGCAAAAACCAATCCCCCCGCAAGAACATATACTCCGGTCCGCACACAAGATTGCCTCCAGTCACAAGCACCTGAGCCTTGTGGCTTTTTGCCAGGATCTGGGCGGCGACCAAGTTGCCGGTGACTACGTTGAGATGGTGGGAGGCAAATTCCTTGGCCACTTCGCTGCAGGTGGTGCCGGAACTTAAATAGACCCAGCTGTTTTCTTTGACATACTGGCCCGCCAGAACCGCCAGTTCTGTTTTTTTCTCCAAATTTTCCATTCCGCTGCCCTGAGGAGCCATACTCAAAGGATGCAGAAGCGGCGCATCCCGCAAAACCGCCCCTCCGTGGGTGCGGTACAAAAATCCCTCCTGCTCCAAAGTGATCAGATCGCTTCGAATGGTAACATTGGAGACCCCTAATAACCCGCTGAGGACCTGCACTTCTACCTGGCCCTGTTTGGACAAAATTTCTTTAATTTTTAACAGTCGTGAATCTTTAAACATACCTTATCTATTCCCTTATCTAATATTTCTGTCCCCTGCTTATTATGAAGGATTTGAAAGGGTTAGTCAATAGATTTATAAGAGAAAACCTTGTAATTCGTAAAAAAAGCAAAAAATCCGAAAGAAATATCCAACGGCTGCCCTTTTTCGTCACCTCCTGTCGACGGGTGCGGCATAAGCTTCCGCGCCGGGGAAAAAGACGCCCGGCAGGCGGACGAACGATAAAGGAAGCGGCGGCAGCGGGTCCTCCTCTGCCGGCGCTTTTATATGGAGCGGCCAGCTGTGCGGGATTTTCCTCCATGGTTCCGCTCTCTTGAGCAGAAAGCGAATGGATCGGTTATAAGCAAAAGGAGAAATTTTATCAATACGATACGAAAACGTTAACAGAAAGACCTTGATCTTTTCTATCGCTTTATTCTATAATAAATACAGCGCTGCGCGACCCTGTCACCTCGCTGCTTAGCTGAGGGGGATATCTGCAAAGATTGAGCAATATCCGGGAGATTGACTTATTTTTGCTGGAGAGCGTATGCAAAACCTTACGCCATTGGTTAGGGGTTGAAATCTACGAATAATGCCGGCATATGCTGGGTAGGGGATGCGCCATTGCACGGGGATTTTACTTTTCCCAAACGGTGCCGCCAGAGGACTTTTATCAGAAATATCAAGAGCTGTCCGGGCATTATTCCGTCGCTTTTTAGGAGTTGTTTTGTGTGGAAGAATTGTATTTAAATATTATCAATCATATACATGATGGGGTCTACCTTGTGGATTAGGACCGTAAAATCCTTTTCTGGAACAAAGCCGCGGAGAGAATCACCGGGTATTCCGCCGAGGAAATCACAGGAATACGGTGCCCGGACACTCACCTGGATCATATTGATGAAGAAGGCCGGCCGCTGTGTAAAATCAGCTGTCCGCTGTTTGCTACCATCGGGGATGGAAAGGAACGTCAGGCCCATGTGCTGGTTCGGCATAAGCAAGGACACCGCATCCCTATTTTAGTTAATGTGTATCCCATGGAAAAGGATGGGAAAATCATCGGCGCTCTTGAGATCTTTACGCCAGAATCTCCGTCCGTATATGAGGACGGTTTGGTGGAGCATCTTTCTGGGATCGCTATGCACGATCCAATTACCAAGCTTCCCAACCGCCGGTATCTGGAGAGCTTTCTTACTTACAAGTACGATGAATACAAACGGTTTGGCCGCTTGTTTGCAGTGCTGTTTGGAGACATTGACAACTTCAGAAGCTTCAATAATGATTTCGGCCATAAGACCGGAGACCAGGTATTGTGCAGCGTTGCGGCCGAGATTCAGAAAAATATGCGCCGGGACGATTTGATCGGCCGGTGGGGAGGAGAAGAGTTTGTGGGGATTTACAGCATTACCTCCCCAGACGATATTCGCATTATCGGCAATAAGTTTTGGAAACTTATCCGGAACACGCAGGTTCCCAGTGAACAGGGGAACTTAAACATTTCCATGTCGGTGGGCATTACTGTCATCCAGCCGGAGGATACGGTGGATTCTATTTTGATCCGAGCGGACCGGCTGATGTATCAGGCGAAAAAAGAAGGTAAGGACCGGGTGATATTTGGGTAAACAATTAAGGAGTAGTGCAGGAATGCAGTCGATATTTGAAAGTAAACCGGGATTAGATGAGGGAAATTTATCTGAATCAGAGAAGTACCAAAAAAGATTGGAAATTGCTTTAAAGGCTGCGAAGATATGTGTGTTTGAAGTGGATCTGCGCAAGCAGCTCTACACCTTTTTTGCAAACTCCGAGGACATCTTCGGCGTGCCGGGGGATAGGATTTTAGCAGATGTAGCGCCGTTTAGCAAGCTGCCTTCGGAAGAATACCAAAAGGCGGCATCCCGGTATTTTTCACACCCGGATGATTTTGCGGTCATTGACCAGGCGTTTCAGTGTATCTTTCGGGGGGAAGCTACCACCTATGAGGCCCGCATGAGGGCCGGTGGGTCCGATTATATCTGGTGTAAGCTGGACGTCTCCCCCATCATGAAGGAGAATGTCCCGGTGAGGATGATCGGTGTCATCACGAATATCGAAAAACAAAAAGCGCGGGCAAAAAAATTGGAACATGCGGCGAAACTGGATACGTTCACCGGCCTTTTCAATAAAGCTGCCGCTATTGATATGATCAAGGAAGCGCTGCGGCAAAATCCTCAGCAGAAGCATGCGCTGGTTCTGCTGGATATCGACAATTTTAAGGACTTTAACGACACCTATGGACATGTTGCCGGGGACGTTGTGATCAAACTGGTTGCAGATTCCCTCAAACAGTGCTTTCGCAACACCGATATCGCCGGCCGGTACGGAGGAGACGAATTTATCGTGCTCATGGAGGACGTCCGGGACATTTCCTGGGTCGGCCAACGGCTGCAAAAGCTCATCCGATGCGAGGGAGACGGCTTTCGCTGTACCACCAGTATGGGAGTTGCGGTCTTTCCGCAGGATGGCAGCAGCTATGAGCAGCTTTTTCTAAAAGCGGACCTTGCGCTGTACAACTCGAAAGTTAACCGCTCTACACTTACCTACTCATCTAATCTGAAGGAATAAATTCGATATCATTTCCATATAGCTGCAAAGGCCCTCTTCGCTTTTAGCGAAGAGGGCCTTTCTTCCCAAAAAGGGAGGCCGCAGTCACCTCACCCGGCAGGCCAAAACAAAAACACATGCCTGTGTATCACCCTGTTTTTGTTTCCTCCTCCTGGCCGAAAAACACCGGCCGCAGACTGACATTTTTTCTTTTGTCCGATGGCGCTAAAAAAGATGACGAAAAAGAAGAAGCGCCGGCGTGAGCGAGCCACATGAAAAAGATCACCTATCTGCTTCAACCACACAATAAGGCTATCAATAATTTTATCGTTTGTACCCAATGAGGTAATTAGTACTTATAATTTTCGATTTATTCTTAGTCATAAATCTGATTTTTTTCCTGCTCATTTATTTGCAATAAACTTTCATCCCACAATGGTTCATCTTCTGGAAAAACTTCATCGTGAGTTTTGAAATACGCCTCTCTAATTACATCTATCCAATGGTTGATATTTTGCATTTGAATGATCGTATCACTCTCCGGAAAAAGGGTAAAAAACATAGTAGAAACCTGAGCGAGAGAAATCGCAGAATGTTCTCCTGGTGTTGTAATTCCATAGTCACTTCGCCCTACGGGTATCACGGGATGAGTCCCCATATTACAAAGCCTGCCAAATGTACCTTGGGGTGAAGCGTGAACAGTTTTATTTGCAAGGTCATATTGCCTTTTCCAAATGTCTGAATTAATATCGCAAGCTTTTTGTATATCATTAAAACATGACGAACCCACGCTTATACATTATCGGCTATAATAAAACGCAGGGATAGCAGTTTGATACTGCTGTCCTTTTTCGCTATACGGAACAATTAAGTGCCCGTTATTTTTTGAACTTTATATGATTCTTCCCAATTCCACATAAAAGCAAGAACCAGTATTAGATTTTCACATAGTTCTGACAATCTGTATTCTACTCTCTGCGATACACAAGAGCATACCCGACGATAATTTTGACATGGGTTGCCAACTCCTTTTTAATATTTATTGATCATCAATCAACTCTCTTATCTGTTCAATAAATTTCTCTGCCGCCTTAGAGAATATTGGATACCGTTTCCATGCAAGGCCATATTGAATTTTTATTGTTGGCTCAAGTGGGCGGAAACAAAGTGTTTGGCTTTCGCTGGTATCTACCAGTGTCCGCAGTGCGAACGCATAGCGGTGTATCTCGTTACCCACACCTTTACTATCACTATGGCGGTGTTCGATATGGCGCAGCACGTTGTTTCCGACGCGGCGGGCGTGATCGGCGGCGATACGAATATCGACGTTGACGCCGCCCTCTCGTCCATGCAAGCCGGACTTGACGCTATGGAAATCCCCGAACTATTGCTGCTCGTTATGGAAACAAGCCTTGTATGGTAGCTAAACGATAGACAGTCAAAGGAATATACCATGCGGCGACGAGCAGCCGCCATATCAGAATGACGCCGCCGATAAGCCCGCCCAAAATGAAGTTGAGGGCGACGATACCCACCGTTCCGGCTATGTCGTACCCATGCGGCACAAGCCACACGAACATACGGCGAATACCGAAAGGAATACCGCAGCACAGCCATATATAAAAGTAATTGGTTTCCCCGTTCTCTGTAAACACGTTCTTGAACATGGAAAACAGGAACAGCGCAATAAGGACGGGTAAAACCGTCCTCTTAAAAAAGTCTTTCCAAATCTCCCCGCGTGTCATTCAATCACTCCTTGTCTAACGGAAACGACGGGATAGCTTCTATGAGCTTCAGCGCAAGGGCTTGACGTAAATCCTCGTCGATTTCCTTTTTTACGCTTCCGTCGGGCTGCTCCTTTTCAATAGTGGCGAGCTGGTCTATTTCGTCCGCATAACATTCAAGCACCTTTTCGACCGCCCATTTCTCACCCGCGACGGCGGCGCGTATGGTTTCATAATCTGGCATATTCGATTGTTCCATATCGGAAAACTCCTGTCTGTATCAGATAGCATTATCATACCACAGCTTTTGCCCCATTTCCATATAAACCGCATTAGCCGCGTTCCGTTTCCTTGCCCCGTTCCTGCTGACGCTCTATTTTCAAAATGCTGTCTATGTTCTGCTTGATAATGCCGTATTCCTTGACTTTCCTTTTCAGCTTCCCATAGTCCGCATAAAGGGCTTCTTTCTGCTCCCCCAGCGCGGCATATTCCGCTTGCAGCGCGGCGGTGTTCGGTAGCTTGCCGCCGATGAGCGCGGGCTTGACCGCTTTTGCGGCGGCTTCAAAGAGGATTAGGCTGCTCTCGTTTTCACGACGGAAACGCGCCTTGTCTTTGGCCGCCCGGTACGCTTCATAGACGGGCTTTGTCTTTTGGTAGGCGGTAACATTCTTGATAAGCACCGCCATATCTGCAAGCCGCTTTTCGACGGTCTTTAATGCGTCTGCCGCCCGTTCGTTTTCTGCCGCGATTTCCGCTATCCTTGCGGTCAAATCCGCGTACTGCTCAATCTTGTTTTCCGTCAAGAAGTTAAGCGTCTTTGCCGCCTGTTTCAGATTTTGGATTTTCGCCCATTGCTCATAGCCTTTACTCTCTTGCGCCTTGATACTGTTCTCAATGTCGATAAGCAGATTGACGCCGCGCTGCTGCTTGGGAGCTTTTGCGGCGCGTGTGCGCTTGCCGTTTATCCTCTCTGTCAGGGCTTCCTCTGTATAATCCGCGCCGAGTGTTTTCAGCCTTGTAAACCGTTCCTGTCCGGGAGCGCGGCACGATATGTATTTCCCCTGCTTTATCTCATAGCCCGCAGCTTGTAGCCTTTGTAGCAATTCTTCAAAAGTTGACACTTGCGGTATAAGCGCGTCAACGGCGATTTTCAGCTTGCCTTTCCAACTTGCGCCTGTCTTTTCAGCCTGGTATTCCGCATAGCTCTTTCCCTTGCTGCCCTTGCCGGGAACGAGGACGGACAAGCCGTTTTCCCTGCACAGCTTGTCGCTCATATTCCGTATACCGTAATAGGTGCGCTTATTGGAATTGTACTTGTGGTGGTCTACAAAATTGACCGCGCAAAAAATAATGTGATTATGGATATGCCCCTTGTCAATGTGCGTCGTCAAAACATACTCATGCTGCCCCTTTGTTACCGCGTCGGCAAGCTGCCGCCCTATCTCATGCGCGGTCTGATAGTCGGCTTCCCCCGGCGCAAAGGACTGTATCAAATGGTGGGCTAAATTGTTTCCCTTATCCAACGCTTGCGAAATGGTAAAACCGAACTCAATATCTGCCGTTTCAAAAGAGCAGCCGAACGAGGACACAAGCATTTTTTCGTCTGTCTTTGCGGGATTTTGGATATAGTCAAGAGCTTTGCTCAATGTGCTTTTAATAGGCTTAATCTTTGTAACCGCCATATCTCATTAAGCACCCCCTTTATTTCCTCTATGTCCTCTTGGTAGACGCTGCCCGTCGCGTTGACCCGCTTTGCAATTTGGTTGACGTTGACCCCGATTTTCTGTATCTCTGCTGTCATTGCCTTTATGTCGCTATGGTCTACTTGCAGGATATACCCGTCGATTGCGATTTTCCGCAGATACGCCGCCATATTGCGGGTGGGTATGAGCTTCATTTTTTCAAGGATTAAATCGCGTTCATCTTCCGTAACGCGAAACTTGATTTGTACCGTCCGTTTTCTGCCGCCCATGCTTTGCGCTCCTTTCCGCTTTTTAGAGGGATTGGGACACTTCCCAACAAGCAATTTTCAGCCGACGCCGCACAGCGCGGACGGGCAAAAATACGGAAAGGGTACCCCTTTCCTATGCTTGCTACGAAACTTTTTCCCTCTATATCCCTCTCCCCCGTTTTTTTGAAAATGCCGAATGAAACGGCAGTTTTTGACTGATAAAACGGAAATGACGCAGAAAAATCCTGCGTCATTAAAAAGTTACAAATAAAATTCGGCAAGCAGTTGAGAAATACGTCGAGTTCTGGTATAATTTATTGTGGATATTTGTATCCGAATGAGGGCGGGAAAAATATGGCAGCTTATCAGAGTGATTTGGCGGTCATAACAAAGGCAAAGGATTTATGCTCTTACATTATGACCGTAACGGACAAGTCGCCCAAGCGTTTCCGCTTTACGCTTGTAGCCAAGCTGCAAGGCTATGCGCTGAGCACGATAGAAAACCTGTACCGCGCAAACGAGGTTTTTGTGAAAGTGGGCGACAAAGAAAAAGCGGCGCAGCGCGTGGACTATCAACACCATGCGCTTACGGAACTGAAATTGCTCGGCTATATGGCGCAGCTTTCAATGGAACAAGGTTGTATTTTGCCGAAGCAATACGAACAGATAACAAAGAAAGTCGCTGATTGCCAAAATATGCTCGGCGCATGGCTGAACAGCGATAGAAAGCGATTGGGGATATAAGCCGCAAGGCTTTATATCATATAAGGGATAGGGTTGAAAGAACTTTTTGCGCCGGGTGGTGGTGGCTCCGTTCCTCTAACAACAACAATAATGCCTTTTGCGTGAATGAGGACGGCAACAACAACATCAACCATATTGACAATACCCTCGGTGTGCGTCCCGCGTCGCCTTATCGCCCGATGTTTGTCCCATGTGGGGCAAACCTGTGCAGACCGTTTTCGGTCTGCTTGCATAAGGCAAAGGAACCCTATTCCCTTTCGCGCAGGGGTGTCATGGAGAAGCAGAGCGCGGAAAAACACATACTGCCGGAGAAGTTGGACGCAGACGGGGCAAGCAGCGACGCAAGCCCGGCAGGACGCTTTCGGTTTCTTTGAGAGAACCGCCCGTTATGGCCTTTGACAAGTTCTTTCCCGGCGGCGCGATAAGGAGCATAGTCCGCATGACGGAGTATGAAAAAATATATCAGTTTGAAAGTCTGTACCGCGCCTACAAAATGGCGGCGCGTAGCAAGCGGCGCAAGACGGAGGTAATCGAGTTTGAATTAGACCTTGCGGAAAACCTTTGGACGCTGCACGACGAATTGGAGAACAGACGCTATAAAACGCCTGCTTATCACCGCTTTATGATCTATGACCCGAAGAAGCGGGAAATACAGGCCCTGTCTTTTCGTGGGCGCGTGGTGCAGCACAGTTTATGCGACAACGTGCTGAAACCGCACTTTGAAAAGCGGTTGATTTACGACTGCGCCGCCTGCCGTCAAGGTAAGGGGACGCATTTTGCCATGAACAGGCTGAATGAGTTTTTACGCGAGTTTTTCAAAGAACACGGAACGGCGGGCTACTTTCTCAAATGCGATGTGCGAAAATATTTTGACAGCATAGACCATAACGCGCCCAAATATCTTTTGCGCCGTTATCCCGACAAGGATATAAAGACTTTCCTCTATCAGATAATCGACAGCTTCAACGGCGATACAGGAAAGGGCTTGCCGATGGGCAATCAATCAAGCCAATGGTTTGCGCTCTATTATCTTGACAGGGTAGACCGTATCATCAAAGAGAAATACCGCATTAAATACTACACGCGATACATGGACGATTTGATTTTGCTGCATGAGGATAAAGCACATTTGCAATCCTGCCTCGCCGAAATATCCGAAGTGGCGGCAAGGGAACTGAAAATAGAGTTTAACGAAAAGACGCAGATATTCCCCATATCGGAAGGTGTTGATTATCTTGGTTGGCATTTTTACCTGACCGATACGGGCAAGGTCATACGCCGCTTGCGGACAAGCAACAAGCGGCGGTTTAAGCGGAGGTTGAAAGCATTTAAGGAGAGATACCGAAGTGGTGAACTGGACTTTGACGCAATCAAACAAAGCCTTGCAAACTACAACGGGCATTTGAAACACGAGCATACATGGAAGCTGAAAACGAAGGTGTATAGCGGGTTTGTTTTAACAAAAGCACCTAAAAACGAGAGCGATACGAATATCACAGGTGAAAAACCTGTAATAGATAAAAAATGTGAATGAGGACGGGAGGACACACAATGAAGAAGCGAATAATGGCGATACTGCTTTGCCTTTGCATGGTAGCGGTATTATTACCGACTACGGCGTTTGCGGCGGGGACGGGCGCAATACAATCCGGCGCGGGCGGCATAGCAAAAAATAACAAGGTATATTTCGGGCAAAAAGGGACAACGGTTGTACCGTGGATTGCGCTTGACGACAGAGGTTTTTTACTCTCCGAATATACCATAGGCACCTCATCATTCCGCGACTGGGAAGATTGGGGCTATTATAATTACAGCACGAACAGCAACACAGCGGATAGCAGCAATCTAAAAGATGTTATGGACGGGCTGTATAACGGCAGCGGTACAACGCTGTTTACGGCCTCGGAGCAAAGCGCAATAATGCAAACTACGCTTGCCGGAAACAGCATGTATGATGATAGTACGCCGACGGTTGACGCATATTTATTTCCTTTGTCATTTAGTGAAGCGAAAAGCATAGTTTGGGGCAACAATCTTTTGAAAGCAAAAAGTATAGACGCTCCCGAAGGGAGTGCCGGGTGGTGGTGGCTCCGTTCCTCTAGCAACTACGACTATTATGCCTTTTGCGTGCGTGAGGACGGCTACAACAACTTCTACAGTATTGCCTCTACCCTCGGTGTGCGTCCCGCTTTTAATTTAGATCCGAACTCTGTCCTCTTCACATCTGCCGCCGTAGGCGGCAAATCCGCTAATGGCATGGACAGCGGGTTGACGGCGATAGGCAATTACTACGGTAACGAGTGGAAATTGACGCTTTTAGACGATGACCGCAATTTTGCCGCAGCGACAACGGCGGTAACTGGCGACACGCTGACCCTTTCCTACTCCGGCGCGGCGACAGGCGCGAATGAATACATTTCCGCAATCATCAAAGACAACAGCGGCAATATTACCCATTATGGCAGACTGAAAAATACCACCGAAGCAGCAGACGCAAGCGGTACGGTGAACATCGACCTTTCCGGCATTGATATGACAAGCAAAACGCTCTATGTCTTTTCCGAGCAGTATAACGGCGGCGCAGACGATAATACCAAGCTGACCGATTATGCAAGCGAATTAGTGGAAGTGTCGCAGACGAAAAACGCCTATGCGATAACAAACAATCTGACGAATATCAGCACCGACAATACGGCGGCTTATCGCCTTATGAGCGAAACGGCGAACTACAACGCAACGCTGACCGCCGATACAAACTATACGCTTCCCGCAAGCATCACCGTCAAGGTGGGCGGCAATACGCTGAACGCCACAACGGATTACACCTATAACAGCGGCACAGGCGAGTTGACAATCCCCAATAGTAAAATCACCGGGGATATTGAAATAACAGCGGCGGGCGTTGCGCCACACGCCCATTCATGGGCTACGGCTTGGACGACCAACGCCACCCACCATTGGCATGAGTGCGAAACGGCGGGCTGCCCCGTAACCGATAACAGCGCAAAGGACGGCTACGGCGCACATACGGCGGGTGATTGGATAATTGATACCAACGCTACGGCAAGCGCAAACGGCAGCAAGCACAAGGAGTGTACGGCTTGCGGCTATGTCATGGAAACAGCCGCAATTCCGGCAACAGGCGGCACAGGCGGCGGTGGAGGCGATACCACCGATTACTATACCCTTACCTTTGACACCAACGGCGGCAGCGCGATTTCTTCCGCAAGAATATCCGAATACACCACCGTTGATTTAACGCTTTCAAAATATATCCCAACCCGCGAGGGCTTTGAGTTTACAGGGTAGTATTCGGACAAGGCTTTGAAAAACAAGATAGTGTCTATCCGCTTGACCCGCAACACCACCATATATGCCGGGTGGGAGGACAAGACAAACCCGAATACGGGCTTTGAAAATCCCTTTACCGACGTTTCGGAAAGCGATTGGTTTTATGATGATGTGATGTTCGTCTTTGTCAAAAAGCTGATGGTAGGCGTGAGCGATACGCTCTTTGACCCCTACGGCACGACTACCCGCGCCATGACCGCCACGACGATTTGGCGCATGGAGGGCAGCCCCGCGCCGAAGGGCGGCAATCCCTTTACCGACGTGAAGAACGGCGAATGGTATACCGACGCTATCCTTTGGGCGGCTGAAAACGAGATAGCCGAGGGCTACGGCGGCGGCTTGTTCGGCACGAATGACCCGGTAACGCGGGAGCAGCTTGCGGCGTTCTTCTTCCGCTATGCCGAGTACAAAGGCTATGACACCACCATAACGGGCAGCATAGACCGCTTTACCGACAAGGGCGACCTATCCGATTGGGCGGTTGACGCTATGAAATGGGCGGTCGGCTACGGGCTGATACAGGGCAAGGACAACAATATCCTTGACCCGAAAGGCTACGCCACCCGCGCCGAGTTTGCCGCCATGCTCCACCGCTTCATCGAGAAGAACGAATTGGAGGAAGGTATCACCGCAACGGGCTTGATGGGCTGGATAGACCCGAAACGGACGATTGGTATTCCGAATACGGGCGACGCCAGTACATCACTTTGGACTTCCGCGCTCTTGTTCTCTCTTGCGGCTTGCGCCGTTCTGACGCTGCTCAAACGGCGGCGCGACGGCGAGGAAGCCGAAGTAAATCTTATCCACCCCTAATATCTCAACTTTCGGGGCGCGGGCAATAAGCCCCGCGCCCCTTTTCTTTTTGTGTAAAAAGAAAATACGTCGCTTGTTTCTCGCAATTCCTCATTTCGGTGCGGCTGACTGGCAGACAATTTCAAGCGGACGCTGCAAATAACCGCGTCTGCTTCTTTATCCATGCTCATGTATGCGTAAAAGGCGCACAGACAGGACTAAAAACCTGTTTGTGCGCCTTTTTGTTTTTCTCCGTTTTAAGCGGAGTACGCTGTCGTTCCCCGCCGCGTTCCGTTCAGACCACCGCATTACACAATGATTTGGACGGGAGGAAATACTATGCTGTAAAAAAATATTTCAACTTTTTTCGTAAAAACCGCCGTTTCGTTTGGCATTTTCAAAAAATCGGGGGAGAGGGTATTGAAAGGGGAAATCAATGCCCGCCCACATGGGCGCGAAAGAGGGTGAGCGTATGACAAACTCACTTGAGCGTTTGGAATGGCAGAAACGGTGCGCCTTCAACGGCTTTTGCAAAAACGTACTGCGTTGCGCGGCAAGCTCTCACCGCCGGGACGCAGAACGACGGAGGCTATTGTGCTTGCCCTCTACCACATCGCACTTATCCTCGGTGTGGTAGTTTTCATCCGACCAGGACTTCCATTTCTGAAATTCTTCTTCGCTGGCGAAGTCCTCACGGGTCAGACGGATGATATTGTCGTTGGCGTCTATGTAAACGATGGCACTGGCATCTTTCTTATTCAGCGCATAGTTGCTTTTTTTGTTGAACATTTTTTGTCCTCCGTTTCGATTTGGGTGGGTGGTGAACCGAACCCAAAACGGCGGAGAACGACAGCCAACAGAAAAGCTGTGAAAACGACAAAAGGCGCGCGCCCGTACAGAATGACGAGCGCGCGCAAATGAACGCAAAGAAGTATTTACATGATTTGAGAGTGCATATTCAATGTCGGAGTTACCCGGAGGGGGAGCTACGCTTTTTTTAGCTGGTGAAGATCATGGGTATTGTGTAGAAAACCAAAAACAAGCACGGCGGCATCCTCCTGAGTGCCGCCACAAAAGGTCTGTTATTCAAAAAGCGGTTACGCATTTTGCAATTCTGGACAGCTCCTTTGCGGCAGGGCAGAATTGACCGCATGGCAATGCGGCTATGCGTAACATCATAGAAAAATATAGTTTACAAGTCCTGATAAGCTATATTCAAAGCTAAATATTGCCGTATATCACACTGCTGATTTTTCCATCAAAGTAGATAAAATCTCCGTCCGGGTAGTGCCAAACCGCCTGAAACTTGGTAGGATATTTCATTCCGGTTTCTGAAAACTGATATTCACCGCATACAGCAGACCACGGAATATATTCCATTGTACCATCTCCGTTTGTCACAGCTCTGTCATTAGTTGTAAATGAAATCATTTCATATTGTTCGTTGAATGTAAAAATACCACTCGCGGTCTGTCCGGCAAAGGTTATCGTGGCTTTGACTTTATAATCGCTGATTTCCTCAAATGTGATGTAGTCCTGCAACAGAATGGATGGTGCAAACATACTTTCCGCAAGAAATGTCGCCAAACACGCTTTATCCATATCCGCGCCTTTTTGGTCAAATAATGTGATCCCTTTGGCAATAACACCTTTCATTCCACCAATGCCGTTTTGGTAATAATCGTATCCCTCAAAAGGAACGCCGAACATACTGCTGTCAATTAACGCCATACGGCACGGTGCTGCAACAAAATTATATTGGGTATAGTCGATTTTCAGCGCGGGACCATTTTTCCCTTGCATAAAATCAACATTATGATATTCCATTTTCATGTAATTCATTTTCGGCATACCAATATATCCACTGCTTTCGATGTATCGCTGAATTGCAAGTGGTAAGTGAGAAAAATCTTCACACTTAAACAGCTTGTCATTTTCGACAAGTTGATTACTGTCCTTCAATACAGCAACATCATTCTTGAAATCTCTTTTTACAGGGGAATATGGAATGTGAAACCAAATCAAAATTCCACCGATCAAAACGAGCAATGCTCCAATCCAAATATACATTTTTCTTTTACCTGTCTTTCTCATGCTCACGCTAATTCCTTTGCATAGTTTTCTACCCGTTCAATGCCCGCATAAAGCTTTTGGTAGAGTGTGAATAGTGCGGATATTTCTTCTTCTGAAAAGTCAGCAAAAAGAAGTCTCAAAGTGCAAGTGTGCCGCTCAACCATTTCCTGCAAGTATTCAGCAACCTTCTCAGTAAGTTCAATATTTACAGAGTTGTTAGAGCCAAGAACCAATCGAACAAATCCTTGTTTCTCCAATGCCATTGCCAGTTTCTTAACATTTTGTCTTGAACATCCCATTAGCGCTCCCACATTTGTCAAAGTGCGTGGCTCTGGGCAACTGGCAGTCATGGTAAGCAATAGCCACTGCTTCATTGAAATTTGTGTTTGTATTTTTTCACCTGCTGTTTGCATCCTGTTTTGCATGACAAAAATACTCGAAAAAATCGCTTGAATCCTGTGTTCGGTATCGTCACCATATTGGTTAAATAATTCTTTCCACATAAGCCCTCCTAATAGCAGTAACTTGTTACGCTTATATTATAGTAACTTATTACTGCTTTGTCAATGAGGTTTGCAGAAAAGCAGAAAATCATATCCGCATATTGTATTATTTAAGCTAACTAAAGGAATTGTGGAGACATATCTAAACAGGAATGTGAACTGTAAAATGTACTGGTAGGAATAACAAAGACGAGTGAGGAAATGAAAATGGCAAAAAGACCAGTACCGCTTTATGATTTCAACGCTTTTGGGCAGGCTATAAAATCAGCACGGATGGAGCGGAAAGAATCGCGGAAAGATGTCTGCGATGAAATGAACATTTCTCCGCGTTACCTTGCCAATATCGAAAACAAGGGGCAACAGCCGAGCTTACAGATTTTCTATGAACTTGTTACCCGTTATTCCATATCGGTAGATCAGTTTTTCTTTCCAAACAAGGATGCAGAGAAGAACACGCAGCGGAGGCAACTGGATGCTCTGCTGGATAGCATGAGCGATGCCGGACTGGAGATTGTCACCGCTACGGCACAAAAAGTCGTTGAAATCGAGAAGAAGCACGAAGCAGCAGCGGAGTGATCCGCTGTTGTTTTGCTTTTCGGTTCAGGTAGGGTACATTTTGTACCCCACCTGAAAATGGTAGAAATTTTCATATATATGCAGTATAATGTTATATATGCTCAAAAGAGAGGTACATACCATGGGAGAAAATCAAAACGCCATAAAGCTGTTTGAAAATAGAGAAATCCGCGCAGCATGGGACGATGTGCAGGAAAAATGGTATTTTTCTGTTGCAGATGTTGTTGCTGTTCTGACAGATAGCGCAGATCCGAAGCAGTATATTAAAAAAATGCGTTCTCGCGATTCAGAACTTAATGCAAGGTGGGGTACAATTTGTACCCTAACTACCTTAACTGCATCGGATGGCAAACGCTATCGTACAAATGCTGCTACTATTGAGGGTATTTTGCGTATCATCCAGTCGATACCGTCCCCTAAAGCTGAACCGTTCAAGTTATGGTTGGCACAGGTCGGGCGAGAGCGCATAGAGGAAACCATTGATCCCGAACTGACCATTGACCGCGCTCTTGAAACCTATGCAAGAAAGGGCTACACACGGGAGTGGATCAATCAGCGTTTACAGGCAATCCAGGTACGCAAAGAACTAACCGATGAATGGCAGGATCGCGGCGTACAAAAAGGATTGGAATACGCTATTCTGACTGACGAGATCACTCGTGCATGGTCGGGCATGACAACGCGACAGTATAAGAAGCTAAAAGGTTTGAAAAAGGAAAATCTTCGGGATAATATGACAACAACGGAGCTTGTCTTGAATATGCTTGCCGAAACCTCCACAACAGACATTTCAAAAGCAGAGCAGCCACAAACTTTTTCTGAAAACCAGCAGATTGCACGGCGAGGTGGAAAGGTTGCAGGAATTGCTCGGCAGGCTCTTGAAGCAGAAACAGGCAGGCCAGTTATCACTTCTCTGAATGCCACAGACTTCCGGCAGCTCATTACATCCATTGTGGAGGATGCCGCCGCTCTGTCAGTCGCCATAGATCCAACAGAAAGTGAAAACCAAGAAGATTGATATACGAAAGGCAACGGTACGCACCGTTGCCTTTTTGCCGTTTACGCCTGTGGCACAGCTCGGTCAATTATGTATAGTCATCAATGGACATAGATGCATATTGCGTTCCACTATAAAGATAATACTGTGTCCCATTTACATTGGAGTAATAGCTGCCGGTTCCAACCCAATACAATGTGCGATTGCTATCGGTACGGGTAACTGTCGGATTTGTGGCGCGGAACCAAGTAGCCTGCTGGGTATCTGTAACGCAGAAACCATGCTGGATTTCGCCCCAAATTGTTTTTCCCAAAATGGTTTTAGATGTGTATGCCACAGCACCGGCAGTAGCATAATCTATTTCTTTTGTTGCTGTAATTGGTTCACTTGTGCTTTGCAATTCAGCGAATGGTGCTGCGTTGGCCGGGGCAGCTTCAATACTGGCAAGAACAGCATTTGCCTCCTGTGTTGTTTTCTTGAACTGAGGAATTTGTGTTTCGGCAATATGGCGTAAAGTATCCTCTAATTGTGCAAGTTCAGTGGCAGTCATAGGTGCTGGTTCAGAAACCGGCAAACCAAGGGAAGTAAGTTCTTCGGCAGAAAGTATGTGGATATTTGTTCCGTATTCTTTGTTGATCTCAGCTATAACAGCAGAGATTTCCGCATCACTTACAATTCGTTCCTCTGCTGCAAAAGCAGTAGTTGTCAAAGACATACATAAAAGCAACGCAAGAACAAAAGACAGATGTTTCCGAATATTTAGATGTTTCATTAAAATCCTCCTGTAAAATACCAATGCGAATTAGACGGATGATACTCTGTTCATCGGAACCACCTTCTTTTGCTCTTAATTATCATTTCATAATGACATCTCTTGTGACCAATCCACCAGCTCTGCATAGTATTCCTCTCCCTGCAGTGAGATTGAAAGAGTGTACTCATATACAAGCTCTGTGCCTAAATCAATGGATGAGATAAACACCGTGTACGGTTGCACTTCATTTTCTCCGGGAATAAAAACATAGTAGTTCTGTGCCGGGTCGATTGTAATTCCTGTGATCTCTTGAATATAGGCATCATAATTGCCATTCGTAATAACGGAAATTGATGCAGGCATATCATCATTTGTATTAGGCGTGGAAAACACAAATCCAAACACTCCCGATTCCGTTGCAAACGAACTGATCGGCACCTTTGCGCCTTTTTCCAGCTCAGTTGTTACCACATCAGAGCTTTCGGGGGAAACTGCATAGGCAGTCAGAACAAACGGAGAAGATACCACATTGCCGTCATTGCCACGAAAAAAGGCAACACCAAATAAGAGGGCGAATACTAAAAAACACGCACAGGCTTTCAAAAATGGCTTACGAAAAAGACGGGTAGTAAAGGGAACTCTCCGATACTCAACTGCCCAAGACACAAGATCATCGTCTATATAATTCATTGCATCAACTATTCTGGGCGTTCTCATACTTCGATACCTTCTTTCTTCAAATACTCTCTTAACTTGTTACGGGAGTGATACAGCATATTCTTGACTTTACTTTCAGCAAATGAATATCTCGCTGCAATGTCGCTGATAGAATCGAAGAACCAGTATTTACGGATAAAGACCGCGCGAGATGCTGGTTTCTCGTGGTTTAGAAACTCACTAATCAGCTTACCAATTTCTGCGTTTTCAACACCGGCGGCTATGTTGTTATCCGGCAAAACATCTTCCAACTCAGTAAACGACACAAACGATTCAGGTGTGCGTTTTCTCGCCCTATTATAATCCAGCCTTTTTATAGAAAGATTCCTTGTGATCTTACAGATAAAAGCCATGAAGTTATTTGGCCTTGTTGGCGGAATTTTATTTTATTAACCTCATTTTATGTTAGTGTTGGATTGCTTCAAATGCGCATAGCCTAATCATTTTCAGTATGGGCTATGCGCCACCCCTGCTAATTTTCAATCTCAACCTCCACATACAGAGGGAGAAGTAAGCAGACCGGCGCGTAAACCCATACAGAGTGTTAAACACCACCATAGCTAATTCCACCTCCTGTATCGGTATTTTGAAGCTCATATAGCCCTTCGGCACAGACGCCAGGGGGCGTACATTCCCTTTTACCCTATAAGTACGATTTTATCGGCGATGGTCGCAAAATTTCTGAAAGTTTTGGAAAAATATTTTTCGGGAGGACGGAGGGTACGAAAGAACGAAGAAAGCGGCAAGCAATGCAAAGCGGTACCCACTTTGCGAAAACTGCCAATTTCCGCTCTTGCGGAAACCGGCAGTTTCATACTTGTTGAGGCTCCGCCCCAATCCCCGCAGAACACAAAATTGTGTTCTGGAACGCAGGCTAAATCCTGCGGCTACGCGATTTTTCAAATCGCTATAAAAAATGAAAGGGACGCAGAAACCACAAATGGATTCTGCGTCCCAAAGGATATGTGTGATGTTGTGTGGCAATCTGTTATCTCTTTTTCAATACAAGATTGCCAATGTTAATGATGAGCAGAGGGATTAAATAATACACCGCATTGAACAGCTCCACATAGGCAGGGGAACTGTATTCCGGGTGCTGTCCATGCAGATATATTTTCACACATATATGGACTACCATTGCACAGATCAGGAAAACATTGAGAACAACAATCACTTTTTTTCTATTCACTTATGCCACACCTCCGTATCACAGCTATTGGGATTTAAGTTGATAGGAACAATAAACTGTACTCCATAAGCGGTCATTACAATAGGAGCGGCGGATCGTGCAGAAGTGCTCACAGTAACAGGGACAAACTCTCCACCGCTGACATATCCAATGTTCGTGTTATTCTGTACGCTGCGCCCTGTTTCATAACCAGACTTAGAACGAATGTTGGCGCGTAAGGATGTAGGGGTATTGGGGCTACCCGCACTTAATGTTATAGAGGATACCTGGTTCCATACGCGGACAGCAAAAGATGAACAGTTGTTAAGCAACGCCCAGGCATCATTATTGGCAATAATGGTGTTAATTTCATCAACATCATCCTGAGTGACGCTCATCGAAAGAGAAGCACGATTAGCATAATCGTTTTGATTGTTGATTAAATAAGATTCCAAGTTATACCAAATACCATGATGCGCGTCCTGATTTCCCCATGTTCCAAATGTAATTTCTTCTCCGGAGGCAACCGTCAAACCGCCTACTGTGATGTCTGAAGAACTGGTATTTTCAAATGCAAGAAAAGCATGACCAGACAGATTCCAAGAGGAACTGCCGCCGTCATTGGACGAAAAAATTGTAAGGGTGCCGACCGTTGTGGTGGTTTCAGCGGCGAGGGCAGGAATCGAACAGCACAGCACCAAACACAATGACAGCATAACAGAAAGAAGTCGCTTTGTAAATTTCATCATTATGTACCTCCTGTATTTTGAAGTTAATCTTTTGTTGACTGCTGCAAAACTATTTGGCGCATAACCCGTTTTTGTGATGGGCTATGCGCTGATCCTGCTGATTTTCAATCGCAGCCTCCAGAAACAGAGAGCGAAATAAGCAGACCAGCGCAAAATTCCATACAGAGTGTTGAACACCATCATAGCTGATTTCACCTCCGTATCGTAGTTTTAGGAAAATGCGCCGCCCACGCCGACAGCACAAGCGGCGTACATTCCCTTTCATCCTATAAGTACGATTTTATTTTCTTTGGTCGCAACTTTTTGAAAAATTTTTTAGATTTTTTTCTCGCTCGTCCTGACAATCTTCTTCCAACTCCAGAATGCGGTCAATGTTCGCCTTGGCGGTCAGCAACTCTTTCATATCCTCGCGGGCTTTCCGGTACTCGGCGTATGCCACTTTTTTCTCTGCCATCAGCGCGGCATATTCGGCCTGCAAACTCTTAACGGTGGGGAGCTTCTGGATGCCCTGGTCATCGAAAAACTTCTTTGCTGCCTTATGGAGCGTGATCTCACTTTCATGCTCTGCAAGAAACTTCTTGGAGTAACCGGCCTTGCGATAGGCAACATAGGTATCACGGGTATTAGCGTAGTTGATGATGTGAGTTCGCATCACGGCGATCTCCGCCATGCGCGCTTCTGCGGCTTTGATTTTTGCGGAAAGTTCATTGAACCGGGTGGAAGCTGCCGCTGCTTTTTCAGAGAGAACGCTATAATCCAAAAGCTGATGATCTTGCAGATAGGCTACCGTCTGCGCCATCTGCTTCAAATTAAACAGAGTGGCCCAACGCGCATAACCGGCACCTTTGCCCTCCTGCAATTTTGCCTGAATATCCACCAGCAGATTCCCGCCGCGCTTTTCCGGTACGGTCTTTTCCGTCCAGCGTTTTCGGGGCGTGTGTTCCTTTTCACCGGCAATCACCGCGCGGAGATCTTCGGGTGTGTAGCCTGCGCCCAGGGTGTCCATGCGAATGGATTTCTGCTGTTCGCCGCCGAGCAGGGACGGGACTTTCTTGCCCTTGATTTCATAACCGGCCTGCCGTAGCAGCTCCAGCAGAGCTTCAAAACTTTCGGGCTTTTGCGCCAGAGCATCATCAATAGCAGCGCAAATCCGTTCACGGTGGGAGGGCTTTTTCTTATCGCCCAGCCACTTGTTATAGCTCTTGCCGTGCCGCTTCGGATTTTCCACGATGGAGTATCCGTTCTCGATGCAGATGGTATCATTGAGCCGCCGCACGGCGCGGGTGCTGCCCCAAAAGTTGCGGAACTTCCGTGACTGATCCAGCGCGGTAGAGTTCCAAATCACATGATTATGGATATGCTCTTTGTCGATGTGGGTGCAGACGATATAGGCGTGTTTGCCCTTGGTAAACCGCTTGGCAAGCTCACAGCCCAGGCGGTTTGCTTCCTCCGGGGTGATCTCGCCGGGGACAAAGGATTGCCGCAGATGGTAAGCAATTACATCATCCTCACCGCGCACTCTACCGGTCTTTTGGATGTACTGATTTTTAGTAAAAAGAAATTCGGCATCCGCTATCCTGCTGTCACATTGCCAGCTCGTTATCAGTCTGCCGTTATCCGTCTTTTGCGGATTTTGGGAGTAGTCCAGTATGTCGCTGATTGCCTGTCCTACCGTGCGGCCTTTGCCGGTGTGCAGGGGCATCAGGCGTGTGGTTGCCATAGGGGGTTCACCTCCTTAAAAGCAAAACGGCCTGCCGAAGCAGACCGTTTCTCATTTATTCAAATTTCTGGACAATCTTACCTGTTGAATCATACTGTATGATGTCAAAACAAGTAACGCTTACGCCTTCTGCTGTATCCGTTATTACTGGAAAATATATGCGGAAACTGTTGTTTTGCTGATAGGATTCTAAAATGCTTGAAATATCAGCAGAATCCGCAGTAACCAAAATGGTATCGCCTTGCGCAATCTTTTCTGTGCAATTTTCAAGAGCTTCAACTTTGAATAGTTTATCGTTATTTTCCACTATTTCAACCACTTTGACATTGACAGACAACAAGTGACCATTTTGATTGTGTCCCTCGTTTGCATTGTCGGAATTTCCCGAACAGCCAGTTGTCATTAGGAGTAAAGCTGATAGCAGCAAGCAAAAGAATCCTTTCATTTATTCCTCCATTTCTGCTGACGGTCAGCCAATGACAATCGTAGCACCGGATTTATCGGTGAAGTCGATTGCAGATAATTCCATATATCTGTACGAACCCCAACCATCTGCAACAATTACATACTGATGAACCGTAGAATTAGAATCTTTGTCAGAGCGGAAGCCAACAACAGAAACGGTATGGCCTTGACGCGCAGTTCCATCATCTGTTGAAACTGTAACTCCAAATTCCAAGACACCACTCTTTCCTGCGTTAACCGCAGTTTTGTAAGTCTGATATGTAGGGCTGGACACATTGGAATAGGAACTGTTCGTTTTCCCAAGCTCCTTCGCAAGTTTAACGATTGCTGGCGCGATCTTACCGATAGTCGTTGAGCCATAGACAATGTCGCTGGTTGTGTCATTTTTGCTTGCAGTTGTTTCCTTTGTACCTGTTTCATCCCACAGCCACTCATAGGTATCTACTGAACTATCGTTAAGCAAACTGTCGGTCTGATACAGAATATTCAAGCCGGCAATGATGGCACAAGCATACGAATCAGTGTTAGTTTCTGCCCAAGACTGAGAAAAAGAGTAGCGATCTTCCAATCGAGTATCCTTATCAACAACAGTATATCCTGTCGGAATTGATTTTAGCATGATGTCCGCACAATGTCCATATACGGTTTCGTTCTGGGAGTTTTTATCATAGATAGCCCAGGGCTCATCAATGCTCCGTACATTTGCTTCAATGGTTTGAGTTGCGGAAACTGAATTACAAAACTTCTCATACTCATTACGAGAAGTAACTTCATCATCGATTGCATATACTTCGGTTCCACCAACCTCAACGGAAACAGCGTGGACTAACGGCAGATATTTGTGAAGCCTAACACATGATGAATCAATACTTTGTCCTCGTAGGCCATATGTGCTGGTATGGCTCTGCAATTCTGTCACAGCACTTTCACAAATATTTACAACATCTTCTTCAATGACAAATTCAGTGATAATATTCTCCTGGAAGAAATCAAGGAGAATATATCCGTAAGGTGTACCATTACTTGTCACGCTGACTGAGTAGCCAATGAGTTCATCATCAAGATTATAGTATTCATAAATTGCTGAAACATTGAAAGACCGACCAGGGCAAATATATTCTGCCCACTCAACAGCAATACTTTCGACAATTTCATCGGTAACTTTAATATACTCGTCATTGCCGTTCGTAGATTCTGCTGCGGATACGGTGACACCTAACGACACCACCATTGTTATAGCAAGTAACATTGATAAGAGTTTTTTGCCGAAAAACTTCATTGTAATTCCTCCCAAAAATTAAATCGTATGAGGGAACAGGCGCATAACCAAACGATTTTTCTACGGGTTATGCGCCAATCCTGTTGATTTTCAATCGGAGCCTCCAGAAACAGAGGGCGAAATAAGCAGACCAACGCGTGAACCCATACAGAGTGTTAAACACCATCATAGCCAATTCCACCTCCTGTATCGGTATTTTGAAGTTTGTGCCGACCAGCCGCATAGCCGCAGATGGGCGTACACACGCTTTCACCTTATAAGTACGATTTTATCGGCGTTGGTCGCAAAATTTTTGAAAGTTTTTTGAAATTCTTTTCTGAACCTATATATAGCAAAACGGCCTGCCGAAGCAGACCGTTTGCTTAATTGATATTCACATTTTAGGCTCTACTCCCGTTTTAGTGGATAGGAGTATTTAGAAAGGGTTAGGGACAGCGAGTTGGAGTTTACCAGCAACGAGGCAAATCATCGAGGCAAAGCCCTCATAGGTATTAAAGCCACG
>NZ_JACRTD010000008.1 GCF_014385085.1 Youxingia wuxianensis | reverse complement strand
CATGGGAAAGACGCTCGTACAGGGCTGTGATTTTTCCCTTGTCCGGCTGTTTCTTCATGGGGTGTAACCTCCTTTCTTGAGGGTGCGCGCTCCCTTTATCCTTATTGTAAATTACCATTCGGGTCGGTTAAGACGTAAGAGGAATGAAGCTGCATTAGATTAGGTTTGACAAAAAATCTTGTTTTTCCGCTGCCGCTGCCGCCGATCACGACGACGTTCTTATTTCTCGCGTACTTCGGCTGCTTCGGGCGGCTGTTCATGGTAAGCCGTTCCGTCTGCGTCAAAATGATGTTGTTTTGGAAATCCGGGTCTATGTAGGGCTTTATATCTTCGGCGTTTCCCCATCGGGCAGAGCCGTACTCCGCGCCCTTGCGGTATTTCTTCGCGTTTTTCCCTTTGACATAGACTATCAAGCGGATAATCACCGCACCGACAATGCCGACAAGCAAATCCAACGGGTAAACGCTCGGCAAGGCGTTTTCAAAGGCTGCGGAAAATCCTTGTGTGATATTCAGTATCTTTGCAGAAATATCCGCGCCGGGGGCAAGCCGCACCGCCTGTCCGACTTTATCAAAGAGATAGACAAAGAACACATAGGGGATATTCGGAAGTATCAGCTTTTTGTAGTTGATCTGCTTCATATCTCGCGCCCCCTGTCCATTTTCTTTACCTTGTCGCGGGCGGCGTTAAGCTGCTTCGCCTTGTCCTTTGCAGCGGCAAGGGCTTTGCGGATAGAGGGCTTTTTCTCCCGGTTCAGCTTCTTTGCGGAAAACTCTTGAAACGCTGCGGTCATAACGTCCGCGTCCCGGCCTTTGAAAAACACAAGGTAACGGGTCTGCTCGCCCTTAACCTTTTTTAGCGAAAAATCTATGTTGTATTTCTTCGCCGTACTCTCAAAGGCTTTAATATTGCTGTCGGTGATCTCGATGTTGGAAACACCCGCGTTCTGCTTCATAAGCTGCCGCATGGTCTGTTTCCCATGCGCGGGTTTGCTTTTCTGCTCCAAAAACTTTTGGATTGCTTTCTGTAACGCCTGTTCGGTAAGCCGCGCCGCGCCTTTTCCCACTTTGACGTATAGGGCAATCGTTTTTTGGGTTACTTCCTCCTGCAAGGTATCAACTCCTTTCCCGGTAAAGTGCGGCTATGCTCATTCGCCGCCGTATAAGTCGTGATTGACAAGGGCGGTATAGTAGCTGTCAATGGTACTCGGCGCGTTGAACAGCACCGCTTTTAGATACTGCTTGATGTTGCGCACTTTGGTTGTGTTCTCCCTCATGCAATCCAAAACAAACTCAATATGGCTGCTGTTCAGCTTCAAAAACTTGGATTTCACCAATTCGGCGGGGTAGTCGTCCCCGGCAATACGGATTGTCTTTCGGGCTGTGCAGACGGTTTCCAGCATAAGGTCAACAATCTCGTCCAAACGGTCTTTGTCAATTTTGCAGTTTTGAATGAGATGGTCGTATTCGATATTGTCCTTGATAATCTCCCTGTAAATCTCTACTGCGCTATTGCTTTTCGCTTCCGTTCTTTTCCTTTCCGGCGGCGTAGCCGCTTCGCCATGCGCAAAGGGCAAGGGGTTTAGGGAATGGAAAGGAATGGAATCGGTACTTGATAAATCAGTAATTGATTGTTCTTTACTTAATATATCTTTATTTAATTGCGTTGGATTTTCCAACGTAGGTTTTTCCTGCGTAGGTTTTTCCAACGTTGGATTATCCAATGTTGGATTTTCCAATGTAGGTAAATCCAATATAGGCGGCTGTCCGCCGCTGGTAGCTGCTTCCGGCTCTCGCGGCTGCGGCTGCTCGTATATGACGTAATCTGCGCCCCGCAAGCGTCCCTTTTCGTCGCGCTCCCGGCTGCGCACGATATATCCGGCTTTTTCGAGTTCCTTTACCGCTTCGCGGATTGCGTCGATCTTCTCCCGGTTGATATGGGATAAGCCCGCAAGGGTATAATCCCAATCTTCGGGCAGCGAAAGCATTTGCGACAACAAGCCCTTTGCCTTTAAGGACAATTCCTTGTTTCGCAAGTGGTGGTTGCTCATAACGGTATATCCCGTATTTCGCTCCACTCTGAAAACTGCCATATTTCCTCACTTCCTCTCTTGGTATGCGTGGACAATTAGAAAGCCGTTTTCGGCTGTTTTGGTATTGCAATATGCCCTTTGCCGTTTTCGCGTCTGCAAAGCCGCATGGTACAAGGGCTTTTGCCCGTCTATTTGTCCATGCTGGCGTGCGTTTTCCGCGTCCTTTTGCCGGGGCAATAGGGACACTCTTTGAAAACGCAAAACTCATATTTCCACCCGGGGCGGTAGAAACGGCAAGTGCCGCAATCTTCATCATCTCCGGCACAACCGGATTGATAGCGGTCAAATCCCGGCTTCTGCTGCATGAGCAATTCAAACGCCCGCTGCTTGCCCTTTGTGAAATACATTCCGGCTGCACCTCCTTTCCTGCGGGCATAAAAAAACGGCGTTACTTTCTCCCCCAAAGGGGTTAAGGTAACGCCGTTTGTGTGCGTATTCAGTTTTTAACACATTCCCTGTCTATCCGCTGTCCGCAAAACCATTGATTTTATTAGCTTTTTGCCGCTATCGCTATCACACCTCATTATTTCAAAGGCCCGGTTTTCAAGCCATGCTTGCAGACATTGAAGCCGGGAAAGTAGGTACGGTCATTGTCAAGGACATGAGCCGGTTAGGGCGAAACTACTTGCAGGTGGGATTTTACACGGAAATGCTGTTCCCCCAAAAGGGCGTGCGGTTTATCGCTGTCAACGACAATGTGGACAGTGCAAACGGCGGCATGGACAACGATTTTACCCCTCTGCGAAATCTGTTCAACGAATGGCTGGTGAGAGATACGAGCAAGAAAATCAAGGCAGTTAAGAGAGCAAAAGGCATGAGCGGCAAGCCCGTTACCAGCAAGCCGGTGTATGGCTACCTCATGGACGAGGACGAGAACTATATCGTTGACGAGGAAACCGCGCCGGTAGTCCGGCAGATATACCAGCTTTGCCTTGCCGGGAACGGCCCGACCAAGATTGCCCGTATGCTTACGGAGCAGCAAATCCCCACGCCGGGGACGCTGGAATACCGCAGGACGGGCAGCACCCGCCGCTACCACCCCGGCTATGAGTGTAAATGGGCTACAAACACGGTTGTCCACCTGTTGGAAAACCGGGAGTACACCGGCTGTCTGGTAAACTTCAAGACGGAGAAGCCCTCTTACAAGACCAAGCATAGCGTAGAGAACCCCATTGAGAAGCAGGCCATTTTCCCGAACCACCATGAGCCGATTATCGACACGGAAACATGGGAGCGCGTGCAGGAGTTACGCAAGCAGCGCAAACGCCCGAACCGCTATGACGAGGTGGGGCTGTTCTCCGGTATGCTGTTCTGCGCCGACTGCGGCCATGTGATGTACCAGCAGCGGTATCAGAACAAGAACCGCAAGCAGGACTGTTACATCTGCGGCAGCTACAAGAAGCGCACCCGCGACTGTACGGCGCACTTTATCCGCACCGACCTGTTGACCGCCGGTGTCCTCTCCAATCTCCGGCAAGTGACCGAATACGCCGCCAAGCATGAGAGCCGCTTTGTGAAGCTGCTTATCCAGCAGAACGAGATCGGCGGCAAGAGAAAGACCGCCGCAGCCACCAAGCAGCTTGAACAGGCGCAGGAACGCATTTCTGAAATCAGCCGCATTATCAAGCGGCTGTATGAGGACAATGTAAACGGCAAAATCAGCGATGAGCGTTTCATGGAACTGTCGGCTGACTACGAAGCCGAGCAAGCGGAGCTGAAAAAGAGAGCCGCCGCCCTGCAAGCCGAACTGGACAAGTCACAGGCAGCTACCGTCAACGCCGAGAAATTTATGGGCATTGTCCGCAAGCACCTTGCCTTTGAAGAACTGACCCCCACTCTCTTGCGGGAAATGATCGAGAAAATTGTGGTGCATGAGTGCAGCTATGATGAGAACGGCACCCGCAGGCAGGACATTGAGATTTATTACAGCTTTGTCGGCAAGATTGACTTGCCCGAATAACCGCCCGACCTATCCGACACAATGGCCAAGTGTCGGATAGGAACGGCAAAATTTTTTGCACTTCTATTGCTTCTTTATCACACATAAGCAAAATATGCGGGGATGAAAGCCACCGCGAAATACGGAACCAGCGGCTGTTTTGCCGATGCGCCCTCCCGCAGTGCTGGAATCACCCGCATGGCAAAGGAAGTGAAAAGGAGCGCAGCAGCCATAAAACACAAGCCTGTAATTACCCGGTCAACTCCCAGAACAAATCCTACGGCGGCGGCTAACCGCCAATCGCCGCCCCCCATCAGGCCGAGACCTGCACAGAGGTAGAATGGGGCCATTGCCAGCAGTGCCCCCAAAAGGGAGGCGGGGCTGATGGTGATCAGCCCCGCCAAAGCGATTGCGATGCAGACGATATCATGGACCTTTCTGGTTCTCAGGTCGTCCACGGCAGCATAAACAAGCCCGCCGCAGAAGACCAGTGCCTGTACCCAGAGCATCAGCCTGCGTAGTTGAACATCTCCTGAATCCGCTGGGTGACGGTGGGCATGACGGTGTCGTTCAGCACAGCATACAGACCGGCCAGCACCAGGGCGCCCAGAACGACGGCGATCAGCACCTTGACAGCGGTATCGATGTAGCCCTCGCCGGCGTTGTTGCTGACAGCACGGCTGTGGAAAGCGGCGATGGAAGACTTGCAGTTGGCGGCGGTAGTCTTGGCGGTGTTGGCGATGTTCTTAAACAGCTTCTTCATAAAATAAATTCCTCCTATAAGTAAATGGATTTTGAATGTTAGTGGATGATTTGATGATGCAGGTTCGGTCTCAGGCTTCCTAATGCGGGAGGGCTGCGACCTCGCCCTGGCAAAGCAAAAGCCGGACGATTGCCCATCGTCCGGCCTACATGGTCATTTCGATACATTCTGTCTGCTCCTGACTTTGGTTGAACTGGATGGGGCGGAAGCCCACCCGGTCGCAGTAATAAAACTCGCTGCCGGAAGCGTCGTACAGCTCCACCACATCGGACAGCGCCATTCGGTATCCCTGGTATCCGGGAGGAGGACTATCCCTGCAGATGGCATAGATCCGCTCCAGATCATTGGTTCCCAGATCGCCATCGAATACCTGCGTGTAGTTTTCTGCGTCCGGTTCTCCGAACTTTTTGACCAGATCCTCATATCCGATGAAACGCATGGTGACATCCACATCTTTTCGGAGCTGCCAGATGCGGCAGCCTTTCTGCGGCTGGCCCAGCTCCTCACCGGGTACCTCACCGGCAGTCAGGCGGTCAAATACGCCCTCCTCCCACTGGGGAGCCAGGTTCATTCTGGCCAGATAACGGGACAGCTCATCGGTCTGGAACATTTCGTCCACAACGGCGGTGCTGTCTTTTACATAGCCCACCATATTGCCATAGAAGATCAGGCGGTTTTGGTTGTCTACTGTGAAACGAATCAGGGTGCATCACCTCCTTCCGGACAGCCGGGTTACATCTGCTGGCTCATGGCCTGCTCAGGAGCGTCGCTTTTCTGCTCCTGCTGCTCCTGGAGCTTCTGCTCGTAAGCGTCGTTGACTGCCTCCACCAGTGCGGTCCGGGCCTCGGCGGTGATGGCGTGGAAGGTGTCGTTGTATTTGGTTTCGCCATTCTTCTTGTAGGACTCCTGGGGCATGGAGATGAAGCGCCCCTTGTCGGACTCAATGACCCGGATGCCGTGGACGGCAAAGGCGCCGCCGATGGTGGCACTGGCATAGGCTTTGGTCTTGAAATCCCCATCCACCAGGCGGTCGATTCGTGCTTCCACCTGGGGCGTGGGGATTTCCTGCTGCTTTTTCTTCGGTGTTGCCATGTGACGGATCTCCTTTCTTTACATGGATGGATGACTCATTTCGGGAGCGGCGGGAGCTTCCTGCCGGAGCTGCTCCAGACGCTCTCTGGCCCAGTCGGGGAGATGTTCCTCCCGGAGAATGCCGATGAAGTCGCTGCGATTCCAGCGTGTCTGCTCTCCATCGCCAAGGCAGGTGGCGTATACCGCTCTGCCTGCGGCAGTGGGTACGCAGCCAAAGCCGCCGGTGGCCAGCCAGAGCTGATTTTCCGGCGCCCAGTAGGACTCCTTCAGCGTGAACGGACTCATGAC
Organism: Youxingia wuxianensis; assembly: GCF_014385085.1. Taxonomy (GTDB): domain Bacteria; phylum Bacillota; class Clostridia; order Oscillospirales; family Ruminococcaceae; genus Youxingia; species Youxingia wuxianensis. Next base: position 146,342 of record NZ_JACRTD010000008.1, on the reverse strand, counting down.
CAGCACCTTGCCTTCCAGCTCTTGTCCGGTCATATCGTCGCAGTGGGAGCCGTTGAACAGCTTCAGCTCTGCCTGCGCTTCCCGGAAGGCGTTGACGAAGCCGTCCAGCACAGCGGGGTGACTCTCCACCGCAAACTCGTAATTGCGGTCGCTGGGAGGAATGAAGGTGGATGCGGCCCATGTTTTGTTTTGAGGGCTGAATCGTCCATCATACTGCTTTTGCTGAAGTGTGGCGGACAACACCCACCCCACACGCTTGAATCCAAACTTGTCGATGACGCTTCTGGCGCATTCACGGTCCAGGTGCATCCCGTCAAAATCTCTGCGAATGGCCTCCTCGATGGCCTGCTTGCAAGCAATGTTCTCCAAGTGGCTTGCCCGCCAGAGCGCCACCTCGTTTTGCCGTTTGGCCTCGGAGAAGGAACTGAGGTAGAGGTAGGCGTGATCCTTAGTCATTCGCCTTCTCACGCTCCGTGACCATTTTCACAAACTCCGGGTCCCACTTGACCTTACGGTCTTCGGAGACGATCACAACGGCACCCTCCATGCTGAACACCTGCAGATCATCCTGAAGGATGCCGGCATCCGCAAAAGCCTCGATGGGTACGCCGATCACGTCGCTGTCACTCTCGCCATCGTTTGCCTCCGGCTCATCCACTGTGGTCATCATGTCCACCGTCAGGCTGTTGACCAGACGCATCAGCGTCATCATCAGCGCAGCTTTCTCCACCGGCATCATCTCCGGCTTGAGCAGGACGATGGCGTTTTCCAGAGTGTGCATCTCCAGCGTTTCCTCCTGCTCGAGACCGCTCAAGGTCAGGGCGGCGGGCTGGATGACGGCCTTGCCGTCGTTGGTGTACTTGATAAATGTCATGTTCATTCCTCCATTTTCTGTCTGAGTTCTCTTGTGGGTTCATGGATCAGGGTGTATTTTCCTTCCTCCTCGTCTGCGGCAGACAGGTTGAAAAGGTTGAGTTGCCAATGCCTTGCGGAATCGTGGAGGCGAGGGTCATAATTGGTGATGACGATCTCCTCATATTCGCTTCCGGCCTTCTGAGACATACTGTTGGGGCGAGTGGTGTAGAAGATATAAAATTCCTTGTACAGCTCCACGATGAATGGGCAGTAGTTGTAGGACACCATGACATATCCCTTACACTCCAGCAGAGCGTCGTGGAGACGCTGATGATCTTCCTTGGGAAACACCGCCGCATAGCAGTCCTCTGCATCGTAGTAGGGCGGATCGAAATAAAGAAATGCGTCTGGCCGGTCATACTGGTGGACGATTTCTACGCAGTCCTTGTTTTCGATGACGACATCTGCCAGCCTGCGGGAGCACTCCCAAATCAGATAGAAGAAACGGCGGATATCGCAGGATTTTCCGGCAAAGGACTTAGCGCCGCCACTGAAGCTGTATCGGATCAGCTTGAAAAAGTCGGCAGCGCGCCGCACATCACCGCGAGGCGCTCGTTCCAGCATCATTCTCTGGATGGTCTCGGCGTCCGGAAACTCCAGATACCGCTCCGTCAGCTCCAGCTCCTCTTTCAGATAGTCATCGGTGAATTCCTCTTTGGAGAAGAACTTATACAGCACATTGAAATCGTCGCGTGTATTCAGCGGCAGAAAACCCAACTCCAGCAGAAGCGCCATGGTCCTGTTTTTGACACAGCAGAACAGGTTGGTCAGGTCACTGTTGAAGTCGTTGTAGACCTCCATACATCCCGGCTGGATGGGGCGGCTCAGGGTCACTGTGCCGCTGCCGCCGAACACATCAATAAACCGGGAATACCGCGAGGGAGACAGCTTTCGGATCAGCCACAGCAGCTTGCTTTTACCGCCCACCCAGGGGATGAAGCTTTTCAAGCGGTATCACCGCCCTCCAGCGGAAGGGATATCTGTCCGCTGTCGATGGATTGCTCCAGCGCCTTGGTGAGACCGCGTTCCGCATGGGCGATCTTCTTGATGCGGCTCCGAAGCTGCCGGATGGTTCTCTGCAGTTCTTCCTCAGTACCGGCGTAGTAATAGCCGGAGTCAGAACTGCAGATGGGGATGCCATCTCCACGCAGGCTGTTAATCAACCGGCGCAGGTCGGGGCCTCGGATATGGAAAGCCGCCTCCAGCTCCCGGCTGGATATGACACTTTGCGCTCCCTTGTGATAGGTCTTCAGGTACTCGGCGATGGGGTTATCCGTTTTCGTGGTCATGCGGGCTCCTTTCCGGGGCTGTTACCCGAAAAGAGCGCAAAAAAATCAGGGGCCGTTTGTCCCGATTCGGGTAACGGCCCCTGTGGCGTTCAGGCTATTTCATTTTTTATTTCATCACCTCCGTCCCGGCGGCAACTGATCTGTGGGGGCTTCTCACATGGACATGGTCGGCTCCATATCCGGCTGACTGTACTCATAGACCAGCTCTGTGCCGTTCCAGGATACGAAACCATGCTCAGCGGCGGATAAACCCATGTTCTTCATCCGCTGATTGGCATAACCCTCCGCATCGAAGCAGGAGGCGAGCAGTTCATCCTTGGGGTAGACACCGTCGTGTTTCGCCAGTGTTTTGCCGTAGTCCTCCAGCTCCATATCGCGGGGCATGAAGTGATAGCAGTGGAGGTTCTGTGCCAGATCCAGGGCGTAATCCAGACGGTGGCAGTCCTCCAGCTCCATAACAGCCTGCCATTTATCCAGCCACCGGGGTTCGCCCTGACCCTGCTCACCCCACGCATAGCCGAAGTCGATGGCATGACGGACAAGTTCCGCTGCGGAGGCATACTGGGAGAGGATGTTCTCCAGCTGCGGGAGGCAGCAGTCCACATCCACGGCGATACACTCAGTCAAAGAGTCTACCTCCAGTGCATCCAGCGCCAAGAGAAGTTCGTCCGGGTGTGCGGTATCCATATACTCGCCGGTGTCCGGGAATCCAACCCACACGCCTTCCGTATTGGAGCGGCTTGCCAGCTTGACCCGGATGCCGTAGTCACCTTTGTCGGGGTTCAGCGTCGGGTCGCCGTCCAGGAACGGATCGATCAGAGAGGCGACCTTGATGAAGTGCCCATTGCAGAAGGTGTTCCCACCTTTCTGACGGTAAGCTGCCCCCACTTTCTCCGGGTCAAGGAATGCACGTGCCTGGGAGGAGGGGCGCTGGATCTGCTCCATGACGAATTTGCCAAGTCGGGCATCGTCTCCTGCACCGTAGAACAGGTCGTAGTGATCCAGCTGATTGGCAATCAGCATCACATCGGCAGTCATTTGAGGGCGCTCGATCTGCATTGCCCCACGGAACAAGAGGCTTTCTTTTACCGTCATGTTTTCAAACCGCCGTTCCAGCCAGTCGTGCTGGGATTTGGTCATCTCAAAGCCATCCAGCAGGTCGAAGAGTTCAGACTGTTGAGCGTTCACTGCATCATCTCCATTCCACTACGCTCAGACGGGGGTTCCTGGGCTTGGAGCAGCTCGTTGCCATCTCTACGCTGTACCAGTCCATAGGGAGTCAGCACAGCATTGTTGGCGGCCATGACATCCAGACCATAGTTGTAGAGACTGACATGCTTCTTCAGAATCGAGAGGGATTGCTCGTCCACAATGAGCCGAAGCTCCTCGGATGCAACCTCCTCGGGATTTCTCTGGTCAGGCTCGAACAAGTAGTCATCCAGGTTCTCGGAGATCTGAATAGCGGTTCCGACATCGTGGCAGTCCGTCGCAAGGATGACCGCCTTCAGTTTGGAAAGCTCTCCGCTGTTTTCACGGCATTTGAGGTGCTTTGCCAGCTCGTTAAGCTCCTGGATATCGTCACAGTCCATACTCTCCAGAAGCTCCGGGACAGCGCCATCCTCTGCCCAGAAGACCACCTCACGCCAGGACGGCGCTTCACACATCTCCAGCACATGATCCAACGCCTCCTGAGTTGCGGGGAGGTTCAGATATACTTGCTTTTCCGGCAGGCCATCGGAGTCCATGGGGGGGCCTCCGGCCAGCAGGCGAATGCCATATTCCGGCACTTCGGGAATCAAGGCCAGGCTGTCATATACCTGCTTCAGCTCGGTGTGCTGCGTGACATATCCGTTGCTTGCAAAGATGCCGCCCTCCTCAAATCGGGCTTTTCTGCCGAGCATTTCAAAGTCCAGATACTCAAAGATGGAGTCGGGGACTTTTTCAAGGGCGGGGATGAAATCATTCTCGGCGTAGAATCTGCCCAGCTGCTCATCCGTTGAGGCGTTGACCACGTGGCAGCAGTCTGTGCTGTAGGCCAGGTCGATCATGGTGGCAACGCTGATGGGACCGTATTTCTTGGCCACCTCCATGTTGAACAGCCCTTCGAATGCGGTTCTCTCTCTGCCATTCATTTGGCCCAGGAAGGTCGCCAAAGCATTGAGCTGATAGAGATCGCATTCATGGGCCAGATGGACATGGAGGAACGGAAAGCTGTGGTGTTCAAGGAATCCCCATCTCGGCTTATCGCCGGGAGCCATCTGGAGCTTGTCCAGCGCATCCAGAAGGCTGTAGTAGGCAGCGGGGAGTTCCAGCTCACAGCAACGGTCCTTATTTCCGGACAGCTCCACGCGAAACACCTTATCCAAGGGTCATCCCTCCCATCGTCGTTCCGTACTCCATATCCTTCGCCTCGTCCTGGGGACAAGGCTCACTCATTTCGCCGGAACTCCTCTCCCCGCCGAACCTGCTGTGCTGGGCTTCGGCGGGGGCCCCGGTTTGTACATAGTCTTCCTGGTACTTGGCGGGGTCAGCGCCGGGGACATCCCAGCCACACATGCTGCCCACCTCCATGGCCTGCCGCTGCCACATATTCACACCCAGCTGTTCGTTCAGCTGGTCAGCCAGTTCTACATTTTTCTCCTTGTCCCCAGTATTCCACTGGGACGGATAGTAGCCGGTTTCACCTCTCTTGATGCAGATGAGTTCGCCGGTGGATTGCAGCGTGGAGAAGCACATCTCCGGCAGACCTTCCGCAAGTTTTGGGGAGAAGCACTCGTCCTCGGTCTGGATGCTCCAATCGTCGAAGTTCCACAGATGGACATACAGCTCGTCATCACCAATGCAGATGTCCCGCTGCTCAAAGCCTTCGCCCCAGCCATCCGATGCCTGTCCGGAGATGTACTCTTTCAGGTTGGTCAGCTCCTCCGGGGTAAGGGTCCCTGCAACACGGCATTCAGCCACACCCCAGAGCTGGCCGTTTCGATCCTCGACCGTGAACACGGCGGACTGGACTTTCCGGTTGACGCTGTCATCTCCGCTGTACCAGTGCATCAGGCCGCGCTCAGTTTCCTCCGGCATACGATTTTTGATCATGGCACTGAGAATGTCCCCCTCATAGCCACGCAGCATTTTGCCATCCAGCAGGGTGCTTTCATCCTCCATCTCACCGTACTCGTTGCGGGTATAGAGGTCCGCTGTCAGGGGCATATACAGCTTCAGAGTAGTGAGTTCCGGCGGGATCACGGAGAAGCTGTCCTCCCCGATAATCAGGGCGAGGCCGCTGCCATTGTCCCACTTCATGTGGAACTGGCCAATATCGTCGATGTATTTCAGGGTACCTGTGCTGCCGGGGGGCAGCGGGGCATAAGGGTCTTTCATCTCTCTGAGCTTGATTCTGGTTCCTGCCGGATACTGCTCCCGCAGGAAGTTCAGCCATTCCTTGGATACCGCCATTTACATTCCTCCCATATTCATGCCCTGGTTGGGCGGCTCCAGCTCCTGCCGGAGACAATCTACCGCCGCCAGAATTTCAGGATCATTTTGAAAGCTGTTCATCTTCTGATAGTCCTCGAAGAGCCTCTGCTCACCATCCTGTGTGTGAACAAGGTCTACCGTGGCAATGCCATCCTTCGTGACGCCAATGCGCTTTTCAGGCCGGTCGCTGGAACTGTAAATCCGAATGGCATCCGACAAGGTAAGATTCCGATGGAACTGCTCCTCCTGGGTATTGCAGTCGGTGATGACAAACCAGCTATAGCTGTGCGGAAGCGACGGGTCAGCCGCATCCCGCAACGCTTTCATGCCCTTTTCTGTCAGTCCGTAGCTACATTCCCGACGAGGGTTTGCTTCGCCAGCGCAGTCCAGCAGGATGTCGTCCACAGCCTTGCGGATGGCGGGGTCATCCGTCAGCGTTTCGCAGCGGAATCCGGTGGTGGCCATATAGGGTAATTCTTCCCGAATGGCCGCCAGATATGTTTCTCCATCCAGATACTCCATCTGCTCGCCGCTGGCGAATGTCACTCGGCCAATCGGTTTGTTCTGATGGGACATCTGCTGCTGACGCAGGTCGTAGCAGTAGAGATATCCTTGGTAATCGCCGGGGGACGGGGTGCAGCGCAGGCAGTAGCGGTAATGCTTTGTTTCTGCAATGTAGCCGTAACTCCGGCCGTCCTGCGTAATTGCTCCGCCGTTCCGATGACAGTATGCGCTCATCGCGGTCAGATCCTTCAAAGGACCATCGGCACGAAGGGCATCCACCACTTCCTGAAGGTCGTCCTTAAATTCTCCGGTGTTGAATTGATCTTCGTTATGAGGCCACCAGGTGTGGAAAAATTCTTTTCCCCCGGAGCCGAAATCCATGCGGAGATGTCCAACCGTACCCAGCGCCTCATCCAGCGCCTGGTCCGGCTCCGAATAAAAGAGACCCGCCTCCTCACGAGAAGCGGGCCTGAAATGGCTGAACTGTTTATGATGTTCCAAAAACTCGGCAATCGTTTTGTTGCTCATTTTCTCACTCCCTTCGTGCTGGTATAGCTACACAACATATCACTACTCAGCGGAAATAGCTATGGCCAAAAGGCGTTTTTCCGGAAAAGTGGAGGTAGCTCGCGACAGCCGCTCCCACCGCAGCCACAGATGCCAGTGTGATCACGATTCTCTTTTTCACTTACATTCCTCCCATCTGCAATCCATATTCCGCTCCGTGCGCTTCTGCCGGATCGTCTGCCATCAATTCCTCCAGACTCACCGTACCCTGGTAGGCGATATAGCCGCGGTTGGTGAACATACCGGACTCCTGATCCATGTGCTGCAGGCCGTATCTTTCGTAGTCATAGAACTCGTCCAGATTGGGGTCGTACTCAAAATGGCCGGATTCTTGGATCATGTATTTTCCGTATTCGGCAGGGGTATGAGCGCCGGGAGCAAACTCAAAGAGATCCAGGTTCTCGGCCAGGTGACGGATCTGACTGGCACACTCCGGTCCGGCTATGCTCACAGCAGCACCCAGTTTGATGCAGTCATCATGGGAGAGTTTACCCACGGCCTGCGCCAGATCGTTAAGTTCATAGATGTCTTCACAGCGAAAGTCCAGTGCCACATCCACTTCCTCCGGGAACATGCTGTCACCCATGCGGAAACATATATCCTTGGGATCGACAATGCCGCTGCGCTGTATGGCACGCTCGATCTGTCCTTTGGATGCGGGGAGGTATATCCAGGTGACATTTTTGGTATTCTCCGGTTCCTGCCGGGAAACCAATCCCACCATGATCATATCCGCTTCATAGTGGTAGCCGGGGAGATGCTTTCCATCGTAGAGCTGCGAGAGCTGCATACCGTTGTCATAAACCACGCCGTAGCGTGTGACGGTACCTTCGCTGCCTTCAATCAGAAGAATTGCCGTTTCCTCACCATCCAGATGTTCCAACTCCTCGGTGCTGGCACATCCACCGTGGGTATTCAGATAGTGGCTGCGGCCAATGGCTGCCAGGTCAGAAAAATCCGTAATAACCGTTGCCTGCTGGCAGCAGAAGGTCAGGTTGATCAGATCCTTCATACTGGTGAGATCCAGCTTTTCGGCCATGGCCTGGAATTGTGCGTACTCACCGACATCGAAGCTCTCCAGCCGCTTAGCCAGATAATCCAGCTCGTCCAGATTGACCTGCATCCCCTCCAGACGATAAAATACCGGCCACCCTTTGCAGATCTCATTGACATGGCAGTCGGAGGCAACAACACTTCCAATTTCAAGTGCATTCACCAGCTCTATGCAGTGGTCGTATTGTTCCCTGGGGATGGGAAGCGGAATAGTCGCTTCTCCGAACTCCGGATGGTCCGAATTGCTTAAAACTGCTTCCATCATGCTTTAGGAATCACCCTTTCTTTCTAAATTTGAAATCGCATTACCGTACTTGGCCAGAAGCAGAGCGCAGATAATCAGTTGGAACGCCTCATCTGTGACCAGTTCACGGGATGCGAGATCAGCAATGGTAATGTTTTGGCTGCCGATGGAAATAGCCTTCGCTGCCTGATAAACGCTGTAAAGCTCCGGCTGGATGCCGGCGAGCCGGACGGAGTCAAAATCGAAGCCATTATCTTCAACTTTCCAGATTACCCTGCGCCAGATATCATCGTAGGCTGTCAGGAGAAACAGCGCTGCCTGGTTGCGTTGCGACAATCGGTGGTAGCGTGTTCGCCAGTGCATCCATCGTCTGCGGTGTTCGTCAGTACGAAAGAACTGCAGAGACTGCTGGTACAGAAGCTGTGCCAGTCGCCTCCACAGACTCATCTTCGGCTTACTGTTGAGACAGTCCCGGAGCAATTCCTCAAGGCTGAGAGCCCCGGTTTCAATCCGTTCCTCCAGACAAATGCACTGGTCCAGAGGGCAGAGGTTCCTGCGAGAGTAATTCATGCAGTATTCACAGTCCACATCCTTGGCCTGATACCGGAATCCGGAGCGGCGCAGGCTGTGGCCTCTTGGCTTAAAATAAGGCGGGGTCATCATCATCTGCTCCATCTGGTACAAGGGGGTATCTCTCATAAAGTGGCGCGTCATGGGTAGTGATCTCCTTTCGGTGAAATAAAAAAAGCGCCGGAGTCTTGCTTCTAAAACTCCAGCGCTCGGTGTATTACATTGTCAGCTCCTGGCTTTGAGAATCCGTAGAGTGTTGCTCTTGCTCATTGATGTGATCCAGGATATTGGGCATTCCGCTCAGGATCTGTTCCTGAACGCCTTTGATGCATTGTTCCTGGTCATAGGTCAAATCGAATCCGGCGTCCAGGGTATCAGCACAGCAGCGGTAAATTTCAGTAAGCTGTGCCTCATTGAATACCTGCTGTTTCGAGATGAGACCGGACCGGGTGGCGAAGTCCTGCTTGGCGCCCGAATAGTTTTCCTGAAAGTAGCGTCCGTAGTTAAGACCTGTGCGGTCAAAGTTCCAGTCCCAGGTAACAAAGTGGACACCATATTGGGTCGGATGTCCGGCCAGAACCGTTCCGTTGAAATCAGCCAGCACCCTGAAATCTCCCGACAGCCCCTGAGCCTTCAGCGGGGGAGCCTGCTCCATCAAGGTCATGTACTCCTGCACCATGCAGGCCAGATTGGTGGCCCGCTCACAGGCCTGGTCCCGTTCCGGAGTGGCCACATCCTCCTGCCAGTAGCGAACCCCTCCACCCTCGGTGATTCGGCAGAGAGGACGGCCGTCCCATTCCACCGGGAGGAGGTCATCCTGCTCCGGCTGTGTGGTGAAGCCTTCTCGGCCAAGCACCGTGCAAAGTTCTCGGAAAAATTGTTGTCTATCCATCTTGTTTTACCTCCTGAATCTTAGCGCCCTTTTTGAAATGGTCTGAAAATGAAAAAGGGCGCCAATCGATTGGCCCATCACGACCAACAAATTGACGCCCCAAACTTTGTGTATTCTACTGGCAGAAAAATAGCGCCCTTTTTGAAAAATGCTGCTTCAAAAAGGGCACCACATGGTTTTGATTTTGCCAACCTCTGAGCAGATGGGGGTTCGAGTCCCACCAGTTAGGGGGAAACAGTGGTTGGCATCTATGGAATCATCGGTGAATTTTCGAGGGGAAAAAGCCCGGAAACAGTTGATGCCGTAGGCTTCTGGCCTACGGCATCTATACTGTTTTGCTTTTATGAAAGTAGAGACCAATTCTGATACGAAATGCACACCCCTCGGATAAATCGTTAAAAGGTGTGCCTTTCGTTAAAAGGTGCAACGCTCATTTTTACGGAGCAACGACTCTGCCGTTCCGAACCACGGCATGAGTAAAGAAGTCCAAAGAGATCGTAATGTCCCAACCGAAGATGTCCTTAAAGAAAGAGGACTGGTCAGCCATTCCGATAACTCTGTTAATATCCCGCAGGCCACCACAGCAGTTAAAGGAATAGTCCACGCTGATATTGTCAAAGTGACGCTCAATTTTGGTGTCCAGTTCGTACAGTTCAGAAACCTCTATAGCCGCCCGGATAAAATCCTCACTGGCCTTGATGCGTTCAGGCATAAGGACATAAGTGGTGTTTTCCTGTATTTTCTGCATTATCTCATCAAAAGAAGGAGTCGGTTCTTCTGGCTCGTCCGCCATCTCCATTTCTATCTGTTTCATTTCCTCCATCGAATCGATGCGAGGATATTTCTTTTCATAAATGATTTCTACACTCATATGCTCACCCCTCGATGCGGACAACAGGTACACCGACCTTCACCGCATAATCTATTGTGTTTTTAGTTCCGCTCTTTTCTCCATTGAATACTGCAATGACCCTGGCTGCGTGGTTAACCATCCATTCGTTTCTGATCTGAAAGCAGGCTCGGCTGTAGCCATCACAGACATATTTCACGAAGTCGGCGGATGCCAGTATCTCTTTGTACTGTCCTTGCCATTCTTGGCTCCAGCCACGCTCGAAGCCGTCATAGGGGCAGGCACACATCAGTTTGACATCGTAACCCTCATCACGAAGCATCAGCACGATTTGTGCTGCCCAGATATCTACGCCCCTTGCCATACCCGTAATAAAGACATTCAGTCCGTCAGCAACTGCCTGACGGATTCCTTTTTCCAGATCCTTTTTGATAGCTCTGTCCGGGCGTGTCAGCTTCTCCGAGCGGTGTCCCGTGAAGCATACTCGGTGCATTCGTTTTTCGGCTTCGGTCATATAAGTCCCCTCCGTGCTTCCTGCCTTACTAACATTACATCATACTACATACCTATTTTCGTTTCAACTCGTATGTATTTTATCTCTCACCTTGGAAGTAAAATAGATATGAGAAAGGTGGTGATGCTATGGATACGCACGCTCGTCTCCAGCAGTTATTGCGGGAACGCGGATGGACGGAGTACAAACTTTCAAAAGAGTGCGGTTTGGCACAGTCCACTATCGGAAACATCTTCAGAAGAAATACAGTCCCTTCCGTTGCGACCCTTGAGACGATATGCAGAGGATTCGGCATCACTATGTCACAGTTCTTCGCCGATACCGACATGGTCGAACTGACCCCGGATATGAAGGAACTGTTTGACTGTTGGGTCTGCCTTACACCGAGCCAGAAATCCGCAGCCATCCAAATGCTCAAAGCCATGAGCCATGACAACGAATAGTAGGAAGCCTTCGGGCTTCTTATTTTTTGCCCAGAATACATACGGACTGAAATGCAAATATCGCTCAAATATGATGCTTTTGCACTATAATTAAAGGGCGCCGGCTCCGTGCTGCCGTAGCCTGTGGATTTCTTGCCACAGTTACAATTCTGCAGCGGGAGGAGGTGAACCCGTATGAAAATAACCAAGAAACAACCACTTCGACCGCGTGGGCGTAGTGATGAGAAAAGGCAGTCTACCAAAGATGCGATTCGTGAGGCGTATGCTAACGATCCTCAGAAGGAGGTGCAGATAATACCGGCAAAAAAGGATCTGGTCACAGATGCGGAAAAGAAAAAACTCCGCGTCTGCGCCTATTGCCGTGTAAGTACCGAAGAGGACAACCAGGCAAGCAGTTATGAGTTGCAGGTGCAGAACTACACGAAAATGATTCAAGAGAATCCAGAGTGGGAGTTTGCAGGCATCTTTGCGGACGAGGGCATTTCCGGCACTTCGGTTCTGCATCGTGAGCATTTTCTTGAAATGATAGAGAAATGCAAGGCCGGTGAAATCGATCTGATTATCACCAAGCAGGTCAGCCGTTTTGCCCGTAATGTCCTGGACAGTCTGAACTACATCTTTATGCTCCGCAAACTCGACCCTCCTGTGGGCGTGTACTTTGAAACGGAAAAGCTGAACACTCTGGATCGGAGCAGCGATATGGTCATCACCGTATTGAGCCTTGTAGCCCAGAGCGAATCCGAGCAGAAGTCCAACAGCCTGAAATGGTCATTCAAACGCCGCCGAGCCCAGGGCTTGGGCATTTACCCTAACTGGTCTCTCCTCGGCTACAAAGGCCATGATTGGGAGATTGATGAGGACGAAGCCGATGTGGTACGAACCATCTACAGTCTTTATCTGGAGGGCTATTCCTCCACCCAGATTGCAGACTTGCTGACAAAGAGCGGCATTCTGACTGTAAAGGGTCTATCGACATGGAGTTCCGGCAGCGTCCTCGGCATTCTCCGCAACGAGAAGTATTGCGGTGATGCCCTGTGTCAAAAAACAGTAACGGTAGATTTCTTTACACACAAGAGCGTCAAAAACAACGGACTGGAAACGCAGTATTTCATTGAGGGTCATCACGAACCCATCATTGAAAAGAGCGACTGGCTGTTGGTACAGCAAATCCGCAAAGAACGGCGATATACCAGAAGGCAAACCAGGAAGTGCAAACCACGGATTGTGGTCAAAGGCCCCCTGGCGGGCTTCATCATTGCCGACCCCAAATGGGAACCAGAAGATGTGGACAGCATTATGGAAAAGCTGTCCCTACCGACCGAAATCGTCACTTCACCTGTGTTGGAGGACGAAAATTTTATGATTGAAAAGAAGTAACCTACTATGTCTATTTTGGAAAAATTCACTGTCATCGACCTCATCAAGACCCGTTCCGCTTCCGTTGCCACCATCACCGGCAATGTCCTGAAGTTCAACAACCAGACCGCTGCCGAACTGCACTTCGCTCCGTACATCCAGGTGCTGATCAACCCGAAGGACAAGCAGTTCGCCATCCGCGGCTGCAAGGAGGATGCGCCGAACGCAGTGCCGTTCTCCAAGCCGGAGGGTGAGCAGAAATACCAGATTAAGATTAGTGCCGCCGCTGTGGTAGATATGATCCGCAAGATGGCAAACTGGTCTGCCGAGGATAACTGGAATATCCCCGGCATTTATTTTGCCGAGGATGATGCGCTCGTTTACGATGTGGGTGCTGCTTACAGACCGTCTCCGAAGGGTGGTTGGACGGTTAAGCGTCAGAAGGAAGAAGCGGCTGCGGCAGCTCTTGCCGGAAATCCCGTGGCGGATGGTGCAGAGGAGGTTGATGAATAAATAAAAGATGCCGGACTGACACCTTCAAAATGTCAGTCCGGCATTTGTTGTTAGACATATATCCATCTGTCACCATCCCAATATGGCTGCTCTTGATGGCGGGATTCATGAAGGTCATCGAACAGATTAAAAGCAACGGTTCTTGCAGTATCGAAGTCGGTGATTTTCCTTCCGTGGTACTCCCATTGCTGTTGTCCTTTATAAATGATACCCCATCCCGGCCCAAACTTGCTCTTCATAATGGTGATATAGTCGCCTTTATAACGCAGCGTGTAGTTGCCAGTTTCGGGTTTGCGATACCACTCTTGCTTCATGAAGTTTTTTCTACGGTTAACACGGTTCTTTAGATTCCGTTCTCGATCCTGTGGCGTCACATAATCACAGAGCATTTTCGAGGCACAGTCACAGCCGACCCGTATTTCCCCGTCATAATTAGGGTGCTTCAATAAATGGACATATCGGATTTTCTCTTTGCCGCACATCTCGCATTGTTCATACGGAATTGGATCACCGGGATAAACATCCTCTCCCAAATCCTCCATACCAACATATTGCCAGCCCTTGTGTGGAATATCAGCTTTATCCCAACGCATCAGTCTGTCACCTCCGGCGGGTCGAAATCGTTGTCCGTACATTTGTGGATGATATGCTTTGTGCGGTCAAGCGGCAGAGGGACATCCTCCTCTGCAAAATACTCCACCTTCACAACTTCCGCTGCGGAGTGGTGGTTATCCTTGCCAACGGGTACAATCACATAATCGCCAACGGAAATATTGTCCTCATCAGCAATGTAGTAATAGCTTTTGTAGCCCTCGTCAAATTCCACGCTACAGTAAATGTAATCGGTTCTGCGGCGCTTGACCTTCTCGTAGACCGCAGGATCGAGTATTTCACCCATTCCGTAGAAACGCATAAACTGCCATACGGAGTCGGCAAAATCGCCCCAGAACTCTGGAAGAGCCTTCTTATCGTATGTTCCCTGGATAACACGCTGTGGTCCTTTCGTAAAGTCCACGGTGATAGTGTAATCCTTTGTTTCAAACGGGTTGCTAACCACATCATCGGGGTTGCCTTCGATCTCACCGAACAGGTCATAGGCATCAATGTCATCAAGGAGCCCCTCAACACCGCCCTGGACATAGTATTTTCTGGACACTACGCATCCACTACCGATGTTCTGAATATGCTCCAAGGTTTCGCTTTCACGATCAAGCACCAACCTCTCGGTGTAATCCCAGGTCATATATTCGGCTGTTTCGGAGATCGGTTGCTTTGGCTTAATCTTGGTGATTCGGCGATAATCAATGGTGACACGGTCAACTCTGTCCAGCTTGTTATTGCCGTCAAATACATAGAGGTCATCCATTTCGAGCGCCTCACGCACCATATCCGACAGGTCAACGCCGTCCACCTCAAAGTCCGCAATCAGCGAACCACGGTACTTATAAACCTCGCCATCGGTGTTGGTGATTTCCATCTCCCATTCGCCAATGTCGGTAGCGAAAACCTCGATGTACTCGATGCTGAAATATTGTGCGATGCTGTTCAGCACCCTGGCAGCGGTATCTTTATCAATTTTATAAATCTTGCTTCTGGATTTTTCGTGTCCGTCAAAGCCAGAGCCAAAGTTGTATGCCGAGAACCACACGCGCCCATCGGCGTTGATGGTGATATGCTGTTCGACCTCGTCATCTGGTTCAGGCGGCGGGCCATAGCAGATGTTATTGGAAACGATGCGCACCTTCTGCGGAGTGCCGTCGAATCGCTTTAACTGACATTCGGCCAGTTCCCCCAGACGGGACAATGCTATCGTAAACCACGCACGGTTCTGCGTTTCCAGGATTTCCTCGCCGGAATATGCCCAATGATTGAAATAGCGCCACCGAGAATAAATCGCCGAGCCGAGCAACGGAATGTCGGTCACCTGACCGATGATACGCTCCAAAGCCTCGCTGTTGCTTGCAGCATCACCGTACTTCTCAGTAAAGGCATGACCGCAGTCCATTACGAAGCCAAGAGCCTCGCAGTCATCGGCCATATAGTGATCTACCAGTTCGAGGTAGTTGATTTTCTTGTTTCTGAATTTGTCAAACCACTTGACGGCAAATTCGTGGATTTGCTTCATATCTGCCACTGCGGTTCACCTCCCGTGATTATTCTGTGCCGGTCATAACAGGCAGATTTTTCGACACCAACATATCGTTACAGTCATGAATAGAATGCGTGTAGTAGTGGTGGAGAAAGAAGTTATAGAGCAAATGGGCTTCGCTTTGAGCCAATCGCAGGGTAAAACCAGATCTTTCAATAAGTGCTTTGCTCAACTCTGGTGGCAAATGCATACCAATGCATATCGCAACAACACTATCTATGCTCTTTGGGTATTGAGGATTATTACGCATACGCTGAACCATTCTCGTGGATATCAGGGCATTTTCTGCCAGAGACTCCTCGGATATTTCTACCCAATCCATAAGGTATATAAGCGCAGCACCGAATGTAGCGGGTAATTCTTGAAGAACTCGCTGAATCTCTGTTTCACGAGCGAGGATGGCATCTGCTTTTCCCATTACATCGGCGCTGACCTCTTTGGCAAAAGTGGTCTGGAACACAATGCCGGAATCCACATCCCTAAAGAGAACGCACTCTTTATAAAATTCCTCGCCATATTTATTGGTTGCCTTTACTTTCAGTTTGAAGACCAGGCAACACTCGTCAATGTGCAAGCGGCCATAATCGGTCATCTGCACGGTATTGTTTTCATCTCTGGTGACATACTTCGGGTCATTCAAACACATATGCGAATCCACATATATGTAGGAACCCTTTTGTGATTGAGTGGAAAGACGTATATCGCTGAAGGCGATGATTTGGGCATCGTCTGCGCTGATACAGTATGTCTGGTCTTTTTGCAAGCGACCTTTTTTGAAGGCGTGGGGCTTCACATAGTGTCCGTCAATATAAGTGAATGCACCAATTGCTTCCTCGTATCCCGCATCCACCATACGCATTTTAGCCGCGTGGCGGGAGACAACGAAAAAGGTCGCAAGGGCATCAATGACAGCTTCCATCACATCTACAATGTGGGTGGCATTCATTTCTCGTTGAAATTTACGGACATATTCGGCCGCTTTTGTTTTGAAAGAGCCGATCGGCATCTGGATACGCGGTGCCAGGGAGTTGGCCTGCCACTCCATCCAGTCGGCTGCGGTTCGGTCAGACGAACCCTTCGATCCGCCAATGACCAAGCACTTTATCTGTGTTGCGTCACGGTTATAAAGACGCTCCAGTTCAAAGGCTTTTCTGTGCTGATCCCAGTGGACGCACTCATGCACAATGGTGTTGTTAACGGAACCCAGATTTCTCAAAAGGAATGCCTTGGGATCAACAACGATGGTCTTTGCTGGAAAGTGAGTGACTTCCATTTCTCCCGTATCGGAGTTGAATACTTCGGTATCACAGTCCTGGAAGAAAATCTGCCCAAATACAGAAAAATCCTCTGTCAGTTCCTGGGTAACAACCGAAAGACCGAGCCTGTCGGCAAGAACCATAGGGTCAACAGGCATAGGAGTTCGCAGGGCTTCCGGGTAGTGTTTCCTCAAAAATTCCGTAGCTATCTTATCAAGGTCGATTTTATAGCTGATAGGAACAAGAGAATCAGACAAAGGCTTGTTTTGCTTATTTTTTTGGTTATACTGATCGACCCGATGAATACGGAGATCATCCATATTTTCGGAGAGGTCGGCTGTGCAGGAAAGGATGAACCAGGGGAAACAGGTATCCTCATCTACATCTCGGTGGCGGTGGTGTTCTTTAACATACACCTCTGCCTCAACGAGAACATCAAATGCGATGCCCATCCCGTCTCGATCATCGATTCCCACGGTTTTTATTTCAAAATCAGAGAGTTCTGCGTAATCGGCACTGCTGACCGTACGGGAACTCAGTTCGATATTATGGCGGTTTTGTATGACATACGATTTTATGGCATTGAAGAACTGGTCATAAAATCTGCTGCCGATGTATTCCTTAAACGAACGGTCAGCCACAGAAAGCCCTCCTTCTATAGATTTGTTAGTGGCGGCATTCCTGACTTTTTCAGGAACATATTACACTCATAAACTGTGTTGTTGTAAGCGGCATCGATAAGGTACTGATATGCTCTTTCCTTGGGAGTTTTCCGCAATTGATAACCCGCCGCACCAAGCAAATTGACAATTTGGTGTGGAAACAAATGCAAAGCGATCCCGATAGCAACAACATTTTCGAGCGTTGGGCGTTCGCCCTCGTCGTTCTTGTATCGGCGAATTGTGCGATCAGAAATGCCTGTCAATTCCGCCAGTCCCTCTTCGGTAACATCTTTCAGTTCCATGAAAAAGGACAGCATTCCGCCGAAATTAAATGGGGGCTCTTGTCCACCGCCGGATATGATATTCCGAAACATTTCTTCAGAAATCGTGTCGATCGATGCAATCTTTTCGGCATGAGCTATCCGCTTACCCTTATATTCTTTAGCGAAATGATATAACTCATCGGGCTTTGGCTTCCGCTCGACAAAGAGATGCTCTTCGCACAAGCAGAAAGCCGTCAGCCCATTTTTCTCTCCGAAGAGTTTTTGGGAACGGAAAAATGCGTGAACATCAATATTCTGTTCCAATAGGATAATTGCTATAGGACGAAGGACAAAGAGACCATCAATATAGATGTACTTTCCGCTATCGATGGCTCTTCGAAAATCGGGGTGCCGTTTATAGTACGAAAGAACCAAACCCTTCGGAATGCGCAGGACACGCTTCTCGGCAAAGACATGACCATCGGTATTATCATTCTTTTTTGACGGCATGGGAGAAGCAACAGGGGCCATGGCTCTACCTCCTTTTTACAGATTTAAGGTTTGAATATCGATTCTTGTGTTTTCAATGTAGTGCCGATACATCAGCTCCGCAGGCAGTAACCGCACCTGTATGTCCTGCAATCCCAGATTCCGCAACATGGCGAGGGATGCAGTGCCTTTTTCGACTATTTCCGTAGAAGCGGTCGGCATGAGGAAGCAGTTCCGCACGGTGCTGATCTGGTGTGCTTCCACAAAAGGCTGATATGCCAACTGGTACAAGTACTGTTTGGTGATGGACTCGATACCGGGCTGACCACGCAGCTTTTTATTGTGTTCCAGTTGAATATTGTAGTATTTGGCATCAAAGATGATAAACTGATAGTCCCCATCGACATTAACGATGGAAATGAGGTCTGGGATAAGTGTATCCTCGGCCTGCTTAACAAACGGTTCACCGTTCGGTGCAGTCCCAGACCACTGCGGTTTATCAATCAAGTCAATGAGTTTCTTATGCCGCATATCGCGGTATTGCTCGGCCAATGGTACGGGCAGTCGCAGTCCACCGATTGGCTTCTGCAACTGGTTGTCCATTACTTCCGCACAGACCTTTTCCCATACCAGATTGAAACTGTTCGTTCCGAACATACTGAAGCAGTCAAGATCGTCCAGTGCGCTGCTGTTGGCTATGTAGGCATACAGTGTTTTCAGCAGAAGCTGTTTGCGGGTATTGAACTGGATATTGAGTTCTTTGACAATGCGCTCCAGGACATACTCCTTGTCACCAAAGTCCTCGATATTCTCATCGGAAATATCGACACCCATAATATCGAACAGATCCAACAGATCGGCATCTCGCAATTCCTCCGTGCAACGGGTGAGGACACACTCATGCAGGCGCTTGAAGAAATCGAAATCGTCATTCACACGCTTCATGGTCAGCAATTCCGGGTAATACGGCCGGTTGTTGCTTAAGAGGGTGAATGTTTCGTTGATGGTCTTATCCCAAAGAATGTCGCCGGACCCGTTGTACTCGATGATGTCCTGCGTGTTGGTATAGGCACCATACTCGAAATAATCCTGGAGGAGAAACAGCATAACAGCCAACATATTAAATGCACTGCTGTCACTCGTATCGTTGTACATACGAATGATCTGTTCCTTGGAATTGTACTTTTCCAGAACCTTCAGCACTTGTTTCAGTTCTGCTTTGGGGGCCGTGGCATCAAGCAGATATTTCGGATAGCATTTCAGCACACGACCCTCAATTGTAATAACACCTACAAAAGTGAACACATACAGATATTCGTTTTCACCGACCTCAACATCAGCGATTTCAATGTCCTCATCCAACAGATCGGTGAGATCCCTCTGTGTGTCATTTGCTTTTACGGCCTTCAGAACGCCATATTCTTTCAGACACTTCAGAATGCGGACAGTCTTTTCCTCGGAGCAACGAAACTCTTTAACCAGGTCTTCCTGGGTATAGCGTTTTTGTTCTCGTAAAAATACTGAAATCATTCTCCATCATCCTCTGGCAAGAAACAGTCACTAATTTTGGTACAGAAGATGAAAACGCCCTTTGTGTCGAACTCTCTGCATATTTGAGAGTAAAGGTTTTTGTTTTCGTCCTTGCACCCTGCAAACAGAGACGGGCGCTTCTGTTTTGCGGCATCGTCGAACAGGTACATAATGACCTTGTTCTTAAAGATGCGAGTAAAGACTGCAGGGTCAATCATTTCCCCCTCCGGCAGATTCTTCTTGGAGATGAAATACGGACCCATCAGCTTATCCTCGTTCACCTTATAAGTGAGCAGTTCATTATTGATGGCCTTGCGGAGCGCGTTCCATTCCACAATGCGGCGATAATCACCCTGACCGAGGATGACTTTTTTGCCAACGATTCCGGCTTCGCTATCATCGATGCCCAAATAGGTGAAATCCCATCTGCGCTTAAAAGCAGTATCCATCGGGAATACGCCCTGGTCAGCACTGTTCATGGTAGCCCAGATGAACATATTGTCTGGGATGCGGATTTCAGCGTAATCGTCGGGATTGCCGCCGAGTTCTCCTGCCAAATACTTTTTGATGTCCTCGGATGCCTGGATCGGATATTCACTAACCTCGTCATCGCCTCGGTCGAGTAACTGGAATACATCACCGAACACAGCAGCGACATTGGCACGATTGATTTCCTCGATTACAAGCAGGAAAGGCTTGGGTGCATCAGTTCTGCTGTTCTGGAGGGCTTTTACATAGGTACGCATGAACGGACCAGGTACATAGGAATAAGTGATGGCGTCCTTGCCATCGCTGTCCTTGCAGGGCACCGGCTTGTATGTACCGACAAAATTAGCGTAGGAGTAGTCCGGGTGGAAGGTAACGCGCTCGTACTCGCCGCCATCTGCAAGCAGCAGATCCTTTTCGTGATTCAGCGTAAAGCTCTTACCAGTGCCAGGAGCACCGAAGAGGATACGGTTACGAGGGAATTCACTCTGATAACCTGTGCTGAATTTAATTTCCTGCATTAGTGCAAAAATCCAATCTATTAATGGCTTTCTTGCATCCTCTCTGTCGGGTCTCCATTCGGAGGAAACAAAATATCCATTTTCAGCAATCATATACTTTTCGGAATAGTAGCGGGCATTGCCGTTAGCATCCTTGCGCTGCTCATCGTCTGGTTGGTTAGGATTCACGCACAAGAGAATGCCCTTAAGCGAGTTGTGGCGGAACAGAACTGCACATTGCTCTTTGTCCTGGAGTGTTTCAAGAGATTTATCTGTGAACAATCCGTGTGTTTTCATGAAATCAAGACATGAAAGTATAAATTCCTGGTTGTCCTTATCCATCCACTCCCGACGAAGAGCATCAAAATCAATCGTTGGCTCTGTAGCGGGAGTTGTGAGATATACCTTAGGTTCCAGCTGATGGAATACAGCCACTCTGTCGGCATAATGTCTCAAAGCATCTGCGTCAATTGCTGTTACTGCATTGTTGTGGGCAGAAATATTTGAAATAAGGTTTTCTGCAAGGGCAGATTTCAAAATACGCAAAGAGCCCTTTGCTTCCTTGTCACCAGAGATATCCACGGCATCGGTATGGGACAAGACTGCTTTATACACACTTTCCAGGTTAAACACCACATCAGCTTCGTTGTCAATCAGCTTGTAGTATGCTGATTCCGAAATGATGGTCAGAAAACGAATAATATTACTTTCTTTTTCATTATCAGCATTCAGATCAAAGCCAAGCCACGAAAAAAAGACTTTTATGTAATCAGCATCATCACCACAGACAGCGTCGAGCAGATCCATATTGAGTGTAAACCATACTTTTTTAGGGAAACGAGAACCGCCCGTTCTTTCGGCACTATTAGGCCTACCATCAGAAAATCTAATTTTTGCAACTTTCCATACAAGTTCAAAAGCAACCAACAATGCTTCAAGCTGCGCTTTGAGCATCAAATTGTTGTTCACCTTATCTCGGAATTGCTCTAATGTTACCCCGTCAGAAACCTCCTGCAGTCTCTGATACAGCGCTTCTTCAATATCTGTTCGCAGTACAATTGCGTTTCCCTGCGCAGTTGCATACTCTAACTCAGACGGACGCCCCATTTCACGCCACATAAGAAAGAGCAATGCTAATGTCGGCTTAACGGATGGCAGAGAGGATTTGATTCCTAATTTCAAGTCTATTTGGTCATATACAGGAGCAGATTCTGGTCTGATCATAATTCATTGTCCTCCATATCTTTTTTTATCACTGTTGCAATGGCGTTTGCCAGACGCGGTGGAACGGCGTTTCCAACCTGTTTCATTTGGGAACTCTTTGTCCCAGTGAAAATAAAACTATCTGGGAATGACTGAATACGTGCTGCCTCTCGCACGGTAATGGCACGATCCAAATAAGGGTGCGTGAAACGCCCAGAGGATGGCGTATCGAATCTGGTCGTGATAGTAACAGAAATATCGTCTTTTATCATTCGGGACCAGGTACCACTATAAATGGATTTTGTCAAATGTTCGTCCGGCAAAACTTCCTTTCCGCAGTTCGGCGGAATAAGCGCCAGTCGTTCTAATACCAATTTTGAATGCTTGGTAGCGACGTGATTATGAAGCACACACATATTTCCACGCAGAGATTTTGCATAATCGCTGGCCGGAAGGTCAGCATATTGCTGTTCTTCTTGACCCTCGCCTGATTTAAGATAAGCCAAATCACCGATTGCATCCCAAATTGTTACTCGTTGTTCTGTTTTTATCGGTAACGCAGGTGCTTTACCGTCTCTTTTACCGATAATCACTGCACGCCTTCTGTTTTGCGGTACACCATAGTCTGCTGCGTTAAGGACACCAGTGTTCAGGCTGTACCCCATTCCATTGAAAAGGTCAATAATCTCCTTCTGAAAGTATCCATTCTCGGCTGTCAGCAAATTCGGAACGTTTTCCATTACAAAATATCTGGGTCGAACAAGATCTACGACTTTGACATAATACTTGAATAAGAAGTTACGCTCATCGTGAATTGTTTTGCGCTGTCCTTTTTGGGAGAACCCTTGGCATGGGGGACCACCAATAATTACATCGATTTTTCCTGCAAATGTACCGAAGGTATTTTCGAGATCTAACGCAGTGATATCACCGACCACCATTTTAGTTTCATGGTGGTTTTGTCGGTATGCAGTTGCAATTTCGTTGTCATACTCATTTGCCAGTACAACATGAAAACCGGCTTGCTCAAAGCCAAGTGACAAACCACCAACACCCGCAAAGAGGTCAATGACTGTAGGTTTCATTCAGTTCGACCTCCTTCGATGCGTTTCTTTGCCATATCAAAGTAATTCTCATCCAGTTCAATTCCAATAAAATTGCGACTGGCTCGTTTTGCTACGACTCCGGATGTACCGCTTCCCATGAAAGGATCGAGAACCCAATCGTCTGTGTTGGACAAAACTTCAACAAAATGACTCATGAGCACCTCTGGCTTTTGCGTAGGGTGTTTACCATATTTGCGCTCACTGGCAGGGGTTACTGCGGTTTCAATAAAATCGTGCAGAACTGCACCATTGTTGTTAAAGGTACCGGTGCGTGTTTTGTATGTGAAATAAATCCATGTTTCCGTTGAGTTTACAAAATGCAAATTCATATTACGGGGCATAGGATTCAGTTTGTGCCAGATTCCGGTGGTCTTATAGTAAAATCCGTGCTTTTCAGCCAAACTGATGGTGGTTTCGACTTTGATGGCTGCCATAAAGACAATCATAGACCCGCCCTTTTTCATAACTCGCGCAGCTTGCGCAAAGAAACCGTCCATAGCATTTGCCCACTCATCATATTCGAGGTTATCCCAACCCGCAGCCCCAAAGAAATTATCACGCATTTTTTTGAGGTTGGTATCTCTGCTTATCATAAAGTTGCCGAGATTATACGGCGGATCAGTAAGAATCAAGTTAATAGAGTGATCTGCAATTTCGGTCATAGCCTGTATGCAATCACTGTTATAAAGTATCACTTCAGACATATCATTGTTCCTTCCTGGTGAGTTATTATTCCATCGCGCTCTTACCGCTTTTTACCCATTCTTCCAGTTCGGAGCGTTTGAACTTCCACTGTTTGCCGATTTTGTGGGCAGGTACATTTTTATCCTTTATCCATTTACGCAATGTAACAGGCTTGATGTTAAGAAACAACGCTGCATCTTCAATACTGATATAGTTCTCATTAATTAAATTAGACATATTTGCACACCTCATCTTCGTATGTTTGCGCAGTTTCGCTTTTATATTATACCAGATATTTGTATCTTTTTCAAGTCGTTTGGGCATCTTTCTTGCTTTTTCCGCTATTTCGTGATATTTGCGATACCGTAGGGTGTGCTTCAAGCCACTCTAATTCTACTGCAAACACAGTCCAATAAAGCGGACACATCGTGTGTGCCACAAAAAAATCAAAAATATTTTTTCTCTTGGTGGACATATCGTGTCCGGCAAAACGAGACAAATTTGCCCCCCTGCAGCATCACTGCACCCTCTCCAACGAGCCTTAGTGCTTGTCTGGAGAGGTTTTTTTGTTTTTACCCCTAAATTCAGCGGACACGCCGTGTCCGGGTCAAATGGTGTCCTTTCTTCTATAATTAAAGCACAGTCAGACGGAATCTCCGTAGACTGAACAATTTAATTATTCAAAGCCTGATTTGCAATAAGGGCCGAGGATACAAATATTGTCTTCCCACTGCATCGTTGGTGGGTCGCAATATCGGTACCCTGTTCTTGTTGCGCCCATATTAGGCTCCAAGGGTCTGTGTATCGAATTGCACAGACCTTTTTGTGTCCTTCCGCCCCCCGCTGACCAGGCGGAAAGGACAACCTATGAAAACCAATGAAAATCAGAAGTCAACCCGTGAGTACAAGGTCTACATCCACCGTCTCAAGACCTGGGTGGAAGTGACCGAAGAGCAGTATTACGCCTACTACCGCGATATTTGGGCTACCCGCAAACGCGCCCAGGCACACGGTCAGTGTATGTGTCCCAAGTCCAAGACCTGGATGTGCGATGGCGACTGCCTTGCCTGTGAATTCCGAGCCGCAGGAGATAACCTCTCTCTGGATTACACCGTTGAGGACGGCGAGGGTAACCAGAAGAGTTGGGCGGATAACTTGCAGGATGACACCCCAGACGCACAGTCCATCATGGAGGATCGTGAACTGCTCTGCGCCCTGTATCAGAAGTTGCAGGAACTCGACCCCGAAGGTCGCCGTATCTGTGAACTGATTATGGAAGGTAAATCCGAGAGAGATATTGCTTCCATCATGGGCTATAACAACCAGAGTGCTGTGAATTACAGAAAACAGAAAGCCTTTGACAGACTGCGTGTTCTGCTCGGAGACTACATCTAAACACCTGCTCCAGTCATCATTTCGGTGACTGGAGATTTTTTTGAAATTTTTCTGTGTTTCTCTGTTCAAACGCATACCTCACCTCCAGTGGGTAGTGGAAAGAGCAAAAACGACACCGCTCCTTCCAAGGAGGTGAACAGAATGTACGAAGCCCAGAAGAAACACGGCACCGGCACTGACCAGGAACTCATCGATGTTCTCACGGCCATCAGTGTAGTGTCCAAGCGACTGGCTATGAAGCTGGCGCTGATTCAAAGTCAATCTACGGAAGGAGGAAAACAGGATGAGCAAAATGAGCGATATGGCTGCGACCATCGAAGAGCTGCGCACTGCTGCTGCCGCTATTAACGATGCCGCCAATTGGCTTTCAGAGATGTTCAGCGGTGCAGGAGATGCAGAACCGGCTGCTCCCGCCGAACCCGCACTGACCCTGGAACAGGTCAGAGCCGTTCTTGCAGACAAGTCCCGCCAGGGTCATACCGCAGAGATCCGCTCCCTGCTCCAGAAGTATGGTGCCGCCAAGCTGTCCCAGATCGACCCCGCCCACTACAAGGCATTGCTTGCCGATGCGGAGGTGCTGACTGATGGCAAATAAACACGCTGTTCTGTCCGCATCCTCTTCTGAACGGTGGCTCAACTGTCCGCCTTCTGCTCGGCTCTGCGAGAACTACGAGGACAAAGGTAGTGACTACGCTGCTGAAGGCACCGATGCCCACACCTTTTGCGAGTTCCGCTTGAAACAGGCTCTGGGGATGCCCACGGAGGACCCCATCGAAAACCTCTCCTGGTACAACGAGGAGATGGAAGAATGCGCTGCCGGATATGCCGCCTATGTGGTAGAACTCCTGGAAACTGCAAAGCAGACCTGCACCGATCCTGTGGTCATGATTGAACAGCGAGTGAACTTCTCCCGCTGGGTTCAGGACGGATTCGGAACTGCCGACTGCATCGTTATCGCTGACGGTGTGATGAACATCTGCGATTACAAGCACGGCAAAGGCGTCGAGGTTTCCGCCGTGGCAAATCCCCAGATGATGCTGTATGCCCTGGGTGCCCTGGAAATCTTCGATGACATCTACGACATCGATACCGTCCGCATGACCATCTTCCAACCCCGGAAGGCCAATATCAGCGTGTACGAGATGGAAAAGGCCGATCTGCTTCAATGGGCAGACACAGAACTCACCCAGAAAGCGAAACTGGCCTATGAGGGTCAAGGTGACTTCCACTGTGGTGAATGGTGCCGTTTCTGTAAGGCAAAAGCCGAATGCAGAGAACGCGCCGAAGCGAATACGGCTCTTGCCCGATATGATTTCCAGACTCCTGCGCTCCTCGATGATGCGGAAATTGCAGATATTCTCGGCAAGGTCGATGCTCTGACAGCCTGGGCTTCTGATGTGAAGGAATACGCCCTTCAGCAGGCTATCAGCGGCAAGGACTGGAGCGGATGGAAATTGGTCGAAGGCCGTTCCAACCGCAAGTACACCAGTGAAGCCGTTGTTGCCGCCACCGTGGAGGGCGCAGGCTTCGACCCGTATGAGCGCAAAGTCCTCGGTGTCACCGCCATGCAGAAGCTGCTCGGAAAATCCCGCTTTGAGGAACTTCTCGCTCCCTACATTGAAAAGCCGCAAGGCAAACCGACGCTCGTGCCGGAGAGCGACAAACGTCCGGCAATGAACACAGCCAAAAATGATTTTATGGAGGAATTTTAATATGTCTAACAACGCAAACAGAGTCAACAACCCTATGAAGGTCATCACCGGTCCCGATACCCGTTGGTCTTATGCCAATGTCTGGGAACCCAAGTCCATTAACGGCGGCACTCCCAAGTACAGTGTCAGTCTCATCATTCCCAAGTCCGACACCAAGACTGTCGCAAAGATCAAGGCGGCAATCGAAGCTGCCTACCAGGAGGGTCAGTCCAAGTTGAAGGGCAACAGCAAGAGCGTACCCCCTCTGGCTGCCATCAAGACCCCTCTGCGCGACGGCGATATCGAGAGACCCGATGATCCTGCCTATGCCAACGCCTACTTCATCAATGCCAACTCCGCTACCGCTCCCGGCATCGTGGATGCTGACCGCAATCCTGTGCTGACCCGCTCCGAGGTCTACTCCGGCGTGTATGGCCGTGCAAGCATCAACCTGTATGCCTTCAATTCCAATGGCAACAAGGGTATCGCTTGCGGTCTGAACAATCTCCAGCTCATCCGTGCCGGAGAACCTCTGGGTGGTAAGGCAAGCGCCGAGTCCGACTTCGCAACCGATGCGGATGACGATTTCCTGGCTTAATGGAGGTGCGACCATGACTGAATTTCAGGAACTGATGCTTTACACCTGCTTCGGAGCCATGACCGGCGTGTTTATCGCTGAACTCATCTTCCTCATCGCATCTGCGGTGAGTTGGGTGAAGGGCAAGATCCGCAAGCGCAAGGAAGCCAAGAAAATGAGGGAATCCGCCACAAAGGTGGACTAACGCACCAATGGGGCGGCGGGGATCAGTCTCTGCCGCCCTTATTCTCGTTGAAAGGACAATGATATGAAAATTCTCTCAATTGATATCGAGACCTACAGCGATCAGCCCCTTGCAAAAACTGGCGTGTATCGCTATGTAGAGTCACCTTTATTTGAAATATTGCTGTTTTCCTATAGTGTGGACGGCGGTCCCGTGCAACTGGTCGACCTTGCCTGCGGAGAACAGATCCCCGCCGACATTGTTGCCGCTTTAGAGGACGATTCTGTAACCAAGTGGGCCTTTAACGCCAACTTTGAACGCATCTGCTTGTCTCGGCACCTGGGTTACCCCACTGGAGACTACTTGGAGCCAGATTCATGGAAGTGTTCTATGGTGTGGGCAGCAACGATGGGACTGCCGCTTTCTCTGGAAGGTGTTGGTTCAGTGCTTGGGCTTGAGAAGCAGAAGCTGACCGAAGGCAAAGACCTCATCAAATATTTCTGTCAGCCCTGTGCGCCTACCAAGTCCAACGGTCAGCGCACCCGCAACCTTCCGGCTCATGCCCCGGACAAGTGGTTGGCTTTCAAAAAATATAACATCCGTGATGTTGAAACCGAGATGTCCATCCAGGCGCGACTTGCCAAGTACCCTGTGCCGGACAGCGTCTGGGACGAATACCACATCGACCAGGAAATCAACGACCGTGGCGTTGCCCTGGACATGGAACTGGTGCAGCAGGCCATTCAGATGGATGGCAGATCCCGCTCTGAACTGACCCAGGCAATGAAGGGACTGACGGCTCTGGAAAATCCCAACTCTGTGCAGCAAATGAAGCAGTGGCTTTCGGACAACGGCATGGAAACCGACACCCTTGGCAAAAAGGCTGTGGCTGAAATGCTGAAGACTGCGCCGCCGGAATTGCAGAAAGTTCTGACTCTCCGTCAGCAGCTTGCCAAGTCCTCGGTGAAAAAGTACCAGGCAATGGAGACTGCTGTCTGTGCCGATGGTCGCGCCAGAGGGATGTTCCAGTTCTATGGTGCCAACCGCACTGGTCGATGGGCGGGGCGCATCATCCAAATGCAGAATCTGCCCCAGAACCATTTGGTGGATCTGGCGGAAGCCCGTGGACTTGTCCGCTGCGGCGATTTCGATGCTCTGGAAATGCTCTACGAAGATGTGCCAGATACATTGTCGCAGCTTATCCGCACGGCATTCGTCCCCAGAGCAGATGCCAAGCTGATCGTGGCGGACTTCTCTGCCATTGAAGCCCGTGTCATTGCGTGGCTTGCCGGAGAAGAGTGGCGGCAGAAGGTTTTTGCCGAAGGTAAGGACATTTATTGTGCTTCCGCTTCCCAGATGTTTGGTGTCCCGGTCGAAAAGCACGGTGTCAACGGTCACCTCCGGCAGAAGGGCAAAATCGCAGAGTTGGCTCTGGGCTATGGCGGATCAGTCGGTGCTTTGAAGGCAATGGGTTCATTGGAGATGGGGCTTTCCGAAGAGGAACTGCCGCCTCTGGTAGATGCGTGGAGGCAGGCCAATCCAAACATTACAAAACTGTGGTGGGATGTTGACCGTGCGGCAATGGAAGCAGTGCGCTACAAGCACACCAACGAAACCCACGGCATTGAGTTCTCCTGCAGGAGCGGGATGCTTTTTATTACGCTTCCGTCCGGCAGGCAGCTTTCCTATGTAAAACCCAAGGTCGGCACAAATAAGTTCGGCGGCGATTGTATCACCTACGAAGGCGTCGGCGGCACAAAGAAATGGGAGCGGCTCGACAGCTACGGTCCCAAGTTTGTGGAAAACATTGTCCAGGCAACTGCCCGTGACATTCTCTGCTATGCAATGAACACCCTCCGCTGCTGTTCCATTGTGATGCATATCCACGATGAAGTTGTCATCGAAGCGGATCGCAGGATGTCTCTGCAGGCAGTCTGCGACCAGATGGGCAGAACCCCGCCCTGGGCGTCGGGACTGTTGCTCCGTGCCGATGGCTATGAAACAGATTTTTATAAAAAAGATTGATGCTTTTGTGTTCAAAACGGGGCTTCACCTCCAGTGGATAGTAGAGATGGCGGTGAAGCCCATCGTGAAAGGAGTCCTGTATGAGTGTAGATAAATTCAACAGCGAGGGTTATTACGACCCAACCGCATACGAGGCTATGTCCACCGTAGAAAAAGAGGAACGGGCGCTTCGTGCATTTCGGCCTATCGTGTATATCTGCTCTCCCTATGCCGGAGAGATCGAGAAAAATGTAAAGGCCGCCCAAGGATACAGCCGCTTTGCGGTGGAAAAAGGCTATATCCCCATAGCACCGCACCTACTGTTTCCGCAATTTCTGAATGATGCCAACCCCAAGGAACGGCAGCTTGGTCTGTTCTTCGGCAACGCCCTCATGAGCAAATGCTCCGAGGTCTGGGTGTTTGGCAGCCGTATCTCTGCCGGAATGGAAGCAGAGATCAACCGTGCCAAGTGGAAAAATTACCGCTTGCGTTATTTTACTGAAACCTGCGAGGAGGTACACCATGTTTGAAATAACTGAAGGAACCAGAAAAGTGTACGGTAAGGAAATCACCACCTACACCAGAGAAATTTACAGCGCCAATGTCCTGGAAGTCGAAGCAGGCACCAATGGATTCCAGGGTGGCGACAGTGGTCACGGCAGCCGCGCCTATATCCGCATTGAGGATATGGGTTCTACCGATATCCGTGTTAACCCCTTGGGGCGAGACGGTGATGAAGGTTTTGAACTGTTCCTCGGCGGCGACTGTGAACTGGAGACCATGATCCGTGCGCTCAAGTTTATCACAAAAGCCCTGGAGGACGGTGCCAAGGAGGTGCATGACTGATGTTCACCCTGTATAGTGCAGATTTTATCAATGCCCCAAGCAACTGCTCTTATCCCCACAAAGTCGAGGTGACCGATCCTGCCAGTTTTGCGGAAGCGGTCAGCCGCGACTATGTCTGCGCCGAGTACATGAACAATTACCGCAACGGCGATAATTTCCTCGGCTCGGACTGTCTGCCTGTGGACTGTGACAATGACCACTCCGAGAACCCTGCCGATTGGGTCACTCCGGCTGATGTTCAGGCGGCTTTCCCCGGCATTACCTTTGCCGTTCACTACAGTCGCTTCAATATGCGTGAGAAAAACGGCAAACCCGCTCGTCCCAAGTTCCATGTCCTGTTTCCCATTGAGTATATGACGGACTCCGCCGCATACAGCGAAATGAAGAAACTGGTCAATACCATTTTCCCGTATTTCGATACCAAAGCCCTGGATGCTGCCCGTTTCTTTTTCGGAACGGCGAACCCAGAGGTCGAACTGTACCCTGGTGATATGACCTTAAGTGAGTATCTGTCCGCAGAGGATTTTGATGCGGATATGCCCGGTGGTTCCCACGGTGGCACACAGGTCATTCCCGAAGGCAGCCGTAATGCTACTATGTCCCGCTTTGCCGGTCGCGTCATCAAAAAATATGGTGACAACGACACCGCTTTCCAGTGCTTCATGGAGGAAGCCGACAAGTGCAATCCTCCCTTGGAACAGCAGGAACTGATGACCATCTGGCACTCCGCCCAGAAGTTCTATGCCAAGGTTCAGCAGCAGGACGGATATGTTCCTCCCGAATTATACAACGATGATACATCCTATAAACCGGACGATTTCTCCGATGTCGGGCAGGCAGAGGTTCTGGCAAAGCACTTCTCCGGGGAACTGCGTTATTCTCCGGCAACCCACTACATCCGTTACAACGGCCGGTACTGGCAGGAAACCGAACCCGGCGCACAGGCTGTTGCCCACGAACTGACCCGCCGTCAGCTTGCAGAGGCATCTTCCGATATGCTTGCCGCCCTTGCTACGCTGAAGGCTTGCGGTGCACAGGAAATCATGGAAAACAACAGCAAAGCCAAAGCCGAAGGCATGATGAACGAGAAACAGATGGAAGCCTACAAAGCCTTCCTCGCCGCAAAGGCATATCAGTCCTATGTCATTCAGCGCCGTGCATCCAAGAATATCACCGCAACGCTGAAAGAGTCCCGCCCCATGTTGGAAATCACCCCACAGGACTTGGATGCCAATCCGTATTTGCTTTGTACCCCGGATGCCACCTATGACCTCCGTCTGGGTATGGCGGGTGCAAGGGAACATTCGCCGGAGGACTTTATCACCAAGACTACCACCGTTTCTCCCGGCGACCGTGGCAAACAGATCTGGCTCGACTGCCTGAACACCATTTTCTGCGGTGACCAGGAACTCATCGATTATGTGCAGATGATCTGTGGTCTCGCTGCCGTTGGCAAGGTCGAGGTCGAAGCTCTCATTATCGCATACGGTTGTGGCCGTAACGGTAAGTCCACCTTCTGGAACTCCGTGTCCCGTGTCCTGGGTCTTTACAGCGGCAATATCTCCGCCGACACGCTGACCTTCGGATGCCGCCGCAATGTGAAGCCGGAGATGGCCGAGGTCAAGGGCAAGCGTCTGCTCATTGCCGCCGAGATGCAAGAAGGCGCTCGGCTGAACGATTCTACCGTAAAGCAGCTCTGCTCCGTGGATGACATTTTTGCGGAAAAGAAGTACAAGGACCCCTTCAGCTTCTCTCCGAGCCACAGCTTGGTGCTGTACACCAACCATCTTCCCAGAGTCAGCGCTTCCGATGACGGTACCTGGCGCCGCCTTATCGTTATCCCGTTCAATGCCAAGATTGAGGGCAAAAGCGACATCAAAAATTACGGTGACTACCTGTATCAGAACGCTGCCGAGAGCATTCTTGCCTGGATTATCGAGGGTGCCAAAAAGGTCATTGACCTGGGCTACAAGTTTCCCGTTCCCGCTATCGTGCAGAAAGCCATTGATGACTACCGCAGCCAGAATGACTGGTTCGGTAACTTCCTGACTGAAAAGTGTGAGGTCGGTGACGGTCTGAAAGAAAGTTCCAGTACCCTTTACCAGGCATACCGCAACTACTGCCTTGATTGCAATGAGTATGTGCGTAACACCGCAGATTTCTACCTTGCCTTGGAGAATGCGGGTTTTGAGCGTTTGGTACTGAACCGCAAGCGTTATTTTAAGGGTCTGAAGCTGAAAACAGATGATGGCGACTTTGAGGATTTTTTGAATTAACCGGGACTATGACAAGGTGTATCAAGGTCTATTACAAAAAGTCTCTTAAGGGAAAATTTCAAGAAAAAACCATAAGAAAGAGTTTAGTAAATGACATTGATACACCTTGCACATGGTCAGAAAAACGAATGGAGAAAGCATTATGAGAGAAAAAGCAATCGAGCAAAAATTAACGCTGATGGTAAAAAAGCAGGGCGGCATCTGTCCGAAGTTCGTTTCTCCTGGATTTGATGGGATGCCGGACAGAATCGTTCTTTTGCCCGGTGGCTGTATGGCTTTTGTGGAAGTAAAGGCCCCAGGGAAAAAGCCACGGGCATTGCAGACCTCCCGCCACGCACTCTTGCGGAGATTGGGGTTCAGGGTCTATGTCCTGGATAACGAAGAGCAGATCGGAGGGATTCTTGATGAGATACGCACCGCATGACTACCAGGCTTATGCCATCGACTACATCGAAACCCATCCCATCGCTACCGTCTTTCTGGACATGGGTCTTGGCAAAACGAGCATCACCCTCACGGCCATCGGCAATCTTCTGTTTGACAGCTTCGAAGTACACCGAGTTCTGGTAATCGCACCGCTGCGTGTGGCACGGGATACATGGACGGCTGAAGTCGATAAGTGGGATCACCTCCAGAACCTCATCTGTTCCGTGGCTGTTGGCACAGAAGCAGAACGCAAAGCCGCCCTGATGCGACCTGCCGATATTTATATCATCAACCGTGAAAATGTGCAGTGGCTTGTGGAGGAAAGCGGCATTCCGTTCACCTTCGATATGATTGTGATTGACGAACTGTCCTCCTTCAAGAACCACAACACAAAGCGGTTCAAGTCCATCTTGAAAGTCAGACCCAGAGTCAGCCGCATCGTTGGACTGACCGGCACTCCCGCCTCCAACGGCCTGATGGATCTGTGGGCAGAGTTCCGCATCCTGGACATGGGTCAGCGCCTTGGGCGATTCATCACCAAGTACCGCACCGACTACTTCATGCCGGATAAGCGCAACGGTCAGATCATCTACTCCTACAAGCCACTGCCGTATGCGGAGGATGCCATCTACAGACAGATTTCAGACATCACCATTTCCATGAAATCCACTGACCACCTGCAGATGCCGGAACTGGTAAACAGCGAGTACACGGTTCAGCTTTCCGATGAGGAGCGGGAGCATTACGATGAACTGAAGCGTGAGTTGGTTCTGACCCTGGATGACGGCGAGATCACTGCTGCCAACGCAGCATCCCTTTCCGGCAAGCTGTCACAGATGGCAAACGGCGCGATCTACGATGACAGCGGTAAGGTTATCCAAATCCATGACCGCAAGTTGGATGCTCTTGAGGACATCATCGAAGCGGCAAACGGCAAGCCGGTTCTGGTGGCCTACTGGTTCAAGCATGACCTGACCCGCATATCCGAGCGGCTGAAAAAACTGCATATTCCGTTCTCCCGCCTGGATGACTCCGACAGCATCCGTAGATGGAACAACGGTCAAATCTCGGTGGCTCTGATCCACCCTGCATCGGCAGGACACGGTTTGAACCTCCAGTCCGGCGGCTCCACACTTGTGTGGTTCGGGCTGACATGGAGTTTGGAACTGTATCAGCAGACCGTAGCCCGTCTGTGGCGGCAGGGTCAGACCTCCGAAACCGTGGTGGTTCAGCACATCGTCACAAAGGGCACCATTGACAACCGCATCATGAAAGCCCTCTCCCAAAAGGAGCATACCCAGACGGCATTGATTGATGCCGTAAAAGCGGCCTTGAAAATCTGAGTCAATCTATGAAAATCCGTGCCAATCCGAGGATCACAACATTTCGGAGGTACGAATATGAATATTATCTGGCACTATTTGGACAAACGCGGCGCTGCCATCAATGCATTGAAGGATTATGGCAGTATGCAGTACATCATTGACCACACCGATGAGGAGATCGATACCGTCCATGACAGAATGTCCTCTGTTGGCAGTCCCGTCCTCTCGGATATGCCGAAAGGTCCCCATAATCCGCAGGCAAATGAAAACCGCATCATCGCAGCCATTGATGAAATCGATGTGCTGAAGGAGCGGTACAGACAGGCTGTTGAGTACATGGACTGGTTCAAACCGGCGTGGATGGCACTGTCCGAGGATGAACGCTATGTCCTGCAGACCTTCTACTGGAACGAGGACGAGCGTCAAACCGATGCCGTTTACGACATCTGTGACCACTTCAACATCGAGCGGTCTTCCGCATACAACAAAAAGAACCGTGCTGTTCAGCATCTGGCCCTGCTTCTGTATGGCAAGTGATGAGTAATATCGTGGACGCTTTTTCCGTTACGGCGTTGTATAATAGTATCATGAAAGACTGCACAGAGAGCCTCATGGGAGCAATCCCGTGGGGCTTTTTGTATGCCCCAAGGAGGTGAAACGATGCCGAAGAAACCGAAGCGTCCGTGTTCTTACCCCGGCTGTCCCAAGCTAACGGATGGCAGGTTCTGTGAGGAACACGCAAAGGCTGAAGCCAAACGCTACGAGAAGTACGACAGAGACCCTGCTGTACGCCGTAGATACGGACGGGCCTGGAAGCGTATCCGTGACAGCTATGTGCAGCAGCATCCTTTGTGTGAGGTGTGCCAGAAGGACGGCCGACTGGTTGCGACCGAGGAAGTCCACCACAAGGTGCCTTTATCCGAGGGCGGCACTCACGCAAGAGATAATTTGATTGCCCTTTGTAAGTCCTGCCACGCCAGAATCCATGCCGAGCGTGGTGATCGTTGGCATAATCAGTGACCCGGTAGGGGCGGTCAAATCTCCGGGACCTTTATCCCGTGCAACGGGCCTGGGAGTCCGTGTGGAAAATCGCATAAGTTTTCGGGGGAATAGACCCCGGCATGAAGGAGGTGTGAAGAATATGGGTCAGAGAGGACCAAAACCCGGCTCCGGTGGCAGACCGAAAAAGCCGATTGCGGACAAGATTGCGGATGGCAACCCTGGCAAGCGACCGCTGACTGTAATTGATTTCAAAGACAGCGCGGCTGATCTGGAGGGGCAGCCGATGCCCAAGCCCTCCGAGTTCCTTTCCGCAAAACAGAAAGACGGCTCTACGCTCTGTGCTGCCGAGATTTATGAAAATGTATGGAAGTGGCTGTCCGACCGTGGATGCGCTGCCATCATTTCTCCGCAGCTCATTGAACGCTTCGCTATGGCAAGCGCCAGATGGATTCAGTGTGAGTCCCTCACCAGTGAGTTGGGCTTTCTGGCAAAGCACCCCACCACGGGTGCAGCAATCCAGTCACCCTATGTGGCTATCGCAAACACATACATGACCCAGGCAAATCGCCTGTGGTCGGAAATTTACCAGATCGTCCGTGAGAACTGCACCGGCGAATATAACGGTGCAAATCCCCAGGATGATGTTATGGAACGATTGCTTCGTGCAAGGAAAGGAAACGGTTGATTATGTTTGAAAAAGTAAATCCCGCCCATCCCGATAAGATTGCCGACCGCATTGCCGGGGCACTCGTTGACCTGGCATATAAATCCGAGAGAAACCCTCGCATCGCAGTGGAAGTTCTCATCGGTCACGGAACCTGCCATATCATCGCAGAGACTTCCGTGCAGCTTTCCATTGATGATGTGACTGCTGCCGTTCACCGCATCGCAGGCTTCCTTAATGTTGACTACTCCGAAGTTCCCCAGGATGTCCACCTCTCCCGAAATCAGAGTGGCGCTATCCGCTGTGGCGACAACGGCATCTTTAAGGGTGTGCCTGTAACTGCCGAGCAGAAAAGTCTCGCTTCCGGCGTCAGAAAAATGTACGAAGAGTACCCCTTTGACGGCAAATACATCATTGATGGTCACCGCGCTATCGTCTGCCAGAGCAATGTATCCCACAGCGAACTTCTGCCTTTGTGGCCTTTGGCAGAAATCAATCCGCTCGGTGACTGGACTGGTGGCACGGATGTGGACACCGGTGCTACCAACCGCAAGTTGGGCAGTGATATGGCTGACTCCGTAACAGGCGGTGGTCTCCACGGCAAAGACCTCTCCAAGGCTGATGTCAGCGTAAATATCTATGCTTGGCTCAAGGCGCAGAAAACCCGTGAACCTGTGGAAATGTGCTGCGCCATCGGTGATGAGACCGTGGACGGCATTCCTTATTCTGAAATTGTGGAAACGGCAAGAGCCTATATCGAATCCGTTGGCGGGTTCGAGAAGTTTGCCGAGTGGGGTCTGGTATGCTGATTGAAAAGAAAAATACGGCAGACCTTCTGCCTGCCGACTATAACCCCCGCAAAGACCTCAAGCCCGGTGATGCGGAATATGAAAAGCTGAAACGCTCTATTGAACAGTTCGGCTATGTCGAACCCGTCATCTGGAACAAGGCTACCGGCCGTGTGGTTGGCGGTCATCAGCGTCTGAAGGTTCTGATGGATATGGGTATGACCGAAGTGGACTGCGTTGTGGTGGAGATGGACGAGGACAAGGAAAAAGCCCTCAACATTGCCCTTAACAAAATCAGCGGTGATTGGGACAAGGATAAACTTGCTCTGCTCATTGCTGACCTGCAGGGTGCTGACTTCGATGTGTCCTTCACTGGCTTCGAGCCTGCCGAGATCGATGATCTGTTCAAGGATACCCTCAAGGACGGTGTCAAAGATGATGATTTCGATGTAGGCGCTGAACTGGAAAAGCCCACCATGACCAAGCCCGGTGATATTTGGATGCTCGGTCGCCACCGTCTGATTTGCGGTGACAGCACCAAGGCTGAAACCTATGACCTTCTGATGGGCAGTACCAAAGCGAACCTGGTCATTACCGACCCTCCGTACAACGTCAACTACGAAGGCAGCGCAGGCAAAATCAAAAACGACAACATGGCAGATGATGCCTTTTATAACTTCCTTCTGGATGCGTACACGCAGATGCACTCCGCAATGGCGGATGATGCTTCCATCTATGTGTTCCACGCGGACACCGAGGGTTTGAACTTCCGCAGGGCTTTTGCCGATGCGGGTTTTTATTTGTCTGGCTGTTGCATCTGGAAAAAGCAGTCCCTTGTCCTGGGGCGCTCTCCTTACCAGTGGCAGCACGAACCCTGTCTGTACGGTTGGAAGAAAAACGGTAAGCACCAGTGGTACACCGGCAGGAAGGAAACCACCATCTGGGAATTTGACAAGCCCAAGAAGAATGGTGACCATCCGACCATGAAGCCGATCCCGCTTCTGGCGTATCCCATTATGAATTCTTCCATGAGCAACAGCGTGGTACTCGACCCCTTCGGCGGTTCAGGCTCTACGCTGATTGCCTGTGAGCAAACCGACCGCATCTGCTACACCGTGGAACTGGATGAAAAGTTCTGCGATGTAATCGTGAAGCGGTATATCGAGCAGATCGGCAGTGCAGACGGTGTTACTGTGCAGCGTGAGGGTCTGACTTACAAATACTCCGAAGTGGAGGTACAACATGAATAATTTGACCCTGGGCAGTCTCTTTGACGGTTCCGGCGGTTTTCCTTTGGGCGGCTTGATTTCCGGCATCACACCTGTGTGGGCATCGGAGATCGAGCCGTTTCCCATTCGGGTCACCACCAAACGACTGCCATTTATGAAACATTACGGCGACATCTCCCAGATGGATGGCGGGAAGATCGAACCCGTGGACATTATCACCTTCGGCTCACCTTGCACGGATATGTCTGTTGCCGGACGCAGAGCCGGATTGGAGGGGCAACAGTCCGTACTGTTCTATCAAGCCATCCGTATCATTAAGGAAATGAGGTGTGCCACCAATGGCAAATATCCAAAATACATCGTGTGGGAGAATGTCCCCGGCGCCTTCTCCTCAAACGGCGGTGAAGACTTCAAGGCAGTCCTCGAAGCGGTCATCGGCGTCGCAGAGCCGGACACCCAGGTGCCTATGCCTGAGAAAAACCGATGGCCCTATGCCGACTGCTACATGGGAGACGGATGGAGCGTTGCTTACCGAGTTCTCGATGCTCAATTCTGGGGAGTTCCCCAACGAAGAAAACGCATCTACCTTGTCGCAGATTTTGCAGGTGGGCGTGCCTTCGACATACTTTTTAAGTCCGAAGGCTTGTCTGGGTATTCTGCGGAGAGCTTCCGCTCGTGGCAAAGAACTGCCGGAAGTGCTGCGGATCGCACTGGAACAGCAAGCCGCTGCTTAAATGACCAGGGCGGTCAGCGTATGGACGTGACGGATGATGTAACCGCCACGCTCCGCGCCGAAGCTCACCATCCTCCGTGCGTTCTGGAATCAGCAGGGTTCTGCACCGAGCATTCTGCCAAGAGTCGTAGCATTGGCTATGAGGAAGAAACCTCGCCTACGCTCCGAGCGGGTGTTGTTCCTGCAGCAGTCGCCTTGGAAAACCATCCAACCGACAGCAGAGTGAAGATTGCCGAGGACGGCAAGGTTCAGACTCTCACCTCCCGCATGGGGACAGGCGGTGGAAATGTGCCGCTTGTTATGAAGATTCGCTCTGGTTGTGAAGGTGGCGGCAAGGGTCCTCTCATCCAGACAGATAAATCCGCCACGCTTTCCTGTAACAATGACCAGACTTTGTTTGAGCCGAAGGCTTATGGTATTTGCTCAAAAGAAAGCAATGCTATGAAATCGGACAATCCTCACAGCGGAATCTATGAGGCCGAAACATCTCGCACCATAGACGGCAATGGCGGCAACCCCGGCTGTAACCAGGGCGGCATTGCTGTGGTGGAAAGTTATGCCATCCAGGGTTCTATGATCGGTCGCAATGGTAAAAATGGTCCCCAGGGTGATGGCATCAATGAGGATGTCAGTTTTACTCTCAATACGGTCGACCGCCATGCCGTATACGCCATGACCACAGGTAGCTTCACCCAGGTTGCCGAGGATAAGGCTCCTACAGTGCTTGCCCGTGATTATAAAGACCCAACCGCCGTTTGCTATGGCATCGGCAGGGACACTTTCAACCAGGGCAAGAACGCCAAGTTCGCTCCTACCTTTGAGGAGGAACTTCAGCCCACTCTCGTTGCCAAAGGTCCCGGTGCTATTCAGAGTGGGTACACCGTCCGTAGGCTCACTCCTACAGAGTGTGCCAGACTGCAGGGATTCCCAGACTGGTGGTGCGATGACTTGGGCATTGCCGAACCTACGATGGAGGATATCCGTTATTGGTACGATGTGTTTGAAACCCATCGCAGGATCGTGGGCAGTTCCACAAAGCCTAAGTCTCTGAAGCAGATTGCCAAGTGGCTGCGCGCCCCCCATTCGGATGCCGCAGAATATAAAATGTGGGGCAACGGTGTCGCACTTCCTTGCGTGGTTTTTGTGCTGTCCGGCATCGTGTACTGTACACAATCCGAGGGCTGATAATTTGACACTATTCTGTGGTTATAGGCCTTGCTATTATTCGGTTTTAGAGCGAATATGTGACTACCAAATTTAAAGGAGGTCACACAATATGATTATCAACTACAACGTCAGCGGTTCCGACCGCAAGCAACTGGTCGCAGCCATTGCTGAACACACCGGTGAAAAAGCCAAATACCTCGGCGCACCCGGTTTTGCCTACCAGATCGGCGGTTTCACCGTCAGTGTGGACGGCAAGGTCACCATCGAGGACAACAGCACCGCCGCACCGCTCATCCACTTCCTGCGTGAGAAGGGCTTCCAGGCTGAAGACCCTCTGGCAGACTGCATCGCAGACGATGCCAACGAAGATGTGGAAGCGGACGAAGCCTGCGGCATCTGCATTTCCATGCCCCGCAGCCTTTTCACCGAAAGCAATCTGGAAAACCTCAAGGCACTCATCGCAGCCAAGGGCAACCTCATCAAAAAGGCTCTGGGTGTGGATGACCTTCCAATTGAGGTCACGGACGAGAAAGTTTCCTTCCCCTGGTTTCCGGCAGTGCCTACTCCAGAGGAACTGAAAGCCTATGACACCTTCATTTGCAAGCTGTGCGAAATGGCACGGAACGCAAAGCGAGTGGTGGCAAAGGAAAAGGAAACGGACAATGACAAGTACGCATTCCGCTGCTTCCTTCTCCGCCTGGGCTTCATCGGCGCAGAGTTCAAGACCGAACGCAAAATCTTGCTCTGCAACCCGGCGGGCAGTTCCGCCTTCAAAAGCGGTCAGCCCAAGGAGGTGGAAGTATGCGAGTAATCTCCAGAGAAGCCTTACAAGCCCTCCGTGAGCGTTACCCAAAGGGTACTCGGGTGGAACTGGTGCAGATGGATGACCCGCAGGCTCCGCCCGTCGGTACAAAAGGCACCGTAATCGGTGTTGATGATATTGGCAGCATTATGGTTGCCTGGGATACGGGTTCCGGCTTGAATGTAGCCTACGGTGTCGATGTTTGTCGAAAGGTGGCGAATACCGATGACCGATAAAATCCGAGAACAGATCCTCGCAGTCCGAAAGACTGGCCGTACCAATATGTTTGATGTTCCGATGGTACAGTACATCGCCAACGAAATGCGGTTCTATGAACTGGTGATTTTCCTTGAGGAGCATCGCTCCGAATATGTGAATTTCATCCTTACGGGCGAGTCATAAACTACACAAATTCACCCCGTAAAAATAGCTGAATAATCGTGTAGTTTATTATCGCAAAACCCCTGGATATTATGTGCTTTCAGAGGTAATATGTGTCACACCGAAAGGGAAAACACAGAAAAACGGAGGAAAACATTATGGAATTCACAACGATGGAACGGCTGCAAATGAAGGTTTCCGCAAGCTACGGCGCGGTCATTCAGTTCGGCGACAAGGTCTTTGTTACGGACTGCCACTGGAAAGGCGGTTTTACGGCAGAGATTTACGAGTTCGTTGAAACCCCAGATGAGACCGGGCTTGGCGACATTGAGTGCAGACTTGCACCCTGGGGAAAGACCGATGAGCGGTTCAAAGACAACGGCCACGCAATCGCCTGGTGCATGGCACAGGTGAAGTAAATCTGAGGAGGAAACATTATGGCAAAGACTGGACTGGAAATCATCAAGGCTCTGGACACCACTGCCGGAGAAATCGCAGAGATCATCAGCAAGGGTCACCCGCCCTTTGAAGAAGGCGGCTCGGTTGCTTGCGACAAGGTCACCTGCGAACAGTGCTGGCTGGCATGGCTGACCACGGGCAAGCCACCGATCCCCACCAAGAAGTAAAACAATATCAAAGCCCTGGGATGGAGCCGAGAGACTCTGTTCCTCGTATACGGAAAGTCGCACCGATGATGGTGGCGGCTATTTTTTATGCTCATTTGAGGGAGGTGACCGCATATCAGAAAGCTGAAGAAATACAAACCGACCCGCTTCATGTCCGAAGGCTCCTACTACAATAAGGATGCCGCTGACTATGCGGTCGGTTTCATTGAGTGCCTTTGCCATACAAAAGGTACCTGGGCAAGAAAGCCCTTTGAACTGATCGACTGGCAGGAACAGATCATCCGAGACATTTTCGGAACACTGAAGCCCAACGGCTACCGCCAGTTTAATACCGCATATATCGAAATCCCCAAGAAACAGGGAAAATCCGAACTGGCTGCCGCTGTTGCGCTTTTGCTGACCTGCGGTGATGGTGAGGAACGCGCCGAGGTTTATGGCTGTGCCGCTGACCGACAGCAGGCATCCATCGTTTTTAATGTGGCTGCCGACATGGTGCGTATGTGTCCGGCTCTGGCAAAGCGGGTCAAAATCCTTGATTCCCAAAAGCGTCTGATTTATCTGCCTACGGGCAGTATCTACCAGGTGCTTTCTGCTGATGTCGGAAACAAGCACGGCTTCAATACCCACGGCGTTGTATTCGATGAGTTGCACACGCAGCCGAACAGAAAACTGTTTGATGTTATGACCAAGGGTTCCGGCGATGCTCGTATGCAGCCGCTGTACTTCCTTATTACCACGGCAGGCAACGACACCAAGTCCATCTGCTATGAGATCCACCAAAAGGCAAAGGACATCATCGAGGGTCGTAAAATCGACCACACTTTTTATCCCGTTATCTACGGTGCGGATGAAAGCGACGACTGGACTGACCCGGAAACCTGGAAGAAGGCTAACCCCTCCCTGGGCATTACGGTGGGCATCGACAAGGTGCGTGATGCCTGTGAGTCCGCCAAGCAGAACCCCGGCGAAGAGAATGCGTTCCGGCAGCTTCGCTTGAACCAGTGGGTCAAGCAGGCAGTCCGTTGGATGCCGATGGACAGATGGGACAAATGCGCCTTTGCCACCTCCGAGGATGACCTTGAGGGGCGCGTGTGTTACGGTGGTCTGGACTTGTCCTCCACCACAGATATTACTGCACTGGTTCTGGTGTTCCCGCCTGAATACGATGATGATAAATATATCATCCTACCGTATTTCTGGATACCAGAGGATAACCTCGACCTCCGTGTCCGGCGCGACCATGTGCCGTATGATGTTTGGGAGAGGCAGGGTTTCCTGCAGACCACCGAGGGCAATGTGGTTCACTATGGTTACATCGAAAAATTCATCGAGCGCCTGGGTGAACGATACAACATCCGTGAAATTGCCTTTGACCGCTGGGGCGCTGTGCAGATGGTGCAGAACCTTGAGGGTATGGGCTTCACGGTCGTTCCTTTCGGACAGGGCTTCAAAGATATGTCCCCGCCCACCAAAGAACTGATGAAACTGGTGCTTGAAGAACAGGTCGCCCACGGTGGGCACCCCGTTCTTCGATGGATGATGGATAACATCTTCATCCGCACCGACCCCGCCGGCAACATCAAGCCGGACAAGGAAAAATCCACTGAAAAGATTGACGGTGCGGTTGCTACTATTATGGCTCTCGACCGCGCGATCCGTTGCGGCAATGATACCAGTGCTTCGGTCTACGATGACCGGGGCATTTTGTTTATCTGACGGAGGTGTGAAATGGAAAAGAAAAAACTGCATATTGTTTCGCTCTCCGGCGGCAAGGACTCAACAGCCATGCTTCTGCGGATGTTGGAGAAAGGATGGCCTGTCGATCTCATTCTGTTCTGCGATACGGGGCTTGAGTTTGACGGTATGTACCACCACATTGAAAAACTGGAAAAGTATATCGGCAGACCGATCACCAGGCTCAAGTCCGAATATTCCTTTGAGTACCTGCTTTTGGAGCATATGCCCAGGAGAAAGAACCCCGAACTGTTCGGTCGCAAAGGTTATAGTTGGGCGGGTCCCAGAAACCGTTGGTGTACTGCCATGCTGAAACAGCGGATCATTGACCGCTATCTCCGCAATCTGGCAAAGGAATACGAGTTGGTTCAGTATATCGGTATTGCCGCCGATGAACCGCAGCGTATCCGCAACTTCCGCTATCCTTTGGTGGAATGGGGCATGACCGAGGCGGACTGCCTTGCCTACTGCAAGGAGCGGGGCTTTGATTGGGATGGGCTGTACGATATTTTCCACCGTGTATCCTGTTGGTGCTGCCCGTTGCAGTCCTACGATGAACTCCGCAAATTACGAAAGCACTTCCCAGAACTCTGGAAGAAACTGCGCGATTGGGACTCCCACACCTGGCGCACATTTTTGAAACATTATTCTGTAGAGCAACTGGAAATACGCTTTGCTTTTGAGGAAGAGCGGCTTGCCGCCGGACTTCCCATAAAAGGCAGGGCGTTTTTTGATGCTCTGCGTGAGCGACTGAAAGAAGGTGATGCATAATGGGTATCTTTTCTGGTCTGTTTAAATCCAGAGATAAGCCTGAAAACCGAACTGCCGGAAGCGCCTATGCCTTTTACATGGGCGGGACTACCGCAGGCAAAACCGTAACAGAGCGGTCTGCTATGCAGATGACTGCCGTGTACTCCTGTGTCCGTATTCTGGCAGAAGCTGTGGCGGGGCTTCCGCTGCACCTCTACAAATACACCGATGGCGGCGGCAAGGAAAAAGCCCTCGACCATCCGCTGTACCGACTGCTCCATGATGAGCCGAACCCGG
This sequence comes from Youxingia wuxianensis, assembly GCF_014385085.1. Taxonomy (GTDB): domain Bacteria; phylum Bacillota; class Clostridia; order Oscillospirales; family Ruminococcaceae; genus Youxingia; species Youxingia wuxianensis. The sequence continues at coordinate 101,933 of NZ_JACRTD010000008.1, read as the reverse complement.
AAATGAGTTCTTTCGTGTTCCGTGAGACCCTCATGACCCATCTGCTTCTGTGGGGCAATGCCTATGCACAGGTCATCCGCAACGGCAAGGGTGAGGTCATCGCACTATACCCGCTGATGCCCAACAAGATGTCCGTGGACAGAGATGAAAACGGCCGTCTGTACTACACCTATTATCGTGGCTCGGATGAAGCCATTAAAAATAAGGATTTTGCGGTAACGCTTCAGCCTTCGGATGTGCTGCATATCCCAGGCTTGGGCTTTGACGGTCTGGTTGGCTACAGCCCCATTGCTATGGCAAAGAACGCCATCGGCATGGCAATTGCCTGCGAGGAGTACGGAGCCAAGTTCTTTGCAAATGGTGCGGCTCCCGGCGGCGTGTTGGAACACCCCGGCACCATCAAAGATCCGCAGCGTGTGCGCGAGAGTTGGCAGTCCACCTTCGGTGGCAGCGGAAACGCAAATAAGATTGCTGTTCTTGAGGAAGGCATGAAATACACGCCAATCGGCATCTCGCCGGAACAGGCACAGTTCCTTGAGACACGCAAATTCCAAATCAATGAAATTGCTCGAATTTTCCGTGTCCCGCCCCACATGGTCGGTGATCTGGAAAAGTCGAGCTTTTCTAATATTGAGCAGCAGTCCCTTGAGTTCGTGAAATACACCCTCGACCCCTGGGTCATCCGTTGGGAGCAGTCCATTCAGAGGGCGCTCCTGTCCCATGGTGAAAAGGCAGAGTATTTCGTGAAGTTCAATCTGGAAGGTCTGCTTCGTGGCGATTACCAGAGCCGCATGAACGGCTACGCCATCGGTCGCCAGAACGGTTGGATGTCTGCAAATGACATCCGTGAACTGGAAAACCTTGACCGCATCCCTGCGGAAGAAGGCGGCGACCTGTACCTCATTAACGGCAATATGCTCCCGCTGAAAAATGCTGGGGCTTTTGCAAATACACCTACTGATGACGGAAAGGAGGAAAATCCCGATGAAGAAGTTCTGGAAGTGGAAGAACCAGGCACAGACGGAGACGGCTCCGGCGGAGAGGACTCTGTTCTTGAGCGGCACCATCGCAGAGGAAAGTTGGTTTGACGATGACGTCACCCCGCAGCTTTTCAAGGATGAGTTGATGGCAGGCTCCGGCGACATCACTGTCTGGATCAACAGCCCCGGCGGTGACTGCGTGGCGGCAGCCCAAATCTACAATATGCTGATGGATTACAAGGGCAACGTCACGGTCAAGATTGACGGCATCGCTGCCTCCGCAGCATCCGTTATCGCTATGGCAGGCACCAAGGTTCTGATGTCCCCGGTATCCATGATGATGATCCATAACCCCATGACCATTGCTTTCGGTGACTCTGCGGAAATGCAGAAAGCCATTGAAATGCTCGGCAGTGTGAAGGATTCCATCATCAATGCCTACGAGATCAAGACCGGGCTGTCCCGCGCAAAGCTGTCCCACCTTATGGACGCTGAAACCTGGATGGATGCAAACAAGGCCGTGGAACTCGGCTTTGCTGATGAGGTCATCAAGCGTTCCGGCGATACCGAAGATGTGGAAGCACCCACAGTCTCCATGCTGTATTCCAAGGCCAATGTGGTCAATTCCCTCATGGACAAAATCGCTGCCAAGTGCGCGACCCGACCCAAACCCACCCACCAACACAGAGCCGATGACCTTTTGGATCGGCTTAATCTTATCAAAAACTGGAGGTAATTTATTATGACTATCAACGAACTGCGCGCAAAGCGTAACCAGGCTTGGGAAGCTGCAAAGGCTTTTGTAGAGACCAAGCGCAACAGTGACGGTCTGCTTTCCGATGAGGACGCCAAGACCTATGCCCAGATGGAAAAGAAGGTTCAGGACTACGGTGCTGAAATCGAGCGTATGGAAGCCATGTCTGCTATGGACGCACAGCTTTCCAAGCCCACTTCTACTCCCATCACCGAAAAGCCTATGAACGGCACTTCTGTGAATGACCAGAAGCCCAAGACCGGCCGTGCTTCCGATGCCTATAAGGACGGTATGCTCAAGGCTCTCCGTACCAACTTCCGCCAGGTCAGCAATGTTCTCCAGGAGGGCATTGACGCTGACGGTGGCTACCTGGTTCCCGAAGAGTATGACTCCCGTCTGATCGAGGCTCTGGAGGAAGAGAACATCTTCCGTAAGCTGGGCCACACCATCACCACCAGTGGTGAGCGCAAGATCAACATCGCTGCCACCAAGCCTGCGGCTGCGTGGATCGATGAGGGCGAGGAACTCACCTGGGGCGATGCAAAGTTTGCCCAGATCAATCTGGATGCCCATAAGCTCCATGTTGCCGTGAAGGTCACCGAGGAACTGCTCTACGACAACGCATTCCAGTTGGAGAAGTACATCCTTCGTCAGTTTGCAAAGGCTTTGGCCAATGCGGAAGAGGATGCCTTCCTCAATGGCACCGGCGTAGGTCAGCCCCTGGGTCTGCTTGCCGAGGAGGGTGGCGCACAGATTGGCGTGACTGCTGCATCCGCTACCGAAATCACTGCCGATGAACTCATCGACCTGGTGTACTCCCTCAAGCGCCCCTACCGCAAGAACGCCAAGTTCATCTGCAATGACCAGACTCTGGCAGCTATCCGCAAGCTGACTGACAAGAACGGTCGCTATCTGTGGCAGGATTCCGTGCAGGCAGGCGAACCCGGCAGACTCCTGGGCTATGAGGTTCACACCTCTCCTTATTTCCCCGTAATCACCGCAGGTATGCCTGCCATCGCTTTCGGTGACTACAACTACTACAACATCGGTGACCGCGGTACCCGTTCCTTTGCGGAACTGAAGGAACTGTTCGCCGGAAACGGCATGGTCGGCTTCGTTGCCAAGGAGCGCGTGGACGGCAAGCTGATTCTCCCCGAAGCGGTCAAGCTGCTCAAGATGGCGACTGCGTAATGAATGGAGGTGGCGGTGGTGGACGCTTTGCTTGAAAAAGTAAAACAGAATCTGATTCTCGACCATGCGGCGGATGATGCATTGCTGAAGGGCTACATCACCGCCGCTGTTTCATACGCAGAAAGCTATCAGCATATTCCGGCAGGTACTTACAGCGAAAAGGATATGCCTCCCACTACCGAGCAGGCAGTCATTATGCTGTCCTCCCACTTTTACGAATCCAGGGACGGCAGCACGGGCGGCTTTTTTGCTGATAATGTTCAAGCCGGTCAGCAGGTCTGGAACACGGTCAACCTTCTGCTTCGGCTCGACCGGGAATGGAAGGTGTGACCATGAGTTTCGGAAAAATGAACGGCTTTGCCGACATTATTATCACAAAAAAGGTTAAGGACAGCGAGGGCTTCACTACTATGGCAGATGAAGTCCTCGCTTCTGTCCGTGTTTACAGAGAAGGACGGCACGGCAGTCAGCGGTGGGCAAATCTCGCCGCTTTCTCCGAAGCCACCGATCTGTTCCGTTTCCGTAGCATCCCTGGTCTGGTTATTACCACCGACCACATCATTGTTACAGACGGTGAGCGGTTTGAGGTAACCTCGGTCGAGGATGTTAAAGGACGCGGTATGTACACGGAGGTTCTTGCCAAAAAGGTGGTGGCGACTGTTGGCAAAGGTTGATATCAAAATGCCGGATGAATTTCTGGAAAGGATGTCTCGTCTGGGAAAGGACTTTGATGCCGTTGCTGAAAGCGTATTGGAGGCAGGCGGTGAAGTTGTCCTGCAGAAGGTACAGAGCAACCTTTCCGCTGTGGTGGGTTCCGGCACAAAATACGAACCCCGCTCCACAGGTGAATTGGAATCGGCTCTGGGTCTGACCCCTGCCAAGACCGATAAGGACGGCAATCACAATGTCAAGGTTGGCTTTGCCGAACCTCGCAGTGATGGCGGCAGTAATGCAAAACTGGCAAATATCCTGGAATACGGCAAGCACGGTCAGCCTGCAAAGCCCTTTCTGAAGCCTGCGAAATCCGCATCACGGTCTGCTTGCAAAGCCGCGATGCAGCAGAAATTTGAAGAGGAGGTCAGAAAATTATGAGTGTACTGGCAGATATCCAGACGGCACTTTCTGTTTTGGGCATTCCCATCGAGACAGGCGTGTTCACCGATGCTGCCCCTGCGAAGTACATCGTGGTGGTTCCCATCGCTGACACTTTTGACCTCCATGCAGATAACGCTCCCGGCATTGATGTGCAGGAGGCTCGACTATCTCTTTATGTCCAGGGCAACTACATGGCAGATAAAAATGCGCTTGTAAAAACGCTTCTGAGCGCTGATTTTACCATAACCGACCGCAGATACATCGGTTATGAAACCGAAACAGGCTATCACCACTATGCGGTGGATGTAGCCAAACACTATGAAATGGAGGAATAAATCATGGCTACTATCGGTCTTGATAAACTGTATTATGCCAAAATCACCGAGGACGAGAATGGCAACGAAACCTATGCGACCCCGGTGCAACTGGCAAAGGCAATGAATGCCGATCTCTCCGTGGAACTGGCCGAGGCTACGCTCTACGCAGATGATGGCGCGGCAGAAATCGTAAAGGAGTTCAAAAACGGCACTCTGTCCCTGGGCGTGGACGATGTCGGTGCATCTGTTGCTTCCGACCTGACCGGCGCAACCGTTGATGCGAATGGCGTTGTGGTCTCTACCAGTGAGGACGGCGGCGATCCTGTGGCTGTTGGCTTCCGTGCAAAGAAGTCCAACGGAAAGTACAAGTATTACTGGCTGTACCGTGTGAAGTTCGGTATCCCCGCCACGAACCTTGCTACCAAGGGCGACAGCATCACCTTCAGCACTCCTACCATCGAGGGCACCATTCTTCGCCGTAACAAGGTTGACGGCAATGGCAAGCATCCCTGGAAGGCAGAGGTCACCGAGGGTGATTCCGCTGTAACCGCTGACACCATCACCAACTGGTATAAGGAAGTGTACGAGCCTTCTTATACCACCGCTGCGGCTGAATAAGGAGGACTAACCTATGACTACTGAACGCTCTGCAAATATCAACATCGGCGGCGATGAGTATACGCTGCTTCTGACAACCAAGGCTACCAAAGACATCGCCGGTCGTTACGGCGGTTTGGAGAACCTGGGCGATAAGCTGATGAAGTCCGAGAACTTCGAGATGGCCATTGGCGAGATCGTATGGCTCATCACGCTTCTGGCAAACCAGTCCATCCTGGTTCACAACCTCAAGCACAAGGATGCCCCCAAGGATCTGCTCACCGAGGAGATGGTGGAACTGCTCACCACACCTGTGGATCTGGCAACCTACAAGGTGGCAATCACCGAGGCTCTGTATAAGGGCACCAAGCGAAATGTGGAAAGTGAGTCTGACTCAAAAAACGCGGTGGTCGAGTAAGTGACGGAGAGTTATTTACTCGACTTTTATATTACGGCATCGCCCACCTCCATCTGTCGCAGGATGAGGTGTGGTTGATGCCGTTTGGTTTACTCCTGGACCTTTGGGAGTGCCACAAGCAATATAACGGGCTTGCCAAGCCCAAGCGGGAATTGTTCATCGATGACATTATCCCGGACGGAATCTGACGAAGGAGGTGGTATAGATGGCAGATGATTTTGGCTTAAAAATCGGTCTTGAGGGCGAAAAAGAGTTCAAGAAGGCTCTGTCGGAAATTAACCAGTCCTTCAAAGTCCTCGGCTCGGAAATGAAGGTCGTTCAGTCGCAGTTCGATAAAAACGACAATTCCGTGGAAGCCCTCACTGCCCGGAACCAGGTGCTAAACAAGGAAATCGAAGCCCAAAAGCAGAAAATCGAAACCTTACGCCAGGCACTTGCAAATGCCTCCGAGTCCTTCGGTGAAAACGACCGTAGAACGCAGCAGTGGCAGATCCAATTAAACAACGCCACCGCTGCGCTGAACGATATGGAACGGGAACTCGACCGCAACAACGCGGCTCTGGATGATGCCGAGCGTGAAATGGACGATGTTGCCGACAGCGCCGATGATCTGGAAGAGGAACTGGATGATGCCGGAGATGCCGCCGATGACTCCGAGGGGAAATTCTCCAAGTTGGGCGGCACTCTGAAAACCGTGGGCATTGCGATGGGTGCGGTGGTAACTGCTGCCGCAGCCGCCGCTGTGTCCCTGGGCAAGGCTGTGGTGGAAGCCTACGGCGAATATGAGCAGCTTGTGGGTGGTATCGACACCCTGTTCAAAGACTCCTCCGCATCCTTGCAGGAGTACGCTAATAACGCATATAAAACCGCCGGTATGTCGGCCAATGACTATATGTCTACGGTTACATCCTTCTCCGCCTCGCTGATTTCCTCTTTGGGCGGCGACACCGAAGCGGCAGTCAAGTATGCGGACATGGCTATCACCGACATGGCAGATAACGCCAATAAGATGGGTACGGACATCGGACTCATCCAGAATGCATACCAGGGATTTGCCAAGCAGAACTACACGATGCTCGATAACCTGAAACTCGGCTACGGCGGCACCAAGACCGAAATGGAACGGTTGCTTGCCGATGCCCAAGCCATTTCCGGCATTGAGTACGATATCAGTTCCTACGCTGATGTGGTCGAAGCAATCCACGTCATTCAAGAGAGCATGGGCGTTGCCGGTGCCACCGCTGCCGAAGCGGAACACACCATCGAAGGTTCTATGAACGCCATGAAGGCGGCTATCGACAACCTCATCGTGGGCTTCGGTAATGCCGATGCTGACATCGAGCAGCTTTGCAACAATGTGGTGGATGCATTCCAGGATGTGCTGACCAACATTACCCCTGTCATTGAGAATATCATCTCGGCTCTGCCAACGGCGCTGAATGCCTTGCTTTCGACCGTGGGCGAGCTGCTCCCGACCTTACTGGACACCGTGGTTGACCTGTTCTCCCAGGTGCTGACCACGCTGCTGACGATGATACCGCAACTGGTGCCGGCAGTCATTGAAGCGGTGATGACCATCGTGAACACGCTGATCGAGAACCTTCCGCTTTTGGTGGATGCCGCCGTTCAGATCATCGTCTCTCTGGTGGAAGGTATCGGCTCGGCACTTCCGCAGCTTATCCCGGCGGCAGTGCAGGCAATCATCACTATTGTGGAAGGTCTGATTTCCAACCTTCCTATGATTCTTGATGCTGCCCTGCAACTGATTATGGGACTGGCAGAAGGTTTGCTTGCCGCAATTCCAACGCTGATTGAAGCGTTGCCTTCCATTATTACAGCAATTATTGAGTTCATTCTCGGCGCGATTCCCCAAATCATCGAGGCGGGCATTCAGCTTCTGACCTCTCTGGTGGCGGCATTGCCAGACATTATCGTTGCTGTGGTAGAAGCTATCCCGCAGATTATTGACGGCATCATCACCGCCGTACTGGACAGTATTCCGCTTATCATCCAGGCGGGTATCGACCTTCTGATTTCCTTGGTGCAGGCTCTGCCGGAGATCATCACCACAATCATGGCGGCTATCCCGGAAATCATCGGTTCGGTGGTCAATGCCCTTATAAACAGCATTCCCCAGATTGTGCAGGCAGGTGTGGAACTGTTCATCTCCCTTATTGCCAACCTGCCGACCATCATCATTGAAATTGTAAAGGCTGTGCCGCAGATCCTTGCGGGTCTGGTCTCTGCCTTCGGCAAGGGTGTATCGCAACTTGCCGAGGTTGGTGGCAACCTTGTCCGTGGCTTGTGGCAGGGCATCCAGTCCCTGGCATCCTGGCTTTGGAATAAGGTGTCCGGGTGGATTTCCTCCATTTGGGATGGTATCTGCGACTTCTTCGGTATCGCATCCCCGTCCAAGGAAATGGGCTGGGTCGGTGAGATGTTGGTGGAAGGTCTGGCAGGGGCTATCAATGCCAACGGTAAGGACGCCGTTGCTGCCGCTGAAGGCATGAGTTCTGAAATCAACGATGTGATGCACAGCTTGGCTGATGATATGACCACGGCGCTGCCGACCGACTTCACCGTCAACGGCACGGTCAACCGCAACGATACTGCTTCCGGCATCGGCGGCATGGGCTACGGCGCGCTCATTACCATTCAGCAGATGGTTGTCCGCAGCGAAGAGGATATCCGCAAGATTTCCCAGGAACTCTACAACCTTATTCAAAGTGGCTCTCGCGCACAGGGTCACTTCACTACAGCATAAAGGAGGGCTTTGACCTATGGGTTTTACCTATAACGATATTACATCGGCCAGTATGGGCGTCAAAGCCCGGCTGACCTCCTGGCAGGTGTGTGGTAAACTTCGCAACTTTACCACCACCGTGCCGGGGAAATATGGTGTTGCAGACTTCGGAGCTGACTTCGATTACAGAGAAATCACCGCCCATTGCAGCATCTATCCCAAGCACAGCTTTATGGCACTGGTGTCCGCTTTGGATAACATTGCCGCTTGGCTTGACCCTACCCAGGGACTTCATCAGCTTGTGTTTGATGACGTCCCAGACAGATATTTTATGGCGCGTCTGAATGATGCTGTGGACTGTGAACGGCTCGTCCGCTCGGCAGGCAGCTTTGAACTGAAATTTTTCTGCCCAGACCCATTTGCCTACGCACTGACGGATGAGACCTTCTCCATTGCCGAGGAAGGTACTCATACCGTGACCCGTGCCATTGGCAACATTGAGTCTCTCCCGGTCTATCGCATCAAAGGTGTGCTGTCTGCCGGGGCAAGCAATTATATCAGCATTACCACAAACGGCTCGGAGATGAAGGTTATGAACGCCACGCTCTCCGAGGGCGAAACCCTTGTTGTGGACACCGACAGGATGACTGCCTATGTGGTGGATGAAAACGGAGAGACTCTCCGCAACGGCCTGCCGTATTTGCAGGAACTGAACTTTCCGACCCTTGCTGTCGGTGATAATACGGTCACCGTGGAAGTGAGCAATGCCACGCTGACGGAACTACAAATTGGGGCCAAGAGCAGATGGAGGTGACGGAATGTCTCTGAAAACAATTCTGAATAAGCAAACAGATTTTACGGGTGAGTTCCCGGCAGAGTATGCCGCCTCCGGCTTATGGCGATTCAACGAGTCTGCGCCGGATGAAGATACCTCCTTGATGGATGAGTCCGGCTACGGCCGTAACTTTACTGTTATCAACTGGTCTGGCACTACAGCAAACCTCTCCAAAAGTCCCAAAGGTCGCCAGATTCGTTTCAATATCAATAATCCGACCACGGAAAAGACCCACCTGCAGGTCACCAATGACGGCAGCATCTTTGCCAACCTTGGTGAGCGCATCATTGTGGGAGGTTGGATGAACCCTACCACTTATTCAGTGGGCAACACTTTCTGTCCGATCTTTAACACCAGATACGGTCCCGGACAGCCAATTTTCTATCTGTCCCTTTATTCCGGCAAGCCCAGAATCATGCTGTATAACTCATCTGGTTCGCTGATATTGGATAAGACTGTGACTCCATCGTTCTCTCTGGTCAACGGCGGTTGGTATTTTATTGCCGGGGTCATTGAGCCTACAAGTAAGCAGTTCACTTATGTTGTGGGCGACCGCTCCACAGGCGAAGTCTGGAAGTCCGATGTACTGACATTCACCGGGGAACTAAATCGCTCCTGCGTTGCTGATCTGGTTATCGGTATGCACGCCGACACCTATTACTACGCAGGTGGCTTTGATGACTGGTTTTTGGATTGTGATTCCGCACTGACCGCAGATGATTTGGTGGACTTTTTCAGAGCAACCGTCCTCTGCAACGGTGCAGACAGTTCTTCCGATGTGGATGCCCTTACCGATGCAAGCGGTGTCACGCTGAAAGCTGCTGATGGCGTCTACCCGGAAAGCGGTGTAATTTATACGAAAGCTGCTGACTGCAATCTTTCCGGCACGGGTAAGGTGTCCGTTACCAGTGAGTACACGGCGGGAGTCACCGCCATTGCATCCGTGGAGACCTCCACCAGTGATGACCTTACGGATTGGAGCGACTGGATCGTGGTCGGCTCGGACGGAAAGCTGCAATCTCCCAACCGAAACTATATCCGCTTCAAGGTTACGCTCACCACTTCGGACACCACCAAAACTCCGAAACTGGTGGATATCCGGCTCTATGACATTCCCAAGGCACCCTATGAGAAGCTCGGCTATGCCAGACCTGTGGTTCTGGACAGCAATGGCGCGTGGGAAGCGGTTTTGGAAAATGCCTATGACATTATTGTCACAGGCGAAATCAACGGCGAGGACACGCTGACCTTCAGCATTCCGTACCGTGACAGCAAGCGAAAGTACATCGATAACGAGAAGAAAATCCAGATCGTTGACGATGTTTATAAAATCCGCACCATTACCGATGTGAAGGACAGCACCGGCAGCACCATTACCCAGGTATATGCCGAGGCAGAGTTCTATGACCTGACCTTTTCTGTCCGCAAGGAAGAAAAGAAGTTTGATGCCGAGACTGCTGATGTTGCTATTGCCTACGCTCTGGCAGACACCGAATGGAGTGTCGGCACGGTCAATGTGACCACCAAGCGTACCTGGACTTCCACGGAAAAGAACGCTCTTTCCATTCTCCGCAGCATTGCCAATCTCCACGGCGGCGACCTTGTTTTCGATTGTCCGAACCGACTGGTGCATCTGCTGACGGTCAACGGCAAAGACAGCGGCGCGCTGTTTGCTTATAAAAAGAACATGAAAAGCATCGAGCGTATCGTGGACACCCGCTCTCTGGTCACCAGGCTATATGCCGTGGGTGCGGATGGGCTGACCTTCTCGGATATCAACGGCGGCAAACCTTACCTTGAGGATTACACCTATTCCAAGGAAATCCGCATTACCACTCTGGACTGCTCCTCCTTCACCAACCCGTACCAAATGAAGGAATTTACAGCCATGCGCCTTGCGGAATACTGCAAGCCTACCGTGTCCTATGTGCTGAATGCGATGGACTTGTCCGTTCTGACGGGCTATGAGCATGAAGCCTGGAATCTGGGCGATTATGTCCGTGTCGAAGATAAGGAGTTGGGACTTTCGGTCACCACCCGTATTGTGCGCCGCGAGTACAATCTGCAGGAGCCTTGGAACACCGTTCTGGAACTGTCCACCACGCTGAAGAACTTGGGCAGCTCCGTCAGTACTCTGGATACTATCGCAGACTCCCTTGAGGGTACGAGCGTGGTCTCCAATAACGACATCCGAGAATTGGTACCGTTCAATCATCTGCGTAATTCCCGTGCCGATGATGACATGGCCTATTGGGTCAATTCCGGCTTTGAAGCAGACGGTGCAAACGGTGCTTCCGGCACGGCATCCTTTAAGGCTGTGGGTGTTGCGGGTATGACCAAGAGTATGTCCCAGACCGTGTATCCGTCCAACCGCAGCAGTTATACGCTGTCGGCGCAGATTGCTTCGGACGATCTGGAGAAGCTGTCTGACGATGCCCAGGTGGGCATTGAGGTGGTCATAGAATACGAGGACGGCACCACCGAGACCCGTTTCATTGACCTGTACTGATGGAGGTGCGATATGGCTTATTTCTCGAAAACTACGGAAAAGATCACGCCGGAGAACTACTTTTCCAAGGTCAAATCCATAACGGTGAGTATCTGCATCACCAACTGCTCCGGCACAATTTATGTAACAGACCTTCTGCTTCAGCCAGGTTCTGTTGCCACGGGATGGGTAGGTCATCCCTGCGAAATGAAGTGGGTGCTTGATGGCTAAACCCGTATTCATCCGACTGGCAGAGGTCATAAACAAAAAGCAGGAAAAGCGTGTCATGAGCGTAACGGTGAAACCTACCGTCACCAACTGCTCCGGCACGATCTGGTTCACTGACCTCATGCTGCAGGAAGGACCGGCGCTGACCGGCTATGTTCCGCACACGGAGAGCAGGCTGGCGAAAAGCGATAAGGTCTGGTTCAACGGCGTGGTTCGCTCCGCCGAAACGGTCATTGTATGCAACCTTGGCGAGACCTCCGGCGGTTTGGATATCCACATCTATCCCAAGTCGGACATGGCGGCCGGGTCGGTTTCCTTGCACCAGGGTGTTGGTGGACAGCGGGTGGTTTTTCCAAATGCGCTCCATGCCGAAGATGACCTGGCGCTCCTTGCTTCGGTGCGGGAATGCACCAGAAACGGCATCACCGAACCGAAAGAGGGTTTTTATCAGTACAGCGCCGCCTGGGACTCCAAGCACAGGGTCAACCTGGAAACTGGAAAATCCGCAAGGGTGCTGTTTGAACTGCAACAAATGACAGATGGAGGTGACACAATCTGATGGATAAACTCAAAGGCAAACGCATCATGGTCTGGACATTCATGGGCAATGCCAGAATGTATGAAGCCCTGCGCGATTACGGCGACCGCATCGATACCATCGGTCTGTTTTCCTTTAAGGTGGATAAGACCGGCACCATCACCGAGAGCGGTGTTGCCATCAGCAATATGCTGACCTACATCAACAAATGGCCCCATATCCGTTGGCTGCTCACCGTTGCCAATGACGGTGCCAACTCCATCTTCAAAGCCCTGCGTGACAACACGGACGGCGCACAGGACACTTTCTGCTCCGAACTCGTCCGCATCATGGAGAAATACCCCTGGTGCAGCGGTGTGGACATAGACCTGGAAAAAGGCGACGATTACTCCACCCACGAAGCGTCCACCGCCATGTTCGCCCATATTTACAGCACCGTGAAATCCTATGACTCCACCAAGGAGATGAACATCTGCCTGCCGGGTATGACTTCGGTCAACGGCTCGGTCGGTGGAGAGAACTGGTGCGTATATGGTGACCTTGATAAATACTGCGATACCGCATCCATTATGACCTATGGTATGGCTTGGGCAGGTTCCGCTCCTGGTCCCGTCTCTCCGAGAAGTTGGCTTGAGGGTGTGTACGATTATGCTGTGCGGGTGATGAACCCAGAAAAGGTATTCCTCGGCATGCCTGCCTACGGTTGGAACTGGCAGATCTATGATACCCCGGAAAATCTGGGTGAATACTACCGTGGCACATCCCACACCTACTATGCTGCAAAATACTGGATGCAGGGCGTGTATAACTTCACCGATGATGCACCACCGCAGCCTTTCATTCCGATCCTTTCCTATTGGGACGATTACGATATGGGTCCGTGGGCGCTCCCTCATGTGTATGACTACATGGAAGGCAGAGATGCCACGGCAAAAACCTATCCCCAGATGGCAGAGGTCTATAACCGTAGGAACTATCTGACCGCTTATGCCAAGCAGCAAAAGACCGAGTTTGGAGAAATTCTCATTGACCACGATGCCGAACCGGACAGCTATTCCGGCATTGTTTCTGTTTCCAAGACCCTTGTGACCTTGGGAGAGGACGGCTCTGCCACCTATAAGTTCACCATTGATGAGGACGGCACCTACGATGTTGCAGTCCGGCTGTGTTATCCGTTCTGGGATAAAAACAGCATTTATGCTTCTTTGGATGGCAGCACGGTTCATTTTTCCGAGAATCGGCTATGGTGGCCGTACTGGCGAACCACTTTCTGGGCAACCCTCGCCAAGGGTGCAAATCTAACTGCCGGAGAGCATACGCTGAAAATCTCTGTAGGCGTGAATGGTGTCCAGTTCTATGGTTTCCGTGTCTGCACGGACTTTTCCGAAGAACCCACTGCAGGTGATGCGGAATACACCCTTGCACCACGAAAGTTCAAGGACATCAACGGCGATATGGTGGGACCGGCGACCGGCTTCAAGCTGACTCTTGAGATGCTGCGCCGAAAGCCGGACTCAGCACTGGTATGGTATGAGGATTTCCGTGATGAGCAGAAGATCCCGGAAAGCTACTGGACAACGCTCTCCGGCGAATGGGATGTGTGGCAAGACCCTAACAGCGATGCCAACCGCCCATACTCGCAGCTTGAGGGCTACGGTCAGCTTGCCTGGAACTATAACGGATTTTCCGACATTCATCTCCGCGCGCAGATCATCATCCCGCCGGATGGTGGTGGCAAGTCCGGCATTTTCCTCGGCTCGCTGTTTTTGTGCATCAATTACGATACGCAGAGGTTGGAACTCTACGAAGGGTCAACGCTCAAGGGAAGCTACTCGGCATCCTATGCAAAGACCGCAAAGGCAGACCTCCGCTCCAATCCGAGTGTTTACACCATTGAGATGCGTAAGCGTGGAAACAAGGTGCGGGTCTATTCCTCCACCTCGTACACGCTGCGCTTTACGGCTACGGTCAGCAGTGGCGGTGGCTATGCGGGTATCCGCTCGGATATGCCTGTCAACTGCCAACTGCTCCGTCTGGGGGATGCCTGGACATACGAACCGTATGAGCGTTTCGATGTTATCATGCCGGATGGTACTGAAACTTCCTACGGCAGAATTGAACGGTCGAACTGCACCTGGGATGAGGAGTTCCAGGTGTTCACGCTGACCAGTGATGTGGAAGAATCGTCCACCAGAAGCGAAAGCATCTCTCTGGACTACGAGTTTTACCACTCCCACATCATGCCGCTTGAGTGCGGCAACGACTACTCTGCAAAAATAATCCCCAGGGACATCAACATCTGGATTTCCAGGCTGTTCCTTGGGGATTCGGACGGCTTTTCCATCCTTTACTACCAGAATGTGGACAGCCTCATCTATTGGGCAAACCAGGCAGCATACCGATGGAAGCTGCGAGGGATGTGTATGTGGTCCCTCGGACAGGAAGATATGCGGGTATGGGAATGGTTACCCAAGCAAACCGAATAAGGCACATAGGGCTTCTGCTGTCGTGGCAGAGGCCCTTTTGCATAATTAAAACGAAATGGAGGATAACGCTATGAAACAAATCTGGTCTGGCATTCAGATCGCATTCACCGCTTTCGGCGGCTTCCTTGGATGGTTCCTGGGCGGTGTGGACGGCTTCCTGTATGCGCTGATCGCCTTTACGGTGATCGACTACATCACCGGCGTCATGTGCGCCATCACTGACAAGAACCTCTCCAGTTCCATCGGCTTCAAAGGCATCTGCCGCAAGGTGCTGATTTTCACTCTTGTGGGCATCGGCAACATTGTGGATGTCTATGTCCTCGGCCAGGGTGGAGTGCTGCGAACCGCAGTCATTTTCTTCTACCTGTCCAATGAGGGTGTCAGCATTCTGGAGAACTCTGCCCATCTGGGACTGCCTATCCCTGAAAAGCTGAAGGAAGTCCTGGAGCAGCTTCACGAGCGAGGAGGTGACGATGATGAATCTGCATAAGCTGATTCTTACAGAAAACGCTTGCTATAAGGCAGGCAGAACCATCACCGTCAAGGGCATTATGGTTCATTCCACCGGGGCGAACAACCCCAATCTGAAACGCTATGTGGGTCCCAATGACGGTCTGCTCGGTGAAAACCAGTACGGCAATCACTGGAACACCTATCACCCCGGCGGCAGAGAAGTCTGCGTCCACGCTTTCATCGGCAAACTGGCAGACGGCACCATTGCCACATACCAGACACTTCCGTGGAATCACCGTGGATGGCACGCCGGAGGCAGCGCCAACAACACCCATATCGGCTTTGAAATCTGCGAGGACGGTCTTACGGATTACACCTATTTCCAGAAGGTGTACCGTGAGGCCGTTGAACTTTGTGCCTACCTCTGCAAGGAGTATGGTCTCACCGAGCAGAATATCATCTGTCACTCCGAGGGCTACAAGCAGGGTGTCGCATCCAACCACGGTGATGTGATGCACTGGTTCCCAAAGCATGGCAAGAGCATGGATACCTTTCGTGCCAAGGTCAAGGCTCTGCTTGCTGCCGATACCAATGAGAACACAGAAGACACTGCCGAGCCTGTGGTGACCTATCCTGAAAAGCTGACTTCCGGCTATTACCGTGTGCGTAAAGCCTGGAAGGACAGCAAGTCCCAGGTGGGTGCTTACCGCGTCCTCGCCAATGCAAAGGCGGCTGCGGATAAGAACCCCGGCACTCATGTTTTCACCAATGATGGTGTTGCCATCTATCCTGTGGATGATGCAACCGACTCCGGCACTGCTGACTACCGCATCCATACGGTAGTTAAGGGAGATACCCTATGGGACATTGCCGCCCTGTATCTTGGCAAAGGCAGCAGATACCCTGAAATCAAGACCCTCAACGGTCTGAAGTCCAATGTCATCTACAGCGGTTGGAAGCTGAAGATCCCCAACTAACCACGAAGCCCATCGAGGAGATAATTTCTCTTCGGTGGGCTTATTTTTTTGCTGTTTTTCTGTTCAAATGCCGTTTTCACCTCCAGTGGGTAGTGAGGAAGCCCCTCGGATTGGAGGAACCCACTATGACGGATTTGCAGAAAGAACGAATAAAAACCTTGCGTTTACAAGGCATCAGCTATGTAAAAATCGGTGAAATGCTCGGTATTTCAGATAATACAGTACGCTCATTCTGCCGCCGAAACGGTCTGGGCGATACAGCGAAGAATACGGTTGCCTGCAAACAGTGCGGAAAGTTGATAAAAATCGTTCCCAAGCAGAAGCCCAGAAAGTTCTGCTCGGACACTTGCCGGACTGCCTGGTGGAACAGCCACCCAGACTGCGTGGATCGGAAAGCGGTTTATGCTTACACCTGCGCCCACTGTGGTAAGCCATTCACTGCGTATGGTAATAAAGAGCGTAAATATTGTAGCCACGGCTGCTACATTGCCGACCGCTTCGGAGAGGAGTGTGGCTGCTGTGACTGATGCCTATCGTGCCAGACTGGAAGACTACTTGGCATCCATGCTCCAGGCAAAACGGATGCTGTCGTTGGGGATTATAACCCCGGAAGATTACGCCATAATTGATACAATGCAGCGCGAGGAATTTGGAATATCTTCGTGTAGTTTATATCGCGGGATTGACTTGATATATAGTGGTTTCAGAGGTAATATGTCACACTACGAGGAGGTGACAAAATGCCAAGAGCAATAACCATTGTACCAAAACCACCGAAACTGGAACAGAAAAAGCGAGTTGCAGCCTATGCCCGTGTGTCGAGCGGCAAAGATGCCATGTTCCACTCGCTGTCCGCACAGGTCAGCTATTACAGCGACCTCATCCAGAATCACGATGACTGGCTCTATGTTGGCGTGTACGCCGATGAAGCCAAGACCGGCACCAAGGAATCCAGAGCAGATTTTCAGAGACTGATCGCTGACTGCCGTGCCGGAAAAATCGATATGGTGATAACCAAGTCCATCTCCCGCTTTGCGCGAAATACGGTCACACTTTTGCAGACCGTTCGTGATTTCAAAGCCTGGGAGGTGGACATTTTCTTTGAGGAGCAGAACATCCACACCATGAGCGGTGACGGCGAACTGATGATGACCATTCTGGCGTCCTACGCGCAGGAAGAAAGCCGCTCCGCAAGTGAGAACCAGAAATGGCGTATCAAGAGGAACTTCGAGGAAGGGATGCCCTGGAACGGGGCCATGCTCGGATATCGGCTGAAGAACGGTCGGTACGAGATCATCCCAGAGGAAGCAGACCTTGTCCGCCGCATTTATGATGAGTACCTTTCCGGCGATGGCTACCTTGCCATTGCCAAACGGCTGAATGAGGATGGCATCCCGTCACGCTTCGGAAAGCAATGGGGTCAATCAGTGATTTCCAAGATACTCAGCAATTACACCTATACGGGAAATCTGATTTTACAGAAGACCTTCCGTGAGAACCACATTACCAAAAAGACCATCGTTAACAACGGCGAACTTCCGAAGTACCACGCAGAGGATGCCCACGATGCCATTATCGACATGGAGACCTTCCAGGCGGTGCAGGCAGAAAAAGCACGACGGGCGGCTCGGTTCATCAAGAAGCCAACACCCAAGAAAACATACCCGTTCACAAGCCTTCTGGTCTGTGACGGTTGCGGAAAGAACTATCGGCGCAAGGTCACGAAAACGGGCCCCGTCTGGGTCTGCGGCACCTTCAATTCAATGGGCAAAGCCGCCTGTGCTTCCAAGCAGATCCCCGAAGAAACCCTGCAGGCAGTGACCGCAGAAGTGCTTGGGCAGGTGGATTTTTCAGAGGAATTACTCCGCAGGCTTATAAAGAGCATACTGGTCTGCAATGAAAATGTATTGACTTTCCGCTTCTATGACGGCTCGGAAGTCACACGGAAATGGAAAGACCGCTCACGCAGTCAAAGTTGGACGGACGAGATGAAGGCAACCGCCCGTCAGAAAGCCCTGGAAAGGAGGAACCAGAATGCCTAAAGTTACAATGATACCCGCAACCATAAACCCACTGACGCACCTGCCTTCGGTAGCAGCACGGAAAAGACGTGTCGCCGGATACGCCCGTGTTTCCACCGACAGCGATGAGCAGTTCACCAGTTATGAGGCGCAGGTTGATTATTACACCAAGTTCATACAGTCAAAGCCGGAATGGGAGTTCGTAAAAGTCTACACGGACGAGGGCATTTCCGGCACTAACACCAAGCGCCGTGAAGGGTTCAAAGAGATGATCACCGATGCCCTTGACGGTCAGATTGACCTCATTGTTACCAAGTCGGTCAGCCGATTTGCGAGAAATACGGTCGACAGCCTGGTCACCATCCGAAAGCTGAAAGAGAACGGCGTGGAGTGCTACTTTGAAAAAGAGGGCATCTACACCTTTGACGGCAAGGGTGAATTGCTCATCACCATCATGTCCTCACTGGCGCAGGAAGAAAGCCGCAGCATTTCCGAAAACATCACCTGGGGACAGCGCAAGAGCTTCTCCGATGGCAAAGTGCATCTGCCGTACAAACGCTTCCTCGGCTACGAAAAGGGCGAGGACGGACGGCCTGCGGTTGTCGAAAGCGAAGCAAGGGTTGTAAAGCTGATTTACGGACTTTTCCTTGAGGGCAAGACCCAGGCAGGCATCTGCAAGTATCTGGAGGAATTGGGCATCCCGTCACCGGGCGGCAAGCAGACATGGAGCAAGACCACGATCACCAGTATCCTTCAGAATGAGAAATACAAGGGTGATGCACTGCTCCAGAAGAAATTCACGGTAGATTTTCTGGAAAAGAAAATGAAGCCCAACGAGGGTGAAGTCCCACAGTATTATGTGACGGGCAGTCATCCCGCCATCATTGAGCCGGACGAATGGGAGCAGGTGCAGGCGGAGTTTGCCAGACGGAAGACCCTGGGCAAAGCCTACAGCGGCAAAAGCGTCCTTTCTGCCAAACTGGTCTGCGAGGATTGCGGTGCCTTCTTCGGTCCCAAGGTATGGCACTCCACTGACCAGTACCGCCGCACCATTTGGCAGTGCAACGGCAAATTTGCAAACGAGGAACGCTGCCACACTCCCGTGGTGGACAACGAAACCATACAGCGGCTTTTCATAAAAGCCTACAATCTGATGATGCAGGATCGGGTGCAGATCATTAAGCAGTGTGAAGCGTGGCGTGCGCGGCTGATGGATTTTGGAACACTGGATGCCGATATTGAACGGCAGCTTGAAGAGACCCAGGTGGTTGCCGAACTGGTCAAAGCGGCAGTCAAGGAAAACGCATCCACGGCACAGTCCCAGGAAGCCTACCTCAAAAAGTACGAAGCCCTCACCGAACGGTACGAGAAGGCGGCTGCGGAACTGGAGCGGTTGCAAAGCCTACGCACCGCCCGAAGCCAACAGGACAAAAAGATGGCACTTTACATCCGTACCCTCAAGAAACAGCAGGAAGTGATGCATGACTGGAACGACACCATCTGGACGGTGATGATTGAAAAGGCCATTGTTCACAAGGATGGACAAATCACATTTGTTTTCCAGAACGGCACGGAAATCAAGGTCGGAGCGTAACTGCTCCGGCTTTTTTCTTTGCCGAGGAATAATTAAAAGATGCACACCCCTTGGCTCAAAATGCACACCCCACAGACCTTTCGTTAAATGGTATAGAGGGGTAAAACGGAAAAGGCTCCACGGTGACCATTTCAGAATCACCGTAGAGCCTGTTATCGTTAAAAGGTATCGGAAAACTCTTGCAAATAGGGGCTTTTGCAAAAAGAAACTGGACACCCGCTTCGATACTCATTGTATCAAAACTGGTGTCCAGTTATGGTGCCGGCGGTGGGACTTGAACCCACACGATGTTGCCACCAACGGATTTTGAGTCCGCCTCGTCTGCCATTCCGACACGCCGGCTTAGGCGCTTAAACAGTATATCAAATTTCTATAAAAAACGCAAGAGCTAAAAAAGAAAAAGTTTTTGGGAAATGATAATATTTTCTTTGACTATGGGAAATAATTGTATAATTGACTTAAATATGTTATACTAAATTTCATTACCATATGGGAGGATACGAAGAAATGAAAAGATTGTTAACCGCCGTACTAGCGGCATTGGTACTAGTTTCGGTTACTGCCTGTTCCAATGGGAATAAGGATACAAATAGTTCATCTAGTTCATCGCAACCGCAGAGCGCGGCGTCCCAAGAAAATAGCACGCAAGACGAGCAAGATCGGGAATCGTCTGTTCCGGAACTCTCTTATGAAGAACATCTTGCATTGATGGAAGAGATGTACCAGGGAAACGGAGATATGAACGATGTGATTGTAACAATGGAAACTTCCGAAGGCACAATCAAGCTGCGTCTGTTCCCGGATGAGGCTCCGAAAGCAGTAGAAAATTTTGTGGGGCTAGCTGAAAAAGGATACTACGAAGGAGTAACGTTTCACAGAATTATTGATGGATTTATGATTCAGGGAGGCGATCCTACCGGAACGGGTACCGGAGGAGAGAGCATCTGGGGAGAAGAGTTTGAAAATGAATTTTCCGAGAACCTATTTTATTTCCGAGGCTGTATCGCTATGGCTAACCATGGACTAAACACCAATGGAAGCCAGTTCTTCATCGTGCAGGGAGACAGCTATAATCCAATGCTGCAAGCCCAGCCGGAGCTGCGGGACAAGATGCTGGAAGGCGGCTGGCCAGAAGCGGCGCTGGATTTATATGAAAAATACGGTGGATATTGGTCGCTGGATACAGGCGCTTATACGAAATTTGGTTATGTGATAGAAGGGCTGGATGTAGTGGACAAAATTGCTTCCTATGACAGCGGCGAGGTGGATGAACAGGGAAGCCCTACAGGAAAACCTTCAAAAGAGATTGTGATTGAAAAAGTGACCGTAGAAAAAACGGAGTGATATAGCAAAACCGGGAGGCCTTTGGCGCTTCCAGGGGGATGATGGGAGGACCAATGAAACTTTTTGTTAGAGATGGAACTTTTTATAAAACATTAGTGGCGATTGCGGCGCCGGTTGCTTTACAGAACCTGATTACATTTATGGTATCTATGATGGATACCATTATGATAGGGGCATTGGGAGAAGTGCAGCTGTCGGCGACTTCCATAGCGAACCAACTATGGTTTATTTTAATGGAAATTTGTTTTGGCGTAGCGGGAGGCGCCAATGTTATCTCCGCCCAATACTGGGGAAAAGGGGACGTGGGCATTATCCGCAGGATACAGTCCATTACATATAAAACTTTGCTGGTGGTGTCGGTTTTATGTTCTTGTATAGCGCTATTTTTACCGGGACAGTTTATGTCGGTGTTTACCACCGATCAGGGAGTAATCGAGTACGGAATACAGTACCTTCAGATTATCGGGTTTTCCTATCCCCTATATGCCCTTGCCAGCGCAGGCATTATGCAGCTGCGTTCTATCGGCACGGTAAAAATTTCGGTGGTGGTGTATCTGACTTCGCTGGTAGTGAACACTTTCCTAAACTGGGTACTGATATTTGGCAATTTGGGCGCTCCAAGGATGGAGGTGCGTGGCGGTGCTCTGGCCACCTGCGTTGCCCGTATGTTTGAATTTGGAATAGTTACCTTCTATGTATTTAAAGTGGAGGATAAGGTTAAGTTTGGGCTGAAAGACCTGCGGGCGAACAACCGACATCTGTATAAAATGTATGTGTCCCAGGTGGTGCCGGTGACCTGCAACGAGATGTTGTGGGTAGTAGGAAGCACGATGGTGTCTATTGTCATTGGCCGGATGGGAACTCAGTTTGTAGCGGCCAACAGCATTTATTCTGTTCTTAACCAGCTGGTAATGGTATCTATTTTCGGCGTGGGCAGCGCTACGGCTACTATTATCGGGAATACCATTGGTACCGGCGAGTACGAGATGGCGAAGGAACGTTCGGTTACCTTTATGGTCATAGGGGCGCTTCTGGGAGTTATAGGCACTCTGCTGACGTTGGCTCTGGGGCCGGTTATGCTGATACTTTATCAGAATATTCCGGAGGCTACAAAAACGCTGGTGAGTCAGCTTACCGTCGTGGGCTCTATTATTGTATTCTTCCAAGCTATGGCGGTAGTTTCCATGATGGGGGTCCTCCGGGCTGGTGGAGACAACAAATTTGTGTTGGTGGCAGACGTAATTTTCATGTGGTGCATTTCTATACCGCTGGGTTTCCTAACCGGATTCAAGCTGGGATGGACCCCGCCGGCGGTGTACGCAGTGCTGAAGTGTGACGAAGTGCTGAAGACCCTCATTTCCGCTGTCCGGGTATTCCGTTTTCGGTGGCTTCAGGATATTACCCTTCGATAAAAGAAAAATGTGCAAAATGACAAATGTTTTTTACTAAAACACTTGACATTTGGTAAAGTGCACTATATAATAATATTCGTATCAATTTAGGCGAGATACGCTTGCTAATTATGTAATCGGAGAACCCTTATGGACATGACTACACAGGCAAATACGCTGGAAGACGCTCTGGATGAACAGCTTGCGGTTCAGGCAAAAGGCGGCGACAGCGATGCGCTTGCTCTCTTGATACAGCGGTATATTCCTTTGGTGCGGCTTCGGGCAAAGACCTACTGTAAAGGCGTTCTGGATGAGGACGACCTGTTTCAGGAGGGGATGATTGCTTTGCTCAAGGCCATTCGAAATTACCGCAGCGACGTACCGGGCAGTTTTAAAACATTTGCTTTTGTGTGCGTCAATAATAAACTTATCAGCGCGGTGACCGCTCACATGCGGGAGAAAAATACTCCCATGCGCGGTTATCTGTCTTTAAGCGAACCGGAAACAGCTACCGACTCTTTTTTGCTTGTTTCTCCCCAGGAGAATGGACCGGAACAAGTTTTGATCCGCAATGAAGAGGCGTACGCCTTGAACCGGAAAATCGAAAATCTTTTGTCCTTATTTGAACGGCAGGTTTTGTGTTTGTACCTCAGCTCTTATTCCTATGATGAGATGTCCCGTCAGCTCGGATCCTCAACAAAAGCTGTAGACAATGCCTTGCAAAGAGTGCGACGAAAGTTGCGAAATGCTTTTTCCCAAAATGGGTGAAAGCCGCATTATTCTGTGACAGTCCCGAGAGGGATTGCATATAATACCCCTTGGCGTCTATAGCGGAGCGTTGTTCAATCTCGGTCCAGATCCCAGCGGGTAAATCTTAACTTATAAGCGAGGTAAACCAAATGTACACAGACAAAACATTAACATGCAAAGAGTGCGGAGCCGAGTTTGTTTTCACAGCAGGCGAACAGGAGTTTTATGCTGAAAGAGGTTTCGTAAATGAGCCTCAGAGATGTAAAGCTTGCCGCGACGCCCGTAAAAACAACGCTAGACCTCAGAGAGAAATGTTCACAGCTACCTGTGCTTCCTGCGGCGCTGAAGCGAAAGTTCCTTTCCAGCCCCGTGAAGACCGTCCGGTATACTGTTCTGAATGTTTCGCTAAAATGAAAGAGGAACAGATGTAATCTGTAGTTTCGTAACCAAAGCCATCGCGAAAGCGATGGCTTTTTCTATTGTCTCTCTTGTTATCCGGCGGGGAATCTGATATACTAAAGGCAATAAAAAGCGCTGTTATTTTATGGATTTTATGGTATACTATATGAAAGAGAAATAAAATAGGAGGAAGAATAAATGACGATTACAAAAGATACTTTAATTGGGGAAGCGCTGGACTATGACGTAACCCTGTCCAAATATTTTATGGAAATGGGGATGCATTGTCTGGGTTGTCCTGCTTCCCGAGGCGAAACGATTGAGCAGGCATGTGAAGTGCATGGCGTAGATTGTGATGATCTGCTCAAAAAACTCAATGCCCATGACGGGGCGAAAAATGTATTGAGATAATGGCAGGGCCTTTACCGAAATTGGACGACAGACTGGCTGTCATTGCATCTATGGTGCGGGACGGCTCCCGTCTTGCTGACATCGGCACCGATCATGGCTATTTGATCGCCTGGCTTGCCGCCAAAGGGAAAATATTGTCCGGTTATGCCTGTGATATTAACCGTCAGCCGCTTGAAAAGGCGGCTTTCTCTTTGTCGGCCTGCGGGGTGACGGAGAAGGTTTCTTTGGTGCTGGCCGACGGCTTGCATGGCATTTCCGGGGAAATGGTGGATGATATTGTGCTGGCGGGCATGGGAGGGGAGCTGATCTGGGAAATTATCAGCGGTGTGGATTGGACACGGGATCAGCGCCTGCGATTTATTCTACAGCCTATGACCAAAGTCCAGCGTCTGCGCAAACTACTTTATGAAAATGGATTTGAAATCCGCCGGGAACAGGCGGTCATTTCAGGGAATTTTCCCTATACGGTGATGGAAGCGCAGTATACCGGGGATTGTCGGCAGGTGAGCCTGCGTTTTGCTTATACGGGACTTTTATGGGAGCAGGAGACAGAGGCGGCAAAAGCTTACATAGAAAAACAAGAGAGACTGCTCCGGGAGAAAGTAAAGGGACTTCGCGGCGCCCGGGGCCAGTCAGATCAACTGCAGATATATGAACGATTATTACAGGAACTGGAGGAACGAACCAATGGTTACAGTAAAAGAAGTATACCAGGCGATTGATCATGCGGCCAGTTTTTCTCTTGCGATGGAATGGGATAATCCCGGACATCTGGTGGGAGACGAAAATGCCCAGATTACAGGGGTGTTAGTCGCTTTGGACGTTACTGACAGTGTGATCCAGGAGGCGGCGACCCGGGGGATGAATTTGATCGTTACCCATCATCCGGTGATTTTTACCCCGATGAAGAAGGTTACAGCGGATAGTTTGGTATATCGGCTGATCAGAGAAAACATCTCGGTGATCAGTGCCCACACTAATTTGGATATTGCTAAGGGCGGCGTGAACGATCTGCTGGCCCAGCGCTTGGAATTGGGGCGCATCACAGGGCTGGAGCCAGTAAGTGAAACGGACAGTATGGGGCGGTGCGGAGAATTATCCCGCGGGATGACGCCGCCGGAATTTGGATATTATGTGAAACGCAGGCTGAATTTACCAGCGGTACGCTACTGCGATGGCGGAAAAGCGATTGAAAAGGTAGCCGTATGTGGCGGAAGCGGCGGCAGCCTGCTTTCTTATGCTTATAAAATGGGGTGCCAGGCGCTGGTGACTGGGGATGTGAAGCATGATGTGATGCTGGAAGGCGAGCGCCTGGGGGTTACTATTGTGGACGCTGGGCATTTCGGGACGGAAACCATAGTCGTGGATTATCTGGCGGAACTGCTATGTGGGAATTTCCCGGATTTGGAGATAAAAGTAGCGCAGAGTAACCGGGATGTGTCGGTTACCATTTAAAATTTCTTTGCGAGGCTTGATGACAAGCATATAAAAATCTCCGCAAAAGGATGTTTTGCGCCGGACAGGGTCCGGGCAAGGTTTCGCTTTTGCGAAACCTTGAGATGCTCTTTGCAGCCAGCGCCTGAAAACGCAGAGCGTTTTGCCGCCAGGGGCGGGGGAAATCTTCGATTTACCAAGGCGCAGCTATAAAAAATCCCCGCAAAAGGATGTTTTGCGCCGGACAGAGTCCGGGCAAGGTTTCGCTTTTGCGAAACCTTGGGATGCACTTTGCAGCCGGCGCCTGAAAACGCAAAGCGTTTTGCCGCCAACGGCGGGAGGAAATCTTCGATTTACCAAGGCGCGGCTATAAAAAATCCCAGCAAAAGGATGTTTTGCGCCGGACAGAGTCCGGGTAAGGTTTCGCTTTTGCGAAACCTTGGGATGCACTTTGCAGCCAGCGCCTGAAAACGCAGAGCGTTTTGCCGCCAGGGGCGGGGGAAATCTTCGATTTACCAAGGCGCGGCTATAAAAAATCTCCGCAAAAGGATGTTTTGCGCCGGACAGAGTCCGGGGAAGGTTTCGCTTTTGCGAAACCTTGGGATGCACTTTGCAGCCGGCGCCTGAAAACGCAGAGCGTTTTGCCGCCAGGGGCGGGAGGAAATCTTCGATTTACCAAGGCGCGGCTATAAAAAATAGAAAGATTCCGTAAGGGAGCCAGCATATGTATCAAATTTCGTTAGTAACGGCAGAGGAATATTCCCTGCCGGTGTTGAAACAGGCAGTAGCTAGACATTTTTCTCTGCTTCCCCAAGAAAGTCTGCGTCCCGGAATGAAGGTTACTATAAAACCAAACTTGATTATGAAGGGCCGCCCGGAGATGGCGGCTACCACCCACCCTGCCTTGGTAAAGGCGGTAATACTTCATCTGCGGGAGCTGGGGATTAAGGATATAACCATTGCCGACAGCCCGGGAGGGCTGTACAGCAAGCCGCTGTTAATGGGAGTTTATGAACAAACAGGAATGAAGGCGGCAGCAAATGAGTGCGGCGCGATGTTAAATACCGATTTAGGTTCTAAAGTTTTTCGGATACCCCAGGGTAAGGTATGCCATGAATTTGATATTATCGATCCCATTGGAAATGCGGATTTTGTAATCAACCTGTGCAAGCTGAAAACTCACTGTATGACTGCTATGAGCTGCGGGGTGAAAAACCTGTTCGGCTGTGTGCCAGGATTATTAAAACCTCAACTGCATTACCGTTTTCCAGAAGGGGAAAAATTTGCCCAGATGCTGATTGATCTTTCCTTGTTGGTACGTCCCGGACTTACCATTGTTGACGGGGTAGACGGTATGGAAGGGGACGGCCCTACCGGCGGCGTTCCCAGGCATATGGGGATCACGGCGGCGGCCACAGCAGAAAATCTGTATGCTTTGGATTTGGTGATGTGTTATATATTGGGATTTACCCCCTCGCAAGTGCCGATGGTGCGCTGCGCTATAGAGAGGGAGCTCTGTCCGAAGGATTGGAGACAGGTGGATATCCAAGGGGATAGAAACGCTGTTCGGCCTTTGGAAAACCTTAAAAAGCCCGCCACGAAGAAACTCAATTTTGCGTCCGCTCTGCCAAAACCGTTGTCGGCGATCATGGACCGATATCAAGGAAAGCTTTCCCCGCGTCCGGTAATTCGGGTCAAGGATTGTATTGGCTGCGGGCGCTGCGCCCAAATTTGTCCAGCGCATACTATTGAGATTACAAAGGGAAAAGCGGTAATTGTACCTTCTAAATGTATCAAATGCTTTTGTTGTCACGAGATGTGTCCCGCAAAGGCAATAGATATAAAATCTATCGGCTTTTTTAGGCTATTTAGTAAATATTCAGAAAGTTGAACAAAAAGGTATGGAAAAAACATAGGTTATATGGTAAAATAGTAACACAGGAAACTGTGTTTTCCCCTGTAAAATAGCTATTTTCCAGGAGGAAATACAGAGTAACTTGACAAGGTGGGTGAGCGATTTGAAAAAAAACGTAGTCGTTAATGCTCCCGGCAAAATCAATTTATCTCTTGATATTACCGGTATTCGTGAAGATGGTTATCATAATATTGATACCATCATGCAGTCGATTGATTTAGGCGATACGGTGACCATTTCAAAGATGGACAGTCCAGGGGTGTTTATTTCCTGCGACCGCCCCCGTGTGCCGTGCGATGAAAGCAATTACGCACATATTGCGGCCCGTATGTTTTTTGATGAGTTTCATATTCCCTCCCAGGGAATAGCCATTGATATACAAAAACGTATTCCCATCCAAGCGGGTCTTGCCGGCGGAAGTGCCGATGCGGCAGGAGTTTTGGTAGGGCTGAACACATTGTTTGATGTAAATGCAGACGAACAGACCCTTTGTCAGCTGGGAGTCAAAGTCAGCGCGGATGTGCCATTTTGTATTGTAGGCGGCACCCAACATGCTACAGGAATCGGCAATCAGTTTAACCGCTTGCCGGACCTTCCAAAATGTTATCTGGTTATTGCCAAACCGACCAT
Source organism: Youxingia wuxianensis (assembly GCF_014385085.1). Classification (GTDB taxonomy): domain Bacteria; phylum Bacillota; class Clostridia; order Oscillospirales; family Ruminococcaceae; genus Youxingia; species Youxingia wuxianensis. Next base: position 73,944 of record NZ_JACRTD010000008.1, on the reverse strand, counting down.
GGGAATTTCTACAAAGGACAGCTATCGCCGATATGATAAGTACGGGGCGGAGCACAGCCCGGACATTGAGTATCTGATCAAACAGCTACATATCGGAAATTTGAAAGATCTGGCCTCCAGTATGTATAATGTATTGGAAGAAGTGGCGGATGTAGAAGATATCCATATTATCCGTAATAAGATGATTGGGACTGGCGCTTTGGGTTCTCTGATGAGCGGAAGCGGTTCTGCTGTGTTCGGAATTTTTGATAACCGTACCCTTGCGCGTAAATGTATGAAAAAGCTGTATGGCGTTGCCCAGGGAGTGTTCCTGGCAAGGCCTGTTCCTTACGGTGCAGTAGTGATTGACGCTCAGGAAGAATAATTGAGAAAGAGCAGGCCGAAATATTTCGGTCTGCTCTTTTGTTCTAAAGAGAGGCTGCCAGTTTGTTTACCTGCGTTGACGGCTGATGAAGCCGACGCGGGGGATCATCTTTTCCTGGCCGCTGCAGGCGGGATAATCTCCCTAGCGGCGGCAGGTACGATTATATTTCGTAGGGCCGTAAAATAAAAATACACTCGCTCCACCAAAAAAGCCTGGATTATATCCAGGCTTTTTTGTTGTATTGTCATTAATTTTTTAGACTCTGCAAAGGCGCGGGGATTTGCCCTCCCCGGTTAATAAACTTCGCAGGGGAGAAGGTATTGACCTTCATAATCGGTCCGCTGCCAAGCAGCCCGCCAAATTCCAATTCTTCTCCAAACTGCTTGCCCACTGCTGGAATTACACGGACGGCGGTAGTTTTAAAGTTAACCATGCCAATGGCCGCTTCATCGGCGATGATACCGGAGATAGTTTCCGGCGGAGTGTCGCCGGGAATAACGATCATATCCAGCCCAACGGAACATACAGCGGTCATGGCTTCCAATTTTTCGATACACAAGGCGCCCGAACGAGCGGCGTCAATCATACCCGCATCCTCCGATACTGGGATGAAAGCGCCGGACAGCCCGCCTACATTGGAAGAAGCCATTACGCCGCCTTTTTTGACAGCATCGTTGAGCAGGGCCAACGCTGCGGTAGTACCAGGGGCGCCGCACTGCTCCAAGCCGATCTCCTCCAGAATATGAGCCACAGAATCCCCCACCGCCGGGGTGGGAGCCAATGACAGATCCACAATACCGAACCGTACTCCCAGACGCTTGGATGCTTCCGAGCCGATCAGCTGGCCCATACGGGTAATTTTAAAAGCGGTGCGCTTAATGATATCGGCCACTTCAGTAATATCGCAGTCCTTGCCGTTTTGAGCCAGGGCCGCCCGTACTACGCCTGGACCGGAAACCCCTACGTTGATTACACAGTCCGGCTCGCCTGGGCCATGGAAAGCCCCTGCCATAAACGGGTTGTCCTCCGGGGCATTGCAAAAGACCACCAGTTTAGCGCTGGCGATACACTGACGGTCCTGGGTAATCTTGGAACAGCGGTGAACCACTTCGCCCATCATTTTTACCGCATCCAGATTGATGCCGGTTTTAGTGGAGCCGATGTTCACCGAAGAGCATACATGTTCTGTGGCCGCCAAAGCCTGCGGGATTGCGGCGATCAATTCTTTGTCGCCGGCGGCAAAACCTTTATGTACCAAAGCGGAAAATCCCCCGATAAAATTGACGCCCACCTCACAGGCCGCTTTTTCCAAAACGAGGGCATATTTCACCGGGTCTCCGCCGGAGGCCGCCAGAAGCATCGCGATAGGGGTAACCGAAATACGTTTATTGATAATGGGAATGCCATACTGCATTTCCAGATCCTCGCCGGTTTTTACCAAATCTTTGGCCAGGGTAGTGATTTTGTTATAAATCTTCTCACAGCTGCGGTCAATATCACTGTCCGCGCAGTCCAGAAGAGAAATTCCCATAGTGATCGTACGAATATCCAGGTTTTGGTCCTGGATCATATGGATCGTTTCCAATATATCGCTAACATTGAGCATAACAGAACGTTTCCTTTCTTAAATTCGGTGCATGGAATTGAAGATATCTTCATGCATAATATGGATGGACATCCCCATCTGTTCTCCCAGCTGATCCATCTGGTAGACCATTTCAGACAGCTCACAGTTGAGCTTGCTGATATCGATCATCATAATCATGCAGAACAGTTCCTGTAAAATTGTCTGAGTGACTTCCATAATGTTGGCGTTGCAATCAGCGCATTTCTCAGAAACCTTGGACATAATTCCTACTCGGTCTTTTCCTACAACAGTTAATACAGCACGCATATTGGTTGAACCTCCATATAACAATTTATTCCTAGGTGAAAAGTTCAGTAAAAAGAAAAACAACAATAAGTATACCACGAATTTTACGAAAATACTATACTATTTGTGGTGGTTTGTGCTATAATCATATAAAAGAGTGGGAAGATAGAAATCTTTTTGGGATAGGATGTTGGAAAAGGTATATTTAGTTTCATTAAGAATGGGAGAAAGAATATGTTTATTAATCTTTTTGACAGTCATTTACATTCCGACAATTCCTTTGACGGAACACATTCTATTACCTTTATGTGTGAAAAAGCGGTAGAAAAAAATATTTCCGGAATTTGTTTTACCGATCATTGTGAGCTGTTGGACTTTGAGCTTGATCATTATGAGATGCGCATTACCCAGTCCTGCTTTGAAGCCAACAAAGCTAAGGTGGTTTTTAAAGGCCGGCTGGCGGTGATGGCTGGGGTAGAAATGTCCGATGTGCTTCACGATGAAGCTCTTACCGATTATATGATTAATAAGTTCGATTTTGATATGGTCATGGCCTCTCAGCACTATGACAGCGACGGCACCGATTATTATGATATTGATTTCTCCAAAATAACTTTGGAGGAAGCATATCGGATGCTGACGGATTATTATACCTACCTGATTCGAGTGGCGAAATGGAACAAATTCGATACTATGGGACATTTGACCTATCCCCTGCGTTATATGGTAGGAGATAATAAGCTGCCGGTAGACATGAAACGGTATGACGATATGTTTGATGAAATACTAAAAACAGTCGCTGAAAATGGAAAAGCCATTGAAATTAATACTTCCGGTTTGTTTGGAAGCCTGGGGGATACTCTGCCTTCTATTAAGTATGTGAAGCGTTTCCGGGAACTGGGCGGGGAATATGTAACCATCGGTTCTGATGCTCACAGGGCGGAGCATTTGGGCCGGGGGATCGAAACTGGGATGCAGATGCTTCTGGATGCGGGATTTAACTACTTTACTTTCTATAAAGCCCGCCAGCCAATCCAGTTCCGGATTATCTAAAAAGTATTGGTTTTTAATATCCCGCGCCTTGCGCGCGGGAATTTTGTTATAAAAGGAGAATAATTATGAACAATGCAATGATGGAAAAGCTTCTTCCGGTAATCGCCAATAACGCAAAACTCTCTCACGCACAGCTGGCAGCCATGATCGGTGCGCAGGAAGCAGACGTTGCAGCACAGATAGAAAAATGGGAAAAAGAAGGCGTGATTAAAGGGTATAAAGCTTTGATTGATTGGGATAAAACCGACCGAAATTATGTTAGTGCCCGCATTGAGATTAATGTTATCCCCAAGGGGGATATGGGGTTTGAAGAGATCGCTTATACCATCTCTCAATTTCCAGAGGTGGAAACTTGTTATCTTATGAGCGGCGGGTACGATTTAGCGCTTACTATCAGCGGGAAAACCTTTAAAGATGTGGCGCTGTTTGTCGCCCACAAACTGGCTCCCTTGGAACCGGTGCAGTCTACCTCCACTCATTTTGTGCTGAAAAAGTATAAAGAGCGGGGAATACTGATGGTAGAAAACGCTAAAGATGAAAGGGAGGTAACGACCCTGTGATTGATTACAATAAAATACTCAGTGAAAGGGCGGTTGCCATCAAGCCTTCGGGGATACGAAAGTTTTTCGATATCGCTTCCGAAATGGAGGATGTGATTTCCCTTGGCGTGGGCGAGCCGGATTTTAAAACTCCTTGGAGTATTCGGCGGGCCGGTATTGAAAGCTTAGAAAAGGGACATACTTGGTATACTGCCAACGCCGGGCTGGCAAAACTGCGCGAGGAGATTGCCAGTTATTTAAAACGGCGGTTCCAGCTAGATTATCAACCGAAAAAAGAAGTGCTGGTTTCCGTGGGCGGTTCGGAAGCAATTGATATTTGTATCCGAGCGCTGGTAAACCCTGGAGACGAAGTGCTGGTGCCGGAGCCTTCCTTCGTGGCATATGCGCCTATTGCTCAGCTCACGGGAGGCAAAGCAGTGCCGATCGCTACTAGGGGAGAAGATGGCTTTCGTTTGACTGCGCAGCAGTTAAAGGCCGCGATCACCCCGAAAACCAAGCTGCTGGTTTTCCCCTTTCCCAATAATCCTACTGGCGCGGTGATGCGCCGGGAACATTTGGAAGAAATTGCACAGGTCTTACGGGATACCAATATCATGGTGCTGTCAGATGAAATTTACGCGGAGTTAACTTATGGGGAGCGGCGGCATGTTTCCATCGCCTCCATTCCTGGGATGTGGGAGAGAACTGTCGTTGTCAACGGCTTTTCGAAAGCTTATGCCATGACCGGTTGGCGGCTGGGCTATGCGGCGGGACCGGAACCGGTGATTAAGCAGATGACCAAAGTACATCAATTTGCTATCATGTGCGCTCCTACCACCAGTCAGTACGCGGCGATTGAGGCCCTTGCCAATTGTGACGGGGATATTGAACATATGCGGGATGAATACGATATGCGCCGTCGTCTATTGGTAGACGGCTTTAATAAGATGGGACTTACCTGCTTTGAACCGGAAGGGGCGTTTTATGTATTCCCTTGTATTCAGTCTACCGGCCTTACCAGCGATGAGTTCTGCCAAAAGCTGCTATATTCCCAGAAGGTGGCGGTAATCCCGGGTACTGCTTTCGGCGCTTGCGGAGAGGGGTTTGTAAGGGTGTCTTACTCTTATTCCATCGATCATCTGGCGGAGGCGCTGAAGAGGATAGAGCGATTTCTCCAGGAAGAGACCCTGCCGGACGGACAGCCGTAGAGAAAACTGATATTTTTGGCAAGGGGACGCGGTTTGCGGCCCCTTGCTGTTTTTAGGGAGGGATACTATGCCCATAGATGGAATTTTTTTAAATAAACTCAACCAGGAGATCGGTGATGTGATCATAGGCGGCAGGGTGGATAAAATTCATCAGCCGGCCAAAGAAACCATAGTGATTGCAATGCGTTCCCAGGGAGGAAACCATAAGCTTTTACTTTCTGCCTCCGCCTCCAATCCCCGTATTCACTTTACCAGCGGGCCACAGGATAATCCGAAAAGTCCGCCGATGTTTTGTATGCTTATGAGAAAGCATTTGACGGGGGCGAAGCTGCTTTGTATAAGACAAATTAATTGGGATCGAATTCTTCACATGGAATTTGAAACGTCCAATGAGTTTGGAGACAAAGTGGTGCTCACTTTGGCGGTAGAAATTATGGGGCGGCACAGCAATATTATTTTGATAGGAGACGATGGGAAGATCATCGACTCGATTAAACGGATTACTGACGAAATGTCGCGGGTACGGCCGATTTTGCCAGGGATGTCTTATGCTTTGCTGCCCGCTCAGGAGAAGCTGGATCCGCTGACGGCCCCGGCGCAGATCGTCGGGCGGCTGCAGGAGCAGCCAGACAACCTTCTTTCCAAAGCGCTGCTGGGCGCTTTGGACGGCGTGTCGCCGCTGGTTTGCCGGGAGATTGCCTATCAAACGGGAAAAGGGGATGATCACACTCTCTCCCAGCTGACAGAAGAGGAAATGACCCGACTAAAGTTTTATCTCTCCCAGTGGCAGGATCAGCTTTCCCAGGGCAGGGATAAACCAGTTATGCTGGTGGACAGTGCTGGGAGGCCGAAAGAGTTTACCTATATGGATATTAATCAGTATGGCCATACGTTGGTCTGCCGGGAATATGAAAGTTATAGCGGGCTTTTGGATGAGTTTTATGGGGAAAGGGATCGGATTGACCGGATACATCAGCGCTCCTCCGATCTGTTAAAACAGCTGGTAAATCTTTCGGAACGGGTATCCCGTAAGCTGGGCGCGCAGCGGGAGGAATTAAAACAAAGCACTCAGCGGGAAAAATTAAAGATTTATGGTGATTTGATTAATTCCAATCTTTACACTCTGCAAAAAGGACAATCTTCGGCCTGTCTGCAGAATTATTATGAAGACGGCATGCCAGAGGTAGTGATCCCTTTGGATACAATGCTGACCCCGTCACAAAACGCCCAGCGGTACTATTCTCAATATCGAAAGGCAGATACGGCGGAAAAAAAGCTCAGGGAACTGATTGCCCAAGGGGAAGGGGAGCTTTTGTATCTGGAAACGGTATTCGACGAGCTGGCCAGAGCTTGTACTGACAGCGAGCTGACAGCAATTCGCGCCGAGTTGGCGTCCCAGGGATATGTACGCAGTACAGCCCGGCGGGGGACAAAGGAAGAAAAACTTCCCCCCTTAAGATATCTTTCGGATGATGGTTTCACCATTTTATGCGGTCGAAATAATATGCAGAATGAGCGGCTGACCTTGAGAGACAGCCGCAATAACGACATTTGGTTTCACACCCAGAAAATTCCCGGTTCCCATGTGGTGATTGTAACAGAAGGAAAACAGGTTCCCAACCGCACGCTGGAGCAGGCGGCGGTGATCGCGGCTTATAACTCCAAAGCGCGGGAATCCGGAAAGGTCCCTGTGGATTATACCCGGATAAAAAACATCAAGAAACATCCGGCGGGAAAGCCAGGGCTTGTAATCTATGAAGATTTCAGCACTGCTATTGTGGATCCAGATAAACAATTAGTAACCCGGCTGGCCCAGGGCCGATAAAAAAAGCGAGCAGGATAAAATCCTGCTCGCTTTTTATTAAGGGACAAGAGGTCAGCAAAATAATTACTCTCCTACATAACCGTCTTCACACAGCTCAAACCAGATGTAGTCCAGCTGTTCGCCTGCAAAAGACTCGCTGCTGTGCGCCACTCCATGAGGAGTGTAGGAAACGTCGCCTTCGGTCATAATGGTGGTATCGCCGCCGGAAGTATAAGTAAATTTAGAACCGGGCAGTACGATATACCACTGTTCCAAATCCGGATGAGTATGGGTGCCGTTGCAGCTAGGGCCTTTGCCGAAGGTAGCGCCGGTACTGAAACGTCCCAGGTTGCGGTGTTCTACCAGCATACAGGACTTGGTGCCAGGAGCTTTGAAATCTTCATCATAGGTCCAGCCTTCGCTCATGAGGCGGAAACGGGGAAGGGAAATTGCCCCGGCCTTCATATCTTTAATATCATATTCGCTCATATTGGCAATGATATGTACACATTCTAATTCTTCAGCAGCATAGATTCCAAAGTTTTCTCTGTCAAAGTTAGGTACAAATACACCCGCTTCTTTGATATTATAAGACCACTGTTTTGTGGTAACATAACCGGTGCCTTTTACAAAGATGAAAAACTGGCATTTGTCTTCAAATGCGTATTTTTCTGGATTCCAAGTGGTTCCGGCCTGCAATACGGTATAATAAACCTGAACATCCTTATAGCTGTTTGCTAGGATTTCCTTGTGAGAAACACCGTTTACAAACTCTTTTTTATAGTCTTTTCTTCTTGCGATAACCGTTTCTTTCATTAAAAAAACTCCTTTAATATATTTTTACTTACCAAATCTTTTTATAACTGCCCAGGTAAGCCTCTGTATTTTTCAGCATAGCCATAAACATTTCTTCCGCCTGGCCATGAGAAATACGGGTAACCAGTTGATCGTTTTGGAAGGCAGAAAGGCATCCGCTCAGATCGTCCTTCAGACAGCTGGTGACCACCTGGTCAAAATTATCCGAAACTCTGATGGTCATGGCATGAGGAACGCCGCCTAATTCGCCTGCAATTACCGGAGTAATTTTTCCGCTGGTAAAATGAGCGTTCGTCTCTACAATCCGCCCCAGAGGGAGATCAGACACCTGTCCCTGGTTGGGAAGATTTACGTTTGTGACTAAATCCCCCATTCCCATCAAAGCTTTCATCTGGTGAACTCCTTCTTCTCCAGATTCTTCCGGATGAAATTCCCGGGTTCCATTAATTACCGCCATCGCGTTTTCATAACGCTCCTGATATTCTTCCCTTCGGGCGGGAACCGTGGTCAACCCAAAGCCCCACTGTTTTACTACGTCGGGATTATCCAGATACCATTGGCCAGGGCAGAACTCCGCTAGATGCCGGTCGCCGGCAGCGGCGATCTTATGATAACGCAAAAACAGATCGAACTTTATTCTATGCTTAAACGAGTACATCCGGCAGCTATCATCCTCATCAAAGTCATTGTTGTCAATGCCTTCGTAATGTTTTACTGCAAACTGTTCGTACAGGGGCAGAAGATCAATATCCTTATAAAAAGCGGAATCTATCCAGGTAAAATGATTGATCCCCTTTACGTTGACCTTAATCTCATTGCGCTGGACATTTTCCAATCCTTTTACTTCTTTGAGCATAGACGCCAAAAGACGCTGTGTGCCAAAAACCTCATGGCAGCAGCCAAAAGCCTTTATTTTAGGAAAAACACGGTATAAGGTGTCGGTGCACATGGACATAGGATTGGTGTAATTGATGACCCAGGCGTTAGGAGCGTATTTTTCAATGGCTTGAGCAAACTCTACATACATAGGAATAGTACGAATCGCCCGGACAATTCCGCCGGGGCCGGTGGTATCGCCCACCGATTGATAAATCCCATATTTTTCCGGATAATGAACGTCGGATTCCATACAATCCAGTCCGCCGGGCAGAATGGAGATAATAACAAAATCGGCGCCTTTTAACGCTTCCGGAAGAGTAGGTACCGCCTTATAAACAAAACGGCCTTTTCCAGACAAGTTCCCGATTTTTTCATTGCGTTTGGCGGCTTCCATATCAATATCATATAGCAGCACTTCGCCGCTGATGGTTTCATCACAAGCCAAATCGCTCATCAGTTTCCAAGCCCAGGCAGTAGAACCGCCGCCGATATAAGCAAGCTTCATTTTTTGCACCATAGAAATGTTCCTCCTTAAATTAGATGGTTATCCTTTCAGGCCTGAGGTGGCGATTCCTTCTACAAAATATTTCTGTGCGAAGAAAAACAGCAGAACTACTGGAAGGATGGATACCAAAGACATTGCCATTACCTGGTCCCATGCCACGGTAGAAGAAGTGTCCAGGGAAATTCGAAGCCCCAGGGCAAGAGGGAATTTTTTTACACTGTTGATATAAATCAGAGGATTAAAGAAATCGTTCCATGTCCACATAAATTGGAACAGGCCGGCAGAGAACAAAGCCGGTTTCATCAGCGGGAGCAAAATTCGTACAAACAGCCGGAAAGAACCGCAGCCGTCAATTTCCGCCGCTTCGTCCAATTCCCTGGGAATCCCCCGCAGGAACTGTACCAGCATAAAGATGAAAAATGGATAACAGGCGAACATCGCCGGGACGATAAAAGGCTTATAGGTGTTAAGCCATCCCAATTTATTAAACAGCAGATAACGGGGGATAATGATTACCGCATCCGGCAGCATGAGAGTAGAAATCATAAGCCCGAATAGAAGTTTTTTCATTGGGAAACGAAATCTTGCAAATCCATATGCTACCAGGGAACAGGAAACCAGGGTGAAAAATACCACTGGCACCACGATCATAATAGAGTTTTTAAAAAAGTCGGTAAAATTATACTGACCTACGCCGTTCCAGCCTTTGACAAAAGCGTCAAAAGAAAAGGAGTTAGGCAGCAAATTTTGGGAACCAAAAATTTCGGCATTGGTTTTAAAAGAACCGAAGAACATCCAGATAAACGGGTAGATCATAATGATCCCCACACAGGTCAGGACACAGTAGGAAAGAATTTTGCGCAGTTGGCGGTTTCTTTTAAGGGACCCCGCGACGATATGCTTTTCCACTAGAAATCCCCCCCATCTTCATAATAAACCCAGGCGTCCGAAGAACGGAATACCAATAAGGTAAACAACAGAATAATAGCGAACAGCACCCATGAGATGGCGCAGGCATATCCCATTTTAAAATTGCGGAAGCCTTCGTCATACAGCTTCATACCAATTAAGTAGGTGGATTTTAACGGACCGCCGTTGGTAATAATAAAGGCGGCGGTAAAGTCCTGGAAAGCGTTGATTGACTGCATAACTAAATTAAAAAATACAATCGGGGTTATCATGGGCAGAGTAATTTTAAAGAATTGTTTTACCTTGGAGCCGCCGTCAATCTCTGCCGCTTCATATAATTCAGCGGGGATTTGTTTGAGCGCGGCCAGGAACAGCACCATAGAGGAACCAAACTGCCAAACCTGCAGCAAGCAGATTACAATCATTGCAGTACCGGGGGTTCCCAGCCAGTCTACCGGACCGATATTAATTGCGGAAAGCAGACCGTTGATAATTCCTTCCTTCATAAACAGCAGTTTCCACAGAGCAGAAATCGCGATGCTTCCGCCTAAAATAGAAGGCATATAATAAACTGTACGATAAAAATTGACACCTTTGAGTTTAAAGTTTAAAATATAAGCAACGAACAGCGCAAAGATCAATTTTGCCGGAACAGAAATACAGGCGTAGGTTAAGGTAGCGGTCAGGGATTTGACAAATTCCGGATCCGCTGTAAAAAGCTGAATATAATTTTTTAACCCTACAAACTTCGGCGCGCTCATCATGTTATAATTAGTAAAGGAATAGCCAAAGGAAGCGAGCAGGGGGCCAAATTGGAAAACAAAAAATCCAATCAGCCAGGGAGTGATGTACAGGAGACCTCTCCATTTTCGAAAACTTCTTTTTTTCTTTGCAGGTGTCTGTGATACAGCCTCAGCAGCTGACTCTCGCAGCTCAACCATAGCAAATTTCCCCCAATCATTTGTTTTTTATAGCCGCGCCTTAGTAAATCGAAGATTTCCTCCCGCCTTTGGCGGCAAAACGCTCTGCGTTTTCAGGCGCTGGCTGCAAAGAGCATCCCAAGGTTTCGCGAAAGCGAAACCTTACCCGGACAGTGTCCGGCGCAAAACATCGTTTGCTGGGATTTTTTATAGCCGCGCCTTAGTAAATCGAAGATTTCCTCCCGCCCCTGGCGGCAAAACGCTCTGCGTTTTCAGGCGCCGGCTGCAAAGAGCATCCCAAGGTTTCGCAAAAACGAAACCTTCCCCGGACCCTGTCCGGCGCAAAACATCGTTTTGCTGGGATTTTTTATAGCCGCGCCTTAGTAAATCGAAGATTTCCTCCCGCCCCTGGCGGCAAAACGCTTTGCGTTTTCAGGCGCTGGCTGCAAAGAGCATCCCAAGGTTTCGCAAAAGCGAAACCTTTCCCGGACCCTGTCCGGCGCAAAACATCGTTTTGCTGGGATTTCTTATTTAAGTATAACATTGGTATTTTCACTTTAAAATGTTGCTTACTTCTTAAAAAGTATCATTATTTACGGAACTGTTCTTTTTATGGAACAAACAGGAAAAGATGATACCTTTTGAGAAATTAACGACATGTACAGGGCGGCATTTCGTCATTTATAATAAGAGCAAGGATTACTCCTTAAAAAAACTATGAAAAAGGGAGACACAGAAAAATGAAAAGGTATATAAGTTGTGTTCTTGCTGTATTAATGGCGTTGTCTATGCTGTTGACTGCCTGCGGTTCCTCGGAGACCCCGGCGGCAGACGGCGCGACCGGTTCTACTGGCAGTACCGCCGATGGAGCTGCTGAGGGAGAAGAGCCGCAGCCGGTGACTTTCCGCTTCCAGTGGTGGGGAAGCGACGCCCGCCACGAAGCGACTTTGGCGGTAATCGATCAATATATGAAAGAAAATCCTCATGTGACGATTGAAGCGGAATACCGCGGCAAATCGGACCGCGAGAAGGTTGCTACTGAATTGGTCGGCAATCAGCTTGCTGATCTGGTCCAGCTGGACTATGACTGGTTGGGCGACTTTACTACTGCCGGAGATTATTTTGTGGACTTGAACACCTTAACCGATATTATCGATATGTCCGGGTTTGATATGGAATTTGCCCGTTCCTATGGGGAATATAACGGCAAGCTGATCGCTTTGCCTACCGGACTCAATGCCAACGCAAACATTATCAATAAAACCTTGGCGGAACAGTTTGATATTCCTACAGGTATGGATACTCAGTGGACCTGGGAAGACTACCTTGAGATCGGAAAAACTGTCCATGAAAAAGATGCGAATAAATATTTCCTGAATGCGGATTCCGTTACCTTATATTTCTATGTATTGTCTCCCTATCTGCAGCAGCTTACCGGAAAAGAAGTAGTTGGCGATGATTACACCCTTGGTTTTACTGCGGAAGAACTGACACAAGCATTGGATTACATAGGCAAACTTTATGAGGCGGGAGTTGTCCTTCCTGCCAGCGAGGCGAATGTATTCTTAGAAAATCCATGGACCAATCCGAAGTGGATCAATGGAGATTTTGTAACAGAATTGTCTTTGACCTCCACCATGCCTGCGGAGCTGCAGGATATGCCAGGGGAAGGCTCAGCGTTTATTCTGCCGATGATGGAAAATGCAAAGGCCAGCGGAATTACTGTTTACCCATCTCAGCTTTTGGGGATTAGCAAAGAGTGCGAGTGCGTGGAAGAAGTAGCGAAATTTATGAACTACTTCTATAACAGCGAAGAAGCGGGCGTAATTTTAAAAGACTGCCGTGCTATGCCGCCGGTAGAAAAAATCCGTAACCTATGCGCAGAGCAAGACCTGCTCAATCCCGCCGTGGTGCAGGCTACCGAATATGCGATGGCAAATCCGGGATTGAAACCGAACTCCAACAGCGGTAACTCGGAGGTAGAGGAGATCTTTATCAGTGCCTGCGAACAAATCGCATATGCCCCGACGGACGCTGCGAATATTGCTGCCAATACAATTTCCCAGTTGGAAAAAGTAGTAGAAGCGATGAAAGAAGAAGCAGCGGCGGCCTAAAACTTAATAGAAAAAGCTCTCCGCCTTCACAGGCGGAGGACTTTTAAATATTTTATGAGAAAGGGCGCAAGATAATGAGACAGTTTAGCCATTTAGTATTTTATTTCTGCGAAGGGGAATATGATATCATACAAACCCCACAGATCTTTAGAGAAAGGGTGAGGGATCTAGCTAAAGCTGGATATACGGGAGTTGAGCTGATGGTGCGGGACGCCCAGTATGTGGATATCGCCATGCTCCAAAGTGCGCTGAAAGAAAATAATCTAAAGGTATCAGCTGTCGGTTCTGGTAAAGTGTATACCCAGGACCATTTGTGCTTTTGCAGCCAGTATGCTTCTGTCCGCCAGCGTGCGGTGCAGCGGATAAAAAATCATATTGACCTTGCTGTGGAATTAGAAGGAAATCCTCCGGTTATTCTGGGAAGTATTCGAGGAGGAGAGCCGGATGTGTGCCAGTGCGGGATGCTTAATGTGGAAGACTGTTTGAGACAGTGCGCCCAGTATGCCGCTGAAAAGAGCGCTCGTATAGCGGTGGAGCCGATTACTCGACTAGAAATTTCCTATATTAACACTGTTCAAGAGGCAGTAGAAATGGTGGAGCGTATTGGGGTTTCTTCTTTGGGGATTGCCATCGACAGTTTCAATTTGGATCTGGAGGAGAGAGATGTAAGCGAGGCTATTCGTTTGGCAGGAAAACATATATTTTACGCTCAGGTAGCGGATACTCGACGGTACTATCCTTCCTGGGGACACTTTGATTTTGATGGATTTTTTAAGGCGCTGAAAGAAACCGGTTATCAAGGCTTTGTAGGAGTAGAGCCGGAGGAATATGAAAACGGTCCAGTGGAGGATGCCAAGCTAGGACTGGAATATTTAAAGAAAAATTATGGAGATATGATATAATAAAACTCCGGGAATGGTTTCGCGTTTGCGAAACCATAGGATGTTCTTTGCAGCGAGCGCTCCAAAACCCGGAGGGTTTTGCCGCCGTGGGCGGAGGCAAATCTTTGATTTGCCAGGGCGCGGCTATAAAAAACCATTTTTTTGATGCGGTAGGATCATAAATGTGTGGTGGGTAAGGAGGAGCGGTTATGTATAATTTGATTATTGCGGATGACGAGCCTCGTATTCGGGAGGGACTGCTTTCGCTTTACCCGTGGGAAGAATGGGGCTTTCATCTATGCGGCGCCTTTGAAAACGGAAAGAAAGTATGGGATTATCTTGCCCGTTGTAAAACAGATGTTCTTCTCACAGATGTTAAAATGCCGGTGATGGACGGTATCGAATTGCTGCGCAAGATTAGCGAAAACCATATTAAAATACGCAGTGTACTTTTAAGCGGCTATAATGATTTTGAATTTCTTCGCCAAGCCATTGTGTACGGAGCGAAGGACTATATTTTAAAACCGGTCAAGCCGGAACAGCTAAGCGCAACCTTTCTTCGGCTGCGTGAAGAGCTGGATAAGGAGCGCAATAATTATACCCAGCCGCCGTCAGAAGGGTATTATGACAAAATTGTATTTTCTGTAATGAAATATGTGCAAGAAAATCCCCGTACCGCTAATTTGGAAGAGGCGGCGCTGCGGGTGAGTTTGAGCCAAAACTATCTGTCCACGGTATTTAAACAAAAAACGGGGCAAAATTTTTTAGAATATGTGATTGGTTATAAAATGCAGGTAGCGGCGCAAATGTTACAGGACATCTCATTAAAAACTTATGATGTGGCTTATGAGTTGGGATATGACAACCCGAAGAATTTTTCTAGAGCGTTTAAACAGTTCTACGGAAAAACCCCGCGAGAGTTTAGAAATGGAAGTGATGAGATTGTTCCTTCACAGAGAGATGGATAACATAAGAGCACGACAATCTTTTTTTAAAAAGAATTTTATTTTTTCTGTGGCAATGATGTTGATTCCACTGTTGATTTTTAACTTTTTTGTGCTGGGATTTACCCAAGAGAAACTAAAAAATGAATTAGAAGAAAATGCTGCTCGTAACTTACAATATACAAAGGAGCAGCTTAATCAGATTTTTATAGAGATCTCCTATTTTAAAACTTTGTTTGTTTCGAATCCTCAGATGAATTTGCGTCTGCTGGATTCTTTGGCGGAAACCCAATCAGTTATGCGGATGCCCTGGCAACTAAGGATATGTATAACTATATTTCCGCCTTGAGCGGAATTAAACCCGCCATACATTCTATTTACCTCTCTCGCTTGGAAAGCGATTATATGATTGTAGGGAGTAATCGAAAGCTCCGCTCCTCTTATTTCGATACGGAGTGGTATACTTCCTTTAAAGAGCAGTCTCCTTTGGTTGCTTCCTGGATGGAAGTTAGACAGATTAAGCAGTATAGCTTTGAAAAAGAAACCATGCCGGTGCTTAGCGTTTTTTTGAAACTGAATTATAATGGGATCATGGTAGTAAACCTGGATTTGAAATATTTTGAGAAACTGCTGGCAAACAATGTTTTATATCCGGGACAGAGCATTCTTTTATTGGATTCGAAAAATAACATTATCTGTTCCAGCGGCCAGATACCGGAGGATTGGAAAATTCAGGATGAATCGTTTACGGGAAGTCACTCTGGTACACAGCGGAAAAAAGATTACTATGAGATCCGTATGCCGACCGCTAATAATTTTAATCTTACCTGCGCGTCTCTTATTCCATTTAGTTCGGTATATGAGATCACAAATTTAATTTTAAAATCAACTGTTATATTGAGTTTTATTTTGATCGTTATCAGCGGGATATTTTCATTTTATCGGACAAGAAATGACTATCGGCAGATCAGTAAAATTATTAATACCTTTGATTTGGCCCAGCAGAATAAACCTTTGCCAGTACTGGAATATAAAAAAGAAGACGCATATTCTTTTATTCTGCAAAATGTGGTTCAGTCTTTTATCAAACAATCGTATTTAGATATGCAGCTCACTCAAAGACAACTCTCCCTGTTTTCCGCTCAGTTAGCGGCGCTGCAATATCAAATCAATCCTCATTTCTTATTTAATACCTTACAGAGTATTTCCTTGGAGATTCAGAAAAAATGCGGTATTGACAATTCCGCGGTCCTGATGGTAGGGCAGTTATCCGATATTCTTCGATATTCTTTAGGGTCTCCTGACAAAGCGATCTCTATAAAAGAAGAGATTGAAATTGCTAAAACGTATGTAGAGCTTCAAAAATACCGTTACTGTCAAAAGATTATGGTGTTTTGGGAGTATTCACAGGAGTGCTTGCAGTGTAAAATTGCAAGAATGCTGCTGCAGCCGATTATTGAAAATGCGTTTGCCCATTCTAAACGGGAGGAGCAAGATATTTTAGTAAAAATTCGTCTTCGGTATAAGAATGGAAATTTACAGGTGAAGGTGATCGACAATGGGATTGGTATGCCTCCAGAAAAATTACGGGAATTAAAAGATTCCTTCCAAACCCCGGACGACCCAATAGCCGCTGTCATACATATCGGACTTAAAAATATCAATGCTCGGCTCCGGCTGTTGTACCCAGAAAATCGGGGGCTGATTATACGCAGCCGTTTAAACTTAGGAACAGTAGCGGAGTTTAATATTCCACAAGATTTTACACAGGAATAAAAGAAACCGAGCAGGGCGGTTGCCCTGCTCGGTTTTCATTTAAATTCGTTATGAGCGAATTTAATTATTTCATGGAATTTTCGTAAGCTTCGATCATTTTTTTAACCATCTGACCGCCAACAGAACCAGCTTCTCTGGAGGTCAGATCGCCATTGTAACCCTGTTTCAGGTTTACGCCTACTTCACTAGCGGCTTCCATTTTAAATTTGTTAAGAGCTTCTTTAGCACTCGGTACTACAGGATTATTACTTCTAGACATAATTGTTTTACACTCCTTAAGTTTTATGAGATTTTTTCTTGCGTTTGCAATATTATTATAGGCATAGCATAATTAAATATAACTGCCAAATGTTTCGTAAATACCATCCAAAAATCACCTAGATTTAAAATGCCAAATTCCAAAGATTTTTTTGGATAAAAGGAGTTTTTTCTCCTAATAGACATAGGGCGGCAAAACAAGCCATCAATGAAAAAGCGTCCACTGGCGTTTGAAAAGATACAGGCAGCTCAAAAGGTTCAACGATTATTCCATCAAAAGCGGTAAGAGGCCGCTGCAAGGAGAGAACAGCGCTGTCCACCGCCAAGGAGGACAAGGTAATTGTATCTGTACGAGAAAGTCCACAGGTGATCGCTTTTAATTTTCGTTTAGCGATCTGGCTGACGGATGCGGTATCTGAGCTGTCTACAATCACCGCATAATTTTTACATTGAATTTTCTCAGGTAAACAGGAGGAGCTGCGGACAATAAACGCTCCATGAGGACAGGTAATCTCTTTAAATTGGGCCGCGCGGAAAAAAAGGATATCCGCGTCTTTTTCAGGCTGAATCAGATGACTTGCGTCTGAATAAAGAATAGAAACATATTCATTTACAGCCGCGTCTAAAATTTTATAAAGGTACTTATCCGCTGGTTTTTCTGAACCGGTTATAATAATCACCGCAACTCCTCCGCCATCTCTTTATTTGGAAGGTCATAATAAAGTTTGCCCGATAAAATAAATAAAATCCTTTGCGTTAGCAAAGGATTTTATTTCATCAATAATCATTATGCCTGTTCCAGCATGTGGGCTAGCGCTTGCTTTGACTGGAGACCGACCACACGGTTGACCTCCTGACCATTTTTAAAAACTAAAATAGTAGGGATGGACATAACACCAAATTTTACGGCCAATTCCTGTTCGTCATCTACATTTACCTTACCCACAACCGCTTTCCCTTCAAATTCCTGGGCAATACTATCAACAATAGGCCCAACCATCTTGCAGGGCCCACACCAGGGCGCCCAGAAATCAACAAGTACAAGTCCTTTCGAATTTAATACTTGTGAAACAAATGTATCTTTTGTAAAATGAACCGTGGACATAACATGGCACCTCCCAATAATTATTATGAATTGCTTTTTCTTGGTATATCTAATTATACACAAATCCAGTATATAATCAAGCGATTTATAAGTTTTATTGCGGAGCAATAAAACTTATTCCTAGTTTCTTACAAAAGCGAAACCAGCCGCGGATGCCCCGCGGGGGGAACATTGTTTTGGAGCTGTTTTTTTATAATATCTTAAATATAACGAGTTGTTTTTTATTAGTATGATCGCTTCAAATATAATTATGCCAAAACCAGATTTGATAAGAATTATTGGTTGTTTTTTCTTAAAAATTGAAGAGAAAGGCTTGACTTTTTTGGTGGGTACGGTATAATATAATTCGTGACTGATCACGTTGCCCGATTGTGTAATGGTAGCACGGCAGACTCTGACTCTGTTTGTCTGGGTTCGAATCCTAGTCGGGCAGCCACTTTTTATGGCGGCGTTTGCCGCCATATTTGTCCTCGAGGTGTGGCTCAGTTTGGTAGAGCGCTGCGTTCGGGACGCAGAGGCCGCAAGTTCAAGTCTTGTCACCTCGACCATGCAGAGTGCCCTTATAGGATTTGAGTATCCTGTAACGGGCACTCTGTTTTTTTGCTCTCAGATAGTTTTGCAAAGCGGGCAATGTTAACCTTGCAGAAAATGACGTAAATCTTACGTGTACATTTAAGTTTCTTTTTGATTCGAATATGTAATGTTAATATCTTTTTAAATTACGGATTATTATATTGACTTTTTTAATTTAATACAGTAAACTAGAAAAGAGTACGTTGCCATTTTATAGATTGTGAAAGAAATAGAATTTTTGGAGGAAGCCGTAATGAGCAACACATTACAAATACTGATTGCCATGATGATCTATATGAGTGCGGTCATCCTAATTGGACTATTTTTTGCGCGTAGGGCAAATAGGAGCTCAAAAGAGTACTTTATTGGCGGGCGCAGTCTGGGGCCCTGGATCACAGCCATGAGTGCTGAGGCTTCTGACATGTCTGGATGGTTACTTATGGGGCTGCCCGGTGTTGCCTATTGGTGCGGCATTTCTGATGCTGCATGGACGGCTATCGGTCTTGCTGTTGGCACATATCTTAATTGGTTGATTGTCTCCAAGCGTCTGCGCCGTTATAGTGAAATCGCCGATGAATCCATTACACTTCCTGAATTTTTTTCTAATCGCTTCCATGAGCATCGCAAAGTCATTATGAGCATTGCAGCGCTCTTTATTTTGATTTTCTTTACTGTATACGCATCCAGTTGCTTTGTGACCTGTGGTAAGCTTTTTTCTACATTATTTGATATGCCATATATACCTATGATGATTATCGGAGCAATATTTGTACTTCTATATACCATTCTGGGTGGCTTCCTGGCAGAAAGTGTTTCCGACTTTATGCAGGCCTGTGTCATGATAGTCGCGCTTAGTATTGTGGTTTTGGTAGGTACTCACGCTGCTGGTGGTTTAGATGCAGTGGTTGCCAATGCAAAATCAATTCCCGGTTTCTTTGATTTTTTCGGAATTGCTAATCCTGTTACTGTAGATGGTGTACAGCAGATCGTAAACGGACAACCTCAGTTTGGATCGGCTGCACCCTATGGTATACTGTCGATTGCCTCCTGCATGGCATGGGGACTTGGCTACTTTGGTATGCCGCAGGTACTACTTCGCTTTATGGCGATTCGCTCGGAGAGCGAGCTTTCTCGCTCACGCCGAATCGCGACTATTTGGGTCGTAATTTCTCTTGGCGTGTCTGTCTTTATTGGTATTGTTGGCCGCGCCCTATTTCCTGTAGCTCTCACAACCTCCTCTGAGGCGGAAAATATATTTATTGTTCTGTCCAGCCATCTGCTGCCGCCTCTTTTGGCAGGTTTTGTGATGGCAGGTATCCTTGCGGCAACCATCAGCTCCTCCGACTCGTATCTCCTCATTGCGGCATCTGCGTTGGCAAAAAACATTTATCATGGAATTTTCCGAAAGGACGCCACAGATAAGAAGGTTATGCAAATTTCCCGCATCACACTTTTAGTTATTTCCCTGATTGCCATGGTAATTGCTGCAGATGAAGAAAGCGTCATTTTTACGATTGTCAGTTTTGCTTGGGCAGGATTTGGCGCCGTATTTGGACCTCTGATGCTGGCGTGTCTGTTCTGGAAGCGTGTAACCCGTGCTGGTGCTATTGCTGGTATGCTGTCGGGAGGCTTTATGGTATTTGTATGGAAACTGTTCATTCGTCCTTTGGGCGGCGTTTGGAATATCTATGAATTACTGCCTGCATTTATTTTGTCCTGTGTATGTATTGTTGTTGTGTCTCTTGTAACGCCTGCCCCGTCTGCGGAAGTAACGGCGGAGTTCGATAAGGCTGTAGGAAAAGTTCTGTAAGGACACTCCAACCACGTCGGAGCAAGCTATGTATCGCTTGCTCCGATTTTTAATGCAAAATTGGAGCGCACTCACGCCGCTGCTCCTCCTTTGACGGTCTAAAACAAAAGCGAGTAAAAATTCCCCGGCCTGGCCGGGGAATTTTCATTTATACTCATATTTTTACAACCTGCCGCGTACATCTTACATGATATCGGCGCTTGGAATTACTCTAAGCCCCAAAGACAGAGCCTCCTGGTAGAGCTGGCGGTTTTTTTCGTTTATTTCCCCATAGCGGTTTAAACAGTGTATTACGGTATCGCAGGAGCTTAAACGTTTCAGCGCACGGTCATAAATTTCCTGTCTGATTTTTGTAAAGCTTTCTTCGCAGAAAACCTCTGATGCCAAATCCTGAGCGACTTGATAGTCGATATCGTTGTCGTGGAGAATGCCGGTTACAAATGGAATCTGCTTTTTTTGAAGGGCCCGGTATTCATAAATCCCCGTTCCGCCGCCTGCAATCACGAACACTTTAGCTGCGCCACATGGGCGTTGCATCTCGAAACTTCCAAAAAGTGGATTGTAGCTCCCGTTGGACAGCTCATATAGTTCGCTGATTATCTCTTTTTTGAAGATTTCTTTTGGGCTGCCAAAGCGGGTAACAAATTCCCCTTTTACACACATCACCAAATCAGACACCTTCTGGGCAAGATCAAGTTCGTGAAGCGACATGATCACCGTAATGTCCCGCTCTTTCGCCATAGTTCTGAGAATATTCAGAAGCTCCAGCTGATATCTTACATCAAGAAAAGAGGTGGGTTCGTCCAGGACGATAATTCGCGGTTCCTGGCAAATTGCCCGGGCAAGCAGTATTCTCTGGCGCTGGCCATCGCTGATCTCAGTAAAATCACGGTCGCGCAGTTCCCAAACGTTGACCAGTTCCATAGCGTCCCGCACTTTTACGTGATCCGTTGGGGAAAGGATCCCTAACATCCCGGTATAGGGATAACGGCCTGTGGCTACTACGTCTTCACAGGTCATAAGCTCTGTCTTAAGTTTTTCCGTTAATACTACAGACACCTCGTAAGACAGATCCCGATTATTCATATCATCTAAGCAGCGATTATCAATATACACCGTGCCGCAGATACTTTTTAGATAGTTAGTAATGCTCTTGAGAATAGTAGACTTTCCAGAGCCATTGGGTCCGATCAGCGACAGGATCTGCCCCTTATCCAACTGGATGTCAATGTCCTTAATCAGTGGGATGCCATTATAACCTACTGTTAGCCGCTGAGTTCGGAAAAACGCATCCATCAGCCCCGTACCTTCTTTCTGAGTAAAATACTTATTACGATAGGCGCCCCGATCACAGCGGTAACCGAACTGATGCTCAGTTCCAGCGGCGAGAAAAGGGTTCGTGAGATCAGATCGCACCCCAAGCAGAAAATCGCCCCGCCTAAAAAGCATATGGGAATAACCAGTAAGGGCTTGGAGGTTTTGAGAAAGGATTTTACCAAATGGGGCACTGCGATCCCCACAAAGGAAATTGGCCCTGCAAAGGCGGTAACACAGGCGCTTAAAATACTGGAAAGAAGCACCAGAGTTATGCGGAAGGCTTTGATATTTACTCCCATATTCTGAGCATAGCTTTCGCCCAGCTGATAAGCGCCAATAGGTTTTGAAAGCAAAAACACCACTGCTGAAGTGAAAAGCACTACTACCGCCATGACCTGCACATCCTGCCAGGAAACTCCGGAAAAACTGCCTCGGGACCAGTTGTGCAGATTTACGATACTGGCGTCGTCGGCAAAGGTGACGATAAAGTCGGTAATTGCCGAACAGATATAACCGATCATAACGCCGCTGACAATAAGCATGGAAGCGCTTCGCACCGTCCGAGCCATCAAAAGAACAAATCCCATAGAAAGCATAGCGCCTAGAAAGGCAGCAATAATCAAAGCGTACGATCCTACCACATGGGTTCTGCTGAACATCATCACCATATAAATCGCTACCGTCAGCTTTGCGCCGGAAGAAATCCCCAGCACATACGGACCGGCGATAGGATTGTTAAAGAAGGTTTGTAATAAAAAACCCGAAAGGGAAAGAGCACCGCCCAGCAGAACGGCCGCCATCGTTCGGGGAAGGCGCACCTTCCAAATGATTCCCTGATCAGTAGTGTTCCCGCCCTGTCCAAATAGGATCTTGACAATATCCGATATCCGTACGTCTACGCTGCCGAGGATAATATTCAGTAAGAGCAGCAGTGTGAAAAGAATAAGAAATATGACCAGCACAGCCGCATAGCGAAGCCGTTTTTTTATAAGCTCGTCTTTCATTTTTGTTCCTTCTTTCCCCACAGGTTTTTGTCCCGGCCGTTATTGCAGCCTATACATAAAGTTTAGCTTATTTAAAGATGCATCGTTTTCTGTAAGCATTCGGTGAATATCCGATATCATCAGACCCAACTGCGTAGTTTCTTGGAATAGATTTTTTTCGACACACCAAACATTCCCATTTTGTACCGCTTTAAAATCACGAAGCAGCTCATTTTTGCCAATGAGCTCTTCTAAGGAGGATAATTCTCCCCCGACAGTACTGTTATAGATGATAAAATCTGCGTCTTTTGCAGTAGCATAAAACTGCTCCATCTCCAAAGGGACAGTACTGGTAGCTTTTTGAGGGTCGCCCAGGTTCTCAAAAATGTAATTTCCCCCGGCAAGCTCGATCATTTTTGTTATGTAATCCCCTGATTTTCTGGCTACAGCATACCCAGAAGAACTAATATAGAAAAACGCTACGGTTTTTCCGGTATTTTCCTCTCCGGCCAGGGCCTGTAAGTAGGCAGCCTGTTCTTCAAACAGCCGGCAGGCGACTTCTTCTTTCCCCACAAGAGCCCCATACAGCTTGATCCATTCCGTACGTCCCAACGGATGGGTTTCATAACTGGACTGATCAATCAATACCGGGATACCTACCTCCTGCAGCTTTTCTTTTACCTCAGGCGCATGGTTAATCATTGTGGATTCAATGGCTAGGCTGGCGCCATGGGACATGATCAGCTCATAATCAGGAGCGTTATATTTGCCGGCGTAAAGGATATCCCCCGCCTCCATCGCTTTGCGGGCAGTTGAAATGTACCAGTCTTTCGCTTGTAGCCCTGAGAGCCGGATGCTGCTGAGAGCGTCCAGAGCGTCAAACAAACACATAGCCGAGGTGGCTACCAGATAGATATCCTCAATCGGCCGGGTAAGAATCACAATATCTTCGTCAATTCCGGCCGGAACCGTGCCTTCCTCGGGCACGATTAAGAACCGGGAACCATCTGAGATGGAAAGCAGGGTATAGTCTCCAGGGTAATAATCCACGCTGAAATTTTGCGCATACTGCAGATCCATGCTGCTTTGAACCTGCCAGCCGTTTCCAAGCTCACCTGGTGAAAGTTCGGCGGGGGTGGCGGGCAGGCAGCCGGACAACATGAGAAGCACTAGCAGCAGACAGCTTGCTTTTCGTACTATTTTTCTTATTTTCATATTTACTCCAAAGGTTTCATTGTGGCTGTATCAAAATACAAAGTATAGTCAATTTCATGGGGTTCGCTCATGGCGATGGTAGTAGCGCTGACAGCCATATCCGTGTCCAGGACTACCGGGATTTCAAAGGTGGAGTTTTCTCCCATGCTGACAGGAGAATAAGAAATACCCGATACCGTCATATTTTCATAATATGGGCTGCTCCATACGATCGTGGCTGTAGCAGCGCCGTCTGCCGCCACCGTCAGCTTTGCCGGAGAGGCCACTTCTGCGCGGCCGGTACCGCCGGAAAGGGAAACTTGAATTTGATATTCCCCCTGGGTGGGAAGGGCGGCCGGCGCAGCGGAAGAAATCGCTTCCGAAGGAAGCAGGGAGGAGTGGAACACCAAGGTACGGTCATACCATTTTTCTTTTCGGATACTCCATGCTGCGCAGTCGATTTCCTGATCCAAAGCGTCAACCGGAACTTGATAGGTATATTTACCCTCAGAGTCCTCTACAAAATAGATATATTTATCCTGGGAATCGGCAAGCGCTTCCTCCCCGGTGCCCATATACAGTTTCTCGTAACCAGTCCCGCTAAGGGTGAGGACAGCGGACATTTCTGCATTGGCCACGGTGAGCTGAGCGTCGATAATCCGGAACATGGAAGAGCTGGAGGACACCTCGATTTTATAAGTACCGTCCTGTATCTGATTTCCATAGATAGGCGTCAGCGGTTCCTGTGAAGGAGGAGGCGTTTCGCTTTCGGCAGGCAAACTTTCTGCAGAGGAAGAACTTTGTTCATTTTGGGAGGCGGGGGAGGAAATCTTTTCACCCGCGGCGTCCTGGGCCCCGCAGCCGGTTAGTATCATGGCGGCGATGATCATCACCAGTATAAAAAGTGTCAATTTTTTCATTGTAACAGTCCCCTTATGTACCTTTCCCCCTATGCGCCGCAGAGTGCGGAGCAAAGAGAGAAACGCTTCAAGTTATGAGATTTTTTATTTATAATTATACTTTATCTTGAAAAATATAGCAATGCGGCTACCATCCAGCAGTCTTTCACAAACGGAGATATGGAAAGAGAAAAACGCCAAAACCTTTTTGTTTCGGTTCCAGCGTTTCCTCGTCCGCAAAATAAGACATTTAAATTTTGGGGGAGACAATCTAAAGGCCCGCCTATTTTACTCTGCCATTAATTTTTCCACATGCTGTACAAACATATTTTGGATGCCAGCGTATTGGCCTAGGCCTTCCAAAACGCATTGTACTTCAAAGCCTTCTTTTTCAAAAACACTCTTCCAAGAATCTTCCTCATCGCCTGCCATATCGTTGTTGGCGTGATCGCCGGCAACAATCATCAGCGGGAGAAGAACCACTTTTTGCGCCCCGGAATCTTTTACAAGAGCCAAAACGTCCTCCAGAGAAGGGGTCGCCTCTACGGTTCCAATGAAATAATTATTATAGCCGCCGTCAATCAGAAACTGCTGCAGTTTTGCATAGGTAGCGTTGGCTTCATGCTCTGTACCATGACCCATAAATACTATGGCTGTTTCTGGCACATTATATTCTTTGGTTTGTTCAGTGAGGATGGAAACTACTTCTTTATAATCGTCGTCGGAAATCAGAAGAGGATCACCAACCTTAAAACTATCAAACTTGTCCTCGTAAGGGGTAACCTCAGCAATTACATCGTCATATTCATAGCCATTCATAACGTGAGTAGGCTGGATAATTACCTCTTTGATGCCGTCGGCTACCAAGCGGTCCATTGCCTGGGTTACATTGTCGATCTCCAAACCGTCCCTCTCTTTGAGTTTGTCAATGATGATCTGGCTTGTAAAAGCGCGCCGGACTTCATATTCCGGATAAGCCGTCTGCAGGGCATTTTCGATGCTTCCAATAGACAGATCCCGGTTGTCGTTATAACTGGTTCCAAAGCTGACTACCAGCAGGACCTTCTTTCCAGTATCAGAGGAGCTATCCGCAGAAGAGGGGTCTTGGCTTTCCAGCGCGGAGTCAGAAACATCGGCGGCCCCGCTCTCATTAGAAGCGTCGGGGGCGGGCTGAGAAGTGTTGGAACAGCCTGCCATCGCCAAAAGAGACAAAGACAAAGCCAACAGCAGAGCAAGAAGTTTTTTCGTATTCTTTTTCATTTTTAGTCACCTTTCTTATTTTAAAATAAAAAACGTCTGCAAACAGGTTGCAGACGTTCATTTTAAACATAATAACAGGACATACCCAAAAAGAAGGGACGGTATGTCTCCACTATGTCCAATGACCCCGGTGTCCGCAGGGCTTGCACGCGCCGCTCAAAGTGCGGCAGAAAAACAGGCAAGTATTCTGACTTATTGCTTCATCCCCCTTGGGAATGTGTGATTCGGCGCCTTCCCAGAAATTCTTCCAGTGGCATCCGCCGCTTCACCAGCAAAACACAGCAACGGCCTTGTGCGGGACTTTCACCCGGCTTCCATAACCTGTTTTCTTATTAAATTCAAAGTCAGTATAGCTCACAGAAAACAATTTGTCAATGGGAGGGATGTTCACACCCGGCGCTGTATTTGGGTTGCCTTTCCATCTATTAGTCTTGTTTTATAAAAAACAGAGAAAGGCTGCTTGTATCCTAAAAGGGATACGGCAGCCTTTTCTATGGAAAATAAATTTTACGCAGGAATGATTTATCTATCAGCTTCTTTTTTAGAAGGAGTAAATTTATTGGCGTTTGTAAATCTGTGCAGGGCAGACTGGTCTTGCTTGAATATAGCCTTATTTTCGAGGTGTATTCTGCTGATAAAAACCGCCCGGTGGAAACCGGACGGTTTTTATCAAGGATTAGGGTTTCCTACGGAACCATCGCCTTTGAGTTCATGATACACTTTCTGATTTGGAGAACTAGTGCCGGCAATGATTGGGCGGACATGGGATTTTCCGTGCTTTGCCTTCCCTTGAATTTCAGGAACGGGAGCGGCGCTGTTTTTTGGCTGGGGATGCGTCCACTCCGGACGCGCCATTCCTTTTTTCGGCATACGATCACCTCAGGAATTAGTTTGCCCAGTTCATTCATGAGTATCACTTTTTTGTGCAGAGATCAGCATTATTTTTTCTGTACGGGTAAGGCGCTTGATCTGTGCTTCCCGGCGCATGGCGTCCTCTTTGGTGTCAAACATCTGGGAATACACCAGCTTCACAGGCAGACGGGATCGGGTGTATTTGGCGCCCTTCCCGGCATTATGGACTTCTATTCGTTTTTTCAAATCATTGGTCCAACCGGTATAAAATGTACCGTCAGCACACGCGAGGATATAAACGCAGTTCATAAATACTACCTCAACTCGTAGTTTTAAAATTTGCGGGTACAAAAAGCCGGCGCCGCAGAGAAACGGCATCGGCTTGCGTACCTGTTTTATTCTTTGTCAGCAAGCGGTCGATGCTATTGTTGCATCTCCGCAGATATTCGCAGTAAAGTGCAGACGGCCCGCCGTTTCAGTTCAATCGTTTATCACAGCCGCAAGAAAAGATACCGCTTTTTTATTCGTTTTATTTTGCCGGAGGCGGGGCTGTAGTGGAGCCGTTAAAAATATAGGAAGGAAGAATATATTTATGTTTAACAGCGGTCCTGGCGTTGTATTCGCCGTTCTCATTCTGATGAACAAAATCCATGATCGTAAGAGCGGCGACCTCTGCCATCTCCGAAAGGCGGCAGCCGGAGGAAGTCAGCTTTCTTCCTGGAATTTGACTGGAAGAGATGTCCAGAGTCATCAGGCTGATATTGTCCGGGATAGAAAGGCCAGCGCTGCCAAAACAATCGGCAACACCCCAGGCAAGGGACTCGTTGGAGCACAGTACCGCCGTCACCTCCGGATGGGAAGTCAGGATGGTCTGACCGATAGAACGCCCAGTCCAACGTTTGGTATTGCCTTCGATGATATAAGCGTCCTTGACCGGCAAGGAGCTGTCGGCCATGGCTTTCTCATATCCCATCTTTCCCTCATAAGCGCCGGAGGTGCCTTCAGGAAGATTGATAAACATAATATCTTTGTGCCCCAATTCCACCAGGTACCGTACCGCTTTATAGACGCTTTGAAAATCGTCCGAAATAATAGAATTTGGAAACGATTGAGACCAGCTGGAACAGCGATGGATTGCGAGCAAAGGGGTTTTGGTATCGGCAATTTCCGAAAGGAGATCGCCGCTTTTATCCAAAATAGACAAGAAAATAATACCCGCCACATTACCATCCAGGGATTTTAGAAAATTCTCCCCAGGGATTCCATCGCTGGTACAGATGATCGATAAAAACTGTTTTTTCGACAGGGTTTTTTGGATACCGCCGATAATTTCTACATACGTAGGATCGGCAATCCCCTCCACCACAATGGCGATGGACTTGGAAAGGTTGGAAGGAAGACTGACCTCTATGGGCTTGGCTTGATAATTCAATTTGCGCATAGTATCCAACACTCTTTGGGCCGTAGCAGGTTTAACATTTTGAGCACCCGCAATAACACGGGAAACCGTTGCTGTTGACACACCGCTGGTTTGCGCAATATCAGAAATAGTAACTTTCAAATATGAAAACCCCTTTTGATAAAAATACATTTTGTCTATTGGTATTGTACTATAATTTAATAAAAATAGCAAGAATATATCGAATATATTTGTCTAAAATACGGTAAAATGAGGAAAATGACAAATAAATTGATTATTTTCACATCATAAATTGACAATATTAGTGAAAAGATTTATAATAGCAACAACAAAATTGGGTACACGGAAGGAGTTTTAATTATGCTAAGTTTAGGGTGCTGTCTGCTCCTGCTGGCAAATGACCAGGATCGGCTGGGGGTCGGCGCGATTGATTTGGTAAAGGACAGCGGGTTTGATTATGCGGAGGTATCTCTCGCAAGAATTTATCCCCTGTCGGATCAGGAATTTGCGGATTATCTGAAAAAGTTTCAGGATGCGAAGCTGCCGGTGGAAGTATTCAACAACTCCTTTCCTATGGGGCTGAAAATTATCGGACCCCAGCGGGAAGAAAAGGTCATTGACGCCTATATCCAGCGTGCGGTCGCCTTGGCCAAGGCCATGGGTGTGGAAATTATTACTATGTGCGGACCGATTCGGGATATGGCTCCAGCGGACTTCAGTTGGGAAGAAGAGGGGATCGCTCAATATACCAACTTCCTGCAAAAATTTTCTGTCGCAGCGGCCGAAGAAGGGCTGACACTTGCTATTGAGCCGATCTGGGAAGCGGAACACGGCTGCGTCAATACGCTCAAACAGGCGCTGGAAATTATCCGGCCGATGAAAATGGACAACTTGAAATTAATGGTAGATTTGTTCCATATGGCTAAGCAGGGGGATGATTTTCAATATTTGCTGGATATCTGCAAGGATTGGGTTGTCCATGTACATTTTGCGGAAATCGAGGGAAGGGTATACCCCATTGAAGCTAATAAAAAGCAGTATGAAAATATCATCCGGCAGATGGTAGAACACGGATACCGGGGACGTATCAGCGTGGAAGCCCATGCTCCTAACATGAAACAGGATCTTCCTGCGGCATATACTGTGCTTTCAGAATGTGTAAAGGAGGCCGTAGAAAATGGAAAATAATACGATAAAACAGCAGCTGGAACATGTCATTCGGGAGGAAGAGGAGCTGGTATTTGACAGCTTTACCGCTAAGGACGCCTTCGCTATCGGCGGAGCGCTTATTGCCCGAGCTGAAAAAGAGGGAAAGAAAATCACTGTAGGCATTTCCCTTTATCGGCGCAATGTATTTTACGCCTCAATGGATGGCTGTACTCCGGATAATGACAGCTGGCTTCGAAAAAAAGAAAATACGGTTAACCATTTTTACAAAAGCAGCCATCGGGTAGCGCTGGAAGCCAAGGCGGGCGGCTACGATTTGTACGAAGAGTTCCAGCTCAGCCGGCAGGATGTTGTCCCTGCGGGCGGTGCATTTCCCATTAAAATCAATGGTATGGGGATAGTGGGGGTTATTGCGCTGAGCGGGATGCAGTCCCATGAGGACCATGGCTATGTGGCAGACGCGATTCGAGAATATACAAAGAAATAAAACCTTATTTTGGGTACATAAATAGGACGGGGAGAAAACTTATTGGTTTTCTCCCCGTCCTATTTAAATTTAAGAAGAAAATATCTTAGTTTTCCGCCACTTTTACAGTAGCCCAAATATCTTCGGCCGGATATTTGTCCATCGCTTCGGAGAAGGCGGCGGAGATGCCCGCGGATCCAGGCATTTTAACATCCAGCTCTTTTCCCAGACACAGGGATAGTTTCATATCCTTATCCAGAATAGACAGGGGATTGTTTGTTCCGGTAAACGTACGGGTTTTAATATTCTGGGCGGCAATTTGGAACAAAACGCTGCTTGCCGGACTGTTGTCCAGCAGGCGGTACAGCTCCTCCATATCGATATGACATTTTTCCCCTAAGGCCATAACTTCAGACGCTTGCTCAAACGTGAAACTGAAGAAGGTTTGCAGGCAGGTTTTCGCCATCTGCCCCTGACCGGGGAGTTCGCCCATAAAATAAAGCTCTTCGCTCATGTCATCCAGCAGGGAACGCCATTTTTCCAAGACGGATTTTTTGGCGCCGAGGATTATATGCATATCCCCGGACAGGGCGCTCTCACAGGATGCCATCAGAGGAGCGTCGATAAAATCAATCCCCTGAGCGGCGAGCCTGGGCGCCGCCTGTTCGCATACGTCCTTCCCGACGGATGCGGTTACCACTACCACGCTGCCGGGTTTTAAAGTATCCGCCAGCTTTCCGCTGCCAAACAATACATCTTCCATCTGCTGGGCGTTAAATACCATTAAAATAACCGCATCCGCCCGGCTTCCTACCTGGGCGCAATGCTCCAAGCCCTGTCCGCCTTTTTCCGTAAGCAGCTTGGAACGGGCTGGGTTGATGTCATAACCGATAACGTCATACCCCTTGTTCAAAAGGTTGGCAGCGATGCTAAGGCCCATCATGCCAAGACCTACAATCCCAACTGTCATTATGTATACCTCATCTTCCTATCTGGCCGTGGAAGCTATTGATTTGTATGAGACCAACTATGTCAACAGCTGTGAAGAAGTGTTGGACTGGATCGACCGGATCGGCAGCGATCATATATTGGTACACCTGGATACCTTTCATATGAATATTACGGAACCGGATATGGAAGCGGCCATTCTTAAATGTGGGGAGAAACTGGGGCATCTGCATCTGGCGGACAACAACCGAAATTATCCTGGTTGGGGGCATATCGACTTCAAAGGGATAATAAAAGCGTTGGACACGGTAAATTATACCGGCGCCAGTGTAATCGAATGTTTTCAGGTGCCGGATGGACGAACTGCCGCCTTGCGGGGGCTCCACTATCTTCGTGATTTGGAAAAGCAGTTATAAAGCGGCATAAAAGAGAAAAGAGGCCCTTGGGGCCTCTTTTTTTCTTTAGGTTTCGGAGGATTTTTCCGGGGGTTCTTTGGAGGCGATGTAAATACGATATTCGCTGGGAGTCATGGAGGTCATCTTTTTAAACAGCTTGGTAAAGTATTTTTCATCGTCATACCCCACTTCAAAGGAAATATCCCGGATGCGGTGGTTGGTTTCCACAATCAGTTCCTGAGCTTTTTTGATACGGATCTCATTGAGATAACTTACCATTCCCATGCCAAAAGTCTCTTTGAATTTTCTGCTGAGATATTCTTTGCTGATGTGGAACAGAGCGGAATATTCTGCCTGATTAAATTTTTGCTTGTAATTTACCTCCAGATAATCAGCAACCTCATAAATCACATTTTCTGAATGGTTGGCGCTGTGAATTTCATCACTGAGGTGGTACAGCTCTTCCGCCAATAGTTCACACATGCGCTCCTTTGAAAATCGGTTGTCCTCATCCAATACAAGCGGATATGAGAAGGGAAGGGATTCTTCATGAGCAAAATGAAGATATCTTTTTGAAAAATAGGATACCCACTCCTCATATAACCGGCGAAAATAAAAATAGGTATTTTTAATGAGATAAAAGGGAATTTCCTTTTTAGGAAGAACTTCGCCTATCCATTCCGCTACAGAATCTTTGATGCCATTTTTTTCTCCGATCAGAAGTGCGGAAAACATCTTGTTTTCCAAAGGTAAAATAGAACTGAGTTCCAACAAACCAAATTCTGGCTGGTAAGAAAGGATACGCCCGCTTTTACTAGAACAGTCCGCTTCCCCAAAAGCAAGCTCCGCTTCTTGACAGGCTTCTTTAAGCTGGTCGGGAAAAGATTTTCGCTGGCTTTGTCCGAGATACAGAGGAAAAGAAGTTTCCTCGTGCATCTTTTTTAAGTTGTCGTATATCATCTTAAAAGCGGTTTCAAACTCCCGATAAATTAAAATAAGCACTCCATTGGGATCCTGCGGTTTATAAAAAAAGGAACCCAAAGCGTTGTTTTCCAAATCTATTCGGATATGATCCATCAACGTGTGCAGTGCTTCAGAAAATTCTGGAGAGTGAGTAGGATAAAAAAACAGATCAAAGTAGAGTACAAGACATTCTTTGGCGTCGGCAAAGTTGAAATTTAAACGGGAAAGCTCCGCGTAGGCGGATTCAAAAGTATCCTCTGCCAGAAGTTTGGGAAAGAGGAACCGCTGATGCTGTAAAGAAAGAGTATCGATTTGAAGCTGGAGATCCTTGTCCCGCAGCGCTTTCTGATGTTCCAAATTCCAGGCGTCCACCGCTTTTTTTACCGCCGAGATCAACCTATCCCTTTCCAGCGGCTTTAATAAATAATCCACACTGCCTTTCAGGAGCATGGTGCGAACAAAATCGAAATCGCTGTGACCAGAGACCGCGATTACCTTTGTAGCATATTTATTAGCAGAGATATAATCCATAAACTCTAAACCAGTTTGACTATTAATAATAATATCGGCAATAGCGATTTCGGGTTTTTGTTCCTGAAGACATTTTTTTGCCTGCGCCACACTGTTGGCAGTAAGCACTTGATTAATCCCCAATTCCTCCCAAGGAACCAGAAGACGTATAGCGTCAATTACATGATGTTCATCGTCCACAATTAATGCTTTCATTCAAAATACCCCCCTTAAGAAAAAATGCTTTGGGAAAATAGGTCGGAAAATGACAATCTCTGTGGGATAGAATTAATACTGTTCCTATATCGGCGGCGTAACCACTTGTCGGAGGCGGCGCCCTTACCGCTATTCTCAATAGACGGCAGAGCCACGGGAGTCACATGGCCTGGGAAGCTCCAATATCTAGCACAAATCAGCCAAAAAGAAACCGCTTACATAACAGCCGGCAAAATCCAGCCTAGCAGCGCCGAAAAGAATATTTTCAATAACGGCGGAACGATTTAAATAGATCAGGTTATGCCAGATGAGAGTTTCTCTGCGACAAGCCTTGATTTTATCCGTATCGGCACATATTTGCTCTTTTTAACATGATACCATGGAAATCCATGATATCAACCCTTTTTGTCAGAAACTTGAGATATTTTATTATATCATAAAGAATTTATAAAGTAAAATTAATGAAATCTTAATACTCCGGCGTGCTAAAGGTACAAGGTCCGATATCGAAAAGTATAGGTACAATAAAAGAAAGCTTGTTGGATATCTTTAAATTTTCGCTGCCGGGGAAACTGAAATTTCCAACATCTATCAGAAGAGATGATCTTTATTGTGAGAGTCGGCGAAAGAAGCGGTTAGTCTGGAGGAACTTAACCTATTGAAAACGGATCACAAAAGGGGCAAAGCTTTCGGATATGTGGTCAAAAAACTGCGAAATAAAAAACAGGCCCGCGCGGGCCTGTTTTTTATTCAAGCTGTATTTTTTTCGTAGCCACTTTATCCACAAATGTTCGGTCATGCTCCACAAACAGCATGGTAGGACGATGGCGCAAAATCAAATCTTCTATCTGAATACGGGAGAGCACGTCAATAAAATTCAGCGGTTCGTCCCAGAGATACAAATGGGCCTGCTGGCACAGGCTTTTGGCAATCAAAACTTTTTTCTTTTGGCCGCCGCTGAAATCTTCCATCTTTTTTTCAAATTGTATTCGCGGGAAATCCAATTTGCGCAATATCGCCTTGAACAGGCTTTCATCCAGTCGATTTTCTTTAGCAAAGGCGCTGAGATCCCCTGACAGGAAAGAGGTATCCTGAGATACCGTTGACACGACAAGCCCGCTTGCCAAGGTGACTACTCCTGTATAAGAGATATTGTCTTTACAGAGCAGTTTGAGAATACTGGATTTTCCACTTCCGTTTTTACCGCATAATGCGATCCGGTCCCCTGGATTTATACAAAAACTCACCCCCTGACACACGGGATATTCCCCGTACGTCACGGCAAGATCAGAAATATCTACCAGCCGTTTAGCGTGATGGATAAGCGGATTGATCGCCAGACTGTCGGCGGAGTCAATATTGTGCAGAAGCTGTTGTTTTTCTTCTGCCGCTTTTTCTTTGCGGAGCTGAGCCGCCTTAGAGCGCTTCATCATTTTGGCCGCCTTGTGGCCGATAAAGCCCCGGTCCGGGCGCAGACCGGAATTGCGGGAACCGATTTTTGTTTTTTCCACCTGATCCGACCAGCGAGAAGTGCGCTTGGCCGATTCTTCCAAACGGCGGATATCCTTTTTCAGCCGCTGATTTTCCGCTAATTCAAAATGATCCTGGAACGCCTTGTTCTGTTCCCAGGTGGAGAAATTGCCCTTCTGGACCTCGATATTGGTTTTGTTGATAGACAATACATGGTCGATACACTGATCCAGAAACCATCGGTCATGGGAAACTAGGATAAATCCTTTTTTTCCTTTTAAATAGTTTGCCACAACTTCCCTTGCCTGCATATCCAGATGGTTGGTCGGTTCATCAATAAGAAGAAAATGACCAGGGTTTAAAAAGAGGGCGGCCAAAAGGACTTTCGTTTGCTCCCCCTGACTTAAGGTGAAATAGGGACGATAGAGAACCTCCTCGTCCACGTTTAATAAATTCAGCTCCCGTATCAGCTCCCAAAGCTGAAAATCGGCAATTTCTTCCAATATTTCTATCACAGGAAGGGAAACATCCGGTACTGGGTAGGGAAAATAGTCAAATAGGGTAGGGGCGGAAATTTTCCCCTGATACTCCCATTTTCCCAACAATAGGTGTAAAAAGGTGGTCTTTCCCCGGCCGTTACGGCCTATAAATCCCAGTTTCCAATCGGTATCCAGCTGGAAAGAGACGTTTTCAAATATGTTATCGTAGCTTTTGTCATAACAAAAGCTCAAGTTGGCTACATCGATTAAAGCCATATGGCATCACCTCCGTGAAAATAAAAAAGGCCGCGGGAAAGTTAGTTTTCCCACAGCTTAAAAAGCACAGAGGACGCCTTAAAAACCCCCTCCGCTATCCATCTAAAGCTTATAAAAACACAACTTTCCTGCCGACGTCCAAAACAAAATCACGACAAAAGAAAGCCGTGCTCTTATTTTTTCGTCTTATCCGTATTTCTACTTGCAGGTAAAATTGCGCATCTTTTCAGCTCCAAACTTGTTAAATTACGGGTACATCATAGCATTCGGGATAGTTTCTGTCAAGAAAATTTTATTTTTGTGTTTCTCTTGCCTATCAAGCTGTGGTAGAATAGAACTAAGGATAGAAAAAAGGAGGGGTGCTTTGTGCAGGCCGGAGAAAAGATAAAATACCGTCTGGCGGAATCCATCAAAGGATTGATGGAAACCACACCGCTGGACAAAATTACGGTAAAAGAGATCGTATCGCAGGCGCATACCACCCGCCAGACCTTTTACCGAAATTTTAAAGATAAATATGACCTGGTGAATTGGTATTTTGATAAATTGGCCCAAAAGTCTTTTAAACAGATGGGTGTCAGCTATACTCTGCGGGAAGGGCTGATTAAAAAGTTTAATTTTATCAAGGCGGAACGGGGATTTTTTTCGGAAGCTTTCCGTTCGGATGATTACAACTCCCTTTTTGCTTACGACTACGAATGTATTTTGGAATTTTATACTGAGATTATTAAAAAAAAGACAGGCGGACCATTGGAGGAAGAGATTGCGTTTTTGCTTCGGATGTACTGCCGGGGGTCGATTTATATGACGGTGGAATGGGCCACTGGAGGGATGAAACTAGCTCCGGAAGAGATTGCCGGATTGTTGGTGGAGGCATTACCTCCGAGGCTTGGGGAACTGCTGTCCGATTTGCGTCCACAGGCAGAGGCCTAATTTATTGGATGATGTTACACTCAGAGCAAGTTGTCACTTGCAATTCTGTGTGGAATGTTGTTATAATTTTATCAAAGGACTAAAATTATCAAGTAAGGAGTGGAAAACATGGCAAATCGGTTCGTTTTAAATGAGACGTCGTATCATGGCGCCGGGGCAGTGAAGGAGATCGCCACAGAGGTGAAAAATAGGGGCTTGCACAAGGCGTTTATCTGTTCCGATCCAGACCTCATTAAATTCAACGTTACAAAAAAGGTGACGGATGTGCTTGATGGGGCTGCTCTGAACTATGAGGTTTATTCCAATATCAAACCCAACCCCACGATTGAAAACGTACAGACCGGCGTACAGGCGTATAAAAAATCTGGGGCGGATTATATTATTGCTGTGGGCGGGGGTTCCTCCATGGATACCGCTAAAGCGATTGGTATTATCATCAACAATCCGCAGCATGAAGATGTGCGCAGCCTGGAAGGCGCGGTGGTGACCCAAAAACCAAGCGTTCCCATCATTGCGGTCCCTACGACCGCAGGTACTGCGGCGGAAGTTACCATCAACTATGTAATTACTGATGTGGAGAAAAATCGTAAATTTGTGTGTGTTGATCCCCATGATATCCCGGTAGTGGCGATTATCGATCCGGAAATGATGGCCAGCATGCCGAAAGGTCTTACCGCCTCCACGGGGATGGACGCGTTAACTCACGCTATTGAAGGCTATATTACGAAAGGCGCCTGGGAGCTTTCCGATATGTTCCATCTGAAAGCCATTGAAATTATTGCCAGATCTTTGCGGGGCGCAGTAGACAATACCCCCGAAGGCCGGGAAGGGATGGCTCTTGGCCAGTATGTAGCGGGCATGGGCTTCTCTAATGTAGGCTTGGGTATCGTTCATTCTATGGCTCATCCTTTGGGTGCGCTGTATGATACTCCCCATGGCGTTGCCAATGCAATTCTGCTGCCTACCGTAATGGAATATAATGCTCCGGCTACAGGGGATAAGTATAAATATATCGCTGCAGCTATGGGCGTAAAAGATACGGAAAATATGTCCCAAGAACAATACCGTAAAGCTGCGGTTGACGCTGTAAAACAGTTGTCCAAGGATGTGGGGATTCCAGAAGATCTTAAAGAGATCGTAAAAGAAAAGGATGTGCAGTTCCTTTCAGAATCCGCCTATGCAGACGCTTGCCGTCCGGGAAATCCGAGAGATACCAGCGTAGAAGAAATCGCCGCCTTATATCGTTCTCTGCTGTAAGATGAATTAAAAAAACGTCCCGCCTTTTACAAAAGGCGGGACGCTTTTTTTAATCAGTATGTTCATCATCGGCTCGAGCTACCAAAATATCGCCGGCATTGGGGCTGTTAATAAATACTAGCGGGATAATGGAGGCGGCCAGTAAAATCACAACCAGCCCTAAAATAACGCTGTTGATGTTGGTTGGAGTGTCAGCCAGCATGGTATGCCCTCCTTACATGTGGATTAACCCAGTATATGCTGGCAATGAGGTTTGTGCTCATTCAATTTTGAGAACCATTTTTTGGATAGGCCACCAACACCACGTCGCTGCCAGTTTGAGCTTTAATTTTTGTTTCCGCTTCCTTAATGATAATTACCGCTTCATTGGTAAGCTGGGCATAATCGTTTTCAGACATAAAATCACCTCAGGATTAGACTGCCCAAGACCATAGGAATTATTTTTCCAGGAAGGATAGAAAATATTGGTTGAAACTTTCCAGCTCATCATAGAAAATTCCATGGCCGCTGTTTTCAAAGGCATAAAGCAACGAGTTCTCAATTTCCTTATGCTGTATCAGACCTAATTCAAAAGGAACGATCATATCCTTCATTCCATGAAAAATAGCAGTAGGGACGCAAACTTTTTTTAAATCTTCCCGGCCGTCTTCCTCCCGCAAAGCGATGGCGGTTTGTATCGTAGCAATAGGGGAGGCCGCAAGACTAATCTCTTTCAGCCAATCCAATACCTGTGGACTTTTTGGACTGACAAAAAGCTTTTGAGTAAAGTCAGCGGCAAATTTTGGCCGGTCGCTTTTTATTTGACAGATCAGCTGATCAATATCTTGTTTGGAATTTCCATAAGGAAAATCACAGCGCTTTGTGAAACTGGGCGCGGCTGCGGCCAGTAGTATCAGTTTGCTTACGCCATAGCCGTTATAGAGTCCCATGTACCTTAACACGATAGCTCCGCCCATAGAAAAGCCTGCCAAGACAAAATTGCTTAAATTTAAACGGCTGACTACGTGATATAAGTCGGTAGCCATCTGGTTATAAGAATATCCCCAGGTAGGGGCATCTGATTTGCCAAATCCCCGCAAGTCAAGAGTAACTACCCGCCATCCTTGCTCCACCAAGAGATTTTTTTGATATTCATATATTTTGTTATTCAGCGGCCAACCATGTACCATTACGATTGCTCTTTTAGATTTGCAGCTCAAATCTTCTACTGCAATTTTTACGTTATTATCCGATTTAACAAAAAGCATAATAAAACCTCCCGTCTTATAGTATGTAAAGGAAAAAAATTTGGTCCTTTTATGGAAAAAGGCCGCTTAAAAAAGCGGCCTTTTTATAGTAAGAGGAGCAATTACATAGTTCTTCTCAGCTTGAAAATAACTATGGAAAGAGCTCCTTCAGAACTTGGAGCACTGCTGTTAAAAGTTAAATTAAACACAGTTTGAACAGGAACCTCAATAATAAACGATTTTGAGCCAGAGGCGCTGGAACGCCCGGCTCCGGTCATGAAGTAAACGCCATATTCAAGATGGGGCGTGCCGTTATAATAGGGCGTAACCTGCATATAGGCGGATTCTGAAAATAAAACGGACACGTCATAAAAAATGGAATATATTCCTGGGGCCAGTGTAA
The DNA here is from genome assembly GCF_014385085.1 of Youxingia wuxianensis. Taxonomy (GTDB): domain Bacteria; phylum Bacillota; class Clostridia; order Oscillospirales; family Ruminococcaceae; genus Youxingia; species Youxingia wuxianensis. The sequence goes on along the minus strand of NZ_JACRTD010000008.1, from coordinate 34,979 downwards.
TACGGGTGGGGTCGGACAATACAATATTACCAGTGGGGTCCGACACTCCAATTCCCATGGGAATCAATGAAGCATTTTGAAATTGCGCGGCGAAATTCAGAAAAGAAGCGAATACATCCTCAGGAATTGGAGGAACCGGCCCTGTCGCACCTGTGACCCCGGTAGCTCCCGTTGGTCCCGTGGAGCCTGTGGCTCCTGTCGCCCCGGTGGGACCGGTAGGTCCCGTTATCCCAGTAGCCCCGGTGGGACCGGCAGGACCAGTGACGCTCATTCCCGCAGGGCCGGTCGCTCCAGTGGGACCGGCAGGGCCAGTTATCCCGGTAACCCCCGTGGGACCGGCAGGACCAGTGACGCTCATTCCCGCAGGGCCAGTCGCTCCGGTAGGGCCGGCAGGTCCAGTTATCCCGGTAGCCCCGGTGGGACCGGCAGGGCCAGTGACGCTCATTCCCGCAGGACCGGTCGCTCCGGTAGGGCCGGCAGGTCCAGTTATCCCAGTAGCCCCCGTGGGACCGGCAGGGCCAGTGACGCTCATTCCCGCAGGACCGGTCGCTCCGGTAGGGCCGGCAGGTCCAGTTATCCCGGTAGCCCCCGTGGGACCGGCAGGGCCAGTGACGCTCATTCCCGCAGGACCGGTCGCTCCAGTGGGACCGGCAGGGCCAGTAGGGCCGGTAGCCCCCCTGGGCCCGGTAGGCCCCCAAGGAGGAAAAGGGGGAGGGGATGGCGGTGGACAGCAGCATCCATGAAATATATTATTCGTATATTTATTCATAATCTGAACAACCTCCAGTGAAACGATAAAATTCGTTTTTCCATTATATTCGGAGAAAAGCGGAGGGGTTCAGCATAAAATAAAAGCGGGAAATTCTCTTGGGGTTGAGAATTTCCCGCTTTTATTTTTAAGAGAGAGTTAGAGTGGCATAATGGTTTTTTTAAATTCATGGTTGACAACCTGGCCCATGCTGTTATAAATTGCGGATGCACCGCAAAAAATACCAACCCAGCCAGCAGCCGTTTTTATACTATGTATCCCGGTGAAATCGCCGAGAGATAATAGTAAAAACAATAAAGTAAGAGAAAAGAATACAACTTGTGTTGCGCGATTGTGTTTTAATGTTCCAATAAACATAAAACAGGTAAAAATGGCCCAAAGCAGAAGATAAAATCCCATACTCAACTCATCGGCAGAGCCGATGTTTTCAAAGGGTGAAATCCAGATTGCAATCAGCGACCACCAGAAAAATCCATACGCGGTAAATGCAGTAGCGCCGAAGGTGTTGCCTTTAATAAATTCCATGATCCCGGCGACAATCTGGGCCGCTCCGCCTAAAGCAAAGCCCATAGCGACAATAACAATCGATAGCGGAATAAGATTTGCGTTATGCAAATTAAGCAGGATTGTAGTCATACCAAATCCTAAAAGCCCTAAAGGAGAAGGATTAGCAATAGACATCTCTTTTTTTTCCGTTACCATAATTCCTCCAATTATTTACTTGTTTTTTCAATGATTTTATGAAATACTACCATGAAAAGGCGGGACGTGCAAGCAATCATACATAAACGGGAGTTTTTATGCGAAAAAAGGGAGGAAATCCTGCAAAAATATGGACAAATGCCGGGAAGTGATCAAATTTTAAAAAGGCCTTTGGAAATATTGATTTTTTAATTTTTCTCCGTAACTGCACAAGGACGGCATGTTCTTAATCTGATCTGGAATTTGGTTTAATTGGCGCTGCACCTCTTTGAGGAGGGAAGAGAAGTAACAATGGGCCTTGCCGCTGTCGGTAATTAACTGATAAAGATCCTGGTACTGAAATTTCATACGCTTACCTCCCGTGCTGCGGATCATCCCAGCGCTTTTCCTGTTTTTCAATCAGTTCAACACATGATAAAAGTTCGTTTAAACTATTTATTGGTCGCTTCAGCTCCAAAATATGATTTTTTATGTGGATAGGCAGACATTCAAAATATACCTGAAGCTGCGGGTTAATATTTTTTAGCATACAATCACCTCTTGGTTTAGTATTCATTTTGGAAAGAAGAACATACATGAAAAAAGAAAAAATTCCCACAGTTTTCTGTGGGAATTTTTTCTTGTGTTTCTTGTTCATGATCCTGCGTTTCAAGCTTGTAAAGACGGTGTCTGCCTCTGCCGCATTTTCACATACAAACCCCCTATGGATAATTTTAAGAGGGAAGCTAAAATTTATTTCCATAGGGGAAATACTGCCCTTTGAAGTGAAAATGAACAACACCGAATTTCTAGCAGATACGCAAGGCATCCCGAAAATTTGCACTTCCTGCACAGTTTCCGAATGTTTTCTCATAGAATAATCGGCACATATGTGGATTCCAAAACCCTATAAAATACCACATGAGCCATACACACTTACAGCTTATCGGTTACTCGCATTTTTATTTTACACCCTATCAAATACAACGGTCAATACTATATATAGTATATCATGAACGAATTTAACAACTTCTTTACAGATGTTGTATTAATAAAGTGATTTTAACAGAAAAGTGAAAGATTAAAAATTAATTTTAAGTTAAAATTATGTCTCTTAATCTCAATATATACAGATAAAAAGTTAAAAAACGAGAAGAAAATTTACTTTTAATTAATTTTTGTGAATAAGAAAATAGTATTGACAAATAAAACTCGCCGAGTATAATGTAAATAGAAGAAAAAACAGGAGAATAACGTATATTTTATACAAAAAATAAGATTTTTATTAGTAAAATAATTACATGGTTCACTTGTGTAAGTTAATTATTTAGAAAAAATTTAATTATTAATTAAATTTTTAAAAAGTTTAACAGCCGCCAGAAGTTTGCCAACGCGCTTGGAAAATTTTTGACGGTGGGCATAGTTGAAATCCAATGTCCGTCTTTGACAGAAAGGTTGCTAAAAGATGAGCCAATTGGGCATGAACATTAAGGCCGAGAGGAAAAGGCAAAATATTTCCCTTCAGGAGCTGGCGAGCCGGGTGCAGGTTTCTACCAGTTTTCTTTCTCAGATTGAAAACGGGAAAAACGAACCCTCCCTGACCACCCTAAAGCGGATTTCCACCTGCCTTGGGGTAACGGTAAGCAAACTTTTAGGGGAGGATGAATCCGTACGCCTGATGATGATCAAAAAGGAAAGCCGACACAGGCTGACCAACCTGGGCGACGGATTGGAAATTGAGTTTATTTCCGCCTTTGACCCGGCGCAGGTAATGGAAGCCTGCATCCATGTACTTACCCCCGACGGTCAGTCGGGAAAAGTTCCTTATACCCATGCGGGGCAGGAGATTTTCTTTGTGTTAGAGGGCAGGATCAAGTTAAATGTGGATGATGAAGTGATGGAGATGGAGGAGGGAGATTCTTATTATCTTACCGACTGCTCCAAATCTCATTATTTCTTCAACGCTTCTACTGAGGAAACGGCGCGGGTATTATGCGTCACCAATCCACCTTATTTTTATTGCTGCAACTAACGGGAGATCGGGCCGGTAAAGGTGAATAATTCAGAAACAATGAAGTTTCGTGACAGAAGAAAAATCTGCCGCGCAGTATTTTTGCACCCTTTTTTAAGAGGAATGTTTCTGAAACCCTTTGGAATAATCCGGTTTGTGAGGCCCGCTGGAATGATAGAAAAACGGGAGGTAACTTATGGGTAAAATAGTTAACGCACACGTGCATTTTGGTCTTCCATGGGGGCCGTCCCCCCATTTAGATGTGAGCTATACGCCGGAGACTTTGCTTCGGGATATGGACCGGGACGGGGTGGATATGTCGATTATTCTGCCTTTTATTTTTAATTACGATATGGAATGGCACGCCCGCTGTGCGAGGGAACATCCCGATAGGCTGATCGCTTATGCAATGTTCAATCCCTGGCGGCACCCCGCTATTAAAGATGATATCCGGCGCTGGCGGGATTGGGGAATCCGAGGAATAAAGCTGCGTGCATCCAACGAAGCGTTTAATTTAAACAGCTTTGATCTGCTTACAGATTGTTTCGAAACCTGTCAGGAATTAAATATGATCCTGATGGTACATACGGGAGACGACGTCAACTCCGCTCCGCTGCAGGTAGAAGAGGTGCTGCGGTATTTCCCAAAACTGACGGTTTCCATTGCCCATGCAGGTTTCCGTAACGTAGCGGACGACGCTATCCGGGTGGCTCAAAGAAATAAAAATGTTATCCTGGATCAAACGGCAGCCTCCTCTCAGCAGCTGAGGGATGCCTTAGCCGCCATCGAGCCGGAAAGGATTATTTGGGGAAGCGACAGTCCGTATATGGATGAGCGGGTGGAGCTGGAGAAAATCCGAGTAGGGGTAGAGGATCCGAAAATTAGAGAGATGATCCTAGGAGAAAATGTTTTAAACATCCTGGGGATAAAATAAGTCAGGCAGAAGGGAGAAAATTTCCTATGATTATCGATTGCCATAACCACATTGGAGAACCTTGGGGAACCAGGGACCGGCAGACGCCGCAGGAACTGCTTCACAGAATGGATCGGGCAGGGATCGATATGGCGGTAGTATTTCCGTTTCGCTATGAAAATTATGATAACCGCTATACCTATGAAGCGGTAAAAGCGCATCCGGATCGTTTTATCGGATTTGCTATGGCGGCTCCGTGGGTGCGCCCAGGAATTAAAGAAACCCTTCGCAGAGAAATCGAGGAATACGGATTTAAGGGGATTAAAATTCATGCAAACGCCCACAGCTTTAAAATGACGGCGGTGATCACCCTGGCGGATATTTTTGACGTAGCCCGGGAATATGATCTTCCGGTGATCGCCTATTCCGGTGACGAACTGGTAGCGGTGCCCCATACCTTTATTCCCATTGCTCAGGCTTATCCAGACGTTAAAATTATCATGGCCCATTCCGGGTTTATGCAGAATACGCCGGAAGCTATTTCTGTAGCGAAGCAATGCCCCAATATTTATTTGGCTCATGAATCCGGAATTTCCGGAGGCCTGGGACAGAGCGTACGGGAATTAGGAGCCGAACGGGTGCTGATGGGGACGGACAGCCCTTATTGGGATTTCGAAGTCCAGTTGAAAAAAATAGAGGTGGCGGTTCCCGACGAACAGGACCGTCAAAAGATAAAAGGCGGGAATATTGCCAAAATACTTAAATTAAACCTGTAATATTGGGGGTAGACGGGCGATGAGCAAGGACGCTTCTATTGCCTGAAAAAAACTATGTATGATATCTGTGCAATCGGAGAACTGATTATAGATTTTACGCCTGTAGGCGTCACCGAGCAAGGGACCCCTTTGTTTGCCTGTAATCCCGGCGGCGCGCCAGGCAATGTAATGGCCTGTCTTTCCCGGCTGGGAAAATCCGCGGCGTTTATTGGAAAGGTAGGAAAGGATCAGTTCGGGAGCTTTTTTAAACAAGTCCTCGGAGGGCAGGGGATGGAAACCCGCGGAATTATTGAGGCGGAGGACGCCAACACTACTCTGGCGTTTGTACATATTAATGAGAGCGGAGACCGTTCCTTCAGTTTTTATCGTAAAAACTGCGCGGACATTCTTTTACAGGAGAGTGAGATAGATTACGGTTTGCTGGAAGAATCCCGAGCCTTTCATTTTGGGTCGGTATCCATGACAGACGAACCTGCCCGTTCCGCTACCTTTGCTGCTGCGGCTTATGCAAAAAACGCAGGAAAACTGGTAAGCTACGATCCTAACTACCGCCCAAACTTATGGATGCAGAAAGAACAGGCTAAAGCGGCGATGCTGCAGGGGATGGAATATGCCGATGTAGTTAAGGTTTCAGAAGAAGAACTGGCGTTTTTGACAGGGGAAGGCAATATTAAGAAAATGGGACGTTCCCTTTGCCATGAATATGATCTTTCCATCCTGCTTGTTACTATGGGATGTAAGGGCGCTTGTTGTATTACCAAGGAATTTGCTATCTATCAGCCCACATTTGATGTAAAGACGGTGGATACCAACGGTGCGGGAGATGCCTCTATGGGAGGATTCCTGTTTAGCCTGATGGAGCAGCAGATCAATCCCAAAGACATCACGCAACAGGAAGCAAGGATCTGTCTGGAGTTTGCTAATGCCACCGGCGCTTTGGCAACTACCAAAAGCGGCGCTATTCCGGCGATGCCCTCCTATGAAGAAGTACTAAACTGTATTTCCCGGCAGAAGCGGTGCGCAGCAGTGCTTTCTTAAAGGAGGGAAAAAATGAAAGTAAAAGTATTCCAGGACGCTCAGTCTATCGCCGAGTACACGGCAGATCAGATCCAAAAGTTGATGAAACGTAAACCAGAATGTGTACTGGGTTTGGCGACAGGCTCTACGCCGGTGCCAACCTATAGGGAAATGATTAAACGGTATGAACAAGGAAAATTGGATTTTTCCCAAGTGAAAACCTACAATTTGGATGAATATTTAGGGCTTTCAAAAGAAAATAGTCAAAGTTTTTATTATTTTATGTGGGAAAACCTGTTTTCTAAGATCAATATTCTCAAAGAAAACACCCACCTTCCGTCCGGAACAGAAGCGGATATGGAAAGCTATTGCAAAGTATATGAAAAACAAGTGGAGCAAAGCGGGGGAATAGACCTTCAGCTGTTGGGGATCGGAAACAATGGGCATATTGGCTTTAACGAGCCGGAAGAAAATTTTTCTCAGCATGTACATATCGTGTCCCTCACGCAGGAGACAATTCAGGCGAATAAACGCTTTTTTGAAAATGTCCAACAGGTTCCGCGCAAAGCAATAACCATGGGGATTGAGACGATTATGAAAGCGGAGAAGATTATTCTGATCGCTACAGGAAAGGCCAAAGCTAAGGCAGTCTATGATACGATCAGCGGTCCGGTGACTCCCTGGTGTCCAGCGTCAATTTTACAGCGGCACAAAGACGCCGAGATATTGTTAGATTTAGAGGCGGCCGCCCTTTTGAAAGATGAAAACATCAACTGTTAAGACGATGGAGGTATGAAAAATGAACGAATATAAGAGTATCGATTCCCACTGCCATATTTATTGCTTTGACAAAACCGATTATTTTAATGATCTTCCCTTATTTGATTACATGAACTTCTATAATATTGAAAAATGCGCCCAAATCGCTGTAAACGAAAGTGATAACGAAAATGTTATCCGGGTGGTTTCCCAGCATCCTGAGAAGTTGTTTGGAATTGCTTACATCAATGTGCGTAAGATGGACGAATATCTGGCAAAACTTCGCCAAGGGGTAAAAGACGGGATTTTCCGGGGGGTGAAAATGCATCCTTATGTGGAGGACTACCAGTTGGATGACCCGAAAATTTACCCTATCTATGAAACCTGCCTGGAACTGGATATTCCGGTACTTTTCCACACGGGAGTACTTCATTTTAACAAGTGGGTCACTGCCAGCGACACAGACAATTTTGATGCGAAGACCTCTTGTATCGGCTATCCGGTACAGTTTGGAAACGTGTTGGAGAGATACAAGGATTTAAAAATAATCTTCGCTCACTTCGGCGGAAACTTCTATCCGGAATTTTTAAGCCTATGCGAGCGGTTTGACAACGCCTATATGGATACCGCCTGGCTGGATCATTACAGCGAGCGCAATCTGCCTCCGGTTACGGTGCAAAGCTGGATTGAACATGCGGTCAAGTTTTTGGGTTCACAAAAGATCTTGTACGGGGGAGAAGATATATATCCCACCGACATTGAAAAATGCAACCTCACCCGGACGCAAAAGGACGATATCCTTTATAACAACGCAAAACGCCTATATAAACTGTAATACCAAAAATGCTTTCCGGCGCGGATGTTTCCCTCTCATGTTTTCGTTTTCTTCTCCTTACCCCGCGCCAGAAAAGGCAATTAATAAAGCAGGGGGATAAAGTATGGATATTAAGGTAATGGGGCTTTCCCATATTGGGTTGCCTACCGCCGACATAGATAATGCCATCAAATTTTATGAATCCCTAGGTTTTGAACTTTTGGTGCTGAAAAAGAATATGGACGGCTATCATTACGCTTATCTGCAAAAGGGTGATTGCATTATTGGACTTCCCCAGTGCCTTTCTCCTGAGCTGTCGCCCCAAAGGCCTTCTATGGGTGCGATAGATCATCTGGCACTAGCGTGTGAAGACATTGAGGCGGCTTATCAGGAATGTATTAAAGCGGGCTGTCGTGTGTTATCGGATGGGATTGTCTCAAATGAAATTTGGGCGCCCAAACGATGCCGGTGCTTTATGATTGAGGCGCCGGATGGGGTTCGCCTGGAATTCCAGCAGATCAGCTGAGCTGGGAGGTAAAAGATGAACGAAATTATCGTTTCTATGAAAAATATTCAAAAGCGGTTTGCAGGCGTCCATGCCTTGGATGACGCCCAGCTGACCTTGCATAAGGGAGAAGTGCTGGGACTGATTGGGGAGAATGGCGCAGGAAAATCGACACTGATGAAAATATTGTCCGGGATCTATCAGCAGGACAGCGGGCAGGTGGAAGTTGACGGCAGAAAAGTGGAATATAAAGTCCCCAAAGACGCGTTGGATGATGGAATTTGTATGATCCACCAAGAGCTTAATTTAATTCCAAAGCTTTCTGTAGCGGATAATATTTTTATCGGACGGGAAAGCAAAAACGGCCCGGTATTGGACAAAGGAAAAGATTATCAGCGCGCGAAAGAACTTTTGACCCGGCTGGAACTGGATATTGATCCCCAGATGACAGTCAGCCGCTTGACTGTGGCAAAACAACAGATGGTAGAGATTGCAAAAGGGATCTCTTACCACAGCAAGGTTTTGATTATGGACGAGCCAACAGCGGCTTTGGCCAACAGTGAAATTGAGGAGCTATTCCAACTTATCCGCCAGTTAAAAGAACAGGGAGTAGCGATTATCTATATCTCCCACCGGTTGGAAGAGCTGATGCAGATTACTGACAATATCACCGTTATGCGGGATGGAAAGTATATCGACACCCTTCACACGGCTCAGTGCGATATGCAGGAACTGATCAGCAAAATGGTAGGGCGTGTCATTTATGAGGAACCGAAAACGGCTTCTCAGGTACCGGCGGATGCCCAGGTAGTACTGGAAGCTCGGAATTTGGTTTCTCCCCTGATTAAAGATGTTTCTTTCCAGCTGCACCGGGGAGAAATCCTGGGTTTTGCCGGATTGATGGGCGCGGGGCGTACTGAGCTTGCCAGATTGATATTCGGCGCCGACTGGAGACAGAGCGGAACTATCTTAAGAGATGGCAAGGAAGTAAAGATAAATTCTCCTACAGACGCGGTTGCCAATGGGATAGGTTATCTTTCTGAGGACCGAAAAACGTTTGGACTGGCGGTAAATTTGTCTATTAGCGACAATGTGGCGTTAACCTGCTGGGATGATTTTACCAAGGCTGGAGTAATTAATAATGCAAAACTGTCCCGGGCAGTGGAAGAGGCTACCCAGAAAATTTCTGTAAAGACTCCTTCTATCCAGCAGATGGTAAGAAATTTGTCCGGGGGAAACCAGCAGAAGGTTGTTATTGCCAAATGGCTGCTGAAAAATTGTGAAATATTTATTTTTGATGAACCTACCAGAGGAATTGACGTAGGAGCCAAGAGCGAAATATATAAGTTGATGAACAAGCTGATTGAAGATGGCAAATCAATCATCATGATTTCCTCTGAAATGCCTGAACTGCTGCGTATGAGTGATCGCATTTTAGTGATGTGCGAAGGCCGGCTTACTGGAGAAATGGATATTTCCCAGGCAACGCAAGAGAAAATCATGTATTATGCCACATTGCGCTGACAGGCGTAGTTCTAATCAAGAGCGAGGAGATAAAGAGATGAGCCAAAATAGTAAAAAATCAGGGGGAGTAAAGTCCATCTTCTCTTCCCAAAGAATGATAGCCCTGTGTACGCTGTTGGTATTATTTGCGTTCTTTTCGATCTTTGGTAAACGGTTTTGTACCGCCGATACAATGATCAATCTGGTAGAAAGCTCCTACTACATCATCTGTATGGCGCTGGGAATGACTTTTATCATCGCGACCGGGGGAATTGATCTTTCCATTGGTACGGTGGGGATGTGCGGTGCGATTGTAGGCGGGGTAGCTTACAATGTATGGGGATTTCCCATGTGGGCCGCTTTGCTTATGATCATTGCTACCACCACCTTATTCGGTGCGCTCAACGGATTTTTAGTGGCCTATTGTAAACTGCCCGCTTTCGTAGCGACCATGGGGGTAATGATGATTTCCCAAGGGGTAGGATATATTATTTCAGAAGTGCAGACCATGCGTTTTCCGATTATTTCCGAACCGGACGGCTGGTTTAAACGAGTGTTTTTTAAATCCTTAAACGGTTTTCCTATGGGAATTATTTATGTGGCTATTTTGTTTTTGGTCGCGGCATTTTTGCTGCGGTATACAAAGCTTGGCAAATACGCCTGTGCCATTGGTTCCAATAAGGAAGCCACCCGGCTCTCCGGTGTTAATACGAAAAGATGGGAATTATCCGTATATGTAGTCAGCGGTATTTTTACCGGATTTGCAGGATTGTTTTACGCGGCTACTTATACCTCCGTTCTTCCCGGTTCCGGCTCCGGTATGGAAATGCAGGCGGTCGCGGCGGTAGTTATTGGAGGAACCTCTCTGGCGGGTGGCTTTGGCACCATTGTTGGCACTTTGATCGGTGTATTTATTATGAGCGTGCTGAAGAACGGCTTGATGACCGTTGGACTTCAGCAGCAGTGGCAGGTGTTCTTTACCGGTATCGCAGTGCTGCTGGCGGTTCTTCTGGATATTTATAAAACCAGTAAAGACGGCCGGACAAAAGGTTAATATGGACGCAAGGGCAAAAGCCCTGCAATAAATGAAAAAGTTAGGAGAAAAAGGAATGAAAAAATTATTAGCTTTGTTTCTCGCTGTAACCTGTATACTTACCCTCGCTGCTTGTCAGGGGGAACAATCCCCGGCTCCGTCCCAGGACGCGTCCCCTGCCTCCGATGCGGCTCCCGCTGATGATGCGGCTGCTACCGACGGGGAAGAAGAACTTACCTTTGAAATGGTGAACTGCGCATTTGCCATTCAGTTCTGTCAGGTGGAAAGAGAAGGCGCAGAGGCCGCGGCAGAAGAACTTGGCGGCGTAAACATCGTTTACAGCGCCCCGCAGGATTCCTCCGGAATCCAGGCACAGATCGATATGATCAACGCAGCTATCGCAAAACAGCCGGATGCTCTGCTGGTAGCAGCTCTTGATCCGGATGCCATCGCTACTTCCCTGGAAACCGCCAAGGCCCAAGGGGTTCCGGTAATCGCTTATGATGTTGCCATGCCCAACGCGCCGGAAGGTACAGTAACCGCCACGGTTTCTACCAACAATTCAAAAGCGGCTGGTTTGGCAGCGCAAAAAATGTTTGAGGATCAAGCCTTTGTAGAAAAAATCAAAGCGGCTACTCCGGAAAACCCGGTTATTGTCAGCGTAATCTCTCCAGATGCGGTACAGACTGCTCATAAATCCCGTGTAGAAGGCTTCAGCAGTGAATTCTTAGCTTTAGCGGAAGAAATCGCTCCTGGTGCTGTAGAAATCAGCGGCCATGTAGCTTTCGAGAAAAAAGCAGAAAATGACCCCAGCGTTATTATTCAAGTGGATATCTCTCCTTCTGCTTCTGATTCCGATATTCGTAATCTGGCCCAGTCGGTTATCAGCAATGAAAACCTGATCGGTATCTTCTGTGTAAACGAAGGAATTGTCACTGGCATTCTCAGCGCCACTACCGACGGCACTGATCTGGATCGGGAAACCGGAAAATACAAAGATCTGCTGATCGCTGGATTTGACGCTGGTAAAACGCTGAAAAATGCAGTACGCAATCAATGGTTCTATGGCGCGGTTGCGCAAAACCCGTATGATATTGGCTATCAGGCGGTCGTCTCCGCAGTAAAAGCTAGTAAAGGAGAAGCTGTCGAGGATATCGATGCACAGGCCAAATGGTACAACTCAGAAAACATGGATGATGAAGAAATCGCAAGACTTCTTTACGATTGATTTTCAAAAATAGAAACAATAAAAAGAAGGCCGGGAGCTTTCCCGGTCTTCTTTTTGTTTTATGATAACTGCAGCTGCATTGTGTAAATCTCTGCTTTTTCCCCTTCAATTTCTATCAGGCGGGGCGACTGCTCGGCAAAAAGAAACCCTGCCGACCGATAGAGACGGATTGCACGCTCATTGGTGGCCCGCACCTCCAGCTGAATCAGGGTAAAACCCTGTTCTCGGGCTTTATTCAGCGCTACGGCGATTGCTTTGGCTCCGATCCCCTGGCCCCGGTAATCCTTTAACAGTCCTATGCCCAGACAGCCAACGGTACTTTCCTTGGAAAGAGGGCGTATGTCGCACCAGCCCACAATGGCGTCTTCGCTTTTTATAAAGAAATAGGGGTAGTTATTTTTAATCCCTTCCCGGATAAACTCCATGGTTTCCTCCAGCGGAAAAGCATGGGTTATTCTTAAGTATTTACGCTCCTGCGCTACGCGCCCAAGTGTCACCCAATATGCTTTTATATATTTTTCCTGGGCGGGAATAATTTCGACCGTGTCCATATGATCACCTCATTCCAGGGGAATTATAACATAAAGCGCCCCAAATGAAAATACAGAGGGGACGGCTTGTTTTTCCTTCTTACAAATGTTAATATTGTATTAAGGCTTTTTGAAAAAATTAAAATAATATAAAGATCATATCCGAAAGCAGAGGAATATATCTATGGAAATCGTCATTATTGGAGATGGGAAGGTAGGACTTACCCTGACCGCCCAGCTTTCCAAAGAAGGACATAATATTGTAATTATCGACCGTGATCCCCAGGTACTGCGGGAAACAGTGGAGCAGTTTGACGTGCTGGGAGTATGCGGAAACGGAGCCAGTCTCAGCGTCCAGCGGGAAGCGGGGGTGGGAAACGCAGATCTTCTGATTGCGGCGACCTCCTCGGATGAGGTGAATATGATCTGCTGCGTATCCGCTAGAAAACTGGGAGTACGCCGCACGATCGCCAGGGTGAGAAATCCTGAATATGCCGAACAGTTGGTATTTTTAAAAGAAGAGCTGGGGCTGAGTATGACCATCAACCCGGAAAAAGCGGCGGCAATGGAAATTCTTAACCTTCTTCGTTTTCCCGCGGCGCTGAAAAGAGATACCTTTGCAAAAGGACGGGTAGAGATTATAGAGCTGAAGCTGAAAGAGGATAACCCTCTTTGCGGAAAGTACTTAAGCGAGCTGGCGAAAGTAGCCAAAGCACAGGTGCTTATATGCGCAGTGGAGCGTGACGAGCAGGTCTATATCCCAACAGGGGCGTTTCAGCTTCAGGAGGAGGATGAGATCTATGTCACCGGCGCCGCCCGTAATTTGGCCGCCTTAGTGAATCATTTGGATATTGAAAGCCGGAAGATTAAAAATGTGATGATGATCGGCGGAGGAAGAATAGCCTTTTATTTAGCTGCGGCTCTTTTACAAGACGGCTGTGCGGTAAAGATTATTGAGATCGATCCTGACCGGTGCGAGCATTTGGCGAGCATCCTGCCTCATGCCCACATTATCAACGCGGATGGAAGTCAGCCCAACATCCTGCTCAGCGAAGGCCTGGCAGATGCGGACGCGCTGATTAGCCTTACGGATATCGATGAGGAAAATATGGTGCTCTCCATGTATGCGAACCACCTGGGAGTATCTAAAGTGATTACAAAGATCAACCGGGTGGAATACGATGAGGTTTTCCGCAACATGGGGATTAACAGTATTGTCAGTCCCAAGAATTTGGTGTGCAATGATATTGTGCGGTATGTCCGCGCGATGCAGAATACCTCGGAAGACGCAGTAATTGCTCTTCACCGGATTGTAAATAACCGGGTAGAAGCGCTTGAATTTTTGGTGTCGGAAGATACGGATTATTTAGGGATTCCTTTGCGGGATATTCAATTAAAACCAGATATTTTGATTGCATGTATTAACCGCAGCGGAGTGATTATCATTCCTAATGGAAGTTCTTATCTGCAAAAGGGCGACAGTGTAATTGTAGTTACGACCGCCGACCGGATGTATTCTAATCTAAACTCTATTTTTGCTTAAGGAGGATGCCCGGAGAAAAGGATATAGCGATCCTTTTCGTTCTCAAGAGAATCGGGAAAGTGTATGAATTACAAAATGATCGCCAATTTGATCGGCCGTATACTTGTGCTGGAAGCGGCTTTTCTTTTGCCGGCGGCGGGGATATCCCTCTATTACCAGGAAACTAAGTCCTGTCAGGCTATCGTTATCAGCGCAGTAGTAACTGCTTTGTTTGGAGTTGCGCTGATGTTTATCAAAGCAAAAAATAAAAATTTTTATGCGCGGGAAGGCTATATCAGCGCGGCGTTAGTATGGATTGTTATGTCGCTTTTCGGGGCGCTGCCATTTTTTCTCAGTGCGGAAATTCCAAGCTACATAGATTGTGTGTTTGAAACAATTTCTGGGTTCACTACTACTGGGGCGAGTATTCTTTCCAATGTGGAAACCCTTTCCAAAGGGCTTTTATACTGGCGGAGCTTCACCCACTGGGTGGGCGGTATGGGAGTGCTGGTATTTGTGCTGGCGCTTCAGCCCATGTCCCGGGGATCCGGGCAGGATGTGCACCTTTTGCGGGCAGAGAGCCCAGGACCGGTGGTTGAAAAGCTGACTCCCAAAATGCATCAGTCGGCAAAAATATTATATGGAATTTATATCGGCATGACTCTTCTGCAAATTTTACTTTTGCTTTTGGGAAAGATGCCTGTCTTTGATGCGGTCACTACCGCTTTCGGCACCGCAGGTACCGGAGGATTTGGAGTGCGGGTGGACAGCATGGCCAGTTACAGTCATTATATTCAAACAGTCGTTACTATTTTTATGGCGCTGTTTGGGGTAAACTTTATTATTTATTACTACATTCTTCTTGGAAAGCCCTCTCAGATATTTCGCAACGAGGAGTTGCGGCTGTATTTGTTTATTTTGCTCGCGGCGACATTGCTGATCTCTTTTAATACCATTTCCTTTTATCACAGTTTCCCGGAAGCGCTTCATCATTCTGCGTTCCAGGTATCCTCGATCATGACGACTACCGGATTTGCCACCGTTGACTTTAATTTATGGCCGCAGTTTTCTAAATGTATTCTTCTGCTGTTGATGATCGTAGGGGCTTCGGCTGGATCTACCGGCGGCGGGATCAAAGTGGCGAGGCTTTTGCTTTTGGGGAAATATGCCCGTTGTGAGAGAAAACGTATTGTCAGCCCCAGGGAAATATCTTTGGTACGAATGGATGGAAAAGTTGTCGATGACGATATCATGCGGGAAGTAAATCTGTATATGACCTCTTATTTTGCTGTGATCGCGGCTTCTTTCCTTTTGATCTCTCTGGATAATTTCGACATAGAGACTACTATTTCCAGCGTTTTGGCGTGTTTAAATAATATTGGTCCGGGACTTGGACTGGCAGGCCCTATGAGCTGTTATGAGGGGTTCAGCAATTTTTCCAAACTGGTGCTGTGCATTAATATGCTGGTAGGCCGACTGGAAATTTTTCCGTTTTTAACTCTGTTGGCGCCCTCTGCCTGGGAAAGAAAATAATCATAAATAAAAAAGAGCCTTCGAATTTCGAAGGCTCTTTTTTATAGCCGTACCGATTAAATCAAAGATTTTCGGATATTTTATTTATTAAAGACCAATCATATCCTGCACCGGCAGGGAAAAAACAATAGCCTGGCTTTCCGTTTTCAGACCGCAGTTTTTATTGATTGCTTCCATAATATTTTTCTTAATATCCTCCGGGGAAAGAATAGCAATAATTTCTTTTTCTGCCTGAATAGACATGCCAAAAAATTTTTCTCCTTCCTCGTCGCTCAGCCCTCTAGCGTGAAGGATGGTGCCGCCGGTAGCTCCGGCATTTTTTGCTGTTTCAAAGACAAAATCCGAAAAACCAGAATTGTAAACTGCTATAATTACACTGAATTTTACTGTATTATCCACTTTCCTCTCCTCCTGTTTTGGCTCATCTTTTTCTCGCTTAGTAAGCATTTTGGCAATTAAGGCGTTTATGCCGGAAAGCGGAAGAGTAAATGCGATCCCTCTCCCCGGGCTTCTCAAATTCATACGTCTGCTGATAGAAGTGAGCAGACCAGGAATTTTACTGTCCGGGACCATCGTAAGGACTACGTCCTTTTCGCTGCTCCCCAGCCCCAACAGGTTTAAAATATCCGAATTGGCAGTGCCGTTTCCAAAACAGGTGAAATTCAAATGAATATGATATTTATTGCATACCTCAAAAATAACTTCCCCCTGTCCACGGTCAACGATTGTTATCAGCAGCCGGATAAGCTCCTGTGTTTTCGCCATCAGTATTCCTCCTCATAATAGATGATAGAATCTGCCAGCGCACCCAGGCGGGCAAGCTCGGTACGAGTTACAGTATGGGATTTGTGCGTATAGAGGAATCCCATCACCTGAATAGCGATCAGAGGCGTCATGGCAACCATTGCCACAATACCAAAAGCATCGGTTAAAATATTGCCGCCCATTCCGCCGCAGGCCCCCATAGCAAAGGGTAAAAGAAAAGTAGCGGTCATAGGGCCGCTGGCCACTCCGCCTGAGTCAAAAGCAATCGCCGTATAAATTTTGGGAACAAAAAAGGAAAGAGATAAAGCAATTATATATCCTGGAATTAAAAACCAAAAAATAGAAATCCCGGCCAATATCCGCAGCATAGAGATCCCTACAGAACACGCTACCCCTACGGAAAGGCAAGTAAACATAGCATTTTGGCTGATAGTGCCGTTAGAAAGCTCCTCTACTTGCTTTGCCAGCACATGAACCGCCGGCTCCGCGCTGACAATAAAATAACCAATGAGCATCCCTAAAGGAACCAGCAGCCATTTTTGAGGGGATTGAGCCAGCGCGGTTCCCAGATAATGGCCTGCCGGCATAAAACCTACGTTTACACCGGTTAAAAAGGTAACCAACCCAATATATGTATAACCTAATCCAATGATAATCCGCAGCAGAGCATGGTGCTGGAATCGTTTGGTCAGCAACTGGAATATCAAAAATAAGAAAATAATAGGAAACAAAGCCACCAATACTTCTTTGAGATATGCGGGAAGATGGGTAGCAAACTGGCTGGAAAGATCGGTGGTGACTGTTACATCCGGCATAGTAAACGGAGTATAGGAAGCGGAAGAAATATTGTAAAAGATGCTTAAAAGCAAAACTGAAAGTATCGGCCCGATGCTGCACAAGGCTACCAAGCCAAAACTGTCCTCATTGGAATGTTCGTCGCTTCGCAGCATAGACATACCAATTCCCAAAGCCATGATAAAGGGGACGGTGATCGGCCCAGTGGTCACACCACCCGAATCAAACGCTACCGGAATAAATTCGTTGGGAGAAAAGTATGCCAAAATAAATACAAGGATATAAAATCCAAGCAGTATATGCGCTAAAGGAATTCGAAATAAAATACGAAGCAGGGCCACTACTAAAAAAATTCCTACCCCTACCGCAACCGTAAGAATTAAAGTAAGATTAGGCACAGGCACCTGAGTGGCAAGTACCTGAAGATCCGGCTCAGCAATCGTGATGATAACGCCGATGAAAAAGCAGCCGATAATGGTGATACCTATCCGGCGGTTTTTTGTCATCTCCACACCGATACCTTCGCCTAAAGGCAGCATGGCTACATCTACTCCTAGGGAGAAAAAACCCATTCCCACAATCAATAATACCGCTCCCAATAAAAACAGCATTAAAGTGCCGATTGGCATAGGGGTAATGGTGAAGCTTAACACAAGTACAATCCCTGTAATCGGAAGAACGGACGACAAGGATTCCATAATTTTTGATTTGAGTTTTTTATCCATTTATCCACCTCTGCTTTCCTAAGTTCATAAAATATTATAGCAAATTTCGTGGGGAAAAAGAAGTTTTATAAAGTAAACTTTTTATAAATAGTAAAGAGAAACATTTAAAACGGAGATATTAATTACTTTCACACAAAATCCTGGAAAACGGTAGGAAAAATGATCACCCGCAAGTTAAAGCTTGCGGGTGTTTTAGCAGTCTTGCAGTGAACATGCTGTTTTCCATTCACTCTTGTGGAACGAAAAAGCCGCTTAAACTAGCTGTTTAAGCGGCTTTGGCGGAGATGAAGGGATTTGAACCCTAAAGAAATGCCTTTATACAGGGGTTTGTTGGCGCTACTGTGTATTTTGTGTGTAATTGTTCAATTTCTGTGCCATTTCGCTTCTACGCTTTTGGGTGATGTGTGTGTAGATATCCAGGGTGGTTGAGATGTTCGCGTGTCCTAACATTTCCTGCGCATCTTTAGGATCGATACCGGCCTCATGCAATATAGTGGCATAGCCATGCCGGACAATATGCGGAGTAACACCCAATCCGGTTTCCCTTTGATAGGCTATCCATAAATCTTCGGCTTTGCTTGCGGTCAGCGGACTGTCTTTCTCACCAAAAATGTATTCTAACGGCCTCCCATTTGGAAGTCGCTCCATCAGGATATCTAACAGAATAATATCCCGAAATCCCCGCTCCGTTTTAGGCTGCTTAATCCGCGGTGCATTTCCTTCATGGTATACACTCTTCGTGATATGTATCACTTTGTTTTTCCTATCAATATCTTTATATTGTAAGGCTAAAGCTTCCCCACGCCTGCAACCGGTATAAAGAAGAAAGTAAGCGAACAAGCCAAATGTTTTTTCTGTACTGGATTTGATAACCTCGATCTCTTCTGGCGTCGGCGCGCGCCGATAAGTACGTTTGCCACCTTTAGGAATTTGCACAAACTCGGCGGGATTGTGTTCAATTATCCCGTTGCTGGCGGCGTATTCAAATATTAAATTGAGCACAAGAAAATAATTTTTAAAGGTTTTCTGCGCCCAGGTGCTAGGCAGTTGGGCGAGATACATTTTAACATCCTTTGCCTGAATATCTTTAAGTAGCATATCTCCGAAATATTCTATCGCTTTATTCATAGCAGGTTTATAGGAACGAAGAGTGTTGTAGGTCACAGTAGGAAAATGAACTTCTTTCCACTCTTGGGCGACTTCTTCAAAAGATGCTCCCTTCTCCTGGACCCCTTGAAATTCAAGCATTTTACGCTCTACTTCTTTTTCACTTTTACCACGGAAAACAACCCTTTTACCGCTAATGGTGACGCTCTTTTCATAAAGCCCATCGGGGCGGCGGTACATCTTTTTCTTTTTCTGAGGGACACCGCAATAACAGCAGAATTTTGCATCATCTGGAATTGGTTTTCGACATTTCTTGCAGTTCAAAACAAACGCCTCCTTAATCCTGCCGAATTAATACATAAATATTAAGAGGTTTTGTACAATTGATAACACTTATAAGTTGTGGTATAATAAAATTCCAACATAAATACTTAAAAATACGACAAAAAGTAGTAAATCACTGTACTGGAATAATTATCCAGTTCAAAAACGTGGTAAATATTGTACAATATAATTACCGCTCTATAGGACATAATTTCGTTTAAATATAGGGCTGACAACATCCTACCACACGATCAACGAAGAATATTATAAGGAGGGGGTACACATGGCAAAGCAAAGTGAAACAACGATAGTAAGACAGAGTAATGACAAATATATGGTGAGAAAATTGCAAACGCCAGTTCCCCCTAAAGAGGATATGACCGATAAACTTGAAGCAAGACGTGAAGCCTTAGATGTGATAATTCGATATTCTAACGACCAGAATGAGGTTACTTCTCGTCTTTTTGATTTTGCCGAGCAGTTATTAAAAGAGTGGCATATTCCATAAGTTTATTCCATTCTTCATCCGTGAACAACCCCAACATTTCTACAAGCTTTTCATACTTAATAGATGCGTCCTCACTAAGATTTAGCGGGGGCGCTTCTTCATACATCCCAACATTATACCCTTGTAGCCACAAAGGATTTATTGAAAGTTTTTCTGCTATTTCTATAGCCGTATCAATTTTAGGAACTCGTTGGGACAGCTCATACCTATTCAGGGTCTGCGCAGGTATATTTATAAGCTTTTCCAAATCAGATAAAGTTAAACCCTTTATGTCTCGATATTCTTTAAGCCTGGCAGATACATTACTTAGCCTTTCCATTTAAAACACCTCCTTACTAAGGATTGTACTATGATTTATCACCAAATTCAATAAAAAAGTCAAAATTACTATTGACTTAATAACCGAACTGTGATATTATTAAATCACCAAATGGTGATGAATAGAGGTGAGATCATGAACACACGTAAATTAAAAGGAGAAATTGTTTCTGTTTTTGGGACACAAGCGAAATTTGCAGATGTTATAGGTTGGCATAAAAATAAAGTATCCAAAATGATATGCAACAAATATAAACCGGACACCGATGAAGTAGCAAAGATTGTTGAGGTACTAGATTTATCAGAAAGCAAATACACAGAAATTTTTTTACCCCAAAAATCACCGAATGGTGATAAAACAAACCACTTACATATATAAAAGCCCCTTTGGAAAAAGTGGAAACTATTTGAATATCTACGAAAGGAGGATACAGATGCCCAGAGAAAAAGAAGCCTACCGGGACAACTTAGAACGTCTATGTGAAGCGTTCCCGGACAAAGAAGCTCTCACATATATAGAAATAGCCCGTTTTTTAGGAAAAAGCCCTACCACCATAAGACGTGCATTTAGGGATATCTATAAGCAGGGCATAGGAATAACAAAGGCTACTTTGGCAAGAAAATTAAGTTAGGGGAGTTTAACTACATAAAACAAAGCCGCCCCGAAGAATTGGTTAAAAGGGAGTAACGGAATGACGGTCACAAATCATAATGCAAACTTACCGGACAACATCAATCGCATTATAAATGAACGAGGACTAAAACAATGCGCTGTTGCTGAAAGAGCGGGATATTCAAGGCAGCAGTTCAATGATATGCTTAACGGCCGTAAAATCATAAAACCCTGTGATACATTGGCAATAGCAGCAGCGTTAGGGGTAGAAGCGGGAGAACTCTATGCTAAAGGGGTAAAAGAAAAAGTTGACAAAAAGAGGTGATATTGTTAATGAAACCAAACCTCACACTAGAAATTGATACGAAAGCCTTAGATGAAGCAATAAAAAAAGCGAACCAATTATTGGAGCTTTTACAGCAAGCAACCCAAATCATTAGTTCGTTAAATGGTTATAAAATTTAATCCCATCCCAGTTGCCGGCGGGAAGGACAAGCCGATACATAAAAATCCAATAGGAGGTGAGAAATTGCATCATTACATTACAAAATATCAAGAAAATGGAGAGACATTTGTAGAGGCGTGGTTACAGATCAACCTATTCGGAAAATGTTATTGCTTTTGGAAGCGAAAAATAAAAATTTAGAGCCGTTGAGGTCAACAACGGCTCTAGGGATTACTTTTTCTTCCATTTATGCCCGCTGTCTTGGGTTGGCGGGAGACGGTCACCAGGATCAATGTTAACCGTCCTAGGATTAGAGACCTGACCTCCACGGGGTCCTACTTCGGTATAAGTACCCGATGGTTTGTTATCTTCACCAGGACTATAAAGTTTTTGCATGTTCAATCCTCCTTTCCTATATTTTGTTTAGATCATATGTTCTACCACAATATATAGTATACAATAAATTATATGGGTTGTCAAACTTTGGAGGTAATGATGGGAGTTTTAAAAGAAGAACGGATCAAACAAGGGCTTCGGCAAAAGAATTTAGCTAAAATGGTTGGTTGTAGCCAACAGCTTATTAGCAAGGCCGAACAAGGTATCCCCATATCCGTTATCTATGCGAAAAAAATTGCGGAAGTGCTGGGTATGGACTGGAAGGATATCTATGAATAAAAATCCGCCCTCAGAGAGAGCGGAGGAGGTGAAAAAAGTGACAATGGGAGTCATGAGGTTCGAATATGACCGGAAAACGGGCAAGACAGAAAATCTAGGGATTATAGGAACAAAAGAAGTACTGGATGAAGTGTATAAAGAGGGGCTAGTTGCTCTTTTAACGGGGATGTCTATTGATGATTGTATTAAAGAAATAAAAAAATCCGTCCAGCAAAAAGAAAATATGTATATGAGTGGTGACCATTATGAACCTACTTAACTACATTCCCCAAGGAAAAGACCACCCGATTACCCGTGAAAGGCTGGTAAGGTTAACGGGGAAAAATGACCGGGTAATCAGGGACATGATTATGTATCTGCGTATGTCGGGATGTAAGATTGTCAGCAGCTCCAAAGGCAAGGGATACTATATAGGCACAGATCGGGAGTATGAGTTATTTGAAAAGGAGCAGGTACGCCGGGCCATGTCAATCCTGCGGGTGTTCGGGGAGAAGTATATAGTGGTACAGATGTATCCGGACATGCAGGCAGACAGGAAAATCATCCCGGTAAAGGCGCATTTCAGAAACTATAAGAACATCCAGGTAGAGGGGCAGGTGACATTCTGATGGGAGACATGCGCAGCGGTCTTACATACTGTTTGAGCATGCTTTAGAATTAGGGAACTTTAAGACATGAGGTGATGACGTGAACGAAGAAGAAATAGTAATCCTGTTTTACTGGCTGCTGGTGATGGGGGTATTCCTTTTGATCTTAGGGGCCGGGGCGTACATCGCGGACAAGCTGCCAGAGGAAACCATAAGGAAGCTGGAGCGATGGTTAGGAGGGAGGTTTTAGATGTGGCGTATAACGATTACAGTAACCAATCAGCAGCTGTGCGTCTTGTATGCGGCGACGGCAATGATGATCCTGTTTACCATACTTATCATCAGAAACACAAAAAAATAGCGCCCGCGGTACTGCAATACCGACAGGGCGCACAGAAAATATCTCTGTTTAGATTATAAACTTGAAAGGGCGGTTTGTCAACGGTTAGATGAAAATATACAAAGGGATTTGCCAGGAGTCAGGAAAAACAGTCTCAATAGAAGACGCTTATAATTACGCTATAGAGCATATGAGCGAGCTCCCTGAAAATGAAAAATTGGATTTTGTGGAATGGTTTTTCTCTGGTAACTGGATATTGAAGGAGGTAACAGAATGAATAATTTTTCTATGGAAAAGTCTCAAAACAGCAAACCGGTTGGGGTATCTAACGAAACTAGGGAAGTAGCAGAAGTCAAAGCCCAGATATTTTTAGCCAAGCAATTTCCTCGCGACACCAACCAGGTTATTTCCAACATCATGAATGAGTGCCAGAACCCAAGGTTGGCAGAAACCGCCCAATACAGCTATGTAAAGGGGAAAGGAGATAAAGCAACGGAAATAAAAGGCCCTTCCATCCGGTTGATGGAAGTAATTACCCGAAATTGGGGAAACTGTGACAGCTCTTTGATCGAGGTGGAGCGCAGGAAGGACAGCTCTACTGTAAAGGTAAGATTTTGGGATTTTGAAACCAACTCCCAGCAGTCAAAAACCTTTGACGTCAACTTTATACGCAATACAAAAAACGGGTCATATATGGTGACGGATGAGCGGGAGCAGTATGAAATGATGGCGAATTACGGTGCCAGAAGATTGAGGGCATGTATGCAGGCCGGCATCCCCTCCTATGTGGTGGATCAGGCATTAGAAGTTTGTGAAAAAACTTTAATGGAGACTGTAAATAAGGGAAAATCTATTGAGGATACCAGAAAATCCATGTTGGATTGCTTTCAAAAGTTGGCCGATTGGATTACTCCTGAAATGCTGGGAGGCGTGGTAAATAAAGATTTTGACGGTCTTACCACAAAAGATATTGTAAAGATTAAGTCCCTATACAATGCCATCAAAGACGGTTTCGTAAAGCCGGAGGAAGCGTTCGGGCAGGAAAGCGGCGCGGAACTTCCCTCGATGGAAGAGCAGGAAGCCGCCGAAAAGCTGAATGAACAGCTGGGGTTATAACTATGATTTTGACATCTGAGAATTATTATAGCCGGGAAGCGGATATGGCATATATGAGCTGCTCACAGTATCAGGGCTTTTTAGAGTGTGAAGCAAAGCAAATGGCAAAGCTGCAGGGAAGGTTTGTAGAGGAACCTTCCGAGGCTTTAATTGTCGGGAATTATGTGCATACCTACATGGAGGGGAAAGAGCCCCACGAAGCATTTTGCAAAGAACACTTTGACGATATTTACAAGACAAAGGTGGATAAAAAAACCGGGCAGATACAGATTGTTGGCAAATACGCCGCATATGTTACCGCCGATCAGATTATAGACGCGATTAACCGAGACAATACATTTACAAAGTTTCGGGATATGCCAGGGCAGGTAGAGATAAGCATGACTGGTACAGTTTTTGGCGTGCCGTGGCGTATCAGGATGGATAAATACATAAGCAACCCAAGAATTATCCTTGACTGGAAAACCTCCGCAAATATCCGGGAACTGAAATACAACCAGGAAACTAGGGAAAGAGAAACCTTTATTGAAGCTTATGGGTATATGATGCGAGCGGCGGTGTACTCAGAAATCGAAATGCAAAACACCGGAAGTGCAGAATATCCTATGTTTTTAATTGCCGCAATTACCAAGCAGGATCCTCCTGATAAGGGACTTTTTATGCTCAATCATAAGGACAAATACGCATATGAAATGCAGATGATTAAAGAGCGGCTGCCAAGGATCATGAGGGTAAAGGAGGGCGCGGAGTTACCCCGGCGCTGTGGCCACTGCGAGTATTGCCGTAAGACAGCAGGGGACGTTAAGATTAAACCATATTATGTGTTAAAGCCTGAAAATTGGGAGGGGTATGATCTGGATGCTTTGGCGGGATCGATTGTGGATGAAACACCGGCATAAGGGAGATTATGATTTTTGTCCTCTTTGTTATGCTCCGATCAAATGGGTATATGACGGGGTCGACTGGATCCCCTGCGATCAAGAACCGGTACTTATATATCCTCACCAGGGTAAGGAAAAGGCGGTAATACGAAGGGAATTGCTCTTTGACTGCAAATTGTACTCACAAGGAATTATGCCAAATCTACGCCCCGTAGAAGCGCTAAGGCCGCATGTGTTTACCTGTCATGAATTAAAAAAATGAAGGAGGGAGCGGGGTGGTTATTAAAGGATATATCTCACAATACGATGGAGAAGCACTAACGATAATCGCCCCGTTTTCGGATGAATATTACCTACATAAACAGCAGATTATTGACTGCGAAGTCTATCTTACTGACGGGAGGCAGTTGTCGCCTAAACAGAGAAATAAAATATTTGCTCTTGTAAATGATATCTCCGCATGGATGTCAGGATTTGATAAGAAAAAGCTGGTGTTTAATGAAACTCTCCGGGAGCTGCAGCTAAACTATTTGCTGGAGATATCTCCTGAAAACGTTAGGAGACAGCTTACCCAAAACTATTGTCAGCTTTCCGGAATTGATCTTTTTAGCCTTGCGGACAGAACGCAGGACACGGTAGATATGAACACGGCAAGGGACTTTATAGACTGGCTGGTGGAGCTTTGTGTTGCCTATGGGATCCCCTGTAATGACACCCTGCTTAATCGGTGCGAGGATATTGGGCGCTATCTCTACGCCTGTGTAGCTAACCGCAGGTGCGCTGTTTGCGGGGCAAAAGCGGACATCCACGAGTATGACAGAGTAGGCAATGGGAGGAATAGAAGCAAAATACATCACACGGACCAACGGGTACAGCCGCTATGCCGTAAACACCACAATGAGGTAGATAATATCGGACAAAAAAGTTTTGATGAAAAATATCATATCACGTGGATAGAGCTTGACGATTATCTTTGTGAAAAAATCGGTTGGAGGAAATAGGATTGTTAAATAAAGTCATTATCATGGGGCGGCTGACCGCTGACCCGGAAATCAGACAAACCCAGAACGGGACGGACATGGTGTCGTTTTGCGTGGCGGTGGAGCGGAATTTCAGCGATACCAACGGACAGAAACAGACAGATTTTATTCATTGCGCGGCGTGGAAGGCAGCGGCGCAGTTTATCTCCAAATATTTCTCCAAAGGGCAGATGATCGCCTTGGAAGGTTCTATCCAGACTAGAAACTATGAGGATAAAAACGGGAGCAGGAGGACGGCGGTGGAAGTGGCGGTAAGCGCCGCATACTTCGCGGACAGTAAAGGCAGCGCCCCGGACAACAGGCCGCTCCAGGCGCAGCGGGAGTTTTCAGAGGGAGCGTCTGGGAGCGGGGACCTGCCTTTTTAATAACGGAGGTACATCATGGTAAGAAGCGGAATACCCTATTTTCCGCTTGATGTACAGCTGGACAGCAAATTTGAATTGATCGAGGCCGAATTTGGACTGACAGGGTTTGGTGTAGTCGTTAAACTGTTCCAGATGATCTATGGACAGGATGGTTACTACATTGAATGGACAAATGAGGTTGCGCTTTTGTTCGCCAAAAGAATTGGTTTGGGTGGGAGCGTCGTTTCTGAGATAGTGGAGGCCGCGGTCAGAAGAGGTATTTTTGACAAAAACAACTATGATAAGTATCGTGTGTTAACCTCTAAAGGAATACAGGAAAGATACTTTGAGACAGTCAGCCGCCGTAAAATTGTGGAAGTCAAAAGTAAGTACCTCTTGGTTAAGGTCGCCCAAATTTGCAAAAATGCTGACATAAAGTGGGAAAATGTTGACATTTCTTCAAAAAATGTTGACATTTCAGAACAAAGTAAAGAAGAGAAGAGTATAGAAGAGAAGAGTATATTATGTCCGGAGCAAAAAGCTCCCGACCAACAAGCGAAGATCACCTTACCGCTGAATGATAAAAGTGAATACCCAATTTTTGAGGACAGTATCAGGAGATGGATAGAATTATATCCAGGGGTGGATATTTTATCAGAGCTTCGCAAAATGAAAGGATGGCTGACGGCAAATCCTAAACGGCGTAAAACCAAAAGCGGGATAGAGCGCTTTATTAACGGGTGGTTATCCAGAGAGCAGGACAAAGCCAGGCCCCGGACAAAGTGTGAAATTAAAATACTTGATAAAGGGGAGCTGCCGTTTTGACCAAGAAAAGATTTCAGGAGTTTTTAAGCTATTTATGCAATCAGTATAACCGGCAGATAGATGAGATGGCCTCCAACGCTTACTTTGAAGCGGCGCAGGGGATAGCGGACGAGGACGCAAGAAAACTGTATAACGATGTTTTAGGAAACTGCAAGTACTTTCCTAGTTTAGTTGAGTTTAAAGAAATTGTCTCTATGAATAAAAAAGACGTGGTACCGCTTAAAAATACCCAGAGATGCTTTTATTGTATGGATGCGGGAACAATCGCCTATACGAAAAAGGGAGTGCCCCCTTTCCAGGATTATCCGTATACCTACCGTGCTAGATGTCCTATGTGCAACAACGGGAAACTGTACAGTTCGTGGATCTCCTTTGATCAGGTGTTTGATCAGAAGGTGCTGGAAGAGATCAAACAAAAGAATATAGAGCGGTTCGGCAGTATAACCGTATCGCAGGAAAAGGCGGCGCAGATAGCGGCCAGAGCCTATCAAAAACAGATTGTCGGAGGGAAATATGGGAATTAAATTTTGCGAGTGGTGCGGCAGAGAGTTTGTACCGAACAAATATAGTTCCACTACTCAAAGATACTGCACGGCGGACTGTTTAAACGCCGCGCGCAACAAGCAGGAAAAGGTGGAGCGAAAATGTATCGTTTGCGGGAAATCTTTTTTGGGAAAACCCAAAAGGAAATTTTGTTCAAAAGAATGCAGAGCACGCAAGCAAGAACAGAAAAACAAAAATCTGGACCGGGAACTTGAACCGGATACTCCTTATTTGTGTCAAAAGTGGCGCCAGGAAGGGGAAAGCATCAAAAAAATAGCGAGCACCCTGTCCAGATCGGAAAAGAGTGTAAAAAAGGCGCTGGCTGTGAAGTTAACGAGAGTTCAGCTGCGCACAATGGAGGAATATTTCATCCCATGTACAAATACACCATCCCGCAGATCCCGCCCAGCAACAACCGATTTATTGGAAGAACAAATTACCGGGAGTACCAAAGGATAAAAAAGGAGTGGGAGCGGCTAATCGCGCTTGTGTGCCGCCCGAAACCAGACAAGCCGATAGAAAAGGCGGTTGTTAAGATTACATACTATTTCCCGGACAGGCGCAGACGGGACCCGGACAACTATTCAGGGAAAATAGTGCTTGACGGGCTGGTAAAAGCGGGAATTTTAATGGACGACAGTTTTTTTAACATTCAGCTTCTGCTGGAAGGGGACTGGGATAAGGACCGGCCCAGGACGGTGATGGAGATACGGGAGGAAAGAAAATGAAAAACGCTTATGCTGTGAAGCTTCAGGAACGCAAAAGGGCAGAGGTCTATCAAAACACAAAAGAAGGGTTTGAATTTGGGCTTAATCTGTGCGCTGTAGCTCTCAACAACAAATTTGGTTTTGGCAATGACCGGCTCGCCGTACTGGAAACCGAGATAGAGCGGATTTTAGAAGAAGAGTTCGGCGGGGATGTGGAAACAGCGTCCTATGGGCTCGCCAGGCGCATTGCGCAGATCAGGGGCAAAAATCATAATTGTTAAGATGTGCAAAATCTGTGGAAAAGAGTTTGAAACGGAATATGTTAAATCAGTTAAAAGGAAGGTAATTATGAAGTACGAATTTACAGGGGAAACAAAGGTTGTATTTGGAATTACATTAAAGCGCATAAGGGCAACTATTGACATTGGAATGATTGCAAAAGCCGGAGATTTAGGAGGGTGGATTGAAAAAGAGGGAAATCTAGATCAGTACGGCGGTGCTTGGGTGTACGGCGATGCTTGGGTGTACGGCGATGCTAGGGTGTCCGGCGATGCTTGGGTGTCCGGCAATGCTAGGGTGTACGGCGATGCTAGGGTGTCCGGCAATGCTAGGGTGTCCGGCAATGCTTGGGTGTACGGCGATGCTTGGGTGTACGGCGATGCTTGGGTGTCCGGCAATGCTTGGGTGTCCGGCAATGCTTGGGTGTACGGCGATGCTTGGGAAAAATCTCCTCTATATATTCAAGGGTCAAAATATTCTTTTGCGACTGCAACAAAAAATAAAATAAAAGTTGGCTGCAAAATTTACACGTTTAAACAATGGAATGCTTACTGGAAATCTTTAGCGAAAGCCGATGGTTTCACGGAAGAGGAAATCAGGGAATATGTTCTGTATTTCAACCTAGCCTGCGAATTGTATGGAAAACAGGATTGCAAGATAGAGCTGGAGGAACAGCAATGAGGGCTAAGAAATATAAGGGGTGCGAATATTGCAATAACAAAGAGCTGCCATTTCCGGGAGGGGCGCATGAGTTCCTTATTTTAGACAACGCCATTTATTACTATGACGCCACAGATGGATGGGAAGGTATTGTTATTGAGTACTGCCCGTGGTGCGGGCGCAAGCTGAAAGGAGCAGACAATGGAAATTAAACCGTGTCCGTTTTGCGGTGGGGTTAATATAACGATTGTGACCATGCGTTACGGAGTAAAAATTAAGTGTTTTGATTGCGGTGCGAATATTTCTAGCGTAAAAGACAATGGGGAATATAGAACACTTGCTAATGCAAGAAAGCGGCACGAGAAGAAAGCAATCGAAGCATGGAACAGGAGGATTAATCGATGGAACTGATTGACAAAGCTATGCTGATAAAAAAGCTGTATAGTGAAAAAGTCAAAGAGGTAATTGGTCTTGTTGGTATCGCTTGGGCAGAAAGCCTATTAAATACATTACCAACCGTTGACGCTGTTTCTGTGGTGCGCTGTAAGGACTGTGCCCGTAGAAACCCATCTGCCGATTTAACCGATACTGTTCTTTGCACTTGGTTACACAATTTAACCATGCCGAAAGATGGTTTTTGCAGCTACGGAGAACGGAGGGTTGACAATAGAAAGATTGATTGACCGAGAACCGCTCAAAAAAGAGTTGATTAAAAGATATAACAATAGCTTTAACCAAGGCATGGAGCGGGAAGCGTTGGTTTATCAAGAAGTGTTGAAACTGATAGAACATGCCCCAACTGTGACTTCTGGTAGGTTAAAAATCCTTAACTGGTGCGATACGATGACCTATGTGAAAAAATGGTATGATGCGCTGTAATACAAAGTGAGAGGAAAGGCAAATTAAAAAAGCAGAATGGGGGCTTAGAATTGACCGAAAAAGCGTATTTGCAAAGAGTAAAATCGGCAGAATTAAATGGTGATGTTGTGAGCGGCACAAGGAACCCCGACAAAATGACCGATGCAGTTGCAAGGATTATCGAACTGCAAGAGGAAATCAATCAATCTGTCGATGAATACATAAACATAAAAAAAGAAGTCAACGCTGAACTTTTGAAACTGGAAAAGCCAAATCATTATAGGGTATTGCATAGCAGATATATCTTGTATAAGACTTGGGAGCGAATAGCCTGTGATATGAATTGCTCTTATCAATTGGTATGCAAGTTACGCGAATACGCGCTTATGGAGCTTGAAAAAATTTTGAAAGGGAGTAACAACAATGTCGGGAATTAAAGAAGTGGAATGGATGTGGGAATACGGAGTATATATTCCGTTTTGCCCATACTGTGGAGAACCAGCATATGAAAAAGACAGTTGCTATTTTTGCGGTAAGCCTTACAAATATGTTGAGGGCGAATACAAACCTACAGAGGTACAATGCGGCGAATATACGGTAGTACAGAACACAAACAACCATATTCACATTTACAAAGACGATAGTATGGTTATGCATATTCAATGCACTGTGAAAAAGACGGAAGAAGAATTACGGGAAGAAGTGGAATTTTACAAGCAGTTCTGCAAAAGCGGGAAACTTGACCAAATATGCAATGACGATGAGGGAGAAATATGAAGCAATGCGAAGGCTGTATATATGAACCGTATAAAGACAAATTACTTTGCTGCGCCATTGCGCACCTTTTAATGCGTGTCGGGAATTGATAAATTCCGTTCCATGTAATTATTTGCAAAAATGAAGTAGATTTACCAAGTGCGCCGTAAGGCCCCCGGCTTTAGCCGCGGGGAGTATGTCAAATAGGGAGATAAACAAAATATATGAATACACTTGCGTTATAACCATATATCTGGTATAATTAGAGGTAGAAAATATATGATTAAAAATGGGTGGGTAACCTGTCCAAAGTGTGGGAAAAAGCTATTTCCCATAAATAAAGATGCTATCGTTAAAAATCTAGAATATCAGTGTAAAGTTTGTAAAGAGATATTTAAAGTGAATATCGAGAGCCAGGAGCCATAGAGCCAGGAGCCAATTAATTACTGATTAATATCAGTGATTAGTTGGCTTTTTTGTTTTATCTGGAGGAAATTCCATGTTAGAAGATTTGATAAAAGAATACCAGGAAAAAGTGATAGACCTACAGAACCGCCGGATAAAACTGAAAGAACAGTTAACAGGAGTAAACGGCCCGGAGGAAAGCATGATCAAAAAACGCATACAGATTTTAATTTGGGAAGAAGAGGGCCTTATAGAGCAGATAGGGGCAATGGTAAGAAGTCAAAAGGGGAATATCCGATTTTAGATATGAGAAAGCAAAGAACAGACAGAACCTATACAAAGGCATAGAAGCTGCATCTCTGTTTAATTTACAGGGCCTTCGTCAAACAGGTCTAAAACGCTGAGGGCGGCGGTGGAGAATACCGCCTAATAAAGGGGTAAATATGATATGTCCATACAACTTACAGATTGAAACGGAATACCATTTTGAAAATTGCGATTATGGAGAAGAAGGGCATTTGGAGAAAGACCGATATACTACAATGCGTAGGTATATAATGGCCGAATGTCTTAAGGAAAACTGCGGGGCTTATCGGAACGGAGAATGCCATTATAACGGATAGAAAGGGTGATATTGTGGCAGGAAAAGAAAGCGGTGCAAGGCCGCGGGGCAATCCTAAACGGTTTCAGAGTGGAGAAGAATTAATCGAATTATATCAGCAGTTTTGTATCTGGGTCAAAGAAAATAACTTTCAAACGATCCCAAGCCAAACAAGATTTTGTGAATGGCTGACAAGGGAATATAAAGCGACTGACCGCAGAACAATTTACAATGCCTTGAATAAATACTTTCCCAACATAAAAAAAGAGTTTGAAAAGCTTCAGGCAGATACAATGGCGGAAGGAGCTATGATAGGGAGGTATAACCCAACCATGACAATTTTTGCCCTTAAAAACTGGTGCGAATGGAAAGATAAACAGGAAGTTGAACAACAAATTATAGGGGTTAGTAAATTCTTTTTGAGTGATAATGAACAGGCCAAATAAAAAACTGCTAAACCCGGAGATGTTTAATCCCTGGGTGTTGGATATTATAGACGACTACAGTAACCGATATGAAATATATTATGGCGGCGGTGGATCAGGAAAGTCTTATGGCGCAGCGCAGAAGATTGTAATTAAAGCTGTGGGAAACAAACGTAGAGTATTAGTCATTCGGAAAGTAGACCGCACATTAAAAGACAGCATATATTCATTAATTAAAAGTGTGCTGTCAGTAGGAGGAATACCGTATCAGGAGAACAAATCGGAAATGCGGTTATCTCTGCCAAATGGAAGTGAATTTTTATTTAAAGGGTTAGATGATCCGGAAAAGATCAAATCTATTACAGATATCACAGACATTGTTATAGAAGAGGCAACAGAACTTACAGAGGACGATTTCACGCAGCTTGATATTCGTTTAAGGCCTCCTGAAAGTGTCGGAAGGCCTCAAATATATCTTATGTTTAATCCGGTGAGTAAGGTTAATTGGTGCTATAAACACTGGTTTTCGGGTCCAATACCAGAAAAATCAAAAATTATCCATAGCACATATAAAGACAATAAGTTTCTCACCAGAGAGTATGTGGATATGTTGGAAAATTTAATTAATACCAACCCTACATACTATAAAATTTATTGCATGGGAGAGTTTACGACTCTTGACAAACTGGTATTCCCGGTTGTACATAAACAGATTATCGATTTAGAAGAGATTAAAACATATCCATTTTGGGCGGGCCTGGATTTTGGATATATCAATGATCCAACGGCGCTGACATGGGGCCGCATCAATCCAAAAGCTAAACAGTTGTATATTACCGGCGAATACGACAAAAAGGGTATGGTTAACGAAGAGATAGCCCAGACGATTAAATCTTTGGGACTGTCCAAAGAGGTAATTGTAGCCGACAGCGCGGAAAAAAAGTCTATAGAAGAAATCCGGCGCAAGGGCATTCATAGGATAAGGCCCGCAGAAAAAGGCCCTGATAGTGTGCGTCATGGAATAGACACGATAATGGGGTATCAAATCATTGTCGATGAGCGCTGTCCGCATACGATTGATGAATTTGAAAACTACACATGGCAAAAAGATAAAACCACAGGCGAGTATATTAATAAGCCGATCGATATGTTCAACCACCATATAGACAGTATTCGATATGGAATACAGGGGGTGCTTAAACGCTCCGGAGTAAGAATAGGGGGAATATAACATAGACCAGATTGAAAACCGGGTGCCGCTTTTAAAAAAATTGCTTAAAGATACTGACACTCAGCATAGTGTGATATGCGCCCAGGCAGCAGAGGGCAGAAGATATTATTTTAACGACGACGATATTATAAAGACTGGAGCGGCGGCAATTGATGAGGTTAATAACTACCTGCAAAAATTAGGCAAAAACCCACTAAAAAGCGCAGATAATCGCATTCCGACCAACTGGCACCGAATTTTTACTGATCAAAAGATAGGATATCTTTTTACCTATCCTCCTATGTTTGATACAAACAGCGCTACTAAGGACGATCAGTTACTAGATGATATTAGCAAGGCGCTAGGCGACGATTATGAACGGGTTATTAAACAATTAGGGACAGACGCTACCAACTGTGGACAGGCATGGCTTGCTTACTGGGTGCAGGATAACCAATTCGATTACTACTTTGTAGACCCGGAGAGAATAAGAGTTGTATATGATACTAGTACCGTTAAACCAAAAATACAATACATTATAGATGTTTATAATATCATAGACAATGAAAAAACGACTACTCACTATAATTTGTGGTCGGACACAGAATGCGTCATGTTCACACAAGAGGAGAACAAAGATATTATACAAACAGAGGTTGTCTCACATACATATGGAGAGGTCCCGTTTATTTGCTTTAAAAATAACGCTGCATCAGTCAACGATCTAAAGATGTATAAGAAGCTCATAGACGCGACAGACAAACTGTTTAGTGGCTTTGCAAACGATATAGACGATCTACAGGAAATTATATGGGTGATCAAAAACTATGCTGGCGAGACCTCCGAGATAGACTACACCGAGGACGGCGAAGAAGTAACCAGAGATATTAGCCCCCTGCAAAGACTTAAGGCGGAAAAACTTATTACAGTTGATGCTGATGGAGGAGTAGATACTTTACATGGAGATATTCCATATGAGGCGAGATCCAAGTTCTTAGAGATGCTAATTGACCAACTATACGTATCCGCAATGGCGGTCAACCCTAACCCGGATAAAACAGGCAATGCAAGCGGTGTGTACATAGAATTTTTATACAGCTTATTGGAGCTTAAAGCCGGGCTGATGGAGACGGAGTTCAGGCCTGCGCTTAATAAGTTTGTGAGGGCGATATTAAAATATCTAGGCAGGCCGCAAGATGTTAACTTGGAGCAAATATGGACACGCAATAAACCCAAAAATGATCTTGAGATTGTACAGATGATAGCTCAAACCAGCAACACAGTGTTGTCTGACGAGACAAAAACGAAGGTACATCCATTATCAGACGATTGGTCAACCGAGCGGGAGCGCATAGCAAAAGAACAGGAGATAGCCTCGCAAAATATGTTTGATGACTTTAGTAATCCTGGTGGTACAGAATGACCTATTGGGAAAAACGCGCCGAAATGGCGGTAGGCAGAATGGAGTCAAGTGTAAATGGCGCGGTGCCAGAGCTTATTCAATCGTTCGAAAAGGCCAAAAAAGAACTCATA
>NZ_JACRTD010000007.1 GCF_014385085.1 Youxingia wuxianensis | reverse complement strand
CATGGGAAAGACGCTCGTACAGGGCTGTGATTTTTCCCTTGTCCGGCTGTTTCTTCATGGGGTGTAACCTCCTTTCTTGAGGGTGCGCGCTCCCTTTATCCTTATTGTAAATTACCATTGGGGTCTGTGACCACATAAGAACTGTGCATCTGCATCAGATTCGGTTTGAGCCAGAAGCGGGTCTTACCGGAACCGGAGCCGCCGATCACCAGCACATTTTTGTTTCTGGCGGTCTTGGGGTCCTTGGGGCGGCTATTCATGGTCAGGCTCTCGGTTTTCGTCAGAATCACATTGTTCTGAAATACCGGGTCGATGTAGGGAGCAATATCCTCACGGGTTCCCCAACGGGCAGAGCCATACTCCAGTCCATGCCGATACTTCTTGGCGTTTTTACTTTTGAGGTACACCGCCAGACGCAGGCCAGCTCCGCAGCATAGCCCCACCAAAAGATCCAACGGGTGCAAGCTGGGCCAGAAACTTTGCAGCGCCCCAGGCAGGACAGCAAACAGGGAAAGGAATTTCTCCGAAGCATTTGCCCCCTGAGCCAGCCGCCACGCTTCCCCGAAGTTCGTGGCAAACAGCCCCATCAAAAGATAAGGCAGGTTCAGCAAAACGAGCTTTTTGATGTCAAACTGCTTTTTCATCGTTCCAGCTCCTTTCGCTTGGTGCGGTCCACCACGGCATTTTTGACCATCTCTTTGAACTGACTGAGTTTTGCCAGCACAGACGGGCGTTCCGTTTTCTCGGCCTTCTTGACCTTTTTGCTGGTGTACTCGGTAAATGCAGCGGTCAGCGCATCGGCGTCACGGCCTTTGAAAAAGATCAGGTACTTGGGCGGGGAGCTGCTGCGGTCTTTCTTCACCGCATAATCCACACCATATTTCCGGGCGATCTTCTCAAATTCCTTGATGGAGGGGTCTGTGATCTCGATATTGGAGATCCCCTGATTTTGACCAATGAGCTGCTTGACGGTCTGTTTGCCGTGGGGTGTCACAGGAGCGTCACGGCTTCTCTGCTTTTGCAGCTTCTTTTCCTTGCAGTGGGCAAGGTACTTGCTGATGGCGGCTTTAAGCAACCGACCGGTGAACTTTGTTCCGCTGACAACCAGCGTTAAAGTCCTGTTTTCCACTTCTTCCTGCATTTTCATCGCCTCCTTTCCACAAAATGTGCAGGGGTGGTGCATTTCTTTCTAAGGCGGGACCACCAGCCGCCGGAGAAGATATTTCTTCATCGCTCCATCCCGCGGCTCTTTTTCTTTACCGGCTTCTTATCCGGCAGATTCCACTCTTTCCGAAACTCCGCCACACCTTTGGGATCAAATGCCTTCAATTTCTCCAAATCAAAGGCAACGGCAGAATATTTCCCATAACCGGATTGCACCTGGTAGGGAAGCACTTTCCCCAATTTGTTCTCTTTGATGAATCGCAGCAAGTCCTTGCTGATGTCACCGGAAATAAACGCCTCTCCGGGGTCCAGGGAATACCCCGGAAGGTTCACCGTCATATCTGCAAACGGCTCCGCTCCATCTTCTGTATGGGTAATCATGCCGATATAAAGCCGCTGATTATTCGCATACATCCCAAGTTGCAGTGATATGGTTTCTTCCCCATATTCCCACTTGAAGGGTACTTTCTTTTCCTCATTCATATCAGATTCCTCCTATCGTATCTGTTCTTTGTGGTCATAAAACAAATCTCCATTTCTGACCTTTGCATGGCTGAGAATCTTGATCTGCCCCTTTGCCTGACTGTCCAGAGCTTTTTCATAGCCTATATCTGACAAAAACAGGCGGGTCCGTTCTCCTTTCCAGCCCACCGGGGAATCATGCGTCAGCACATCAAAAATAATCATGTGCCGTGTGTTCTCCGCAAATCGCTGGAGATCCATGTAGTCATGGCCGTGGTAGTTCTGCGCCCCGGCTTTCTGGCGCATTTCCTCCATCAGCTGACCGATTGTTTTGCTTTCCTGCATAAAACCCACTTCCTTTCCGTTCTTATGAGACCAGCAAGATCATCTCCCGCAGCTGGGCAAAGTAGAGCTTGCCCTGGGGCGTAACCAGCGTGTAAGAACCGGTATGACCGTGATTGCAGTAGTCTTTGACGCAAAACAGCCCCGCATTTTTCACATTGGCATAAGGCAGCACATTGCCGGATGCCGTGCGGTA
Source organism: Youxingia wuxianensis (assembly GCF_014385085.1). GTDB lineage: Bacteria > Bacillota > Clostridia > Oscillospirales > Ruminococcaceae > Youxingia > Youxingia wuxianensis. The sequence goes on along the minus strand of NZ_JACRTD010000007.1, from coordinate 157,934 downwards.
CACAAACCGCCGTTCTATCAGAAACCGGACAAACCGGCGCTCCGGAACATCCAACTCTTTGGCGGTAGTCCTGAGATTGGTGCTGTGTTTTAAGTCGATGAACAGGTCATAGAAAGCGGCTTTGCCCTCCAGCTGTGCATTTTCCTTACGCAGAGAAATATTCGCTTCACGCTCAGCCAACAAGTCTGAGCAGAGCTTCATCAGAGCCTCCGGGGAAGTAGCTACCTCCCACAGCTTCTCTTTTGTGAGATAGGCCCCGTGCTTACGAATGGTAGGCAGGACCTCATCGAACACCCACCGTTCAAACCGTTCTGCCGATGGCAATTTGCTGTGAACGATTAGGCGGTACAAATCTCCTTCGGGGATAAAAGTCATACTGATTTTGCGGTCAGGGCTTTGTGGGTGAGGTGCGTCGCGTTTCACGACATACCTACAATGGCGGATAATTGCATCGCGGGGATTGCTGTACCCCAAAGCGCCAGCCACATCCGTTCCGCAGAACAGGTATTTGCCGTTTTCTTCGATGACCCGGATACTGCCAAACTCCGGGTTTTTGAAAATTTCCATCTGGTTCATGTCGTGCCTCCTTTGGCATGATAAAAGGCGGCCTTTACCAGCCGCCTGCGTGCATATCGTGGTTGACCAATGAAGTGAAGTGATTGTTCATGGTGGTAGGCGCATTGAACAGCACTGCAAGCAGGTACTGCTTCATGTTGCGTACCTGGGTGGTATTCTTTTGCAGACAGTCCATGACAAACTCGATGTGGGAGCTGTCCAGTTTCAAAAAACGGGAACGCACGATCTCGTGAGGGAAGTCTGCCCCAGAGATCCGGGTAGTCTTTCGTTTGGCACAGACCGTTTCAACCAACAGCTCTACGATCTCATTCAGGTCATCCAGGTAGAGAGGATAACGCTGCTTCAAGCAGTCATACTCGATATTCTCCAAAATCAACTCCCGATAATTTTCTATCTCTGTGACAGACATCGCATCCCTTCCTTTCCGTTCCGGCGGTCTTGCCGCCGCTGTTTCCCGGAAGGGAATGGAATCGGTACTTGATCCATAAGTAATTGATTTTTCTGTATTTGATTTCTCTATATTTAATTCTGCGGGCTTTTCCGTATCCGGTTTTACCATATCCGGTTTTACCATATCCGGGTTTTCCGTATCTGGTGAAGCCGTATCCGGCTGGGACATATCTGGCTGGGGCTGTTCATAGATGACATACTCGGTATCTGTGATCCGCCCACTTTTATCGCGTCTCTGATGGCGCACGATATATCCGGCTCCTTCCAGTTCACGCAGGGCAGCACCTATGGCATCCACGCCCTCCTTACAGATCTTTGCAAGGCCACGGGTGGTGTAATTCCAATCCTCCGGCAGCGACAGCATCATGGAAAGCAGCCCCTTGGCTTTTAACGACAGGTTTGCATTTCGTAAATGATGATTGCTCATCACGGTATAATCACGGGTCCGTTCAATGCGAAAAACGGCCATCGACCTCACTCCTTCCGAATTTTGGGTACAAAAAACCGCAATCCTCATTTCAAAGAATTGCGGTGTTCAACGCTTTTCAAATTTTCTTGCATAGAACCAAAACAGCGGCTTTTGGGGACGCGCCTCTGTAAATGGCTCCTCCTGGGCGAAAGGAAGTGTTTGCATCACGCGGTCAATATCCGTTGAATCCATGTCATGCTGAGATTTGCAATCTTCCCGGATTGCTTCTTGAATTTCCTTTACCGTACACATAGTCATTCCTTTCCTTTCGTTGTATGGGTTTATGAGCGGCGGCGTTTTCCCGGTTTGAAATCGAGGATATGTCCCTCAATCACACGAGCGTAACGCTTGATCTTGATCTCCCGGCGCTGCTGGCTTTGCAGGGCGGCCTGATACCCGTCCTCAGTCAAAAACAACCGCATTTCATCTCCGGGGCTGCCGTAAGCAGTGCTGGGACGCAGGACGGAAAACTCGATCATCCAGCGGGTATTATCCCAAAACCTCTCTACGGCGAGAATGTTGTGTCCTTTCAGCTCACGGGCTGAAATATCCCTCATAGGCGGCTCCTTTCATCGTTCCTGGTCTCTCTGACGCTTTTTCTGCCATGCCTCCAGTAGCTTGATGATGGTTTCCTGCATCCGCTGGGGCGTATAGCTTTTGGGGAAATACTTCCGCAAGGTGTCAGAGGTAAATGTCACTCGATCCAGATCGCTTTTCTTTTCCTCACCCATGATGACGCGCATCATATCGAGGGTCAGATGCCCCTCCTGACTGTATTTCTTGAGCCGCTGGGCTTGGGAAAGGGAAGGGGTAGCCTGTTCGCTGTCCATCGCGTCCAGCAGGTCTACCTGTTCCTCTTTTTTAAGAAAGGACAGCTCATAGGCAGGGTTCAGGGCGATCTTCTTTTCATCCACCATATCCATCAATTCAGGAATCAGCTCTGTCAGACGGATAAATCTCTTAATCTGTGATTTGCTATCTGGACTGTTCTCCGCGATTTTTTCTGCCGCAGTCAACTTCGGCCCAACTTGGGCCGAAGTTAAATCCGTCCTGGCTCCTTGGTGCTTAATGGCATCTAGCTTCATTTTATAAGCAAATGCTCTTTCGCTTGGAAGAAGGCTTTCTCGCTGCAAGTTGCTGTCAACCATAATAATCGTGGCGGCATCATCATCCAAATCCCGAACAATGACCGGCATAGTCTCCTTTTCTGCCAGCTCACTGGCTCTGTGCCGCCTGTGTCCGGCTACCAGCTCATAGCCACCCTCCGGGTCCGGTCGGGCAATGGCCGGAACCAGAACGCCATACTGCTTGATACTGTCAGCGGTCTCCATCATTGCTTCGTCATCCTTGACTTTGAATGGGTGGTTCTTGAACGGATGCAGTTCAGACAACGGAATTTCCTGAATCTTTTCCAGCTTTGCATCCTGGCGGCCTTCTTCGGTGGAGAACAGATCATCTACCGAGGCCAGCTCTATTTTTTTCGCGCTGCTTTTCAAGTTTCAACACCTCCTTCGTCAGATTTTTGTAGCCCTCTGCCACCTTGCCGCCGGGGTCATGGGCAAAAATGCTTTTTCCCTCTGCGCTGATTTCCTTTGCCCGGACAGAATGGGGAATCTCTGTGCCGAATACTTTGATCTTGCTGCCATAGGTCTCTCGCAAAAGTGCGGAGATCTCTTTGGCAAAGTTGGTTCGGCTGTCAACCATCGTCAGCAGGATACCGTCTATCTGGAGCTTGGGGTTGATCTGCCGCTTTACCTTGTTTACCGTGGAGAGCAGCTGTTCCAGCCCTTTGGCGGACAGATACTCCGCCTGAACGGGAATTATGATCCTGTTCGCAGCGGCCAGCGCATTGACTGTGAGCATCCCCAGGGAGGGCTGGCAGTCGATGAGAATATGGGAGTATTGCCCCTTCAGCGTGTCCAGATATTGCCGCAAGATAGTCTCACGGCTCATGGCATTTACCAGGGATACCTCCATACCGGATAACTGGATGTCCGCAGGCATCAGGTCTACACCCTCTGGGTGGTGCAGGATACCCTCGCCGGGGCGCAGCGGCTCGTCCATCAGGATACGGCCCATCGCGTCGGACAGGGTAAAGGGCAGCTTGTCCGGCTGAGGATTGCCCAGGCTGATCGTCAGGCTACCTTGCGGGTCTCCGTCGATCAGCAGGACTTTCTTTCCAGCCTGCGCCAAACCGATTCCAAGATTGGCACAGGTAGTGGTTTTGCCAACGCCGCCCTTCTGGTTGGCAATGGCAATGATTTGCGTGTTCATTGACTTCACCTCATTTCTAATTGTTGCTGTTGCTTCTGGAAATAGAAAAAGCCGCCACTCCAAAATAAAAAGTGAAGTGACGGCTCTTTCTATCGCCGGAATACGAGTTCCTGAAATGAAAAAAGCACCCAGTCATTTTATACTGAGTGCTATATCAAATTCATATTCAATTATTCAAATTAGGTCAAACTATGTCAAACTGCCACAGCCCAAAACGAGGGAAAGGAGGGACGAAAAACACCCCCAAAATCGGCTCTCGGTTGTCCTATAATTTAACCACTAACCCCTTTTTTTACCCCCATTTTTGCCGGTTGTCCTATATTTAACCACTAAAAATTGGGTGAAAACGGCTCTTGATTTGCCAAATTTGGTCAAACCATATCAGCCCGTTTAGATACAGTAAAACCCCGGAAAACCTTGATTTTCCGGGGTTTTTGAACCATTTTGATACGGTTTGAACAGCAGATTATCTCTTGCTGAACTGAGGTGCACGACGTGCTGCCTTGAGACCGTACTTTTTACGCTCTTTCATACGTGGGTCACGAGTGAGGAACCCGGCTTTTTTCAGGATCGGGCGCATCTCATCCCCATTCTGAAGAAGGGCTCTGGAGATACCATGACGGATAGCGCCGGCCTGGCCGGAAACACCGCCGCCGGAAACCGTACATACAACGTCAAACTTCCCTACGGTATCTGTAAGGTTCAGCGGTTGACGAACGATCAACTTTAAGGTTTCAAGTCCGAAGTAATCGTCAATATCACGGCCGTTGATGGTGATAGAACCAGTACCGGGATAAAGTCTTACTCTGGATACAGAATGTTTTCTTCTGCCTGTGCCATAAAAATAAGGCTTAGATTCGTACATTTAAAATTCCCCTTTCCTTACAGTGTCCATGCCTGGGGCTTTTGAGCCGCATGGTTATGTTCCGCACCGCGATAGATACGGACTCTGGTCAAAGCATGACGGCCGATCACTGTGTCAGGGATCATACCTTTTACAGCAAGCATCATCGCTTTTTCCGGATTTTCCTGCATCAATTTGCTGTACTTTACCTCTCTGAGGCCGCCAACCCATCCGGTGTGATGGCGATACATTTTCTGATCCAGTTTCTTCCCGGTCAGAACTGCTTGTTCCGCGTTGATGATGATTACATGGTCACCGCAATCCACATGGGGCGCAAAGGTTGGTTTATGTTTTCCGCGCAGGATCACAGCGGCAGTAGCGGCTGTACGACCCAGCGGTTTGCCAGCAGCATCAAGAATATACCACTTACGGGTAATCTGGCCGGCTTTTGGCATTGTAGTAGACATACCGTATTTCCTCCAAATCTGGCTTTAATTTATAACAAGATAATATATCTCGCATGACGACAACTTGTATTATATAGTACAAAAAATAGTTTGTCAACAGTTTTTTCCTAAAAAATTAATCTACAAATTCATTTCTTCTGTTTTCTTTCATTTTCTCATATTTTCTCTTTTATGCTCCAAACTCAAATCACATTTTTCTCATATAAAAGCAAGGCCGGAGGACAGGCGTAAACGCCTGTCCTCCGATGGTTTTAAAAAAACTATTCCTGAATATCAATCTTAATGCTTAAATCCTTCAGACTCTTTTCGTCCACTTGCGCCGGGCACTGGCTCATTAATTCACTGGCGTTCTGCACCTTGGGGAAGGCGATCACATCCCGGATGGAGTCTTTTTCCAGCATCAGCATCACCAGACGGTCCAGCCCGTAAGCCATGCCGCCATGAGGCGGCGCGCCGTATTTAAACGCTTCCAGCAGGAACCCGAACCGCTCGTTGGCAGTGGCTTCATCCAACCCCAGCGCCCGGAACATTCTCTCCTGCAAGTCCGGTGTGTTGATACGGATTGAGCCGCCGCCTACCTCGCAGCCGTTAAGCACCATATCGTACGCCCGGGCGTGACAGCCTGCCGGATCGCTTTCGATTCTGTCTAAATCTTCCAGCGCCGGGCAGGTAAACGGATGATGTTTGGCTACAAACCGCTCTTCCTCTTCGCTGTATTCAAATAGCGGAAACTGGGTCACCCATAAGAAATTATACGTTCCTTTCTTAATCAGGCCCAAACGTCCCGCCAATTCCACTCTCAATGCCCCCAGGCTGTCGTACACCACCTGATTGCTGGGATCGGCCACTACTAAAATTACGTCGCCCACCTGGGCATCCATACGCTGGCGAATCGCCTCCTTTTCCTCTTGGGAAAGGAACTTTTCATAAGAGGAAGATTCCGCTTCCTCCGTAATTCTTGTAAACGCCAATCCTTTTGCCCGGTACGTTTTGACAAAATCGGTCAGCTTGTCAATTTCTTTTCTGGAAAGCTGATGGGCCGCTCCTTTTACGTTGATCGCCCGGACGCTGCCGGTCTCCAAGGCGCCCTTAAACACCTTAAATTCACAATTTTCAAGCAAATCGGACAGATCCGTAAGCTCCAGCCCGAACCGGGTATCCGGCTTGTCCGAACCGAACCGGTTCATCGCCTCCTCGTAAGGCATGCGCAGAAACGGGGCGCTCACATCCACTCCCAGCACTTCCTTAAATACACGGACAATAAACCCTTCGTTGACGCTCATTACATCCTCTTCTTCCACAAAGGACATTTCAAGGTCAATCTGGGTAAATTCCGGCTGACGGTCCGCCCGCAGATCCTCGTCCCGGAAACAGCGGGCAATCTGCATATACCGGTCGTAACCGGAAAGCATCAACAGCTGCTTATACAGCTGGGGCGACTGGGGCAGGGCATAAAAACTGCCTGGATGCACCCGGCTGGGCACCAGATAGTCCCGGGCCCCTTCCGGGGTAGATTTGATCAGCACAGGAGTTTCAATCTCCAAAAAGCCGTTTTCATCGAAATAGTCCCTGGCTACCTTGGCGATTTTATGACGCAGGATAATACTCTGCTGCATCTCGCCCCGGCGCAGGTCAAGATAGCGGTATTTTAACCGCAGCTCTTCTTTTACATTGGTTTGGTCCGTAATCTCAAAAGGCGGCGTTTGGGATTTGGCCAGCACCCGCAGGTCGCTGACGTATACTTCCACTTCTCCGGTAGGGATCTCCTTATTGACAGATTCCCTGCGGCGAACCTCCCCTTTTGCCATCAGAACAAATTCCGCCCGGGCTCCAGCAGCTTTTTCAAACACCTCCCGATCGGTGCCGTCGTCAAATGCCAGCTGAACAATTCCGCTGCGGTCCCTTAAATCAATAAACACCAGGTTGCCCAAATCACGGGTTTTCTGTACCCACCCTGCAACAGTAACCTCTTTTCCAATATCCTCAGCGGTAAACTGCCCGCAGTATTTGGTTCTTTTCAGTCCCTTCATTGTTTCACTCATCTTCTTCACCCTTCTTCTGTAAGTTCATCTGGCTAATTTTCAAATCGATCAGCCCGTCAGTATAGTCCACCATCTCGTCGATGGTGCCGCCGTAGATAAAATCCACAAAAGATTCGCTGTCCAGAGAGACTTCCTGAGTCTCTCCCGTTTTCATATTCTTAATCTTCGCTTTGTTCTGCGCAAGTTCATCTTCTCCGATGATGCAGCTGAATTTCGCTCCCAATTTATCCGCATACTTCATCTGCGCCTTCACGCTGCGTCCTACTGTGTCGCACTCCCCATAGAAACCTTCCTCCCGCAGGGCGGCGCACAACTCAACCGCTTTCAGCGCAGCTTTTGGGCCCATGCTGCCGATATACATTGTACAGCCCATTTCCGGCGGAAATTCACAGCCGCACTGCTCCATTACCAGCAGCAGCCGCTCCAGCCCCATAGCAAAACCAATGGCCGGGGTGTCCGGGCCGCCCAGCATTTTAATCAGCCCATCATACCGTCCGCCCCCGCATACAGTGCCTTGGGCGCCGATTCCGGTGGCCACAAACTCAAACACCGTACGGGTATAATAGTCCAATCCTCTAACAATAGTAGGGTTGACCACATACTCTATTCCCATAGCGTCCAGATTGGACTGAAGGCTTTCAAAATGAACCTTGCAGTCATCGCAAATATAATCCAGCACCACCGGGGCGTTTTTTGCGATTTCCGCACAAACCGGACTCTTGCAGTCCAAAATGCGCATGGGGTTTTTCTCCAGCCGGTCTTTGCAGGTGTCGCACAAGTCTTCCTGGTGGGAATAAAAATATTCCTTTAAAGCTTGATGATATTTCGCCCGGCACGCAGGGCATCCAATGGAGTTGATCTCCAGGCGCAGGCCGGTCACTCCCAGGGTATCAAAAATACTTTTAGCCACGGCGATTACCTGGGCGTCCGCGACCGGGGAAGCGCTTCCCAGCATCTCCACGCCAAACTGATGAAACTCCCTGAGGCGTCCCGCCTGAGGCTTTTCATAGCGAAAGCAGCTGATCAGATAGCTGGCCTTTACAGGCAGGGCGTCGTTTAACAGCCCATTTTGCAAAGCCGCCCTCAAAACGCCTGCCGTTCCCTCCGGGCGCAGGGTGATAGAACGGTTGCCTTTATCTTCAAAGGTGTACATTTCTTTTTGGACCACGTCGGTGGTGTCCCCTACCGAACGGGCAAACAGTTCGGTGTGCTCAAAGGTGGGGGTGCGGATCTCCCGGAATCCAAACAGTCTTGCCGTGTCCAGAGCAGTCTGCTCTATATGCTGCCACTTATAGCTTTGGGACGGCAGAGTATCCTGGGTGCCTCTAGGGGCATTTGTGATGATTGCCATGTTGCCAACTCCTTATATTAATTTCAATCATTTATCTATTCTTCACCGATCATACCTGGTTTTTTTAAAAAAAGCAACAAAAAATGATAAAACCTCGTCTCTATATACCGTATCGGTACAAGGGACGAGGATTTTCCACGCGGTGCCACCCTGGTTTAAACACACATCCGTTTTGCAGTGTGTTTCGCTTTAAACCCGTTAACGCAGGGAGCGCGCTGTTTCTCGCAGCGGGCTGGCCAGACGTCCTTCTCTGCAAACCTTGCGGCGGGGGTCTCTCTCAGCCTACGATACCCTCTCTGTTCGCCAATTTACAGGTACTGCTCCTGACTCATAACGCCTTTTTCAAATATAAAACTGCTTTTTAATGGCTGGGATTTACAATATTACGCCAATCCAAATCTCCCCGTTCTAACGCGTGGATAAGAGCTTCCGCAGTGGCGATATTTGTTGCCACCGGGATATTATGCACGTCGCACAAACGAAGCAGGCCCGCCTCGTCCGGCTCGCCGGGGTTCGCTTTAATCGGATCACGGAAAAACAACAATAAATCTATTTCATTGCAGGCAATCCGGGCGGCGATCTGCTGATCTCCTCCCTGGGACCCGCCTAAAAAACGAAATACTTCCAGGCCTGTTGCCTCTGCCACTAACTTACCAGTGGTTCCCGTAGCGCATATATTATGTCTGCTGAAAATACCGCAATAAGCGATACAGAACTGAACCATCAGCTCTTTTTTAGAATCGTGTGCTATGAGCGCTATGTTCATTAGCAATCCTCCCTCATCTAAGTGAGTACAAAACCTCGTTATCTATTATAGCACTTATCTAACCAATAAATCAATATAGTTACCCATAATTCTTTGTGCAAAATTGTCAAATACACTTTTAGTCACATTTGCCATATTTAACGGGTTTTCCGTCGATATCCCATCCATAATAGAATGATCCAGGGGAACGACGGCAATCAGCTGGGCGCAAATATTGTCAATCAGCCAGTCCAAATGGGGAATAGGGCGCTTTTTTGCAAAATCCTGCCCCAGCATATTGACACATAAACGGATGTCTTTAATTCCCGCTCCGAACAATTTATCCGAGACGATGCGTCCCGCTCGGGCACTGATTTGATCAGGCGTAGACACAATCACTGCTCGATCCGCTGTAGGCGCGAATAACTGTTCTAACTGTTCTTTGGTCCCATCCGCTTCCACCAGGATAAAGTCGAAATGCCCGTCCAGAGCTTTTAAAATTTCTTTCCAGGTAGAGGCGTCACAGGAGAACTCCCGGCCTACCGGCGCGCAGATCAAATGGAGATTTTCCCGTTCACCGCAAGGAAATACCGCATCCGTAAGCTCACATCTTCCCGCTGCGGCATCCGACAGGTCATACACCACCCGGTCGGCAATTCCAAACATCACATCCAGAGAGCGGTGGGTCCCCTCGATCAAAAGCACCTTTTTTTCCTGTTTTGCCAACGCAGCCCCCAAATAAGCGCAGACTACCGATTTTCCGGTACCACCCTTGCCAGAAGTGATTAAAATAACCTGCGCCATGCCGCGCCTCCTTTCATAGGAATTTTTTTTACTGAATTAACGTATCATATTCCGGCGAGGAGGAAGATTTGCTGCCGGAAGAGAAGAAATACTGATCGAATACCGCCTTGGCTACCGGCGCGCCGGTATAGCCATGCCACCCTTTTTCAATCACCACCGCCACCGCCAGTTCCGGATCTTCCGCCGGAGCATAACAGATAAAGGTGGAGTTAGGTTCCGCCAACGTTTCCGGCGTACCGGTTTTGGACGCTACGTTCATGGGATAATCCCCACCGAAGGTAGCCCTGGCCGAACCGATTCGGGACACGGCAACCATGCCTTCCCGCACAGTAGCGAACGCTTCTGGGGACGCATCCACCACTTCCACCACTTCCGGTTCGTGTTCCATAATCGTTTCATCAAAGGAATAGGATTTGATGGCTTTTACAATGGTCAGCTTCATTCGTTTGCCGTTATTAGCAAGAGTCGCCGCATAATTTGCCATCTGCAGCGGGGTGAGCAGGGTTTCCATCTGCCCGATGGATGCCTGGAGCACATCGCCCGCCTGCCATTTTTCCCTGCGGGCTTCCTTGAGTGCAGGAGAGGACACCTGTCCGACGGCTTCTTGAAGCTCTATGCCGGTGGGCTGTCCCATACCCAGCATAGCAGCGTACCCATCGATCTTATCGATTCCCAGCCTGCGCCCCACATCATAAAAGAAGATATTGCACGAGTGGCGCAATGCGTTAATTACATTAATATTCCCGTGAAAATCCAGGCATCGGGGGGAATATCCTTGATAAAAGGTATATACTCCCTGACAGTTGACTGTATCCGAGGCGGTGATGATCCCCTCGTTGAGCGCCCCCAAGGCCACGCAAGGCTTAAAGGTGGAGCCGGGAGCGTATTGTCCCAACAGCGCCCGGTTCCACATTGGATACAGCTCGTCTGTTGCCAGCGTCTGATAGTCCTCCTGGAAAGTAGCCAGATTATAGGATGGATAGGTGGCCAGAGCTAAAATTTCTCCGGTTTTGCAGTTAACCACTGCGGCCGCTCCCGCGTTGGCTTCCTTGCCCTCTCCTTCCTGGTAGGTTTCATTCAAATGCTTGATCTGGGCGGCAATCGCGTCCTGGGTAACCTTCTGAAGCTGAGCGTCAATGGTGAGCACCACGGTATTGCCCGGTACGGGCAATTGCTCATCCACCACATCCACCACATCATCTTGGGAGTTTAAGTAAATCTGCCGGGTACCGTCCTTGCCTCGCAGATATTCCTCAAAAGCGGCTTCCGCCCCTTCCCGTCCAATCACGTCGTTCATTAAATAGCCTTTGCCGGCAAGCTCTTGGTATTCCTCCGGCCAGATCGCCCCGGTGCGTCCAATGATGTGCGGGGCGATATCCCCGCTTACATACTGCCGAATGGGGCTTTCGATGACGTCTACGCCCGCCAGCTCAAAGCTGCGCTCCAAAATTTTCGGCACGGTCTCTATCTTAATATCCGTAGCGAAGGTGTAAGGGGTAGTCAGATCGAACCCCCTTCTCTGCATTTCATACCGCACCCCCGCTACCTTGCGGAAATCCTCGTCGTTCATCTCCTCCAGGCGATACTGCTCCTTTAAATGATACACAACATCTTCTACCGTCGCGTACTCCGCCACGCCCAAAGTGCTTTTGAGCCGAGCAATCTGATCATCATATCCTTCCTTAAACCGGAAAGGAGCTGTGTCAGTAATGGGAAGATTGTCGATCCATTCTTCCCCCGCTTCTTCCATAATGTCAATAAGTTTTAAAATAATGGCGTTGGTGCTTCCCTTTTCCAAAAACGCCTGATCGATCACCACATCCCGGCCAATGGCATTTGCTGCCATCGGGCGGCCATTGCGGTCCAAAATCTCTCCCCGGGCCGCTTTGACGATCTGTTGGGACATCCAACCCTTTTCCACCAAAGCTTCGTAATCTTCTCCATGTACTACCTGCATCTGCATCAGCTGCAGAGCAAAAATCAGCAGCACCAAGGTAACAATAAAGGCTAAAATAATGATTCTAATTTTTTCCTTTGATAATTTCATTCCATACTCCTATGTCCGAACCCGCAATTCAAATTCCCTGTCAAGCCAGCGATACAGATAAAAGATCAGCGGAGAGACCGCCGCGGTATAAATCACTCCCGGCAAAATATTATACACAAGGATCATCCACACATGCTCATATCCCCATACCGCAAATCCCAATAAAAACTCCAGCAGTCCTCTTACCATCATGGTAACAAAAACCAGCAGTACGTAATTGATTACTCCCGGCTGCAAAAGATAAATCGTCAGCAGTCCGGCGATTACACAGGCAATCAGCATAATAATCGAATGAAACCCGAACAGCATGAATCCGCCGAAATCACATAATATGCCGCCCAATACCCCATAAATTCCCCCGACAAACTCTCCTTCCAGTATGGCGATACAAATTGCCGCGGGGATGACAAAGTTCGGCTTTGTACCAAATACGCTTAAAAACCCGGGGGTGGTCTGCAGCACATACATCCCTACCATCACCAAAAAGTAAACAAAATATTTTGCTGCATAAATATACTTCTTATTGTTCATGGCTGCTCCTCCGAAGAACCTGAAGAGGCCCCTTGAGAAGAGGGGCCCTGGGAAGCGTCCTGGATGGTATCTTGGGAGGAGCTCTGGATTTCGTCCTCAAAAGAGGCTTCGCTGGAAGAGGCATTTTCCTCCGGCAGAGCTTCCGCTATTTCCCCGTCCTGGCCCCGGAAGGACTTGATAACCATTACGTCGGTCAAAGTACGGATATCCGCCACCGGCTGGATCACCGCGCTTAAAGAGATTCCTCCTGCCTGCACATCTACAGAAACGATCTCCCCGATTTTTAAATCCTTCGGATAAATGCCGCCGCCGGTGGTCACAATCAAATCTCCCGGCGAAGCGCCGCTTTCTCTGGGCAGATACGCCAGCTTGCACTGGCCTTGGCCGGCCAGGTCGATGGCGCCCTGTACAATCCCGATATCCCTGGTGCGCACATCGTAGGCGCCCACGTCCACGCCCACATCCAAAATAGTCCAAACCTTGGAATAGTTCAGCCCCACTTCTGTGACAACTCCCACCAGGCCCTCGTCGCAAATGACTGGGTCGCGCAGGGAAACCCCGTCCAGGGAACCTATGTCTATAGTAAAGGAATAAAAGCGGTCGTTGGGATCTCTGGCCACTACCGCTCCCGGTTCCAGTTCAAAATCTGGATTTTTCTCTTTGAGGTCCAAATATTTCTTTAAATTTTCATTCTCTTGCTTGTACTGTTCAAACTCCACCAACTGATCCCGCAGCTGGTTGATCTGCTGCTGCAGCTGCTCATTTTGTAAGGCGATTTCATCCGCCATGGCATACCGGCGGAAAAAACCGCTGGCGGAATCCGAAAGGGAGGAGGACAGCTTCTGTAAAGGGGTGACAAAAATGCTGGTCATCTGGGACATGACAGGAGAAAGCCCGCCGGTCCAAGCCGCCCGCAGCATAAACGCTATGAGCGCAACCAGCACAGCCAACAATATTTTAAAATGAATGCTTTTAAAAAAATTGTTCAAGCCCGTTCCTCCCAAAAATTGTTTTATCCCTTAGAAAACGACAGGGGAGCCGCCCAATGCCAGCGGCATAAGCGCTCTCCCTGCTCAGTTTACATCAATATTTTCCACTGGTATCGTCAGAGAGAAGTTCTCTGAGACGATCAATGTCATCCAATACCTTACCGGTACCCATCGCTACACAGTCCAATGGGTTTTCCGCGGTATAAACCGGCATTCCTGTTTCTTTTGAAATCAGCTCGCCCAGCCCCCGCAGCAGCGCGCCGCCGCCGGTCAGAGTTATCCCATGATCAATAATATCCGCCGATAGTTCCGGAGGCGTCCTCTCCAGTGTGGTGCGGATAGCGTCGAGCACCATGGACAATGGATCCGCCAATGCTTCTCTGATTTCCAGAGAGGTAATCTCTATATTTTTCGGTAGGCCGTCCATCAGATCGCGGCCCTTAATATTCATAGATCCTTCCCCTTCATAGGGATAAGCGGAACCAATCTGGATTTTAATATCCTCCGCGGTGCGCTCGCCGATCAAAAGATTATATTTCTTTTTAATATACTGAATAATAGAGACATCCAGCTCATCCCCGCCTACCCGGACCGATTTTGCCGCTACAATTCCTCCCAGGGAGATGACTGCCACTTCGCTGGTACCGCCGCCGATGTCCACCACCATGCTGCCTGTGGCTTCCGCTACAGGCAGGTTTGCGCCGATCGCCGCCGCCATGGGCTCTTCGATAATAGAGACATGTTTCGCGCCCGCTTTAAAAGCGGCTTCTTTTACTGCGCGGCGCTCTACTTCCGTTACCCCGGATGGGATACAGATAATTACCCGGGGACGGGCCAGCATCGAATTGTTAAATACTTTTTTTATAAATATCTGAAGCATGCTTGCAGTAATATCAAAATCCGCAATTACTCCATCTTTTAAGGGACGCACTGCAACAATCGAGCCAGGGGTTCTTCCGATTACTTCCTTTGCTTCTTTTCCTACATAACGTACTGTATCGTTTCGGGTATCCACCGCTACAACCGATGGCTCCCGCATAATAATTCCTTTCCCTTTCATAAAGATCAGGGTATTGGCAGTACCCAGATCGATACCGATATCTTTCGAAAACATTCAACGTCCCCCTTAGAATTTTAAGAATTTTCGCATTATCCAGAATATTATATACCACAAACTGTAAATACACAACAAAATATTTGTTAACATTCCAAGGTTTTTACAGTTTATTCGCTTATTTTCTCCAGCAATGGTTTTAATTTGTGATACAAAAGGTTCACCGGAAGTCCCATCACATTAAAAAAGTCTCCTTGCACTTCCCTTACAAATATGCTGCCAAATCCTTGTATTCCATAGCCGCCGGCCTTATCAAACGGCTCTCCCGTAGAGATATACCATTGGATTTCCTCTTCGCTTAAAGGAGAAAATACTACCCCTGTACCGCAGGAAAATACCATTTCTTCCTCTGGGGTGACAATGGCTACGCCGGTGTACACCTGGTGGGTTCTTCCGGAAAGAAGCCGGAGCATTTGGGCCGCCTGCGCCTGTCCCTTTGGCTTTCCCAATATTTCTCCGTCCACAGATACCACGGTATCCGCTCCGATGACAATCGCCTGGGGCTCTTGCCGCGCTACCGCCAACGCCTTGCGCCGGGACAGCAGCTTTACTGCCGGATCCGGCTCCATCCCCTGGGGAAGCTTCTCCGGCGTATGAGAAACTTTCACAATAAAATCCTCTGTGATCAGTTTTAGCAGTTCCTGCCGGCGGGGTGACGCCGACGCTAATATCAGTTTATTCTTCATCAAGCTTCTGTCTTCCTATCCTTAACGCTTTTACTGTGGCCCGGTAAGCAAAAAACGCCCCGATAAAGCAGAAAATATGCGCTACTGTAATTCCGATTTCAAATCCGAAAGCAATGCGGAGCACCGACAGGTCCAACACCATAGGGTTGTCCACCGAGAGTCCTATGCTTTTTCCAAACGCAAGCCAGGACAAAAAAGGAATCTGTCCCGCGATGGCCGCTACCAGCGCCCCTACTACTACAGCCGCAACAATATAAAATATCAAGAGTATCGCTTTTTTCATACTAACACCTGCTTATGTCAATTGTGTGACTCCTTATTTTCCTGTGGAGCCAAAGCCCCCTGCCCCCCGCACCGTATCCTCCAAATCTTCCGACTCTTCCAATTCCGGTGTGTATACCGGCAAAAATACCAGCTGGGCAATTCTTTCCCCTGGCTGGATGGTGAAAGCCACTTCCGACTGGTTATGAAGCCCCACCATAATCTCTCCCCGGTAGTCGCTGTCAATCACACCCACCGCATTGGCAGGCACAATCCCATGTTTGATCCCAAGCCCGCTCCTGGCGAATACAAATCCGGCATATCCCGGCGTGATCTGTACCGCTACCCCAGTGGGGAACTTTTCTGTACGGCCTGGCAAAATATCGACCGGTTCGCAAATGCACGCGCACAAATCATATCCTGCGCTGCCATCAGTGGCCCGTTTAGGCAAAGCGGCGTTTTCCCTTACTAATTTTATCTTCATATCCATCCCCCTAATAAATCGTTTTATACAGCAGTCCCCGGGTAAACGCGCCCTGCGCCTTCCCGCCTTCTTGGTACAGCTTTACTATCTTTTCACACTCCGGTGCCGTTTCCTGGGTAAAGCGCAGCACCCCAAAATCCAATCCGGAAAGCTCCTCCATCCGGTCCCCCATAAACAGTGGTACCGGGTTGAGAATTTCACTGCATCCCCAGGCGCAGTTTACTAAAAAATCATTGCCCTTGCGGTCGGTCAGCTTGTTTTCTCCCCCCTGGCATCTCTGACAGCCTACCGCTGCTTTTACAGGGCAGTTGCGCACTGTCATCAAAGGAAGATGTCCATACACGGCCACTCCGTAAGGAATGGGGGAGCGCAGGCGCTTGGCCGCTGTTAACCCCAGCTCAAAAGAAAGTTCCAAATCTTTCAGGCCAAGACGGGCCAGGGCGTCCGCTCCATAAGA
This sequence comes from Youxingia wuxianensis, assembly GCF_014385085.1. GTDB lineage: Bacteria > Bacillota > Clostridia > Oscillospirales > Ruminococcaceae > Youxingia > Youxingia wuxianensis. Next base: position 141,343 of record NZ_JACRTD010000007.1, on the reverse strand, counting down.
ATTGACCACATTGAAAAAGCACTCCCCGTGCAAATGAAACCCCAGCTGCTTTCCAATGGCCAGCGCACCTAAGTTTCCCACGGAGGCGTGGGAAATTCCCTGTTCCTTTAAAATTTTCAGCCGGCTAATGAGCTGCTCCTGCCCGGAAAACAGCATCCGCGGTAGCCCTACGCACAGATTTTCTCGACTGACAAGGGGCTCTGCTTTACAAAGCTTTTCCATCTCCGGCACAGGAAGAATTACCATCTCCGCCTGCTCCAGCAAATACCGGGATAGCTGGGAGCTGCGCGCGCAGCGCACCCGCAAAGCGGGTCTTTGGGCGTGCAATACGCCCAAAGGCAGCTCCCGCCTGTCGGTAAACTGTATTGTTTTCGGCTTCGCTCTGATCTCGTCCAGCCTGTCCAAAGCGTCCCGGCGCATGGCGTTTATAAGGGATACGGGCATCATCAGCCCCTCTCCGAGCTGTATCCGAATACTTTCCACCCGGTACGGGGTACCGCCGGTTTTTTCCAGGGCGGCTTTCACCCGCGCCTCATCCGTGGGTTTATTGACAGCAATTTCAGGCGTCTGTCCGTCTACAGATACCGAATTTCCATCCTGGTCGGTGACCTCAAGTGAAGCGGCCTTCCCTGCCTGCATGGAAAAGGAGAACTCCACGCCTACCTTCTGAATATGCTTTTTCGGCTCATTGTATAGATTTTCCAGTTTTCCTAAAACCCCTGCGGCGGCAAGGACATCCTGCTTGTGCCGGACACCAAACATGGTTAAATCCCGACGGCCAGAAAAATAACCATCTGTAAATCCGCTTCTGGAAAATACAGATTGTAACCTTTCCAGATCAACCGGTCTTCCTTCCAAGGCGTCACGACAAGCGGTTACCGCTGCAGCGACATATTCCGGGCGCTTCATGCGGCCCTCGATTTTTAAGGAGGCCACGCCAATCTCCTGAAGTTCCCTCGCCCGGGCAATTAAACTCATGTCCTTAAGGGAAAGGGCATAGTCGGTAGCCGCCGATTGAAAGCTCAAGCGGCAGGGCTGTGCGCACAGTCCCCGGTTTCCGCTTCTCTGCCCCAGTACGCTGGAAAGATAGCATTGTCCGGACACGCACATGCAAAGAGCCCCGTGAACAAACACTTCCACTTCCATAGAAGTGAAGCGAACTACGGCGGCAATCTCCTCTTTACTCAGTTCCCGCGCCAGCACTACCCGGGAAAATCCAAGCTCCTCCAGTACCCTGGCCCCCTCAGGGTTGTGCACTGCCATCTGGGTAGAAGCGTGCATTCGAAGGGCGGGGGCGCATTTTTTTATCAGAGCCGCCGCTCCCAGATCCTGTACAATCACCGCATCCACGCCCGCCTCACAGGCCAATTTGACGGTATCCATTAGCTGGGAAATCTCATTTTCCAGTACGACAATATTAAGGGTTAAATATACTTTAACCCCCTTAATATGAGCGTTTGCAACCGTCTGTCTTAAATTTTCGGCAGTGAAATTTTCCGCCCCCCGGCGGGCGTTAAGCACGTCAATTCCCAAATAGACCGCATCTGCCCCACAGGCAATCGCTGCGTAAAGGGCCTCGGCGCTTCCCGCGGGGGCCAATATCTCCGGCAAGACTTTATGCTCCATGCTGGGTATTTTTCGCCTCAAGCTGCTTTTTCAAATTGGCGTTTTCTCTTTTTACATCGTCCAATTCAATTCTCGCCTTGGCCGCGTCTTCCAAATATTCTGATATCTGGTTTCTCATACGGTCCGCGTTTTCCTCGCTGCGTTTATATGCGTCCACATAATTCATGGCGCATAATACCATAACGTCGTTAAACGAAATATTGGAATTTTTTTCGACAATTTCTTTGATCTGTCCATCCAGTTCCTGCGCCAGAGAAAGGACATATTCTTCGCTTTCCGGCGTAGAGATCGTATAATGCACTCCATTAATACTAATTCTTACCTTGTTCATTTTTTCCTCCTATATTCATAAGACGGCGCAACCCGTCTGTACATTCTCTTTTTTGGGACCTCTCTGTCTGTTTCCCATATAATATATAGTATAATACATTTTCCCCTATTAAAAAAGAGTTTCTCTCAATTTTTTCCCAGAGGGTTTTACATTTGCTGTATCGTTAATTTACTTGCGCAGGGGGCATAATTAAGTTATAATTTAATACAGGCTAATTTAAGAATAGTGTATCTTTACATATATCTACTGCCTGGCAGGAGGAACATAATGAATAGTAAGAAGCAATATACCACAGAAGTTTTGAAAAACTTGATTTTGGATACTATGAATAACGATATGGGCATTGATCCGGAACACGCCTCAGATGAAGCGTATTATCAGGCCCTTTGTTTGGTGGTTCGGGAAATCCTCGCAGAAAAACAAAAAGTATTTTCCGCCCATCATAACGCGCAAGCAAAAAAACGCATCTATTACATCAGCATGGAATTTCTGATGGGGCGCTCTTTAAAAAACAGTCTTTACAACCTGGAAATTCACAAAGAGGCGCAGGCCGCCATGGAACAACTGGGGATTGATATCCAGCGCATGTACCAGCTGGAGCCGGACGCCGGGCTGGGCAACGGCGGACTGGGACGTTTAGCCGCCTGCTATCTGGATGCGATGGCTACCCAGGAACTGCCCGCTATGGGATATTCCATCCTTTATGAATATGGGATCTTTAAACAGCGGATTATCGATGGCTGGCAGACAGAAACCCCCGATTACTGGCTTCCTGGGGGAAATGTATGGATCAAGATGAAACCCGACCGCAGCGTAGCGATCAAGTTCGGCGGACGCATTGAGGAAGGATGGGAGGCCGGGCATCATTGGACCAACCATGTAGAATATACCACCGTGACCGCCGTGCCCTATGATATGTACGTCTCCGGCTATGACAGCGAGGGCGTGGCTGTTCTGCGTTTATGGAAAGCGCAAAGTCCCGGTTTTGATATGGAAAGTTTTAACCGGGGGGATTATGTCAACGCCATCGGACAGTCGGCGATGTCCGAAGCCATCAGCAAGGTGCTGTACCCTAACGACAACCATACGGAAGGAAAGGTACTGCGCTTAAAACAGCAGTATTTTTTGGTGTCCGCTTCTATTTCAGACATTATCCGCCGGCATATCACCACCTACGGTACGCTGGATAATTTCGCTCAGAAAAACGCGGTGCAGATAAACGATACCCATCCGGCTCTGGCAATTCCTGAATTGATGCGGGTTTTGCTGGATGACTGCGGCTATTCCTGGGAAAAAGCCTGGGATATTGTTACCCGTACCTTTGCCTACACCAACCATACAGTTATGAGCGAGGCGTTGGAAAAATGGAACGTAGATATTTTCCGCAATCTGCTTCCCCGTATCTATCAGATCGTTTGTGAAATCGACCGGCGGTTCGTTGACACCTTAAAAGATCGCCGATACGACAATTATGATATCGACCGGATGCGTATTATTTATGATTACCAGGTGCGCATGGCAAATCTATCGGTCATCGCTTCTCAGAGCGTTAACGGAGTATCTAAGCTCCATTCTCAAATTATCAAAGACAGCGTTTTCCACGATTATTATCTTCTGACTCCGAAAAAATTCAAAAATGTCACCAATGGAATTGCCTCCCGGCGCTGGCTGTATCAGTCCAATCCAGGACTTACCAATCTTCTTAACGATACCATCGGGGACGGCTGGCTAAAGGATCTTTCCCGGATGGAAGAGTTGGAAAAGTTTGCGGACGACAGCGCTGTGCTGACCCGGCTTGCCCAAGTAAAGCAGGAAAACAAGCTTCGCCTGTCCAATTATATTGAGCAGACCAGCGGGGTCAAGGTCAATTTGGATTCTATTTTTGATGTGCAGGTCAAGCGGCTCCATGAGTACAAACGCCAGCATTTAAACGCCTTGCATATTCTTTCTCAGTATCTTTATCTCAAGGATCATCCCAACGAGCCGTTTATTCCAAAAACCTACATTTTCGGGGCCAAAGCCGCCCCAGGATATTTTTTGGCCAAACAGATTATTAAGTTCATCTGTACCTTGCGGGATATGATTGAAAAGGATCCGTCTGTCCGGGAAAAGCTGCGGATCGTCTTTTTGGAAAACTACAGCGTGACCATCTCTGAACTTCTCATGCCCGCCAGTGAGATTTCCCAGCAGATTTCCTTGGCAGGTACGGAGGCTTCCGGTACCGGCAACATGAAATTGATGCTCAGCGGCGCGGTGACGGTGGGAACCCTGGACGGAGCTAATGTGGAAATCGGAGAACTGGTAGGGGAAAATAATATTTTCTATTTTGGCATGACCGCCCCGGAGGTGGCGCATCTGCGGGAAAAAGGATATCGTCCAACGGATTATTATAATAAAAACCGTGAAATTAAACGGATGATCGATATGCTTTCTTGCGGTATTCAAGGGCAGACCTTCCCTGATATCGCCAACAATTTGCGGTATGACGACCATTATATGGTTCTGGCGGATTTTGACTCCTACCGCGCTATCCAAAACAAAGCCTCTAAGGTATATGAGGATAGAATGAAATGGCAAAAGATGTCCCTGATAAATATCGCTAAATCCGGTTATTTCTGTGCCGATCGGGCGATTATGGAATATGCCCGCAATATTTGGGGAATGCAGTTATAACGCTTTTCACACTGTAGCGCTGACAGCGGGCAAACAATGGTTTTGCCCGCTGATTTTTTGAAAATGTATTAGATTGTGAGTGATTTTATTTTGGACGCGGTACTATTTGACAGCCGTGACATATTTCATAAATCTCCTTTTGGAGCGGTAAAAGCAGGGGAAACCGTTACTTTCCGTATTTTGTTTCCCATTCTTGGCCGGGTGGGGCGCCCCGTCCTTTTGATGTACAAGGTAGATGTATGGGATCAGCCTGAGAGAATCTCCATGGAATATGAAAAAAGCGACGGGGTGTATCACAGTTATACCTGTACCTTCACCCCCCAGGAGCCTCAACTGTATTTTTATCGGTTTGAGGTGGTTTCTGCCGGGCAGACGGTTTGTGTTTTTCGGGACGAAGGCGGGTTTGCCAAAATGGATTTCCAGGGGGACGGCATGTGGCAGCTAAGTGTATATGACGCTGAAATGAAAGCGCCGCAGGTTTTAACCGGGGGGATTATGTATCAGATTTTTCCCGATCGTTTTTGCAGCAGCGGCGTTCCCAAGGAAAATGTCCCCCCTGACCGGGTGATTCATCAGGACTGGTATGAATGGCCCCACTATCGCCCCAATCAGGAAGGAAAAATCACCAATTCAGATTATTTTGGGGGCGACCTGAAGGGGATTGCTTCCAAGCTGGATTACTTAAAGAGTCTGGGGGTCGGCACCATCTACCTGAACCCGATTTTTGAGGCTCACTCCAATCACCGGTACGATACGGCGGATTATAATAAAATTGATCCGCTTTTGGGGACGGAGGAGGACTTCCGGGAGCTTTGCGGAAAAGCCCGGGAATTAGGAATCCATATTGTTCTGGATGGGGTGTTCAATCATACAGGCAGCGACAGCGTTTATTTTAATAAGAATAGGCGTTATGGGAACGGCGGGGCGTATAACGACCCTAACAGTCCTTTCCGGAAGTGGTATGACTTTATTGATTATCCTTGCAAGTATCGCTCCTGGTGGGGATTTGAAACTCTGCCGGATGTAAACGAGCATGAGCCTTCCTATGTGGATTTTATCTGCGCAGAACAAGGGGTGCTTAAAAAGTGGCTCCGGGCAGGCGCCAGCGGATATCGTTTGGACGTAGCGGACGAGCTTCCCGACAGCTTTTTAGATGAGATTACCCGATCGGTGAAGGAGGAAAACCCAGATTACGCTGTGATCGGCGAAGTGTGGGAGGACGCCTCGGTAAAAATCAGCTACGGGGTGCGCCGCCGGTATCTGCAAGGCCGTCAGCTGGATACGGTGATGAATTACCCCTGGAAAAACGCTATCCTTTCTTACCTGCGCTATGGGGACGTCAACCAATTGTTTTACGGAATTATGGATATTTTGGAGCACTATCCCAAACCGGTGCTGGAGGTGCTGATGACCTCTCTGTCAACCCATGACACCGAGCGGGCTATTACCGCTCTGATCGGAGATCCTGTTGATCAGAACAATCGGGAATGGCAGGCGCAGCACAACACGCTGTCCCCTGAGCGCTATCAGATGGGGAAACGGCTGTTTATTCTGGCTTCGGTAATCCAGTATATGCTGCCTGGTATTCCCTGTCTTTATTATGGGGATGAGGCGGGATTATACGGATATAAGGATCCCTTTAACCGCACTTGCTATCCTTGGGGCCGGGAGGATCAGGAACTGCTCCAGGCGCTGCGCTCCCTTGGAAAAATCCGTACGGAATATCCCGGTCTTTCCAGCGGGGAGTATATCCCGGTATATTTTACCGGGGAAGCGGCAGCCTTCTGCCGGGTGTGCGGGAAGACGCGCTTTTATGCTGCTGTCAACCGCACAGATCATCCGGTTTCTCCTATCCTGCCGGCGGAGTTTCGTAGCGGAACTATTCTTTTTGGCAGAATGGAAAACGACGCTTTAGCCCCTTTTGAGAGCGTTATTATCGTTAAGGAATAAAAAAAGCCGCCGCCCTTTTCTTTTGGGCGGCGGTTTTTTGTTTAAGAAGCGTTTGTAACGTCTTCTATTACATTTCCATCCACAATCCGTATCACTCGCTGGGCGGACGCGGCGATGCCCTCGTCATGAGTGATCAGTACGATGGTTTTCCCTTCTTGATGCAGTTCGTGGAGTATCCCCATGACCTCTTTTCCGGAGGCGCTGTCCAGGTTTCCAGTAGGCTCGTCCGCCAGGATAATCGGCGGGCGGGCGGCGATTGCCCGGGCAATCGCCACCCTCTGCTGCTGACCGCCGGATAGCTGGGAGGGCCGGTGGTTGGCCCGGTTGGAAATCCCCACCCGTCTTAACGCCGACATAGCCAGCTCCCCCCGTTCCTTTCGCTTCATTCCCCGGTAGATCAGCGGCAGCTCCACATTCTCCAACGCGCTTAAACTGGGAATCAGATTAAACCCCTGAAAAATAAAGCCGATTTCCCGATTGCGGATTTTAGCCAGTTCCAGCTCGGCGATATCCGCCACATTTTTTCCATTAAGTTCGTACTCTCCCTGGTCGGGCAGGTCCAAGCATCCCAGCATGTTCATCAAAGTGGATTTTCCTGCTCCCGACTGGCCTACAATCGCTACAAATTCCCCCTTCTCTATATTAAGCGAAACGCCTGCCAGCGCTCTCACCTCATTTTCACCTTCGTTGTAAATTTTGTACATCTCTTTTATCTTTACCAGCGACACACAAAACGCCCCCTTTGGTTTTAGTATCTCCCTCTCTTTGCTTTTTTACAAACATCTCTTTCCAAATTTATTAAAAATAAAAATCCGTTCCCCTTCAACCGGGCCTGACGCCCAAAGCCGGCATATTTCCATACCGGCGCTGCGCATCCGCCGGCCCCAGGGCGAAATATCCAGGTTTAACAGTCTTAACTCAGCGGTAAAAAAGAACGCCGCGGGCGGTTTTGCGCCCCGCGCACACTTGAAACAAGGAGTGATGAATCGTTTTGCCGCGCCTCTAAAGTGAAAAACAGCGGGCGGTTTTTCGCTTTATATCCTCCCCAAACAAAGCAAAAAGGCGGTTCCCGTATGGGAACCGCCTTTTCTGTTATTTGACTTATTCTACATCGTAGAGTTTGGAAAGACGGAGCAAATGATCGTATTTCTCTTTTGCGGAACGGGTCGCTTTCGCGAACAGTTCTTCTGCTCTTTCCGGATAGCTTCTAACCAGGGAGCTGTAACGAACCTCGTTTTCGATGAACGCTTTGTAGTCCGCGGTAGGAGCCTTGGAGTCAAGCTGGAACGGATTTTTACCTTCGATGGTAAGACGCGGGTCAAACCGGAAGTTGTGCCAGTAACCAGCTTCCACCGCTCTCTTAATTTCGGTCTGAGCAATGGTCATGCCGCCTTTGATTCCGTGGTTGATGCAAGGAGCGTAAGCAATGATGAGGGATGGGCCATGATAGCTTTCCGCTTCAACAAAAGCTTTGATACACTGATTGTAGTCCGCACCCATAGCAACCTGAGCTACATACACATAGCCATAGCTCATAGCGATAGCGGCCAAATCTTTCTGTTTTACTTCCTTACCAGCGGCGGCAAACTGAGCCACAGCGCCAGTAGGAGTCGCTTTAGAGGACTGTCCGCCGGTATTGGAGTAAACTTCCGTATCAAATACCAGGATGTTAACGTCTTCGCCGGAAGCGATCACATGATCCAAACCGCCAAATCCGATATCAAACGCCCAGCCGTCTCCACCGAATACCCAGTTGGATTTCTTCGCCAGGAACTCTTTATCCTTGAGGATTTCCTTCGCCTCATCGCAGCCGCAGGCGCTGAGCTCCGCTACCATGGCAGCAGTGGCCGCGCTGTTGGCAGCGCCGTCGTCCAATGTGGACAGATAACCTTCACAAGCCGCTTTTACAGAAGCCTTTTGCGCGCCTTCCGCCAAAGCTCTTACTTTCTCGATCAGGTGGTTACGCAGGGTAGCCTGCGCCAGATACATACCATATCCGTATTCCGCATTATCCTCGAACAAGGAGTTTGCCCAAGAAGGACCATGTCCTTCTTTATTAACAGTATACGGAGTGGAAGGAGCCGAGCCGCCCCAGATGGAAGAACAACCGGTGGCGTTGGCAATATACATTCTGTCGCCAAACAGCTGGGTAACCAGCTTCGCATACGGAGTTTCACCACAACCCGCACAAGCGCCGGAGAACTCAAGCAGCGGCTGTTTGAACTGGCTTCCTTTTACGGTAGTAGGTTTGAACTTGTCCGCAACTTCCGGTTTCACCGGCAGATCGAAGCCATAAGCAAATTTTTCCTGCTGATCCAGCTGGGTGTCCAGCTTTTTCATTTCCAGAGCCTTGTTTCCCTTTTTGCCCGGGCAGACATTGGCGCAGGAACCGCAGCCAGTACAGTCTAAAACAGAAACCGTCATGCCGAATTTATAACCAGGCATACCGGTCATATCCACCATCTTCATGCCTTCCGGAGCCTTCGCAGCTTCCTCCGCGCTCATAACCGCCGGACGGATAACCGCATGAGGACACACATAAGAACAGAAGTTACACTGGATACAATTTTCCGGAATCCAGCAGGGAACATCCACGGCAATTCCACGTTTTTCATAAGCGGCAGAGCCCTGGGGGAAGGTGCCGTCTTCCCGGCCGCTGAAGGTGGATACCGGCAGTTTATCGCCCCGCTGAGCGTTGGCTGGGATCAGAATATCGTTTACGAAATCAACCAAGTCTTTTCTGTCGCCGGTAGCTTTCACTTCGTTTTCTGTATCCGGAGCATTTTTCCAGTCCGCCGGGATTTCAATCTTGTGAACGCTTTCTGCGCCTTTTTCAATAGCGGCATGGTTCATCGCTACTACTTTCTCGCCTTTCTTGCCATAGGAAGCGGTAGCGGCGTCTTTCATATATTTAATGGCGTCCGCCGCAGGAATAACATTAGCAAGCTTAAAGAACGCAGACTGCAGAACCGTATTGATACGTCCGCCCAGTCCCAGCTCACGGCCGATGGCAACGCCGTCGATGGTGTAGAACTGGATATTGTGCTGCGCCATATAGCGTTTTTCTTTTCCAGGCATTCTGGCGTTGATCTCATCCATATCCCAGCCGCAGTTGAGCAGGAAGGTGCCGCCGTCCTTAAGGTCCTCTACCATATCGTACTTGCCGATATAAGAAGGATTGTGGCAGGCAACAAAGTCCGCTTTATTGATCAGATAGGTGGAACGGATGGGGGTGTGTCCGAATCTTAAGTGAGAAACGGTAACGCCGCCGGACTTCTTGGAGTCATACGCAAAGTATGCCTGAGCATACATATCAGTATGGTCACCGATAATTTTAATGGAGTTTTTGTTGGCGCCGACGGTGCCGTCAGAACCAAGGCCCCAGAATTTACAGCTGGTGGTGCCTTCCGGAGTAGTGTCCGGATTTTCAGTTATCGGCAGGGACAGATAGGTAACATCGTCTTCGATGCCGATGGTAAATCTTTCTTTCTGGCCTTTCACCGCATTGTCATATACAGCGATAATCTGCGCAGGAGTGGTATCTTTGGAACCCAAGCCGTAACGGCCGCCCAGTACTTTGCAGCTTTCAAATTTGGTGCCTTTGAGCGCCGCCACTACATCCAGGTAGAGCGGTTCGCCCAAGGAGCCCGGCTCTTTGGTTCTGTCGAGAACAGAGATGGTCTTAACCGTATCCGGCAATACTGCCAACAGATGTTTTACAGAGAACGGACGGTACAAGCGAACTTTTACAAGACCCACTTTTCTGCCGTTGGCGTTCAGGTAATCGATGGTCTCATCGATGGTATCACACACGGAACCCATAGCTACGATTACATTGTCCGCATCCGCAGCGCCGTAGTAGTTAAACAGTTTGTAGTCGGTGCCGATTTTGGCGTTGATCTTGTCCATATACTGCTCGACCACTTCCGGCAGAGCGTCATAGAACTTGTTGCAGGCTTCTCTGGCCTGGAAGAAGATATCCGGATTCTGCGCGGTACCGCGAAGAACCGGATGTTCCGGGTTCAGAGCGTTCTTTCTGTACGCGTTGACCGCATCCATATCGATCAGGTCCGCCAGATCGTCATTATCCCAAATCTGGATTTTCTGAATTTCATGAGAGGTTCTAAAACCATCAAAGAAGTTTAAGAAAGGAACCCGGCCTTTTACCGCGGCGCAGTGAGCCACTGGAGTCAGGTCCATAACTTCCTGAACGCTGCTTTCGCAAAGCATAGCGTATCCGGTCTGACGGCACGCATAAATGTCCGAATGGTCGCCGAAGATGCTCAGTGCGTGAGAAGCTATCGCACGGGCGGAAACGTTGATTACCCCCGGAAGCTGTTCACCGGCGATTTTGTACATGTTCGGGATCATCAAAAGAAGTCCCTGAGAAGCGGTATAGGTGGTGGTCAAAGCGCCCGCCGCCAAAGATCCGTGCACGGTGCCCGCGGCGCCTGCTTCGGACTGCATTTCAACAACCTTTACTTCATTGCCGAAAATGTTTTTACGTCCCTGGGCCGACCATACGTCGGTGACCTCAGCCATTACCGAGGACGGTGTGATTGGGTAGATGGCCGCCAGGTCGGTATACGCATACGAAACGTGAGCCGCAGCGTTGTTACCGTCCATGGTTTTCATTTTTCTTGCCATGTTATATCTTCCTCCCTAAAAAATTTATACTAATTAGGATTAGTAAAATATTAGATTTTCCTGCCTTCTTAACCATAAAACAGACAGGCACCTATCCTTATAGATTTTATCACCTTTACCCCCGGTTGTAAATATGATTTCCTGTAAAATACAAGGGAGTTACCGAGATTTTTCTAATATTCTGCCCTCTTTCCAAGTAAAATTGACAATTGTACTTAAAATGGGTATATTAAATACAGATTTTAGTGGGACTAAAACCTTAGAAATACGGGAGGAACGCTTCATGGACCCCGACGGCAATTTGACTGCGTATTTGTTTTTAATTATCGTTTTCTTGTTAATCAATGCCCTGCTTACCGCAGGCAGCACTGCTCTTACTGCTCTGAGCGACAGTAAGGTAAAAAAAATGTCTTCTTCTCAGGAGAAGATCGAGCGTTTCATCTTCAAGCTTTTAAAACGCCCCTCTGATTTTTTTGATGGGATTAAACTTGCAAAACTGATCTGTACGGTTATTATCGCTACTGCCGGCTGCCTTACGATACTGCGCCTGGCGCTTCGTACCCGTCTGATGGACGGCGCAGGGCCTGCGTCCAGTCTAATATTAATTCTTCTTTCCACTGTGGCGGTCGTGCTGGCGTGCGGCATTTTTTGCGATCGGCTGCCCTATCGGATCGCCTGTCGTTATCCGGAGGGGGTTTCCCGTTCCTTGGCCCGGCTGTGCTGGTTTTTTTCCTGCCTGTGCAAACCGTTCGTCCTGTTAAATACCGCCGTTTCCAAAGGGCTTGCCGCCCTGCTGGGGGTGCATGAACAAGAAGAGCCTGAACCGGTTACGGAGGAGGAAATCCGCCTGATGGTGGATGTGGGAAATGAAAAGGGGCAGATCGAACAGAGCGAAAAAGATATGATTAACAATATCTTTGAGTTCGATGACCGTACGGTTTCTGAGATTATGACTCACCGTACCGAGCTCATAGCAGTCCCCAAAACCGCTCCTCTGCACGATATTACCGCTTTGGCCATTGACAGCGGATACTCCCGTATCCCGGTGTACGGCGACGATATCGACGATATTATCGGACTGCTGTACGTAAAGGATCTGCTGTGCCTGATTGGGAAAAACGAAGAGGGATTCTGCGCCCAAAACTATATGCGCCGGGCGCTGTTTGTCCCGGAAGGGATGAAATGCGTAGACCTGTTTGCCCAGTTTAAACTCCAGAAGGTGCAGATCGCTGTGGCGGTAGATGAATACGGGGGAACGGCAGGCATTGTAAGCATGGAGGACCTTTTGGAGTCGATCGTGGGCAATATTCAGGATGAATATGACAGCGAGGAGGAAGAGGTCTTTGAGCTGGCGCAAGGGGTTTACGCCATCGACGGCACCCTGTCTATTGATGAAACCGAGCGTCTGCTGGATATCGAGCTGCCGGAAGATTCCGATTATGATACCATCGGCGGACTGCTTACTGAAATTTTAGAACGTATCCCCGCTCCAGACGAGCATCCATGCGTAGAAGTAGGAGGCGCAAAATTTACCGTCCTTTTGGTGGAGGACCGCCGAATCGCCCGAGTCCGGGCAGAACTGCTTCCCAAGGAGCCGGAGGACGAAGACACAGCGGAGTAGGGGAATGGTTTTATGAATGAACGTATGTGTCCTTCCTGCCATCAAAAAATGGCGGAAGGCTACAAAATAAAGGTAAATACTTATGGTGCTCTTAAACTGGAACCCGGCCGGACAAAGCCGGGGGAGATTGCCGCAGGGGTGTGTCCTGTGTGCGGACAAATTGCTTTGTATCTGCAAAAATAAAAGACGCCGGCTAGACCGGCGTCTTTTTCATTTTAAAGGCTTTCCCCAATGGCTTTGGCCTGGGCGATGGCCTTTTCATTTTTTTGGGCGGGATTGCTGTCATCCCCGCTGACTATCAGGATTTTAAACTCACAGCCGATATAATCGCAGATTTCCATAAAGGTTTTATTCACCAGCTCATAACCGATATCATCCTCCTCAGAGGCGCCGGTGATCACCAGATGAATGGTTTTCCCCTGCAGGTCGTTTTTCTTGTTTAAGGAATAGAAACGGTCAAACACCGCTTTGAGCTGGGCGGAAATATTCCACCAATAAAGGGGAGTGGACATAAAAATATAGTCCGCCTGTTTTACTGCGGCCAGCACCTGCTGCATATCGTCTTTTACCACACACCCGCCGTTTCCCTTGGGGTTGTGGCAGCCTTCGCACGCCTGGCAGCCTTTGATGTTCATTTTCGCCACATCAAATTCAGTGGTTGTATGTACTCCTTTTTCCTTGACGGCGCTCATTATTTCCTTTAATAGGAAAGTGGAGTTGCTGTTTCTTCTCGGGCTGGAATAAAGTGCCAATACATTCATTTTACTCTCTCCTTCTTTTCCTTTGGTTTATTTATTGAAAGGAGTTACCATCCGGAAATATGCCCCCGTTTCATGGCGCCGAAAATTCGGTTGGTAATCCCTTTATGCTCTTTTTCCATCTTAGCTAAAAACTCTTTTGTCCACTGGCGGTTAGTGCATCCATCCACCGGACAGGCGCTTTTTACCACCGGCAAACCGGCTTTGCGCTGTGCAGAGCGGATCTCCTTTTCCGGGGCGTAAATCAGCGGACGGATTACAGTAACGTCTTTGCGGGACAGGTAGGTCACCGGAGAAAAACATCCGATTCTCCCTTCGTTAAACAGGTTCATCATAAAAGTTTCCACTGCGTCGTCAAAATGGTGCCCCAAGGCGATTTTGTTGCACCCAAGGGCTTTAGCGGTATCATGCAGGCAGCCTCTGCGCATCCTGGCGCACAGGCTGCAGGGGTTTTCTTCCTGGCGCACGTCAAAGATAATCGAACCGATCTCGGTTCTTTTCAAAGTGTACCCTACTCCCAGCTGACGGCAAAGCTCCTGGAGAGGAGAATAATCCATGGGCGTACCCGCAAACCCATTATCCAACGTGACCGCTTCCAGCTGAAAATCAACTCCCAAATACCGGCGCACCCCGGCAAGCCCTGCCAAAAGCACCACGGAATCCTTCCCGCCGCTGACGCCTACCGCTACCTTATCCCCATCAGAAAGCATCTGGTAATCTGTAACCGCCTTGCGGATATATCCCATCATTTGCTGCATACTACTTCCCATATTTGTATCCTGTCAACTCCCCTACCACCGCCGCGGCCATCAGATACCCGGCTACCGGCGGAACAAACGAAATGCTCGCCGGACTGTGACGGCCATCCTTCGCCGCGCTGATCACATTTTTTGGTTCTTCCGTGGAGTATACCACATTCTGCCCTGCTACGCCGCGCTTTTTCAGTTCCCGGCGCATCACCCTGGCAAGGGGACAGCCGCAACCGACGGTATCCTCCATTTTTCCCTGGCGCAGCTTTCCAGGATCCAGCCGGTTGCCGGTGCCAAGGCACATAATCAGCGGTATCCCCCGCTCATAGCACTGCTGGGCTAAATGGAGCTTGGCCGTCACCGTATCGATGGCGTCAACCACATAGTCCGGTTCCCAGTCATATAAAAAATCGCTTTCCTGGGGAAGATAAAACCGCTTCTCCAGCACAAGAGAAATCTCAGGGTTGATCGCTTTTAAGCGCGCCCCCATAACCCGGCATTTTTCCTGGCCGATCGTTTCCCTTGTGGCCGCCGTCTGCCGGTTCAGGTTGCTGATCTCCACTTTGTCGTTGTCCACCAGCATAAGCGACCCTATCCCAGCGCGGCACAAAGCCTCCGCGCAGGCGCCGCCTACTCCGCCCAGCCCCAGCAGGGCCACTTTGGCATTTTTCAGTTTTTCCACAGCCTGCTCCCCTAAAAGCAGCCGGGTGCGCTGGAGCCAGTCATTCAATGGTTTGTCCTCCTGTTTTATGGATAAAAATAAGGCGGAGTTTTCCGCCTTATTTTTTAAATTTTCAGTTTCCGGCGGAAAAAATCCCGCGGTGCCGATGTCCTGCTCGCTGCTAACCCCGTCCCAAGACAAGGTGGGTACGTCCTCTCCGTGGGTTCATGCTCCCTTCGTCCCAAAATGGGGAGGTCTGCAATCATAGCACGGAAGTCAGACTCCCGTTAAACAGTGTGTTGGATTATTTTAAGCAGGGCTGTCGGACACAGCAGGAAGTTTTACTGTTTATTCATCCTCTTCGTTAAAGTCGAAATCGTCTTCCAGGCGCTCCATAAAAATAGCGGCTACCTGATCAAACTCTTCCTCCTCCTGGATCGCTTCCAGATATTCCTCTCCGTCTTCGTCTTCCAATACTTTTAAGATAACCAGTTCCCCGTCGTCCTCGAGGGTTTCCTGGGGATCGTCATAGCTGGCGACCAAAGCCATATAGCGCTCCTCGCCCATCTCCAGGGTATCCACTACCTCAAACTCATGCTCCTGTCCGTCCTCATCGACCAGGGTAAGGATATCGTTTCCGTATTCGCTTTGGGCCATAATATTGTTCTCCTTTACTGCGGCGTTATGCCTTGTTATATGGATTTTTCTTTGTTATTCCTCTTTTATACAGATATATGATAGTGCAACTTTATTAAAATGTCAATTATTTTTCATAACTGTTAAAAATATATATAAAAAATGTGAATTGTTAAAAATTCCTATTGACAATATATAAATATTTGCATATAATAAGAGTACAAACAAGGAAGATGAACAATCAACCTGAAAAGGAAAGGCGGTGGTTCCCATGTACTCCGAACAGCACAGTTTCTCATTTACATTGAGGAACTGTACGCCGGCGAGTAGCCTGTAAGGGAAGCAAAACAGGGATAGGTAGCATTATAGTTTCTGTTTCGTCTGTGGTATATGCGAAGTTAGTAAGTTTAGTATCCATGAGATAAACGAAAATTTAGTTATTTGTAGTGACTCTAAGTTAATTTCCTTAGCAAGTAAATACTTTCGTTCAAAGAAGAAGTTCTTATGAAAGAAGAGGTTTATGAGAAAAGGTGAGTTAATCCCAGGCAAGACAAATAATCTATAATGCCGGATCTAAAATAGGCGGATTTATACCGCGGCTCCCAACAGGAAATTTTAAACGTGTACATTTCTATTTCGTTGACTGACGGAGGTATCTCTGTTAAGAACGAAAAATGTAAATGAGAACATAAAACAGCCTGTGCCTAGCCGGAAGTTTATATCCAAAGCAGTGTTGGTATCCCAAAGCAAACTGTATAAACTATGTATAGCGAATATCTTTTTAGTATATGATCCTATTTTGTATCACATGAGAAAAGAAATTCCATTCCGGTCAGGCAAAAAACTCTCATGTCTAAACAGTAGTGTAAACGTAAGACGCCGGATTGTAAAGAAAGTCCGGGTTTGCTGTGATAGTAACCGCGGCAGACAGGTACTGAAAGTATGTTCTATCGAAAATAAAAATCAGCTACTTCTCTTAATTGGACTGTTAAGTACTTCGATAGAATAAAAAAACGTTACTTTTAGATAGATGGAAAGAGTTAAATTAATGTAAAGGGATAGTCCAATGTAATACCAACAACAAATAAAATGAAACAGGCGGCAGCGGTTTAAAAAATCGCTGCCGCCTTGAATTTGTTTGTAAATTGTTAATTCTCTTGCGGATAGATTGATTTTACAGGAATTTGTGGTAAAATAGGGAGAGTCAAAGTTTGATTTTAATAATTTTATGTGAAATATATTTGGAGGTAAAATACTGTGAAAAAATTATTCGTACTTCTTTGTGCCGTTTTGGCCCTCTCCCTGCTATTGACCGCCTGCGGAGACAAACCCGAGGACGCCGCGCCCAGTGAAAGCGATGTCCCGGCGGCTTCCATTCCCACTGATCCGGAGGAGATCAAAGCCCACAATGAAGAGATTGATGAGGCTTCCATTAACTTGATCCAGTTTGATACTCCCGCTGCTGGAACCAAAGTTGCTACTATAAAAACCAGCGCCGGCGATATCAAAATCGCTCTGTATGATAAAGAAGCTCCCAAAGCGGTAGAAAACTGGATTGCTTTGGCGGAAAAAGGATACTACAACGGGTTGAAATTCTATGAGGTGATCCCAACCGTACGTATCAGCACCGGCGACCCGGAAAATTCCGGCAACGGCGGGGAAAGCAGTTTTGACAGCGGTAAATTTGCCGATGAATACAGCCTGAATTTGTGGCATTTTAACGGCGCGGTCGCTATGAACAATAACGGCGTTTCTGACGCCAACGACAGCAAGTTTTATATTATCCAGAACAATGGCATTTCTGAGGAACTGGGCCAGGAAATGATCGACGGCGGCTTCCCCACCAAGGTAATTGACAAGTATCTTGAGGTAGGCGGCGTTCCCAACTATGATTTCAAAGACACGGTTTTCGGCCAGGTGATCGAAGGAATGGATGTGGTGGAGCAGATCGCCTCCGCTGCAAGAGATGAACAGAATAAACCCAGTGAGGATATCACTATTGACAGTATCACTATAGAAACCCTGTAAAAAACAAATGGTAAAAAGCGGCGAGCATGTTATGCCCGCCGCTTTTTTATTGAAAACGGGCGCTTCCTGGCGAAGCGCCCGTTTCTGTTTAATGATTTTTATAGTAATTGATCAGGCAGCCGGAAAGGATAATCTCCCTTTCGTCGTCTGTAAGATCCCCTAATGTTACAATAAACGGCCGCACTTGATCTCCCACCAAGGCATACGCCTGGATTTTTTCTTTCTTTTCCTCAATCGCCTTGCGGATAAACGGCAGGAAAATCCAATCGTATTTTCCAAACACCGGCTCACCCTCAATCAAAAGAGGAAGCATCCCCCAGTTGATCAAGTTGGAGCGATAGCGTTTGGTTGCGTATTCTTTGGCAATATTTGCCCAGCCGCCCAATACCTTCTGACAGGAGGCAGCCTGTTCCCGGGCGGAACCATCCCCCGGTTTTACTGCATATACTAAGGAGCCGATCCCGATCTCTCCTTTTTTGGCTTCTTCCCTCACATTTTCGCTGCCGGGAATTGTTTTAATTAAAGAAACCAAATGATAAAGAGGTTCCTCGCTCAGAGGCAGGCCGCCGTCAAGACGCTTTTTCTCACAGTCATGGATCTTCTTGGCCGTCCCAACGTAATCCGGATCCTTTCTGGAGAGGGTAAATTCCGCCAGTTTAAACGGGTTGGAACGGTAAGAAGAGGTCTCCCCAGACGGAATGAGCTCGTCGGTCGTGGTTACCGGGTCGGTAATAAAGGACGCTACTCCCAGCAGCAGATGGTCTGTCAGCGGGGACATGGCCGGCCAATCGGCAATATTCGGTCCAAACTTCAGTTCATGGGAGGGATCTGGATTTCCCCAGCCATGGTATACCCGGTTTTCATAGACCTGGCCGTTAAAATAATATTTGGGTTTGGTAAAGTTACAATCAACGTCGGTAGCCGGGGTCAGCACTCCTTTGTTTAAGGCGGTGGCCGCGATGGAACGAGCATCCATCAAAGCAACCGAAGCAATCTGGCCGCTGCCTGGTTTGGAGCCCTCCCGGTTGGGGAAGTTTCTGGTACTGTGGCGGATACTCAAGCCCCCATTGGCCGGTACGTCCCCTGCGCCGAAGCATGGACCGCAGAAAGCGGAACGCACAGTAGCGCCTGCAGACATGAGTTTAGAAATCGCTCCGTTATCTACCAAACGGATAAAAATCGGCTGACTGGCTGGATAAACGCTTAACGCAAACTCATCCACCCCGATGGAATGGCCCGCTAAAATATCCGCCGCATCGCAGATATTGTCATAGGTGCCTCCGGCACATCCGGCAATGACGCCCTGATCCACCAGCAAGCGGCCGTCTTTGATCTTGTCACGGAGGGTAAAGCGGATATTGGGATTGTCGATTTGTTTTCTTCCCGTTTCTTCTACCAGCGCCAAAATATCCTCCAGATTGGCGTTGAGCTGGTCAATCTCATAGGCGTTGCTTGGATGGAAAGGCATAGCGATCATAGGTTTAATGGTGGACAGATCCACATAAACCACCCCGTCATAATAAGCTACTTGCCCTGGGGAGAGTTTTTTATACTGGTCCTTGCGCCCATGGATGGCATAGTAATCCTCTACCTGCTCATCGGTTGCCCAGATGGAGGACAAACAGGTGGTTTCGGTGGTCATTACATCGATCCCATTGCGGTATTCCACGCCAAGATTTTTAATTCCATCCCCGACAAATTCCATCACTTTATTTTTCACATAGCCCTTGGCGAACACTGCACCGATAATGGCGATAGCCACATCCTGGGGACCTACCCCTATCTGGGGCTTCCCGGTAAGATAAACCGCCACCACGCCCGGACGTTTTACGTCATAGGTTTTATCCAGCAGCTGTTTTACCAGCTCCGGTCCCCCTTCTCCAATGGCCATTGTTCCCAAGGCGCCGTAACGGGTATGGCTGTCAGAGCCCAGCAGCATTTTTCCGCAGCCGCTCATCATCTCCCGCATATACTGATGGAGAACCGCCTGATGAGCCGGCACATAAATCCCGCCGTACTTTTTGGCGGCGGAGAGGCCAAACATATGGTCATCTTCATTGATAGTGCCTCCTACGGCGCACAAGCTGTTGTGGCAGTTGGTGAGCACATAAGGCAGCGGGAATTTCTCCAGCCCGCTGGCGCGGGCCGTTTGGACAATTCCTACATAGGTGATATCGTGGGAAACCAGAGCGTCAAATTTAATCTTCAGGTTGTCCATGTCTTTTCCTGTGTTGTGGGCCTTTAAAATGGAATAGGCAATCGTATTTTTTGCCGCTTCTTCCTTGGAGGGAGCCTTCCCTATCAGGGAGCTTAATTTGGCCTGGGCGTTTTGGTCGTCGGCAATAAGCTCCCTTCCGTCTACCAGATAAGCCCCCGTATCATAAAGTTTTATCAAAATTTTTCTCTCCTTTATGGTAAACTGTCTTAAAATTTCACATAGTCAAAGTGTAGCACACACGGCCTTGTTATTCAATAATATCCTATGGTTTTTTCGTTGATATCGTGTAAACTTTCCAAAACAAATGGTATCGGTTGCAATCAAGTTTTTACTTTTCGGTATAGCCGGCGCCAAAACCTGTCAATGATAAGAGTATCTTATTCGTTTGACAAGGGGTAAAAACAATGGATGAAAAAAAAGACCGTTTTCGTTCTTTCGCTTTGGCTTTTGGACTAAGTTTTGTACTTTTATCGGTAATTATGATGCTGATTGTGCTGGTAGTGCAGCCGGTAATCAATCCCCAGGCGCAGCAAGAGCCTCAAACCCAGCCCCAGTCCGCCTGGCGGCCGCCGGCGGTAGATACGTTTACCTTGGCGGTAATGGGAAGCGCGGACAAAAGTGCCGCGCCGTTCAGCGTACTGCTGATCCGATTTAACCCGCAATATGGGCAGATTCCCTTAACCGTACTCCCCATGCAATCACAGGTCACCTTGCAGGCCGAAAAAACTACTCTGGCTCAAGTATATGAAAAAAGCGGCGGCAAAGGGGTGCGGGAGGCTTTGCAGGAAACCTTGGGAGTAAAGGTAGATCGATATGTCCGCCTGGAAAAAGCTCCCTTTCTTCGTATCGCCGAAAAGGTCGGTTCTGTGGTTTTTGAGGTTCCTTATGACATCTCTTATTCCAAAGACGGCTACGAGATTACTATTCCAGCGGGGGAGCGGCAGCTGGATGGGCAGGACGTGGCAAATATTTTGGGCTGGCCGGAGCTAACGTCCGACCCGGAAAAAAACAGTCAGCTCGCAGGGGAGTTAATTGCTGCGATAATTAATCAAAATAAATCCTGTGCTTCCCTGGACACCTCCCCTTCCCTATTCAAGTTTATCATCAATCTTATTGACACGGACATCAATTATTCTGATTACGAACAGCGGCAGAAATCCGCAAACTTCCTTGCCGGACTGGAAGCGGATGCGGCGGGAAATCTCCCTCTGTCCGGTTCTCTCTCTGAGGAGGACGGCAGTTTCCTTCTTTCGGAAAACTATTTAAGCATGCTGCGCCAGTATTTCGAAGCAATTTGAAAAAGAAGCCCCTGGACTTTTGCCCAGGGGCAAATTTCCCCGAAAATCGGGAAAATTTTATTTTTGCTCTGAAAATCTGTTGACAATAATGTACAGTTATGATAAACTAAAATTCGTCGCTATTGGGGATGGTGTGCGTGCTGGTGTAGCTCAGTTGGTAGAGCAGCTGATTTGTAATCAGCAGGTCGGGGGTTCGAGTCCGTCCACCAGCTCCATTAAAATATGAATATGGGAGGGTTCCCGAGTGGCCAAAGGGGGCAGACTGTAAATCTGTTGCTTTCAGCTTCGATGGTTCGAATCCATCTCCTCCCACCAAATAAAAACAGCCAGTCAAAAGACTGGCTGTTTTTATTTGGCGCCGCCTGCGGCGCGAGGCGTCTTTTTGTCCCCGGTGTACAATAAATAAACCCGCATTGCTAAAGGCTCTGCGGGTTTTTATTGTCAGATTTAAAGCCGAAATATAAAACTACGCTTTTCACAACCGCCATTTTTTGTTATACATGGTAAATTCCTTCCAGCTCTTTGAGTTTTTGTTCCTTTTCCCGGCTGGCCGACGGCGCAAAATGGCGGGCCCGGTATTCCCCGGGACTTTCTCCTGTATGCTGGCGAAAAACCCGGCAAAAATAGTTTGCCCCTGAATATCCCACCATACTGGCGATCATATCGATGCTGTAGTCCCGGTTTTGAAGCATTAGGCAGGCGTTTTCCATCTTTACCTGGACAAGATATTTCCCCGGGGACATCCCCGTAGCTTTTGTAAAGGTTCGGATAAGGTGAGGTTTCGTCACCTCCAGCATCTGGGCCAGTTCTTCCACCCCTGCCAAAAAGGCGTATTCCTCCCGGATAATACTGATCGCCTGCCGGACCAAAGGCGGGTATCCTCCTCCCTTCTTATTTTCGCACGCAGCCAGCGCCCCCATAAGAATTTCATACATCCGGGCGGACAGCAAGTAGGGCGACGCTATCTGGCCGGACTGGAGATCAAAACATAGTTTTCCCATCTTCTGATCGATCCCATTGTCCCCTTCCAAGGCCAGAACCGCTCCCGCCCTTTGGGATATCTGGTCGATCAGCTCCCCGCCCTGGGAGAGGACGAAACACAAATATTCCGTGTCCTCCAGCGGGTCCAGTACAAACAAAGACATGTCCGGCACCACAAGCAAGCTGTCCGGCAGGTAGGTGTGCCTGGATTCCAAATATTCCACATATCCGCTGCCGGACAGCAGATAAATAAGCCCGGGCAAAGTATCCGAAACCGGCACTGTGCGGCGAGACGCTTTCTCGAACACACACAAACAAGGGTACGCCCCCGAAAAATCACCCGGCGCGGGCATATCCGGCAAAAAACGCCCGTATTCCATCGCATCCGTACTAAACATCAATAATTCACCCTATATATCAATTTTTTACTATTGTGAATTAATAAGGTTCCTGCTAAAATAGTATTATCAGGTAACAATACTAATTATAACAGTATTTTATTCTTAAATCAATAAATTACTATTAGGAGGGCATTTCATGGCTAGCATTAGCTTAAAGAACATTTATAAGGTTTATTCTGGCGACGTTACCGCCGTTCATGATTTCAACCTTGAAATCGAAGATAAGGAGTTTATTATCCTTGTCGGACCTTCCGGCTGTGGTAAATCCACAACTCTGCGTATGATCGCAGGCCTGGAAGAAATCACCAAAGGCGAGCTGTATATCGGCGACAGACTGGTAAACGACGTGGCTCCTAAGGACAGGGATATCGCCATGGTATTCCAGAACTACGCGTTGTACCCCCATATGACCGTGTTTAAAAACATGGCGTTCGGCCTGCAGCTGCGCAAAACTCCTAAAGAGGAAATTAAGAAAAAAGTAGAAGAAGCGGCGAAAATCCTGGATATTGAACATCTTCTCAACCGTAAGCCGAAGGCGCTTTCCGGTGGTCAGAGACAGCGTGTGGCCCTGGGCCGTGCGATGGTTCGTAATCCAGCCGTATTCCTGTTGGACGAACCTCTGTCCAACTTGGACGCCAAACTGCGTACCCAGATGCGTTCCGAGATTACAAAGCTTCATAAACGTTTGGGAACTACCTTCGTATACGTAACCCATGACCAGACCGAAGCGATGACCATGGGCGACCGGATCGTTGTTATGAAAGACGGTTTCATCCAGCAGGTGGATACTCCGCAAAAATTGTATGATGAACCCAGCAATATGTTCGTAGCAGGATTTATCGGTTCTCCTCAGATGAACTTCCTGCCTGTTACTATCCAGAAAGACGGAGATCAGTTTGTAGCCAAGTTCGGCGACTCTTCCATCAAAATTCCGAAGACCAAGGCTCCGGAAGAAGTTCTTGCTCCCTATGTAGGAAAAGAAGTTATTCTGGGTATCCGTCCGGAAAACCTGCATGATGAAGAAGTTTACATGGGTATAGATACCAACAGCACCATTGAATGTACTGTTGACCTGGCAGAGCTGATGGGTTCTGAAATTTATCTGTACTTCACCACAAACGGCACAAAGATGATCGCCAGGGTTCCACCTCGCTCCAGCGCAAAAGACGGCGATACCATTAAAATTGCTATCGACGGAACTAAAATTCATCTGTTCGATAAAGAAACAGAAAAAACTATCTGCAACTGATTTTACCCATTATTTGGGGGCGGAGGATCTCCGCCCCCTTTATTTGATTTTTTTTGATTTTATGCTATACTATTATATATTTTTTATGGAACGAGGTCACGTAAATGGGCTTTTTCAAAGACCGGTATAGCCGGCCCGGCCCGGGAATTCCAAAGGATGCTCCAAAGAAAAAAGGACTTGCTTTGTATTTTGAAATTCTCTGGCGGGAACTGCTGGAACTGGTAAAACTCAACTTCTTATTTTTATTGTTTGCTCTGCCTATGATTATTATCGGCATTGTATTGGCGTTATCTGTCCCCCCTGGATTTAAACTGTTTTCTTTCTTTGTTCCCCTTATATTTTTAGGTCCTGTGGTAACCGCTATGGCAAAAATCACTTCAAAAATGGTGCGGGATACCAACCATTTTCTATGGTGGGATTTTTGGGGCTGCTTTAAAGCGGATTTTAAAAAAGGTCTGATCACCGGCCTAATCGTTTTTGGCGGCATGCTGCTGTCTGCTTCCGCTTTGGGGATATACTGGAAGATCCTTCAGGAAAACAAACTGCTGGTTGTTCCCTTCGCGATTGTGACTACCATCTTTTTTGTTTTGCTGCTCATGTCCTTGTATGTGTTCCCGATGGTTTCCACGATTGATCTGCCCATCAAATTGGTGTTTAAAAATTCTTTTATTCTGTCGTTTGTATGTCTGGGATATAATATTCTTGCTCTGCTGATTGTTGCGATAATCGCTGTTCTACTGTTGTTGTTTTTCCCCGTGACTACTTTTTTGGTGGTTCCTTTTTTCTTCTCTTGGGCCAACTTTACCACTACCTTTTGCGCTTTTCACGGGCTAAATAAATATGTGATCCAAGGAGAAGACACCTTAGAAAAAGAATAAAGAATAATAAATAAACCGGGGAACTTCTATTTTGAAGTTCCCCGGTTTGTTTTATCTTTCAGCAAAAATCTTCTTATCCAGTCCTTTTTTCTCCATGAAATATACCATCAAAAGCCCTATAACACAGCAGGAGGCGATCTGCCCTAAGGCCACCTGAGCGGCGTTGATAAGAAAAATAGGAAGAGGAAATCCTGCGCTGCCAACATAAGTAAGCTCCCCGCCGATGACCAGAGCGTTAACAATTACCGGCGGCAGACAGGATGCTATCGGAAGGCCGCAGAATCGGATTTTTCGCAGTTTCCAGCTTAAAACGGCGGCCACCAGGGTCGCGGCGGTGCCAAAAATGATATCCGGTATGCCAATAATATTGGCGCCGGTGGCCAAACCGATGGCGTTGGTTAAAGCACAGCCCAAGGTGACGCCGGTAACAGCGGTCGGACTAAATACCGTAAGCAGCGTCAGGGCTTCAGAGACCCGCACCTGGACCGGCCCAAAGCTCAGGGGCAAAAGCACCAGGCTCACTGCGGTGTAGGCAGCCGCGATCATCGCCGCGGTTACCATGCGTTTGGTGTTTGTTGTTTTCATATTCAGTTTTCCTTTCGTAGTAAGACCGATCATCTCGGCCCGCGCGCTGACAGCTTTGGATTTTGCCAGAGCGCTGTTTTGCCGGCGGGAAAATTTTTCCGCCGGCGGCCAGGAACTTGCGACTGGCCACTGAAAGAATAGATTTTTCAGCAAGTGCTATTCTAGTCCTTTTATATGAAAATTGCAAGCTTTGTTCAGCAAAATCTTACTGATTTGTGTTGGATTGAGCGTTGTAACCGTCACGGGGGTATAGTATAATAAGAAAAAGAGTGGAGCGCCTTTTTTGACAGGCTTTTTTCTAAATTGGGCGGTAACGCTTACTTCGAGCAAAGGATTGTGAAATTATGTCCTATATTCAGTCGCTTTTTCCCATCACGGCAAAAAAAGAACTGGCTCCTGGGATTTTTGATTATACGGTGTATTGTCCTCCCATCGCTTCCCAAGCGGCAGCCGGGCAGTTTGTCCACATTCGGGCGGACGGTTTTACCTTGCGCCGGCCGATTTCCTTGTGCCAAATTGACAGGCAGCGGCAAACCATCCGTTTGGTGTTTGAAGTGCGCGGCGGGGGAACGCAAGAGATGTCCCACCTTTCTGTGGGGGACAGCATGGATATTTTGGGTCCCTTGGGCAATGGGTTTCCCCTGCTTTCCCCTGAAAATAAGGTGATCGTTGTGGGCGGCGGAATCGGCGTGCCGCCCATGGTGGAGACAGCGGCCCATTATGGAAAAAACGCCACCGCCATTATCGGATTCCGAAATTCCCAGGCGGTAATTTTAAAAAGCGACTTTGAATCTTTGGGCTGCGACACCCGCCTTGCCACCGACGATGGTTCCGCCGGATATCATGGATTTGTCAGCGGGCTGTTAAAAGAACGCCTGGAACAGGGGCCGGCGGATTTGATCTGCGCCTGCGGTCCTATGCCTATGCTCAAATCAGTGGTTTCCATCGCTCAGCAAGCCAATGTACCGACAAAAGTTTCCTTGGAGGAGCGTATGGGCTGCGGGGTTGGCGCCTGTCTGGTGTGCGCCTGCCGTACGGTGCGGGACGGCAAAGAAATTTTTACCCATGTGTGCAAGGACGGCCCGGTATTTGATGGAGATGAGGTGGTGTTTTAATGGCGAAGCTTGGTGTAAATATCGCTGGGGTTTCCTTTAAAAATCCAGTAATCACGGCCTCTGGATGCTGTGGCTTCGGACGGGAATATGATAAAATGTACCCGATGGAGAAGTTGGGCGGTATCTCGCTTAAAGGAATGACTATCCGGGAACGGCAGGGCAATCCTCCTCCCCGGATCGCCGAGACGCCAAAAGGAATGCTTAATTCCGTAGGGCTTCAAAATCCGGGAGTAGAAGCGTTTTTACAAAACGATATGCCTTTCTTGGAAAAGCGGGACACGGTGCTGATCGCCAATGTGGCGGGGAGCACTTTGGAGGACTACTGCGCTATTGCCGAGCGGCTGGACAGCAGCAAAATCGACATGCTGGAAGTAAATATCTCCTGCCCCAATGTAAAAGAAGGGGGCGTAGCTTTTGGCACCAGCTGCGCTTCGGCGGGAAATGTGGTTTCCCATATGCGCAGATATACGACAAAACCTATGATGGTTAAGCTTTCCCCCAATGTAACAGATATCGTATCCATTGCCAAAGCAGTACAGGACGCGGGGGCCGACGCTGTTTCCCTTATCAATACCCTGCTGGGGATGCGTATTGATATCGCTACCCGCCGCCCCATACTCCATAACAATGTAGGGGGACTCTCCGGCCCGGCGGTCTTTCCGGTTGCGGTGCGTATGGTCTGGCAGGTGGCCAGCCAGGTGAGTATCCCGGTGGTGGGCATGGGGGGAATTGAGAAATGGCAGGACGCCGTTGAGATGATGATGGCAGGCGCCCGGGCGGTACAGATCGGCGCGGCTCTGTTTTACGACCCGTATGTTCCCCTAAAGGTAATCGAGGGAATAGACCAGTGGCTGGATCAGCAGGGCGTCCGCGATATCAATGAAATTGTCGGCACGGTAAAGCCCTGGTAATTGGCTTTGTCCGCTGAATGAGAGGTGCTGAGGATGACAAGACTATACCTAATCCGCCACGCCCAGGCACAGGGAAATATCGACCGGGTGTTTCAGGGGCGGCTGGACGGCGAGTTGAGCGCGCGCGGACAGGAACAGATCAAATTTTTGGCGCGGCGGTGCAAGGAATATGGCATTCAGGCAATCTACTCCAGCCCGCTGATCAGGGCATATGAAACTGCGAAAGCGGTCAATGAATATTATCATCTGCCTATTTTCCTGAAAAAGGAGATCATTGAGATTGACGGCGGCCGGTTTGAGGGACACTCTTTTGCCGATCTGCCTCAGCTGTTTCCCAGAGAGTTTGATCTGTGGGAAAATGATCCGGCCCATTTCACCGCTCCGGGCGGAGAGAGTATGAAACAGGTATACCAGCGGATGCAGCGGGGGATCGAAGCCATTTTACAGGAAAACCAAGGAAAGACCATCGCGGTGTTTTCTCATGGATGCGCTATCCGCAATTATCAGTGTTTTCTTCATGGCTGGGGCGTGGAAAAAATAAATGAAATAGGCTGGTGCGAGAATACCTCGGTAAATCTTATTGAATATGATAAAGATCTGCGGCCTCGGATCCTATATCTCAGCGACGCTTCTCATCTTCCAAACAAAGAGACCTGCCCCAGCGATGTGGCCTGGTGGAAAACCAAACCTCCGGCGGCGGTAAAATAAAATAAGAGACAGGAGATCGATTATGAAAATTATGGCGGTAGATTTCGGCGACGCTCGCACGGGGCTTGCCTGCTGCGATAAAACAGAATTTTTGGCTTCCCCCATAGGGGTCATTCACGATAGAAATTTTGAAAGCGTCCTGCAAAAAGTTGCAGTGGCCTCAGTGGAGTATGACGTGAAAGAAATTGTAGTGGGACATCCCATCAATATGAACGGCACCATCGGCGACCGGGCAAAATTATGCGAAGAATTTGCCCAGCGGCTGGAAAAAATGGTGGAAGTTCCAGTGCGTTTGTGGGATGAACGCGGCACTACCGTGTCCGCCATCGGCTTTCTCAATGAAACGGATACCAGAGGCAAAAAACGTAAAGAAACGGTGGACCAGCTGGCGGCGGCGATTATTTTGGAGAGCTATCTGAACTATCGTAGAAACCATCCGGAAGAATAAGCGGCCAGCGGCGGTATTTTCCGGGTTTCTCAGTTGAAAACTATAGAAAAATAGTGTAAAATATGTTTTACCTATTTGATAATTTAGCGGAGGATCAAAATGGACTGTAATAATTTGGCTGACCTACTTTTTCCCAATATCCACACAACCCCTGAGGAGATAGAAGCCCGCTATCCAGAAAGAGAGCTTCCCCAAGGGGCAAAAGTCACCCGTATCGCTCCCAGCCCTACAGGATTTATGCATCTGGGCAATCTGTTCGGCGCGGTGGCGGACGAACGGCTGGCTCATCAAAGCGGCGGCGTATTTTATCTTCGTATTGAGGACACCGATCAAAAAAGGGAAGTTCCCGGCGGGGTGGAAACCATCCTGAACGTATTCAGTGATTATGGTCTGAATTTTGATGAGGGCGCCGGCCTTCAGGAGGACTGTGGCAACTATGGCCCTTACCGACAGCGACAGCGTGCGGAGATTTATCAAACCTTTGCCAAATGGCTTACCCAGCAGGGAAAAGCGTATCCTTGTTTCTGCACCGAGGAAGAATTGGCCGCTATCCGGGAAAAACAGGCGGCCCAAAAAGCTAATTTTGGTTATTACGGAGAATGGGCGGTTCATCGGAACATGCCTTTGGATGAAATTAAAGCTAAATTGGATGGGGGCGTCCCGTTTGTACTGCGTTTTCGCAGCGAGGGCAACTTAGAGCGCAGAGTGAAATTTACCGACCTGGTAAAGGGTCAGATGGAGTTTCCGGAAAATGATCAGGATGTGGTGCTGCTCAAGTCCGACGGTATTCCTACCTATCATTTTGCCCATGTGGTGGACGATCACTTAATGCGCACTACCCATGTTGTGCGGGGAGAAGAATGGCTGGCTACCCTGCCCATTCATTTGCAGCTGTTCCAGGCGATGGGCTGGAAACCGCCTAAATATGTGCATACCGCCCAGCTGATGAAGATGGACGGCGGTTCCAAACGCAAGCTTTCCAAGCGTAAGGACCCGGAATTGGCGCTGGACTACTATAAGGCACAAGGATATTCCGTTGCGGCAGTAATCGAATATATCATGACTCTGTTAAATTCCAACTTTGAGGAATGGCGGATTGCTAATCCCCAGGAAGATATCCAAAAGTTTAATTTTACCACTAAAAAAATGAGCGTGTCCGGTTCTCTGTTCGATATTGACAAACTGCGGGATATCTCCAAAAATGTGATTTCCCGAATGAAAACAGAAACCGTATACTGCCTGCTTACAGAGTGGGCCAAACAGTTCGACGAAGAGTTTTATGCCCTGCTTACCAGGGATGAAGCCTATACGAAACAAATTTTAGCCATCGGCCGGGAGTGCCCCAAGCCCAGAAAGGATATCGCTGTCTGGAGTGAGGCCAAGGCATATATGAGCTTTTTCTTCGACGAGCTTTTCCAGCAGGAGGAAGATTATCCGGAAAATGTATCCGCGGCGGACCGCAGGGCCATTTTGGAAAAGTTTTCTTTGGCATATGATCCGGCGGATGACAACAACCAGTGGTTTGATAAAATTAAAACCATTTCCCAGGAATTGGGGTTTGCTGGAAACACGAAGGATTATAAAAAGGATCCGGACGCGTATAAGGGCCATGTAGGGGACGTTAGCATGGTGATCCGTGTAGCTGTTACCGGACGCACCAATTCCCCGGATATGTACGAGGTAATGCAGGTGTTGGGTGCGCGGCGAGTAAAAGAACGTCTGGCAAAAGGAATCGTTTGACGCCCTCTCCCCGTTCCCTTAAACTGGGGGTCGCCCTTCCTGGAGGGTTTGTTCCCACGGGAGACTTTGGTAAAATCAGCCGAAACTTCGAACCTGCAGATTTCCTGTAAAAGCGCTGCAGGATCTATCGGTATTTTTTGACCCGCATCTTTTTTAAAAAGCGGGAGAAATTTTTTGGCTTCCCTTTTTTAAAAAAAGGGAAGGAGGAGGAAGAATTGTGAGCGAAACAATATCTAATTTTATACATGATATTATCGACGAGGATATTGCGGGGGGATTAAAAGAACGCATTCATACCCGCTTTCCCCCGGAGCCTAACGGCTATCTTCATATTGGCAGCGCCAAGGCCATTTGGATAAACTACAGCACCGCTATGAAATATGGCGGCCTGTTTAATCTTCGTTATGACGATACCAATCCGGTACGGGAGGACGACGAATATGTTAAATCCATTGAAGAGGATTTAACTTGGCTGGGCGCTATTCCCAACGGCGGCATCTATTATGGCTCCGATTATTTTGATCAGTGTTATGAATATGCGGTTAAACTGATTAAAGACAGCAAAGCTTATGTATGCGATCTAAGTCCGGACGAGCTTCGGGAGTACCGGGGCACCTTGACTCAGCCGGGAAAAGAAAGTCCCTATCGCAACCGTTGTGTGGAAGAAAACTTGGATTTGTTTGAACGGATGAAAAACGGCGAATTTCCCGACGGCAGCAAAACTTTGCGGGCAAAGATTGATATGGCGTCCCCGAATATGAACATGCGCGACCCTGCCATCTATCGTATCGTGCGGGCTCACCACCACCGTCAGGGGGATAAGTGGTGTATCTATCCTCTGTACGACTTCGCGCATCCTATCCAGGATGCCATTGAGGGGATTACCCATTCCTTGTGTTCCCTGGAATTTGAAAATCACCGCCCTCTATACGACTGGGTAGTGAATAATATCGATTTTGAGAAAAAACCTCATCAGTATGAATTTGCCCGGCTGAATATCACCCATACTGTGATGAGCAAACGGTATCTGCGGGAACTGGTAGAAACCGGCCGGGTGGATGGTTGGGACGATCCCCGTATGCCCACTTTGTGCGCTCTGCGCAGAAGAGGATATACTCCCGCTTCTATTCTGGAATTTGTCAAGCGCGCAGGCGTTGCCAAATCCAACAGCCTGGTGGATCTAAAGCTTTTAGAGTATTGTATCCGGGAAGAGCTTAACGCTGCGGCGCCGCGGCGTATGGCGGTCACGGAACCGCTTAAAGTGGTGATCACCAATTATCCGCAAGATCAAGAGGAGTATTTTTCCATTTCCAATAATCCGGTGGACCCTCAAAGCGGCGTTCGAGAGGTTCCCTTCACCCGGGAATTGTACATTGAAAAATCCGATTTTGCCGAGGTGCCGCCGCCCAAGTTCCAACGGCTGAAATTGGGCGGGGAAGTGCGGCTGATGGGCTCTTATATCATTAAGTGCAATGAGGTAATTAAGGACGCAAATAACGAAATTATCGAGCTTCGCTGCACCTGCGACCTGGAGGCGAAAAACGCAATGCCGCTGGATGGGCGCAAAGTAAAGGGCACCATCCACTGGGTAAGCGCCAAATATGCGGTGGATGCTTCGGTTATGCTGTATGATAATTTGTTCACTTTGGAGAATGTAAACGATATCCCAGAGGGTAAAAACTATTTGGATTTCTTAAATCCGAACAGTTTGACTGTTTTGAAAGACTGTAAGCTGGAGCCTTCTCTGAAAGATGCAAAACCAGGCGATAAATTCCAGTTTGTACGAATGGGGTATTTTTGCAAAGACAGCAAAAATACCAATGCTTTTAACCGCATCGTAACCTTGAAAGACAGCTTTAAAGTCTAATTCATATTCTCCCGTCTTTTGATCATAAAAAGACGTGAGATGGTTTTTTATATGAAAAAAAGCGTCCTGCCAATAGGCAGGACGCTTTTTCCCTATGTAAAATTATACCTGTTCTGAAATATCGCCAAATTCATTCGCTCCCGGAACGCTGGCGCCGCACAGCCATACGATCAAGAGAATGGTTCCTACCAATGGGATCAGGCCGATCAGAATATAAACCCAGGATTTTCCCGTGTCATGAAGACGTCTTACCGTAAGAGCAAGTCCAGGGATAAGCGCAGCCAGAGAATAAAGAGAGCTTAAATAAGCCAAAGGAGAGATAAACAAGCTCAAAATTCCCGCTACAATACCAACAACGAAAGAGGCGATCACATTAAATAAAAATGCCATCCAATACCCTCTGACAGAAGTCCTTCCCCCAAAATTCGCATAGTTTTGCCACATTGCAATAAATTCTTGCATAAAAAACCCCCTCAAAAATATTTATAGCAGCGCCCGGCAAATCGGAGATTTGCACCCGCGGTGCGCGGAAAACGCTCTGCGTTTTAGGGCGCGGGCTGCAAAAGGAACCGCCGTGGTTTCCCAAAAGCGGAAACCACTCCCCGGACACAGTCCGGGTGGCAAAACATAGTTTTGCCCCTGTTTTTCATCATTATAGCATACTCGCTGTAAAAGTCTACCGGTTGCTTTCCCCTATCTGGAAATCGCTTTTTTCAGAGGATTGTACACCACCAAGGCAATAATTCCACCGATAACCGCTGTCACAAACTGAGGCCAAGAGAACATGATTGTCATCGCCGCTGTCTGCTGTTCTTTGATATTGGGAAGAAGGCTTAGAATAAACGGAACACTCACCCATAAAAAGGCGCATTTTGCCCCGGCTCCTAAAATCACACCAGCGGCATGCATTCCTTTGGCTGTGAATTTCCCCAAGAAAAACCAGGCAATCGCTGCGATAATAGCATTGCCCAAAGCAATTGCCGGAGTTAAAAATGGGATGGCGGTAATTCCCAATAGGGTCGCTAAAAGGGACGAAATTATGCCTACGGTAATCCCTGAAACCAGGCCGATATTCGCGGCCGACAATATCAGTATCAAATTTACCAAAGAACCGGTCACCAGCTGGTTTAAAGTAAACGGCCCATAGATGGGCAGACCGGCAGGAAGCAAGTACTTTCCCACCACCTGAGCTAAAAGCACCAAAGCGGTGCACAGGGCGGTACGGGTAATCCATTTTGTTTTTTCCATTGACGATTTATTTGACATGTCGTTCACACCTTGCAGGTAAATTTGGACAAAACGCCCAGAGGCGTCCTTCCGCTCCTAATTATACTCGTATGGTATACTTTGTCAATAGTTAATCAAGTTATGTTCTGCATCTCATCCAACGTCAATTCATATGCCGGTAAGAACTCTTCCATAAACTGCTCCACCTCCGGCAAATTCATGGCGTGCAGGCTTTCAAGCTGCGCATTTTTGGCCTGACGAAAGTCGTCGTTTCCCATGCGCAGTTCCTCGATACATTTTATCAAAGCGGATAATTTATCCGCCGCCTTTACCAGGGATATTACTTGAGGATCTTCTTCAAAAAAGCTTTTTTGGTATGTCTTTGCCATTGGTTCAGGCAGCAGCCCCAGCAGCCGCTGATTAGCGGCCGCCTCGATTTCTTTATAGCTCTGTTTTATCTTTGGATTATAATATTTTACTGGGGTAGGCATATCCCCGGTTAAAATTTCACTGCAATCATGGTATAAGGCGCACATAATCACCCGAGCCGGATCAACTTTTCCATGGAGCACCGCCAAAGCATGGGCGATATAGGCTACTTCCAGGGTATGCTCACTTAAATTTTCCTGCCGGGAATTGCGCATAAGTCCCCAGCGGGTAATATATTTCATTCGAGACAACATGGCAAAAAAACTGTATCTTTTCATCGGTATTCTCTCCTTTTCTATAAATTAAATTATACAGGAAATCCCACCTTATTTAAAGTACAAGCTACTATTTTTCTTTTTTTATGGTATAATACAAAACGAATGGTATAATAATCCAGAAATATAGGGCGTCATTTTCTAAATTTGTATAATTTTCTTTGTTTGGCGCCATCCTATCTACACGGGGGGATTGTCATGAGTATTGCTGCGCAGGCGCCTAAAAAGCGATATGCTTTAAAGGCATTTTTATATGCTCTGATTACAGCGGCCGTAATCTTTTTACCTTTTGTAATCTATGATAAAGGTTATTTTTTCTTTTTTGGGGATTTTAATGTACAGCAAATCCCTTTTTATAAACTGGCCCATGAAGCGGTGAAATCCGGGGATTTCTTTTGGAATTGGTATACTGATCTGGGTGCGAATTTTATCGGTTCGTATAGTTTTTATCTTTTGGGCAGCCCATTTTTTTGGCTGACCCTTCCCTTTCCTACGGAATTTCTTCCCCATCTGATGGCGCCTTTGCTCATTTTAAAACATTCCTGTGCCAGTTTGACAGGATATCTCTATATTCAGCGGTTTGTAAAAAATAAAGATTATGCGGTGCTGGGCGGTTTGTTGTACGCTTTTTCCGGCTTTGCAGTTTATAATATCTTTTTTAACCACTTCCATGAAGTGATTGTATTCTTTCCGCTGCTCCTGATCGGTATGGAGGAGCTTGTGGTAAATAACCGCCGGGGCGTCTTTGCTGTGACGGTAGCTATTAACGCAATGATAAACTATTGGTTTTTTATCGGCGAAGTTGTTTTTGTATTGCTCTATTTTGTTATCCGCTGCGGCGCGCCGGATTGGAAAATGACCGTCAAAAGATTTTTCTGGGTGGCGTTTGAAGCAGTCCTTGGGATGCTTTTAGCGATGCTTTTGTTTTTGCCTTCGGTGCTGGCTATTTTAGGCAACCCTCGTACCGGTGCAGGAGAGCTTCTTACTGGCTGGGGATTTTGGGTGTATTGGCATAATCAGCTTCTTCCGGCGATTGTGAGCAGCATGTTTTTCCCTCCTGATCTGCCTTCCCGCCCCAACCTGTTCCCAGACCGGGGAGCCAAATGGGCTTCTCTTTCCGCCTGGCTTCCTATGGTCAGCATGTCCGGGGTGCTGGCGTATGTAAGTTCCAAAAAAACCTGGCTGCGTAAAATCCTAATAGTCAGTTTGGTATGCG
This sequence comes from Youxingia wuxianensis, assembly GCF_014385085.1. Classification (GTDB taxonomy): domain Bacteria; phylum Bacillota; class Clostridia; order Oscillospirales; family Ruminococcaceae; genus Youxingia; species Youxingia wuxianensis. Next base: position 106,117 of record NZ_JACRTD010000007.1, on the reverse strand, counting down.
CTCTTATCCCAGGACTGAACAGTATGTTTATCCTGTTTAATAATTCTTACTATGCCAGATGGTACTATATGCCGATTTTGTTGATGGCGATGGCCAGTGTATTAGCGCTGGAAAACCGCTCTATCCCTATCTTCAAAGGATTGAAATGGACCGGGGTATACACGGCGCTCATCATTTGTATTTTAGCTTTAACCCCTACCTCCCTTCCTGCAAATGGAAATAGTCTGGAATTGGGATTGACGAAGTATCCTGAACGCTTTGCCGCTATTTCGGTGATCGCCTTAATGGGGCTTGTGATTACCTATATGTTGGTGAAACGATATCAAGGAACAAAAGTATTTGTCCGGGTAACGGCGATTATGCTGTGCTGTGTCAGCGCTTTCTATTCTATTGTGTTTATCGCTATGGGAAAATCCCATTCGGACGATCCGGAATTTATCCGCAACATCGCCTTGCAGGGCAGGTACCATTTAAATTTGCCAAATGAAACCTTTGCCCGTTCGGATGTGTATAAAAGCATGGATAATCTGGGGATGTACTGGCATCTTCCTAATATTCAGGCGTTTCATTCCATTGTACCGGTTTCCATTATGGAATTTTATCCGGAAGTTGGAGTGAAACGGGACGTTTCTTCTAAACCGGAAACGAAGTTTCCTCAGCTTCGTTCCCTGCTTTCCGTACGTTGGCTGTTTGTTCCGGACAAAGAAGAAAACACTGCCGCGCCAATGCCAGGATACCGGCTGTACGCAAAAGAGCTGGGGTATCAGATCTATGAAAATGAAAACTTTATTCCTATGGGATTTACCTATGATTATTATATTTCCCGCAGTCAGCTGGATTCCCTGGAAGAAGAAAAACGGAGCTCTGTGATGCTTCGCGCCTTGGTTTTGGAAGAAGAGGCTTCCCTCGAACATTCGGATATTTTAGAAGAAATGCCGGCGGATTATTACTCCGATTTAGGAACGCAGGATTTCTACCAGGATGCCCAAAACCGACGCAATACCGCCGGGTATAGTTTTGTAATTGATAACCGGGGGTTTACCTCTAAAATCAATCTTTCCAGGGAAAACCTGGTGTTTTATTCGGTGCCTTATGACGACGGCTGGACCGCCTTTATAAATGGACAACCCGCCCAAATCGAAAAGGTAAACATCGGATTTATGGCGGTGCGGGCCCCGGCGGGAGAGAATACTATCCGATTTGAATATCATACTCCCGGATTATTGCCGGGGGCGCTGATTAGCTGCGCGGGGCTGCTGCTGCTTATAGTTTATCTGCTGCTGTGGAAAAAATTTGGGCAGGCGCCTATTCCTGTGCCGGAGCAGACCTGCCTTTCTGACCCTGAGGAAACAAAATGTCTTGACCTGCCGGGCGGCCAAGCGCAAACACAGGACCGCTTTGACAGCATCCGTTCGCCTGAGGGAGAGCAAAACTGTCCAAGCGACGGCGAAGAGCCGAAGGAGGAGTAAAATTGAACGAAATTTTATATTTAGTCATTCCTTGTTATAACGAGCAGGAGGTTCTTCCTGAAACCTCCTCCCGTTTAAAGGCTAAGATGTCCGGAATGATACAAAGCGGGCTGATCTCCCCCGACAGCCGGGTGCTGTTTGTAGACGACGGAAGCCGGGACAGCACATGGGAGCTGATCAGCAAGTATCATGAACAGGATCCGCTGTTTTCCGGATTGAAGCTGGCGCACAATCAGGGACATCAGAATGCTTTGGTAGCCGGGCTGATGCAAGCTAAGGAGCACGCGGACATCACCATCTCCTTAGATGCGGATTTGCAGGACGACACAGACGCTATAGACAAATTTATTGCGGAATACTATAATGGATGTGATATCGTTTATGGGGTCCGCTCTTCCCGGGCTACAGACACGGTGTTTAAACGTACAACCGCTGTGGGGTATTACCGGTTTCTTAAACTGATGGGCGTGGAGATTGTGGAAAATCACGCGGATTACCGTCTGATGAGCAAACGCGCTCTGGAAGCGCTGGCCCGCTATGATGAGGTCAATCTGTTTTTAAGAGGGATTGTGCCTTTGATTGGATTTCGCACCTCGGTAGTGGAATATGAGCGGCATGAGCGGTTTGCCGGAGAATCCAAATACCCGCTGAAAAAGATGCTGGCTTTGGCCATGGATGGAATTACCTCCTTCAGCGTGAAACCCATTCGTTTGATCACCACCTTAGGTGTAATCATCTTTTTGGTCAGCGTGCTGGCACTGTTGTATCTTTTGATAATTAAACTGATGGGCTGGACCGTTGCCGGCTGGACAACGGTAATGGGTTCTATCTGGGCGCTGGGAGGCATTCAGCTGCTTTGCCTGGGAATCATTGGGGAATATATCGGCAAAGTATATAAGGAAGTCAAACATCGTCCCCGTTATATTGTGGATACTTTTTTAAATAAATAATTTTACTATATAGGAGGGTTACTATGGCGCAGTACACGTTAAAATGCGGTAAGGCTACCGCTAAGGTCAACAGCACCGGCGGGGAGTTTTCATCCTATATTCCCGCCAACGGCCGGGAATATATGTATCAGGTGGATCCCCAGGTTTGGGGAAGCCAATCCCCGGTACTTTTCCCCATTGTTGGTTCTATCAAGGATTCCCAGGTGAAAATCAATGGAAAACCTTATTCAATGAACAAACATGGCAATTTAAGAAAGCTGGAATTTCAGGTAGGCAAACATGGGGACGACTTTATTGAAATGTATTTGGAGTCGGATGAAGCCCTTTTTAAAACTTATCCTTTCCATTTTATTATCCATGCTACCCATACGATCTTTGAAGATGGATTTACCACTACATATTTGGTAGAAAATAAATCAGGGGAGAGAATGCCTATGTGTATCGGCGGTCACCCTGGATTTAAATGCCCTATTTATGAGGGGGAAAAATTTACCGATTATGTTTTGAAGTTCGAGTGTGTGGAGGATGGGGTAAACTCTCTGGCCCCCAACGGATATGTGATTACTGGAACGGAAATCCTTCCTCAGCTGGCGGGCAAGGATACTCTTCCTTTAAGTCACGATCTGTTCGACGACCGGGACGCTTTGATTTTCGCTAATCCCAAATCCCGCCGGGTAAAGCTGATCAATCCTTCTACCGGTAAGGGACTGGAATTTTCTTTCCCGAAATTTGACGCTCTGGGCGTTTGGTCCGCGCCTAAGAAAAACGCGGACTATGTCTGCTTGGAACCTTGGTGCGGTTTGCCGGCTTATGAAAATGAAACTGGAAACTTTGAAGATAAGCCGTATGTAAAGTTTGTTAACCCTGGTGAGTGCTTTAAAATTAGTTATTCTATGACAGTGATTGATGAATAAAAAACGCCTGGTAACGAAAAACAGTTACCAGGCGTTTTTTTATTCCAAGGTCACCTTATAGGATACCGCGTTTCCTTGTGCTGTGCGCCGGGAATAATCGCATAAGATCATCACCGGCTCAGGGGGACGTTTGGGATCAGTTACATCAAAGGGGAAGCGTTCCATGTGGGCGGTCTTATAAATATATTTTGGATCTTTCCCTAACAGAGAAGGTAGATATCTTTTCAAATTTTCTTCATTTTCGTAAAAAGCTAAAATCTGACGGCGCAAAGGCAGCGTTTCGTCCTGGATAAGCCAGGAGGGAAGTTTTTTGGGCTTTTCACGAAGGATCAAATCATATTTGCTCAGCCATTGCCAGAGAATATCGTCCCCTTGTACCTCCTTTTGAAAAAATTCATGGAGAAGGTCATAATATTCATATTTCCCCAAAGACCGCAGGCCGCCGTTTCTTTGGGAGAAATATTCCCCCAGTTTTAAAAACAGCATAAAGGGAGAGGAGAAATATTCCAATAAATAAGAAAGCTGAACATCAAAACATCCTTTATTATAATATGCTTCGGTCATTTCCTCTACCAGTTTCAGCCGGGACAGTTCTTCATAGGACATATGTCCGGTCCGAAGCACTTCATAAGGAGGATATTCCGAGTGGACAAGACCGTATTTTTCCCGCTCTTGATAAAGCACAGTTCCTTTGAGCAGTTTTAGAAATCCCAGCTGCAGCTGCTGGGGCCGAAGAGCAAATACTTCGTCAAAGCTCTGGGCGAATCGCTCAAACCCCTCCAGAGGCAGGCCGGCAATTAAATCCAAATGCTGGTGGATATTCCCCGCCTGATGCACACGTGTTACATTATACCGCAGCTTGTCCATATCGGTTTTTCGGCAGATTTCCCCAAGAGTCGCTTTGTTTGTAGTCTGTACTCCGATTTCAAATTGAAACAGCTGCGCACGCACAGTGGAAAGAAAGTCCAGCTGTTCTTCTTCCAACAGGTCCCCGCCGATCTCAAAATGGAACCCGGTAATTCCATTGTCGTGCTCTGCCAGATACTTCCATATTGCAAGAGCGCGCTTTCTGTCGCAGTTAAAGGTACGGTCCACAAACTTCACCTGCATTACCCGAGCATCCAAAAATTTCTGTAAATCCTGGTAAACCATAGGAAGGGAACGAAATCTTGTCCTTCGGTCGGTACAGGACAAACAATAACTGCATCCAAAAGGGCATCCGCGGGAGCTTTCATAGTAAATGATTCGATTGTCAAGCTCAGATAAATCTTCGTAGGGAAAGGGAAGCTGATCCATATCGGCAGTTTGGGGCGCAGCCAGCACGCTTCGTGTGCTGCGGCCGCCTTCGGCGGCGCCTTTCCCGGTAAGCTGGCTTACCAGGGAAAGGGCTGCGCCCTCCCCTTCCCCGCAGACAATATAATCGATCCACGCATAGGACTTAAGCAGTTCTTCCCCACGAAAAGAAACTTCCGGTCCGCCCAGAACAATTTTTATATGGGGATAAACTTTTTTTATATCCGCCCCCAGGCGGCGCACCATTTCGATGTTCCAAATATAACAGGAAAAAAGTACCGCGTCCGGTTTTTTTCGGAGAATCTCAAAAAGCACCGGCTGAATCTGCTGATTGATAGTAAATTCCAAAAAACTGCTGTTTATCCCGGGCAGATCTTTTACCATCTGATGCAGATACCGCACAGCAAGGTTGGTATGGCTGTATTTTGCGTTGACCGCCACAAACAGCAAATTCATCTGACTTCCTCCTATCCCTTTGCGCCGATGTCCCCCGCCTGCAAGTGGGGGACATCCCATTTCTTTCAGCGGCGCGTAACAGCCGCCTGCTGAAAGACTGCGGAGTCAAGCTCTTCGCTCCGATTTAAAAAATATCGTTACTTTGGTTTTTTCATCGTAAGAGAAATTCGTTTTTTGGGAACGTCCACTCCCAGCACCCAAACGGTTACCACATCTCCAACTTTCAGCACCTGGGAGGGATGCTTAATATACCGGTCGGTAATCTGGGAGATATGCACCAGTCCGTCCTGATGGACGCCGATATCCACAAACACGCCAAAGTCAATTACATTACGCACAGTTCCCTTTAATTCCATCCCTGGTTTTAAATCCTTTAATTCCATAATATCCGTGCGAAGCAGCGGCGGCGGAAGCTCGTCCCGCAAATCCCGTCCAGGCTTTAACAGCTCGTTTGTGATGTCCCGCAGAGTGGGAATCCCTATGCCGCAGCTTTCGGCGACTTTCCCTTCCCCGGCGGCTTTGATTTTCCCGGGCAGGTCCTGTAATTTATGGCCGCAAACATCGCTGAGGGTATATCCAAACTCTCCCAAGATTTTTTTTGCCGCATCGTAAGATTCCGGATGGACAGAAGTATTATCCAACACATTCTTCCCATTGGGAATGCGTAAGAATCCAGCGCACTGCTCATATGCTTTTGGGCCCAGCTTTGATACCTTTTTGAGCTGGACGCGGGAGGTAAACTCCCCGTTTTCTTCCCGGTAAGCCACCACATTTTTCGCCACCGCTGCCGAAAGCCCGGACACATACCCTAAAAGAGAGGCGGAGGCGGTATTCAAATCTACCCCCACCTTATTCACGCAGTCTTCCACCACGCCCGTCAAAGTTTCATCCAGCCTCTTCGGAGGCATATCATGCTGATACTGCCCCACCCCAACAGATTTGGGATCAATTTTTACCAGCTCCGCCAGCGGGTCCTGAAGGCGCCGGGCAATAGATACGGCGCTGCGCAAAGACACGTCAAACTCCGGAAACTCCTGCGCTCCCAGCTTGGAAGCGGAATATACCGACGCGCCCGCTTCGTTGACCACCATATAGGAAAGGTCCCCGCCCATTTCTTTAATAAGCCCGGCGGCGAAAATCTCTGATTCCTTGGAGGCGGTACCATTGCCGATAGAAATAACATTCACATTATGTTTTTTAATCAGTCGTTTTAAAATAGTCTTGGATTCTTCGATTTTATTCTGAGGAGGCGTCGGATAGATTACCGTGGTATCCAGTACCTTTGAGGTAGGGTCCACCACTGCAATTTTACAGCCTGTCCGATAGGCAGGGTCGATAGCAAGGACAGTTTTCCCCTTAATCGGCGGCTGCATCAGCAAGGCCTGCAAATTTAGGCCAAAAATTTTAATTGCCTGTTCGCTTGCCGCCTGCGTTAAATCCGAGCGGATTTCCCGCTCTAAAGAAGGATGTATCAGCCGTTTGTAGGCGTCCTCCACCGCCAAGCGAACCGTATCCATGGTAATGCTTTCCTTCTTTAAAAACAAGCTTCCCAGTTTATCCAGGGCGTCGGCAGTATTTATTTCAATATCAACTTTAAGATACTCTTCCTTCTCTCCCCGGTTAATAGCCAAAATTCGATGGCTGGGGATCTTGGCTACCGGTTCGCTGTAATCATAATACATCGAATAAACCGAATCTTCCTCTTTGAGGGCTGTGCTGTGCACCAGTCCGTTTTTCTTATACAATTCCCGCAGCAGCTGGCGCCCCTGGGCGCTGTCTGAGACTTGTTCCGCAATAATATCGCAGGCGCCGGCAACCGCATCCTCTATGCTGAAAACCTCTTTTTCTTCGTCTACAAAAGGGCCGGCTAACTCCTCTATTGTACCTGAGAGAATATCCTGGGCTAAGATCATTTCCGCCAAAGGCTCCAATCCCCGCTCTTTTGCGATAGTGGCCCGAGTACGCCGCTTCTGCTTATAAGGACGGTAGATATCTTCCAGCCGAGCAAGAGTTTGAGCCGCGGCGATATCTTCCATCAGCTCCTGGGTCATCTTTTCCTGCTCTGTAATCGAGGCGATAATCTCTTCTTTGCGCTTTTGCAAATTCCGCAGGTACCCCAGGCGATCGCTTAATTCCCTCAACACCTGGTCGTCACAGGAGCCTGTTTTTTCCTTGCGGTAACGGGCAATAAAGGGAATCGTATTTCCTTCGTCAATCAATTGAATAATATTTTTTACATGGTCCTCCAATAGATGAAATTCTTCGGCTAATATCTGATAAAATTCCATTCCTTCTACATTCCTTCTCCTATTCATTCTTTATAAAGTATATAGATTATTTTACCACAAACTATTTATAAACAAAAGAAATAACCATATACTTTTATTCTTTGAAAAAGTATATGGTTATTCAGGTTGGCAGGCGGTTTTCAGCAAATATTATTAACTCTCGCCTAATAACCAAGATGTCGATACCTTTAATGCCTTTGCGAGCGCCACTAATTGGATATCGGTTACAGGACGCAGCCCCATTTCTATTTTTCCTACGGAACTGGCGGACAAGGAAATTCCTATCACCTGCAGACGCGCGCTGATATCACTTTGTGTCGCTTTTGGGTTTTCCATAAGTCTGGCTAAGCGCAACCTGTCTCCAATTAAGTTTTTTTCTCCTTTCATTTAATCACCTGCTATAACCTTTTTCTTGATTATATGCAAGTTTTTGTGGTATAATTGGACTAACAGTCCGATTATACCACAAAAATCCAAATAAGGAGAGGATTTACAGTGCAAAACCCATCTAATTCTCCCTCTAAAAAACGAATTATTCCGATAAGTAAAAATGGAGAGATTGTTCTACCTGCGGATATTCTGCAGGAGCTGAATATCACTTGTGGGGATCAGGTAATCCTTTTGGAAGAAGAAAACCAAATTATTATTAAAAAAGACTGATGAAAAGACCTGTGTGCCTTATGACACACAGGTCTTTATATTCTTATTTTTTTCGACGCCACAGGAAAAACAATCCCACTAATCCAACCATAATCAGCGCGCCAGCCGTCAACACCAAAATACTGGACAGCGTCATCTGTCCCAAGCTTCCTGCGGTAAAAATCGCGGTAGGCCCATCTGCCCCTCCGATAATTCCAATAGAAGTGGCCTCCATGGTTTCTCACATCCTTTCCCTTTCCATTATAGCATCCGTTTTCTTTTTTTCAATAATAATGCCTGGGATTTTATATCATCCCAGGCCTTTTCTTTATTCCTGCGCAAATAATCCGGTGGAAAAATATCTATCTCCTGTATCCGGGAACATTATTACGATATTTTTCCCGTTATTTTCTTCTCTTGCCGCTTCCTGCGCCGCCGCCCATAATGCCGCGCCGGAAGAAATTCCTACCAATACTCCTTCCTGTTTGGCAATCTGCCGTGCAGCCGCAAATGCGTCCTCATTTTCCACTGTAACTATCCGGTCATAGACAGCGGTATTCAAAGTGTCCGGAATAAATCCCGCTCCGATCCCTTGAATTTTATGGGGCCCCGCTATTCCTTTGGAAAGCAGAGGGGATCCAGCCGGTTCCACAGCAATTATTTTTATCTGAGGATTTTGGGATTTAAGGTACTCCCCTACTCCGGTAATCGTTCCTCCGGTACCAATCCCCGCCACAAATATATCCACTTTGCCGTCCATATCCTCCCAAATCTCCGGTCCGGTGGTCTCTTTGTGCGCTGCCGGGTTTGCCGGATTTTCAAACTGACTGGGAATAAATGCGCCTGGAATTTCTTGTGCCAGCTCCATCGCTCTGGCAATTGCACCCTTCATCCCTTTGGCCGCATCCGTCAGCTCCAGCCGGGCGCCGTACGCTTTCAACAAATTTCGGCGTTCCACGCTCATCGTTTCCGGCATAATAAGAATTACCTCATATCCTTTTGCCGCAGCGATGGCCGCCAACCCAATTCCAGTGTTTCCGCTGGTGGGCTCAATAATCACGGAGCCAGGGGTCAAAAGCCCTTTTTGCTCCGCGTCCTCGATCATCGCTTTCGCAATACGATCTTTCACGCTTCCCGCAGGATTGAAGTATTCCAGCTTTGCGAACAGCCGGGCCGGCAGCTTGTGTTCCAGTTGATAATTGGTCAGTTCCAGCAGAGGGGTTTTTCCTACCAGCTGGGTTATGGACGTATATATTTTGGACATAAGTATTCCTCCTCGTTTTTTTATGTTTGTACCGAGAGATAACCATCTCTATATTCATATATTTCATATGTGTTTAATATGAATTGTAGCCGCGATCTTCCTTTTTGTCAATAGAAATTATCAAATAATATAATCCAGCTCCTGCTTTTGTTTTTGAATTTGTACCAGCTCCGCCAGCGTAATCGTATCCACCACCTGGTTAATCGCATCGTTAAGCCGCTTCCAAACTTCTAGCGTAGCACAGCAGTCCTGCCGGGGACATTCATTGTTCTCCCCCTCTAAGCAGGCTACCGGTGCAAGACTTCCCTCGATCAGGCGCAGAATAGAGCCTACCGTATATTCCGACGGGTCTTTTGCTAACTTATAGCCGCCCTGCGGTCCCCGCGTACTTTTTACAAAGCCCGCCCGGCCCAGCTGAGTAACAATCTGTTCCAGATATTTCGCGGATATTTCCTGGCGGGAGGACACATCCCGCAGGGAAATATATTCCCCGGTATCCCGCATTGCCAGATCCAGCATCAGACGCAGAGCATATCTGCCTTTCGTAGAAATTTTCATTTTACCGCCCCCTATATTTCCTATTATACTGTAGGAAATATAGGATTTCAACTAAACGGTAAATTTTTACTTCAATTTAAAAAGCGGCGGAAGCAGAACATTCAGCTTCCGCCGCTTTCTTAAGACGCCGCCGGCAGCTCATCTGTGCTGTTTGGGGGCGGCGTTCTGTCTGCGGGGGCCGTTCCATCGGAAGGCGGCGTCCGCCCGCCAGGGCCCGAGCCGTCAGAAGGCGGCGCCATTCCTTCCGGCGCTCTTCCGCCCATTCCGCCGCGGCCGCCGCCTATTCCCATTTCTGCGCTGACGGCGGATCCGTCCTCCGAAATCCGGGTAAGCACAGAAGAAGGCGTTACCTGGGCCAGCTGGGTATCTCCCGCCCACAGGGAATAGGTTTCGCTTTGTGTAATTTCTGGGGTGCTGAATATAATGCTTTGGAAAGCTTTTGCAGGGGTCATTTCTGCAATCGTATCCCCCGCCTCATTTTTTATCTGGATATTGACCCCCGCTTGCTGCTGGGAGTCAAAGTAAATCATCAAAATGTTCTGAGTGGAGCTTTCCTGGGGAGACATCGCCATCCCAGCACTTCCCGCCGCGGTCAAGGTACCGCCGGAGATCAGGCATTCCCCCTCATAGTCGATAGCGCTGTTTCCGCTGCCGGCAGGTCCGTCCACAACAACCGTACCACCGTCAAAATAGATATTTCCATTGGAATCGATTCCATCCCCAGAAGCGTCTATTCTCAGGCTGCCGTCAGTAATTCGTACATAATAACTGCTTTTTTCTGCAAAGTTGTCCGCCCCCGGCCAGCCTTGAAACTCATCAGTATCACTGCCGCCCGCGGCGTTTATTCCATCATCGCTGGCCGAAAGGGTAATCTCTCCGCCGTTTATATCCACGGTGGCTCCTTCCAGGCCCTCGTAGCTTTTGGAGATAACGATTGTACCGCCGCCAATGGTGAGGGCCCCGTCCCCATGAACTCCATCGTCTCCTGTAGCGATCGTAAACTCGCCGTCTTCAATCGTCACATCTCCATTGGAGTGAACTGCGTCGTCCGCGCTGTTAATGGTAAAGCTGCCGCCAGTTACCCGCAGGCTGCCGCCGGCCTTTATCCCTTTGCAGCTTTCGTCAGTTGTCTCCAAAGCGAAGCTGTCCGCCGCCGGCCGATCTGGCCGGCCGGGAGCGGCCTGACTTTGCAGATCCACCGTCTCAGCGCCGCCTCCGGCAGTAATATCAAATTCCCCGCCGGAAATATCCATATCGGTTTGCGCCTGAACGCCATCCTTTGCGCAAATAATGGAGAAACTGCCGCCGCTAATAGAAATCCAGCCTTTTTCCGCCTCGGTATCGTTGCTGGATTTTATCCCGTCGTCCCCCGCATCAATGGTAAACACGCCGTCCAAGATGGTTACCGAATCTTTTCCGCGTATTGCGTCCCCTACGGCAGTGATCTGGATTTCTCCTGATTCCACAGTCAAATCGTCTTTGGAAACAATACCATCCTTATAACTGGCGTTTACCTTCAGGTTTCCGCTGCCGGTGATGGTTAGATCGTCCTTGCTGAAAATGGCTCCATCCGGCTCGTCTTCTCCCACGGCAAATTCATAGTTCTCCGCGTCGGTGAAAATATTCTCTGTTCCTTCCTCCAGCCGAACGGTTACATCCCCTGCCTGTTTTACATACAGGGGCGCGCCGGCGGTATTTGTTATATCCACCCCGCCTAAAATCAGCTCAACTGTATCCTCTTTTCCAGCATCCACTAGAATCTGCCCTGCGTTTAACACGCCGCTGATCCGGTAGTTTCCCGCCTTTGTAATGGTAACTACCCCATCCGACGCACTGGCTCCGCTGCCATCGATGTCAATATCCCCTTCTTTTAAAACGATCTGCACCGCATTATTTTGGCCTGCCTGGGAACCGGTATTGTTGTCTACAGCGGCGTCCTGCCCTTGACAGCCAGACAAAACGAGCAGTCCTGCCGCCGCTGCAAGAAATCCGGCCATCCATCCTTTATAAAATTTCATAGTCATTCTCCTCATAGTTCGTCCCGCGCGGTGGATACCCGCCCGCATACAATATTCAAGTTTCCATTGCGGCATCTAAGCTCATCTAAAAATTCTTTACTGATATTCTCCCCTTTTAAATGGATCAAATATTGTAATTCATACAGGCTCCCCATATTCGTGGTGCGCACCCGTATAAGCTGGGCCTGGGAAGTGTATTTTTGAAACAGGTCGTCAAAAATTCCTTCATAATCCAGGTTTTCTGGAATGGTAATTTTTAGTTCCCTTTCTCCGACCTTCTCCCTGCCAAAATTAGAGATGGACAGTCCCAAGGTCGCAAGCCCAACAATAATCAGAAACAATCCAGCATACCCTAAGTATCCCATCCCTGTAGCCAGGCCAATAGCCATGGCAAAAAAGATGCTGCTGATCTCCCGGGCGGTCCCCGGCACCGAACGGAACCTTACCAGCCCAAAAGCTCCCATTACTGCTACTCCGGCGCCCAAATTGCCGTTGACAAGCATAATAACAATCTGCACCATGGCCGGCAGCAAAGCTAAAGTAACTACAAAGCTCTTGCTGTAGCTGTTTCGAAACATATAAATACAAGCTACGCATATTCCTAAAACTAATGAAACGACTGTACAAAACAGTACTCCCTGAACAGAAATCCCATTTTGCGTAACGCTTTCAAAAAGCATGTCAAGCACAAATAATTCCCCCTATGGCAGTAAGATCGGATTTTAGATATTTACGGTAACACTCCCCATATTTTGAAAAAGAAACCGGGTAAATTTCCAATTTGCTCAACTGGCGGCTCAGCCATAAGGGCATTGCCTGAGAAATTTTAACTTCCATTAGGATCTTCCCTTCCTCTAACAGTTCATGTCCCCAATCTCCCCGGGACAAATCCAGCATTGTCTTGCGGTACCGCAGGTTTCTGTCAAAGGTGATGCGAAGGGACGCGTCCTCTTTTCCCGCCAGAGCTATCCTGTCATATGCAATATAAATCTTCCCAGAGACCATGTGCTGTTTTAAAAACCAGTCGATCTCATTTAAAATCTGCGGTTCCTGGGTATCGGGGCGCATCCCCTTTTTTAAATACTCCTGCGCCTGAGACAGCTCCATTCCTGTGCGCCGTTTATACACAACCCCAGCGTATTTCTTTTTCAGCTCCACAAATACCACACTGTCCTTCCGGGGAGTCCCGTAGCTGCGTAAGCGCAGTTTTTCTTTATATATCGGCTTTTCCAAAGAGGTTCGGATCAGTTCATAATCCTCCGTATCATAATAGATGTTGCCAATCGTATGCAGTCCGTATTGATCTTCCTGCATTTTTTCCTTTAACGCTTGTCTTAACAGGCTATATTGTACTTGATCCAACATATATTTTTTCTCATAACGTTCAAATACGTTTTGATATTCGGCCATCCCTTTCACCTCCAGAGTTTCTGTGATGTTTCCAAAATACGCCCTGTTTGTGTTCCCAATGTGATAAGGAAATGGCCCAAAATTAAATATGCAAAACTTTTCGAAAAGAAAAAGCCCGGTTTTCGAACAAAATTGTTCGAAAACCGGGCTTCATTCAAACATCGGTTGCTGATTTTTAATAGTTTTCAGAATTTAGCTCAAAATAGCTTTGAGGATGGGCGCAGGCCGGGCAAACTTCGGGCGCGGCGGTTCCTACTACAATATGGCCGCAATTACGGCATTCCCATACCTTGACCTCGCTCTTAGCAAAGACCGCCGCCATTTCGATGTTGTGAAGCAGGGCGCGATAACGCTCCTCATGGTGCTTTTCAATCGCCGCCACCAAACGGAATTTGGCGGCCAGCTCAGGAAAGCCTTCCTCTTCCGCGGTCTTGGCAAAGCCGTCGTACATATCGGTCCATTCGTAGTTCTCTCCCTCAGCGGCATGCAGCAGGTTTTCTTTGGTATCGCCAATCCCATTTAGCTCCTTAAACCACATTTTAGCATGCTCCCGCTCGTTCTCTGCGGTCTTGAGGAACAGGGCCGCGATCTGCTCATACCCCTCTTTTTTGGCTACGGAAGAAAAATAGGTATACTTATTTCGGGCCTGGGATTCCCCCGCGAAAGCAGCTTCCAGATTTTTTTGCGTCTGGGTGCCGGCGTATTTTCCACCGCTCTTCGACTCCTCTATCTTTTCAAAAGAGGAGGCGGGCTGATGGCATATGGGGCAGGTGAAATCAGCAGGCAGCTCCTCGCCTTCATAGATGTAACCGCAGACTTTACATTTCCATTTACTCATATTTTTCTTGTCTCCTTCTTTATCGTTGCATGGGATCAGTTTCAGCAGTTTTTCCGCCGCCTCCACAGGGAAGCCGGGGGACGGCGGATTTTTGACCCAGCCTTCCAGCAGCCGGTGCGTATTGCCGCTTTGTGGAAGCATATACCCCGCCTCCCGAAGCAGATCTTCATTAACCAGGCGCACGGATTTGCCCACGGCGGTCATCAGCCGGTACAAGCCGTCCTGATCTGTGTCTTCCGCCAGTTGGCGCGCTGTTTTTTCCTGCGCTGCCTTGCGCTTGGCCATCGCGTTGGCCAAAGCAACCACATTCTCCTCTTTCTTCTGCTGAGGGGGATATTCTGTGGGCACCATGGAAATAGCGCCGCTGGGACAGGCGTCGGCACAGACACCGCATCCTATACATTTTTTTACGTCAATAATACTGTTTTCTGTGTCAGTAGCTCCCGTTGGACATACATACAGACACAAACAGTCCTTGGTACACAATCGTAAATTTCTTACCGCAATCTGTTTCATTGCTCAGCCCCTCCCTTCTATTTTTTCAAACTTCCACGCGGGAACCTTGCAAACCGGGCAAAGCTCTGGGGACTTGTCTCCCACATAGACAAACCCGCATACAGTACAGACCCAGACCTGGGTGTTCTCTAAGAATGCTTCGCCCTCTCTTTGATAACGCTGTACCAGGGAATTGAGTATGTTGGTAACTTTCTCCCCCCAAACGCAAATGCGCTGGGTTCCCCGGTCTGAAACCTGCTGGGCGGCCCCGCGCAAAGCAGGATAACCCTCCTCCAGATCTCCCTGAATCAAAGCGGATAATTTCGCTATATCCGCGTCGGGGACGGCAGGGACAGCGCAATCAAAGAAATCCGCCAGCTGCCGGAACAACGCCGCCTCCTGATCCTTATACTGCTTCTCACAGCCACGAGCCAGATTGGAGCATAAAGCAGACAGCTCTCCTACGGATAGCTGTTTCATCTCCTCGGTAATCTGGATCGAAGCCGCAGGCGGCTTGGGAGCCTCTTCTTTTTCGGGAGCAAAAGAACCCTTGTCCGCGCCGCACAAAGGACATACCCAGGTATCCGGCAGATCGGCAAAGGGTTTTCCCTCCTTTTCTTCATCATAGACATAGCCGCAAATTCTGCAAATCCATTTCCCCATTCGTTTTCCTCCTTTCATATAAATCGTACGGTTTTTGCAGCCGCATATTCCCTATTGTAATATAGAGAATCCGCTCAACCGCCTTATAATAAGAACGGCTAAGCCGCTCGTAAACCTATGCGATATCTCGCTGTTTTCCGTCCGTGCCGGCTCTTTCAGAATATCTTTTAGTCATCGGAAATACTATACCCAAAAACGGTATGGGGCGCCGCTGCGCCGGGACTTATTCTTCCCCTTTTCTTTTTCTTTGGCAATCGTCGCAAAGATATATCAGCCTTAAATCATAAGAAAGAAGAGGAATATCAATCTGCTGCTGGAGCTGTTCGGTTAAATCAGCCAGATTGATATCCAACAGCTTGCCGCATTGCTTACATAACAGATGATCATGTTTCTCTATTCGGTCATATCGATCCGGCTTGCCTTCCAGGGATATTTTACGGACCAATCCCGCCTTCCACAATTTATTAAGATTATTATACACAGTGGCAAAAACCACTGTAGGATAAACCTGCTTCAGCATTTCAAAAATCTGTTCCGCATTCAGGTGATCCTGGGAGGCGCCGATAATTTCATATATTTTTTTCTCGTACTTTGTCATATGTCTTCAACCCATTTTTAGAATTATTCTAATTTTTATTATAAGAATAAATTTGGTAAAAGTCAAGCGCTGGCAATAATGAATAAAGCGCGCCCGCAAAAGGTTGATAGCGGCAGGGAGCCGTCGCGAGGGCGTTTCCAACCGAGCAGGCGAGCCGAGCCTGGCCTTTTGCGGAAAGGAGGAGCAGCGGCATGAGCGCACTCTGACTTTTGAAAAAAGTCGGAGCAAGCGATATAAAGCTTGCTCCGACGTGCATTTGAGTAGTTTTACTTTTGATTACATAATACTAACAATCTATCAATTGTCTCGATTGATTAGGGAGAGACGGAACCAAGATCCCTTGGTGTCAAGCTGCCCGGACTTTTTCAATTTGCTCAGCTCCGCCGACATAGCGGTACGTTCAACTCCCAGATAATCCGCCAAAGTTTGCCGGTCACAGGGGATGACAAATTCTGCGCTTCCTTGCTGTTTCGCCTGATCCAAAAGGTAAGTCAGCAGCTTATCCCTTGTGGTCTTTTGAGACATATACCGTATTTTCTGCGTGAACGCTAAATTTTTTTGAGCCAATCCCTGCAGTATATTTTGGATCAACAGACTGTGAAAATGGCAGGTATGAGAGCACAGGGTCAGTACCCGCTGGCAGTTTAGAAGAAGCACCTCACTGTCCTTGACGGCGAGCACACTGACTGGCATATTCTCCAATCCGGCACAGGAAAAGGCCTCTCCAAAAGAATCTCCGGGCTGCAGAATGGATAAGACGCTCCTGTTCCCATAGTAGTCATCACGAACCACCTGTACGCCGCCGGAGAGAACAATACCCACAAACTGCGCAGGGTCTCCCTCTAAAAAGACAGGGGAGCCTTTGGCAAGCGATATCAATTTTGCACCGAGGCATCCCATCATTTCTTGCAATTCCTCCTGACTAATGCCCTGAAACAGAGCGCATTGAGATAGAATAGAAAAATAATTTTTCATAAAGCCCTCTTGTGTTGGAATTCCAACATCTTTTTTTAAATCATTATAGTAAAATGCAGACATAACGTCAAGCATGTTAGTTTTAAGGAGGATGGACTATGATTCGCAGAATTATTGAGATCAATGAAGAAAAGTGTAATGGCTGCGGCGCTTGTGCCGCGGCCTGTCATGAGGGCGCTATTGGTATGGTGGACGGGAAAGCAAAACTGCTTCGGGATGACTACTGCGACGGCCTTGGCGATTGCCTGCCCACATGCCCGACCGGCGCCATCACCTTTGTGGAGCGTGAGGCGGCGGCCTACGATGAACAGGCGGTTTTGGAAAATCAGAAGAATACGCAGAGGCTGGCACACACTGGCTGTCCCGGCAGCCGGATGAGACAGCTCAGCCAGCGTGATGCAGCACAGACGCCGACGCAAAGCTCTGGACCATCTCAGCTTGGTCAGTGGCCCTGCCAGATCAAGCTGGTTCCGGTAAACGCCCCCTATTTCGACGGAGCCAAGCTGCTCATTGCCGCAGACTGCACTGCTTTTGCCTATGCCAACCTGCATCAGGAGTTCATGCGCGGCAAAATCACTCTGATCGGATGTCCCAAGCTGGACAGTATCGACTACAGTGAAAAACTGACCGAGATCATCCGGAACAACGATATCCATAGTGTTACCATTGTGCGCATGGAGGTCCCCTGCTGTGGTGGACTGGAACTTGCCGCCAAAAAAGCGCTGCAAGAGAGCGGCAAGTTTATTCCCTGGCAGGTAGTGACCGTTTCTGTGGATGGAAAGATCGTGGACTGAACGTCCAACGCAGGACGGATGCACATAAACGATTGAGATCAGATCGCACGAAAGCTGTTTGATACGGACAAGGAGGATCCATTATGAGTGTGAAAATGAAAAATATCAACCAGGCCGAGGTTTTAGTTTTGAAGGATCAGATCACCTGTCAGGAAGGCCAGATAGTCAGCAAGACGCTGGCACAGAACGAGGCTCTGAGTATCACCCTATTCTCTTTTGCCAAGGGAGAGGAGATCAGTACCCACGAATCCGGCGGCGACGCCTTTGTCACCTGCCTGGAGGGTGTGGGAAAGATCACCATCGACGGCGTCGAATACCTTCTGCATGAAGGGGAAGCTATTGTTATGCCCGCCGGACATCCCCATGCTGTATACGGAGAAGAAGCGTTCAAGATGCTGCTGGTTGTTGTGTTCTAAATAAGGGAGGAGCCATCAAATATGAAGGCATTCGTAGAGCAGGATACCTGCATTGGCTGCGGCCTTTGCTGCGGGATGTGTGACACAGTATTTTGTATGAACGAGGCCGGAAAGGCCGAAGCCTGCCGGGAGGCATCCGAGGAAAAGCGGGACGATTGTTTGTTCTCAGACCGGATACAATATCGTAGTAGGCCGCAACAAACTGCCAATAAGGGTTTCTCTGGATGTATTCGGCATAGAACTCGATTTGATTTTTCAAACTGCTCTGCTGCTCCTTATGGTTGGTACTGACCCGGCAGTAAGGGGCCCGAAGCTGCTGATATCAAATCGATGTCGGTTCTTTACTCTGCGGGATCTCTATAACATTTTTAGACATGACAAAACCTCCATGTATTTCGCTCATACGCTTATGAGCAGTATAACATGGAGGTTTCCTCACGAAAAATTGTATAAGGAAAAGTTACATTTCAGCCTTGATTATAAGGCTAAAATGCAGCTTCCCACTTGTCCACCGGGGAAAAAAGACGCCTCGCGCCGCAGGCAGGCCCGCAAAAGGTTGGCAGCGACAGGGATCCGTTGCGAGGGCGTTTACAACCGAGCAGGCGAGCCGAGCGTGACCTTTTGCGGAAGAGGAGGAATGACGGAGCGGTATGAGAAAAGCCCAGCCTTACGGCTGGGCTTTTTGAATGGAGCACAGTCCATTCCGACGTGGTGCGGATAACAGGACTTGAACCTGCACGTCTGAGACACCAGATCCTAAATCTGGCGCGTCTGCCAATTCCGCCATATCCGCAGATAGCGCCGCAAATGCGACGCTACTTATTATACCTTATTTAACAACTTGAGTCAATGCGCTTATGGTTTCTTAATCAAATTTTGTTCCAGCATCGACTGAGCCGCCAACACAACTCCTGTTTTTCCACTGGGGTAAGTGATTCCCCCCTGAAGCCAGGCCGCATAAGGTTGACGCATCGGCCCATCCGCGGACAATTCAATAGAGGCTCCCAAGGTAAAGGCCCCCGCCGCCATAATCACTTTGCTTTCATAACCAGGCATATCCCAAGCTTCCGGGACAACGAAAGCGTCTATCGGCGCGCCCTTTTGTACTCCTTGGCAAAATGCAGTCAGTCCTTTTTCGGAACCTAATTCCACTGCCTGAATGATATCTGTCCGAGGATAATCATAGGCCGGATATACAGGATATCCCAGCATATCAAACAATGCCGCAGTAAATACCGCGGTTTTTACTGCACTGGCTGTGACGGTGGGCGCATGGAATAAACCCAAAAACATACTTCTGTTTTCTCCCAAGGTGCAGCCC
Source organism: Youxingia wuxianensis (assembly GCF_014385085.1). Lineage (GTDB taxonomy): Bacteria > Bacillota > Clostridia > Oscillospirales > Ruminococcaceae > Youxingia > Youxingia wuxianensis. The sequence goes on along the minus strand of NZ_JACRTD010000007.1, from coordinate 86,758 downwards.
ACTTCCCTCCCTGCACCGGGACAGGTCAAACGATAGGAGCATTCCTCTACTAGATCATGTCGTCCAGCAATGTATCCGCCGGTTTTCGCAATCCCCCCGCCAGGATTTTTGATCAGGGAACCCGCCATGATATCTGCGCCTACTTGCGTAGGCTCTTTTTTTTCTACAAATTCTCCGTAGCAGTTATCCACAAAAACAATAATATCAGGATTTGCCTGTTTTGCCAGATTAATCATTTTTTCCAACTGAGAAATGGACAAGGATTCCCGCAAGGAATATCCTCTGGAACGTTGGATATGAGCCACCTTCGCCCCCTGGACTGCATCGGCGATGCCATCGAAGTCCGGCGTTGCGTCCGGCAGCAGATCAAGCATTTTATATTTTACGCCAAATTCCCTTAAGGAACCACTGCTTTCCCGAATACCAATCACTTCTTCCAGGGTGTCATACGGCTTCCCTGCAAGAGAAACCATCAAATCCCCCGGCCGCAGCAGCCCAAACAGCGCGGTAGTTATGGCATGGGTGCCGCATACAAAATTATGCCGCACTAAAGCGTCCTGTGCCCCTACTGCCTGGGCGAACACCTTATCCAAAACCTCCCGCCCCCGATCGCCATATCCGTAGCCGGTAGACTCTGTAAAGTGACTTTCACTTACACCATTTTCAATAAATGACGCCAGCACCTTGCATGCATTATATTCCGCTATTTCATCGATTCGTTCAAACGGCTCCTTACACTTCTTTTCCGCTTTCACCGCCAGGTCCTGTATGTACGGATCAATGTTAAAAAAGTCGGATATCATGTTATTACTCCTTTTCTTATTTCTCTTTATTTATTTTTCTGTGAAAGAATACTTGCCCATCGGCCGGTTATGTTATAACCGCATTGTTCATAAAATTCTCCCAGCCTCTCGTTGGCTGTAAGCAGGGTAGGGATCTGTCCCCTGGACAAAACTTCTCTGGTGGCATAGGTTACCAACTGTTTCCCATATCCTTTACCGCGAAAGTCCGGATGGGTAGCCAAAGATGTAATGATCGCGTGTTTTAGAGGACTAAAATTTATACAAATTGTAGATATTAATATATTTTCTACATATAGTGCATATATATTTCCCAATTCATGCCGGATTTTATAAGAAGCGTCCACCAGCCAGGCGTCGTATCGTGAGGACGCCTGAAAAATCGGATCGCACAAACATAACAGCCGGTACACTTCTTCTAGCCGTTGGGCAGAGCGTATTTCAGCCGCTGGTCGACCCGGGGTGCGCTGCGCTGTATAGTTCATAATGTAGGAAGATCCCATTTTACCGCCTAATAAACCATGCAGCTGCTCTATTAGCGGCAGCTCCCCGCTTACGGATCCAAACCCCATCGTTTGCAAAAAATATGCCAGTTCCTGGGGGCCTGGGGCGGCGGTGCCGCTGATAAAATCAGCGGTATTGCCTACGGCAAAGTTTCCCTCGCAGATGGAAACCACCGCCGCCCCAGGCCATTGTTCGTCCCAAGCCACCCAAAAATCCAGGGGGCCTTCCCCTTCATATTGTTTATACTGAAAGTATATTTTACTTCCAAATATACCTGATGTCCCGCAAATTTTCTCAAACAGTCCCTGATTGTTTGCCGCAACATACTGGATCATGCGCCAAACTCATCCAAGAGAGCCTCCAGCAAGCGCAGGGTATTTTCCATATCCTCCTCTTTGATCACACAGGAGGGGGTATGCAGATATCGGCAGGGAACAGAGACTGCCAGCACGCGGCATCCTTTCCCCGCTACCTGTACGGAACGGGATTCGTTCCCGCCGTAAACACCGGCTTTGGCTTGACATGGAATGTTATTGCGTTGAGCGCAGGCCATCGCTTTCGTATACAAGTCCATATCATAAACGGTTCCTTTATCCATAAAAGAAACTACCGGTCCTTTTCCCAGCGCACAAACCTGTTTGTCCTCTTTCACCTGAGGAATATCACAAGCAGTTGTGGTCTCTACTGTAATAGCCCGCTCCGGAGCAATTTGATAAGCCGCCGTTTTTGCCCCAGTGGTCCCGGTTTCTTCCTGGACGGTAAAGGCAAACCAAGTATCATACTGTAATTGCGCCCGGATAAGCTGGATCAGCAAAACACAGCCCGCCCGGTCATCCAGCGCCCGTCCCCTTAAAAAGCCATCGCCAAACGGGGTGTATACCGAAGTAAATACCGCCCGATCCCCCAGATTCACATGGGAAAGGGCCTCTTCTTTATCCTTTGCCCCAATATCAATATACAACCCGTCAATTTCGGGCGTTTTCTCTTTTTCGTCGCCTTTTTTCATATGCAGCGCTTTGGTTCCGATTACCCCGTGTACCTGTCCAATCATGACGGACTTCCCAACAAATACCCGCTTATCAATACCGCCTACCGGTGCGAATTTTAACAACCCGTTATCCTCGGCAGAAACAATGATCAGACCTACTTCGTCCATATGAGCGGAAAGCATCAGCTTGTGCACCGGTGTTTTCTGCCCTTTTTTAAAAGCGATAATATTTCCTAAGGCGTCTATATGATAGTCGCAGTAACCGTGGATCAATTGGCAAATTTCTTTGGCAACCTGGCCTTCCTGACCAGAAACGCCAGGGATCCCGGCAAGTTTTTCCAACATAGCAAACATTACCGTTCACCTCCAAAGATATCTTTTATATACAAAGCCATTAACTTGCCTACCGCCTCCACATCTGAAACCATCACCGTTTCAATGGGGGTATGCATAAATTTCTGGGGAATGGAGACCAGCGCGGTGCGCACACCGGCGCCGCATACAGCCACTTCATCGGAATCTGTACCGGTTCTTCCGCCCTGCACATCCATTTGATAAGGGATCTTATGCTTTTTCGCCGTTTCCACCAGCTGACGGCTCATATCGTTGTCCAAAACAGGAGCGACTCCTATCATCGCGCCTTTTCCCAGTTCGCCGCATTGATGTCTTGGGGCGTCGGGGGTATGTCCAAAGGCTACATCCACTACAATCGCATGAGTAGGCATAATCTCTTCTGCAGCGGTTTTCGCTCCCTGGCTTCCGATCTCTTCCAATGTTGAGAGCATAACCGTAAGCGAACAATCCAAATCGCATTTCGCCAGCTCCCGGGCCGCCAAAATAACCGACGTGCAGCCGCCCCGGTCGTCGATTGCTTTTCCGCTTACCTGCCCGTTTAACATCCTGCCGGCTTTATTCACAAAAGAAACCCGGTCCCCCAGTGCGATTTTTTGTTTTGCCTGTTCTTGGGAAAGCCCCACGTCGATACAGATATCTTCCACCTTTGGAAGCTTTGTATCATCCGGCTGCAAATGGGGGGGAACGGTACACACAACCCCTGGAAGGTCTCCCTGTTTGGTGTGAACCAGCACCTGCGCGGCCAAAATTATTCCCAGATCGATTCCTCCGCAGCCGGAAACCCGCAGAAAGCCTTTTTCATCAATATAAGTAACCACCAATCCGATTTCATCGATATGGGCGGTCAGCATTATATGAGGCTTGTCCGCCGGGGCGGTTTTCACCCGGCAGATCAGCGATCCCAGAGCAGACACCGAACAGTCCCCGCACCCTTCCAGCATTTTTTCCGCTGTCTTTACCGCCCCGGCTTCCATTCCAACAATTCCGGTGGCTTGAGACAGCTCTAAAATCATAGTTGATGTATCCATATAAATTCTTTCCTTTCCCTAAGTTACAGCGCTTTTACCAATTCCTTAAAATGCCGTCCCCTGGCTTCGAAGTTGGGATAACAGTCGAAACTGGCGCAGGCCGGCGACAAGGACACAATATCTCCCGCCCTTGCCTGTTCATGGGCAATCTGCACCGCCTGAGCCAGATCTTTCGCCCGCAGTATCTTCAGCTCATTGGGGTCGTATCCTGCATAAGATTTTACTGCCGTTTCAATCTTATCCGCAGTAGCGCCGGTCAATATAAGCACCTTGCTCTTTTCCATAAGCTTAGGCGCTAGGGGTTCAAAAGGAATTTTTTTATCGTATCCGCCGGCGATGACGATCAGTTTCTGTGAAAAGCTATCCAGCCCGGCAATCGTCCGGGTTGGGGTGGTCGCGATAGAATCGTTGTAATACTTCACTCCATCCAGCTCCCGCACCAGCTCAATCCGATGCTCCACACCGCCAAACTCATTGGCCACATCCGCAATCGCCTGAATGTCCGCATCTCCCCAAACCGCACTGATCGCCGCCAGATAATTCTCCACATTATGCAGTCCCGGCAGTTTAATCTCGCTTTGATGCATAATTTTAGTTTTCTTTCCATTAAGCGCCATATAGACGATCCCATCCTCCCCTAAAAAGGCCCCGGATTTTACCGGATGTTTCCGGGAAAACAAAAAAGTCTCTCCTCTGGTGCGGTCTGTAAAAGAAGCGGTCAACGGGTTGTCTGCGCCCAGCACCGTGCGGGAAAACGCCCCCTGGTGGGCGATAATATTCAGTTTGGCATCCACATACTCCTGCATGTCCTTATGCATATCCAGATGATTGGGGGTGATATTGGTGATCACTGCCACATCCGGGCTTTTTCTCATAGAAATCAGCTGAAAGCTGGAAAGCTCCACCACCGCGTAATCATTGGGGCGGATATCCTGAATCATCGGCATAAGCGCCCGGCCGATATTTCCCCCTAAATGAACCTTATGTCCAGATTCTTTGAGTATTTCAGCGATCAGGGTAGTGGTGGTGGTTTTTCCATCTGAACCGGTTACCGCGATAATCTTACAAGGGCACAAGTCAAAAAAAAGCTCCATCTCACTGGTAACAACTACGCCCTTTTCCCGCAGGCCATCCAACAGGGGGTGATGATATTTCATCCCCGGGGTGCGCAGCACAATATCCGCGTCTACCCCCTCCAGATAGTCCTCCCCCAGCTTCAGGGAAATCCCTCTGGCCTCAAAATTGTTGCAAATAGCCTCCCCCAGCTGCTCTCGGGTGTGCTTGTCACAAGCGGTGACCTTGGCTCCCTTTTCCGCCAGTAAGCTGATCAGGTCGGAGTGACTGACTCCAATTCCAATAACCGTAACTTTTTTCCCTTTGATCTGTTCAAAAAATCTCTGTACTCTGCTGTCCATTTTCCTGCCTCCATCTATCTGCTGCGCCAATGATCCACCGGCAAAACTTACAAATATAACCCTTTTATTATATTCGCCTTTCCAAAAATTATCAAGGGAGTTTACGTCGGTTGTGGGCCTTTACTATTTAATATATTTGCCTCTCTTGGGAAAAATGTAAAAAAAGCAGGGAAACGCAAAGTTTCCCTGCTTTTCCTTTAGAAATTTTGAATAATATAATCCACAGCGGCCACTTCTTTTCCGCCTTGTATGTATACCCTGGGAACCCTTCGCCCAATCAGGCAGGCCTCCTCATAGTTAATCGTCCCGTTGATCTTTGCAAAATCATCCAAGGTGACTTTTTTCCCATTTTCTTCCCCAACCAACGTAACTGTATCCCCGGAAGCCACTCCCTCTATTCCAGTAACATCCACCATCGTCTGGTCCATACATACCGTGCCGATAATAGGGGCGTACTGTCCATGAAGGATGACTCTGCCTTTGTTGGAAAGATTGCGCCGGTATCCGTCGGCGTAGCCAATGGCTAAAGAGGCAACCGCCTCGCCCTCCTGGGCCGTATACCGTCTTCCATAGCTTACCTGGGCCCCCTGCTGCACCTGTTTGACCATGGTCACTGTGGTATACAAGGACATTGCGGGGACAAGCTTAATCATTCCCTTGCAGTCATCGGAAGGATCCAACCCGTACAGCGCGTTTCCCAGGCGCACCATATCCAGGTGCATCTGAGGGTAACAGATCACCCCGGCGCTGTTGCAGCAGTGGTGAAGTTCAAACAAAATATCTTGATTTTTCAGCCGGCCGATAGTATCCATGAAAATGTTAAACTGGCGCCGGGTAAATTCCCGGGAGCTTACAGCAGTTTCATCCGAACAGGAAAAATGGGTAAAAATCCCGGTACAGGAAAGCCCCGGCAGGCGCGCTGTACGCGCGATTTCCTGAGCGGCCTGTTCCCCATGGCCGCTCTGGGCAAAAAAGCCGATTCGGCTCATCCCGGTATCCACTTTAACATGGCAGTTCACCTTCACCTGCTGCTTTACCGCCTCTTTTGACAGCTCTTGTGCATAGTCCAGGCTGTAAACCGTCTGCGTAATGTTTTGGGCCGCCAGCTTTCCCGCTAAGGCAGGCGGGGTAAATCCTAAAATCAAAATTGGCTTGGTAATTCCCTGCCGGCGAAGGGACACGGCTTCATTGATATTGGAAACGCCGAACCAGTCGGCTCCTTCCTCCTGAAGCGCCCGGGAAACATAACCATCCCCATGGCCGTAGGCGTCCGCTTTTACAATCGCCATTGTTTTACAGGCGGCGCTCACCTGCTTTTTCAGTTCGTGATAGTTGGCTTTTATCGCGTCTAGATCAATCTGCGCCCAGCTGCGCCTTAAATAATCCATCTTACAAAGCGTCCTCTCATTCGTTGATTAATTTCGGTTACCTCTCCTCCGGGTCTTTTGCAATAATCACACTCAGTCCTGTGGTATTGATTACAATCGACAGGCCCAAAGTGATAAGCGCCCAGACAGAATTGGTATTGAATAAAAGCAGCAAAGCGATCAACAATATGACTATCCCAGCTCCTAAAATCAGAAGCCCAAATTTTCTTCTTGTCATTTTTATTTATCTCCTATTCATCCTTTTAAAAAAGGATGCCCTTGTTTTCCATACGTATAATTAATATACACCAACCAGGTTGTTTTTACAACCGAACACAAAAATTTAACAATCAGGAGGCGTCTGCGATGCAAGCGGTCCGTACCGATCTGGCAATGGAACAAACGGAATTTTATAAGAATAACCTTCCCGAGGGACTTTCTCTTTCCCAGGAAGAAAAGGCCGGGCTCAAAATTACCCGTGTGGAGGTTGTCAGTGAGGAAGGCGTAAAGCTCACCGGCAAAAACAAAGGAAAATATATTACTATTGATATTCCTCTGGCCACTGCCGGGGCAGAGCCTGCCGACGACGTCACCCATCTGCTGGCGCAGGAAATTTCCGCTTTGCTTCCCAAAGAGGGGATGGTTTTGGTGGTGGGCCTTGGCAACATTCACATCACTCCCGACGCCCTGGGGCCTCAGACTGTCCATCAAATTCTTGCCACCCGCCATATTCCCGACCAGGTGGCAAAAGAAAGCGGACTTGAAAATCTTCGGCCGGTAGCGGCGCTGGCCCCTGGGGTTTTAGGACAAACCGGGATCGAAACCGGGGAGATTATTCATTCCATTGTAACGGATATCCATCCTGGGGCGGTGGTTGTCATCGACGCTTTAGCCGCCCGGTCATTGGAACGGATGGGGCGTACGATCCAGCTCTCAGACAACGGAATTTCCCCTGGTTCCGGCGTGCTTAATTCCCGCAAAGAGTTAAGCCGTGAAACCCTTGGCGTCCCGGTAATTTCCGTAGGTATCCCCACTGTGGTGGACGGAGCAACCTTGGTTCAGGACCTTGTGGAAAAAGAAAATCTTCCCATGAAAAAACAAGCCCAGACAGTCATGGTTACTCCCAGAGACATCGATGTAATTATTGAGCGGGGAGCAAAAAATCTATCTCTTGCCATCAATAAAGCTCTGCAGCCTCAGCTTTCCCTGGAGGATATCACTTATCTGGTGTCCTAATTCGCATCTTTTTATTGCCGTCTCCTTTTCCTTTTAGCATAAATCCGCCGCGTCCCGCATAAATTTTAGGAAGCGAAGAGCTGGTTTTTACAGCTCTGGGTACTGTGCAATTGACAGTAGGGGGCGAGGAAACTGAAACACAACGGTCGTAAACGAAAAAATACTGCAAGAATAATCATGCTTCTCTGTACAGCGGCAGTCATCCTGCCTTGTTCTTTTTATGCGCTATCCACAGTAGATATGCTTTCCCTGGCAGAAAAAACCGCCCTGGTTTCCGCCATGGTGAATATGCCGGAAGGTTCTCTTGCTTTATTAGAGGACAGGTTCCGGGATAAGCTTTCTGAAAAAGAGGCCTATGAGGACGGCTATTACGGCGAAGCGCCGGAAAACCGGGAGGATATTACCCCTTATAATATGCCGTATCCTCAGATGGAATCCTCTGCGCCCCAAGAGGAAGGAGAAACGTCCTCTTCTTCCGCCTCCGAGAAAAACGCTGTCCCAAAAGCGCCTTCTCCCGCTACAGATACCACCCATGTAATCCCCCAGCGCTACCGGGGTACGATCGTCCAGGAGAATATGGCGGGTTACCGGGAAGGCCTGCTTACTTACGGCGCCGGTTATCTGCGCAATTATACAGAGTTCTCCGATGAGGAAATTGAAACTATTATGAAAAAAGGCAATAACATTCAGCTGGAGGACACCACAGAGCCCCAAGTGCTGATCTTTCATACCCATGCGACAGAAAGTTATGAACCCTATGACAGCGATACTTATGACACACGGAATAATTGGCGCACAACCGACAACAATAATAATATGGTAGCTGTGGGCAACGCTTTGGAAGCGCAGCTCAAAGCCGCCGGAATCGGCGTGATCCACGACACCACCCAGCATGATTACCCCTCCTATAACGGATCTTATGAACGAAGTGCAGAGACAATCAAATCCTATCTGGAAAAATATCCTTCAATTAAGGTCTGCCTGGACGTTCATCGGGACGCTATTCAGCGGGAAGAGGATTTAATTGTAAAGCCGGTTACAGAGATTGATGGAAAAAAAGCCGCCCAGCTGATGATTATTACCGGGAGCGACGACGGGACTATGAATATCCCCCATTGGCGGGAAAATTTGCGGTTCGCCGCCGCGGTCCAGGATCAGCTGGAGCAGGATTATCCCACTCTCACCCGTCCGATCTTTTTTTGCTATCGGAAATATAATATGGATTTAACTACCGGTTCCCTGCTGTTTGAAGTGGGCTCTAATGCCAATACACTGGAGGAGAGTATTTATACTGCCAATCTAGTTGGAAAGTCCTTGGGAAAACTGTTAGCGCCGGTGAAGGAAAAATAAAAATAAAGGTATGAGAATGGATGTCCAAACAAGATTTACGGCTGTTTTTCGGCGGATTTTTTATTACGCTGATTTTATTCGGGGCCTTTACGGGATTTCTAGTGGTGGATTCCACCAGTTCCCGCTATGAAAACGGCCAGCTGGACCCCGCACTGGCAATTGATCAAATTGATCCCCTGAATTACGACGTATCCTTTTTAGGAGATCAGTATGTCTTAACCCTCCAGCAGCTGGATGAGCTGGAAGGCTGGCGCAAAGATCACGCTTGTCTTGTCACTCCCCGAAAAGTGCTTTTGCTGGAGCAGGCATATGCGTACGGGGTTTATGCCTGGCGATACCTTACAAATCAATACAAAGAATATCTTTATGAAAAATCAGTCAGCAAGCAGGCGGCGTAAGGGGAACTTCCCTGCGCCGCCTGCTTGTTAATTGTCCTTATACCAGGAAAGGGCCTCTTTTTCCAGTTTTTTAACAAACGCGTCTTTTCCGTCGCAGTACCCTTCAATATCCCGAGGATATTTTTTTGCGAGTTTTTCTTTGAGAAGCCCATACTCCCGCGCCGTTTCCTGAAAGGCGCGCAGATAATCCCGCACGGCTAAATGCCGTCGGATATCCGCGTCGCTTTCCGCTGCAAACACATGAATTTGATGGGTGCGGTTTTCTTTTCCTTTGCGAAAATATCTTCGGCCCGCAATTCCAAATTCCCCCATGCACTCGTAACCTAATTTTTCAAATTCTATGTTTTTTTGATCCACCTGGCAAAGGTCGTACACTACCGGCATAATATCGATAATCGGCTTCGCCTTCAAACCGGGTACGGCGGTGCTTCCTATGTGATAAATCTCCGCTAGATTTTCCCCCAGGATCCGTCTTATTTTTGGGCTTCCTGCTGATATTTTCCGCCCAACTGGGAGTATAATCTACAACTATTACCTTCATCCCCCACCTCCGCGAAAGTTTCAATGGGCCTATTTTAGCACAGCGGTATCCGCGTTTCAAGAAAGGGTATTTTTTAATTGCAAAAATTAACAATATTATGGTATATTATTATATTGATACTATTGTATGATGGATTAATTGAGAGATCGTAGGAAATGGTGGTAACAAAACATGTCAGATAGAAGAAAAAATATACGCAATTTTTGTATTATTGCGCATATCGATCATGGAAAAAGTACGTTAGCCGATCGGATATTGGAGCAAACTTCCACTGTAAGTTTACGGGATATGGAAGATCAGATTTTAGATAATATGGATATCGAACGGGAACGGGGTATTACTATCAAAGCCCGGGCGGTGCAGCTTACCTACAAAGCGGACGATGGGGAGACCTATTCTTTTAATCTGATCGATACCCCAGGCCATGTGGACTTTAATTATGAGGTGTCCCGCTCTTTGGCGGCCTGTGAAGGCGCCGTGCTGGTGGTGGACGCTTCCCAGGGGATTGAGGCCCAAACGTTGGCCAATACCTATTTGGCAATCGAACACGATCTGGAAGTGACGCCGGTGCTTAACAAAATCGATCTGCCTGCGGCGGACCCGGAGCGGGTTGCCCATGAAGTGGAGGATATTATTGGTATTCCCTGCATGGACGCGCCTCGTATTTCTGCTAAAACCGGTATTAATATCCATGAGGTGTTAGAGCGGATTGTGACCGATATTCCTTCTCCCAAAGGAGAGGAGGACGCCCCCCTCAAAGCACTGATTTTTGACTCCTATTATGACAGCTACCGGGGTGTTATTGTCTATGTGCGGGTAATGGATGGGGTGGTAAAACCGGGAATGACCATCCGAATGATGAGCTCTGGGGCGGAGTTTACTGTCGTGGAAACCGGCTTTTTAGGAGCCACCACCTTGGTCCCCCAGAAAGAGTTGTTCGCGGGACAGGTAGGATATATCGCCGCCAGCATTAAATCCGTAAAGGATACCAAAGTAGGCGATACCGTTACCGACGCCACCCGTCCGGCGCAGGAGCCTCTGCCCGGTTACCGGGAAGTAAAGCCCATGGTATTCTCCGGGGTTTATCCCGCGGACGGAGCCAAATATCCTGACCTGCGGGACGCTTTGGAAAAATTGCAGCTCAACGACGCTTCCCTCTCCTTCCAGCCGGAAACCTCCGTGGCTTTAGGGTTCGGTTTTCGCTGCGGCTTTTTGGGGCTGCTGCACATGGAAATTATTCAGGAGCGCTTAGAACGGGAATATAATCTGGATTTGATCACGACCGCGCCTAGCGTGGAGTATAACATCACCTTGACCAATGGGGAGAAGATCACCATTGACAACCCTACCAACTATCCGGATCCGGCGCTGATTCAAAGCGCGGAGGAACCGTTTGTAAAGGCCAGTATTTTTACCCCCAGCGCTTATATCGGCAATATTATGGAGCTTTGCCAGGAGCGGCGGGGAATTTATCTGGATACAAAGTATCTGGATACCGACCGGGTGGAGCTGCATTATGAACTTCCCCTCAATGAAATTGTATACGACTTTTTTGACAGCTTAAAGTCCCGCACCAAAGGATACGCTTCTTTTGACTACGAGCTGGACGGCTACCGTCCTTCCAAGCTGGTTAAACTGGACATTCTGTTAAACGGGGATATTGTAGACGCCCTGTCCTTTATTGTGTTCGCTGACAGCGCCTATCCTCGGGCCCGCCGGATGGCGGAGCGGCTCAAGGAGCATATTCCCCGCCAGATGTTTGAAGTGCCTATCCAAGCGGCCATAGGCGGAAAAATTATCGCCCGTGAAACAGTAAAAGCGATGCGCAAGGACGTATTGGCAAAATGTTACGGGGGCGATATTACCCGTAAGAAAAAACTTTTGGAAAAGCAAAAGGAAGGAAAAAAACGTATGCGCCAGCTGGGTACGGTTTCCGTACCCCAGGAAGCCTTTATGGCGGTGCTCAAGCTGGGAGACGATTAATCTCCCCAAAAAAGGAGAAGGAACATGCCCATCGGACTGTATATCCATGTACCCTTTTGTCAGCGTAAATGCCCCTACTGCGATTTCTATTCGGCAGTGCCCGCCCAGGGCCAACAGGAGCTTTATACGCGGGCAGTGCTGGAGAGTCTAAGGCAGGTTCCTTTTTTTGTGGATAGCGTCGATACGATTTATTTCGGCGGCGGTACGCCTTCCTTGCTGGGCGGAGGGGGGATTGCCCGAATACTGGACGGGGCGTCCAAGAGTTTTCCTATCCTTCCCGGCGCGGAAATCACTGTAGAATGCAACCCCCACTCCGCTTTAAAGGAAGAGATCAAGCTTATGCGTTCGGCAGGGGTGAACCGTCTGTCCTTTGGAATGCAGTCGGCTAGCGATGAGCATCTCAAGCTTCTAGGCCGGCTCCACACCGTCGCAGAAGTTTCTTCTGCGGTAACGGCGGCGCAGCAGGCTGGAGTGGAGCATATTTCCCTGGATTTGATGCTGGCCACCCCAGGACAGGAGTTTTCTCATATTGACGCCGCCGTAAGCCTGTGCAGCAGGCTGGGTGTGGAGCATGTATCCTCCTATCTTCTGAAGATTGAAGAAGGCACGCCGTTTAGTAAAAACAATACCGCCGCCCTGTGCCCCGATGAGGACCGGCAGGCGGACCTGTATCAATATGCGGTAAAGGCGCTGGAGAGCGCCGGGTATCAGCAGTATGAAATCAGCAATTTTTCCCGAAACGGGCATATTTCCCGGCACAATATGAAGTATTGGGACTGTCAGCCCTATTTAGGAATAGGACCCTCCGCCCACAGCTTTATAGACGGCCGGCGGCGGTATTTTCCCCGGGATCTGGCGGGTTTTCTTGCTGCCGCAAATCCCTGGGATCTTTTGCAGGACGATGGGACAGGCGGGGATCTGTCCGAATATCTTATGCTGCGGCTGCGGCTGTGCGAAGGAATTTCGTTTAAAACCCTGTCAAAGCGTTATCCTCAAAGCGATCTCCAACTTCTTCGAAAGAAGGCCCGTCCATTTGAAAAAGCGGGGCTTCTCACTATGGATGATGAAAGGATCCGCCTCACTGTGGATGGATTTTTGGTCTCCAACGGGATTATCTGTGAGCTGGCGGACGTTTAAGTCCGGCAGCGGCGGCATTTCTAAATCAACTGTTAGGATCATAGATGAAAAAGGCAGGCGCCGGGCGCCTGCCTTTTATTATGTTTCCATAAGTTTTTTCAGCTGTTTTCCAAAATCGCCAGCAACTTCAAGCACGCTGTCGATCACCTCGTAGATATCCTCCTCCAGCTCCCGCACCTGGGAAGCTTTAAAGTAATCCCGGGACTTGGTTTTACGGTAACGTTTGATCATTTTTTTTAGGTGTTCTGCTTCCTGCTGGGACACCTGCTGTTTGTCCCGGCGTTTTTTCAGTTCTCCCAAAGCGTTGGCGCAATCGGCCAGCAGCTCTTTATACTCATCTTCAATGGACAGCTGAAATTTTGCTGTCATTTGAATTTCATCCGCAGGGTCGGTAAAGCGCAGCTCTACAATGGACGCTTCCCCTCCCATCTGCCGGATTTTATTGGCAAGAGCGGTAAACTGCTGCATGCTTTGAGGCGTGTTGGGAAGCAGCGCCACCCCTTGTTTAAAATATTCCGCCCCGAACTCTTTTAATTTACGCCAGACATAGACCCGTATTTTTGAGGGGTTTATGGGTACGTTATAGCTGAGCGCCAGCCACACGTTCCTCTGCATGCAAGCACCTCCTTTGGGCTGCCGTTTATTATTTATAATTGTAACAACTGTTAGCTTTTTCGTCAACTGGAATTTTAATTCTGTATAGGAATGCGTATTGCAAGTTTACCCATGAGATGGTAAAATAGTCAAGTAATGCAGATGGGCTTTTTATGCGCTTTTTTCTGCTTTGTTTTGTTCTTATTCCCTGCCGGCAACCGGCTTTTGAAAGGATTGTTTATTCATGTCTGTGGCTCAACTGCTCCTGCCGGAGCATTATTTCCCCAAATTGGATATTTTGGAAACAGAAGTTGCTATTAAACTGGCGAAGGATACCTTTGAACGGGAGCTTGCCAGCGCTTTAACTCTGACCCGCGTTTCCGCCCCCTTGTTTGTCCGTCCGGAAACCGGGCTTAATGACGATTTAAACGGGGTGGAGCGTCCGGTCCAGTTTGATATTATGGATATCGGCGCCCAGGTACAGATTGTTCATTCCCTGGCGAAATGGAAACGAATGGCTTTAAAGCGTTATGGCTTTCGTCCCCATACCGGCCTGTATACGGATATGAACGCCATCCGCCGGGATGAGGTGCTGGATAACCTGCATTCGGTGTATGTGGACCAGTGGGATTGGGAAAAGGTCATTACCTCTAAGGAACGCACGGTTCAGGTGCTCCAGGATACGGTGGTGTCTATTTGGGAAGTGCTTCGTAAAACCCAGGATATTTTAGCCCGACAGTTCCCCGCTTTGGAACGGTATCTGCCGGAAAAAATTTATTTTATTACCAGCCAGGAGCTGGAAGATATGTATCCGCAGCTCAGTCCAAAACAGCGGGAGGATGCTATCTCCAAAAAACATGGAGCGGTGTTTATCCGTCAAATCGGCGGAGCGCTGCGCAGCGGAAAGCCTCATGACGGACGCGCCCCGGACTACGATGACTGGAGTTTAAATGGCGATATCATTTTGTGGTATCCTATTTTGGAACGGGCGTTTGAGATTAGCTCTATGGGAATTCGTGTAGATTCCGCCGCTTTGGAAAAACAGCTGACCCTTGCTGGCTGCGAGCAGCGCAGACATCTTCCTTTCCATAAGATGCTTTTAAACGATGAGCTTCCCCTGACCATGGGCGGCGGTATCGGCCAGTCAAGAATTTGTATGGCTCTTTTGCAGAAGGCTCATATTGGCGAGGTCCAGGCGTCTGCCTGGCCGGAGGATATGATCGATCAATGTGAAGCAAGAGGAATCCATCTGTTATAATTATGTGGGTTTGTGTTTATCTAATACGTTAGGAGGCCGCTATGGATTTAACAAAATTATTTGGCTGCAAGGTGTTCGGTGATGAGGCTATGCGGGAAAACCTGTCCCGTGAAGTGTATGAAAGCCTAAAGCGTACCCAGGACACCGGACTTCCCCTGGAGGAAAATATTGCCGCTGCGGTCGCGGAGGGCATGAAAGATTGGGCCGTTTCCCACGGCGCTACTCATTATACCCACTGGTTCCAGCCGCTGACGAACATTACCGCCGGCAAACATGATTCTTTTATTGAACCTGCTGGCAACGGAAAAATTATTTTGGAATTTTCCCCAAAGGCCTTGATCAAGGGGGAGCCGGACGCTTCCTCCTTTCCTTCGGGCGGCCTTCGGGCTACCTTTGAAGCCCGGGGATATACCGCCTGGGACCCCACTTCTCCGGCCTTTGTAAGGGACGGTACCCTATATATCCCCACGGCGTTTTATTCGTATACAGGGGAAGCGCTGGATCAGAAAACTCCTCTTCTGCGTTCAATGGAGGCGTTAAACAAACAGTGCCTTCGCCTTTTACGGCTGCTGGGGAATACAAAAACCAACTATGTTACCCCCACTGTAGGCGCAGAACAGGAATATTTTTTGATCGACCGGGATGCTTATGAGCAGCGCCTGGATTTAAAAATCTGCGGACGCACTCTTTTGGGTTCCCGGCCTCCAAAGGGCCAGGAGCTGGATGATCATTACTGCGGACGCATCCGCCTGCGGGTGGCCGAGTACATGCGCGCTCTGGATGAAGAATTGTGGTCTCTTGGGGTGTCCAGTAAAACCAAACATAATGAAGTGGCTCCTGCCCAGCATGAATTGGCGCCGGTGTTTGATTCCGCCAATGTAGCCTGTGATCATAACCAGTTGACGATGGAAGTAATGCGGGTGGTGGCCAAACAACAGGGGCTGGCCTGCCTTTTACATGAAAAGCCGTTCGCTGGTATCAACGGAAGTGGTAAACATAATAACTATTCCCTTTGTACCGATGATGGTTTAAACCTGTTGGCCTCTTCCAAAGATCCAGAGGAAAATCTGCATTTTCTTTTAATGCTGGCCGCTTTTGTCAGCGCAGTTGATCAGTATGCCGATCTTTTGCGTGCTTCTGCCGCCAGCGCGGGCAACGACCACCGCCTTGGCGGATTTGAAGCCCCGCCGGCGATCATTTCTATCTTCCTGGGTGAAAATCTTACCCAGTCTCTGTGCGCCGCTGGAAATGGGGGCGGATGCGGCAAGGAAGAACATAAAATGCTGAAAACCGGCGTTTCTACCCTGCCGGATTTAGTCAAAGATGATTCCGACCGCAACAGGACCTCCCCCTTCGCCTTTACTGGTAATAAGTTTGAGTTTCGTATGCTGGGATCTTCTCAGTCGATTGCCTTTACCAATACTGTGCTCAACTGCGCGTTAGCGGACGTGTTTGAAGATTTTTGCAAGCGTTTGGAAAAGGCTGGGGATATCCGCCATGAAATCAGAGCGATTATCGCCGACGTGGTAAAAGAACATGGCCGTATTATTTTTAATGGCAACAATTATTCTCAGGCTTGGGTGGAGGAGGCTAAAAAACGCGGGCTTCCTATTTTAAACACCTCTCTGGATGCCTTTGAATGTCTGCTGGATCAAAAAAATATTGATTTGTTTTCCCGGCAGGGAGTATTCACCCCGGTGGAATGTTCCTCCCGCTATGAAATTTTGCTGGAAAACTATATCCATGTGGTTTCTATCGAGGCCGCTACTATGCTGGAAATGGTGCGCCGCCAGATTTATCCCGCTTTGGTTCGATATGCGGGGGAGGTAGCCCGGTCGGTCAATGAGATGAAAACCGCTGGGGTTTCCGCCTGGTCATCCACAAAACACCTTCATTCCCTAAACGACATTATCGACCAGATCGACAGTGAGATCGAAGGAGTGCGGGAAGCGTATGTTCGCAGCCATTCTATTGAGAATATCCGGGAGCACGCGCTGTATTTGCGGGATGTTTTGAAGGTGCGTATGGATAGCCTTCGCACGGCCTGCGACGCGGCTGAGACGATTACAGACGACCAATACTGGCCCATTCCCAGCTATACCGATATCCTGCTTCGGGTCTAATTTGTATTCCGCCAAGAGGCGCCAACCCCCTTGCAGATCTATACATACCGCCCGCGCTGACTCTCTAAGGGCGGACCGGATAAATATTTTCTCTCCCTTTTGGGAAAACACAAGAAAGAAGAGGAAGACCTTTTACAGGTCTTCCTCTTTTAAATTGATAATTCTTTGATTGGAACTGCCCCGGTACTGTAATGTCAGATCCCGTTTAGCTTCTACATACGGTCCGTCGATCAGAGTATCCGCCAGCCGCAGCAGCTGCAGAATGTCCGGGTCCTTTTTCCCCAGCTCTTTTAACTGTCCTAAAGTATAACCCGAATACACCACAATATTCTTTCCAAGCGCCTTCACTTTTTCCGCAAGCTGACACAGAGCCCCTGCCTGACAAAACGGCTCGCCTCCGGAAAATGTCACCCCTGAAAGAAGCGGATCCCCCTTGATCTGGTTTACAATCGCCTGTATATCCCCATCGTATCCTCCCTTAAAGTCATGGGTTTGAGGGTTATGGCAGCCGGGACAATGATGAGGGCAGCCCTGTACAAACACCACATACCGCATACCAGGGCCGTCCACAATCGATTCCGGAATTACTCCAGAAAGTCTCAAAGGGGCGCTCATATTTTAATTTCTTTGGAAACATTATGTTTTACACGTTCCCTTTCTTCCGCCCGTTTGGCGTCGTTAAAACGATCGAGCGTCCCCACCAGATAGCCGGTAATTCTGCGGATGCGCTCAAATTTCACACCTTCGCCTACCATACGATCGTTTTCCTGCACATGTACATTTTCCATGCCAAAGTCCTCCTCTATCTTTCAAAAATTTTTAGTCCACTGGATTAGCCGTCCGGCTGGCCTCTTCTTTCGCGTCGCCATAATAGCCGGTATTGCCGGCATGTTCATTCCAACAGCCCAATTCTCTCAACTTGGCCACGCTGACTCCTTCCCCTTCCCGGCGGCCGCATCTGGGACAAACCTCGTCGATAATGCCGGTGTAACCGCACACCGGATCCCGGTCCACTGGGTGGTTGATGGAACCATAGCCGATTCCACATTCCTTCATATAACGGACCACCTGCTCAAAGGCCTCCAGGTTTTTCAGCGGATCTCCGTCCAATTCGATATAGGTGATATGTCCGCCGTTGGTGAGGGCGTGATAAGGCGCTTCCAACCGAATTTTTTCGCTGGCCGAAATACTATAATATACCGGAATATGAAAGGAATTGGTATAAAAATCGTGATCAGTTACTCCCTCTATTTCCCCGTACAGCTTACGGTCCAGCCGCACGAAACGCCCGGATAAGCCTTCTGCCGGAGTAGCGATCAGGGAAAAGTTCATCCCTGTGGCTTTGGTGGCTTCGTCCATCCGTTTGCGCATATGTCCTACAATTTCCAGCCCTAGATTTTGCGCCTGCTGGGACTGTCCATGATGTGCGCCGATCAGCGCTTTTAAGGTTTCTGCCAAGCCAATAAAGCCCATTGTTAAGGTACCGTGTTTAAGCACTTCCCCTACTTCATCGTCCGGGCCCAGCTTATCGCTGTCCAGCCAAATTCCCTGTCCCATTAAGAACGGGTAGTTGCGCACTTTCTTTTTCGCCTGGATTTTATATCGTTCCATCAGCTGGTCAATTATCATATCAATCTTGCGGTCCAGCTCCTCGAAAAAGAAATCCACATCCCCTTTTGAACGGATCGCAATTCTGGGCAGATTGACCGAAGTAAAACTTAAATTTCCTCTGCCATTGACGATCTCCCTGGCTGGGTCATATACATTTCCGATAACGCGGGTACGGCAGCCCATATATGCGATTTCTGTCTCCGGGCGGCCGGGTTTGTAATACTGCAGGTTAAACGGAGCGTCCAAAAAAGAAAAGTTGGGGAACAGGCGTTTGGCCGATACCCGGCAGGCCAGTTTAAACAGATCATAGTTCGGATCACCGGGATTAAAATTAACCCCTTCTTTTACTTTAAAAATATGAATTGGGAAAATAGCGGTTTCCCCATTTCCAAGGCCGGCTTCTGTAGCAAGCATCACCTTTTCCATCACCATACGGCCTTCCGGAGAGGTATCCATTCCATAGTTGATGGAGCTGAAAGGAATCTGCGCCCCTGCGCGGGAATGCATGGTATTCAAATTATGTACAAATGCTTCCATCGCCTGATAGGTGGCCCGATCGGTTTCTTTATAGGCCTCTTTTAATGCAAATTTCTGAATTTTTTCGGCGGCTGCTTCCTCCACATAGGAACTGAGCAGTTCTTTTTCATAACTGCAATAATCGTTTTCATTGCTTAAAATCGGGGATACCTGATGTACCCTCTCGATGGTTTCACACAGTTCTTTTGCTACCTGGTCGGAATTATCCACATCGCCGAACAGCGCCAGAGCCTTGGCCACATTTTGAATATAGCGTTTGCGGTAGGTTTTTGCTACTCCCTTCGCCATCCCATAATCAAAGTTGGGAATACTCTGTCCTCCATGCTGGTCGTTTTGGTTGGATTGAACGGCGATACATGCCAAAGCAGCATAGCTCTGGATATCATTCGGCTCCCGCAAAAAGCCGTGGCCAGTACAAAATCCGCCGGTAAACAGCTTGTCCAGATCAATCTGGCAGCAGGTCGTGGTCAGGGTAAGGAAATCCAAGTCATGAATATGGATATCCCCCGCCAGATGGGCCTTCGAATGGGCTGGGTTGAGCACAAACATGTGATAAAACTGTTTGGCGCCTTCCGAGCCGTATTTAAGCATGGTCCCCATGGCAGTATCCCCGTCGATGTTGGCGTTTTCTCTCTTTACATCGTTTTCCAACGCGGGCTTATATGTCAAATCTTCATAAGTTTTCATCAGCCGGGTATTCATTTCCCGGACCTTTGTGCGCTCCGAGCGGTAAAGGATAAATTCCTTTGCCGTACGGGCATGGCCGTTTTCGATAAGCACATGCTCCACCGCATCCTGAATTTGTTCTACGCTTGGATTGGTAATTTTCAGGTCGTTTTCCAGGTAATCTACCACCTGCTGGGCCAGACTGCATGCCATATCATAGTCTTTTCCCCCCAATACCTGCGCCGCTTTAAAAATCGCCTGGGCAATCTTATCGATGTCAAACAGTACGCATCTTCCATCTCGTTTTACAATGGTGCTTATCATGGTGGACCCTCCATAACTCTCTCTTTAACTAAAAATTGCTGCAAATATTATTCTACTGGAAAATCAATGCGCTGTCAATGGCAAAACCACATTTTTTAGTATTTTTAATAATGTTGACCACAATATCTTGTATATTAATAAAAGCGGAAGGAGGAAACTCCTTCCGCTTTTTCAATCGGATTTTTTCGCATATTTAAAGTAAACTCCCGGGAGAAAGGGAGAAAATTCCACACCGGAAACCTGCGGCGCCATGGCGTAATAGGTAGTTTCAAAGAATAAGGGAATGGCCGCTCCATCCAATAATACCGCATCTTCCGCCTGCTTATATATCTCAAAGGCCGTCTGCCCATCGGAGGAGGCGGTTTTCTCCAGAAGCCGGTCAACTTCTTCGTTGGAATAACTAAACTGATTTAAGACAGACCCCGTTTTAAAATACGACAGTACGCTGCTGGGGGAGGCGTAAGAAGCGCTCAACGGAATAAGCGCCGCCTGAAACTCTCCCAGGGCCACCCGCTCCAGTACTTCTTCTCTGGGAAGTACGGTCAAGCCTGTGTACAAGGACAAATATCTCTGCCAATTTTGCTGTACAAATCCGGCCAAAAGAGGCAGATTGTTTTCATCGCATACCAAGAGATCAT
This sequence comes from Youxingia wuxianensis, assembly GCF_014385085.1. Classification (GTDB taxonomy): domain Bacteria; phylum Bacillota; class Clostridia; order Oscillospirales; family Ruminococcaceae; genus Youxingia; species Youxingia wuxianensis. The sequence goes on along the minus strand of NZ_JACRTD010000007.1, from coordinate 65,906 downwards.
TGAACGGCAGCTGGGAAATTCCCAGATCCTCCATAGCGGATACCAAATACCGTTTGGCAATCTCCGGGGAGTAGATCACCGGGGAGATAAGCCCGGCATACTGCCGGTAATTTCCTCCCATAGCGCTGACCGCCGGCGGAACCAGCACCTGGGCAGTCATCATATTGCCCGGCACATACCCCGAAAATAAGCTCCGGTCCACCGAATAGGTGAGCGCCTTCCTCACTTCCTCATTGGCCAGGTATTCCATTTCCCCATTAAATACAATTACCCATACCGTATCGTCAAATGCGTCATAATCTCCGCCCTGGTCAGTAATTTGGGAAAGATTTTCATAATCAATTTTACTGGCGTCTACCTTTCCTTGTAAAAACCGGGTGGGGGTGTCCGCCCAGGCATCCCCCTCTTGGGCGCTGGATGAGGAGGATTTTGCACCTTCCCTGTTAATATAAAAATTTACGCCGCCGGCAATCACCGGGTCCTGGGACGAATAGTTTGTGTTTTGACGCAAGGTAATATAATCCGTTTCCCCCCAGCTTTTTATGTAAAAGGGCCCATTGAACAGCAGGCTTTTTAGGTCCATTCCATATCTCGCCTTGGTGGAAAGGAAAAACTCCTCATTGCAGGGCATAGCCGAGGTGGAAGCCAACAGTTCCGGCAGCAGCCGGTTGGGGGTATCTAGTTGGATTTGCAGCGTATAATCCTCCGGTGCGCTTACCCCCAAAGCAGTAGCCTTCAGCGCCCCGGAAAGGACCGCAGAAGCGTTTTTTATACAAAGGAAGTCACTGGCATAAGGACTGCTGGCAGTAGCGTCAAACAGCCTGCGAATAGCGAATACAAAGTCATGGGCAGTCACCGGAGTATCTTCTTCCCACACCCCTTTGATCTTGGACCATTTCGCATCCTCCCGCAGATAAAAAGTATAGGTCAGTCCATCGGGCGACGTCTCATAGCTTTTTGCCAGGCAGGGAACGACCTCCCCGGAAGGAAGCTGACGGAACAGCCCTTCAAAGGTGTTGGAAATAATCATCCGTGCGGTGGCGTCTACAGCAAACTGGGGGTCCAGATTGCTTACCCCCGCAGGGATGTCATATCGTATGATCTGCCCGCTTCCGTCCCCGGAACCGCAGGCAGAAAGCAGCAGTATTAATGCCAACAGGATGGCCAGCGTTTTTTTCATCATCTCATCCTTTGCCTTTTCTCTGTTAGCAGTTTATCAGAAATACCCTCGTCTTTCAACACTGCAAATGTTAACTTTTCTTTCCGTACAAAAACCCCGCATCCCAGACAGGATGCGGGGTTTACTGCAATGATTATATCGAGCAATTACACAAGCTCAATGATAGCCATCTCCGCAGCGTCGCCGCGACGAGGTCCGATTTTAATGATGCGAGTATATCCGCCGTTGGTTTCTTTGTACTTCGGGCCGATTTCATCGATCAATTTCTTCGCAACGTCTTCTTTCGTAATGAAAGAATAAATCTGACGCTTGGAGTGGAGGTCAGCATTTTTAGCCGTAGTAATCATCTTCTCGGCCATTGCCCTAACCTCTTTCGCTCTGGTCACAGTGGTTTCAATTTTGCCGTTCTCCAGCAAAAAGGTTACCATCGCTCTGAGCATTGCCATTCTATGGCTTGTTGTCCTGCCGAGTTTTCTGGTGCCTGGCATCGAAATTCACTCCTTACCTTAGCTTTTTAGGTAGTTGCTATAGCCAACCTATAGCACACGTTTCACCTTCCCATTTGCAGGGGAAGCCGTGGCAGACACTGTTTCGTCTGCACCCAATTATTCTTCGTCCTTAGAAAGGTCAAATCCCAGTGATTGTAACTTCCAGATAACCTCTTCCAACGATTTTTTCCCCAGATTACGCACTTTCATCATCTCATCCGGGGATTTGTTGATCAAGTCGTTTACTGTATTGACGCCGGCCCTCTTCAGACAGTTAAATGCACGAACAGATAAGTCAAGCTCTTCAATGGTCATCTCAAGGAGTTTATCTTTTCCTGTGTCCTCTTTCTTGTCCATGATTTCAGTGGCACTCACTTCGTCGGATAAATCCACAAAGTGATTGAGTTGTCTATTGAGGATCTTGGCCGCCAGACTAACCGCCTCTTTCGCGGAGATGGTCCCGTCTGTCCAGACTTCAATCGTGAGTTTATCATAGTCGGTTATCTGCTCTACACGGGTGTTTTCCACAAAGTAGTTTACCTTGAGAACCGGGGTGTAGATACTGTCCACCGCAATGGTGCCCACAGGCGCTTTCTCAAGCTCGCTGTGTTTGTTGCGCTCTGCGGAAACATAGCCCTGGCCTTTTTTCAGGGTAATCTCCATGGAGAGTTTCGCGCCCGTATCCAAGGTAGCAATATGCATGCTTGGATCCAGGATTTCTACCTCGGAATCACATTCAATGCTTCCCGCGGTAACTTCACATTCGCCCTGAGCATCGATTCTCACTGTCTTAGGTTCATCACAATACAGTTTCGCTGTAAGACCTTTGATGTTGAGGATGATTTCAGTTACATCTTCTTTAACGCCCGGGATTGTCGAGAATTCGTGTTGAACGCCGTCAATCTTCACAGAGATGACCGCAACACCAGGAAGAGAGGATAAAAGCACGCGTCTTAGGCTGTTTCCCAAGGTTGTACCAAACCCTCTGTCCAGCGGTTCCGCTACAAATTTTCCGTAACTTCCGTCGGATTTGAGCTCGACCGTTTCTATCTTGGGCTCTATGATTTTAACCATAATGGACCCTCCTTCACTGACAGGCAAACGCCTGTCCTATCATTCTCGTTTCCCTGTAGATCCGCCATACCGGCAATCCTACCTGCCGGCACAGCCATAATGCCAAAGTACATAATGCAGCAGCGGCATTATTTGCTGTACAACTCGACGATGAGATGTTCTTCCACGTCAAGATCGATATCTTCACGGTTGGGAAGTTCAATTACCCGTCCAGTCATATTAGTTTTGTCGCAGTCCAGCCATTTGGCAACCGGACGAGCAGAAAATGCTTCTACTACGCCTTTGAACTTATCGCTGCTCTTGCTGCCCGCGGCAACTGCAACCACATCCCCTGGTTTAAGCAGAATAGACGGAATATTTGCCTTTTTGCCATTGAGAGTAAAGTGGTTATGCCGTACCAGCTGTCTGGCCTCTTTTCTGGAAGAAGCGAAGCCCAGTCTGTAAACAACGTTATCAAGACGGCTTTCCAAAATCCGAAGCAGGTTTTCACCAGTCATACCAGATTTGCGTTCCGCCATATCGAAGTATTTTTCGAACTGGCTCTCCAGTACGCCATAGTAACGTCTGGCCTGCTGTTTGGCTCTGAGCTGGATACCATATTCAGATACCTTTTTGCGAGCTTTTCCGTGCTGTCCGGGAGCAGAAGCTCTGCGGCTTACAGCACATTTGTCGGTGTAGCATCTTTCGCCCTTGAGGAACAGTTTTTTATTCTCTCTGCGGCAAAGTCTGCATACAGCACCGGTATATCTTGCCATTTCTTGCACCTCCTAATGTGAATATTATACACGCCTTCTCTTAGGCGGGCGGCAGCCATTGTGCGGGATAGGAGTAACATCTTTAATCATGCTTACTTCCAGTCCTGCTGCCTGCAGTGCACGGATAGCAGCCTCACGTCCGGAACCCGGACCTTTAACATAAACCTCTACCATTTTCAGGCCATGCTCCATCGCAGCTTTCGCAGCGGTTTCTGCAGCGGTCTGTGCGGCAAACGGAGTGCTCTTTCTGGAACCTCTGAAGCCTAACCCGCCGGCAGACGCCCAAGAAAGAGCGTTACCCTGGGTATCGGTAATGGTAACAATGGTGTTGTTAAAGGTAGATTGGATATGTGCGGCGCCACGCTCGATATTCTTGCGTTCACGACGCCTACGAGTGGCCTTTTTTGTAGTAGCTTTCGCCATCGTGTATATCCCTCCCTAATTACTTCTTCTTATTCGCAATGGTTTTCTTTGGTCCTTTTCTTGTGCGCGCGTTGGTTTTTGTGCGCTGTCCACGTACAGGCAGACCTTTTCTATGACGCACGCCCCGGTAACAACCGATCTCAACCATACGTTTGATGTTCAGCGCTACTTCTCTGCGAAGATCGCCTTCCACATGGATGTTATGATCGATATATTCACGCAGTTTGGATACGTCGTCCTCGGTTAAATCCCGGACGCGGATGTCTGGGTTTACGCCGGTGGCTTCGAGGATCTGATGTGCCGTCGTGCGGCCTATACCATAAATATAGGTCAGTCCAATCTCGACCCGCTTTTCTCTCGGCAGGTCAACGCCAGCTATACGAGCCATACTTCTGTTGCACCTCCATTACTTGGTTTGCACTTAGCCCTGACGCTGTTTGTGCTTTGGGTTTGAGCATATCACCATAATGCGGCCCTTGCGCTTGATGATCTTACACTTCTCGCAAATGGGCTTAACGGAAGGTCTTACTTTCATCTGAAACTACCTCCTTAAAATCCCTTATCGGTTTACTTGGAACGCCAGGTAATGCGTCCCTTGGTCAGGTCGTACGGAGACATCTCCAATGTGACCTTATCTCCCGGCAGAATGCGGATAAAATTCATCCGCAGCTTGCCTGATATATGAGCTAAAAGCCTGTGTCCATTGGGCAGCTCAACTAAAAATTGAGCATTGGGCAAACTTTCTACTACGGTGCCTTCAATTTCAATTACATCTTCTTTAGACAAGCTGATTACCTCCCTCGTTTACGTTTAAGGGGGACAACGCCCTTCTTAAACCTTTATCTGTTGTAATAACATTTAAATCCAGCTGCATGTTGGTTTTCCGTACATGTTTTACGTTTTTCTTTTTGGGTTTTTCCAGTTTCCTTCGCTTGCCGTCGGCAAGCAAAACAAATCCGTTTTCTATCCCGCATACTACGTAAAACCCATCTGCGTCGCGTCCGGCGGTCGCTTTCACCACACACCCTATCCCAATCGGCAAGGCTTCTGGCACCTCCTTACGGCAAGGTAAGAATTACCGGGCCAGTCTCGGTAATTGCGATAGTGTGTTCAAAGTGAGCGGACAGCCCGCGATCGGCGGTAACCACCGTCCATCCGTCGTCCAGCACCTTGATCGCCGGCGATTTTTCATTGATCATCGGCTCGATTGCGATTACCATGCCGGGCATCAGCCTTGGTCCATGACCGGCACGTCCGTAGTTTGGAACTTCCGGGGCTTCATGGAGATCTTTTCCTACCCCGTGGCCCACAAACTCTCTGACCACGCCATAGCCCAAAGGCTCTACCAACGACTGCACCGCGTGACCGATATCACCGATACGCGCGCCCGCCTGTGCGGCGGCAATACCCGCCCGCAGGCTTTTTTCGGTTGCTTCCATCAAGGCTTTGGCGTTTTCGTCGGCATTTCCCGCCGCGAAAGTCGCGGCGCTGTCTCCGTGGTAACCGTCAAAAAACGCTCCCACATCGATGCTTACGATATCGCCTTCCTCAATTTTACGCTTGCCAGGAATGCCGTGGATTACCTGGTCGTTGACTGAAATACACGCGCTTCCCGGAAAACCATCATACCCTAAAAACGAGGGTTTGGCGCCCTTTGAAACAATAAACTCTTTGATAATGCGGTCAATCTCTCCCGTGGTTGCCCCCGGGACAACCGCCTTACCCCCCACCTGTAGTGCTTGTGCTGTTATTTGACCTGCCCGCCGCAGGGCGGAAAGCTCTTTTGATGTTTTAAGCACAATCATACAATTACGCCTCCAGAGCAGCGAGAACTAATTTGGTGGTTTCCTCAATTCTCTCCTGGCCCTGCACAATTACTAATTTGCCAGTTTTGGCATAGTAATCCTTCAGCGGCTCTGTCTGCTCATGATATACTTTTAGACGTCCTTTGACCGTGTCCGGCTGGTCATCTTTACGGATCACCAGTCTGCCGCCGCATTTGTCGCATACGCCTTCGGTTTTCGCAGGCTTATGCTCCGTATGATAGCTGGCGCCGCACGCTTCGCATACACGTCTTCCGGTTAACCGTCCTTCGATCGCCTCGTCGGCAACCTCCAGATCGATTACCTTATCGATCATCACTCCCATATCATCCAGCGCCTGCGCCTGAGGAACTGTACGGGGAAATCCATCCAGGATAAACCCGTTTTTACAGTCGTCTTTGGCAAGACGCTCTTTGATAATTCCAATCACCACATCATCCGGAACAAGTTTCCCCTCATCCATATAGGATTTGGCCCGAACACCCATTTCAGTGCCGTTTTTTAAAGCTTCACGGATGATATTGCCCGTGCTGATTGTTGGGATGTTCAAATGCCCGCAGATAATCTCTGCCTGTGTCCCTTTTCCGGCGCCTGGAGCGCCGAGGAGTATCAGTTTCATAAACTTTACCTCTCTTACTCTAAGAAGCCTTTGTAGTGGCGCATCATCATCTGGGATTCCAGCTGCCGGAAGGTGTCAAGCGCCACGCCGACAACGATGATAATAGAAGTACCGCCAAGGGCGATGTTCATCTTAGTAATAGCGCCTACGCCAATAGGCAGAACCGCTACCAGCGCTAAGAAAATACCGCCTAACAGGGTAATCTTGGAAATAATTCTTGAAATAAAATCAGAAGTTGGTCTGCCCGGACGAATCCCCGGGATCGTACCGCTGTTGTTGCGCAGATTGTTCGCCATTTCAATGGGATTATACTGAATAGCCACATAGAAATAGTTAAACGCCAGGATCAGTATAAAGTATAAAATAGCGTACAAAGGACGGTTGTAATCAAATGCGCCTAAAATCTTGCCCAGCGTACCTGTTGCCTGAGGATCCACAAACGCTTTGATGGTACCCGGAATGGCAAGCAGGGAGCTCGCAAAGATAATCGGCAGCACGCCGGACATGTTTACCTTAATGGGAATAAAGGTAGACTGGCCGCCATACATTTTGCGTCCAACCACTTTCTTAGCGTACTGTACCGGAATACGGCGTTCCGCGTTGGTCATGATGATGATCACCACAATCAAAGCGACAAACAGTACAACTACCAGCGGAACTGTAAAGTAGTAAAGAGTTTCCCCTGCGTTAGCAAGCTGGATATAAGTCCACAGCTTGCGGATAGCAGCGGGGCCTCTGGATACGATACCTGCAAACAGGATCATGGAAATACCGTTGCCAATGCCCTTTTCGTCAATGCGCTCGCCCAAATATACAATGAGCATGGCGCCTGCCGTAAAGGTCAAAACAATGATAAATGCAGCGAATACGCCTTCCCAGCCGCTGGTATAAGAAACCGCATGCTGGTTTTTGAGCATGGTGTAATAGGCAAACGCCTGAACCAACGCCAGACCTACCGTAGTATAACGGGTGATCTTGTTGATTTTCTTTCTTCCTTCCTCGCCCTCTTTTGCCAACCTTTCCAACGCCGGGATCGCAACTGTCAGCAGCTGGATCACAATGGAGGAAGTGATGTATGGGGTGATCGAAAGGGCAAATACGGTCGCTTGGGAGAAGGAACCGCCGGAGAGGATATCCAAATATCCCAGCAGGTTTCCTCCCTGGGAGATCAGACCCTGCAGAACGGTGGTATCAAGAAACGGTACCGGAACCGCCGCGCCAAGTCTGAACAGCACCAGGATCATCAGCGTATACAGAAGTTTCTTTCTGATATCCGCAATATGCCATGCGTTCTTTAACGTTGCAAACATCCTATTTCACCTCAGCCTTTCCGCCTGCTTTCTCGATTTTCTCTTTGGCAGACGCTGAAAAAGCTGCTACGTTTACTGTAAGTTTCTTTGTAATTTCACCTCTGCCGAGAACCTTCACGCCATCGAGAGTCTTTTTAAGCAGTCCCGCGTCAACAATGGCCTGGGCGTCTACTACCGCGCCATCCTCAAATTTTTCCAGATCGGAAACGTTGATTGTAGCATATTTGGTAGCGAAGATATTTACAAATCCTCTTTTCGGCAAACGTCTCTGAAGGGGCATCTGGCCGCCTTCAAATCCCGGTCTTACGCCGCCGCCGGAACGGGCTTTCTGGCCCTTGTGTCCCTTGCCGGCGGTTTTGCCGTTGCCGGAACCCGCGCCTCTTCCCTTGCGATATACGTCCTTGGTAGAGCCGGGTGCTGGAGAAAGTTCATGCAATTTCATCTTACCTGCACCTCCTTGCTTTATGCATCAGTAACCTCAATGAGGTGGGAAATCTTTGCGATTTTGCCTTTGGTGGCGTCATTGTCGGGCTGGATAACCTCAGAACCCACTTTGCGCAGGCCCAGAGAATAAACAGTGGCAATCTGGTCATCTTTTCTTCCGACAAGGCTCTTTACGAGTTTAATCTTAAGCTGTGCCATGTTCGCCATCTCCTTATCCTAAAATATCCGTTACAGATTTCCCGCGAACCGCGGCAACCTGCTCTACATCCCGCAGGGAAGCCAAGCCGTTGATGGTTGCGCTTACTACGTTACATGGATTGTTCGAGCGCAGAGATTTTGTTCGGATATCTCTGATGCCTGCAACTTCCAATACCGCACGCACCGGGCCGCCCGCGATAACGCCGGTACCCTGAGGAGCCGGTTTCATCAGAACTCTGCCCGCGCCGTAAACGCCGATAACTTCATGGGGAATCGTAGTTCCCTTCAGGGAAATTTTCTTTAAGTTTTTCTTTGCGTCCTCAATACCTTTGCGGATTGCGTCGGGTACCTCGGAGGCTTTGCCCAGGCCGTAGCCAACAGTTCCGTTACCGTCGCCTACAACAACCAGAGCAGCGAACTTGAAAATACGTCCGCCTTTAACCGTTTTGGAAACACGGTTAATTGCTACTACTCTCTCTTTCAGATCGAGCGTCGATGCATCTATAAGAGCCAAAAGTATCCCTCCTTTTTAGAATTTGAGGCCGCCTTCACGAGCCGCTTCTGCCAATTCTTTTACACGGCCGTGATAAATATATCCGCCGCGGTCAAACACAACCGCCTGGATTCCTTTGTCGGCAGCTTTCTTTGCAAGCGCTGCGCCGACTTTTTTTGCTGCTTCCTTGTTACCGCCAAAACCTTCGATTTCTTTGTCCATTGAAGATGCCGCACACAGTGTAACACCATTGACATCGTCAATAATCTGGGCGTAAATGTGTTTAGCGGAGCGGAAAACATTAAGACGAGGGCACTCAGGGGTGCCGCTGATCTTCGCTCTGACTCTTACATGCCGTTTCAGACGGTTTGCATTTCTGTCAGGCCTAGTTACCATGTCAATTCACTCCTTCGTTTACTTCTTGCCCTTACCTGCCTTACCTTCCTTGCGGATGATAACTTCGTCGATATACTTAATACCCTTGCCTTTGTAAGGTTCCGGCGGACGTTTTTCGCGGACTTCCGCCGCAAACTGACCAACCTTCTGCTTATCAGGGCCATGGATAATAATCTTATTCGGGGCAGGTACGTCAATTGTGATGTCGTCGGTATCGCTCATGAACACCTGATGGGAATATCCCAAGTTCATAACCAGCTGTTTGCCCTGCTTGGCCGCACGGTAACCGACGCCGTTAATTTCAAGCTCTTTCTTAAACTCCTCGGTCACACCGTGAACCATGTTTGCAAGCAAGGTTCTGGTAAGTCCATGGAGACTTTTGTGAAGCTTTTCGTCGCTGGGTCTTGTAACAGTAAGTTCATTATTTTCCAACGCGATGCTCATCAAAGGATGAAAGGTTCTGCTAAGGGTCCCTTTTGGTCCTTTTACAGTCACGGTGCTGCCGTCGATTTTTACATCAACGCCGGCCGGGACAGCGATGGGCTTTCTTCCAATTCTACTCATCTACTGTGCACCCCCTTACCAAATAAACGCAAGGACTTCGCCGCCAACGTTGGCAGCTCTCGCGGCCTTGTCGGTCATAACGCCCTTATTGGTGGAAAGGATGGCAGTGCCAAGACCTTTCATTACCCTGGGCATATCCTCGCAGCTTGTGTAGATACGCAGGCCCGGTTTGGACACTCTGCGCAGACCCTGGATAACGGGGGTCTTGCCGGGGCCGTATTTCAGGGTTACTCGAATAACTCCCTGTTTGTCGTCTTCAACTATTTGAAAACTTTTAACATATCCTTCGTCCAACAAAATCTGAGCGATCGCTTTCTTCATGTTGGAAGCAGGAATATCAACAGTATCATGTTTTGCGTCGTTCGCATTTCTGATACGTGTCAGCATGTCAGCGATGGTATCGGTGATATGCATGCCGTCAACCTCCTTTTGCTCAGCTTTGTTTTACCAGCTTGCTTTCCTTACGCCGGGGATCTGACCTTTATATGCCAGTTCTCTGAAACAGATTCGGCATATACCGAATTTGCGAAGGTAAGCATGTGGTCTGCCGCAGATTTTGCATCTTGTGTACGCTCTTGTAGAGTACTTCGGAGTGCGCTGCTGCTTTACTTTCATTGATGTTTTCGCCACAATATCTCCTCCTTACTTCGCAAATGGAGCACCCATTAAGCTTAAAAGCTCACGGGACTCTTCATCGGTTTTCGCTGTGGTTACAAAGCATATATCCATGCCTCTGACCTTGTCAATTTTATCATATTCGATCTCAGGGAAAATCAGCTGCTCTTTGAGTCCCATGTTGTAGTTTCCTCTGCCGTCAAACCCATTGGGGTTGATGCCTCTGAAGTCTCTTACACGCGGGAGAGCAACGTTAAACAGTCTGTCCACAAACTCGTACATCCGGTCGCCCCGCAGGGTAACCTTAGCGCCGATGTTCATGCCTTCACGCAGCTTGAAGTTAGCAACGGACTTTTTCGCTTTGCAGACAACCGGTCTTTGTCCAGTGATTTTGGACAAATCAGAGACAATGGCGTCAATGATCTTCGGATTGTCACGAGCTTCGCCGCAGCCAACGTTGATAACAACTTTATCAAGCTTGGGGATCTGCATGACACTTTTGTAGCCAAACTTAGTCATAAGCGCAGGGGCGATTTCTCCCTGGTACCGCTCTTTCATTCTTGCCATGTTTTCTCCTCCTTACTTAAAAAGTTTCACCGCAGCCAGCGTTTTTACAAACACGCTCTTTCGAGCCGTCGTTTAAGAATTTATGCGCAGGTCTTGTGGGTTTGCCGCATTTTGGGCAAACGGCCATCACTTTGCAGGCATACATGGCGCCTTCTACCTTTACAATACCGCCAACATCGCCCATTTTACGGGGTTTGACGTGTTTAGTAACCATGTTGATGCCTTCTACGATAACCTTTTGCTCTTTGGGGCTCACCTCAAGAACCTTGCCCTTTTTGCCCTTGTCCTTGCCGGACAGAACGATTACTGTATCGCCCTTTTTAATGTGAAGCTTATTCACTTTCGAGCACCTCCATTACAGCACCTCAGGAGCGAGGCTTAATATCTTGAGGTACTCCTTTTCACGGAGTTCCCTCGCCACTGGGCCAAAAATACGTGTGCCCCTTGGGTTTTTGTCTTCTTTTATGATAACCGCTGCGTTCTCGTCAAAACGGATATAGGTACCGTCATCGCGGCGAACCCCTTTTGCGGAACGAACGATCACTGCTTTTACAACGTCGCCTTTTTTTACCTGACTGCCAGGCGCCGCTTTTTTAACGGAAGCTACTACCACATCGCCGATATTGGCGTATCTTCTGCGGGAGCCACCCAACACTCTGATGCACATCAGTTCTTTTGCGCCGGTGTTGTCAGCTACTTTCAGACGGGTTTGCATCTGTATCACAGAGCGTTCCTCCTTTCGGCCTTACTAACCTTAAATTATTTCGCTTTGGAAATGATATTGACCACTCTCCACCGTTTGTCTTTGGACAACGGACGGGTCTCCATAATTTCCACCTTGTCGCCAATGCCGCATTCGTTCTTCTCATCGTGGGCTTTGAACTTCGAGGTGCGCTTAATGATTTTTTTGTAAAGGGGGTGTTTTACGTTATCCTGAATAGCTACCACAACGGTTTTATCCATCTTGTCGCTGACAACCATTCCGACACGGGTTTTTCTGAGATTTCTTTCGCTCATTTACCTTTGTCCTCCCTTCCGCTTACTGCACGTTCTTCAGTTCGTTTTCCCGGATGATGGTTTTAACGCGGGCGATGTCTTTTTTCACCACATTAAGTCTCATCGGGTTATCGAGCTGATTGATGGCGTGCTGGAAACGAAGGTTGAAAAGCTCGGCTTTGAGGTCAGACAGTTTCTGATCCAGTTCCGCTGGAGACAATTCTCTAATCTCGTTTGCCTTCATTACTCTTCACTCCCCTTTTCCTCAGTTTCTTTGCTGACAAATTTACATTTGATCGGCAGTTTGTGCATCGCAAGACGCATCGCTTCTCTGGCCAGATCTTCGGTTACGCCGCCGATTTCAAACATAACTCTGCCGGGTTTTACAACAGCTACCCAGTATTCCGGGCTGCCTTTACCGGAACCCATTCGGGTTTCAGCAGGTTTTTGGGTAATCGGTTTGTCAGGGAAGATTTTGATCCATACCTGACCACCACGTTTGATATAACGGGTCATCGCAATACGGGCGGCCTCAATCTGATTGGAGGTAATCCAAGCCGGCTCCAGGGCCTGCAGGCCGTAATCGCCGTAGGTTACCTTGTTTCCTCTGGTGGCTTTGCCCTTCATGCGTCCTCTGTGTACTCTGCGGTACTTTACTCTTTTAGGCAGAAGCATTATTTATTGCCTCCTTCCCTCTGGGGTTTTCTTTCCCCAAGTACTTCTCCGGCATAGATCCACACTTTTACGCCGATCTTGCCGTAAGTGGTGTCAGCCTCCGCAAAGCCGTAATCAATGTCGGCCCGGATGGTCTGCAGGGGGATTGTGCCTTCGTGATAATGCTCGCTTCTGGCGATTTCCGCGCCGCCCAACCGTCCGGCAACCATTACTTTAATGCCCTTGGCGCCAAATTTCATAGCGCGGCCAATGGCCTGTTTCATAGCGCGGCGGAAAGATACACGGTTCACCAGCTGAGCGGCGATGCTCTCCGCTACCAGCTGAGCGTTTTTATCGGGCTGTTTTACCTCGACAACATTGATGAACACGTTGACTTTGTTGTCCTTGCCCTTATTGATCATATCATCGCACTGTTTGCGGATTTTTTCGATTTCTGCTCCGCCTTTGCCGATTACAATACCGGGGCGGGCGCAGTGGATGTGGATTCGAACTTTGGTCGCGTCCCTTTCAATTTCAATCTTGGGAACGCCCGCGTCGAACAAGGTTTTCTTTAAGAACTTGCGCAGCTTATAATCCTCGACAAGGATATCGCCGAAAGCTTTGTCCTTAGCAAACCAGCGGGAATCCCAATCCTTGATTACACCGACACGGAGCCCGTGCGGATTCACTTTTTGGCCCATAGTTTACCTCCTCTTTCAGCTTATTCCTTTTCCTTAACGGTAATGAACACATGAGAAGTTCTCTTCATAATTCTGAAGGCTCTGCCCTGCGCTCTCGGTCTGATACGTTTCATCGTCGGACCAGGGGTTGCGTAACATTCCGAAACATAGAGATTGTTTTTATCCATGTTAAAGTTGTTCTCCGCGTTTGCCATCGCCGACTTGAGCAGTTTTTCCAGCGGCTCGCAAGCGGCCTTTGGAGTGTGCTTTAAAATTGCCATAGCCTCATTCGCAGGCTTATTTCTGATAAGATCAAGCACGATCTGCACTTTGCGCGGCGAGATCCGAGCGTGTCTTAATGAAGCTTTTGCTTCCATGGTGATTTCCTCCTTTCGGCCACCTTATTAGGATTTTTTCGCACCGGCGTGACCACGGTAGGTTCTGGTGGGAGCGAACTCGCCCAGTTTATGTCCTACCATATCTTCCGTCACATATACCGGCACATGTTTGCGGCCGTCATGTACCGCAAATGTGTGTCCAACAAAATCCGGGAATATTGTAGACGCGCGGCTCCAGGTCTTTAATACGACCTTTTTGTCGCCGCTTTCATTCATCTGCTGAACCCTTTTAAGCAGCGCGGACTGCACGTAAGGTCCTTTTTTTACGCTTCTACCCATAATTCAGTTGCCTCCTTTCAGCCCGCCTTATTTCGCGTTGCGACGCTTGACAATGAACTTGTCGGAGCGGTGATGTTTCTCACGAGTCTTATAGCCCAGGGCCGGTTTGCCCCAAGGAGTAACAGGACCCGGACGTCCGATCGGGGATTTGCCCTCACCACCACCATGGGGGTGATCGCAGGGGTTCATTACCGAACCGCGGACGGTTGGACGCCAGCCCATATGACGGCGGCGGCCTGCCTTGCCAAGGGAGATGTTTTCATTATCAATGTTGCCTACCTGACCGATAGTGGCCATGCAGTTGGCAGGGATGTTTCTCAATTCGCCGGAAGGAAGTCTTACCAGCGCATAGGCGCCTTCTTTTGCCATCAACTGAGCCTGGATACCAGCGGAACGCGCCAGCTGCGCGCCTTTGCCCGGATAAAGCTCAATGTTGTGAATAAAGGTACCTACCGGGATGTTGGCCATCGGAAGGGCGTTGCCCGGTTTGATGTCCGCGCTGGGTCCGGTGGTTACGGTGTCGCCCACCTTCAGCCCGTTGGGGGCGATGATGTAGCGTTTTTCGCCGTCCTCATACTGAACCAAAGCAATGTGCGCGGTACGGTTAGGGTCGTATTCCAGGGTGAGCACATTGGCGGTGCCAATCTTGTCTCTCTTAAAATCAATTACCCGGTATTTTCTACGGTTGCCGCCTCCCCGGTGGCGAACCGTAATTCTGCCTGTATTATTGCGTCCGGAAGTTTTCTTCATAGGTTCCAGAAGACTTTTCTCCGGCGCAACCTTCGACAAGCCGCTGTAGTCGATAGAGGTCATCTCACGACGGGACGGGGTTGTCGGTTTATAGGTCTTAATCGCCATTTCGGTTTCACTCTCCTCATAATGTGTTATCGGGGCTATACGCGCTTTCTTTCCCTTTGGACGATGTAAAAAAACCAAAGGGCCGTTTGTTTGGGCGGCTTTGCCGCGAAAGCGGGCGTATAAACGCCGTTTAAGCAAAAATTTTTGCCCTGCCGCTTCCCCAGCGGCATAAAAACGGAATTATGAGCACCCCATAGGCTGGCTTTACGCCTTACATCATAGAATCGAAGAACTCGATTGTTTTAGAGTCTTCGGTCAAGGTAACAATCGCTTTTTTATAGGACGGTGTGTATCCGCCGTGCATTCCCATTCTTTTATATCTGCCGCGGCAGTTCATGGTGTTTACTTTCGCTACCTTGGTGCCGGGGAACAGCTGTTCCACCGCTTTGCCAATCTCCAGCTTGTTGGCAGTTTTTGCCACCTTAAAGGTGTACTTTTTCATCTGAACTGCGGCCATGCTGGCTTCGGTGATCACCGGGCGAAGGATAATATCTTGTGGTGCCTTCATTATGCGTACACCTCCTCGAGTTTGGCTACGGCATCTTTGGCTACGATAAATTTATCGCAGTTTACGATGTCGTATACGTTGATCGTATTCACGAGAGCAGTTTTTACTCCCGGAATGTTCGCGGCGCTTTTAATGAGCATCGGATTTTTTTCCGGCATAAGGATCAGCGCTTTTTTGTCTGCGCCCAGCGCGGAAAGCATATTCACGATGGTCTTGGTCTTATAAGCGTCTACGGAAATGTTGTCCACAACAATCAGATTGCCCCCGGCAACTTTATCGGAGAACACCGATTTGATCGCCAGACGTTTTACCTTCTTGTTGAGAGAATAGCTGTAATCTCTTGGCTTGGGACCCAGAGCGATTCCGCCGTGTCTCCACTGAGGAGCGCGGATAGAACCTTGTCTTGCGTGTCCGGTGCCTTTTTGTCTCCAGGGTTTTCTTCCGCCGCCGGAAACTTCCGTACGGGTTTTGGTGGATTGGGTTCCCTGGCGCTGGTTGGCAAGATAGTTCACAACAACTGCATGTACTACCGCTGGGTTGGGTTCAATACCGAAAACGGAATCGGAAAGTTCCATCTCCGAAACGACTTTGCCCGCCATATCATAGACATTAACCTTTGGCATTGTATATCCTCCTTCCCTTACGCCTTAACGCTATCGGTGATAAATACCACGCCGCCTTTAGGGCCGGGTATCGCACCTTTAATAGCGATCAGATTATTCTCAGCGTCAATTTTAACCACTTCCAGGTTCTGAACGGTTACATTTTCCACGCCCATATGGCCAGGAAGTCCTTTGCCCTTCATTACTCTGGACGGGTCGGACCCAGGGCCGTTGGAGCCTGCATGTCTGGATACAGGGCCGGTACCATGGGTTTCTTTCAGCCGCGCAAAGCCATGACGTTTTACTACGCCTGCATAGCCTTTTCCCTTGGAAACGCCGGCAACATCAACAGCGTCGCCTGCCTGGAACGCGTCGGCCTTGATGATATCGCCTACATTCAGGGCGGAACAATCATCCAGTCTAAATTCTTTTAAGGTTCTCTTGTTGGCAACGTCAGCCTTCGCAAAATGGCCTTTGAGGGGTTTGTTGACAGCCTTGTCCGAGATGTCGCCGAAACCGATCTGCACAGCTTCATAGCCGTCGTTTTCGATTGTCTTCTTCTGAACGACAACACAAGGGCCCGCCTCAACGACTGTTACGGGGATCACTTTGCCGTTTGGGTCAAAAAGCTGGGTCATCCCAATCTTTTTGCCTACGATGCATTTTTGCATACTTTTTTACCTCCTTAGGTTATTGGTTGGCTTTTGGCCAACATGACCTGACGGCTATAAATATTTAGCCGCCGGGGTTCCTGCTGTAAAATTAGAGCTTAATTTCGATCTCTACGCCGGCAGGAAGTTCCAATCCTGTAAGAGCTTCTACCGTTTTGTTAGAAGGACGCAGGATATCGATGAGTCTCTTATGAGTTCTCATCTCGAACTGCTCACGGCTGTCCTTATACTTATGAACAGCGCGCAAGATGGTTACGATTTCCTTCTCTGTAGGAAGGGGGATCGGACCGGAAACACGGGCGCCAGTGCGCTTTGCGGTTTCTACGAT
This sequence comes from Youxingia wuxianensis, assembly GCF_014385085.1. GTDB lineage: Bacteria > Bacillota > Clostridia > Oscillospirales > Ruminococcaceae > Youxingia > Youxingia wuxianensis. The sequence continues at coordinate 48,983 of NZ_JACRTD010000007.1, read as the reverse complement.
CTTTTCCGCGGACGCATCCACCAGCTGGTGATCGTAACTTTTGAGCCTAATACGAATTTTTTCTTTGACTGCCACTTGAACATCGCCTCCTTAAATTTTCATGAGACGCTTTACCTACTGATTTCCTGCACACCCTTCCGGGTGTTTCGCAGTTGAGCATACAAAAAATCCGGTAAACTTTTTTAAGTTTAGCCGGACTTCATACCGCCCAGACGCACAACGCGCCCGATACCACACGCCAAAGGCGCAGGTCTTGTTGTCAGTATTAAAGTCGCCCGGTTTAAAATCGGACATACTCGGCGGAAATTCCCCGTCTTAAAAGACGGCCACCTCCCGCTTCATCGCATATCTTGTGCAGTCACGCTTGATTATAATACCATACTCATCGGCAGATTGCAAGTATTTTTTTTATAAATTTCGTGGATTTTTACAAAATTCAGTTTTCCCAAAATCCCTTCCATTATTCCCCAAATCCTTGCTCCTTTTTCCTACCATATATAGCGGCGGCCGCCATAAAATATACTATATATAATAGAGCAGCCCAGGCGAAAATTTTTCCGCCCGGGCTTCGCTGTTTTTTAATACGCTTTTCCCCAAATAATGCTCTTGCTGGCGGGCTTGCCGCAGCAGACGCAGGTATCCCCAAGATGCTCCTGCTCCATGGGCATACACCGGGAGGAAAGCCCCAGTTCTTCTTTCATGCGCAATTCACATTCCAGATCCCCGCACCACATGGATTTAATAAACCCATTGTTGTTTTCGGCAATCTTTTTGGCCTCTTCCATATTTTTGGCGGTCCAGGTACGGTTTTCCCTGTTTTTCAGCGCCTTCTCATACAGACCGTCGTGAACCGCTTTGAGAAGTTCAGGCACCTTCGTTTCCAATTCATCCAGCTTAACCACAATTTTTTCCCGGTTATCCCGGCGCACCAGCACACACTGGCCCGCTTCCATGTCCCGGGGACCGATCTCCAGGCGCAGGGGTACGCCTTTCATCTCATATTCGGCAAACTTCCAGCCGGCGGAATTGTCGCTGTCATCCATCTTCGCCCGGCAGAAGGTTTTAAGCTGTTTTGTAATCTCCCCGGCCTTTTCCAGCACCCCTTCTTTGTGCTGGGCTATGGGCACCACGATGACCTGGATGGGGGCAATGGCCGGAGGCAGCACCAAACCGTTGTCGTCGCCGTGGGTCATGATGATCGCGCCGATCAGACGGGTAGACGTTCCCCAGGAGGTCTGATGGGGATACTGGGGTTTATTGTCCCGTCCCTGGAAGGTGATATCAAACGCCTTGGAAAATCCGTCTCCAAAATAGTGGGAGGTTCCCGACTGAAGCGCTTTGCCGTCGTGCATCATCGCCTCGATGGTGTAGGTGGCCTGAGCGCCGGCAAACTGTTCTTTTTTGGTTTTTTGTCCTTTGACCACTGGGATTGCCAGCGTTTGCTCGCAGAACTGGGCGTAAACATTCAGCATCCGCTCGGTTTCATCGATAGCTTCCTGGGCGGTTTCATGCATGGTATGCCCTTCCTGCCATAAAAATTCACAGGTGCGCAGGAAAGGGCGGGTGGTTTTTTCCCACCGGACCACTGAACACCATTGATTATAGAGTTTTGGCAGATCCCGGTAGGAGTTGATCACATGAGCGTAATGCTCGCAGAAAAGAGTTTCCGAGGTGGGGCGCACACACATGCGCTCTGTGAGCTTTTCCTCCCCCCCATGGGTGACCCAGGCCACTTCCGGCGCAAATCCTTCCACGTGATCTTTTTCCTTCTGAAGAAGGCTTTCAGGGATAAACATGGGCATATATACATTTTCATGGCCGGTGTCTTTAAACATCCCATCCATAATATGCTGAATATTTTCCCAGATGGCGTAGCCATAGGGACGGATGACCATGCAGCCTCGTACAGAAGAGTAGTCGGCCAGGTCGGCTTTTTTCACGATGTCGGTGTACCATTTTGCGAAATCCTCGTCCATGGAGGTAATCGCTTCCACCATTTTTTTCTGATCTGCCATTTTGTGTTTGCTCCTTTTAAGCCAAATTAGAGTTCTATCTGCTATCATAGCGAATTTTCCAGCAAATTGCAAGGGAAAAGACAAAGTTCCTCCCTGGGATAGGGTGTGTTTTCTTTCTCTCTCTTCAAAAATCTATGAACCTCGCCGCTTAAAATTCGGCCGGGTACACCCCTCATGGGAAAACTTTGGCCAAGCGGGAAGAAAAAACAAAAAAAGCCCCGGCAGAGCCGGGGACTTTCCTTTTCCTCTTACTGAGCGTTATCTTCAATGAATTTTACAATGTCCCCGACGGTTTTAATGTTTTCAATCTCTTCGTCCGGGATTTCAGTATCAAACTCTTCTTCCAAGCTCATTACCAGATCCACAATGTCAAGAGAATCCGCGCCAAGGTCGTTGGCAATATTCGCCTCCAGGGTAACCGCTTCTTCCTCTACATCCAGCTGATCAACCAGGATCTCTCTTACCTTCTCGAATACCATTGGTTATTTCCTCCTTTTATAATAAATACTTCATTTCTTGATTTAGGGTTTCGTATTCGTTTATTCCATGAATTCCCCAATCTTCCGAAATTTATAATACCTGTTTTCCACTAATTTATCAATAGGTATTTGCATTAATTTTTCAAAGGTTAATAAAATATATTTTTTTATCTCCCTGGCTGCCGCCGCCGGGTCGTTGTGAGCCCCGCCGGAAGGCTCTCGGATCACCGCTTCCGCCACTCCCAGCTCCACCAAATCCTGCGCGGTAATGCGCATCCTATCCGCGGCTTCCCGCTCCCGCCCAGCATCCTTCCAAAGAATGCTGGCAAAGCCCCGGGGAGAGATTACCGAATATACGGCGTTTTCCATCATCGCAAGCTGGTCGCATACGCCCAGCGCCAATGCGCCGCCGCTTCCCCCTTCCCCCAGTACAATCGAAGCGACGGGGGTGCGCAGCTGCATAAATTCCATCAAATTTCGGGCAATCGCTTCCCCCTGCCCCCGCTCCTCGGCTCCCACGCCGCAGAACGCCCCGGGAGTATCAATAAAGCACACCACCGGACGGTGAAATTTTTCCGCCTGGCGGGCCAGCCGCAGCGCTTTGCGGTAGCCTTCCGGATGAGGCATGGCAAAGTTGCTTTCCTGGTTTTCTTTCAAGTCCCGCCCTTTTACCTGCGCGATAACCGTTACGGGGGTTCCTTCCAGGGTAGCGATCCCCCCTAATATAGCCCTGTCGTCTCCGTACAGTCTATCACCGTGCATCTCTATAAAATTGTCGAAAATCAGAGGGATATACTCTCGAATAGTCGGGCGCTGTTTTATCCGCACAATCTGCAGTCTGTCCCAAGCGCTGATCATACTTCTTCCCCCTTATCATGCAAACTAAGCAGGGCGCCGATGGTTTTGCGAAGCTGTCCCCGCTCTACGATCATATCTACAAATCCATGTTCCAGCAAAAATTCCGCCGACTGAAAATTATCTGGAAGCCGCTGACGAATGGTCCCTTCGATCACCCGCCGTCCAGCAAATCCAACAAGCACTTTCGGTTCGGCGATAATAATATCCCCCAACGACGCAAAACTGGCGGTGACCCCGCCGGTTGTCGGGTCGGTAAGCACAGTAATATACAAAAGCCCCTTTTGACTGTGACGGCCCACAGCTCCGCTGGTTTTCGCCATCTGCATCAAGGAAACAATCCCCTCCTGCATCCGGGCTCCGCCGGACGCGGCAAACAGCACTACCGGCAAGTTTTTTTCCGTTGCCCGTTCAAACATCCGGGTAATTTTTTCTCCTACCACAGACCCCATAGACGCCATCATGAACCGGGTATCCATCACTCCCAATGCGCAGGGGTTTCCCATAATAGTGCATTCCCCGGTGACAACCGCGTCCCGCAGACCGGTTTTCCGGCGCAGGCGGTGGGCCTTTTCCGTATAACCGTCAAACCCTATTGGGTTTACGCTTTTCATCCCAGGGTCATATTCCCGGAAGGTAAAGTTATCCGCTGTCAGCTCCAGGCGTTCTTGAGCTGTAAGCCGGGAATGATAGCCGCAGCCGGAGCACACTTTATTGTTCATTACAAAACTGTCCATAAATTCCACATGGGAACACCTGGGACATTTAAACATTAAATTTTCCGGAATGTTCATCGTATTCTTTTTATCCGCCTGGGTTTCAAAGGTTACCCTGGCTTTTACTTTGGAAAATAAGTCCTCTAACATGTCAACACCTCCTGCCAGCAGCACTCATACCATCTATTCCCGGTTAAACCGGTCTAAAAAACCAATGTCATACTCCCCCTGTTCAAACTGCGGGGCGTGAAGAAGGGAGATCTGAAAATCGATATTGGTGTCCACCCCGTCCACAATAAATTCCGCCAAGGCCCAGCGCATCTTCATAATGGCCTCCCGGCGGGTAGGGGCGTATACGATCAGTTTCGCGATCATAGAGTCGTAATAAGGCGGAATCGTATATCCGCCGTACACAGCGCTGTCAATGCGCACACCCGGGCCTCCGGGCATATAAAGGGAGGTAATTTTCCCCGGACATGGACGAAATCCCAATGCCGGATTTTCCGCGTTGATACGGCATTCAATAGCGTGGCCGTTCATATGAATTTCTTCCTGTTTCAGCTTCAGCTCTTCCCCCGCGGCGATGTAAAGCTGCTGTTTGACAATATCTACTCCCGTCACCAGCTCAGTGATCGGATGTTCCACCTGGATTCGGGTGTTCATTTCCATAAAATAAAACTCGCCCTGTTCATCCAAAAGAAACTCTATGGTCCCCGCATTATAATAGCCGGCGGCCTTCACCGCTTTAATCGCCGCCTGGCCCATTTTTTCCCGGAGTTCCCGGGTCATCATTGGGGCCGGAGACGGACATTCCTCAATCATTTTCTGATTGCGGCGCTGTACTGAACAGTCCCGTTCCCCCAGATGGATAGCATTTCCCTGTTGATCCCCCAGAATCTGAATTTCTATATGCCGGGGATTTACCAGGAACTTTTCCATATAAATATCGCCGCTGCCAAAACAAGCCAGCGCTTCCTGACGGGCCGCGGTAAACGCCCCTTCCACCTGGTCTAAGGTGTAAGCAATGCGTATTCCCCGTCCGCCTCCGCCGGCACTGGCTTTCACCATCACCGGGCAGCCGATCTCCTGGGCCAGCTGTCTGGCCTGAGCCGGCGTATCCACGGTTCCTTCGGAACCAGGAACCACCGGTACCCCAGCCGCTTTCATCGTGGACTTCGCTCTGGCTTTGTCCCCCAAAAGCTCAATGGCCGCTGGGGAGGGCCCGATAAACTTTATTCCGCACACGCCGCACAGACGGGCAAAATGAGCGTTTTCCGATAAAAATCCAAATCCCGGATGAATTGCGTCCGCTCCGGTCTGCTCACAGGCGGCCAAAATTGCAGGCATATTCAAATAGCTGTCCCTGGACGCGGCCGGACCAATACATACGCACTCGTCTGCAATCTGAGCGTGCAGGGCGGCTTTGTCCGCTGTGGAGCATACCGCTACCGTGCGTATCCCCAATTCCCGGCAGGCTCGGATAATACGTACCGCAATCTCCCCCCGGTTGGCAATCAGTACTTTATTAAACATACTCTAACCTCTGTCACTCTGTACTAGGCCGCCCGCCTTGGAGCTTCGCTCCAAGACGGCGCCCGGACTTTGTCCGGGCCCGTGGGCGCATGCGCGCCCGCGGGCGGCCCGATGATCTCTTACTTTCCTAAAGCGAAGGAGATCTCTCCGGTAACGGCTTTTTTTCCGTCCACCGTAGCCACCGCTTTCCCGATACCGATAGGTCCTTTGGTTTTCATGATCTCCACCTCCAGGGTCAGGGTTTCTCCAGGCAGGACGTTGCGGCGAATTCTTGTTTTGTCGATCCCGGTAAAGAAAGCGATCTTTCCTTTGTTTTCCGGCAGCGACAAAGCGCACACTGCGCCGGCCTGCGCCAGCATTTCCACAACCAGCACTCCCGGCGTCACGGGATAACTTGGAAAATGCCCTTTAAACCAGTATTCATCCGGTTTAATATATTTTTTTGCCACTACCCGTTTGCCCGGCTCCAACTCCAACACTTCATCAATAAGTAAAAATGGGTCCCGGTGAGGAATAATTTCCATAATCTGCTGTTTATTTAATAACGCCATCGTCTTCTCCTATTCCAGCCGTAATATTGGCTGCCCAAATTCTACCGCCTGGCCGTTTTGCACTAAAATTTCCGCTACTGTTCCGGAAAATTCACTGGGTACTTCGTTCATAACCTTCATGGATTCAATAATGAATACAACATCCCCTTTTCCCACATGCTGGCCCACCTCCACAAACGGCTCCTGATCCGGTGCCGGGGAGTTATAATAGGTGCCTACAATGGGAGAGGTAATCAGCTTGGAAGCATCCTGCGCAGAACTGGAAACAGATACCTCTGCGCCGCCGTCCCCCTGGGAAGCGGCAGTAGCGGCTACTACCACCGGCGCCTGCTGCATGGGTGCGGAAGCTGCACTCTGCAGGATCTTTTCTTTTTTTCCGTCAATTTTTAATTTAAATTCTTGCGTTTCATACACAAGTCCGGCGATTTTACTTTCCTGCACCGCTTTGATAAGCTCCTTAATTTCGCTTACCGTAAATTCGCTCATATCTTATCCCTCATATCTTTTAAATAATAATGTGGCATTGTGCCCCCCAAAGCCCAAGGAATTGGAAAGAGCGTATTTGATATCCGCTTTCCTGGCTCCCTCGGTCACATAATCCAGATCACAGTTTTCATCCGCCTCCTGATAGCCGGCGGTAGGAGGAAGTATCCCCTCCTGTAAAGCTTTGACAGAAGCAACCGCTTCAATACCGCCTGCCGCGCCAAGCATATGACCGGTAACTGACTTGGTAGAACTCACCGCCAGTTTATATGCGTGCTCCCCGAAGGCTCTTTTAATCGCCACCGTTTCATAATGATCGTTTAGCGGGGTAGAGGTTCCATGGGCATTGATATAATCCACCTCCTGGAGCTGGATTCCCGCATCCGCAACAGCGTTTACCATCGCTCGGGCCGCGCCCTCTCCATCTGGCGATGGACTGGTAATATGGTATGCGTCGGCAGTGGAACCATAGCCTACAATTTCTCCCAGTATGTTCGCTCCTCTGGTCTTCGCGTGTTCATATTCCTCCAGCATCACAAGTCCCGCCCCTTCGGACATAACAAAGCCGCTTCTTTGCTTATCAAAAGGGATCGACAATCTGGCCGGGTCGGCGCCCTTGGTCAGCGCCCCCATATTATTAAACCCAGCCATAGCAAATTCACAGATGGCCGCTTCCGCCCCTCCCGCTAGACACATATCTAAGTATCCATATTTAATCTTATGGAATGCTTCGCCAATGGCGTGGGCCCCGGAGGAGCAGGCGGTTACCGTACTGAAGTTATCCCCTTTAAATCCATATTCAATAGCAATCTGCCCCGCCGCCATATTGGGGATCATCATAGGGATTAAAAACACCGATACCCGGTCGGGTCCTTTTTCCAAAAATTTTTCATGTTCGTTTACCATGGAAATAAAGCCGCCGATCCCGCTGCCCACAATAACGCCGATCCGGAAAGGATCTGTCCCGGAAAGATCTCCCGCCTCTTGGACGGCCATTTTTGCGGCAGCCATGGCAAACTGGGTATACCGATCCATCCGGCGCGCTTCCTTCTTGGAAATTCCCATAGCAGCCGGATCCCACTCTTTGATTTCCGCCGCATATTTAACATCAAAATCAGTCGTGTCAAAAGCTGAGATAGGCGCGAAATTATTTTTTCCGCAAATTAAGCTTTCCCAGTACTCCTGCGTATTTAAACCGACGGGAGTTACTACGCCGGTGGAAGTAATTACTACACGTTTCATAAGGGACGTCGCTCCTTTATTTACATCATTAATCCGCCGTCTACACAGATCACCTGGCCTGTAATATATCCGGCTGCTTCGCTCGCTAAAAATACCGCCAGATCCGCTACTTCCTGGGGCTGTCCCATACGTTTTAGGGAGGTGGAAGCCACAATGCTTTCTTTTATTTTCTCCGAAAGCTTGCCTGTCATATCCGTTTCTATAAATCCCGGAGCAATCGCGTTTACGGTAATGCCCCGGCCCCCCAGCTCCTTTGCCGCCGTATAGGTCATCCCTATGATCGCCGCTTTGGAGGCGGAATAGTTAAACTGTCCGGCATTGCCATATAGTCCGGAAACCGAAGTAATGTTGATGATCCTGCCGCCTTTTTGTTTAATCATTATTCCAGATATATGCCGGGTCATATTAAACACACTTTTCTGATTGGCGGCAATGACGCTGTCATACTGCTCTTCGCTCATCCTGGCGATCAGCCCGTCTTTGGTAATCCCCGCGTTGTTGACCAGTACATCCACACTGCCGAACCGGGAAGCCACCTTCTTTACCAGGTCGCCGCATTGGGCAAAGTCAGAAACATCCGCCGCAAAACAATCCGCGTCCACTCCGGTTTTACGGCACTGTTTTACCACTTCCATCGCTGCAGGCACACCGTCCTCGTTGCGGCAGTTAACCGCCACATCATAACCCGCTTTGGCAAAAGCCAGGGCGATCGCTTTTCCAATTCCTTGTTTGGAACCCGTAATCAGCGCTGTCTTATTCAATGGTAATCCCCCTTTTTTCCATGAGGTGAGCAAGCAGGTCCTCGGTATTTTTTACCAGCCGCTCTACGATTTCTTTGGCCGGAGCAATCTCTTTTATCAATCCGGAAATCTGTCCGGCCATAAAGGTGCCGGTTTCCATATCCCCTTCCTGCACTCCGCGGCGAAGGGAGCCCACCGCCGCCTTTTCAAACTCCTCAAAACTGGCTCCTTCCTTTTCCATAGCAAGCAGCCTTTTTGTGAATTTTGTTTTTAAGGAACGAATGGGCGCGCCGCCTGCCCGGCCGGTAACCGTTACATCCGTGTCCTTGGCGTTCACAATCATTTGTTTAAAGTTCAGGTGGGCCGGGCTTTCCTCGGCGCACACAAAAATGGTCCCCATCTGAACCGCCTGAGCGCCTAAGGCAAACGCCGCCGTCATCCCCCGTTCGTCGGCAATGCCGCCTGCGGCGATCACCGGGATGGAAACCGCGTCCACCACCTGGGGGACCAGGCACATGGTGGTGGCCTCTCCGATATGTCCGCCGCTTTCCGTGCCTTCCGCCACGACCGCGTCGGCTCCCGCCCGTTCCATCCGTTTCGCTAAAGCTACGGAGGGAACCACCGGAATCACCTTAATTCCTTGATTTTTCCACATTTCCATATACTTGCCCGGATTGCCCGCGCCGGTGGTTACAACCTTTACCTTTTCCCGCGCGCAAAGCTCCGCTACCTGCTGGGCATAGGGGCTCATCAGCATAATATTCACACCAAAAGGCTTATCTGTCAGACTTTTCGCCTGCAAAATCATCTTTTCCACCACATCCGCCGGGGCGTTGGCCGCGCCGATCAATCCCAGGCCGCCGGCATTGGAAACCGCCGCTGCCAGTTTCGCGTCGGCTACCCAGGCCATCCCTCCCTGAATAATGGGGTGCTGTATTCCTAAGAGTTGTGTGATTTGTGTCTTTATCATTGTGAGATCCTCCTGTCTAACATTCTATTACCGCGGCGCCATAAGTCAGCCCCGCGCCAAATCCTACTACGCACAGTTTTTCTCCCGCCTTTACCTGTTTGGAACGGCACAGCGCATCCAGCGCAATGGGGATGCTGGCGCTGGAGGTATTTCCATATTTATCAATATATAACACGGCTTTTTCCATCGGAAGCTTTAAAGCTTTCATGGCGGTCTGCACAATGCGCACATTGGCTTGATGGGGTACAATATAATCCAGCTGTTCCGGAGTAATCCCCGCTTTTTCACAAGCTTTTCTTACCGCCTGGGGCATGGCGCTGATGGAAAACTTATATACTTCCCTGCCGTCCATAAACAAGCTGTGGGGTTTCCTGTCCGTTTTGGAGATGGCGTCCTCTATCAAAGGTTTTTTGGTAAACGGAGAAGCGGGAGGGTCGTTTTTGCTGTAAAGCAGATCATACCCTGTCCCGTCCGCTCCCAGGTGGGAGGCGAACAATTTCTCCGCCGCTTTTACAATACACGCTCCAGCGCCGTCGCCGAACAGCACGCAGGTGGAACGGTCGGTATAATCGGTGATCCGGGAGAGCATCTCGGAAGCCACAATCAGCACAGTGTCCACATCCCCGCAGGCAAGATACCGCCTGGCCATATCCAAAGCGTACACAAAGCCGGAACATGCGCAGTTGATATCAATACACATGGCGTTTTGCGCGCCGATTTCTTTTTGGATGAGACAGCTTAAAGAGGGGGTAGCATAATCTCCAGTAAGCGAGCTGGCGATAATCAGATCAATCCGCTCCGGATCGATCCCCCCGTCCTGCAACGCGGACTTGGCGGCCGCAGCTCCCATATGCCAGGTGGTATCCCCGTCGGCGATGTGCCGGTAGCAAATCCCTGTGCGGGTGCGGATCCATTCGTCGGAGGTTTCCACGATGGAGGTAAACGCCTCGTTGTGTATAGGCTCTCCCGGAAGATACCGCCCGGTGGCGCAGATTTTAATTCCGATCATTGGTGTGGCTCCTTTGCCCTTTAAATTTCCCCTTGCAATTTTACCTCGGGGTTGTTATAATAAAACTCGAAAAATGTAACAAGTGTTATATTTTCTTTTTTCTATAATACTGTTAAACTGCTCATATTGTCAACCATTTTTTAGTAAAATAAACTATTTTTAATAAATTGTTCATGTTATACTGACTATATTTAGTCGGTTTTTTTAGCCATTATTACTATTGTTTATAGAAGGAGTCTATTTTTATGAAAACAGCGTTTTTATTCAGCGGTCAGGGGTCCCAATATCCCGGGATGGGACGGGAGCTTTTTGAAAATTTCAAACAGGCAAAAGAGGTCTACCAGTGCGCCGGGGATATCCTGGGGTATGATCTGGCGAAGGTTTCTTTTGAAGGAGACGAGGCGGTCCTCTCCCAGACCAAGGTTTCCCAGCCCGCGATCTTTGCCGTGTCCATGGCTGCCTACCGCGTTGTTTCCCAGTTTGTATCCCCCTGCGCCTGCGCCGGACATTCCCTTGGGGAATTTGCCGCTTTGACCGCCGCCGGGGCCTTTTCCCTGGAAAACGGGTTTCGGGCTATCGGCGCCCGCGCCGCCGCCATGCAAAAAGCCAGTGAACAAAATGCCGGCGCTATGTACGCTATCCTGGGAAGCGACGAGGCTTCCGTTGCCCTGGCCTGCCGGCAGGCCCAGGGATTTGTAACGCCGGTAAATTACAACAGTCCTTCCCAGACAGTAATTTCCGGGGAACAGTCCGCCTGCGCCCAGGCCGCCGCCGTTTTGTCCCAGCAGGGCGCCAAAGCGGTAAAGCTGGCGGTCTCCAGCGCTTTTCACACCAAGATGATGGACGGCGCGGCCCAGGAGTTTAAAGAAGCCATGTCCCAGATTCCTACCGGGGAGGCGGCGCTTCCTTTTTATTCCAACATTACCGGAAAACGGTGGGAACCCCAGGATCTGACCCAGTACTTGGGACTTCATCTCGTATCGCCGGTGCATTTCCACGAGGAAATTTCCGCTATGATTGCCGACGGAGTGGACACCTTTGTGGAACTGGGACCCAATAAAGTGCTTACTATGCTGATCAAGCGCACATTTAAACAAGTGACCGCGGTGAATGTGGAAAATCTGAAAACACTGGAAAAAGCACGGCAGGTTGTGGTACAATAAAGCGGTAAATTTTTTGATATCGAGGGATACTATATGAATTACGCTATTACCGGTTATCCTTTGGGCCACACCATGTCCCCGCCGATTCACAACCGGCTGTTTGCTTTAGCAAACCTGGACGCCGAATACTCGGTGATCTCCTTTCCGCCGGAGGAGTTTTCCCAGCGGATAACACAGCTTAAAGCTCTGGATGGGTTCAATGTGACGATCCCTTATAAGCAGACGGTTCTTCCTTTTCTGGATGAACTGAGCGACGGCGCCAAGCTTTACGGCGCGGTCAATGTGGTAAAAAACGACGGCGGGCGCTATTTGGGATATAACACCGACGTGGACGGCTTCGTGCGCACTATGCAAAGCCACAGGATCTCCCTGGCCACCGACGTGTGCGTGCTGGGCGCCGGCGGCGTGGGCCGGATGTTCGCCATTGAATCTGTACGTCAGGGAGGAAACGTATCGGTAGCTGTTCGGGAAAGCGGGCTTGCCGGCGCCCGGGAGCTGCAACAGGAAATACGGGAAAAACTGGGCGCACAGATTGCCGTGCAGGATATTTCCACTCTGAAAGGCCCCTTTGGTCTGCTTATTAACGCGACTCCCGTAGGCATGTATCCCAATCAGGACCATATGCCTGTCTCGGAGGAGTTTTTACAAGGGATCCCCGTGGTTTTTGACTGTATCTATAACCCGCGCCATACCATGCTGATGAACAAGGCCTTTGCCCGGGGATGCCGGGTAATCGGCGGAATGGATATGCTGGTTTGGCAGGCGGTGGCTGCCCATGAAATTTGGAACGGCAGTCAATATGAGCCCGCGCAAATCACCGAGCTGATTGAGGATATGAACCGTCAGCTTTGTGAAAGGGAGAAGAGCCAGTGAAAAATATTATCCTCTGCGGTTTTATGGGCTGCGGAAAAACTACCATAGGCAAATTGCTCGCCAAACAGCTGTCTATGGAATTTATCGACTTGGACCAGCAGATTGAACAGAAGCAGCAGATGTCTATCCCGGAGATTTTCTCCCAATGGGGGGAGGAGCGTTTCCGGCAGCTGGAACATGAGGCGGTTGCCGAACTTTCCCGGCGTATACGCTGTATTGTTTCCACAGGGGGCGGAGCGCTTACCTTTTCCCGTAATCTTGCCGTTTTGTCCCCCCAGGATCTGGTAGTGTTTATCGACGCTTCTTTCCCTGTCTGCTATGAGCGCATTAAGGACAGCTCCCGGCCGGTAGTGCGCCGCAGCACCCCCCGCCAGCTGGAGGAGGTTTTCGCTGTTCGGCGCCCGCTGTACCAAAAGGCGGCCGGGCTGTGGGTAAGCGGCGATCGGCCGGCCCAAGAAATCGCCGATGAGATTGCCCGTGAATATAAAAAATAACCTGGTGTACACCAGGTTATTTTTTTATATCCGCGCCCGGCAAATCAAAGGTTTTTCCCCTCTGCTGGCGGAAAAACGCTTTTTATATCTGCGCATACCGGATCGTATTTCCGTTTTCTTCTACCACTCGTTTCAAATCTTCAAAGGAAATCCAAACAGTGGCTGTGTTGTCATTGGGATGCACCCCCAGTCGAGGCCGGTTTACCAAGTCCTTGTCAAATACCACTTCCACCTGCGCCTGCGTATCGTTAATCACCCCCAGCGGGGTGACCTCCCCTTTATGCAGGCCCAGATATTTTTCCAGCCGCTCGGGAGAAGCAAAACTCAGCGGGGTGCTGTCCAGCTCTTGGCGCAGATGTTTCAGATCCGCCGTCTTATCCTTAAGCAGAACCACTAAAAAATGCCGGCGGCCTTTATAATCCCGTAAAAACAAATTCTTGCACACATCTCCTTTCAAAGCAATCCCCAGCTGTTCCATTTCCTCGATGGTATATACCGCCGGATGCTCGGTTACCTCATAAGAAATTCCCAGCTCCTTTAAGCGCTCGTACACCTTTTGCCGTTTGTCCATCCATCTGTTCCTCCCTTATCATAAATAAAAGGCGGAGGTGTAAGAATACACCCCCGCCCGACATTCACGCTTATCTTGGATCTTTGTTCATAATCAGCATTGCCATCACTCCAAATACTGCGGCGATCATAGTAGCGGCGGCTACAAAAACCACAGCTGCAATTCCCCGCCAGGAGCTGACCGTGCTATAATCTCTAAACGTCCTCATAGCGTTATTTGTCCAAGTTTGCTTCCAGTTTTGCCAGCTGCTCTTTGAGCTCGTTTGGCAGTCTGTCGCCAAACTTCCCGTAGAACTCTTTAATGCCGGCAACTTCTTCTTTCCACAGGCTGATATCAACATTAAGCAGGCCTTTCAAAGTATCCATTGAAATATCCAGACCTTCCAGGTTGATATCCTCCGGTTTCGGTTCATAACCGATCGGAGTCTCTACTGCATCCGCTTTGCCTTCGCAGCGGTCAATAATCCAGTTAAGAATCCGCAGGTTATCACCAAAGCCCGGCCAGATGAAGTGGCCTTCGTCGTCCGTTCTGAACCAGTTAACATTGAAGATTTTCGGCGCTTTGTCGCCCAGCTTTTTGCCCATATCGAGCCAATGCTGGAAGTAGTCGCCCATATGGTAGCCGCAGAACGGAAGCATTGCCATCGGGTCGCGGCGTACAACGCCTACGGCGCCGGCAGCGGCGGCAGTGGTTTCAGAAGCCATGGTGGAGCCTACAAACACGCCATGTTCCCAGCTTCTCGCCTGATAAACCAGGGGAGCGGTCTTTGCACGGCGGCCGCCAAAGACGATTGCAGAGATAGGCACGCCCTGAGGATTATTAAACTCTGAGCTGATGCATGGGCAGTTGATCGCCGGAGCAGTGAAGCGGCTGTTGGGATGAGCGCCTTTGGAGCCGTCTGTGCAGTCCCATTTTTCACCTTTCCAGTTAACCGCGTTTTTCGGAGGATTTTTATCCAGGCCTTCCCACCAAACAGTGTTGTCGTCCAGATTGTGAACCACGTTGGTGAAGATGGTATTTTTACGTGTGGAAGCCAGCGCGTTGGGGTTGGATTTTATATTGGTTCCCGGAGCCACGCCGAAGAAACCATTCTCAGGGTTGATCGCCCAAAGTCTTCCGTCCGGGCCGGGTCTCAGCCATGCGATATCGTCTCCTACGGTCCAAACTTTATATCCTTTTTTCGCAAAAACTTCCGGCGGGATCAGCATTGCCAGGTTTGTTTTTCCGCAGGCGGAGGGGAAGGCCGCGCACACATATTTAATTTCACCCTGGGGATTTTCCAGGCCAAGGATAAGCATATGTTCTGCCATCCAGCCTTCATTTTTCGCCTGGTAAGACGCAATTCTAAGAGCAAAGCACTTTTTGCCGAGAAGCACGTTTCCGCCGTAACCGGAGTTCACAGACCAGATAGCGTTGTCTTCCGGGAAATGAACAATATAGCGATTGTCCTCATCGATATCCGCTTTGGAATGAAGTCCGCGCACAAAGTCGTTGGAAACATCGCCCAGCTGTTTTAAAGCGTCTGTACCCACTCTTGTCATAATGTCCATGTTGAGCACAACATAAGTGGAATCGGTGATTTCAATTCCCACTTTGGAGAAAGGAGAGCCAATCGGTCCCATGCAGTACGGGATAATGTACATGGTTCTGCCCTTCATAACCCCGTCAAACAGGCGGCGCAGCTTGGCGTACATTTCTTTCGGGTCTTCCCAGTTGTTGGTCGGGCCGGCGTCTTCTTTTTTACGGCTGCAGATAAAAGTTTTATTTTCTACACGGGCAACGTCGTTAATCGCAGTTCTATGCAGCAGGCAGCCAGGAAGTTTTTCTTCATTTAAGGCTTCCATTTCGCCGCAGGCCAAAGAAATATTCCGAATTTCTTTGAGCTGTTCTTCACTTCCGTCAATCCAGACAACTTTGTCGGGCTGGACGAGAGCTTTCATTTCTTCAATCCACTCCAGGACATTCTTGTTTTTTGTCATGTGGTTTAACTCCTCTCATCTTATATAATTTTTACTCTCAACTAGACCTTGACCGGAAAATTACAAATTTGTATATTATTTCCCCCAACAAATTCAATTTTCCCACAGATATCATTATAAATGATCGAATGCAAAATTGCAAGATGGCTCTTTGTTAAAATATCAACAATTTATGAAATATTTTTTGGTTAACCTTGCAAAAAAACAATAAGTTTACAAAAATTTTTTGGGTTTTTCATTTTCCTCTTACAAAGGCCTTTCCAGGGAGAAGCCAGTTTCTATATTTTTCGAAGGGGAAGCATTCAAATCAAATCCTGCCGTATTTCCTGCCAAAAATTCAAAATACGCCTGGGCTCCAACCATCGCTGCGTTGTCTCCACACAGAGAAAGAGGCGGAATATGCAGGGAGTATCCGTTTTCCCTGCACATTTTTTCTAAACAAAATCTTAACCCGCTATTGGCGGACACCCCTCCGGCGGCGGTAATTACACAGTATCCCAATTCCTTGGCCGCCTTTTCCAGATGGTCTGTAAGTATTTCACAAATAGTTTGCTGGAAAGACGCCGCTAAGCTGTCCCTATCAACAGCTTCCCCTTTTTGCTGTGCGTTATGCAAAAGGTTAATCACAGCTGTTTTCAGCCCAGAAAAGCTAAAATCATACGGAGAACCCTCCACCCGTGGCTTAGGAAGCTTGTACTTTCCTGGGTCGCCCCGTTTAGCCGCCTGGTCGATATAGATCCCCCCTGGATATGGGAAGCCCATAGCGCGGGCGGATTTATCAAAAGCCTCTCCCGCCGCATCGTCATGGGTATATCCCACGATCCGATACCGGGTGTAATCCAGCACCTCCACAATATGGCTGTGGCCGCCGGAAACAATCAAACATAAAAAAGGAGGCTTCAATTCCGGGGACGCAATATAATTGGCGGCTACATGCCCCCGGATGTGATGCACCGGGATCAGCGGTTTCCCTGTAGCCATGCAGATTCCTTTGGCATAGTTTACCCCCACCAGCAAAGCGCCGATCAATCCCGGCGCCGCGGTAACACCCACCGCGTCAATCTCTTCCAGGGATATTCCTGCCTGGGACAAGGCTTCTTGCGTCACCGGGACAATGTTCTCCATATGACGGCGGGAGGCGATCTCCGGTACAACCCCGCCATAAATCTTGTGTTCCGCTATTTGAGAATTTACCACCGAGGAAGATACCTTCCGGCCATCTTCCACCACTGCCGCCGCAGTTTCATCACAGGAACTTTCAATTGCTAATATCTTCAAGTCTTTATCACCTCAGCTGTTTTAGTAGGGAAACCCGGTCCCGCTGTCCAAAAGGTCCATAAAATTTTCATGTGTTTTCTCGTGCGCCGCCGGAAGGAAGTTATCTTTTCATCTTCAATATGCCCCGTATATGGAATATTACCGTTTATCTTCCCGCCCTTGAGGCTTAAAATACAATGTCATTAAAATTGCGTCCTCACAAGGCTTGGCATAAAAATTGCGGCGCTGGCCAACCTGGTCAAACCCCATCTTCCGGTAAAGGGAGATGGCTGCCTCGTTGGATTGTCGTACTTCCAAAGTAAGAAAGCTTAACTGTTTCTCCCTGGCATATTCCATCATCCGTTTGGTAAGCAGCGTCGCTGTCCCCCGACGGCGAAACTGCTGGGAAATGGCAATGTTTGCAATATAACCCTCATCTAATACTGTGTGCATCCCCATATATCCAGCTACAATATGGTCCTCTTCCGCTACCAGAAAAATAGCGTTGGGGTTGTCCAATTCCGCTTCCAAAGACTTTTCGCTCCAAGGCTGGGAAAAACACGCCTGTTCTATCTGAGCTACCTGTTTAATATGTCGCCTGCTCATTTCCCGTATATGCAATACCCATTCCTTCTTTCTTGTCCCTTGCCGCCACCGGTAGTTCCGGCCCCAGCCCGGAGCAAAGCTCCGCCGCGCCGCAGGCGCGGGCCGCTGTGAAACAGCGGCGGCCGGGGCCGTTTCGCCGAAACTATTTGGCCTCCAGCCAATTCCCGCCCACATTGGTATCCGCTTCCAAGGGGACCTTCAGCTGGGCGGCATGTTCCATTTCTTCTTTTAGGATAATGGTTGCCATATGAATTTCTTCCTCTGGCGCCTCCACCAAAAGTTCGTCATGGACCTGCAAAATCAGCTTTGCCTTCATTTTTTCTTTTTCCAGCCGCTGAGCTACCCGAACCATAGCAATCTTAATAATGTCCGCCGCTGTCCCCTGGATAGGGGTATTCATCGCTACCCGCTCGCCAAACGCCTGAGTATTTTTATTGGATGCGGACAGTTCCGGCAGATATCTGCGCCGGCCAAACAGAGTCTTTACATATCCATTTTCCCGGGCGAACTTAATGGTTTCCTCCATATATTTTTTGACTCCGGAATAGGTGTCCAGATACCCTTTAATATATCGGTCGGCTTCCGCTACGGAAACTCCAATATCCTGGGATAAAGAAAACGCGCCGATCCCATATACTATTCCGAAATTAACCGCCTTTGCCTGGGAACGCATTAGCGGCGTCACCATCAGTTCCGGAAGGCCAAATACCTGAGCCGCCGTGGTGGTATGGATATCTTCCCCTTGCTTAAAAGCGGCGATCATATTTTTGTCATCAGCAATGGAAGCTAACACCCGCAGTTCAATTTGTGAATAGTCAGCGTCAATTAACTTCCATCCTTCTCGGGCTTTAAAAAATTTCCGAAGCTTACTTCCTTCCTTGGTGCGGATAGGGATATTTTGCATATTAGGTTCCGTAGAGCTAATCCTTCCTGTTCTGGTTTCCGTCTGCTGGAAGGTAGAACGCACCCGCCCGTCCGCATCTACTTCTTTAAGCAGCCCATCTACATACGTGGATTTTAATTTGGCCAGCTTCCGATATTCCAAGATTAATTCAACAATAGGATGTTTTCCCTTTAAATGTTCCAAGACTTCCGCATTGGTGGAGTATCCGCTTTTTGTCTTTTTCTTTGCGGGAAGGCCCAGTTCTCCAAACAGCACCTCGCCTAGCTGTTTAGGGGAATTAATATTAAATTCCGTCCCCGCGTACTCATATATTCCATTTTGCAGTTCAAACAGCCGCCCGTCTAACTCCCTGCCGTATTCTTTTAACGCTTGTGTGTCAAGGGAAAACCCTTCACACTCCATCTGTGCAAGAACCTTGGCCAAAGGCATCTCTACTTGATAAAGAAGCTTGTCCTCCCCGCTTTCTTTTACCCGTTTTTCCAAAACATCATATAGCTCCCTTTGTACGGCCGCTTCTTGAGCGAACGGCTTCCATTCCTCCGGCAGCTCATTTTCGATGGCTCTCATCTCAATCTCGTACCCAACGGCTAGCTGGCTTACCCCATAGCTGGAGGAGGTCGGATTGAGCAGATAAGCGGCTAGTTCGCAGTCGAATATTACATTTTGTATATTTATATCATTTATATACGTAAATTTATAAATAGGTTTGCTGGAAAACACCCGGATTTCTGCCTCAGAGGAAAGCAGCTTTCGCAAAAAGGCAGTCGCTCTTTCTTCCCCTTCTATCAGGAGAATTTGTTCGTCAGACAAGGCGGCGGCGACAGCGCGTACCGCGCTGGGGCCGCCGAAGTCGGCCAGCAAATCCAATCTTTTTTCTTTAAAAGCCAATGCTTCCCCATTTTCAGGGTTATAAAGCACCTGCGCCGACTTCGGCGGCGTCTGGGGCGCAGCCCCATCGCCGCCGCCCGCGTCTTTCTCAATCCCCCACCGGTTCATCATACTGAACATTTCCAGCCGTCCCAGCAGCCGGGCGGCTTTGGTATGATCCACCGGTTTAGGGATATAATCTTCCAGCTTGGTATCCACCGGAGATTCACAATAAATCCGTGCAAGATCCCGGCTGGTATATGCCATTTCTTTCCCTGCTTCCAGCTTACTGCGTACCCCGGGTTTAATATCCAACTCCGGCAGATGATCGTAGATATAATCCAAATCGCCATACAAAGAAATCAAAGTCAGGGCCGTTTTTTCGCCGATCCCCGCCACCCCGGGAATATTATCAGAGGCGTCGCCCATCAGCGCCTTTACATCGATCAGCTGCTGGGGAGCAACGCCATATTTTTCTTTCACCTCTTCCACGCCATAGATGGTAGAGTGAGGCTGTCCCGCTTTTGTCGTTGCCAGCCGCACAGTGACCCTATCATTGATCAGCTGTAAACTATCCCGGTCTCCCGTGGCGATCACACATTGGTTTCCCGTATCAGTACAGGTTTTTGCAAGAGTCCCCAGGATATCGTCCGCCTCATACCCTTCCCGTTCTACTATCTTATATCCCAACGCCGTCAACAGTTCTTTTAACGGGTCCATCTGGGAGGCCAATTCTTCCGGCATCCCTTTGCGCTGGGCTTTATATCCATCAAACATATTGTGTCGGAAGGTTGGCCCCCGCATATCAAATGCACAAGCAACCGCGTCCGGCTGAGTTTCTTCCAGCATCCGCAAAAGGATGCTTAAAAAACCGTAAATGCCGTTGGTAAACTCTCCATTTTTTGTAGTAAGAAGTTTAATACCATAAAACGCTCGGTTTAAGATGCTGTTTCCATCGATGGCCAAAAGTTTCATCTATATTCTCCTTTATTGGTAAATCGGTCTAAAAATTATCATACCTCAGTAAAAGCGGCTCCTGGGCGGCAAAACTGCTTGGCAATAGTGAAACCTGCGGGTCCGCATCCCCACGCGCTGTCCGGGACCGGCCGAGCATTTCTGAGGGTTAGTTCGTTTTTTATTATACCATAAATGATTGCCATATAATTACTTTTCTGTTAAAATATTTGTCGCTGGGCAATGAATAGCTGCCCGCAGGAGGCCTTGTATGAAAATCGGAACTATTGAGATAAAACGGACGGCTGCCCTAGCTCCCATGGCCGGGGTAGCAGACCGGGCTTTTCGGGAGATCTGCAAAGAATTCGGCGCGTCTTACCTGGTAGGCGAGATGGCCAGCTCCAAAGGAATGCACTATCACAGCAAAAAATCCTTTGAGCTTTTAGCAGTGGGTGAAAAGGAGCATCCCATCGCCGTGCAAATATTTGGTGATGATCCTTATATTATGGCCCAGGCGGCGAAAAACGCATTAGAATACGCTCCCGATGTTATTGATATTAACATGGGCTGCCCCGCCCCAAAAATTGCGGGAAACGGCGGGGGCAGCGCATTGATGAAACATCCCCGGCTTGCGGGGGAAATCACGGAAGCGGTAGCGTCTTCTGTCAATATCCCGGTAACCGTAAAATTTCGCAAAGGATGGGACGACGAGCATTGCAACGCGGTGGAGTTTGCCCATATTATGCAGGAAAGCGGCGCTGCCGCTTTGACTGTTCACGGCCGTACCCGTCAGCAGATGTATTCCCCGCCGGTAGACTTAGACATTATTGCCGCGGTCAAACAGGCCGTTTCTATTCCTGTAATTGGAAATGGAGACTGCGTTGATATACAATCAGTTGTTAATATGTATAATTATACTAAATGTGATCTCGTAATGATTGGCCGAGGGTGCCTAGGAGCCCCTTGGCTGTTCGAGCAAGTGGATCGATATTTTACCGATGGGACTGTCCTTGCTTCCCCCACTTTGGAAAAGCGCATGGAGGTGATGCTTCGGCATCTTAAGCTCATCTGCCAGTATAAAGGAGAAAGCGGCGGTATGCGGGAAGCAAGAAAACATGCTGCCTGGTATATGAAAGGGCTTCGCGGCGCGGCGAGTTTGCGGCATCTGGCTGGAAAATTAACAACTTATCCGGACGCCCTTCATCTGGCGCAGGCGGTATTGGAAAAAGGACGACAGGAGGGAAATTGGGATGAGACCCAGACGACGTAAACATCAAGACCGGCGGATGGCGGCCTGTGAAGAGGTAAGGCTTAACAACCCAACTGAAAAAAAAGGGACGATCCGAGATTTGTTTCCTCATCCTGAGCAGCCTCTTCATCTGGAGATCGGATGCGGAAAGGGACAGTTTGTCACTACTCTGGCCTCTCAGCATCCGGAAATAAATTATATTGCTATGGAACGGGAAGAAATTGTAGGACTGGTAGCTATGGAGAAAGCGGTGGCCGCCGGGCTTACTAACGTTTTGTTCCTCATTGACGACGCTGCCTTGCTTTCAGATATTTTTGAGCCGGGAGAAATTGACCGCATTTATATTAATTTTTGCGATCCCTGGCATAAACACCGCCACTATAAACGCCGTCTTACCTATCGGCAGCGGCTGCAAACCTATCTTACCCTGCTTTCTCCTGAGGGTGAAATTCATTTTAAAACGGACAATGAACCTTTATTTCGCTTTTCCTTAGGAGAATTTGATTTTTGTATGAAGCGTATTTTTACCACCGAGGATTTACACAGCAGTCCTTTGGCCAAAGAAAATATTATGACGGAATATGAAACCTTCTTTTCCTCTAAGGGAATGCCCATCTATTCTATTCATGCCGTTCGAAAATAACAATGTCCTGCCGCGGCCGCGGCAGGACATTGTTATTTTACTGAAAAGGAAGGATGGTAAAATAGAAAGAGACCTCCATGTCCATACAGGTGGATCCATCCTCCAGGATCATCTCTTTGGGTTCCAAGTGATCCTGGATATTTAAAACCGCTGTCTTATCCGGACTGAGGGCGCTTTCTTCGGCCCAGCTCCAGCCCAAATCATAAATTTCTCCATAATTATGCTGAATCCCACTTCCCATCTCATGCACCTGCAGGTCGCTCTTCGTATAAACAGCCGAGCCTTCTTCCAAGATGTCCGTCCGCCCATAAATAAATTTCAGGTTGTTCGGATCCGCAGTATCCACATCCATAAGAGTATACTCAAAGGTTTTGTTCTGTTTTGGAGTGTCCGTTTCTACCTT
Organism: Youxingia wuxianensis; assembly: GCF_014385085.1. Classification (GTDB taxonomy): domain Bacteria; phylum Bacillota; class Clostridia; order Oscillospirales; family Ruminococcaceae; genus Youxingia; species Youxingia wuxianensis. The sequence continues at coordinate 26,427 of NZ_JACRTD010000007.1, read as the reverse complement.
CTCCGGGGTCAGCACAATATCTTCCCCTGTTTGCAGATCGTAACAATGAAAATATTTGGTATAATCCAGGGTGTCCCGGATATCCATATCGCTGTAGGAAAAATATCTTCCGTCGAAGTTCACTTTAGCTTCCCACCGGTTAATAATATCTCCCAGCTTTTTCAGCTCATAATCCTGTGTGTTGGCATACCATACGGCAAAGCCATCCTTTGAAAGATCATAATCCAGCCGCAGCTCCTCATAAACGGTAATCAGGCCGTTTTCCACCTGATACATGGGATGAGGGGGAAGTTCTTCCTCCTTAAATATTTGATGGGGCTGGTTATCCTCCCCTATCACGTATAACAGAGTCTTTTGATAAACATCCAACGGCTTGGTATTGGCCGCATAATAAAACTTCCCTTGGTCAACCCAATGCTCCTGCGTTCCGAAGGCCCAGGAATTTTCTATGGTATACCCGCCTCTGACCGCCTCGGTCATATCGGATACCACCGTCAGTTCATCGCTGCTGATGCTATAAATAAGCACCCGGGCTTTGGTGTCAATCACAAACTGGTCATTGTTAAGCCAATACACCCGCTCCACATTTTGGGAGATTGATCGTTCGTACGCCTCCTGCAAAGGGGCGAGTTCCTGTGCGCTGGCCCGGGGAAACTCCTTAATCAACTCCCCTTGGGCAGTATAAATCCCCGCGTTTACCAAAGTGCGCTTGCCGCCTACCACCATTACCCGGCAGGGAGCCTGTTCTTCAGAGGAAGCTTTAGGGATAAACACCATATCATCATTCCAGCTCATAGTCGGATCGTCGGATTCGCCGGCTGCTTTGGGCAGGTCAAATTTTACTGTTTTTTCCCGCTGGCTGTCCCGGTTATAGTATTCCAGGGTGTCCCCGTTTTGCATCACCAGATACTGGCTGTCGCTGGTCCAGCGCACTTCCCCCGTCATTAAAATTTTAGGCGGTATTTTCTCTTTTAAAGCTTCCTGCTGGGAGCTGCTGCTTAAGGGCGGCTGATCCGGCTCGCTGCGGGAGCCGGATGCGGCCGAAAGGCCGACGCCCCGCGGGGCGCAGCCGCCCAGGGGACAGAGGAGCATCCCGATACAAACGCCCAGCGCTGCCAGTCCCTTTAAATTTTTCATGCGGTTCTCCTCACCTTTTCACAGCGATGGCTTCGCTTCCTTTCTGCAAAGCTACCATCCCTGTCCTGGCTACTTCGGCCACTCCATAGGGGGCCAGCATTTCCATCATCAGCGCAACCCGTTCCGGACGATCGCACATTTCTATCGTTAAGGTCGTATGGGACATATCCACAATTTTAGCATTCATAATACTGCATATATCAATAATTTCTCCCCGGTTTTGCTGCTGGGCATAAATTTTAATAAGAAGCAGTTCCCTGCGGGTAGCGGTATCCACTTCCAGGGTTTTTACCTTAATCACGTCAATCTGTTTGTTGAGCTGCTTTTCTACCTGTTCAATGGTACGTTCATCCCCATTGACCACAATGGTCATACGGGAGATCGTAACATCTTCGGTTTCCCCTACGGCCAAACTTTCAATATTAAATCCCCGGCGGGCGAACAATCCCGCGGTTCTGGACAAAACACCCGCTTTGTTTTCCACCAGCACTGACATAATCTGTTTCATATCCGCCCTCCTAATACATCCTCGCCTTCTGCTACCGTTGTTTCTCTGGGGTCCACCATACATTCCAAAAGGAAGGACCCATCCGCCGCTATAAACTCTTTTATCGCCCCTTCCATCTTCCGGGCGTCTTCCAGACGCAGGAAGGGAATGTCATATGCTTTTGCGATTTTTTCAATCTGCGGGCCTCCCGCAAGATCCACAGCTATCTGCCGGTCATGATAGCTCACCGTCTGTACTTCCCGTACCATTCCCAGGCAATGGTTATTCATAACTATTAATTTTATGGGTATCTGATGCTGATTGACCGTAGCCAGTTCCATCATAGACATCTGGAACGCCCCGTCCCCGCAGGATGCGATCACCTGGCGGTCGGGCGCCGCTAATTTGGCGCCGATTGCCGCTGGCAGGGCATATCCCATGGTTCCCATGCCGCCGGTAGTAAGGAACCGGCCCTCCTTTATGACCATGCTGGTAGCGGACCACATCTGATTTTGTCCCACATCGGACACAAAAACAGCATCCTCTTCCAAAGCGAAAGAAAGCTGATTAAAAAATTCCCTTGGATTTATAAATTTAGTCTCTTCTCTTGGGAAAAGTTCTTCCTTTTGCTTTGTTTGCTCTTGTAAGCGCCACTCTTCCAGCTGTGCCAGCCATTGGGTGTATTCCCCTTGGGGATTTTGTTGGGTAAGCTGTTCCAAAACCTGTCCCACATCGCCTACCAAAGGGATGGTTGTCCCCAGGTTTTTTCCAATTTCCGCCGGGTCGATATCAATATGAATAATAGATGTCGTATGTTCCAGCAGAGCGGGGCGGGAGACCGCCCGGTCGCCTACCCTGGCCCCCATAATAATCAGCAGATCGCTTTCCTGCACCGCCTGATTTGCATATTTCTTCCCATTGTTGCCTAACATTCCGAAATACAGCGGATGTGCGGTAGGCATGGCGCCAATCCCCATCAAGGTGGAAACCACCGGAATAGAAAACTCTTCGCTGAAGCTGCGCACCGCCTTTTGCGCTCCGGCGGCAAATACTCCCCCGCCGATGCAAAGCAGAGGCCGTTTTGCATTTTTAATCGCCTGAGCCACCCGTTTGACCTGCATAATATGTCCTTTATAAGTAGGTTTATATCCACGGATATCCACCTGTTTTGGATAAAAAAATTCTATTTCCTGCCGCTGGATATCCACCGGCACATCAATGAGCACCGGACCTTTTCTCCCGGTGGACGCAATATAAAACGCCTCTTTAAATACCCGGGGAAGGTCCTTTGCGTCTTTCACTAAGTAACTGTATTTGGTAAACGGCTCCGCCGCGCCGGTAATATCCACTTCCTGAAAAACATCTCGGCCCAAAAGATCGCTGGATACCTGTCCGGTGATTACAACCAACGGGATGCTGTCCACATAAGCGGTAGCCATAGCGGTAATCAGATTGGTAGCTCCCGGTCCGGAAGTGGCTACGCATACCGAAGGTTTTCCTGTTACCCGAGCATAACCGCTGGCGGCATGGCCGGCGTTTTGTTCGTTGCGGGTTAAAATATGGCGGATATGGGAGGAGTACAAACTGTCATAGAATGGACAGATCGCCGCTCCCGGATATCCAAAAATCACCCCTATATTTTCCAGTTCCAGACATTTCACCATTGCCTGGGCGCCTGTCATCCTGGTACTCATAATGATATCCCCTTAATGTATTAATAAAGTAAGCTCTATTATACAAGTTTTTTCGCCGCCTTGCAATCATCCCCCTGTTTTCCTCCACTATTAGTTTGATTGACAGCCTGTCCCGGATAAGATAAAATACAGGTAATCTAATTTTAAACATGGAAGGGATTTTTCCAATGATCATAAAAAAGTGGTTGGCTTTATTTTTGGCGCTGGTTTTACTGTTTTCTTTGGCGTCCTGTCAGTTTTTTAACCGGGAGGAAGACAGTCCTTCCTCCTCCCAGCCGGCGGAGGAGATTGATCCGGAATATCCGGTGGCCATCGGCGATATCCGTATCTCCCAGCGGCCTGAGGCGGTAGTTTCCCTCTCTCCGGCCCTGACCGAAGTGCTTATAGATTTAGGCTGCAGCGACCGGCTGGCAGGGATCAGCGATTTTGACGATTATCCCTCCTCAATCACCAGTTTGCCCCGGGCGGGAACCCCTCAGCTTCCTAATTTGGAAGAGATTGAAAATATTTCTCCTTCTGTCGTATTTGCCTCTTCCTCCCTCACCCAGGAGGATACGGTAAAACTTCAGCAGATGGATATTGAGGTAGTGGTTTTAAAGAAAGCGGCTACTTTGGATGAGCTGGAAAACATCTATCTGACTATCGCCACCATTATGGACGGCGCTGTTTCCGGGGAGGAAAATGGCCGTCGGGTATTTGATCCTCTGCTGGAGCGGGCGCAGCGGCTTGCGTCGGCTGTCCAGGCCAATGTAACTCAGCGGCTCAAAGGAGTGTATGTGCGGGTGCCGGATTTCACCGTCGCTACCGGCGATACCCTGGAAGGCAGGCTGCTTTCTATGATAGGAATTGATAATATCGCCCAGGAGTATGGGGAGTGGGTTTTTCCCGCGGACAAAGCCAGCGAATTTTTGCCCCAGATTATCTTTTATGATCAATCTATCGACATTCAGCAGTTTGCTTCCAGTGAAGTGTATAAAAATCTGGACGCGGTGAAAAACAATCAGTTGGTGCCGGTTGAGTCTCTTCTGTTTGAGCGGCAGAGCTCCCGGATGTTCTCCCTGCTGGAAGAAATGGCCGCCGCTGCTTATCCGCAGATTGACTTTGGGGGAGAAACTTCCTCTGATACCCAGGACAGCGCTCTTTCCCAGCAGGACGCTTCTTTGGAAAGCAGCGGGGACAGCGAAAGCGATGATGAACTGCTCACTATGGACGGCGTCAGTATGCCGGGAACTACCTGATAAAAAATAGGTGCAAAACATCGTTTTGCACCTATTTTTTTATAGCCCCGCCTAACAAATCGGAATTTTTCTCCCGCCGGAATATAAAGCCTCTCTGTTCAACCGCCCTTTCACATCCAAAAAAGGCGCAGGGAATCCTTCTCATAAAGAAGCGTCCCTGCGCCTTTTTTTATCTTTTCGTCATCAGTGTAACCATTACCGCCTTTTGAGCATGAAGGCGGTTTTCCGCCTCGTCAAAAATTTCTCCCGCATGTTCTTCGAACACTTGCGCGGTAATCTCTTCTCCTCTGTGGGCAGGCAGGCAGTGCTGGACCATAACGTTCTTGGCGCATACTTCCAGCAGTTTATGGTTAATCTGGTACCCTGCAAAAGCCTTGCGGCGAATACCAGCCTCCCCTTCCTGTCCCATGGAAGCCCAAACGTCGGTAAAAACTACGTCCGCCCCTTTGGCAGCCTCATAAATATCCTGGGTCAATTTAAAGTTCCCGGTTTTCTGAGCAAATTCCAGTACAGTGGGATCCGGCTGATATTCCTTCGGGGTGGCAACAGAAACATTCATTCCCATTTTCAGCCCGCCTACAATCAGGGAGTTGGCCATATTGTTTCCATCCCCCAGATAGCACATATTTATCCCTTCCAGGCGGCCTTTGTGCTCCCGCACAGTCATCAGGTCCGCCAGGACTTGGCAGGGATGACAAAAGTCTGTCAGCCCGTTGATCACTGGAATAGAACCATAGGAAGCAAGATCTTCCACTTCCTGCTGGGCAAAGGTACGGATCATAATCCCATCCAAATACCGGGAAAGCACCCTGGCGGTGTCCTCTACCGGTTCGCCCCGCCCAATTTGCAGATCATTGCTGCTTAAAAACAAGGCGGATCCGCCTAATTGACACATCCCCACCTCAAAGGACACCCGCGTGCGGGTGGAGGATTTCTCAAAAATCATCCCCAGGGTTTTTCCTTTTAAATGCTGATGACGGATGTCATGTTTCAGCTCATATTTCAGCTGATCCGCCAGATTAAGAATGTCTAAAATTTCTTCTTTGCTTAGATCCAATAGCTTTAATAAATGATCCATCTATCCCAATACCTCCTCTAAAACCGCCAGTCCTTTTTCCAGCTCTTCCCGGGAAATGTTAAGAGGCGGCAGCAGCCGGAGCTTTGCCTTCGCAGTCAATACGACCAACCCTCTCTCCAAACATTCTTTGGCGGTTTGCTTACTGTCTTTTCCCTTCATGGCGATGCCGAGCATCATCCCCTTACCGTCTACCCTCTCCACCTTTTTGCAGGCGAGCAGCCGGCTTTTTAAATACGCGCCCTTTTGGGAGACCTGTTCCAATAGATTTTCGTCCAGCTTTTTCAGCACCACATTGGCCCCAGCGCAGGCCACTGGATTCCCTCCGTAGGTGGTGCCGTGGTCCCCGGCGCCCAGAGTATTTTCGCACTTTTCCCCCAGCAGCACCGCGCCGATGGGCAGCCCCCCGCCCAGGCCCTTGGCCAAGGTGACAATGTCCGGCTTTATGGCGTAATGCTCGCAGCAAAGCAGTTTCCCCGTGCGTCCCATTCCGGTTTGCACCTCATCTACTATTAAAAGCAGGTCTTTTTCTTTGCACAGCGCGGCAATTTCTCTTACAAAATCTTCCCTTAAGGGCACAACGCCGCCTTCCCCCTGTATCAGCTCCACCATAACCGCGCACACATCGGGACTGAGCTTGCTTTTTATATCCTGGATATCGTTTGCTTTGGCGAACAGAAAGCCGTCAGTAAACGGATCGAAGTATTGATGAAACACCGCCTGCCCAGTGGCGGACAGGGTAGTAATTGTACGTCCGTGGAAACTGTTTTCCAAGGCGACTATCTTATGACGGCCCTTGCCGTAATGATCAAAGGAATATTTCCGGGCGGTTTTAATCGCCCCTTCGTTGGCTTCCGCCCCGGAATTGCAGAAAAACACCTTGTTCATTCCGGTGCGCTGGCACAGGCCCTGCGCCAGGTCCTCCATGGGCTGGGTATAATACAGATTGGAGATATGCTGTAGCTTTTGGGCCTGGCTGGACACTGCCGCCGCCCAGTCCTCATCACAAAATCCCAGGCTGTTTACCCCGATTCCCGAAGTGAAGTCAATATATTCCTTTCCGTTGACATCCCAGCACCGGGCGCCCTTGCCTTTGACCGCCTCCAGGTCGTACCGGGCGTAGGTCCCCGCAATATACTTGCTGTCCTGCTGCTTCCAGCTCATTGTCCGTCTCCCCTATCCTAAGAACATAGTGCCCATGCCTTCATCCGTCATCATTTCTATCAAAATGGAATGAGCTACCCGTCCGTCAATAATAAACGCCCGTTTTACCCCTCGGCGCACCGCTTCTACACAGCAGTTTACCTTGGGGATCATTCCGCCGGATACAATTTCCTGTTGGATCAACGCAGGCACTTCGCTTACCTTTACCACAGAGATCAAAGAGGACGGATCTTCTTTGTCCCGCAGCAGTCCCGCTACGTCGGTCATGGAAATAAGATTTTCCGCCTTTAGCTGGGCGGCAATTCTTGCTGCCGCAAGGTCCGCGTTAATATTATACACATTGCCTTCCTCATCGCATCCGATGGTAGCAATCACTGGAATATACCCTTTCTCCAACACGTCTAAAATAGGGGCGGGGTCAATTTTGGTAATCTCTCCTACATACCCCAGATCCGGGTCGCTTTCCAGCTTTTTGGCTTGGATCATCCGGCCGTCTACTCCGCACATACCGATTGCCCGGCCGTTATTTTGCTGAAGCAGGCGCACCAGGTCCTTGTTGGTTTTGCCGCACAGGACCATCTGCACCACTTTGATGGTTTCCTCATCCGTGCACCGCAGTCCGCCGACAAATTTACTTTCCTTTCCCATGGAGGAAAGCGTCTGGGTAATCTCCGGGCCGCCTCCGTGAACCAATACCACCTTGATCCCTACCAGGGACAAAAGTACAATATCGCTCATGACCGCCTCTTTTAACTGAGGGTTCACCATGGCGTTGCCGCCGTATTTTACCACGACCACTTTATTATAGTATTTTTGTAGATACGGCAGGGCTTCCACCAGTACCTGGGCCTTATCCGCATTTTTTATTTCCATCTCCTGTTTGTTCCCCTTTCTTTCAGGTACGGTAGTCCCCGTTGATCTTTACATAATCATAGGTCAAATCACAGCCCCAGGCAGTGGCCTCGCCGCCGCCTTGGTCCATGGAGATATCTATGTGAATTTCATCTTCTAAAAGAATTTGTTTCGCTTTTTCCTCGCTGAATTCCACACCGGATCCATTTTTACACACTTCTATGGTCCCTTTGGCCGATCCCAGGGTTACGCCTACTTTTCCAATATCAAACTGTGCGTCCGCGTAGCCCACAGCGCATAAAATCCGGCCCCAGTTGGCGTCGGCGCCAAACATCGCGGCTTTCAGCAAGCTGGAGGTGATCACCGCTTTGGATACCTTAACCGCCGTTTGTTTTTCCGGGGCGCCGCTCACATGGCACTCCAGAAGTTTGGTGGCCCCTTCCCCATCGGCGGCCATTTCCCGGGCCAGCCGGCGGCATACCGCCATCAGCCCCGCTTTAAAATCGTCATAATCCTTTCCCGGCCCGGTTATTTCTGGATTTCCCGCCAGCCCGTTGGCCATAAGGGTAAAGGTATCGTTGGTAGAAGTATCTCCGTCCACGCTGACCATATTAAAGGTATCGTCGGTAACCTCTTTGACCGCTTTTTTAATCATTTCCCCAGAGATCGCCGCATCGCTGGTCATAAAACACAGCATCGTAGCCATATTGGGGTGTATCATTCCGGAGCCTTTACAAATGCCGCCGATACAGCAGGGCTTTCCTCCTATCAGAAAGGAAACCGCCGCTTCTTTCTTTTTGGTGTCGGTGGTCATAATCGCCTGGGCCGCCGCGTCGCTGCCTTGGGCGCCAGTCTGTAAGGACGATTTTAATTGATCCATGGCGTTTACAATAGGCTGTAACGGCAGCGGCTGGCCAATAACGCCGGTGGAACCGATGATGATCTTCTGGGGATCTATGTTCAGAGTCTTCGCCGCCGCCTGGCACATGGAATTTGCGATAAATTCTCCATCTGCATTGCAGGTGTTGGCATTGCCGGAATTGCACAGGACCGCCTGGGCTTTGCCGTTGGCCAGATGCTGCTGGGTCACAGTCACCGGAGCGCCTTTCACCTTGTTTTGAGTGTACACGCCGGCAGCGGTACATTCTTTTTCACTGTATATTAAGGCCAAATCCTTTTTCTCCCGGTTTTTGCGGATTCCACAGTGAACGCCTCCCGCCCAAAAGCCCTTAGGGGCGCATACGCCGCCTTCTATAAACTGAATTTCCATGCCTCTCCTCCTCAAAAACGATGTTCCTTTTAAAATGCCGGGGGAACCATCGTAAGCCCGGCGGCCTCTTCAAGCCCTAAAGCGATATTCATGTTTTGAATTGCCTGACCCGCGGCTCCCTTTACCATATTGTCAATCGTACATACCACAATCAGCCGGTGAGTACGGTTGTCTAAATGAAGGGAAATGTGACAGTAGTTGGAATATTTCACATTTTTTAGGTTTGCTGCCGCCCCCGCAGGCAGAAGCTTTACAAACCGCTCGTTTTTATAAAACTCTTCATATAGGCCCCGGATGGTCTCTTCCGTCGCGTCAGGGGGAACGTTCACATACATGGTGGAGACAATTCCCCGGTTTACCGCCAGCAGATGGGGCACAAAAGTAACCGTGACCTCCTGCTTTGCAATGCCGCTGAGTACTTCCTCAATTTCCGGAGTATGCCGGTGGGACGCCACCTTATAAGGGGAAAAGCCTTCGTTGCATTCGGTGTAATGCGTGTTCAGCGCCAGCCCCCGTCCGGCGCCGGTCGCGCCCGACTTGCTGTCGATCACTATCGTGGAAACGTCTGCAATCCCTGCCTTTAGCACAGGCGCCAGCCCCAAAGAGATAGACGTAGGATAACAGCCGGGATTGGCGATAATTTTGGCATTTTTCAGTCTGTCCCGGTGAAGCTCCGGGATACAGTATACCGCCGCTTTATGAAGCCCCTTTTCCTCGTATTGTCCGCCGTACCACTGTTTATAGTCCTCTTCCTTAGACAGACGGAAATCCGCCCCCATATCGATAAACAGCTTTCCCTGATCAAAACATTTTTTTGCGATCGGTTCCGCATGTCCATGAGGCAGGCAGGCAAACACTACCTGTGATTCTTCCACTACAACTGCGTCATTGGTTAATACTTTTTCATAAATACCGGTAAGCTGGGGATAAATTTCACTGAGTTTTTTCCCTTCGTAGCTCACAGAGCTGATCTGCGCAATCTCTACATTGGGATGGGATAAAAGCAGCCGGACAATTTCCAATCCTGCATAGCCGGTTGCTCCAATAACCCCCACTTTTATCCTGTTCATTTTCCCGCCTCCCGGGTCAAAAATTCTTCTATTTTTCCAATCTGGATCTTTACCGCTTCCGGCGCCGGGCCGCCTTCGCTTTGGCGGCAGTGAACGCAGGCGTCCAGACTGATAGCGTCATACACATCTTTTTCAAATACCCCGCTGGCGCGCTGATATTCTTCCAAAGGCAAGGTCTCCAGCGTCAAACCTTCGCGGATACACAGCGCCACCAAGGCGCCGGTGATTTTATAAGCATCCCGGAAGGGAACTCCTTTTTTTGTCAGGTAATCGGCACAGTCAGTAGCGTTGATAAATCCTTTGGCCGCGGCTGCGCGCATGTTTTCCTTCAGGACGGTCATGGTGCGAAGCATGGGGATAAACGTGGTCAAACAAAGCTTTACCGTGTCTATGGCGTCAAAGACCGCTTCTTTGTCCTCCTGCATATCCTTGTTGTAAGCCAGCGGCAAACCTTTCATCATGGTCAGCAAGGTTATAAGATCCCCATAGACCCGGGCGGTTTTTCCCCGAATCAATTCTGTAATATCCGGGTTCTTTTTTTGAGGCATAATGCTGGAACCGGTGGCAAACCCATCGTCCAGTTCCACAAATTTAAATTCCCAGGAACACCACAAAATCACCTCTTCGGAAAAACGGGAAAGGTGCATCATTACCGTGCTGACTGCCGCCCCCAGCTCAATACAAAAATCCCGGTCGGATACTCCGTCCAGGCTGTTGGCCACTACTCCATCAAAGCCCAAGGCTTTTGCGGTCATCTGCCGGTCAATAGGATAGGTAGTTCCCGCCAGGGCTCCGCTTCCCAAGGGGTTGTAATTCATCCGTTTTACCCCGTCCCGGATACGCTGCACATCCCGGACAAACATATTGGCATAGGCCATCAGATGATGAGCAAATGTAATCGGCTGCGCTCTCTGCAAATGGGTATAGCCCGGCATAATCGTGTCCAAGTGATCCTTTGCTTTCTCGCAAAGCTCCCGGATCAGTTCCAAAAGCAGGCCGGTTATTTTCTCCATTTCCTCCCGCAGATACAGCCGGATATCCAAAGCGACCTGGTCATTCCTGCTGCGGGCGGTGTGCAGGCGCTTGCCTGTGTCCCCGATACGCTGGGTCAGCTGAGCTTCAATAAACATGTGGATATCTTCCGCTTCCGGATCAAACGCCAGCTTTCCTGTTTTGATATCCTCTAAAATTTCACCCAGCCCATCAATGATGCTGTCCCCTTGGCTTTTCTCAATAATCCCCTGCGCCGCCAGCATAGCCGCATGAGCCATGGAACCAGCAATATCCTGCTGGAACATTCTGGCGTCAAAGGAGATGGATGAATTAAAATCATTGACCCTCTCGTCCACTTCTTTGGAAAATCGTCCTGCCCACATCTTCATACCGTTAAAATTCCTCTCGTCGTTTGTTTGTGCCGCCGGGGCGCTGCCGGCGCTTCGCGCCGCAGGGCCGAAGGCCCCTGGCCTCTAGGAAGCGTCCGCGGACGCTTATTAGAGGCGCAGCGCCCTCCGCCGCTGACAAAAAGCTGCAACATGGAGGCATTACCGCTCCCATGTTACAGCCTCATCCCTTTGCTCTGTTTATGTTTATTTTTTCCCGTTTTTCTGATCCAGCATCGCTTTTACCTTCAGCGGCAGGCCGAACAGATTAATAAATCCCTGGCTGTCCATCTGGTTATATACATGATCCTCATTAAAGGTAGCGATTTCTTCCGAATACAGGGAATAAGGAGAAGTGGTTCCAGCGCCGATAATATTTCCTTTGTAAAGTTTCAGCTTCACATCGCCGGTCACTGTCTGCTGGGTGCTCTCCACAAAAGCGGAAAGCGCCTCCCGCAGGGGAGTATACCACTGTCCGTTATAAACCAGCTCGCTGAATTTAATCGAGGTTTGCATTTTAAAGTGCTGGGTTTCTTTATCCAGACAAAGCTCTTCCAAATTCTGGTGAGCCTGATAAAGGATGGACCCGCCGGGAGTTTCATAAACACCTCTGCTCTTCATGCCAACCAAACGGTTTTCCACCATATCTGTAATCCCGATCCCATTTTCGCCGCCGATTTTATTGAGCTGCAATACAATTTCCAACGCAGACATTTTCACGCCATCCAGCGCCACCGGAACCCCTTTTTCAAAACTTATGGTAATATAAGTGGGTTTATCCGGAGCCTGTTCGGGGGTAACTCCCATTTCCAGGATCTTTTCATACATGGGTTCATTGGCCGGATCTTCCAAATCCATTCCTTCATGGCTTAAATGCCATAGGTTTTTATCCTTGGAATAATTGGTTTCCCGGCTGATTTTCAAAGGGATATCGTGAGCTTGTGCGTAATCGATCTCTTCTTCCCGGCTTTTAATATCCCAAATACGCCAAGGGGCGATAATATCCATCTCCGGGGCGAACGCTTTAATTGTAAGTTCAAACCGCACCTGGTCGTTGCCTTTGCCGGTGCAGCCGTGACAGATCGCATCCGCGCCTTCTTTTTTGGCGATTTCCACAATCCGTTTGGCAATGATCGGGCGGGCAAAAGAAGTCCCCAGAAGGTATTTCCCCTCATATACCGCGCCTGCCTGCATGGTAGGAATAATAAATTCATTGACAAATTCTTCCTGGAGATTTTCTATATAAAGTTTGGAGGCGCCGGTTTTCAGCGCTTTTTCTTCCAAGCCTTCCAGTTCCGTCCCCTGGCCCACATCGCCGGAAACGGCAATGACTTCGCACCCATAATTTTCTTTGAGCCACGGAATAATAATCGAAGTATCCAAACCGCCTGAATATGCAAGCACTACTTTGTTGTATTTCTTTTGCATTTTTATCTTTCCCTCCGGTCAATCTTTCATTATGGTAATAATTATACATTATCTCTCGGTATTTTCAAGGAGTTTTTTGCATAAACATTCAAATATAACGCATATTTATTGAGGTAGATTGCACAAAATCAGTCTCCTCTGGGCTCCCCGGCGCGATATTTCTGCATCAGCCCCCTAAAAAGCTCCCCATTAGCAGGGGGCGTCCAGGTGATTGCGTTCGCGCCGGCATTGATGGTGTCCCGAATGCTCTGCTCGTTGGGGCCGCCGGTAGCGATAATGGCTACGTTAGGATGCTTTTCCCGGATTTTATCCACTACATAAGGGGTTCGAGCCGCTACAGACACATTAAAAATAGAAGCGCCCGCCTGCAGCCGGCCCTCAATATCATCGTGCTCGGATACCACCGTCACCACTACAGGAATATCAATGGTCTGGGAAATTTTCCGGATGGATTCATTGGTAGTCGGGGCGTTGACCACTACGCCGATCGCCCCCTGATGCTCCGCGTGGAGCGCCAGATTTGTCACCCGCCTTCCCATGGTGGTTCCGCCGCCTACCCCGGCGAATACCGGGATATCTGCCGCATCCATAATCGCCTGGGTAATTACCGGCTGAGGGGTAAACGGATAGACTGCGATTACCGCATCCGCATTTACATTGCGGATGATTGCTACATCTGTAGTAAAGACAATCGATTTAATCCGTTTCCCAAAAATTCTTATTCCGCTGGATTCACGTATGACATCCGGCACCATCAGCATATGCTTTCTTAAGTACCCATTAAATTCCGGAATAAATTGTGCCTTCACTAAAATCTCCCCTTTTCTATTTTTCTATGTCTTTTTTTTACATAGTTGTGATATAATGAAATAAATAATATCCTCACTTCTTAATTTGTAAATTTATGCGAATGGAGAATGTATATGCAAAAATTATCCCCCTATGAGCTTGCTCAAAACCCATTTGCCCTGATCGGCAAACAGTGGACCCTGATCACTACAAAAGCCGCAAACAAAACCAATGCCATGACTGCCAGCTGGGGCGGGGTGGGTATTTTATGGAATAAACCCGTGGCGACTGTATACATCCGTCCGCAGCGCTTTACCCAGGAACTGATGGAAAAAAGCGAGCGGTTCTCCTTGTGTTTTTTGGATGACACTTTCCGAAAAGAATATAGCTATTGCGGCTCCGCATCCGGCAGGGACCAAGACAAAATGGCCGCCTGCAGCTTTACAGAAATTTCCCTGGACGGGGCTCCGGCCATCGGCCAGTCGGAGCTGATCCTGACCTGCCGCAAGCTTTACTGCCAAAGATTTACCCCGGAAAGTTTCCTTGATCCCTGTGTGGATACCGCCAATTATCCAAACCATGATTATCATTACATGTATATCGGCGAAATCTTAGGCGCATATCAAAAGTAATTGGATTAAATTTTATATTGGGCGACTTTGTAGAGAATTTTATTCTCTACAAGGGCGTCTATTTTTGTGCCTTCTTCCACATACTCCTGGGAAAATACTTTCCCCTTTTCCAGAATTTCATTGATCAGCCCGGTTTTTTCATAAGGAATCAGCAAAGACAGCCGATGCTGGCTGGGGGTTAACGCTTTGGCAGTTTTGTGTAAAAGAGCGTCGATTCCAAATCCGGTTTTCGCGCTGATGATGGCTGTGGAGTCGCTGATCGCCAGCGGCGCTTCGCTTACTCGATCACATTTATTCAAAACGGTCAGCATGGGGGTATCCTGTACTCCCAGTTCCTGCATCAGTTTGCGGGTAACGGCGATCTGCTCGTCCGCTTCGTCGGCGGAAATATCGCATACGCACCATAAAAGATCCGCGCTGACCGCTTCTTCCAACGTGGATTTAAACGCCTCCACCAGATGGTGAGGCAGCCGGCGGACAAATCCTACTGTATCCACCAGCATCACCGACCTGCCGTCCGGCAGCTGCAATGCCCGGGAGGTGGGGTCCAAGGTCGCGAACAGCTTGTCCTGGGCCAATACCCCCGCATCTGTCAGCGTATTCAGCAAGGTGCTTTTCCCAACGTTGGTATAGCCGACGATAGCTACTGTGGTCACCCCATCTTTTTTGCGGCGGGCCCGCAAAAGGCCGCGGCGTTTTTCCAGCTGTTCCAGCTGGTCCTGCAGCGCAGAAATACGCCTGCGGATATGCCGCCGGTCGCTTTCCAGTTTGGTTTCTCCAGGACCTCGGGTGCCAATTCCGCCGCCCAGCCGGGAAAGAGCTCCTCCCATACCCATCAGCCGGGGAAGCCGGTACCGCAGCTGCGCCAGTTCTACCTGGAGTTTTCCTTCGCTGGTGACCGCGCGCTGGGCAAAAATATCTAAAATCAGCATGGTACGATCGATAACTGCCCGGTCCACAATTTTTTCAATATTGCGAATCTGCCCCGCTGTCAGTTCATGGTCAAAAATAACTAGATCTACATTATTATTCTTGCAAAACTCGGCCGCCTCTTCCAAGCGCCCGCCGCCGATACAGGTAGCAGGATCAAACCCCGGCCGCTTTTGTGTTACCCGGGCTAACACTTGGGCCCCTGCGGTTTTTGCCAGTTCTTCCAATTCATCCAAGGAAATTTCCACATCATATTCCCCGGTATCCACCGCGATTAACACAGCGGTTTGTAATTGCTCTATCTTATTTTCAATCATTCTTTATATTATCCTTTCTCTGTCAGGAGATAATCAATTGTTTGGAATATTATTGTAACATATTTATACAAGGATTACTAATCCTTTCTTTAGCCCTTTTATGGATAAGTTTTTTCCAAATTCTTTGCATTGATAATAATTGCTATATGTTCTAAACTCAAATTATAATATTTTGAATAGGATGTGAACGACAGATGAAACTTTCTTTGCTTGCATGCTCCCCCCTGCAGCCTTATCTCTCCCGTTTATTGGACAATTGTCCCAACCAAGTGGACGTCACTTATCTGCCTCAGGAGAAATTATGCGCACAGGAACAGCTTTTTACGGCAATCAAAGAATATATCGATGGAGTAAGGGATTCCGACGGTATTATCTTAACTACCGGAGTGTGCGGTATGGAAACGTTTGCTTTGCAGGCCGGTGAAGTCCCTCTTATCATTCCCCGTGTACATAATTGTATTTCATTAATTTTAGGAAATGCCGACCATTATCGCGCTATGTTCGAAAAATACAGCGGAAACTTAGCCTGGTATCTCCCCAGTTATCCGGAAATACTTTTCTGCGGGGCAAAGGAGGACTGCCAGTGCCTGGCGTATCTTGCGGATACCCAGCTGAACATCCCTGACAGCAGCCTTTCCGCCCGAGTGGCCGCCGCCGCGAAACAACTAGATTTTATTCAGGTGGAAAGCGATAGTTCCCTTTTGGCCCGCCTGGTTTATGGCAAATGGTGCAGCGACGACATCTTAGTGACGCCTCCTCATGGGGCTGTTACCGCTTCCTTTGACCGCCGGCTGATTACCCATTTTGATTTGTGAGATCCTTTGCCCTGCCGCCCTAAGCAGGAATAGGACCGCATCTCCGCCTAAGGCAAAGAGCTTTTTTCGGCCCGTTTTTTAAAAAACGAATCCTTCCTGCCAAATCCTCCTTCTCAAAAGGGAGTTACAAAAGAAACCGGAAAAATAGCAAAAGAAAAAGCCCCGAATAATCGGGGCTTTTTTTATAGCATCCCAAGGTTTCGCAAAAGCGAAACCTTGCCCGGACTCTGTCCGGCGCAAAACATCGTTTTGCTGGGATTTTTTATAGCCGCGCCTTGGTAAATCGAAGATTTCCTCCCGCCCTTGGCGGCAAAACGCTCTGCGTTTTCAGGCGCTGGCTGCAAAGTGCATCCCAAGGTTTCGCAAAAGCGAAACCTTGCCCGGACTCTGTCCGGCGCAAAACATCGTTTTGCTGGGATTTTTTATAGCCGCGCCTTGGTAAATCGAAGATTTGCAAGGATTTCTTTATTTCTTCTCGTCGCTCACCAATTCTTTTAAAGAGGCGGCCATACCGGCAAGGGACTGAATTTCGCTGGGAATAATAATTTTTGTAGCCCTGCCGTCCGCCGCTTTTGCAAAGGCTTCCAGGCCTTTAATCGCAATCACCTGTTCGTTGGGGTTGGCTTCGTTGAGCAGCTTTAGTGAATCTGCGAACGCGCTCTGCACCATAGTGATCGCTTCCGCTTCACCCTGGGCCTCCCGGATTTTCTGTTCTCTTACACCTTCTGCGCGCAGGATAGCAGACTGTTTTTCCGCCTCAGCACGCAGGATCGCTGATTCTTTTTCACCCTCTGCGACAAGGATCTGGCTATGCTTCTCACCTTCCGCACGCAGGATCGATTCACGTCTTTCACGCTCCGCTTTCATCTGTTTTTCCATGGCGTCCTGAATTTCTCTCGGAGGCAGGATGTTTTTCAGCTCTACGCGGTTCACCTTAATTCCCCATTTGTCCGTGGCCACATCCAAGGTGGCGGTAATCTTGGTATTGATTACATCACGGGAGGTTAAGGTGCTGTCCAGTTCCAATTCACCGATAATATTTCTCAAAGTAGTCGCCGTCAAATTTTCAATGGCGGACATGGGCCGTTCCACGCCGTACGTATACATTTTTGCATCGGTAATCTGGAAGAATACCACCGTATCAATCTGCATGGTAACGTTATCCTTGGTGATTACCGGCTGAGGCGCAAAATCTACCACTTGTTCCTTTAAAGAAACCTTTTTAGCAATCCGATCAAAAAATGGAACTTTTACATGCAGTCCGGTTTCCCAGGTAGCGTAGTAAGAACCTAATCTTTCCACCACATAAACGGAAGCCTGGGGAACAATTTTAATATTGCTGATTACAACGATAAGGAAAAAGATTACTAAAATTCCTAACACAATAGCCCACATACAAATTTACCTCCTAAGTAAAAATTTTTATTTCATTACAACTTCCCGTACATCCGCTTTTTCCACAATGAGCTTTACTCCGTCAATGGACCGCACTTTAATTTTTTCCCCTATAGAGATATCCGTATTATCTGCGCTGCGGGCGGACCAATCCAATCCCATAACCGATACGCGGCCCTGAGCCATATCGTTATCTATGGTCTGGGTGACATATCCTGTTTGGCCGATGACCCGGTCTGCGTTGGTGCTTTCTTTTTTCACCTTCAAAGCTCTTTTTACAAACTTTCTGGTAAAGATAAGCGTTACCAGTGAAATTGCGGTAAATATAACAAATTGCAGCCAAACCGGCGCATTCAGCGCGGCCGGAATTATGGTAAGGAACGCTCCGATAGCAAACCAGATGGTGGTCAGCTGCGCTGTGGCGGCTTCGATTGCTACCATAACAATGCCCACAACCAACCAGAAAATGGTAAGTCCAAAATTTATTCCCATAACATTCATCCCTGTTCTCCTCCCTTTCAAAATTCCTATAATTACCCGGCGGGCCGGGGCGAATAAACGATGTACATCATTGTTGTCACAGGCTAATTTTTCTGTCTTTGCCTGTTGAGATCATTGTACCATTTTGACGAAATTTTCACAAGATACAAAACCATTGTTTTTTGCTCCCCCTGAAATTCCCCTTGTTCCCCCGTCCAAAGCTACTGCCCCGATCTCATCCAATCTCTCTCAATCTCTTCCATACGGCCTCAATCGAAAAAAAGTAAATTATTCCCAACGAAAAAATAAGCCAGCCTACCCATGTTTATCCATAAACTCGCCAGCACGCTTATCCGCCGGACAAACAGAAAGAAACCGTCGGAAAGCTCCAAAGGGCCTCTGCCCGCTACAAGCCAAATCCGCCGAAAGAGCGCGTAAGCGCAGCGCCGCCTTTTGCGCTTACAGGTTATTATATTATTAATCTTCCCGGGAACCGCTCTCTTTCTCCCATAAAAAACTGCCCCGCGGAAGTAAATTTTCCCGCGGGGCAGTTTTTTTAAACAAAATTTAACGATAAATATTTACCCGGATTACGCCGTCAATCGCTTTCAGCTTGGAGATGGCGTCCTCGCTGGCGTCGCCGTTGGTATCCACAACGGTATAGGCATATTCCTTTTTGGATTTATTGGTAAGGTTTTCAATGTTCACGCCGCAATCGCCAAACACGCCGGCAATGGCGGTGATCATCTGAGGAATGTTTTTGTGAATAACCGTTACCCTGGTTTTGCAGTTTCGATTGATGATTACATTAGGCAGGTTAACCGAGTTGGTGATATTTCCGTTTTCCAAATAATCGATCAATTCTTCCGCCGCCATTTTCGCGCAGTTGTCCTCGGATTCCGGGGTGGACGCTCCCAGATGGGGGATGGCCAGAACGCCTGGATGTCCAAGCAGTTCATCCGACGGGAAATCAGTCACATAGCAGCGAACCTGTTTTTCATCAATCGCGTCTTTAATATCTTTTGTGCTTACCAGTTCCCCTCTGGCGAAGTTTAAGATACGCACTCCATGTTTCATCATTTTGATGGATTCAGAGTTGATCATCTCTTTGGTTTCGGGGGTCAAGGGAACGTGCAGCGTAATAAAATCGCAGTTTTCATAAATCTCCTGCAAACTGATAGCGTGTTTAATATCCCGGGAAACCTTCCAGGCAGTCTCTACCGACATATAGGGATCATAACCATATACCTGCATCCCAAAATGTCTGGCAAAGTTCGCTACCAAAATACCAATCGCTCCCAGCCCGATAACGCCTAATTTTTTACCGCTTAATTCCGGGCCGGAAAACTGCGCTTTGCCTTTTTCCACCAGTTTGGGTACCGCGTCGCCTTCGCCTTTGATGGTCTGTACCCAGTCCATTGCCGGATACACCTTTCTAGCGGACATTAGAAGTCCGCACATTACCAGTTCTTTCACTGCGTTAGCGTTGGCTCCGGGGGTGTTGAATACCACAATGCCCTGTTGGCTGCAGCGGTCGATGGGGATATTGTTCACCCCGGCGCCCGCGCGGGCAATCGCCTTTAAGTTGTCGCCGAGCTGCATATCGTGCATGGAGGCGCTGCGTACCAGTACTGCGTCCGGATTTTGCACGTCGTCTCCGCAGATATATTTGCTCCGGTCAAATTTTTCCAAACCGTAGGGACTAATTTTATTTAATGTTTGAATATGATACATTTGCTCTACCTCTTTCTCCGGCTTTCTGTTTTCCGGTAACGTTTGCTGCAGGGCCGCAAATGAACGGGCTGCTTTTTTCGGCTTTCTGTTTTCCGCACAGAAAGCAGCGCCGAATTCTTTCCTGTTTTTCTTATTTGTTTTGCGCTTCGAACTTACTCATCAGTTCTACCAACTTCTCTACCCCTTCGGTGGGCATAGCGTTATAGATGGAAGCTCTCATGCCCCCCACGGAGCGATGGCCTTTTAAGTTTACAAAACCGGCTTCTTTGGCCTGGGCAACAAATTTCTTATCCATCTCCTCATCGCCGGTGATAAACGGAATATTCATAAGAGAACGGTCCTCTTTTACCACTGTGCCCTTAAACAGCTTGGAGCTGTCCAGGAAGTCATAGAGAATCTGCGCTTTTTTCCGATTGATCTTTTCCATTTCGGCAAGACCGCCGATATCGTTTTTGATCCACTCCAGCACCAGCTTGCAAATATAAATTGCGTAGGTGGGCGGAGTATTATACATGGATCCGTTGTCCGCATGAGTCACATAGTTAAACATTGTCGGAGTGCTTTCCCTGGCCTTGCCAAGCAAATCTTCCCTTACAATAACCACGGTAAGTCCTGCAGGTCCCATATTTTTCTGAGCGCCCGCGTATACCAGGCCAAACTTGCTGATATCAATGGGGGCGGACAGGATGCAGGAAGAAAGGTCCGCTACCAGGGGCACATCCCCTGTATCCGGCAGCTCATGGAACACGGTACCGTAAATCGTGTTGTTCATGCAGATGTGGAAGTAATCCGCATCCGGAGTGAAGTCCGCTTTGTTCAGCTTGGGGATATAACTAAAGGTCTTATCCGCGCTGGACGCCACCGCTTTGCACTCGCCGTAACGGGACGCTTCCTGGAACGCTTTTTTCGCCCACTGCCCAGTGATGACGAAATCCGCTTTGCCGGAACCGTTGAGCAGGTTCAGGGGAACCATCGCAAACTGGCTGGACGCGCCTCCCTGTAAAAACAGCACCTTGTAGTTGTCCGGGACCGCCATTACCTGGCGCAGCAGAGCCTCGCATCCATTGATGATCGTCTCATACTCTTTGGAGCGGTGGCTCATTTCCATGACCGACTGCCCCGAGCCCTGGTAATCCAGCATCTCTCCGGCAGCTTTGCGAAGCACGCTCTCCGGAAGAATCGAAGGCCCCGCAGAAAAATTGTACACTCTTGCCATCAAAAATTTCCTCCTTTGTAATCGGGTAAATATCTTTATTCAGAAATAAAAACAACCGGGCGCCATCAGAAAAAGTCAACACCTTCTTTTTCTTTTGGCGCTCCGATAATCTCTACACTGAATAACAGCGGTAATTCTTCGTCTCCTTTGACGATATGTTACTATTATATTTCTATTTTTCCCCCGCGTCAATCACAATTTAGACCAAGGAATAATTTTTATGGAACCTATACAGTCTTACTCCTCTATCTGGCGGGAAATTTCCTCTTTTGTCAGTTCTTTGGCCGGCTTATCAAATACCACACGCCCCCGGCGCAGGGCGATTATTCGATCGGATAGCCCCAACGCCTCTTCCAAATCAGAGGTAAATAAAATAACCCCTCCGCCGTTTTTCAAAAGTTTCTGCATCTCAAAATAAAGCCTCGCCCGGGTAGGTACGTCAATCCCCGCCCCTGGCTCACACAGAAGATACACTTTCCCCGGTTTGTGAAGCGCCTGTTCCATACGCTCCCGCTGCCGGTTGCCGCCTGTCATGCGCTCCTCTTTTTCTTTAAGGCCGGTCCAGGAGCTGAACTGTTTTCCTAAATCGCTCACCGCCAGCTTAATAGAAAGCATCTTTTTCTGCATCCCTGTGCCGGTGGCCCCTTGGCCGACCATTTCCTCGCTGGTTTTAAGGATCTCCCGGTCGGTCTCGTCGCTGGCCAGCACCACCCCCCGGCGCATACTTTCAATCGGGGAGCCAAACGGCAGTGTCTCTTTCTCCAGCAGGATTTCCCCGCTGCCGGGACACACGCCGGCGATAACACGAGCCACATCCAATTTTCCGGATTTGGAGCCGCCTACTACCGAAATCAGTTCCCCTTTTTTCATAGAAAAGCTCACCTTTTCAAAGGCGTGTGAACTCACCTGCGTCAGCCGCAGCAGTTCTTCCCCTAAGGGAATTTCTTCTTTTTGATACAAGCTGCTGATCTTAATCCCATATACCGCTTCAATCAAAGAGTTTTTATCAAACGCCCCAATAGGCGAAGTTTCCAACAGCTCCCCCTGTTCCATCACAGACACTACATCCGCTACGGCCATCACCTCGTCCAGATCGTGGGAGATGATTAAAAAGGAGGTTCCCTGGGCTTTTAAAGTTTTCATCGCCTCATACAGCCGCTGTTTTTCTTCTCCGGAAAGGTGGGTAGACGGCTCGTCCAGCAAAATGACCTTGGCGTTGGATAAAATCGCCCGGGCAATCCCCACCAGCTGCTGTTCTCCCGCGGACAGATGCCCAAACACCGCCTTGGGATGGATGGAAACGTTCATTTTTTGAAACGTCTCCTCCACATTTTTTATCATCCGTTTATTGTCCATGATCTTCAGCTTTTCATTGAGCAGCAGTTCCTGGCCAAAATAAACGTTTTCATATACCATCAGATTGCCAAACAGCTGCATGTTCTGCCCTACCAGGACAATCCCCTGTTTTCCCGCGTCCAGGGGATTTTTAATCACCGCAGGTACGCCGCCGATCTTCACCTGTCCGCCTTCCGCCGGCAGGTTGCCTATAATAACAGAAAACAGAGTGCTTTTCCCGGAGGCGTTTTTCCCTACAATAGCGTGTACTTCCCCCGGCTTTAACGCTAGATTTACATAGCGCAAATAAAATTCACTGCTTACCCTGCGGAATAAATTGCACAGCTCCAGCAAATATGGCTCCTGCATCCCGTCATCCCCCTGTTTTCCTGATTTATTCAGAGTTTTATTGTACCACACTCCCCTCCCTTTGAAAACACCCAAATCTCTGCCGTTATTGAAGAAGCAGCGAAAAAACTGTAAATAAACCTTTAAACTTTCCGCCAGTTTTTCCCTTCCCCTTGACTTCACCCTCAAATCCGTTATACTTTAATATACCACTTAAAATAAGGAGGCTTCCCGCTTGAAAAGTGTAAAATACCTTTGCTTTTTTTTGGCCCTGCTTCTTGCATTGGCCGGCTGCTCAGACAATGAGCCCCAAAACGCCGCTGTACCGCAGGAACATTCTTCCGGTGAGGTTTTGGAAGAGGCAGACCCCCAGGGAGCATTGGATGAGATTTATAAAACCATCGATATGAAAGGATTGGAAGACGCGGACGATACCGTCCTGACGGAAAAATTTTTTATTGATACCAGCAAACTGGAAGAATATTATGTAAAATACAGTTCCGGCCGGTATGGGGTGGCGGACGTATTTATTCTGAAAGCCAGCCCGGAAGATACCCCCAGTATCCGCGAAAGCCTGGAGCAGGTAAAGCTTAATCGAATGAAAGAGTTCGAGAACTATGATATTCACAATTCCTACGGTATCGCTCAAAACGCTCAGGTATTTGAACAGGGCGGATATGTAATTATGCTTATGCTGGAGGACTTGGACGGCGCCCGGGAGATTATCGACCGGTATATTCCCTAACTGCAGTTTCATCCCATTTTACCGCTAGGCAGCAGACCATTGTCTGCTGCCTAGTTTTTTTAGTCAATTTTTGGTAAAAAAGTTTATTTTTTTTAAATAACTGGTATAATAAATAAAACCCCCTTTTTCCCTGGATGGCTGTCTGCAGGGGAAAAGGACAATCCCTTTTTTGTATTTTTCTACCGACAAACAGGAAAGCGGGAATTATATGACTGATTATTCTTTTCCTTCCAATCCCCGGCGGGTAGCGCTTATGGACGAGCTTCGGGGGCTGTCTATTCTTTTAATGGTAGTGTACCACGGGGCTTATGATTTGGTAGCAATCTTTAATTTAAATATTCCCATTTTCTATTCCCCTGTATTGTTTTTTCTCCAGGCTCTTTTTGCCGGACTGTTTATTTTTATTTCCGGCATCTCCTGCCGGTATTCCCACAACAATCTGCGCCGGGGAGCGCTTGCTTTTCTTTTTGGCCTGGCCCTTACTCTGATTACCTGGCTCTTTCTCCCCTCCCAGATTATTGTTTTTGGGATCTTGCATTGCCTGGGGATCTGCATGATGGTATTTGGGCTGTGCCATAAACTGCTGGACCGGCTTTCTCCCCTTTTGGGGATCCTCTTGTGCCTGGGACTGTTTTTCCTTACCTATCAGGTTCAAAATGGGGTTCTGGGCGTCCCGCCGCTGGCGGTGCGGCTGCCTTCGTTCCTTTACTCTGCCAAGCTGTTGGTCTTTTTAGGCTTTCCCGGCCCCCATTTCTTTTCTTCTGATTATTTCCCCCTCCTGCCTTGGCTGTTTCTTTTTCTGGCAGGCGGGTATTTTGGAGTGTATGTGCGCCAGGAGCGGCTGCCGGATTTTGTCTATACTCCCCATATCCCCTTCCTGGGTAGGATCGGACGGTATACGCTTTGGATTTATCTGCTTCATCAGCCTGTGATTTATGGCGCGCTGTCCCTCTTTTTTATGCTGACCCGCTGAAAAATAATTGTTGTTTGGATGGAGGAGGAGTTTCTTTGAGGAAAGCTGTTATCTTTTTGCTTTTTGTAATTACAATCGCTATCCCCAGCAGCGGGCTGGTGACCTCCGTACCCCCGATTCTGGTGGAAGAGCTTTCCGGAGTTGCTTTATATCATGAGTTCCTCTCCGGCTTATCCAGCGGCATTGTTACCAAAAGTAATTTCAATTTTGACAACTTATATGATTTCTTAAATAGCACCCAGGAAGAAATCACCTTTTCCAAACAAACGGACGGTACCAACACCCTTACCTATCAATCCCGGCGGCCGTTTATTTTCTGGTACTTCCCCACCCCCAGCTATTTCGATGGAGAAAACTACTATTATGAACATAACGACAGTTGGTTTATGGATACCAATCATCATTTTACCGATCATCTCAGACAGGATTTTATGGGGATCCCTACTTACATATTAGAAAATTATCCCGTTCTTTCAGACGAAGTATACCAGCTCCCGGACGGCAGCTACGAAGCCCGCATCGTTATGTGTTCCCCCGGAGGTACTGTTTCCCATTCTCTTTATTGTCTGCTGGATAAGCAGAAAAATTTCCGGGAGATTGCCATTTCCACCAAGAACTCCTTTGCAGAGCAGCGGACTTCTTATATGCAGTATTACATGATTAAATACAGCAAAATCAACGAACCTATTAAAATATCCCCTCCCAAAAGTTTTAATAAAAATAATATTTTTCGCTCTCCGGAGCAGTCAGTATGAAAACTAGGGCTTTTTCCCGGCGGCGGGGCAAATCTTCGATTTGTTAGACACGGCTTAAAAAAGCGGCCATACGGCCGCTTTTTCTCTTCCTATTCAATATTCCCGGTAGAGGGAGACCACTTTTCCCAAGATCGCTACTGTATCCGTATAAATCGGGGACATCGTATCATTTTCCGGCTGCAAACGGTATCTTCCCTTCTCCTTATAAAACCGTTTCACCGTGGCTTCATCATCGATCATAGCTACCACAATCTCCCCATTTTCCGCTGTGGAGGTGCGCCGCGCAATGATAATATCCCCATCCAGTATCCCCGCGCCAATCATACTTTCTCCCCGGACATGCAGAGCGAACAGGTCCTTGCCGTCTCCTCTGGTTTTTACAGGAATATACTGCTCAATCTGTTCCACCGCCAAAATGGGGCTGCCCGCGGTGACCAGCCCTACCACCGGCACCCTCGTCATTTCTCCCTCTGTCAAACGGATGGAGCGATTTAAATTTTCATCCTTGGTAATATACCCCTTCTCTTGAAGCTGCCCCAGATAACGATGGACTGTAGAGGTAGATTTAATCCCCAGCTGGGAGCAAATCTCCCGCACCGTCGGCGGTACGCCCCGGTCAATAAACGAACGAATAACCTCCAAAATCAATTCTTCTTTTTTACTCAGGCCGCTGTTCACGCTGCTCCCACCTCTTTGTTTGCTTTTCTTTTTACAAATTCTATTATTTATTATAGCAAACCTTCTCTTTAAAAGCAAACATATGTTTTCTTTTTGACAAAAAATTCGGAAATCTATAATTTGTTCAGATAAAATGTACCCTTTTTTTAAAATTCGTACACAGCTCATTAACAAACTTTGCGTTTTTTCAGGTATAATAAAGATGTACTCAAGATTAGCCGCAAATATTTTGAGTATCTCTACCCTCCTCAAAACACACCTCAAACAAATTTGAACAGGATGCTTAATATGTATCCTGTTCATTTTTTTTGCATTTATAAAAAAATAAGAAAGCCGTTCCTGTATGGAACGGCTTTTTTCTGTTCTGGCATCGACCTATTTTCCCAGGGGGTTTCCCCCCAAGTATTTTCGGCACGGATGAGCTTAACTACTGTGTTCGGGATGGGAACAGGTGGGACCTCATCGTAATAAACACCAGCCAAAACATATAA
>NZ_JACRTD010000006.1 GCF_014385085.1 Youxingia wuxianensis | reverse complement strand
CGCCCCATGTTCCGCCGCCTTGCCGATGTTGCAGAGCGTACCGGGTGCGCCGTTATCCTTATCGGACACTTGAACAAAGCTGCCGGAGGGCAGAGCGCATACCGGGGCTTAGGTTCTATTGACTTCCGCGCCGCAGCAAGGAGCGTCCTGCTGATTGGGCGCGTGAAGCGGGAGCCGAATGTGCGCGTTATCGTCCATGATAAATCTTCCCTTGCGCCGGAGGGCAAGCCCATTGCTTTTTGCCTTGACCCGGAAACAGGCTTTTCATGGATAGGCGAATACGATATAACCGCCGACGAGCTGCTGTCCGGCGCGGGCGGGAACACCGCCACCAAGACCGAACAGGCCGAGAAGCTGATACTTGACCTGCTTGCAGACGGGAAAGAGCTTGCCAGCGAGGACATTGTAAAGGCCGCAGCCGAAGCCGGAATATCCGAGAGAACAGTTAAAAATGCCCGCCGCAATCTTGATACCCGGATAGAAGTCATACGCCGGGGAAATCAATGGTACTACCGCAGGAACGAAGCCAAGAGTGCAAAGTAAGAATGCAATCCGCAGATACCTTTGCATTGTTGCACCCTTGCACCCTTACCCGATATGACCGCCTCATGTGCCGACCACATGGGGCTTTATCTTTGAAAGGAGAGCCTATGAACAATGAAACCAGCAAGACCAGCACCCCCGCAGCCGCTTCCCCTCTGACCGCCAAACCCGACCTTGTGAAGAACATCGGCGGCACGACCTTTGACATTCATATCCATTTCAGCGAAACCAGCCGGGAAACCTTTACGGACAAGGTTGTGCGCCTTATCAAGAACGACAGCGGCGATGAAACCGCTTAAAAGCAAGATACTTTTTTCTTGTTCCTTATTGACAAAACCCGAAGGGCACCATCCTGGTGGAGTGCGGAAAAATGCTCCAAAGGGGCGCACCCAAGCTGAGGAAGGACGGAAAGCCCATGAAGGATAAGCACGGCAAGGTCATTTATGAGCCTTACCGCATCAAGGTCCTCAATACCATCAACTTCAAGAAGTCCATGCACTATAACCCCTTTGCCTACATCCACTCCGAAAAGGACATCCTGAAGCTGGTCACGACGCTGATCGCCAATACCAAAGGCGAAGGCAAAGCCGGAGACGATTTCTGGGTCAAGGCAGAAACCTTGCTGTACTGCGCGTTGATTGGGTATATCCACTATGAAGCTCCGGTGGAGGAGCAGAACTTTTCCACCCTTATCGAGATGATAAACAGTATGGAAGTTCGGGAGGATGACGAGGAATACAAAAACGCCGTTGACTTGATGTTCGATGAGCTGGAATCCCGTGATCCTCGCCACTTTGCCGTCCGGCAGTATAAGAAATATAAGCTGGCCGCCGGAAAAACAGCCAAGTCGATCCTGATTTCCTGTGGTGCGCGTCTTGCCGTGTTCGACATTGCAGAGCTGCGTGAGGTCACGGCTTATGATGAGCTGGAGCTGGACACTCTGGGAGACAGGAAAACTGCCCTGTTCCTCATCATGAGTGACACTGATGACAGCTTTAATTTCCTTATATCCATGTGTTATACCCAACTTTTCAACCTGCTCTGTGAAAAAGCCGACGATGTGTATGGCGGCAGGCTCCCGGTCCATGTGCGCTGTCTCATTGACGAGTGCGCCAACATCGGCCAGATCCCCAAGCTGGAAAAGCTGGTAGCAACCATCCGAAGCCGTGAGATCTCCGCCTGTCTGGTGTTGCAGGCGCAGAGTCAGCTCAAGGCAATCTATAAGGATAACGCAGATACCATCATCGGCAACATGGATACTTCCATCTTCCTGGGCGGTAAGGAGCCAACCACCCTCAAGGAGCTGGCTGCCGTGCTGGGCAAGGAAACCATCGACACCTACAACACCGGAGAGAGCCGTGGGCGTGAAACTTCCCACTCTCTCAACTATCAAAAATTGGGGAAAGAGCTGATGAGCCAGGATGAGCTTGCTGTTATGGATGGCGGCAAGTGTATCCTCCAACTGCGCGGTGTGCGTCCTTTCCTTTCGGATAAGTACGACATCACCAAGCACCCCAATTTCAAATACACAGCCGACGCAGACGAAAAGAACGCTTTTGACATTGAAGCGTTCCTGTCCGCAAGGTTGAAACTCAAGCCCAATGAGGTCTGCGATGTATATGAAGTAGACACAAAGGGCGCTTAAATCTGTTCCGCTTTTGAAAGGAGTGATCGTATCTACCCGCCTCAACCGCCCTTTTTGGGCCATTGGCGTACAAAGCGGACAATCGCAAGAAAAAATAATGAAAAAGGAGGACAGCCGGAATCATGCCCCCGGAAACCGGGCGGCAGATTGTTCCGGCTTTTGTATGCCTATGAAACATGACAAACCTATTTTTTAATCAGATTCCGGCTAACAAACTATATGGCATTTTTTGAACAGGCAATCACCGTTCTTCAGACCCTCGTTATCGCGCTCGGTGCCGGTCTCGGTATCTGGGGCGTTATCAACCTGCTGGAAGGTTACGGCAACGACAACCCTGGTGCAAAGTCCCAGGGCATGAAGCAGCTCATGGCCGGCGCTGGTGTAGCCGTGGTCGGCATGGTCCTTGTACCTCTGCTCTCCGGGCTGTTCTCTGTCTAAGCGTCCCTGCATGAAATCCTTGCCGCTCCCGCAGCTTTGCGGGGGCGGCGGAAAGGAGGTTGACACCGTATGGATTTCTTACTTGAAGCCCTGACAAATTGGCTGAAAGAAATGCTGGTGGGCGGTATTATGAGCAACCTTTCGGGGATGTTTGACAGCGTAAACCAACAGGTCGCGGATATATCCGTACAGGTAGGACAGACCCCACAGGGATGGAATGGCAGTATTTTCAGTATGATTGAGAATCTGTCAAACTCCATCATGGTGCCGATTGCAGGCGTAATCCTGGCTATCGTGATGACCGTAGACCTGATCCAGATGATCGCAGACAAGAACAACCTGCATGATGTGGACACCTGGATGATTTTTAAGTGGGTGTTCAAATCAGCCGCCGCCATCCTCATTGTCACAAACACATGGAATATTGTGATGGGCGTCTTTGATATGGCGCAGAGCGTGGTGGCACAGGCGGCAGGGATCATTGGTTCGGATGCGTCCATTGACATTTCCTCAGTTATGACCGATTTGGAACCGAGACTTATGGAAATGGATCTGGGACCGCTGTTCGGGCTGTGGTTCCAATCCCTCTTTATCGGCATTACCATGTGGGCGCTGTATATCTGTATCTTTATCGTCATTTATGGCCGTATGATCGAGATTTACCTTGTGACTTCGGTGGCTCCCGTTCCAATGGCTGCCATGATGGGCAAGGAATGGGGCGGTATGGGACAGAACTACCTCCGCTCCCTGCTGGCGCTGGGCTTTCAGGCGTTTCTCATCATCGTCTGCGTGGCAATTTATGCTGTGCTGGTGCAGAACATCGCTTTGGAAGATGACATCATCATGGCAATCTGGAGCTGCGTGGGCTACACCGTACTGCTGTGCTTTACGCTGTTCAAAACCGGCAGCCTCGCAAAATCAGTCTTTCAGGCGCATTAAAGGAGGGTTCTGTATGAAAAAATATCAAATCATTTATGCAGATCCGCCATGGAGTTACAAAGTATATTCCAAGAAAGGATTGGGACGCAGTGCAGAAAGTCACTATCCGACTATGTGTATTGAGGATATTTGTGCGCTGCCGGTAGGTGACCTGGCAGATAAAGATTGTGCTTTGTTCTTATGGGTCACGATTCCATGTTTACTGGAAGGGCTTTCTGTTCTGAGAGCATGGGGATTTACCTATAAGACAATCGGATTTGTCTGGGTAAAGCAGAATAAAAAGTCTGATAGTCTATTTTGGGGTATGGGATATTGGACGCGCTCCAATGTGGAGCTTTGTATCCTCGCAACGAAAGGGCATCCCAAGCGAGTGAACGCAGCTGTTCATCAGGTTATTGTCTCTCACATTGAAGAACATTCAAAAAAACCGCAGGAAGCCAGAGAACGCATTGTCTCATTGATGGGTGATCTCCCACGCATTGAACTGTTTGCTCGTCAATCCACACCCGGTTGGGATGTGTGGGGCAATGAGGTGGACAGCTCTATTTCATTCCCATAAAGGAGGTGGATAATATGGCTTATGTACCCGTACCCAAAGATTTAACCAAAGTCAAAACCAAGGTCATGTTCAATCTGACCCGAAGGCAGCTGGTCTGCTTTACCGCCGGGGCGCTTGTAGGCGTACCGCTGTTCTTTTTGCTCCGTGAGCCTGCGGGAAACAGCATGGCCGCCATGTGTATGATGCTGGTCATGATGCCCTTCTTCCTGCTGGCAATGTATGAAAAGCATGGACAGCCCCTGGAAAAGATCGTCGGCAACATTCTCAAAGTAGCTATGATCCGTCCCAAGCAGCGTCCCTACCAGACCAATAACTTTTATGCCGTATTAAAGCGGCAGGAAATGCTCGATAAGGAGGTGTATGACATTGTTCACCGCAATGAAAAGCTGGCTGCGCCGTCTGCTGGGAAAACCGGAAGAAAAGACCGTGCAGCCGGTAAAGATAAAGAAAAAGCTGTCCCGCGCCGATAAGAAGCAGATCGAAGCGGCCATTGCCCGCGCCAACCGCACGGACAAAAAAGGAAAATCAGCACAGGACAGTATCCCCTATGAACGGATGTGGCCGGACGGGATCTGCCGTGTATCGGACAGCCACTACACAAAGACCATTCAGTTTCAGGACATCAACTATCAGCTCTCCCAAAATGAAGATAAGACCGCGATCTTTGAGGGCTGGTGTGATTTCCTCAATTATTTCGACAGCTCGATTCACTTCCAGCTGTCTTTTTTGAACCTTGCGGCATCGGAGGAGACCTTTGCAAACTCCATTTCCATCCCTCCCCAGGGGGATGCCTTTGACAGTATCCGTGAGGAATACACCACGATGCTGCAAAATCAGCTGGCCAGAGGAAACAACGGTCTTATCAAGACCAAATACCTGACTTTTGGTATCGACGCGGACAGTATCAAAGCCGCCAAGCCCCGCCTGGAGCGTATTGAGACCGATATACTCAATAACTTCAAGCGTCTTGGTGTAGCCGCCAGAACACTGGACGGTAAGGAAAGGCTTTCCCAACTTCATGCGGTATTCCACATGGATGAACAGCTCCCGTTTCAGTTTGAATGGGACTGGCTGGCTCCTTCCGGTCTGTCCACGAAAGATTTTATTGCACCAAGCTCCTTTGAGTTCCGCACCGGCAAGCAGTTCCGTATGGGCAAGAAATACGGGGCTGTTTCTTTTTTGCAGATCCTTGCACCGGAGCTGAATGACCGTCTGTTGGCTGATTTTCTGGATATGGAAAGCTCGCTCATTGTGAGTATGCACATTCAGTCGGTGGATCAGGTGAAAGCCATTAAGACGGTAAAGCGCAAGATTACCGACCTGGACCGCAGTAAGATCGAGGAACAGAAAAAAGCAGTCCGCGCAGGGTACGACATGGATATCATTCCCTCTGACCTTGCCACCTACGGTAGCGAGGCGAAAAAGCTGTTGCAGGATTTGCAGAGCCGAAACGAGAGAATGTTCCTGGTCTCCTTTTTGGTGCTGAACACAGCGGACAATCCCCGTCAGCTGGGTAACAACATCTTTCAGGCAGGTTCCATTGCCCAGAAGTATAACTGCCAGCTGACCAGACTGGACTTTCAGCAGGAAGAAGGGCTGATGAGCTGTCTGCCTCTGGGACTCAATCAGATCGAGATCCAGCGAGGGCTGACCACCAGTTCTACGGCTATCTTTGTACCGTTCACCACACAGGAATTATTCCAGAACGGCAAAGAGGCGCTGTACTACGGCATCAACGCCCTGTCCAACAACCTCATCATGGTAGACAGAAAGCTGCTGAAAAACCCCAACGGCTTGATTTTGGGTACGCCGGGTTCCGGTAAGTCCTTCAGCGCCAAGCGTGAGATTGCCAACTGCTTTTTGCTTACCAATGATGATGTCATCATCTGTGACCCGGAAGCGGAGTACGCACCTCTGGTGGAGCGTCTGCATGGGCAGGTCATCAAGATCTCGCCTACCTCAACCAACTACATCAATCCGATGGATCTGAACCTGGACTATTCGGATGATGAAAGCCCGCTGTCCCTCAAGTCTGACTTTATCCTCAGCTTGTGTGAGCTGATCGTGGGCGGTAAGGACGGATTGCAGCCGGTGCAGAAAACCATCATCGACCGTTGTGTGCGTCTGGTCTATCAGACCTACCTCAATGACCCGCGCCCGGAGAATATGCCCATACTGGAGGACCTATATAACCTGCTCCGTTCACAGGAGGAAAAGGAAGCCCAGTATATTGCCACGGCCCTTGAAATCTATGTAACCGGCTCCCTCAATGTGTTCAACCACCAGAGCAATGTGGACATCAATAACCGCATTGTCTGCTATGACATCAAGGAGCTGGGCAAGCAGCTCAAGAAAATCGGTATGTTGGTGGTCCAGGATCAGGTGTGGAACCGCGTTACCATTAACCGCGCTGCCCACAAGTCCACCCGCTACTATATCGACGAGATGCACCTGCTTTTGAAGGAGGAGCAAACCGCTGCCTACACAGTAGAAATTTGGAAGCGATTCAGAAAATGGGGCGGAATCCCCACCGGCATCACGCAGAATGTCAAAGACCTGCTTTCCAGCCGTGAAGTGGAGAACATATTTGAAAACTCCGACTTCGTGTATATGCTCAACCAGGCAGGCGGAGACCGACAGATTCTCGCCAAGCAGCTGGGCATTTCCACGCATCAGCTTAGCTATGTGACCCACTCCGGTGAGGGCGAGGGTCTGCTGTTCTATGGCTCCACGATCTTGCCGTTTGTGGATCACTTCCCGAAGAATACCGAGCTTTACCGCATTATGACCACCAAACCCCAGGAACTGAAAAAGAAGGAGGATGAATGATGATGAACCCCAACATTTTGAATCAAAACCCGCTGATGTTTTTTGACAGGGCGGTAAATGCCCAGCGCAGCCAGCTGCTTACGGTCATGGCCGATGCGGTAAGTGAGTGCCGCACGGCGGCAGATCAGGCAGCAGAACTGAATGAGACCGGTCAGGTGGGGCTTCTCCGTCTGGCAGAGGTCTGGAGCGCCATCCGTGCTAAGGAAGGCATGGGCGGTCTGGTTCTGGAAGGAACCGAAGCGAAGATCCTGTCCGATGTGGTGGCACAGTTTTATGCCTACCTGTCCGGCTGTATGTTCAACGATCCTGTGGGGATGGCCATTTATGCAGAGCTGCACTACATGATGTCCTCCCTCATGCTGGGAGAATGGTTTGAATAAGGAACCGCGCCTGCGCTTTACTGATGAGGAACGGTCTGACCCAGCACTGGAAAAGCCAATCCGTAAAGCGGAGAAAGCTGCGGCCAGAGCAGATAAGGCGCAGGCCAATATCCCAAAGAAAAAGGTCAGGCAGACGGTCATTGACCCGGATACCGGAAAAAAGGCCTCGAAGCTGACCTTTGAGGACAAGAAAAAGCCACCCTCCAAAGTTTCTCAAGGGGTCAAGGAAGCTCCTGTCCATCTGGTCGCGGGCAAGCTCCACAAAGAAATCCGGGAAACAGAACAGGACAATGTGGGCGTGGAAAGCGCCCACAAGTCCGAGGAGGCGGTGGAGACCGGCGTTTATCTGGTGCGGGAGGGCTACCGCAGCCACAAGCTGAAGCCCTACCGCAAAGCAGCCCAGGCAGAGCGCCAACTGGAAAAGGCAAATGTAAATGTCCTGTACCAGAAATCCTTGCAGGAAAATCCTCAGTTTTCCAGCAATCCTCTTTCCCGGTGGCAGCAAAAGCAGGCCATCAAAAAGCAGTATGCTGCCGCCAAGCGCACTGGTCAGACTGCCGGAAACACCGCCCAGGCTGCGTCCAAAACCGGAAAAGCCGCAAGGACGGTAAAAGAAAAGGCACAGCAGGCAGGGGCATTCGTTATGCGCCACAAGAAAGGCTTCCTGATCGCAGGGGTTTTGTTCCTCATCGCCTGTATGCTGATGAATACCATGTCCTCTTGTTCCATGATGGCGCAGAGCATCGGTTCCGTTCTCTCCGGCACCACCTATCCGTCGGATGACCCGGAAATGCTGGCAGTGGAAGCAGATTATGCAGCCAGAGAAGCCCAGTTGCAGGAGGAAATTGACAACATCGAAAGCAGCCATCCAGGGTATGACGAGTATCGCTATGACCTTGGCATGATCGGCCATGACCCTCATGAGCTGGCGGCATTTCTCTCTGCTGTCTTGCAGGGCTATACCCGGCAAAGCGCCCAGGCAGAGCTGGCGCGTGTGTTTGCAGCACAGTATCAGCTGACGCTTACCGAGGAAGTGGAAATCCGCTACCGCACGGAGACCTCCACCGATCCGGAGACCGGCGAGACCACCTCAGAAGAAGTCCCCTATGAGTATTACATTCTGAATGTGAAACTCACCAGCAAGCCCATTTCCGCTGTGGCGTCGGAGCTATTGACCCCGGAGCAGATGGAAATGTATCAGGTCTACCGACAGACCATGGGCAATAAGCCGCTGTTGTTTGGCGGCGGTTCCCCTGATACCAGCGGCTCTGAAGATCTGTCCGGTGTGCAGTTCATTAACGGCACCCGCCCCGGCAATCCGCAGCTGGTGGAACTGGCGAAAAGTCAGGTGGGCAATGTGGGCGGTTATCCCTACTGGAGCTGGTATGGCTTTGACAGCCGCGTGGAATGGTGTGCCTGCTTTGTATCCTGGTGCTATAACCAGGCAGGAAAAAGTGAGCCGCGCTTTGCAGGCTGTGAGTGGCAGGGTGTTCCGTGGTTCCAGTCTCATGGACAATGGGGCGCAAGAGGATATGAAAACATCGCTCCCGGCGATGCCATTTTCTTCGATTGGGATCTGGACGGTACTGCTGACCATGTGGGAATCGTCATCGGCACCGATGGCAGCCGTGTTTATACCGTGGAGGGAAATTCCGGCGATGCCTGCAAGATCAAAAGTTATGACCTGAATTATCAAAGCATTAAGGGCTACGGTCTGATGAACTGGTAACAGAGATTTTTTAGAAGGAGTGATAGACGATGGCAAAGAACAAAATTGAACGCATTGACCAGGAGATTACCAAGGTCCGCGAGAAGATTGCGGAATATCAGGAAAAGCTCAAGGTGCTGGAGGCACAGAAAACCGAGGCGGAAAATCTGGAGATCGTCCAGATGGTGCGCGCACTGCGTATGACCCCGGCTCAGCTAAGCGCCATGCTGTCCGGAGGCATAGTTCCCGGCAGTATGGTGGATGACAACAACGAACAGGAGGAAAACAGCTATGAGGAATAAACGATTGCTCCGAACACTTTCCGCCCTTTGCCTGACGCTGGTTCTGGCATCGGGCTTTACCGTTCACGCTTTTGCCCAGGGCGCAGCGCCGCCCCCGGCAGAGGATACCACTAATGACAGCAATGTGGTGGTGGAAGAACCCGAAAAAGCACCTCCGCTGACCCCGGATGGCAATGCTGCTCTGGTGGATGATTTTGGTGGCAACAAGCAGCTCATTACCGTTACCACCAAGGCAGGCAACTATTTTTATATCCTGATCGACAGGGCCAATGAGGATAAAAAGACTGCTGTTCACTTTCTGAACCAGGTGGATGAAGCGGACCTGATGGCGCTGATGGAAGATGGAAATGCCAAAGAGGAGCCGCCTGCGGTGTGCAGCTGCACGAAGAAATGTGAAGCAGGGGCAGTCAATACGGCCTGTCCGGTCTGTGTAACGGATAAGAGTAAATGTACGGGAAAAGCACCGGAACCTCCGGCAGAAACACCGAAGCCAGAAAAAGAGAAGCCTGCCGGACTGAACCCGGCTGCGCTGATCCTGCTGCTGGCTCTGCTTGGTGGAGGTGGTGTATTTGCCTACTTGAAGCTCGTTAAGAACAAGCCTAAGACCAAGGGCAATGACAGTCTGGACGATTATGATTATGGCGAGGAAGATTCCGAGGAATGGGAAACCGAGGATGAGGAGTCGGACGAGCCTGACGCTGACGGGGGCAGCGCAGAAAATGATGACGAGGACAGCATGAAATGACCCGTTTCACAGACAGTCCCTATGAACGCATGATGACACGCAGGCCGGAGGGCGGGAAGAAAACTTCCCGTCCTCCTTCTTTACCCCCAAGCCACCCCTGTTATGGCTGCGGGAATTATGGAAGTCCCTGCGTAGGCGTCTGCCACCGGGAAATGGAACGATGGCTCAAAGAAAGGAAACGAAAAAAATGAGTGTTCTGATTATATTTATCAAGCTGATTGTTGTTTTTGACCTGCTGGTGATCGCCGTGTATTTTGGCGGAGACATTCTTTCTACCATGTTAAACAAACTTCGGAGAAAAGCAAAACAGGAAGATTCCTTTGACTTTTCTCAGGATGCCGTGATGGTTTCATTATCCATAGATTCTGTCCGTCAGCTTTATTCCGGTGACGCGGCAGATTTTGTGGAAGATAAGATTCTGCCAAATGCGGAGAAAACGATGGCTGTTTTGACGGACCAGGAACAGGCAGCAGCCCGTCTGCTCTTATCTGCCCTGATCGGTTTTCTTGCAGCAGAAGCTCCTATGGATGAACAGAGCTTTCCTATGGTAATGGAACTTCTGAACTGTATGGAGGGTGAAAAAGAGGATGGTTGTCAGGATGCAGTAGAAAGTTTGCTTGAAGATGCTGTCCGCAATACCCACCGCCATGAAGAATATTACAGCAATTATCAACGCTACCAGCTGATGCAGGTGGATAAAACTCGTGTCATTTTGGCTTGCCGCATCATCATCAATGACCTGCTGGGGAAACTGTACCGCTATGACTACCGGTTTGGTTATAACCTGCTTCTGGATGAGGAAAACAGCATTGAGAAAAAACTGCACACGCCTGTGCGGGAAGAATGGGAGGTTGAAGAATATGAAGCTGGTGATTGCTGAAAAACCATCAGTTGCCCAGAGTTTGGCGGCGGTGATCGGTGCAACTGCCCGTAAGGACGGGTATCTGGAAGGCGGTGGCTGGCGTGTCAGCTGGTGTGTGGGCCATCTGGCCGGTCTTGCGGACGCAGACAGCTATGACCCCAAGTACGCAAAGTGGCGATATGATGACCTGCCTATTCTGCCGGAGCATTGGCAGATGGTGGTGGGAAAGGATAAGAAAAAGCAGTTTGATATTCTCAAAAAGCTGATGAACGCCCCGGATGTGACGGAGGTGGTAAATGCCTGTGATGCCGGACGCGAGGGCGAGCTGATCTTCCGAAGTGTCTATGAGCTGGCAGGCTGCCAAAAGCCGATGAAAAGGCTCTGGATTTCTTCGATGGAGGACTCCGCCATAAGGGAGGGCTTTGCAAACCTGCGCCCCGGTGCGGACTATGACGGGCTTCGGGATGCTGCTCTTTGCCGCGCTAAGGCCGACTGGCTGGTGGGAATCAATGCCACAAGGCTGTTTTCCGTGCTGTACCACCGCACCCTCAATATCGGGCGCGTGATGTCCCCAACGCTGGCGCTCATTGTCCAGCGAGAAGCTGAGATCGACACCTTTAAGCCGGTTCCCTTTTATACCGTGGCGCTGGAGCTGCCCGGTCTTACCGTATCCGGGGAGCGCATGAGTGACCGAGCAAGCGCAGAGCAGCTGAAAGAAGCCTGTCAGGGTGCAGCTGTCACAATCAAAAAGGTGGAGTGCAAGGAAAAGTCCGAAAAGCCGCCTGCCCTCTATGACCTGACTACTCTGCAAAGAGATGCCAACCGCCTGCTTGGATTTACAGCTCAGCAGACCCTGGACTATCTGCAAAGCCTGTATGAAAAGAAGCTCTGCACCTATCCCCGTACTGACAGCCGCTATCTGACCGGTGATATGGCAGACAGCCTGCCGGTGCTGGTCAATCTGGTTGCCAATGCTATGCCGTTTCGCAAAGGGATCGCCATTACCTGTGATCCGCAGACAGTCATCAACGATAAGAAAGTAACCGACCACCACGCAGTAATCCCTACCAGAAATCTCAAGGATGCAGACCTTT
Organism: Youxingia wuxianensis; assembly: GCF_014385085.1. Classification (GTDB taxonomy): domain Bacteria; phylum Bacillota; class Clostridia; order Oscillospirales; family Ruminococcaceae; genus Youxingia; species Youxingia wuxianensis. The sequence continues at coordinate 189,552 of NZ_JACRTD010000006.1, read as the reverse complement.
CTGCCCTTCCTGCGGGAGAAAAAGCGGTGCTGGAGCTGGTGGCCCTGCGTCTGCTGTGTGCCGTAGCCCAGCCCCATATCTATTCGGAAACCGTTGTGATTGCAGCGTGTGCCGGTGGGGAGTTTACCGCCAAAGGAAAAACAGTGAAGCACCCCGGATGGAAAGCGCTGGAGGACGCTTACCGTGCCAAAATGAAGGATGCAGAGCCGAAAAAAGAGGGTGCAGAGAAAGCCCTGCCGGAGCTGACCGAAGGACAGACCCTTTCGGTTTCTGCGGCAATCGTCAAAGAAGGCAAAAGCAGTCCGCCTCAGCACTTTACGGAGGACACCCTATTGTCCGCGATGGAGACTGCCGGAAAAGAGGATATGCCGGAGGATGCCGAACGAAAAGGTCTGGGGACACCGGCCACTCGTGCCGGTATTTTGGAAAAGCTGGTATCTGCCGGTTTTCTGGAACGAAAAAAGAGCAGGAAAACGGTGCAGCTTCTCCCTTCCCACGATGCAGTCTCCCTGATAACAGTCTTGCCGGAACAGCTGCAATCGCCGCTTCTGACTGCCGAGTGGGAGTACCGCCTGGGAGAGATCGAGCGCGGGCAGCTTGCCCCGGAGGAGTTTCTGGACGGGATCAGCACCATGCTGAAAGATCTGGTGGGAACTTATCAGGTCATCAAGGGAACCGAGTACCTGTTCACTCCGCCCCGTGAGGTGGTGGGCAAATGCCCCCGCTGCGGCGGTGAAGTTGCAGAATTGCAAAAAGGCTTCTTCTGTCAGAATGATTCTTGCAAATTTGCAATCTGGAAAAATAACAAATGGTGGGCTGCCAAGAAAAAACAGCCCACCAAGGCTGTGGTGTCTGCACTGCTGAAAGATGGCCGTGTCCGTGTAACGGGCCTATATTCGGAGAAAACCGGAAAGACCTACGATGCCGCTGTGGTTTTGGAGGATGATGGACAGTACGCTAACTTCAAGCTGGAATTTGACCAGCGGAAAGGAGGCAGCCGATGAAGCTCTCTTTAGCGGAACGAGAAACCATTCTCCTCTATAACCAGGCAGAACCAATGGCTGAGGTCTACACCCATGATCCCCGTCTGATGGAGAAGCTGGAACTGCTGGCAAAAAAGCACCCCGACCAGATTACCCGAAAGGATGCCCATAACTTTACCGTCCCCAAGCGGTGTGTATCAGTCAGGGAGCCATACAGCGCAGAACGCCGCAAAGCTGCCAGTGAGCGTGCGAAAGCTGCCGGATACCAGCCCCCTGTGAGAAAGGCCGGCAGTTAAAGGCACATGGCAGAGAATGTATTTGAAGCAGTCAAGCAGTCGGTCAGCACCAGAGAAGCGGCAGAGTTTTACGGGATAAAAGTCAGTCGAACTGGCATGGCCTGCTGTCCATTTCACGATGATAAGAACCCCAGTATGAAGGTAGACCAGCGTTACCACTGCTTTGGATGCGGTGCAGATGGGGATGTGATCGACTTTACCGCAAAACTCTTTGACCTCTCCCCAAAAGAAGCGGCGGAGAAACTGGCACAGGACTTTGGCCTGATCTATGACAGTCAGGCCCCTCCCCGCAGGAGGTATGTCCGGCAGAAAACCGAGGCACAGCAGTTTCGGGAGGACCGGCAGAGGTGTTATCGCATACTGTCCGATTACTACTATCTGCTGAAAAAATGGGAGGCCGACAATTCTCCCCAGACACCGGAGGAAGAACCGCACCCCCGCTTTGTGGAAGCAATCCATAAGAAAACCTATGTGGAGTACCTGCTGGATCTTTTTCTTTATGAAAGTGAAGAAGAACAAAAGGCATGGATTGCAGAACACACAGCAGAAATCACACACTTGGAAAGGAGATTGAAAATCATGGCTGAGAACAAACCCACCAACCGAGAACGACTAAGGGAAATCACAGACGGCATCGAGCAGGGCATCAAGGAACTGTTTGAGAGTGAAAAGTATATGCGCTATCTGTCCGTTATGTCCCGCTTCCACCGCTATTCGGTAAACAACACCATGCTCATCTATATGCAGAAGCCGGACGCCACTTTGGTAGCCGGATACAATAAGTGGAAAGACCAGTTTGAACGTCATGTTAAAAAGGGAGAGCATGGCATTACCATCATCGCCCCCACACCGTACAAGAAGAAAATCGAGGAGCAGAAACTGGACCCGGATACCAAGGCTCCGATTCTGGATAAAGACGGAAAGATCATCACAGAGGAAAAAGAAATCGAAATCCCCATGTTCCGCCCGGTCAAGGTCTTTGATGTGAGCCAGACTGATGGGAAACCTTTGCCGGAGCTTGCTTCCTCCCTTTCCGGCAATGTACCAAATTATGAGGCATTCATGGAGGCCCTGCGCCGCAGCGTGCCGGTGCCGATCACTTTTGAAGCAATGGCCGCCGATACGGACGGTTATTTTTCTGCCGATCATCAGAAAATCGCCATTCGTCAGGGCATGAGTGAGGTGCAGACGGTTTCAGCCACAGTACACGAGATTGCCCACAGCAAGCTCCACAATCAGAAAAAGATTCAGATTGCCAATGACGAGCAATATCAGGAGATCGAGATGTTTGATAAACCCGGTCTGTTCTCCAACGGGCGGATTGCCCGTGATGATTTGCCGGAGGGCGTTTATTGCTATGACCTGCGCGGTTCTGACTACGACCCCGGAGAGCCGGTCTGTGTAGAAGAACGAGTGGTTGTAAACCATGCAGGTTCCGTTCTGCTGACAGAGCCGCTGGAGCTGGCGGAAGATGGACGCCTGATGCTGACCGAGGAAGAAGGGCTGAATTTTGTTGGCGGCTTTTCTACCCTCGCCCAGTTTTTGCAAGAACAGAGGAAAGACCGCCACACGGAGGAAGTGGAGGCTGAAAGCATCTCCTATGCAGTCTGCAAGTATTTTGGCATCGAGACCGGAGAAAACAGCTTCGGCTATATTGCAAGCTGGAGTCGGGGCAAGGAACTGAAAGAGCTGAGAGCCAGTTTGGAGACCATCAATAAGACCTCCGGCACTTTGATCTCTGACATTGAGCGCCACTATAAGGAAATCTGCAAAGAGCGTGGAATTGACCCCAATGCAAAGGCAGAGCCGGAAACCGCCCCGATAGAGCAGCCGACCGGCAATCTAACCTACTATGTAGCAGAGTGCATGGAGTTTCCAAACCTCGGAGAATACCACGATAACCTGTCTTTGGAGGAAGCGGTCCGCATTTATCAGGAAATTCCGGCAGAGCGAATGAACGGGATCAAGGGCATTGGTTTTGAGCTGAAAGACGGAAGCGACTATGAAGGACCTTTTCCGATTTTGACCGGGCAGACCATTGACCTGGATACCATCCAGGCAATCGACTATTACCGTGACAATCCGCTGGTGCAGAAAGCGGTAAAGGAACTGGCGGCGGCCATACCGGAAATGGAGGTGCTGGGGGCGGACGCCAACCAGCAGGAGGCTTTGTTTCTGATCGACGATGCCACCTATCTTCATATCCAGCCCTGTGACAGCGGCTGGGATTATACCCTTTATGATGCTGCGTCCATGAAAGAGATGGATGGCGGTCAGATGGATATGCCGGAGCTTTCCCGCATGAAGGCAGTTCTTCAGATTTGTGATGACAACGATTTGGGCAGAGACTCGGTAAAATACGCACCGTTGTCCATGATTGAGACCTTGCAGGAAGCTGCCTATCAGCAGATGCAGGCAGAGGTCGGTCAGATGGCCGCTTCTTCCCAGCTGCCGGAGGCACAGGAGCAGGCACTGGATGAATACCCCATGCCCGATGAGCAGGTCTCCACACCGGATATGCAGGAATACGGCTACTCCTATGATGGGATGCTTCCTGTTACCAGAGAACGGGCGCTGGAACTGGATGCCGCCGATTTGACCGTCTATGTGCTGCATGAGGATAATACGGAGAGCATGGTGTTTGACCCGCAGGAAATCATGGATCATGGCGGTCTTTTTGGCGTGGATCGTGAGGAATGGGAGAAAAGCCCTCAGTTCCACGAAAAGGTCATGGAGCGTCAGGAACATCAGCAGGAACGAGAACAGGCATTTCTCTCCCAGAACAGAGATTGCTTTGCCATCTATCAGGTAAGCCGTGACGATCCGCAGAATGTGCGCTTTATGAATCTGGACTGGTTAAAGTCCCATGGCATTTCCATAGACCGCAGCAATTATGACCTAATCTACACCGCTCCGCTGAGTGAGTCTGGCACTGTGCCGGAGCAGCTGGAAAAACTCTATCAGCAATTCAATCTGGAAAAACCTGTGGACTATCACAGCCCCTCCATGAGCGTCAGCGACATCGTTGCGATCAAGCAGGACGGTAAGGTATCCTGTCATTACTGTGACAGCGTTGGTTTTACCCAGATACCCGGATTCTTGCCGCAAAATCCGCTGAAAAATGCGGAGATGGCCGTGGAGGACGATTACGGCATGATCGACGGCATCATCAACAATGGCACAAAAGAGCCTACGGTGGCAGAGCTGGAACAGCAGGCCCGAAGCGGTCAGCCCATTTCCCTGATGGACTTGGCTGACGCCGTTCATAGGGAGGAACGGGAAAAGAAAAAATCCGTTGTGGATCAGCTGAAAAGCCAGCCCAAAGCAGAACACAAAAAGACAGCACCCAAAAAGAGTGCGGAAAGGGAGATTTAATATGGGAAACTTTACTTTTGAGGAAATGAACCTGATGTGCATTTACAATACCGGCAGCCGCACCGGATTGATCGACAGCCTGCGTGAGATGCGCGGCGAGCTTTCGCCGGAGGAAACGGAACTGAGGGAACTGACCGACAGCACCCTTACGAAGCTCTGTGCGATGACCGATGAGGACTTTGCCCAGCTGGAGCTGTACCCGGATTTTGACCAGTAAACACCATAACCGCAGGGATGGGGTGGCAATTTGCCACCCCACCTTTTACCCCAAAACCGAAAGGAGGACAGAACACCATGCCAACCAAAGCTGAACTATATGCACAGATGGCGGACAAGGTGGCAACACAGCTCACGGGGAGCTGGCAGGAATGGGCGGGATTTCTCACCACTGCTTCCCGTCTTTACAAGTACCCGTTCCATGAGCAGCTGATGATCTACGCCCAGCGACCGGACGCCACCGCCTGTGCAGAGTACGATTTGTGGAATGAAAAGATGGGCCGGTATGTAAGACGCGGCTCCAAGGGGATCGCTCTGGTGGACGATTCCGGGGACAGACCGCGCCTGCGCTATGTCTTTGACATTTCCGACACCGGAACCCGTGAACATTCCCGCACTCCCTGGCTGTGGCAGCTGGAGGAGCGCCATCTGGATTCGGTGCAGGCCATGCTGGAGCGCACCTACGATGTTTCCGGTGAATACCTTGCCGGACAGCTCACCGAGGTAGCCGGAAAACTGGCTGAGGAATACTGGACAGAGCATCAGCAGGACTTTTTCTATATCGTTGACGGTTCCTTTTTGGAGGAATATGATGAGTATAACATCGGAGTGCAGTTTAAGGCAGCCGCCACCGTCAGCATCACTTATGCTTTGATGTCCCGCTGCGGACTGGAGCCGGAACGCTACTTCGACCACGAAGATTTCATGGCGATCTTTGATTTCAACACCCCGTCCACCATCGGGGCGCTGGGAACAGCGGTCAGCCAGATCAACCAGCAGGTGCTGCGGCAGATCGGCGTTACCGTCCGAAATGCAGAGCGCGAAGCCAACCAAGAAAGGAGCAAGCAAGATGAACAATCCCATGACCTACATCCAGAACGGAGACTATCTGATTCCCGACCTGAAGCTGAGCCAGCAGCCGGAGAAACCCCTGGGCAAGTACGGAAGGATGAGGAAAACCTATCTGAAGGAACACCGTCCCATCCTCTACAACCAGATGTTGCTGAGCGAGAAGCTGTACCCGCACCTTCTGGAGATCGACGAGACCGCCCAGAACAGACTGGAGCAGATGATACCCCAGCTGGCGAAGGAAGCGGAAGCCACCGAGGAACTGAAAGCCAGCAATCCCATGAAGTGGGTGGGGCTGATGAACACCTGCAAAGCCCAGGCCGAGGAAATCCTGATGGCGGAGCTTATCAACAGCTGACCCTAAACCTGTTCCTCTCCGAAGCGGAACAGATCCAATCCATAGATGAAGCAGAGAATGTAGCGCATACATCCTCTGCTTTTTCTTTTGCCCAAAATGATATTGACCATGTGCTGCGTTTGGGCGGCAATACAGACCGCCAGAGGGAGCGTGTGGTTGCAGCCTTTGAAAAGCAGAAAACCACCGCAGAAATTGCCGAGATACTGAAAACGCTGTACCACGGCGGCAACGGCCTTGGCAGTGTGAGCGCATGGTATGCCGAGGATGGTATCCATCTTTCCCATGGGAAGTCTGTCCGTTATGACAGGTCTGCCCAGGTCATTTCCTGGGAGAGCGCCGCAGAGCGTATCGGAGAGCTTTTGGAGAGCGGCCAGTTTGCCTCCAATGTAGAACTTACAGAAGCGGCAGGCTATGAACGATCCCTCCTTTCAGAAAAGCTCTGGCATCTGTACCACGATTTCAGCGAGGAAGCCAGAGAAGCCGGATATTTGTCCTGCCTGTCAGAGATCAAAGGAAATGGGTTCCCGGAGGAGACCCGCCGCCTGACGGAGCAGCTGAGTGACCCGGCTTTCCGCCAGACACTCAAGGAAGAATACGCTGCCTTCTGGACTGCCTATCAGCAGGACCGTGACCTGTTGCGTTTTCATTACCATAGACCAAGGGAGATCTGGGAGAACCTGAAGGACCTTGACCTGCCACGCAGGACCTTTTCTTCAGACCTTTCCCAAGTGCCAACCGTTCAGCGCTTCATTACCGAGGATGAGATTGACGCCGCCATAACCGGCGGCAGCAGTTTTGCCGGAGGAAAAGGTCGTATCTATGCCTTCTTCATGGAAAACCACACAGACAAAGAAAAAGTGAGATTCCTCAAAGACGAGTATGGCATTGGCGGACGCTCTCATGCACTGTCCGGCGCAACACACAGCGGTGAAGATCATGACGGGAAAGGGCTGCACTATAAAAAGCAGGACTGCCCGGATGTTCACTTGAACTGGGAAAATGTTGCCAAGCGCATTACCTCTCTTGTCCAGAAGGGCCGCTATCTTACCGAACAGGAACAGGCGCAGTATGACAAAATCCAGGCTGAAAAGGAACTGGCCGAAGAAGATGCCATCCAAGCCCAGCAGCCGGAGGTGGAGGAAGAAACTCCAAAGCCCACCCTTCGGGAGCAGTTTGAACAGTATAAGCCTGTGGTAACTGCCGCTATTTCCGAGGATGCCGCATACCGCAATGCCTGCGGTCATTCTGACCGTGAAAATGCTGTCATCGAGGGCAATGCTGCTGTGCGCCGTGCGGTCCTTGGTTCTAAGGATATGGAGCTGATCCGCCTTTATTCTGATATACCGGAGTTCCGCCAGCGTCTGCACCGGGAAGTGATCGACGAGACCTATCCAAAGCTCCATGAGCTTCTGCGCCCTCTTTCTCAGGAAGATATTGATACTGCCCTTTGTGCATGGAACGGCAATATCGAGAGTAAACACGCTGTTGTCCGCTATATGAAAGACCATGCAAGAGAAAAAGATACCGCCGCATGGCTGGCTCAGGAATACGGCGGCAGTAACAGCAACAGCCTGTTCGTTGTCCGTGCCGGCAGCCCGGAGGAAACGCAGCTGCCCTGGCCGAAGGTACAGCGCAGGCTTGCCCAGCTCATTCAGGAGGACCGGTTCTATACCGAAGAAGAACAGGACCGTTTTGACGACATCGACCCAATCGCCATCCGGGAAGCTCTGGAGGAAAGAGGGATTGTCAACGGCCAGGTGGCAGACCCGGAAAAACTGGACAATGATCCGTTTATCCAACAGGTGATGTCGGATGTAGAGCAGATCGCAGCTGCTGAGACAGAGCAGACTTCCGAAGTTGCTATTTCCGATGAGGAATATGATGCAGTTCGCCGCCCAACTCCGCAAAGAACATCCTATGACCCTGCTGCCCTGGTCTATGCCGTGGGCGATACCGTGTATATCGAGGATGACGCCTATCAGATCACCGAGCTGCGTGAGGACACCGTACAGCTTCTGCCCACCGGGATGGTATATCCCATCTACCGGGCAGAGCGCAAAGAACAGTTCGAGCAGCTGCTTCGGGCAGACCGCCGCAATGCTTACTATACCGAGTTTCTTCCTACTGACCCGGACAAGGCAGATCAGGACTTGCGGGATGTATTGGCTCATGGACTGATGGATGAAGCGGATAAAAAGAAGATTTCCACGCTGCTGCAATCCGGCAGGAGCAACAGCGAGATTGCCTACTGGCTGAGCAGAGCCTATTCCGGTGAGATCGAGACACTGAATCTGGAGACCGGCGATATTGCCGATTACCGTACCACGGCACAGGGCATAGAACTGGAAGTCATGGATGCAGAGGAAAAGCGTCTGGCTATGCTGTATTTCCGCTGGGATGAGGTTGCGCCTTTGCTGCGCGGGATGTATGCCCGTCAGCAGGACGGTTTTGGACAGGAACAGCCCCAACCGGCTACCGAATCCCCAACCTTCCATTCCGAGACCATGGCCGTCTATCCGGGCGATAAGAACAATCTGCCTTATGATGTGGTGGTGGAACGACTGCATATCGAGGAGCCGGAGCCACCAGCCCCTGTGACTGAGCCGGAGAAAACCTTTGAGGAAGTGCTGGACGAACACCCGGTTTCCATTCAGGTCAATGGCCAGTGGCAGACCTTCCCCAATGCCAAAGCTGCCGAGAAAGCCTCCTATGAGGAATACAAGGCTAACCTGCGCCGCAATGCAAAAAACTTTCGCATTACCGATGAGCATTTGGGCGAAGGCGGTCCGAAAGCCAAGTTCCAGGCAAATGTCAATGCGATTCGTTTGCTGAAAGAGCTGGAAGCTGCCGGACAGCAGGCGAGCCCCGAACAGCAGGAGGTTCTTTCTCGATACGTGGGCTGGGGCGGTCTCTCTGATGCGTTTGACCCGGAGAAACCGGCATGGGCTTTAGAGTATGCCCAGCTAAAAGAACTGCTGACCCCGGAGGAATATGCCGCCGCCAGAAGCTCTACCCTCAACGCCCATTACACCAGCCCTACGGTCATTCAGGCCATCTATGAAGCGGTGGACCGTATGGGATTTGAGACCGGAAATATTCTGGAGCCGTCTATGGGTGTGGGCAATTTCTTTGGTATGCTGCCGGAGAAAATGCGAAACAGCCGTCTGTACGGCGTGGAGCTGGACCCTGTTTCCGGGCACATCGCAAAGCAGCTCTATCCCAAGGCGGACATCACAGTAGGCGGCTTTGAGACCACCGACAGGCGTGACTTCTTTGACCTTGCCATCGGCAATGTGCCGTTCGGTCAGTATCAGGTCAACGACAAAGCCTACAACAAGTTGAATTTCAGTATTCATAACTATTTTTTTGCCAAAGCACTGGACCAGGTGCGTCCCGGCGGTGTGGTAGCTTTTGTGACCTCTCGATATACCATGGACGCCAAGGATTCCACCGTGCGCCGATATCTTGCCCAGCGTGCTGAGCTGCTGGGAGCTATCCGTCTGCCTAATGACGCGTTCAAAAAGAATGCCGGTGCCGAGGTGGTATCGGACATCATCTTCTTCCAAAAGCGGGACCACCCGTTGGACATCGTGCCGGAATGGACCCAGACCGGACAGACGGAGGACGGGTTTACCATCAACCGGTATTTTATCGACCATCCGGAAATGGTGCTGGGCAGACAGGAGCCGGTAAGCACTGCACATGGTATGGACTACACCGTGAACCCCATCGAGGGACTGAAGCTTTCCGACCAGCTGCATGATGCTGTGAAGTACATTCATGGCACTTATCAGGAGGCAGAGCTGCCGGAGCTGGGCGAAGGCGAAGCCATTGACACCTTCATTCCTGCCGATCCTAATGTGAAGAACTATTCCTATGCCATTGTAGACGGGCAGGTGTACTACCGGGAAAACAGCCGCATGGTGCGCCCGGATCTCAACACCACCGCAGAAGCCCGCGTAAAAGGTCTTGTGGGACTGCGTGATTGTGTGCAGGAACTGATCGACCTTCAGATGGATGCAGCGGTTCCGGACAGCACCATTACCCAAAAGCAGGCGGAACTGAACAGCCTGTATGACAGCTTTTCTGAAAAATATGGCCTTATCAATGACCGTGCAAACCGACTGGCCTATGCAGATGATTCTTCCTATTACCTGCTCTGTGCGCTGGAAGTCATCGACGAGGACGGAAAGCTGGAACGCAAGGCGGATATGTTCACCAAACGGACCATCAAGCCCCATCAGGCGGTGGCTGTGGTGGATACAGCAAGCGAAGCACTGGCGGTGTCTATCTCGGAAAAAGCCTGCGTGAATATGAGCTATATGAGCCAGCTTACCGGAAAAACAAAAGAAGAACTGGCCGGAGAGCTGCAAGGCGTAATCTTCCGTGTACCGGGACAGTTGGAGAAAGACGGCACACCCCATTATGTGACTGCTGATGAATACCTTTCCGGCAATGTACGCCGCAAACTGCGTCAGGCGCAGCGGGCGGCACAGCAGGACCCGGTTTATGCAGTCAATGTGGAAGCTCTTACCGCCGCCCAGCCCAAAGACCTGGATGCGTCGGAGATCGAGGTGCGTCTGGGCGCTACCTGGATCGACAAAGAGTACATCCAGCAGTTTATGTACGAGACCTTCAACACCCCGTTTTATCTCCAGCGCAGTATCGAGGTCAACTATTCGTCCTTTACCGCTGAATGGCAGATCAAGGGGAAATCTTCTGTATCTTACAACGATGTGGCAGCCTACACCACCTACGGAACCAGCCGTGCCAACGCCTACAAGATTTTGGAGGACAGCCTGAATCTGCGAGATGTCCGTATCTATGACACCATAGAGGACGCAGACGGAAAAGAGCGCCGCATGCTGAACGCCAAGGAGACCACCCTGGCTGCTCAAAAACAGCAGGCGATCCGGGAAGCCTTTAGGGACTGGATCTGGAGAGACCCGGAGCGCCGCCAGACTTTGGTGCGCCAGTACAACGAAGAAATGAACTCTACCCGTCCCCGTGAGTATGATGGAAGCCATATCACTTTTGGCGGCATGAACCCAGCCATTACCCTGCGGGAACACCAGAAAAGCGCCATCGCCCATGTGCTGTATGGAGGAAATACCCTGTTGGCACATGAAGTAGGCGCAGGCAAAACTTTTGAGATGGTGGCCGCTGCGATGGAAGCCAAACGCCTGGGACTGTGCCAGAAATCTCTCTTTGTGGTTCCCAACCACCTGACTGAGCAGTGGGCATCGGAGTTTCTGCGCCTCTATCCTTCTGCCAACATCTTAGTCACAACCAAAAAGGACTTTGAGACCCATAACCGCAAGAAGTTCTGCGCCCGTATTGCGACCGGTGACTACGACGCCATCATCATGGGACACAGCCAGTTTGAGCGTATCCCCATCAGCCGGGAGCGTCAGGAACGGCTTCTCTATGAGCAGATCGACGAGATCACCGAGGGTATCGCAGAGGTGCAGGCCAGCGGCGGCGAGCGTTTTACCGTCAAGCAGCTGGAGCGTACCAGAAAGTCTCTGGAAGCCAGACTGGAAAAGCTGCAAGCCGAGGGGCGAAAAGATGATGTGGTAACTTTTGAGCAGCTGGGTGTGGACCGGCTGTTTGTGGACGAGGCCCACAACTACAAGAACCTGTTTTTATACACAAAAATGCGGAATGTGGCTGGTCTTTCCACATCGGACGCGCAGAAATCCTCCGATATGTTTGCCAAGTGCCGCTATATGGATGAGATCACCGGAAACCGTGGCGTGATCTTTGCCACCGGTACACCGGTCAGCAACTCCATGACCGAGCTTTACACCATGCAGCGTTATCTTCAATATGAACGCCTGCAAGAACTGAACATGACCCACTTCGACTGCTGGGCTTCCCGATTTGGGGAGACCGTCACAGCATTGGAGCTGGCACCGGAGGGCTATACTTTAGTAGGACGATAAATAATGCGTTCCTAAATTGAAAATAGGTTATCAAAGTCGGTTGCAGAATTTCAAAAAATATTTTTTTGATTCTTTGAAAAACAGTTCCGCTTTGTATCCCTATTTTCTCCTATTGGTAGAGGGAGTAATACTTTTAATACCAAAACAGATTACATAAAGAAAGGAGGATAAGAGAATGTCAAGGACTTCAAAGATTACAGCACTCTATGAGCGTTTATCAAGAGATGATGACCTCAATGGTGAGTCAAATTCAATCACCAACCAAAAGAAATACTTGGAAGATTATGCTCGCAGAAATGGGTTCACGAATATTCGCCATTTTACTGACGATGGTTTTTCGGGTGTGAATTTCAATCGTCCGAGTTTTCAAGAACTGATTAAGGAAGTAGAAGCAGGAAATGTCGCAACGATTATTGTTAAGGATATGAGCCGATTAGGACGAAACTATCTGCAAGTCGGCTTTTATACGGAAGTTCTGTTCCCACAGAAAGATGTCCGTTTTCTTGCAATAAACAACAGTATTGACAGCAACAATGCTTCGGATAATGACTTTGCCCCGTTTTTGAATATAATGAACGAGTGGTATGCCAAAGACACAAGCAATAAAATCAAGGCTGTGTTTGATGCCCGTATGAAAGACGGAAAGCGATGTAGCGGTTCTATTCCCTATGGATATAACCGATTAGCAACCGACAAACAAACGCTTGTCGTTGACCCTGTGGCTTCTGAGGTGGTAAAGCGTATCTTTCTGCTTGCCAACGAGGGCAAAAGTCCGAGAGCAATCGCTGAATTGCTTACCGAAGAAAAGGTTTTAATTCCGGCAGCACACGCAAAGGAATATCACCCCGAACAGTATAATGGAACGAAGTTTTCAGACCCATATACTTGGGGAATGTCAACCATAAGAGCGATTTTGAGCAGACAGGAATATCTTGGTCATACTGTTTTGCGTAAGTCGGTCAGCACCAATTTCAAACTGCACAAAAGGAAAAATACCGATGAAGATGAACAGTATGTATTTTATAATACGCACGAGCCTATCATCTCGCAGGAACTTTGGGACAGCGTTCAGAAGCGAAAGAAACGAGCCAACAGAACAGCGGCAAGAGGAACGCACAGCAATCGTTTAAGCGGTTATCTGTTCTGTGCTGACTGTGGCAGAAGAATGACCTTGCAAACGCATTACAGTAAAAAAGACCGTTCGTTACAGTATTCTTACCGTTGCGGTGGGTATGCCAGCAGAGTAAACTCCTGCACTGCCCATTCGATTAGTGCTGATAATGTTGAAGCCTTGATATTATCGACTGTAAAACGATTATCAAGATTTGTTCTGAATGACGAAGAAGCCTTTGCAAAGGAACTTCAAGTATTGTGGAACGAAAAGCAGACAGAAAAGCCAAAGCACAATAAATCGGAGTTGCAGCGTTTTCAGAAGCGATACGATGAACTGTCAAAACTTATTCGTGGGTTGTATGAAAATCTTGTTTCGGGATTACTGCCCGAAAGACAGTACAAGCAACTAATGAAGCAGTATGATGATGAGCAGGCTGAACTGGAAACGAAAATTGAGGAAATGCAAAAGGAACTGACCGAAGAAAAGGCGAATACGGTTGATATTAAGCATTTCATTTCTTTGATACGCAAGTGCAAAGAGCCGACAGAAATTTCCGATTTGATGTTTGCCGAACTCATTGACAAGATTGTGGTTTATGAAGCAGAGGGTGTGGGAAAAGCAAGGACACAAAAGGTTGATATTTATTTCAACTATGTGGGGCAGGTCGATATTGCCTACACAGAAGAAGAACTTGCTGAAATCAAGGCACAGGAAGAACAGATTGAAATGGAACGACTGGCAAAACAGCGTGAGCGTGAAAAAGTTTACCGAGAGAAGCGAAAGGCGAAAAAACTCGCTGAAAACGGTGGAGAAATCGTAAAAGCAAAGGTATGCCCCCATTGTCAAAAGGAGTTTGTACCTACAAGCAACCGACAGATATTCTGTTCAAAGGATTGTTGCTATCAGGCAAGGCAAGACCAAAAGAAAGCCGACAGAGAAGCAGAAAAAGGAAATCATTATTATCGTCAGCGTGTCTGTGCTGTGTGTGGCAGTACCTACTGGCCTACACACAGTCAGCAGAAATTCTGTTCCGAAGAATGTCAAAAACAAAATCACAACGAAAAATCTTTGGAATTTTACCATAAGAAGCAAAAGGAGAAATCAAAATGCAAAGATTTATTACAGACGAAAGAACCGGTATCCAGTACGAACTCATCGGAGATTATTACTATCCCTGCTTGACGATAGAAAACGAAGAACCGCCCACTCTCACAAAATACGGAAGAATGAGGGAAAGATATTTAAGGGAACACAGGAAAATCTTGTATATCAATCTGCTTACAAGCGGAAAGTTATATGAACACCTTGCCGATATTGATACTTCGGCGTGTGATATGGCGGAGTATCTGATAAAGGAAATGGCAAGAAAGCAGGGTGTGACGGAAGAACTGAAAGGAAAGGATATGATGAAATGGATAGGATTGATGAACAATATCCGAGCCTGTGCAGATGAGATTGTATTGAACGATATTGTGTATTCTTAATAGCATACCAGCCGAAAAGGAACTGCTGTCTTAACGGATGGCAGTTTTTCTTTTTCGGGAAGTATTTAAGAAGTTATTAAGTCGTGAGTATAATCGAAGTGGCTAAGTTGAAAAATTCACAAAAATATGGTACAATACGTCTAAATCAGCGAGATAAATCCGAAGTTGTGGAGGTAAAATATAGATGAATCAAGGTAGAATTATTGTAATCACAGGTGCGCCGGGGACAGGAAAAACTACAACGGCATCTGTTGTTGCAAAAGAATCAGATTTGGAAAAGTCTGTACATATGCACACAGATGACTTTTATCATTATTTGAGTAAAGGGGCAATACCACCGCATTTGCCAGAATCAAATGAGCAAAATTTGATTGTCATTGAAGCGTTTTTAGAAGCTGCGAAGCGATATGCTCGTGGTGGATATGATGTAATTGTAGATGGCATTGTAGGACCGTGGTTTTTAGAGCCGTGGCTCAACATTGTTCAAGAGCATTATGAAGTACACTATATCGTTTTAAGGGCAAGTAAAGAAGAAACCATGAAGCGAGCTATCGAACGCTCAAAGTTAGACAGAGAAACAAATATTGAATTAGTTGAAACAATGTGGAATCAATTTTCCAATTTAGGAATCTATGAATTAAATGTTATAGATACAACTGCGCATTCAATCAAAGATACTGTTTCAGCAGTAAAAGAAAAAATAGTAAGCGGTACGGCCTTACTATTTTAGACAATTATTGGTGGTAAGTTTGTTAAAATTAGAACATTCAAATTGCCTAATCAAGAATTGCCAGAAAATGTTTATTATTATGACTCTATTTAGTTATTAAGAATGAGGTGCAAAGATGGATATTATAAGTAGAAAATACATAAATGAAGGCTTTAATAGTAAGGCATATATTATAAATGATGATTATATTTTACTTGATGGAGTAAATCAAAATTCATATAAAAACTATCAAAAATATGTGAACGTAATTAATCAAATAAGTAATGTTAAATCGTTGGAAATACCAAGAATTATTGAATTGATTGAGCCTTGCGAAGAATATCCAAATGGCGCATTAATTTATAAAATGATTAAAGGACATACTTTTAGAAAAGAACATATTGAAATAGTTAATTTAGATAATATTGCTAAAAAACTCGCTGAATTTATGGATGAATTATATGAAATAAGAGTTGATTTTGATAAAGATGAATATATAAAAAATGAATTAGAAATAACTGAACAAAGTGTTATTGAATTAAAAGAATATTTAAGTGAATCTAATTATGAAAAAATATTATCTTGGTTTAATGAATATAAAAACTATTTATTAACATTTAATGATTATCATTTTATACACGGAGATTTATGGTATGAGAATTATATTCTTAACGATAATAACGAATTAGTTGGAATAGTGGATTTTGAAGGCTCTGGTATGGGTGATCCTGCTTATGATATTGCTGCACTTTATTATTTAGGAACAGGTTTTATAAATAAGGTATTAAGTTATTATAAATATACAGATGAAGATTTAATCAAAAGAGTATCAATGTTAATAAAGGCACGTGAAATTGCTGATTTTGATGATATGGTTAAAAACTATCCGGAAGAAGTAGAAGAACAAGTTGATAAAATAAAGAAAGTTTTATAAATGGTGGTACAAATGGATATATATGAGTTAATGAAACAAGTTAATGAATGGGTTAAAGAAATATTACAAGATAATTATGTTGGAGTTTATTTTCACGGCTCATTAAGATTAGGAAGTTTTAATCCGAATAAATCTGATTTAGACTTTATTATAGTTGTAAAAGAAAAAATAAATTCAGAAACAAAACAATTTATTTGGGATAAAATGTTAGAAAATGAGCAATTATTTCCTAAAAAAGGTTTTGAATTTAGTGTTGTACTAGAAGATAATTGTAGAAATATAAAACATCCAATACCTTACGAACTTCACGGTAGCAGAGATTGGATAGAAAGATATAAGGAAGATAAAACAATAGTCATCAATGATGATTATAAAGTTGACCCTGATCTAGCAAGTCATTTCAATGTTATAAATGTTCCAAATGATAAGATGGATTTTGGTAAGCCATCAAAAGAAGTGTTTTCAAAAGTACCAAAGGAATACATTATTGATTCCAATTATTCTGATACATTAGATTGTGTAGAAGAAATTGTGAATAATCCCGTATATTGTATTTTAAACCTTTGTAGATTTTATGCACTAATCAGAGATGATTTAACTTTATCAAAATATGATGGTGGTAAATGGGCATTAGAAAATATGGATTCAAATTATAATGATGTTATTAAAAATGCTATGGAAGATTATTTAAGTGATACAAATAATAGTTATGATAATACAAGATTAAAGGAATTTGCTGGGGAAGCAATTAGTTTAATTAATGATTGTGTAAATACTAATAAAATTAGAAAATAAAATAGTAGATGGAGTTGAGATAGATGGAATATAAATTATTAGAAGAACAAGATTTGGAACTTATGCTAGATTTTGTTGATGATGAAAATACAAAATATAATGTAGATGTTTTAAAAAAATTTATAGATAATAAAAATGATTTTGGATTTATTGCAAAGATAAATAATAAGATAGTAGGTTTTGCTTTTGGTTATATTTTATTAAAACCAGATGGAAGAAAAGTATTCTATCTTGACGCTATTGATGTTATGCCAGACTTTCAAGGCAAAGGTTATGGAACAGGTTTAATATCATTTGCTCGTGATTATGCTAAAACTATTGATTGTTATGAAATGTTTTTAATAACAAATAGAAGTAATATTTCTGCTTGTAAATGTTATGAAAAAGCAGGAGGAATAAATGACGCAGATGATGAAGTAGTGTATGTGTATGATTTTAGGGAGGAAAATTAATGGAAATAGTACAAGATAAAATAAGAATAAGAACTTTGACAAATGATGATTTTCCTTTAATGCTAAAATGGTTAACTGATGATAGAGTATTAGAATTTTATGGTGGTAGAGATAAAAAATATACATTAGAATCATTAAAAGAGCATTATACTGAAAAATGGGAAGATGAAGTATTTAGAGTAATTATAGAATATGATAATGTTCCTATTGGATATGGACAAGTATATAAAATGTATGATGAACTTTATTCTGATTATCATTATCCAAAAACAAATGAAATAGTTTATGGAATGGATCAGTTTATAGGAGAACCTGAATATTGGAGTAAAGGCATTGGCTCAAAATATACAAAAATGATTTTTGAGTTTTTAAAAAAAGAAAGAAATGCTAATGCAGTTATTTTAGACCCTCATAAGAATAATCCAAGAGCAATTAGGTCATATCAGAAATCTGGATTTAGAATAATTGAAGATTTGCCAGAACACGAGTTGCACGAGGGTAAAAAAGAAGATTGCTATTTAATGGAATATAGGTATGATGATAATGTTACAAATGTTAAAGCAATGAAATACTTAATAGAACATTACTTTGAAGATTTTAAAGTTGAAAGTATTAAGGTAATTGGTAGTGGATATGATAGTGTAGCATATTTAGTAAATGGAGAATACATATTTAAAACAAAATTTAGTGCTAATAAGAAAAAAGGATATGAAAAAGAAAAAGCAATTTATGATTTCTTAAATCAAAGATTAAATACTAATATAAAAATACCAAATGTAAAATATTCATATTTTAGTGATGATATTTCTATATTAGGTTATAAAGAAATAAAAGGAACTTTTTTAACACCAGAAATATATTTTGCTTTATCAAAAGAAAAGCAAGAATTATTAAAGCAAGATATTGCTATGTTTTTAAGACAAATGCACGATTTAGATTATAGTGAAATAAGTTTGTATACGATAGACAATAAACAAAATGTTTTGGAAGAATATCAATTACTCAAAGACACAATATATGATAGTCTTACTGATATTGAAAAACAATATGTAGAAGACTTTATGCAAAGATTACATAGTACAACTATATTTGATGGTAAAAAATGCTTATGCCATAATGATTTTAGTTGTAATCATTTATTACTTGATGATGAAAATAGATTATGTGGTGTAATAGATTTTGGAGATTCTGGAATTATAGATGAATACTGTGATTTCATATATTTGCTAGAAGATAGTGAAGAAGAAATTGGCGTGTCTTTTGGAGAAGATATATTAAGATTATACGGAAATATTGATATTTCAAAAGCAAAGGAATATCAAGATGTTGTAGAACAATATTATCCAATAGAAACTATTGTATATGGTATTAAAAATAATAGACCTGATTTTATAGAAAAAGGTAGAAAAGAGATTTATATAAGAACTCGCAAAGATGAAAAATTAAGGAAGTGATGATATGGTTAAAAACTATCCGGAAGAAGTAGAAGAACAAGTTGATAAAATAAAGAAAGTTTTATAAATGGTGGTACAAATGGATATATATGATTTAATGAAACAAGTTAATGACGCATTCAATCAAAGATACTGTTTCAGCAGTAAAAGAAAAAATAGTAAGCGGTACGGCTTTACTATTTTAGACAATCCCAGTTTGTCAGTATCTTAAATAGAATATATGTGACAGAAAACATCGTAGAAATACGGTGTTTTCTGTTACCCAAAACCCCACAATTTCATACATAACCACAGGTTAGTACGAATACCTTGTGTGATTTTTTGAAAGGCTTAGAAAGGCAATTTTGCCCGATTTTCGCCCCGAAAAATGACAGAAACAAGGCAGTAAGTATCTTCCCTGTGGTTTTTTTGTTTTCAGGCGGAAAGGAGGATTGATATGCCGAGAATGAGCAAGAAACGGAAACAAGAGTGGGCGTTGTTTCTGAATGAAAGAAATCGCATTACCTACAACGAACTTTGCAGAAAGTGCAGTAATGACTGCAAGCAGAGTTTCCGCTGTATCGTAGTGCTTTGCCCGAAGTATTTATCGAAAAGGAGAACGAAGAACAATGAAGCAGACGGAAAATGAAATGAATGTAAATGTACCTCTTGAAGTTATCAAGGCAAGTGAAATCGAACCGAAAGAAGTGAAATGGCTGTGGTATCCGTATATTCCGTTCGGCAAGGTTACGCTGTTGCAGGGCGATCCGGGCGATGGAAAAAGCAAGTTAATGCTTTCCATTGCCGCCCTACTCTCTAAGGGCGAACCTCTGCCCTTTACTGAAACGGAAGAAACCGAGCCTATGACTATCATCTATCAGACAACGGAAGATGACGCAGACGATACGGTAGTACCCCGATTTAATTCAGCCGGTGGGAATGGAGAAAATCTTATCTTCATCAAGGAAGATGAAAAGTCTTTATCCTTTGGGGATAACCGTATTGCTGAAGCAATCGAAAGGTATCACGCAAAACTTTTAATTCTTGACCCGATGAGTTCCTATATCGGAGAGAACTGTTCAATGAACAATGCCAACGAAACACGAGCAGAGTTTAATCATCTGATTGCGGTTGCGAAGAATACTGGCTGTGCAATCGTGATTATCGCTCATATGAACAAGATGAGAGATACCAATCCACTTTATCGTACCAATGGTTCTATTGATATTGCGGGTGCTGCAAGAAGTATTCTTGCAATCACACGCACACCGAACAAAGAAGCACCAGCGGAAAGATATATGGTGCAAGTGAAATCCAACCTTGCCCCGACAGGCTCTGCAATTCTCTTTGAGGTTGCAGAAAAAGGAGTGGACTTTATCTCTGAAATGGAAATGACAGCAGAAGAAGCGTTCCAATCCCTTGCCCCTAAAATGGGCAGACCGAACGATAAGGAAATCAAGGCAAAAGAATTTCTTTTGGAAATGCTGAAAGACGGAGAAATGCTTTCTTCGGATTGCGAAGAAAGACTTGAAGCCGCAGGGTTCAAGAAATCGACCATCAAAAAGGCAAAGAAGAAAGCAGGAGTTATCTCCAAAAAGAAAGGCTTTCTGTGGTACTGGTCTTTGCCGATGGGCGATATACCGAGAGAATAATGCAGGCTGTCTGATGAGTGGACAGTCTGTTTTTATGATTGAGGTATCATAAGGAGGTCAAGGGGGAACTCCCTTGCCCACGACATCTTTGCAGACGAAGTCTGAAAGTGTCATAGTGGGTTACACACATTCAAAGAATGTTGTGTAATGGCTTCGCCCCTGTCTGGAAAGGAGAGTAAAATGGCAAAAACCAACAAGGCAGATATGAGTTGTGCAAGGGTAAAACAGTACACCGCTTCTGATGTGAGCAAGGCGGAAAGGCACAACGAACGCAAGAATGAAACCTATGAAAATATGAATGTAATTGTGGAACGAATACCCTTTAATGTGCATTTCAAAAAACCGACTGCCCCGACCTATATGGAACAGTTAAAGCAGATGGAAACAGACGGGCAGGTGTCGCTTCGTGGGTTAAGGAAAGACGCAACACTCTTTAATGAGATTGTGATTGATGTGAACACGATGTACTTCGAGCGTAACGGTGGTTATGAATACGCAAAGCAGTTTTATGAAGAAGCCTATCATTTCATCGAAGAAAAATTCGGTGCTGACAATGTTATATCGGCAGTAATGCACGCTGATGAAATCAATGTAGCGGCAACCGAAGAACTTGGAAAAGAGGTTTACCACTATCATCTTCACGCTATGGTTCTGCCTGTGGTGGAGAAAGAAATCTTATGGAGTAAGCGTTGCAAAGACCCCGAACTGCGAGGAACGGTCAAGGCGGTTGTTAATCAGATAAGCCATTCAAAGAAATGGAAATCGGATATTCCGCTGACCGATGAAAAAGGAAATCCATTGCTAAGAAAGAACGGGAAACCGATGTTCCGAGCTTCGTACAGCATACTGCAAGATGAGTTGTTTCACTATATGACGGAACAAGGGTTCAAAGGCTTTCAGCGTGGCGAATACGGAAGTACGGCAGAGCATTTGACTTCCCTGCAATATCAAATCAAACAGGATAAAGAGCGATTGGAGAAGTTGCAGAAGCGTATTCAAAAGGAACAGGTTAAGTATGAGCCTGCCCGTCATATTTCCAAAACCTTAAACGAGATTGACAGTATGGGGCAGAAAACAATCACAGGTAAAATGGCAATCTCCAAAGAGGATTATTCTGAGCTGACTTCCCTTGCCAAAGAGGGCATTACCAGTCGTGCGGAAATCAATAAATTGGAGCAGAGTGCAAATTATTACCGACAGAAATATTTTGACAGTGCAAATGCACTGGAAAGAATGAAAACCAAATACAACGAACTGAAAGAAAAGTGCAGACCTTTTCTTGAAGCGTTGGAGCATTTCCCCGAAGTTGCTAAACTTTTTACCGAAAAAGTGAAGCAACTTTTTTCTTTTAAGGAAGCACAGGAACGAGCCGAAAAAGAAGCAAGGGAAAAAGAAAGACAGGAGCGTATCAAGGCACGAAGAAAC
Source organism: Youxingia wuxianensis (assembly GCF_014385085.1). Classification (GTDB taxonomy): domain Bacteria; phylum Bacillota; class Clostridia; order Oscillospirales; family Ruminococcaceae; genus Youxingia; species Youxingia wuxianensis. Next base: position 167,532 of record NZ_JACRTD010000006.1, on the reverse strand, counting down.
AAGCGTGGTATGGAAAGATAACCATTTCCATTGTACTTGCAACTTAATGACTTCTTGATATGTTCAGATGAAACAGGCTGTATTTGTGGGGTGTTCTAAACGGAATGCCCCACAGTCAATTTATGAAAAGGAGAAACGGACGATATGAAAGAAAACACTTTATCTTATACAACACGAATAGGTAAAACCACTTTTATTGTAAATGTGAAGCAATCGGAAAGTGCGAAGAAGCCTTTGAATACGGTGTTTCAAGAAATATGCAGACACGAGATGTTGGGAGATTTTTCAGCGGATAAATATTTGAATTTAGAAAACTTACAAAAATCATCTTGACAAACTCGTTCCCGAAGGCACCGGATACCGGGCAAGAACGAGATTCAGCAAGTTCTTTAATCTGCCGGAGCTGATGAACCTGTTCAAAGAAGTGGCGGACATTAAGACTGCCGACCAGTTAAATCTCCCTACCCCGGAAGTGGAGTACCACAACATCGTGGCGCAGCCCACCGAACATCAGCAGGAAATGGTCAAGACCCTTTCGGAGCGCGCATCGCTGGTACACAGCGGAACTGTTGACCCGTCCCAGGATAACATGCTCAAGATTACCTCGGATGGCCGTAAGTTGGGGCTTGACCAGAGGATCGTCAACCAGATGCTGCCGGACGAACCTGGCACAAAGGTCAATCAGTGTGTGGACAACATCATGCAGATCTGGCGGGACGGCAAAGCTGACAAGCTGACCCAGCTGGTGTTCTGCGACATTTCTACACCACAGGCCAAAGCTCCTGCAAGCAAGGCGGCGAAAACGCTGGATAATCCACTGCTTCACGCATTGGAAGGCGCTGTGCCTCTGCCGGAACAGGAACCGACCTTTACGGTATATGACGATATTCGTCAGAAACTCATTGCTCAGGGGATGCCTGCCGACCAGATCGCTTTTATCCATGAAGCCAATACCGAAGTGCGGAAAAAGGAGCTGTTCTCTAAAGTCCGTACCGGTCAGGTTCGTGTCCTTTTGGGCAGCACCGCCAAGATGGGCGCAGGCACCAATGTGCAGGACCGTCTGGTGGCACTTCATGATCTGGATTGTCCGTGGAGACCCGGAGACCTTGCCCAGAGAAAGGGGCGTATCGAGCGTCAGGGCAACCAGAACCCCCTTGTTCATGTGTACCGCTATGTGACCGAGGGAACCTTTGACGCATACCTCTGGCAGACAGTGGAGAACAAGCAGAAATTCATCAGCCAGATCATGACTTCTAAATCGCCGGTGCGCTCCTGCGATGATGTGGATGAAACCGCCCTCAGTTTTGCAGAGATTAAGGCTTTGTGTGCCGGAGACCCCCGTATCAAAGAGCGTATGGATTTGGATGTGGAGGTATCCCGCCTGAAGCTGATGAAAGCCGACCACCAGAGCAAGCAATATCGTCTGGAGGACCAGCTGCTCAAATACTTCCCGGAGGAGATTGAAAAGCACAAGGGCTTTATCAAGGGCTTTGAATCTGACCTTGAGGTTTTGGCAGCTCACCCACACCCGGAGGACGGCTTTGCCGGTATGGAGATCCGTGGCGACCTGCTGACCGATAAGGAGAACGCCGGTGCAGCCCTTTTGGATGCCTGCAAGGAGGTCAAAACCTCCGATCCGGTGCAGATCGGCAGCTACCGGGGCTATGCCATGTCCGTGGAATTTTCCGCTTGGAAACAGGAATATACGCTCCTGCTGAAAGGACAGATGACCCACAGGGCAACCCTTGGTACAGACCCTCGCGGAAATCTTACCCGTATCGACAATGCCCTCGCCCAGATGCCCCAGCGTCTGGAGGCGGCAAAGGCACAGCTGGATAATCTCTATCAGCAGCAGGCTGCCGCAAAGGAGGAAGTCGGAAAGCCATTCCTTTATGAAGAAGAACTGAGAAGCAAAAACGCCCGCCTGGTGGAGCTGGATACCCTGCTCAACATCGACGGAAAGGGACCGGCACACGATGAAGCTGTCGTTGCCAAAAGCACACGGCCTTCGGTATTGGACCATCTGAAACGCCCGGTGCCGCCCCGCAGTACAGATAAGAAACCAAAACAGCATGAGGAGTCCTGCAAATAAAAGTCAAGCCCCCAAAAGAAAAAATCCCGCAAATTTTGCGAGACTGAAAAAGGGCATAACAAACCAGGCCGGAGAGAAAACACCTCGCCGACCAGGAGGAAATTCGGTTGGTAAAGCTTATGCTCGCGTGGCAGCTTCTGTATCAAAGGCCTCCAGGCATTCCTTTACGCGGGCGTAGTAGATGCGCAGAAATTTGTTCTGAGCGGCGGTCATGTAGACGAAGTAGGGCTTACCCTCCGCGCGTTTCTTGTCGAGGAACTGGTACACCGGCTCATCCGCCGGGGACTTTTTCAGATATGTATAGACGATTTGGTAGAGCGTTTTGCGCAGGTGCGGTGAGCCACGCTTTGTGGTGGGAACACTCTTTGCGCTGTGTTTGCCGGATTCATCCAGACCGGGATCAACGCCTGCAAAGCCTACAATGGCACTGCGGCGCGGAAAACGGCGCACATCGCCAATTTCAGCCATAAGCTGCGCGGCAGTTGTTTCTCCAACGCCGTACATGGCGCGCACGGTTTCATATTCCGGGAGCTGGGACGCAAGCCGCGTCATCTCTGCCCGCAGCGTGGCCAGTGTCATCTTGCCCTGCAGAAGTTGTTGCGCGGCTGTGACGATGAGCAACTTTGTGTTCTCATTTTTTGGCAGCGTCGTAAAATGGCCACAGCTGGCAGCGTATATGTCCAGCGCCTTCTCTGCACTGAAATGGTATCCCTTACGTTTGCACCACTTCTGGTAACGCTCTGTAAACGCCTTTTCGCTGACACGGCAGATACAATCGCAGTGCCAGAAGGTTATGGCAAAATCCACCCATTTCTGGTGGCCGTCGGCGCGATCCGGACTGGAGAACAGCTCGTTTACTCCCGGAAAGGTCTTGTCGGTCAGCGAAATGAGATTGTTTTGCAGAGAGACCACCGTTTTCATGTAGAGGTTGTACTGGCGGCTACACAGCTTCAATTGTTGTCTTACAGTGTCCATGGGAGTATATTCCTGCAGATCCGTCCAGTTGTCAAGGCCATACTTGGCAATTTTCATGGCGTCAGCCTTGTCAGTCTTGACCTTGCGGATGGAGCCGCCGCCGCTCTGTTTGATGAGCAGCGGATTCAGGATACAGACATAGATCCCGTACTCATGCAGTGCTGCCGCTACCGCTTCATGGTAACGGCCTGTAGCTTCCATGATAACACGGGTATCTTCCCCTAATGCGATGATGGCGCAAGCCATCTGCTCCAGACCCACTTCGGTATGGAGAAATTCCTGTGGCAGAAATGCCACTTCACCCATTGGCCGCAGGGCAGCCACCATGCTTTTTCCTTTGGAAATGTCGATCCCTACCGCGTTCATTTTGCTCCTCCTTCTGATTGGATATGGCTTTCCGCCCTTTACTCATTGCCTGTTCAATCTCCTGGGTGACACGAACGCACCGAAAACGGTGGTACAACCTGCGTAAATCGAATGCTGCGAACGAGAGAGGCGGCTGACGGACTCCTCAGCGGGCGTGTTAGCCCAAGGTGCAAACTGCCAGGCCATTTACTCTCCCATTCTAACAGCTTCGGCTTTGAGATGGAAAAAGACGCGGCTGGCTGCCGCGCCTTTAACCGTAACTATATTGTAGGAGGTGCGATAACATGAATACCAACGATCTGAATACGGCTCTTTATGAAAAGATGGCTGCTGAGCAGGACAAATTCAGGGACTGGCTGAAAAGCCAGCCCCCGGAAGAAATCCTGCACCACACCTATGAGTATACTGTCCGTGAGGACATCGTGATGGCGATGGAGGAACTGGAGCTGACCGACGCCCAGGCTCAGGCACTTTTGGAATCTCCCTCGCCGCTGGCGGATGTGTACCGCTATTTTGAAAAGCTGGAGACCGGCCACATGGATGTGATCCGGGACAGTATTGAAAGTCGAGCCGATGATGTGTGCAGAGCTAAAGAGGAACTGCGAACAACACCGGTCTATCCCTACTCTGCCGCCTATGCGAGAGAACATGGGGAGCTGGAGCAGTACCGAACTTCCAACAATGTAAATCTCCAATGCAAGGAGTCCATTGAAGCGGCGGTGCGGGAACACTTCGACGGAATGTATCTCAGTCACGATGCGGCAAAGGGTGTGATCGAGAACTATGGCATGGAGCGTGTGGCGCTGGTCCTTGCCAACACCGTCCAGCTTCAGGACTGGGATGGGCGTTACTCCCGACGCAATAAGGAATGGGCTAAGACCATTCCCAACGATAATCCCGAAACTGTCCGTTGTGGTTATGTCCTGAACAGCCACCCTGCTGTACTGGATGGTTTTATTGATTTGGTGCGAGAAGAACAGCAGCTCAGCCGTACTCAGGGAGAAAAGATACAACCGTCCCGTCCCTCTGTACGGGATAAGCTCAAGCAGGAACTGCCTGCCCACAAGCCTGCCGCCCCGAAGAAACGGGAACCGGAGCGATAACTATGGCAAAGCGTAAGCGGGATGTTCCGGTGCTGTTTTGGGTATCCGCAGAGGAACTGGAGCTGATCCATCAAAAGATGCAGCAATACGGGACAGAAAATTTGAGTGCCTATCTGCGGAAAATGGCACTGGATGGGTATGTGGTGCAGCTGGATCTGCCGGAACTGAAGGAGCTGGTCTCCCTGATGCGCCGAAGCAGCAACAACTTGAATCAGCTGACCCGTAAAGTGCATGAGACCGGGCGGGTTTATGATGCTGATTTGGAGGATATATCCCAGCGGCAGGAACAACTGTGGGAGGGGGTGAAGGAAATCCTTACCCAGCTTTCTAAACTTTCATAACAGGGAAAGATACTCCATTTGCGGAGGGAGGAACGGCGTTTCTTCGCCGCATCTCCCTCCGCTTTTTCTTTTTGCCGGTATCCTTGTCTTTTGCCTGTCCGTACCGGATAATATGAGTAGAGCAAGAAGCGTAGCAAAGGAGTGAAAACAGATGCTGACCTTTGAAAAAGTGTTGGAGATTTTTGCGGACTATCTGGCCGCAGACGAGACCACCGAAGTTTATATCAGCCGTCATGGATGTGTAAGGGTTGAATTTGACCAAGACTTTCGCTATTGCACCGGCGAGGTGTGCCATACTCCCAAGGAACTGTTCGACCTCTTAGCTGATGATTACCGGACTTATCTGGAGATTGAACTGACCAAAGGTAAACGGGAAGTGACGGAAGATGATGAGAGAGAAGCAGATGCCCTGTGTAAACGGCATCTGGAGCGTTGGAAGGAGGAACTGGAATGAAGATTTTGAAATGCCTGTTGATGATCGTAACTGCGCCGGTTATTTTGGTGCTGACACTTTTTGTCTGGCTCTGCACGGGGCTGATCTACATATCCGGTCTGGTGCTTGGTCTGTTCAGCATGGTGATTGCTCTGCTTGGCGTGGCTGTGCTGATTACCTATTCCCCGCAGAACGGTGTGATTTTGCTGGTTATGGCATTTTTGATTAGCCCGATGGGGCTGCCGCTGGCTGCGATCTGGCTGCTGGGCAAGGTGCAGAGTTTGAAATTTGCAATTCAGGAGTTGGTTTATGGATAAAATACGCAAAACTATAAAAAATGATACACGGTGGATCTATAATTACCTTATTTACTTTCGTGCTATATTCGTGTATAATAGTAGCACGAAAGGAAGTGATGATCGTGACCAGATCAGAACGGTTTGAGCAATTAGACAGACTTCTGACCGAGCATGATGGGATGCTACAAACTGCGCAGGTAATTGCCAGCGGAATTGTAAAGCCCATTTTTTATGAATATGTTAAAGAGAAAAATCTTCAACAGGTTGCCCATGGTATTTATGTCTCCGAAGATGCCTGGGTAGATGCTATGTTCCTTTTGCATCTGCGGTGTAATCAGGCAGTGTTTTCCCATGAATCGGCCTTGTTTTTTCATGATTTGACTGACAGAGAACCCTCCAAATATTCTGTTACAGTACGGCGTGGTTATAGTCCGACTCGCTTAAAAGCAGAAGGGCTATCTGTTTACACCATGAAGCCAGAGTTATTTGATGTTGGGTTGTCCAGCGGTCAGACACCTTTTGGGCATACCGTACCGGTTTATGATATGGAGCGAACGATCTGTGATTTGCTCAGAAGCCGCAGTAGAATTGAAATTCAAACCTTTCAGGGGGCATTGAAAGCGTATGCTCGTAGAAAAGATAAGAACCTGCGAGCTTTAATGCAATATGCTGGGATGTTCAAGGTGGAAAAAATTTTACGACAGTATTTGGAGGTACTTTTATGATAAAAACAGCAAGGCAGCTTAAAGATTTAATACGAAACCTTTCCAGAGAAAAATCCGCAGATGCTCAGATTTTAATGAGGAACTACATGATGGAGCGTTTTTTGGAGCGTATTTCTCTTTCTGAGTATCGTGATAAGTTTATCTTGAAGGGTGGTATGTTGGTAGCGGCTATGGTTGGATTGGATGCCCGTTCTACGATGGATTTGGATGCAACCATAAAAGGAGCCAATGTCAATGTGGAGGATATTGAGAATCTAATTTCATCAATCGTAACTGTTCCGATTGATGATGGTGTTAAATTTCAGCTGAAAAGTATTTCGGAGATTATGGATGAAGCAGAGTATCCAGGGATTCGTGTCAGCATGAGTACAACATTCGATGGCGTAGTGACCCCTTTGAAAATTGATATTTCTACGGGAGATGCGATTACACCAAGAGAGGTCCGGTATTCATTCAAACTTATGTTGGAAGATCGCTTCATTGATATTTGGGCTTATAATTTAGAAACTGTGCTGGCAGAAAAATTGGAAACCATTATTACCAGAACCACAACTAATACCCGCATGAGAGATTTCTACGATATTTACATTTTAGAACAGCTACATGGAACCACACTGAACCCAAATATTTTACATGATGCACTTCTGGCAACTGCCCATAAACGGGGATCTGAGAAGTATCTTAACCAGGCTGAAGAAGTTTTTAACGAAGTAGAAAATGATTCGGTTATGCAAAAACTTTGGGAGGCATACCGTAAAAAGTTTTCTTATGCTTCTGATTTGGAATGGGATGTGATTATGAAAGCAATTCGCAGGTTATATGCACTTTGCGAGAAAGGTATCAGCTTATGAAAAAGCATGGACATTATTGTAAAATTTGTGGCGAATACAAAGCCAACGAAAAATTTTCAGGCAAAGGTCATGCAGCCCACATTTGTAAATCCTGTGCTTCGCTACCAGCAGAAAAGCAGGCTGAACTGATGACACTGAATCGTCTTTTGAATCTTCCATGGAGGCTATCGAAAGAGCAGTTGTCCTGGCTGAAAAATCGACTAAAGGATAGGCGGCCTGATGTCCGTGCATTGGCGCAAGAGCAATATGAAATGAGATTTCCACCAAGACATTTAGAAGATGATGAGTTCAATTATTTCGATGAAAAAGTTTTATAGAATAGTGAAAGCGGTCTGCTACGGCAGGCCGTTTTCTTTTCGGAAAGGAGGTCTGACCTATGGCAACAACCCGCATCATGCCGCTTCATGTCGGCAAGGGCCGCATAGAAAGTCGGGCGATCAGTGACATCATCGACTATGTGGCCAATCCAAAGAAAACAGATAACGGCAGGCTCATTACCGGCTATGCTTGTGACAGCCGGACTGCGGATGCAGAGTTTCTTCTGGCAAAGCGGCAGTACATTGCCGCTACCGGGCGAGTGCGCGGTGCGGATGATGTGATTGCCTATCATGTGCGCCAGTCTTTCCGCCCCGGCGAAATCACCCCGGAAGAAGCAAACAGGCTGGGTGTAGAATTTGCCAAGCGTTTTACCAAAGGCAATCATGCCTTTGTGGTCTGCACCCACATAGACAAGTCGCACATTCATAATCACATTATCTGGTCATCAGTCAGCTTGGAATATGACCGGAAATTCCGAAACTTTTGGGGCAGCACCAAGGCGGTTCGGCGGCTAAGTGACACCATCTGTATTGAGAATGGACTGTCCATTGTAGAGAATCCGAACCCTCACGGAAAGAGCTATAACAAATGGCTGGGCGATCAGGCAAAGCCCTCTCACCGAGAGCTGCTTCGTGTGGCGATTGACAACGCATTATCACAAAGCCCTGCTAATTTTGAGGAACTGCTGAAGTTGCTGCAAGAGTCCGGCTGTGAAGTATCAAAGCGCGGGAAATCGTATCGCCTGAAGCTCCCCGGCTGGGAGAAAGCAGCCCGCGTGGACAGTCTGGGCGAAGGGTATGGAGTGGAAGAATTGCGGGCAGTTCTCTCCGGGAAGAAAGCGCATACCCCACGAAAGAAAACAGTCACACAGGCAGAGCCGCCGAAGGTCAATCTGCTGGTGGACATTCAGGCAAAATTGCAGGCAGGAAAAGGTGCTGGCTATGCTCGTTGGGCCAAGGTTTTCAATCTGAAACAAATGGCACAGACCATGAATTACTTGTCAGAGCATAACCTGCTGGAGTATGCGATTTTAGAAGAAAAGGCTGCGGCTGCCACGGCACATCACAATGAGCTTTCGGCGCAGATCAAAGCGGCTGAAAAGCGCATGGCAGAGATTGCTGTTTTGCGTACTCACATCGTAAATTATGCCAAGACCCGTGAGGTCTATGTGGCATACCGCAAGGCCGGCTACTCTAAGAAATTCCGGGAAGAACATGAGGAAGAAATTCTGCTCCACCAGGCTGCCAAGAATGCCTTTGATGAAATGGGAGTCAAGAAGCTGCCTAAGGTTAAAGAGTTGCAGACGGAGTACGCAAAATTGCTGGAAGAAAAGAAAAAGACCTATGCCGAGTACCGGCGTTCCCGTGAGGAAATGCGGGAGCTTTTGACGGCAAAGGCCAATGTGGATCGAGTGCTGAAAATGGAGGTAGAACAGGATGTTGAAAAAGAAAAAGACCACGGCCAGCGGTAAGCTGGTCCTGGTCAAAAGCGTTCGCAGAACGCGCAGCCACAGAATGAAATTCTGTGTTCAAAGGGGCTTGGGGGCGCTGCCCTCAACAAGCAAGCGGAGAGAAAAATCATGGAGGGATTTTGCACTCTGCGGGTCGGTGTGTATTAACACCGGCATTGCTTGCCACTTTTGTTCGCAAACAATATCCGTATCCTTTACACGATGATTTACTTTTATTATCATAGTCGTAATAAGTATATAAACTACTTACATATAAGCACCTAAAATATGAAAGGGCTGATAAAATGATGACCTTTGAAAAGGTTTTAGAAGTATTCAACGATTACCTAAATAAAGATAGTGTTTTGGAGGTGGTGAACACTAAGCGAGGATACACCGTTATGATTTGGGATGAAAAAGATGAGCAATGGTTTGGTGTGGAACATTGCAAAGCCCCCGAGCTTTTACGGGATGCCTTACTTGATGGCTATCGTGATTTTTTAGAGCAACAACTTACTCATAACCGCAGGAGTTTAACCGAAACAGAAATCTTAGATATTCAAAACCGATGTGAACAGCTTTATGATTTGTGTGGAGAATAAAAAAATAACCTAAAAAGTGCGATAGCCTGTGTAGGTGTCGCACTTTTTTCAGTTGGCTTGGCTTACGAAAACAGCGTTAATTATTCCGCAGTTTCTCTTGCCTTTTTCAAGCCTTGAGCCGTAGCTTCCATCACGATAAGCTCCTTTTCTTCCATATCATTCAACAGTACATCAACTTGTTTGCGGCGATTGTTGTCGCCATCTTCATTGCATGGAAAAAAGAACTGGTCTACAGAGATGTCAAGCAAGGTAGTAATGAGATAAAATTTGTTAAGCCTTGGGTGCTGCCCCCTGTTCTCTATATACATAATAGAGCGTGGCGTAAGGTCTACCAGTTGGGCAAGATATTCCTGTGTCCACCCTTTTGCTTCCCGAGCTTTTTTTATCGCTATACCTAACGGCTTAAAATCAAGTTTTCTTTCATCTTGGTACATTTTAATATCATCCTATATCATTGTACATTTCGGGTGATGATATTTGAACGAAGTATGATTTTATGTTTAGTAGTGTATAATTTCGTATTAGTGGAGAGAAACTTGCTATTATTCGTCATTCCGTATATAATAATTATATACTCTTTGCGAAAGGAAGTTGATATTATGAATTACATTTCTGTGAAAGCCGCTTCTGAAAAATGGGGCATATCGGAAAGACGGATACAAAAATTATGTGAGGAAAATCGCATTGACGGAACTGAAAAATTTGGTCGTGCATGGATGATACCAAAAGATGCAGAAAAACCCGTTGATGGACGTATGAAAACAAGGAACAAACAGGAGGAGAATCATGGAATTTAATGAAAAGCTACAACAGCTTAGGACTGGAAAGAACTTAACGCAGGAACAACTTGCGGAGCAATTATATGTATCAAGAACAGCCATTTCAAAATGGGAAAGCGGCAAGGGTTACCCTAACATTGAGTCGCTCAAGTGTATTTCTAAATTCTTTTCTGTGACCATAGATGAACTGCTATCGGGCGAAGAACTGATTACACTTGCCGAAACTGAAAATCGTTCCAACTTGAAAAAAATTTACAGTTTCATTTATGGAATATTAGATATGATGGCGGTTACTTTTATACTTTTGCCGTTGTATGGTAACCTTGTTGACGGATATATTTATTCTGTCAATCTACTTTCATTTACAGACACTACCCCAATATATCTTGCAATCTATTGGATTGTTTTTATTGTTTTGATTGCACTTGGGATAGCGAAACTGATGTGTGTTTGTTTTGAAAAGGAATCATGGAGCAACATAATCACAAAATGCTCTCTCGTGCTGAGTACGCTTTTTATCTGCTTCTTCGTTGCGGCAAGACAACCCTATGTAACCGCCCTTATGTTTCTGCTATTTGTTGCTAAAATATTTGTCTGGATAAAGCAAACCCAAACAAAGTAAAATGCCATAAACCCTTTAAAATAGGCTCTGACACGATAAGTGTCGGAGCTTTTTTCGTGCTGACATCTATTGTGTCGGCATTGTGACGGTAGATTTCTTGGCTTCTATGCAATACTCGTGGATAATAAGATTGTGGTCAGCGAAAACAAGAACAGCAACCCACGGAAAGGAGAATCAAATATGGATTATATCATTGAAACAGAAAATCTTACGAAGCGATACGGAACAGCCACCGTTGTCGATAAGGTAAATCTTCATGTGCCAAAGGGCAAAATTTATGGTTTGCTCGGCAGAAACGGAGCAGGCAAAACCACAGCAATGAAAATGATGTTGCAGCTTGCTTTCCCAACGGAGGGAACGGTACGCTTGTTTGGCACAAACTATAAGGAAAATATCCATACCCTTTATAGCAAAGTAGGCTCTATTATCGAAACACCGGGATTTTACAGTAATTTAACAGGGTATGAGAATTTGCAAATTCTCGCTAAACTGCGAGGGGGAGTATCTAAAAGTGGAGTAGAAAAAGCTCTTGAAGTTGTGGGGCTGCATAAGGAGAAAAGAAAAGTCTTTTCCGATTATTCCCTCGGAATGAAGCAACGGCTTGGTATTGCCGCCGCCATTATGCACGAGCCGGAGCTTTTAATACTTGACGAACCGATTAACGGACTTGACCCCATTGGAATAGTTGAAATACGCTCATTTTTATCTGAACTTAGTCACAATCATGGCATTACCATTTTTATCTCAAGCCATGTTTTAAGCGAGATTGAACAGATAGCAGATATTATCGGCGTTATGCACGAGGGGCATTTAGTAGAGGAAGTGAATATATCCGAGCTTCACAAAAGGAATCGAAAATACATTCAATTTGATTTATCTGACAGTGAGATAGCCGGAAAGATTTTAGAAAACCACTACCACATGACGGATTTTACAGTGCAGGACGGTACGGTGAGAATTTATGACTTTAGCCAAAGTGTTGGAGAAATCAATCGAGAATTTGCACGAAATGGACTGCTCGTGACAAGGATAAATGATAGTGAGGAAAACTTAGAGGACTACTTTTCTAAACTGATTGGAGGTGGCGGTATTGCTTAATCTTATTTCTTGTGAATTATTAAAACTAAAGCGTTCAAAAATGGTGCTAATTAGTGTGGCAGGGGTATTATCTACCCCACTTTTGATGTTAATAGAAGCCTTGCAAACACATTTTGATAAGCCGGAGATTATCTTTACCTTGTCTGACATATACAGCGACAGTGTACTGTATATCATGCTGCTGGTAAACATTATGATATATGTGGCAATTGCAGCTTACTTGTTTAGCAGAGAGTACACAGAAAGCACCCTCAAAACCATATTGCCCATACCCATTTCAAGGACAAAACTATTAATTGGAAAATTTTGCACCCTGCTTCTTTGGATTGTTATGCTAACCCTTGTAACATGGGCAGGTATATTTATCGTTTGTGGGCTATATGACGCTGTCTTTACATTGGAGGGATATAGCTTACTAGTGGCAATAGTATGGCTCCCCAAGTTTTTGTTTGGCAGTATCCTGATGTTTTTAACAGTTTCTCCTTTTGTGTTTGTTGCTATGAAAACAAAAGGATTTGTCGCCCCGATGATTGGCTCTGCCGTGATTGTCATGGGAAGTGCCGCACTTTCAAATCAAGAATGGGGAGCGTTGTATCCGTGGACAGCCACCTATTTCTTGGTGCAGGGTAAACTTCAGAGTACCGGCTATCCTACACTGCTGTCTGTATCTATTATTATTCTTGTATCAGCAGTTGGTTTTCTTATGACCTTTCATCATTTTAAAAAGGAGGATTTGAAATAATGGTACTTGATTTTATAGAAATTTTAAAAGTTATTTTTCTTGGAATTGTTGAGGGTATTACTGAGTGGCTACCTATCAGCAGCACAGGACATATGATTCTTGTGGACGAATTTATCACACTTAATATGAGCGAAGCATTTAAAGAAATGTTTTTTGTTGTTATTCAACTTGGAGCTATACTCGCAGTGGTTGTAATGTTTTGGAACAAGATGTTTCCCTTTCAATTTAAGAACAAAGCACAGTCAATTGTTAAAAAGGATACTTTCTCGTTGTGGTTCAAGGTTGCGGTAGCTTGTGTACCGTCAGCTATTATGGGGATTCTATTTGATGATTATTTGGATGCTTACCTCCAAACCCCCATTGTGATTTCAATCATGTTAATCTTTTATGGTTTGTTATTCATTCTCATAGAAAATTGGAATAAAAAGCGTACTCCTACTACTATGGCACTTTCTGACATCAGCTATAAAACAGCAATCTTGATAGGGGCATTTCAAGTGTTATCACTTATACCCGGCACATCACGGTCGGGAGCAACGATTATAGGTGCTTTACTCATAGGAGTTTCACGAGTGGCAGCAGCAGAGTTTACTTTTTTCCTCGCAGTACCTACTATGCTTGGAGCAAGTGCTTTTAAGCTGTTAAAATTCGGGTTTGAATTTACAAGTGCAGAACTGCTCGCTCTTGTTCTCGGTATGGCTGTGGCATTTGCGGTATCTGTCTTAGTAATTAAATTCCTAATGAACTTTATCAAAAAACATGATTTTAAGGTGTTTGGTTGGTATCGAATTGTGCTTGGTATACTTGTTGTACTTATAAAATCTTAATAATGCGTTTTCTTTGTGCGCGAATAAAAATGCCAGCTGGTCCTTAAGATCAGCTGGCATTTTTGTTTCTGGGGATGGAAAACAACCCAGAGATTCTCGTTGTCGATCTCCTCCTGATTTTAGTTTGCATGGTGAATTTTGCAAATTGAATCTACAGGAGGTTAATAATGGGATTTAATTATGGATATGAGAAAAAGAAGTTTGATAGTAGATGGAAGCGTTTAGAAGTTGAGTATTGTGATGCAGGGATGAGCGAAGAACAGATTGCTGCCATGAAAGAATATGACTGGGCATGGTTTTGCAGTCAAAGGGTTTTTCAAAACCATACGCAACCAATACCTTGTGAACAATATGATGAAGTATGTGGTCAATCACAGCTGTTCCGAAAGTTTGCATCGTTATCTTATCAATGGGATGTTGATAAGATTGATCAAACGCGATATGGATGGTTGGCTTCGGTGGAAAACGAACAACTACTGTTGAGATTGAAGAAGCTGTCGAAGAAAGATTTGGAGCTATTGACATTACTTTTTGTGGATGGTTATCGTCAAATTGATGTAGCACGTCTTTGGCATTGTTCCAGAAGTGCTGTTGCACAAAGATTTAAAAAAATAAAAAAATTTTTGAATAACACTTAACAAATGAAGCGTATCAGTGCCTACCCATTGAGGGAAGAACATTCTCCCAATGTGGAGCTTGACAATTTCATAGACGGCATTTCCGGTACATAACCTATGTACGAGCGAATCAGGCACGCCGCGAAGATGGACAGCCCCAGGAGGTGATGAATAGGACTGTTCCGAGCGATCCACGTCAGCCTGATACCCGAAAGTGGCATTTCAGGGCGCGATGACTGCATAGGGGTTAAAGATACTTCCTCACGGCCTCCTAAAGACTTGGGGGGAACTCTGCGGCGCACGAGTAAAACGACGCTGTGGAGTTATGACAGCCGCGCCAGCGGAGACCGGAATGTCCCCATCGCCAGGGGTGCGTGGCAAATGTGGCGAGTAAATTTTTCAAAGTCAGATACCATGCGCTGGCAGCTTCGGTTGCCAGCGCATTCATGTGATTTTGAAAGCAACAACCACATCTTTGACAGAAAGGGGGACCACCTATGGAAAAATTGATTTCGCGGAAAGAGGCTGCCAAATTACTGGGGATTAGCATTGCCACTTTGGATGCAGCTCGAAACAGTGGGCTAATTTCCTATGTTCAGTATGTGCAAAATGGTTGCGTGTACTTTACAGATGCTGGCCTTCAGGAGTATATCGCAAAATGCACCCATCGTGCAAAGCCAGTGGAAAAAAGCGCTACATACCGCAAGCTGCGAAGTGTCCGAGCTTGAGCTGTTCCGTATCCTTGCTGGAACCTAATATGTCTGATAAAACAAAGGTACAGCGCTGGACATTATTCTTAGGAGGTGACGGAATTGGCAAAAAGAAAAAGGGCAATTCCTCAATATGGTACGGTCGTGCTTAACGGCATTGAATATTATAGAACCAGAGTCGAAGATTCGGATGGAAACAGAGTGGCGCTTTATGCAAAGACGCCCGAAAAGCTTTATGACAAGGAACTGGAGGCGTTAGAGCAGATTGACAGTACTACGTTTCGTCGAAGATCGCCTACGGTTGCTGAGTACTGTGAGAAGTGGCTACTGATGCAGTCCGTCCATGTTCGGGCCACCACCTTGACAGATTATACCTCTAAGGTGCGGCGGCACATTATTGGAGGGCTGGGAGACAAGAGAATGGCTGATGTATCCCTGGATGACATCCAACTTGCCCTCGTACCTGTTTCCAAGAAGTCGGCTTCGGTTTATAAGTCTGTGGTGATTCTCTGCAAGTCCATTTTCCGGGCGGCCAAGGAGAGCCATGTGATTGACGAGGACCCGACCATATACCTGGATGCAAAGGGAGGAGTTCCCCAGGAAGAAAGACAGGCATTGACGGATGAACAGGTTGAGCGGCTTTTGGACACGATCCGGGATTTGCCGCCCTATGTATTTGTGATGATCGGTTTATATGCCGGTCTGCGCCGGGAAGAAATCCTGGCGCTGCAATGGGATTCTGTGTATCTGGATGCAGAGGCTCCGTACTTAACGGTACGGCGGGCATGGCACACAGAACATAACAGGCCGGTCATTCTTACCGAGCTAAAGACCAAAGCGGCACAAAGAAACATTCCTCTCCCGGTCTGTCTGGTTGAATGTCTGAAAGATGCAAAGAAAAAATCCACTTCGGATTATGTGATTGCCAATCGGGACGGTGATCCGCTATCCTATACACAGTTTAAGCGGCTGTGGCAGTATATTGTGACGCGGACTGCAAAGCCGAGAATGGCCAGAAAACTTGTGGACGGAAAGTATGTAAAATATATGCTTTACCCGAAACTTGGAGAAAAAGCCAGGAATAACGGCCATGTGGTATATAGCCTGGATTTTGAAGTGACACCGCATCAGCTGCGGCACACCTACATCACCAATCTGATTCATTCTTCGGTGGACCCCAAAACGGTACAATATTTGGCGGGCCATGAAAGCAGCAAAATCACGATGGACATTTACGCAAAGGTCAAATACAACAGGCCGGATGATCTTGTCAAAGCAATGGGCTGTGCCTTTGACTTATGGGACGCTGTGTAAGTTCCGAACAATTCAGAAAATGAAGTAAGAGCGAGACAAGGATGTCTCGCTCTTAGTTTTTCCTTGGCCGTATCTTTGATTCAATTTGAAATCTCTGATAAAAAGGAGGTGTAGATACATCACCACGCGAGAAAGGAAATTAATTATGGCAAAGAAGAAAAAAAACATACCTCAATATGGAACCGTCACACGAAAGGGTGTCCTGTATTACAGAACCCGGATTCTGGACGCAGACGGCAAGCAGGTGAGCTTGTATGGGACTACCTGCGAGGAACTGTACGATAAAGAGCAGGAGGCGAGACGCCAGGTAGCGGAGATCATCTTCCACCGGGAGCATCCTACTGTGGCCGAGTATTGTGAGAAGTGGCTGTTGATGCAATCCGCAAAAGTGTCGCCGGCTACACTGAAGGGCTACGCCTCCAATATGAAGAACTACATTATCAAGCCTTTGGGAGATATGTATATGGAGGAAGTAACAGCGGATGATATTCGTCTGGCGCTGATCCCATTGTCCAATAAGTCCGAGAGCCTGCACAATACGGTGAATATGCTCCTCAAGTGCATTTTTTACTCGGCAGAGCGGAGCCAGTTGCTGGAATACAATCCGTGTGAGGGGATTTCGGCAAAAGGAGGGAAACCGACCCAAAAGAAAGATTCGCTGACAGACCAGCAGGTGGAAGTGCTGCTGGAAACCGTCAAAGGACTTCCGCCGTATCTGTTTACCATGATCGGCTTATATGCCGGTCTGCGCCGAGAAGAAGCTCTCGCCTTGCAATGGGATTGTGTGTTCCTCGATGCACCCACTCCATATATCTCTGTGCGGCGCGCATGGCGATCAGAGCATAACAGACCGGTTATCTCTACAACGCTTAAGACGAAAGCAGCAAGAAGGGATATTCCCATTCCCAAATGCCTTGTGAATTGTCTGCGGGAAGCCAAGGCTGCCTCCAAATCGGAATATGTGATTGCCGATAGTGAGGGACAGCCCTTGTCATATTCGCAGTTCAAACGTGTCTGGCAGTACATCGTTGTTCGGTCTACCAAGGAGCGTACCTATTATAAGTATGTGAACGGACAGAGCATCAAGTACACTGTTCAGCCGAGTCTGGGAGGACATCAGAAAAACAATCCCAACATTGTGTATAGCCTGGACTTCGATGTGACACCGCACCTGCTGCGGCATACCTACATCACCAATCTTCTG
This sequence comes from Youxingia wuxianensis, assembly GCF_014385085.1. Classification (GTDB taxonomy): domain Bacteria; phylum Bacillota; class Clostridia; order Oscillospirales; family Ruminococcaceae; genus Youxingia; species Youxingia wuxianensis. The sequence goes on along the minus strand of NZ_JACRTD010000006.1, from coordinate 150,064 downwards.
TATGCAGGTGTTGACCCCAAGACGGTCCAGTACCTTGCCGGACATGAGAACAGCAAGACAACTATGGACATCTATGCAAGAGTAAAGTATAATAAACCAGAACAGCTATTCGATGTAGTAAATTCTGCATTTCATCAAGCTGTCCCCTCGTAAAAGTGGCCTGTTTTTTGGGTTAAGGAATAGGACAACCGAGGGGCCGAGGCTCAAAAAAGCCCGGAATATCAAGGAAAATCATCGCTCAGACGATTGAAGTACGGACTCAAAGCAGCCCGCCGCGCTCCTCAGTTTTCCAAGAGATAATTACAATACAATCAACAAGCCTGTATTCATGCGGTTTTTCGCCTGTTTACAGGCTTTTTCTTTTCCCTATATATGAATAAAACCCATTAAAAACCCATTAGGCAACTAAAAATAGAGCGTTATAATATTTTTTACATGCTTCTTATAAAAACGGCAGTTACAGCAGTTACTTAGTTACAAATGCGATTTTGTGTAAGATATAATAAGATACGGCAATCTATGACAAGATATACAAAGTATCTGCGTAACTAATCGGGTCCGCTACGACTGTTACAAAGCCACCTTAATTCAGTTACAACCGCTTTGTATATCAATTTCTTTTTGGTCGGAAAATAAATGCACTGCGCAAAGAAAAACCACCCAGACGAATCCGGGCGGCTCTTGTCTTACTTATTCCGCTTCAATAACTCTGCTAATAGCATAAACGGAAAAATCAACAGGCATATCCAAAATAACATATTATCTTACCTCCTGCGCTTTTGCGTCTGCGATTGCACAATATAACCGCTCTGCCATTTCTGACGCTATACCCGCTACAATTGGCATTTCCTGCAATGCCTGTTCATTGTCGCTGTCTGTTGCGCTCATAACGGTTACAAGGGCTTTCAATCTCAATGCGGTATCTTCTAAATGTAAAACGCTGTTCATATGTGGTTATCTCCTTTTATTTTATGCTTGTTTCTGGTTTTTGTAAATAGCTTGTGCTAAAGCTTCGTTGGCTCGCCGTTGGGCTTCCTCGTTGGCATGACTGTAAACGTTTAGCGTTATTGACGGTTCAGCATGTCCTAATTTTTCACTAACGCTCACAATATCGGCTCCGTTGGCGATGGAAAGCGTAGCCATTGTATGGCGTAGGGCGTGGGGGTGAATCCCCGGCAAATTATATTTCTTTCCGAACCGGGATAAATAGGATGTAGGGGCTTGTGGGTTCATCATTTCGCCGTTGTCCTGAGTGAAGCAGAAACCGTTTAACGGTATGCCTTGCCCGAAATGCAAAAGCGCCTGTTGCTGTTTCCATTCTGCCAATACTGTCAAAACGGGACGATTTAGGTAGATCACCCGGTTTTTCCTATTTTTCGTGGTGCTGATGTAAGTGCCTTTTCCGGCTGTGTATTGGGCATTGCGGCAAATGTTGACTTTTCCGGTTTTAAAATCAATTTCAGACCATTTCAAGCCGATAATCTCACCGCGGCGGCAACCGCTATCAATAGCAAACATGATAAACGCTTTCCACTTTAGCGGCTCATTATCTAAGCACCTGTAAATATATTGGACTTCACTTTCAGTATAAACAACTGGTTCTTTTGGCGTTTCGTCCTTTCGCGGCTTTGGGCGTTTCATGTTCTGCATTGGGCTAACCGCTATCACCTGATTTTCAACGGCATTTTCAAAAAGTGCGTGTAAAACAATATAGTGTTTTAATATTGTTTTGTGGGCTAATGGCTTGCCGTTGAGTTGGTTCTTTCCGCTGGTTTGTAAATCGTTGATATACTGCTTTACAGTTAAATTTGTAATGTCCGCCATCTTCATATCACCGAAAACGGCGGCAGCGCGTTGTAATGCTGTGCGGTAATTTTCCAGTGTGCCGGGTGCAAATGCCGCTTTCTCTTTAATATACATTTCTATATACCGGGTAAATGTGGGCTTGCGTTCCTGCTCTGCCTGTTCCCGCTTTGCCTGTTCTACTCTGTCAATGGCTTGGGCTTTCCGTTCCTCCCGTGTTAAAATCTCCGCGCGCTTGCAAGCGGCTTCAAATTCTGCGACAACCTTGTTTAATTCCCGCTCTATCCTGTTTTTGCTCCATCCGTCCGGGACTTTCCATGTCATTGTGTAGGGCTTTAGAGCTTTGCGGGTTACTGGGTCATATCCCCGGCTAACCCTGATTTCATAACTGATAATTTGCCCGAACTTGTTTTTACGCGGCCTGTATGATGCCATTGTTTCGGCTCCTTTCTTGAAATTTGGGAGCGGATATAATATAATAGGGTTGTACCCGCTCCGGGTATGTAATAGCTCTTTATCTAACGGCTGTGGCGGCGGTGAGATTGGAGCTATTTTCTTTTTGCTGTTGCTGAATGACTTCCCATAAAGTGGGCATACTCTGCGCCATCTCCCAAAGCGGAGAACCGGGTTCAACTTTGCCCATCTCATACACGGGTACAGGCTCGCCGTCGTTGATATTTGGGTTTGTAATATATTCTTGTTCCATTTTATTTTCCTCCTTTATGCGAATGTAAAACGGCGTGCTTCTGTCGTTTTGGTATAGGCTGTAGCCACTTCCGGCAATGCCTTATTTAATGCTGTGGTATCAATGCGGGAGCTTATAACGGTTTTATAGGTGGCTTTATGTTCGTCCCCGGTGAGCGTTTCAAGCTGGTTTTCCGTCATGTACTGCTTGATTTTGTCCGTCAAGCCCTCAATGATGGCGGCTGTTTCGTCCTGCAACCGTTTATACTGTGCAAGCTCTTTCATGATTTCGTTGATGTTCATTGTGCAACCTCCTTTATTTTCAAGCCTTTACCGGCTCGACCTGTTCAGCAGTGAAGAAGTGAGACAGCTTTTTATAATAATGGCTCGTGTCTATCTCTGCTTCTGTTTCCTGTCCGTCCTGCGTCTTTGCGGGGACTGTTTCAACTCGGTTGCTGTACTTCCAAATGTCGCATTTTAAAGCGGCTTTTTGCCCTTTGCGGACGATATAACCCCGCTCTTTCCAACCTTTAAAGGTATGCAGCGGGATTTCTCCGGTTTGCTCTAAAAACTGCTGTACCTGTTCTTCTGTGAAGATTTCAGCATTAAGAGCGGCGTTTACTATCAATGTCGTGTTGTTCATTTTCATAATGAAAAACCTCGCTTTCTTTATCTTAATTACATTATACAGTATTCGCTTAATGTTGCCAAGCGATTTATTAATATTTTTCTTAATTATTTTTCGTATATACTGTAGTATATCAATTGATAACTTGACATTTTTAAGAATACGCCATATAATATATGCATATATTGAAAAGAGGTGAACAGAATGAGCATGGAACAGAAAATAAAGACAGCCGCCGCATACAAGGGAATAAGCCAAGCTAAATTAGCTCTTGCTATAGGTATGACGGCTTCTAATTTCAATCAAAAACTAAAGCGTTCTACTTTTACCGAAGATGAATTAAAAGCGATTGCAAAAGCGTTAGACGCTTCTTATATACCGTTTTACTTTTCATTTGAGGACGGAATGAAAATTTGAAAATTTTCTGTGTCAAAGTCGCTAACCAAAGTCGGAAAGGAGGGTAAAACCTTGAATTTCGCTGATAAATACCACCTGTCCCCGGCGCAAAGTCGCTTTCTTGCTAAGAAAAAGTGGGACGAAAATGTTTATTGCGGTATGCGTATGGAAAACCGTGCCGTTACTTTCCCGCAAACAAAAACCATCTTAAACGGCGTGAATGTTCCCAATGTACAGCTTGATGACGTAATGGCCGTTTTGAATATGCGGGACGCATGGCGTTTTCTGCTGGATACCATTTCAGAGCCGCTAACGCTTGACTATATCTGTAAGCTAAATGGATTTATTGCACGCAATGAAGCTCTTGAATGGGGAAAGTTGCGCACCGGTTCAGTAGGTATATCGGGTACAGATTATACGCCGCCTATACCCGCCCAAACGGACGTAGAACAGGAGTTGCAAGTCATATTGGGTAAAGATACCACCGCAACAGAAAAGGCTTTAACGGCCTTTGCATGGGGCGCAAGAGGGCAGTTCTTTTGGGACGGTAACAAGCGAACCAGTATGACAGTCGCTAACAAAATCCTGCTTTCTGCCGGGGCGGGTATGCTCACGATCACAGACAAGCACATGGAAGAGTTTAATACTTTACTGCTTGATTTTTATAACAATGGAAAGCCGGAAACGCTCAAACAGTTCCTTTATGACAACTGCATACAGGGAATAAGCATATAACCTTCTATTTGGAAGTGTGTTTTTCCTGTTGCTTCAACCACTCTTGAAATGACTGCTCATTCTGGGGGTCTTGGTAGAACGCTTCTAAAATCCCTATCAATGGTCGTGCAAGGTCGTTAATTTGGGAATCCGTTAAAACAGGGTTTGAAATGGATAAAATTTTTTCGTTGTTCATTTTAAAACTCCTTAAAAATGGTAAAAAGATACGCCCTCGCCCATAGTCGGGTAAGGGCGTTTGTCTTTGCCTGAAAGTCGCTTACTCTTTTTTGTCTGCCGCTTCTGCAATTTCTACAATCTCAACGGCTTCGCTATATTTTGAGAGTTTCAGAAGCGGAGTAATTTCCGGGTGTTTCTGCATAACATCTCGCACAAACTCTGCAACCCGTGTTTTATTGGCGTTTTCGGGTAAATCACGGAAATACCAATCAATTTTCTGCTTCTCTGAAATAGACAAGCCGCTTTTCTTTGCGCTCACGTCCTGCAACTGCGGAACGGTATCCAGTACGGCGATATAATCAGCGTAGACAGGGGAATATACCTTGTCTGGTTCATCGGGATTGACAGTGAAAAAGTCTGTGTAACGACTTGTTTTGTCCTTTGGCTTAAACAGTTCATCGCAAGCACCCATCAAACAATCATATTGGGGCGAGAAGCCTTGTCGCTATAAAGAACTGAAAAAATTTTTCATCAATGGCAGGAAACACCTTTTCAGCAAAGGTTTTAGCCCAAGATCTTTCAAGAAAGCTTTTCTCTCTTTTCGTAAGATTAAAAGTACTGTCATGTTAAAAGACAGCTTCCGGAAGTTAACATGCCATAGGTCATTTCCTCAGTAAACTTTGTATCTGGTTTGGAGAACTTACGGGATATTTTATTTGGAAAAGACAAAATATCTCATTTAAAATATAAGTTTTTGTAGCAAATCAAGAAATATTAAAGTTGACATTATGGTATTTATTAGATATAATGAATACAAGAAAATATATAAACGTTTATAGAAATGCATATGAGGGATTATCAATGTCTACAATTAAAGATGTGGCCAATTTGGCAGGAGTATCTATTTGCACAGTTTCCAGAGTACTTGCTGATAAGAATTACATTCGTCCTGAAACAAGAAAAAAGGTTATGAATGCGGTTCATGAGTTGGATTATAAGCCGAATCATACAGCGCGCAGCCTTAAAACCGGCAATACAAACACGATAGGATTATTACTACCGGATATTTGTAACCTTTATTATATTAAGATTACAAAATATATTGAACAATACTCGGATCAGAATAAATATATGATTTTGCTCTGCGATACAAATGAAAGCGTTGAAAAAGAAAAACGGATGGTAGGGCTATTACAGGACAGAAGTGTAGATGGAGTGATTGTACTGCCTACCTCCCAAAGTATTCAACATATTTTGAAACTTGAAGATTACGGAATTCCTTATGTCTTTTTAAATCGAAATTTTCCGGATGTGAAGGCGTGTATACCTACAGATAACTATTATGGCGGCTATGCAATGATGGATCATCTGATACAGAATGGACACAAGAAGATTGCCATGTTGTTTCCGAGTTTTGACAATCCAATTTATTTTGAACGTTTTGACGGAGCCAAGGACGCTTTGCGTGCTGCAGGGCTGGATGTAAATGTGAAAAATATTTTCTATGATATCGTCGATATGCATGATGCACACGACAGAGTGACGGCTAGGATGAGAGAGCCGGATCCGCCGACGGCATTTTTCGCCGGGAACGATATGCTTTGCTTTGGTATCTATAGCGCACTTAATGAATTGGGCCTACGGATCCCGCAAGATGTATCGGTAGCGGGATACGATGATATTTCTACATCTGCAATGATTGAACCTGCTTTGACGACTTTTTGGCAACCAGAAGAAGAACTTGCCAAGCTGGGAGTAGATTATCTGTTGGCGCTGATGAATGGAGAGAGTCCTAGTCGACCAGTAAAACTGCGGGGCAAAGTTATAGCTCGTGACTCAGTGGCGGAAGCGCCTGATAAATAAGTAAAGTTGGGAATTGCCGAAAAGTTTGCAAGAAGCATAGGATTTGGGCAAGTTTCTGATTTATATAATATCGATAGAAATGGAGGTTGCAAAATGAGTTTTTATTTAAATGGTTACGCATATGGCAGTAATCCGGCGAAACGATCTACGGTAGATATTAAAAATCCAGTCACTAGGGAAGTGATGGGAACATTGCCGCTGGCGGAAGGGAACGAAGATGCTGAACGTGTGTTGTCTTATGCAGAAGAAGGGCTTGCTATCTGGGAAAATACACCACTCTACCGTAGGGCGCAGATCATGAACAAGTTTGCCGATCTGCTGGAGAAAAACGAAGAACGTGTTGCAGAGACTCTTTGCCGTAATATGGGCAGACCGATTTCTGAATGCCACGGCGAGGTGAGTCTGACGGTTGCACTTACACGCGGATATGTAGAAAAGGCAAATCATGAATATGGCGAGGTTATGCCCCAAAATCAGCCAGGGCTGGAAAATGATATTATTTTTACCCGCCGGGAGCCATTAGGTGTGTGTATGTGTATTGTTCCGTTTAATGCACCGGTAGAATTATTTGCACACAAGACAGTTCCTGCGCTTCTCATGGGAAACTCTGTTATTGCAAAGATGCCAAGCAGTGATCCAATGCCTATTTTAATCATGGCTGATTTGCTGACACAGGCCGGTGTGCCACACCAAACGATACAGCTTTTGTATGCAAGTGGAAAATTTGTTTCGCAGTATATAAATAAAAGCCCTCGTATAGCTGCAATTACTTTTACCGGAAGTACTCAAGTTGGCAGGGCAGTGTATGAAGATTCTGCGCCGCAATTACATCGGGTTTTCTTGGAAATGGGCGGAAATGACCCTTTGATTTTGACTGAAGATGCAGATTTGGACTATGCAGCTGACCAGCTGGTAAGTACCAGAACCCTCAATGGTGGTCAGGTTTGTTGTTCTAGCAAGCGTACATTGGTACCTGATACGATAGCGGATGCCTTTGTGGAAAAGGTGAAAGCGCGTATCGCTAAAGTAAGACAGGGTAATCCTTTGGATCCTCGAACAGAATTAGGCTCTTTGATTAATGCGGAAGCTGCTGCAGAAGTTAAAAGGCAGATTGATGAAACTGTTCGGCAGGGAGCTATATGTGTGTGCGGTGGTGAGATAAAAGATGATGTATTTTTAACCCCGACGTTGTTGGATGGTGTAACCAGTGATATGGATGTTGCGAAGAACATGGAGATTTTTGGACCTGTCATGACCATCATAAGATATCATTCAATAGAAGAGGCCATTGAGATTGCAAATCAAACAGAATATGGTCTGCAGGCAGGAATTATTGCTAAAGATGCAACACAGGGCATTGCCATTGGAGCTAGAATAAAGGCGGGCATGGTGGTTGTGAACGGTGCAGGCAGTTATCGTCATATGGATATGCCATTTGGAGGGTTCAAGAATTCTGGTATCGGACGTGAAGGTATTGCAATAACACTCGAAGAATTCAGTCAACCGAAGTGCTATGTAATGAAAAATGTTTTGAACAGTGTGGATTTCAGTAATAATTAATATTTTTCTATGAGAGTGTAAAAGGAGATTTATTATGTTAGAAGGAGTTAAAGTGTTAAGCTTTACACATTATTTACAGGGACCAAGCGCAGCACAGGCCCTCGCAGATTTGGGAGCTGACGTTGTCAAAGTTGAAGCGCCAAAGGGGGCTTATGAACGCCATTGGAGTGGATGTAATACATACAAGAATGGGGTCAGTGTATTTTTCCTTCTTGCCAACCGTAACCAGCGCGCGATTGCTATTGACCTGAAGAGTGAAAAGGGACGGGAAATTATAAAAAGACTTGTTCAGGAGTACGATGTCGTAATTGAAAATTTCCGACCTGGAGTGATGGACAAATTAGGATTGGGATATGAGGCTCTTAAAGAGGTTAATCCGCAGATTATATATTGCTCTTGTTCCGGGTACGGATCCAGCGGGCCAAATTTGAAAAAACCGGGTCAGGATCTGTTGATTCAGAGCATGAGTGGTCTTGCTTCCCTCACCGGAAATGGAAATACCCCACCTACCCCTATCGGAACTGCAGCAGTGGATCAACATGGTGCTATCCTTGCGGCTCTTGGAATCGTCAGTGCCGTTTATGACCGGGAAAGGACAGGCCAGGGACATCGCATTGAAGCAAGTCTATTGGGCGCTGCTCTGGATCTGCAGATTGAGGCTCTGGGGTATTATATGAATGGAGGGCAGTTTATTGAACGTCCAACCACCGGATTGTCCACGCGTATCCATCAGAGTCCTTATGGTGTATATGCCACACTGGACGGATATATTACACTTTCTCTGGTGCCGATTGATCAGTTGCGGGAGATTTTTACTCCAAATGTATTAGATGGATATACAGCAAAAGACCAGATGGATGACCGGATGGAATTTGATAAAATTGTTTGTCAGGAGATGAAAAAGAAGACAACGCAAGCATGGATCGATATATTAGAAGCAAAAGGAATATGGTATTCACCTGTAAACGAATATGAACAGGTGTTGCAGGATGAGCAGGTACAATACAACAACGCAATCTTGACAATGGAACATCCAGTGGCGGGAGAAGTGAAAGTTTTGGGACACGCCAACAAATATGATGGCGATACAGTTGGAATTCGCCGCTTACCTCCAGAACTTGGAGAACATACCGAAGAAGTCTTAAGGGAGGTTGGCTATCAAACTGAGGAATTATGTGAATTGTCAGAGGAGGGCGTTGTGTGGTCGCCAGGCTCAAAGAAGAATTAATGGAGGAATTATTTATGGAATATACAAATAATCTGGTAATTGTGGATGTGAGTAATCCGAAAGTGGCAGTGGTTACGTTAAACAACCCGCCGCTTAATCTGGTGACACTTGGTTTGAGAGCGGAACTGAGTGATGTGCTCCATAAGCTGGAAGAAGATAGTCGGGTACGTGTAGTGGTTCTTACTGGAAGTGGAGAAAGGGCATTTTGTGTCGGTAGCGATATCAATGAATTTCCACAAGTTTGGGATAATGTTATTGGGAAAAAGCTTCAAAATGAAAATTTATGTTTTGATGCAATTGAGCAGTTAAGCAAGCCGGTAATTGCTGCTATGGAGGGACATGTATTGGGCGGTGGCTGCGAAATGAGCATGGCCTGTGATATTCGTATTATGTCTGAAACCGGGCATATCGGACTTCCGGAAATAAATCTTGGTGTATTCCCCGGTAGCGGAGGCTTGTTCCGACTGGCAAAACTTGTGGGCCCTTCAAAGGCCGTTGAAATGATGTATACGGGCGAACTTTTGACAGCTCAACAGGCATTGGAATATGGTCTTGTTAGTCGTCTGGCTCCGGCAGGTATGGTCAAAAAGACAGCAATGGAACTTGCTGAACAGATTGCACAGAAGCCATTTGAAGCAATCAAACTTATTAAACAGGGAGTACGTGAGTTGTGGTTAAAGCCGAATAAAGAGTGCTTTTATGAAAATCTGGCATTTAGTAAAACGGTGTTCAAGACGGAAGACTGTGCAGAAGGTGTAGACGCATTTTTGAACAAGCGGGTACCAAAATTTCGATGATTTTTTTGAATGATATATAAACGTTTACATATGGAGGTATTATGCGATTTCAGACAGATGTTTTGGTGATAGGTGCAGGAGGTGCAGCTTGCCGTGCAGCAATAGAAGCTGCTGATTGCGGTGCTCGTGTACTGATGGTGAGCAAAAAGCCGCTAGGAAATGCTGGAGCTACATGTTTCCCCGTGGCGGAAATGGCAGGATACAATGCAGGTAATCCAGATGTGCCTGGTGATATTGAGAGACATTATGAAGATATTGTAAGTGCAGGCCAGGGGATGGTTGATCCAGCACTAGCTCAACTGTTAGCGGAACAGGCGCCGGATACAATTTCTCGCCTCATAGAGTGGGGGGTCTCATTCGAAATGGAGGATGGAGACTTCTATATATTCAAGAGTTGTTTCTCTGAGTCTGCCCGGACCCATGTTATTCGTGGACATGGAAAACCTATTATAGAGGCTATGACGCAGCAGATTAAGAAACGACACAAAATTCAGATACTGGATAGAGTGACGATTGCAGGTCTGCTTATGGATTGCGAACGCTGTGCGGGAGCATTTGGCTGGGATGCGGAAGGAAAGAGCTTCATCATTGAATCTGGTAGTGTTGTACTGGCTACAGGGGGAACCACACAGGCTTTTCTTCGAAATATGAACCCATTGGATGTTACTGGTGATGGTTACACAATTGGACATGAAGCGGGAGCCAAGTTGATTAACATGGAATTCATGCAGGTTGGGATGTGTTTTTCTCATCCGGTGATAAACATGTTCAACGCTTATCTTTGGGAAGGAATGCCACGCCTTTATAATGGGGAAAATATGGAGTTTTTGACTAACTACTTGCCTGAGGGACTATCAAGTTATGATGTGATGCATGAGCATAGGCGACATTTTCCTTTCTCAACAAGTGATGCTTCAAAATATTTGGAGATTGCTGCACACAAGGAAATATGCAATGGTCGAGGAACTGAACACGGGGGTATCGTGGCAGATCTGTCACATATGACGGACAGCTATATACAGTCGTTGGAAGATGACTGTGGAATTCATCATATGTGGCCTATTGCAAGGGATTATATGCTGCATAAAGGTGTTGACCTGCTGAAGCAAAAAGCGGAAGTTGCGGTGTTTGCTCATGCCACAAGCGGTGGTTTGGTGATCGATAAGTCAGCTTCCACCAAAATTCCTGGACTTTTTGCAGCTGGAGAGGTTGCAGGAGGTTCACATGGTGCTAACCGTCTGGGTGGCAACATGATGGTAACATGTCAGGTGTTTGGCGCAATTGCTGGTAAAAATGCTGCGCTAAGTGCGCTGCAGAATCCTGTGACCAAATTAGATTCCCAGTTGGTTGCCAAGTTTGTTGATAGAAAAAAGGAATTGTTACTCAGAGTGATCGATACAGAAGGAATGATTCTGCGGCTGAAAGAATGCAATCAGGAGAATCTTCTCATCAATCGATCAGAAGTCAGTTTGAATTTTGTTTTACAAATGGTGGACCAGCTGCAAAAGGAAATTAATAATGCACCTCTGGGCAATGTAATAAATCTACGGAATTTTGAACTGTATTCTTTGATGTATACATCTCAAATAATGGCAATTTCTGCTTTACAACGAAAGGAAAGCAGGGGGAGTCATCATAGAGTTGATTATCCTGAAAAAAATAATTTATACAATCGTGCATTTGTTCTTTGATGCAGTACAAATAATTATATGACTTGAGATTTTAAGCGCAAGGCTAAAAACGTTCTTCAAGTATGTATTATTTTGTTGAAACTGAATGAAAAGGAAGAGAGTAATTATATAGATATCAAAATATTATATAATAGAAATAAAAATAAAAATAGACATTTACCTTTATTTTTATATAATACAATTGATGGATTATATAAAAATATTCAACAATCAGGAATTTGTTTTTGTTGTTAAGAAGTTAGAATTATTTACTATGTCATTTAAAGGAGGAAAAACTATTAATGAAAGCATTATTAGCAACCAATATAGGCGAGGTTAGCATGCAGGAAATTCCCACACCAGAATGTGGTGACGATGATGTCCTAATAAAAGTAGAATATGCCGGCATCTGTGGTAGTGATATGCACATCTACCATGGTACACATCCCTTCCGAAAACCGCCAGTAATACTAGGACATGAGTTGTCTGGCGTGATTATTAGGAAAGGCGTAAAAGTTGACAGTCTAAACATTGGGGATGAGGTCACGGCTATGCCAGTTGTTTCTTGTGGGGAATGTATATGGTGTAAAAAAGATATGCCTGTCCACTGTGCAAAGCTTAGAGTTCCAGGAACTTCCGGATGGGTAGGCACTTTTGTGGAATACTTCAACATACCAGCTAGATGGGTATATAAAAAACCTGATAATATAGACCTGAAGACTGCCGTTCTAGCAGAACCATTATCAGTGGCAATCCACGCACTTAGGAAATTTCAGGGAAACGAGAAGGAAAACCTATTGATAATTGGGGTTGGAGCCATTGGCTCTCTTGCTGTTGTGGCTGCCAAAGCCATGGGTTTCGGAAGAATTATGGTGTCAGATGTTTCTGAATTCAATTTGGACCTGGCGCTTAAGAGCGGGGCAGACAGAGCTGTTAATGTCCTCCGTGAGAGTCTGGAGGATGCTGTAGTGGAGACCTTTGGAATGGAACCTTTTGGAAAAGATAAAGCTTCCGCTGTTCTCGTTACTGCTGATCATGAAAATGTACTGCTTGATGCTGTGCATTGCCTTGGAATTGAAAAGAGAGTAGTTACAATCTCTACGATTACAACGCCTCGTCCTTTTGTCGTGACGGATTTAACGGAAAAGCTGGGAAGAATATCGGGATCCGCTTCCTTTGGTCGAGAGGATTTTGAACTAGCTCTTCGATTGATGGGTGAGAATGCGGAAGTTTTTGCTTCCATCGTGTCTCATGTGTTTCCCAAGGAAAAGGCACAGGAAGCTTTTGAGATAATAGATCAGAAGAAAGAAGGTATCTCAAAAGCCGTCATAAAAATGTCCTGATAGCTTGAAGGCAACAAAATGGATTGATAAGGAGAAGAATTATGAATATGATGAAAGCACTGTTGGCTACAGAAGTGCATAAGGTCGGTATAAGAGAAGTTCCTATACCGGATATCAAAGACGACGAGGTTTTAATCGAGGTTGCCTATGCAGGCATTTGTGCCAGCGATCTCCATGCCTATAATGGCTTACATACATTCCGCAAACCTCCTGTAATACTTGGTCATGAGGTCTCAGGAACTATTGTTAAAAAGGGCCCTAATGTAGAAAATCTGGAAATAGGCGATATGGTTACAGCAATTCCTGTTGTAACCTGCTTGGAATGTGAATGGTGCAAGCAGGGCAAACCACAGATGTGTGCAAAGAAAATTAACGCAGGAATTAAAGGTTGGGTTGGAACCTTTGTGGAATATTTCAATGCTCCTGCAAATTGGGTAGTTAAAGCACCTAAGGGTGTAGATATGAAAACTTTTGTGCTGGCAGAACCTCTGTCGGTTGCAGTACATGGACTGAACCAAATTCCGCCGGATTATCGGGAACGTCTGGTGATTATAGGTACGGGGGCTATTGGTAGCATGGCGGTTATAGCAGCCAAGGCAATGGGCTTCAAACGTATTATCGCAGTCGATATTGATGATACCAAACTGGAGCGGGCTCTCATAAGTGGTGCGGAACGTGCGGTTCATAATGAGCGTGAGAACCTGGAACAGGCAGTGATTGAGAATTTCGGAATGGAGAAAGCTACTGGTGTATTGATTACCGCTCCTCACGAAAATGTTTTTGTGGATGCCGTACATTCTATTGGCATCGGCGGGTTTGTCTCTACAATTTCCAGCCTTTCAACCCCTCGTCCTTTTATTTTGGCAGATTTTAATACGGCTGAAGCAACTTTGATTGGAAGCCATAGTTACAATAACGATGAGTTCCATCAGGCGGTTAAGATCCTTAGTGAGAATGTGGAAGCCTTTACTCCATTAGTTTCCCATGTATTCCCAAAAGAAAAGATCCAGGATGCTTTCGATTTGATTGTTGAGAAGAGGGAAACGTTCTTTAAGGTCGTTATGGATATGAAACACTAAATAGTAAGGAGAACTAAACATGAACTTTTATCAGTGTAATAAAGAACATCCAAAAGTAGGGGTACTCTTAGGTGACCATGCTGGAATCGGTCCGGAAATTACCGCAAAAATGTTTCATAAGTTGGGTGGTTCGCTGGAATGTATACCGGTGGTGATTGCTAGTTACCCAATATTTTTAAAGGAAATGGAGCTTTTCGCTCCAGAACAGATTCAAAATATACGCCTCATATCTGACCCGGATGAGGCGGAGTGGGATTCTAAAACGATATATTTCATTGACCTACCAGGTTTCCGTTCAGAAGATATTCCCGCTGGAGAGATTACAAGTGAGGCAGGTCGTTTGATGGTTCGTGCCTTTGAGGTGTCCCTTGATTATGCAGTGAAAAAGAAAATCGATGGCATACTGTTGTGTCCTCTCAGAAAGGAATCCATGGTCCTTTACAATCCTCAATATCCTTCTGAATTTCCTCTCTTTGACGATATGTTGGGTGTCCAGCGTATGGGGTGTGTGAAAAGAGCAGGTCCGAGATATTACGACTGTATCGTTGGGCATGTACCGCTGAGGGAGGTGCCAGATAAGATTACGGAGGAAGCGATTCGTCACTCTGTTGTGCAGATGCATGACAGCATGAAAAAGTTCGGTATCGAGCATCCCAGAATTGGGATTTCTGCTCTGAATCCGCATGCTGGGCAAGGCGGTGATATAGGCGATGATGAGATTAAAGTCATCACCCCGGCAATTCAGAAGCTTTGTATGGAAGGGTATGATGTTTATGGACCTTACCCTGCGGATACTATGACCATTTCCGCAGAAAGGGAAAATCTCTACGGCTTAATTTATATGTTTCATGATCAACTTCTGGTTTGCCTTAAAAGCGCTCATATGGATGACAATATTGCGTATTTTGTGCATCCACATATCAATTTCCCAATGGCTTCCATGGGACATGGCTGTGCACCAGATATAGCGGGCAAAGGGATAGCAAATGAAGCCAACATGTGCTTTTGCATTGTCGACTTTACTGATGTTTTAAAAGGTAAATAAAGGATAATGGAATGAAACACGGGCAATGATATGGGAACCTAGAAACTGCAAATATACACTGGAAAATAAGTATTTGTTTATACAGGGCATTTATGGAGAACTTGAATATTTCTGTGATTGTATTTTAGAGGATAGAAAAACCGGAAATCGGATCACTTGAATTTGCCTTGGAACCAGCAAAGGTTTCTGAAGCGCTTTTGCTTTCGAAGGGGAAAACCATATCAATTTAATAAAGGAGGAATCTCTTATGGGTAAATTGAATGATAAAGTTGCGATTATTACAGGAGCAGGTCAGGGAATCGGATATGCCGGTGCACTGAGGCTGGCGTCTGAAGGTGCCTCGGTTGTAGCTGTTGACATCAAGATGGATGGGGTTGACAAGCTGGTGAAGGAAATCAAGGACAAGGGCGGTCGGGCAATTTCCATACAGGCCGATGTAACAAATGAAGATTCTGTCATGGAAATGGTAAATAAGACGGTTTCAGAATTCGGGAGAATTGATATTCTTTACAACAACGCTGGAGCTACGAAAAAAAGCGATAAAGGTGTAGTGGATATGGATCTGGATACCTGGAATTTTGCTATGGACTTGGTGTTAAAAAGTGTGATGCTATGCTGTAAGCATGTCATTCCTATAATGATTAAAAACGGAGGTGGTTCCATCATCAATACCTCTTCCGGAGCAGGTCTAGTAGGGGATCTTTCCCCTTCTGCCTATGGTGCGGCGAAAGCTGGTGTAATCAATCTCACCCGCTATATTGCGACACAGCACGGAAAACAGAATATCCGGTGTAATGTGGTGGTGCCCGGTGTCATTGTAACGGAGGCTTCCACAGCAAATGTAGGACCACTATTTGATTTGCTGGAATCTCATGCATTGCTCCCGAGAAACGGAAAACCGGAAGATATCGCAAATGCTGTAGTGTTTCTAGCTTCAGACGAGTCCGGATTTATGACTGGCGCGGAAATTGTGATTGATGGTGGTTTGACAATGCATATGCCTACTTTCGGAGATTACATGAAAACAGGTTTAAGTATCTGAAACATATGAAGTATTTACTCTGTGTACCGATAAAAATCGAAAGGCGTGTTTGTTATGGCTATTTGTATCGGTAAGGAACTCTGATTAAGTATGATAATTGCATACGAATACGACCTTCTGACACATATCTTTTTATGATGTTAAAAATTAACAAGCCTAGGAAGTAGAGTTATCATTTGGAATATGAAAGTTTATATTAAGATGGAGGTAACTTATGAAAAAGTCGAATACCATTCTTGTAGTTGACGCTCATGCACATCCTCCTAAAAAAGAGGTTAATAGCTTTTATGCTGCTCCTCGAACGCAGGAAGAAGCAGAGTCTCTTCTTCTGCTTAGCATTGAGGAAATGGTGGCGCAGATGGATAGATTAAAAACAAATGTTAAGATGATGTTTGCGATACCGTCCGATATCGAGTATTTGTATCATTATGGGGAGCACAACGTGGATACCGGAATTACTACCAGTACTTCGTTGGAATGGATTATTCGCGCGCAGGAATTGTATCCGAACCGATTTTACGGTGTAGCATGTTTAGACCCGACTCGCCCAGAATCAATCGAAACACTGGAGTTTCTGGTAAAAGAACATTGTTTTAAAGCAGCAAAAATGATCCCTGGACATTACAAATTCGATGTTAACGATAAAAAAATCTATAATTTTTATAAAAAGTGCATAGAACTGGATATTCCAGTAGCATTTCATACAGGTTATTCACCGTTCCGTGAGGTGGATCGGCTGATTCCGGCTATGCCAATAATGCTAGACGAACTGGCTTATGATCTTCCGGAACTAAAAATAGATTTGTGCCATGTTGGTGGACACTGGTATCAGGATGCTGTACTCGTTGCCCTGAGAAATGAAAATATTATACTCGATTTCTCAATGTTGACTTATATATGCAAATTTTTAGTTTATCCCAAAATTGATCCTGGTGAATTAATCAAAAGGATTGTTGAGATAATTGGTCCGGATCGTCTCATGTTTGGAGCTGATAACGATGATCCGGAAATGAATCTTGACTTTATGGAAAGCCTTGATTTGGGAGAACACGACTTAAGGAAGATTATGGGAGAAAATGCAGCTAGATTTTTTAAACTAGATCAGAGATAAATTATGGATTGGTTTAATCTAGCTAGTCTTATGGGAAAGGAGGTCACTTGCACAAAAATGCAGCTAGATTTTTTAAACTAGATCAGAGATAAATTATGGATTGGTTTAATCTAGCTAGTCTTATGGGAAAGGAGGTCACTTGCACAATAAGTTCGTTTAGCCGTTGCGCAAACGGATAAAAGTATTATAAAAGTAAAGGAGTATATTCAAATGAAAAAAGTAACTAAAAAAATATGGAATTTAGTAGGAATCGCTGTCTTAATCTTTTCCATGCTTCTTTCTGGATGCGGCACTAACTCCGCCGGTACGCAGTTGCAAGGCGAAGTTACGCCGGATGGCGGCACTAACTCCGCCGGTACGCAGTTGCAAGGCGAAGTTACGCCGGATGATAGTACAAAAGGATATGTTGAACGAGCTTACGCTGGAGAATTTAAGGGAAAGAAAGTTACCATTATGGGTTCTATAGGTGACAGTGACTTGGCAGCGTTTGAGGCCAGTGTAAAGGAATTCAAGGAGAATACAGGTATTGACTTGCAATATGAAAATACCAAAGAATTCGAGGCTTCAATTACCATACGTGTCGATGGTGGAAATCCTCCCGATATTGCAAACTTTGCCTCTCTGGGATTATTATCTAATTTCGCAGAGGCTGGTAATTTAGTTGATTTGAAATCTTTTTTATCTGAAGATTATTTAAAGGGGCAATATAAAGATAGTTACATTGATATGACAACCATGGATAGTCCTAATGGAGAAATCATGGCTGCGGCTATGAACCGTGTTGCTGTGGCAAGCCTTGTATGGTATCCGAAGAGCGCTTTTGATGAGGCGGGCTATAAAATCCCAGAAACATGGGATGAACTGATCCAGCTCAGTGAGGATATTGTAGCGGACGGTGGTTCCCCCTGGTCTATCGCAATTGAGAGTGGTGCTGCAACAGGATGGCCAGCTGCTGGATGGGTAGCTGATATGGTACTGCGTGTAACCTCACCAGAAAATTATGACAAGTGGGTTGCCGGCGAACTCTCATTCACTTCTCCTGAAATCAAAAAAGCCTTTGAAAAAATGTCAGAGATATGGAAAAATGAAGATTATGTATACGGTGGTTCAAAATCTATTGTTTCCACAAACTATGGAGATGCAGTACAGCCCTTGTTCACCAACCCACCAAAAGCATGGCTACACAAGCAGGCAAACTTTATGATTCCATTCTTCCCATCTGATGCCGTTGCTGGCGAGGATTATGATTTCTTCCAGCTACCGTCAATCGACCCAGAATATGGTATCCCAGTTGTTATCAAAGGCGATATGTATGCTATGTTTAACGATCGTCCTGAAGTACGCGCTGTCATGGAATACTTTACAACGGCTGATTCCATCAAGCAATGGATTATGATGGGTGGTACAATTGCTCCAATGAACGGTGCTGAAGACTCATGGTATACGACCGATGTGCTCCAAAGGGTAGCCAAAGTGCTTAAGAATGCTGATACTATTCGTTATGATGCTTCTGACGCTATGCCTGCTACAGTTGGTGCAGGTACCTTCTGGAAAGGTATTGTCGATTATTTTAGTGATACGCTTGACCTTGATGCAGCATTGGAAGAGATGCAGTCTGGTTGGAACAACGTAGAGGATTAACTATTTGAAAGACAGCGAAAGAGGGGTAACCCTGATTACCCCTCTTTTTTGATGATATGACTTTCCATATGTGTGAGAGGAGGTTTCTATTGAAAACCGTCAATCAAAAAAAATCAAGCGCAAATCTGGTTTTATTAAGCTCTATAATTTTAGTCATGGACGTTGGGCTCCTATGGGCGATAATTAAATTCCTGTGCAATTTGAAAGTGCATTCAGTTTTGTATGCTATAATAGGAGTTTTATTGGTAGTATTGAGTGTCGGGTTTATTTTCTGTTCAATTAACTGGGTTGTAGAGCAGTATCCTGACAAATATAAAAATCTAATTCAGCCTTTTTTATATATAGGAATTGCCGTGTTGTTACTGACCATGATGCTGCTGTTACCGGCTATTGAGACCTTATATTACAGCTTTTTTAACGCCAGCTCTAGTAAGTTCGTCGGCTTTTCAAACTATTTAGCTATTTTTAGTGACAGCCAATTGATCATTGCGCTTCGTAACAGTGCGCTTTGGGTTTTATTCGCGGCAACCTCTTGTGTGGCGCTGGGTCTGGTAATTGCAACCCTAGCTGACCGGTGCAGTTATGAAAAGTTAGTAAAAACGATTATTTTTATGCCTACTGCCATATCCTATGTTGCAGCGGGGGTAATTTGGAAATTTGTATATTTTTATCAGCCTGGTGACCAACAAATTGGTCTTCTGAATGCAATTGTAGTAAAATTTGGGGGAGAACCTCAGGCATGGACAACAATGCTGCCTTTTTGGAATAATTTTTTCCTGATGCTCATTTTTGTCTGGATGCAGACAGGCTATTCGATGGTTTTACTGTCGGCTGCAGTAAAAAATATTCCATCGGAAATCATGGAAGCAGCTAGAGTAGATGGAGCTGGTGAGATTCGAATCTTTTTTGATATAATAATACCTTATATTGCAAAGGATATAATAACAGTTACAACGACAATTGTAGTATTCTGTCTTAAAGTATTTGATATAATTCAGGTGATGACAGGTGGACAGTATGGTACTGATGTTGTGGCAACTAATTTCTATAGACAGATCTTCATGCAACAGAACGCAGGTTATGGAAATACAATTGCGATTGTATTGCTAATTATCGTGACACCAGTTATATTTATAAATCTGAAGAATTTCCGCAAGCAGCAGGGAGGTGCGTTATTATAAAACATAAGAAAATGAGGAAAAGCTCTAAACTGATTGTTGATATTCTGTTAGGAATTATCTGCTTGATGTGGTTCCTTCCGACGTTTGGTTTGTTTGTCACCTCCTTCAGGCCTGCTAAGGATATTTTAGAAACAGGATGGTGGAATATTTTACCACATAAGGATTGGGAAACCACTGAGCAAATTCAACTACCAAAGGATACCAACTTAAGGGAACCGATTACCGTCGGAGACCAGACGTTCACAACAAAGGAATTAACTCAAGGAATTACAGTTGATGGAAAGCGCTATATTTGGGAAAATAACATGGCTCGCCTTATTAATGTTCAGGAAAAGAGGTGGACGACCAACATCAATTTTACACTGGACAATTACAAGGCGGTATTTGGTGGAAAAGAGTATAACATCAAGCAGCCCGACGGAACCACAATAAAAGTAAAGGGTAGCAATATGACAAGATCATTTCTAAACACTTTAGCATCTGCGGTCCCCTCGACGATTTTCCCTGTGCTCATTGCAACCTTGGCTGCTTACGGATTTGCCTGGATGAAATTTCCTGGTAAAAAGCTTATGTTCTTAATCATAATCTTACTTTTAGTCGTTCCGGTGCAAGTGGTGATGTCTCCAGTATTAAAAGGGTTTACTTTTCTGGGGTTAAATGGCACGTTCTTAGGTATTTGGATTGCTCATACTGCCTTTGGGTTGCCGCTTCCCACGTATTATATGTATAACTATATAAGCCAACTGCCGCGCGAAATTTTTGAATCAGCATCGATTGATGGAGCGAAAAAATCAACTATCTTCATGCGGATGGTTTTACCGATGTCAGTGCCTGCCTTGGCGTCTATCGCCATTTACCAATTCTTATGGGTATGGAATGACTATTTGGTTTCACTTTGCTTCCTGGGTGGAAGAGATGAGGTCAAAGTTTTATCCATGGACATTGCAAACCTTGTTGGAACCCGTGGAAATGACTGGTACCTACTCTCATCAGCTGCCTTTATTTCAATGATTGTGCCTTTGACCGTGTTCTTCTCCCTACAAAAATATTTCGTTCGTGGATTAGTTGGTGGTGCGGTTAAAGGTTGATAATTTCTTAATAGAAAATCCAGAGATGAAGAATAAAAACTTTTCGCGTTAAAAACTTCATATTTTATACGTAATATCCTCCTGTACGAAAAATAAAGCAACGAAATTTTTCGTACAGGAGGATATTAAACAATGAATAAGGCGGAAAAACGGGAGAAGAAGAAAAATAATTACAGCATTGTAGATTTTATGAGGATAACTAAACATTTTTTAAAATTTTTTACGACATGGATTGAAGAAATGGAAGACCCAAGAAACTATGCGTCAGATGGAAGAGAGCTTTAACGAAGGGAACTGTATCAGCACTCTGCATCTGATTTCCGGAAATCAGAAAGTGAAAGAAATACCCCATTATGATACACTGAACTTTTATCTGGAACGACTATCGCCGGATTGCCTCTCTGATTTGCGTAAGAAAATGGTAACAAATCTGATATGAGGGAAGCAGTTTAATAGGAATAGATTTATGGGAAATACTGGCGTTTGTGGAATGATTCTATACAGGCATTGTCCAAAGGATACGTCTTCTTTGAGTAGCTGAATATCAGTCCTGATGCTGTACTGGCATAATCGCTGGATGTATATTGCCACCTGTAATCAGAATTATACTGAATTGGGTATAATACTGATATGATTCCTTCTAGGAAGACAGTTAAAATAATAAAACTGTTGACTTAGAAGGGAGTATATTTTACTTTATAGTATCAAGGTACATAGGGGAGAGAAAAATAGACCTCTCACTCTATTTACCGTTGAGTGAGAGGTCTGATAACCGCTAAAACTTATTTTTCAAGAAAAGTTTTCAGCTTTTTGAGAATTTTGTTTTTCTGCTTGTGGACAGCAGGCTGAGAAATTCCAAGAACAGCAGCAAGTTCACGTTCCGTCTTTTCCTCGAAGAACAGCGCAACGATCAGCTCCCGCTCCTTTTCAGAAAGTTCCGCCAAAGCCTGATACAGCTTCTCTGCAGAGATTTTTCGCAGCACCATATCCTCAACAATTTCGTGATGGTCCGTAAACTGCTCGGCGTTATCATCCATAAGCCTGTCCAAAGAATCCTCACGGCTGGGAATGATCTGTTTGATATGTCCATCGGTATCCATCAGGACCCGTTCCGTTTTAAGGTCATTTTCAAAATAGCGGATTTTTCGATCACCTTTCATATAGGCATCGTAAACAGCACCCGTCACTTCAATGTATTGACCGCTGACCCATACTCTTTTCTTGTCAGCATCCATGCTATGTACCTCCAATCAATTTGAAATTTTTGAAAAATCAAATTGATTGGAGGACTGCGGCAGCCTACGCTGCCACGCAAAAAGCGCAGATATAACAAAACGCACCTGCAAAGCGGCATGCGCCGCAAAACAAGTACGTCTAATTCATCATTATAATGGTCTGCCAGTTCAGTGCAGGAGTTATAATACCCCCGCGCAGAAGCTATGCTTTTTTTGATGATTCATCTGATAAACTGTCTGTTATCCGGGTAAATCAAATGGATGGTTTCTGACGGGCAAAACTGCCGAATGCCAGATCCAACGCGTAAAAAAAACCGCTTGTAGGCGGTCATCGTTTAATCACGGCTGTGACGATTCGTTCAAGGCCGTGCTTTTCTATGTACCGAAGCACATCGGATAAGTCTCCAAACGAGAGTGCTTCGTTAAAATATTCCGTGTAGTCCTGCGGTGTTTTCAAAAGCGGATATCTGTCGCCGGCATTAACGGCTATGTAGTGTTTTTCGTTTTCCATTTTCATCCCTCCGAAATCGCACAAGGTTTATTATATCGGCAACAGGGTATTTTTTCAAGAGTCTTTTTCCGCCAAGGGGCAGCTGCGCCTATACGCTGGCAGGTGCCACCTGTCATGTTGGAAGGAGAAAGTGAACTTACCCAGCTGAAGAATAACTACAGCAGAAAGGAAAGACAAATACCTCTACCAAGGCAGAGTATAAGATGAAATCGGCTCGGCTTGCGTAGGTCAAAGCCCCCCTTTTTCTCTGCTGTGGGGCAAAAAGTATGGCTTTTATGCAAAGCCTCGTAAGAAGCAGTTGAGAAACAGACGGATTTATACTATAATCTAATTTGAAGCGGCATCGCTGTGCTTGCCGTGATACTGGCATATTGCTTCCGAATTATAGGCAGGGGCAGCTTCTACCCGATGCTGTTTTCCTATCTGCGCAGCTTTATCTATATCGGCCTGTTCGCCGCCTGGGGGCTTTCTGTCCGCCAGCGGATCGTGCAAAAGCAGGTATGCAGATTTATGACGGTCACTGCGGTGCTTCTTATCATCTGGATGGTAGTCCGTTCGGCGAAGTATTTTATATTCTGGCAGCCGGACGCCGTCCGTTACCTGTGGTATCTGTTCTATCTGCCCATGCTGTTTGTGCCTATGCTGGCGCTGCTGATTGCCATGTCGCTGGGGAAGCCGGACGAATACAAATTCCCCAAGGGAATGTCGATTCTGTGGATTATCTCCGGCGTATTGCCTCTGCTCGTGCTCACAAATGACCTGCACCAATTCGTATTTACCTTTCCGAAGGACGCCGCCGTGTGGACGGACAAAAACAACGGCTACTCGGTAGGCTACTTCATTAGTGTAGGCTGGCAGGTACTGTGTGCCCTTGCCGCACTCATTATTATGTTTTTCAAATGCCGCGAAAAAGGAAGGCTCCACTTTCTGCCCATTGTTCCTATGCTGCTGGCGATTGTTTACAGCGCACTTTACTATGCGGGCGTGGATTGGCTGCTCCACTTGTTCGGCGATATTGCCGCATTCCAAAGTGTGATGTATATTCTGACCTTTGAGTTTTGCATTGCCTGCGGATATATACATTCAAACAGCCGTTATGTGGACTTGTTTGCCTCCTCTGTCGGCACATCGGCAGAGATCACCGACAAGGACTTTACCGTTCGGTATGCAGCTGTAAACACTGCGCCTATCTCAAAGGAAACGATGAAAAAAGCCGAGCAAAGTCCGGTCACGATGGGCAGCTTGACCGTTCACACCATGCCCATTGACGGCGGCTATGCCGTATGGACAGAGGATGTGTCGGCTCTGCGTGACATCAAGGAGGACTCTGAGCTCCTTGCAGACGAGCTTGCCGACAGGAACAAAATACTCCGTTATGAATACAAGCGTGAAGCCAAGCGCCGCAAGGTGGAGGAGCAAAACCGCCTGTATGATCTCCTGCGTTCCGTTACGCAGACGCAGATCGACCGCATTGCGGAGCTCACTAAGGAATACCGCCGAATCTCAAGCACCGATCCCGACAGCGCCAAAACGCTCCTTGCCGAGATTGCCGTGCTGTGCAGCTACATTAAGCGCCGCAAGCATCTGACGCTCCTTACCGACCGAGATATTAAAATAGCGGCAACGGAACTTCACCGTGCCTTCAATGAGTCGCTCCAAACGCTGAAGCTGTTGGGTGTCCGCAGCTCACTCTATGTGGACGAGTCTCTTTCCATGCTCTCCGGCAAAACGGCGACCGCTGTATTTGATTTTTATGAATCGGTTATTGAAGCCGATATTTTGAATTTAACAGGCATACAGGTAAGCCTCATAAAGGCAAACGGCTTACGCTTGTCCCTGAATGTGTGCTGCAAGGCCGACCTTTCCGCTTTAGTAAGCGGAGACGGTATCCGCTATGAAAAAGAGGATGACGAGGAATACCAGCACCTTATATTTGAAGCGAAAGAAGGTGACAGGAAATGAGTGCATTTTCTTCCCTTTCTGAATTCTGGCAGACCATGCTGCCGTTTATCATGCTTGTGGAGATCGTCCTTGAAATCGGGCTGTTTATGTATCAGCTTCTCCGCAGCAATAAGCCGGTGCGCAGCCTGCTGAGCCTGGCGGTGATGGCGGTGATGATCCCGCTGCTGTTCTCCGTTTCCCAGGCAGATCCCGATAATATCGGGGACGCATTTCTGCTCGGCGCACCGTGGCTCATATTTGCCTCTGCCATTTTTCTTGCGGCAGTTCACTTTGCCATTGCTCTGCCGCGGGAATACCGCCGCAAAAAGAACGAGCTCTCGCCGTTCTCCATTAAGGAAGCAACGGATAAGCTGCCTATGGGCATCTGCTTTGCCGACCCGAACGGCAGGATCATCCTATGCAACAACCGTATGCGCCGGCTGTCCTTTGCCCTTTGCGGCCACGAGCTGCAAATCAAAAGGGATATGGAAAATGCCTTGAGTTTGCCGGACAGATCCGTAACCGTCAAGGATGATTGCTATATCCTGCCCGACAAGACCGTCTGGCAGTTCCGTACACAAAATATCACCGTGGACGGCGATGACCGCTGGCAGCAGATAACGGCGCACAATGTGACCGAGCTGTATAACGGCTACCAAAAGCAAGAGGAAATAAATGAAGAACTGGCGGAAGTCAACCGAGAGCTCAGGAAGATGTACGCCCGCATGGAGGACGATGTCAAGGAAAAGGAAAGCCTTGACCTAAAGGTCTATATTCACGATACCATCGGACGAAGCCTCCTGACTATCCGAGACATCATAGACAGCGGCGAGGATACCGAGCGAAAGCTTGAGGCGCTGCAAAATGCCATCGGTATGCTGGCAAGCAACCGTGTCACCTCTGTCAGCACAATGGACGAGGTAAAAAGAACCGCACGGCAGCTCGGCGTGACTGTAAAAATCGACGGCTACCTGCCCCGTGATACCGCAGCCGAGGAGCTGACTGTTGCCGCCGCCAAGGAGTGCGTGACCAACTGCATCAAGCACGCAGACGGAAATGAGGTGTATATCCGCATTGCCCAGCGGGGCGAACACTATGATGTTACCATAACCAACAACGGCAAAGTACCCACAAAGCCGATAAAGGAAGGCAGTGGCCTGTCAACGCTTCGCCGCAGTATTGAAAGCTCCGGCGGCGAAATGCATATTTCGCACAATCCACGATTTGCTCTTCTGATTACGATTCCCGCAAAGGAGATCAGCCTATGATAAACACCATACTTGTAGAGGATGATTTATACATCCAAAAGCACTTTGTCGATCGTCTTGCGGCAGACGGTGAGTTTTATCTTGTCGGCGTTTTCCGTGACGCCTTTGAAGCGGAAAAGCATTGCGACGCCACCGTAAAGCTCGTCCTTATGGATGTGCAGACGCAGCACAAGCATTCCGGTCTTGCCGCCGCAGAGCGCATCAAAAAGGCTTTTCCGCAAATCAAAATCGTTGTGGCTACCTCGCTTGTTGATCCGCAGGTGTTGGAACGAGCCAAAATGGGTGCCGCCGACAGCCTGTGGTATAAGGACCACGGCACGGAGGAACTGATGAGCGTGGTAAAGCGTACCCTGGCAGGGGAAAAGGTATTCCCCGACATCGCTCCGGCCATTGAAATGGAGGGAACGATGTCCGATGCCTTCTCGCCCCGGCAGTTAGACATCCTGCGCCTGTATATAAAGGGCTTCACCTATCAGGAAATCGCTGACAAGCTGGGTATCTCCAAAAACGGCGTTCGCTGGAACCTGGATGATATGGTGGAAAAGGGCGGCTTTGAAAGCAGAGAATCGCTGGTTGCAACCGCCATTGAAAACAAGCTCATGGTAACCACCTTAAAAGACGAATAAGAGAATTTGAACCCCTTGGCTGTACGGTCAAGGGGTTTTTTGCGCCTAAAAGGCAAAAAAATTTTGAAAAAATCGAATTTTTCCTTCTGTTACTGGCACAAGTGCCAGTGACAAGCACCAAAAAATCCGTACAATAGATACTGTAAAATTAGGGTTGTGCTTTCAGAAGGTGGTGATGAATGATGAAAAAATCGTTCTGGATATTCAGAGCGATATCCATGCGCACACCATGGAGCGAATGCTGATGCAAAAATTGGATGATTGCCAGGTTGTGATCTCCGAGTCGCCGGACGCAACCGCCGAGTGGTGCAAAACGCATCGACCGGATGTGCTTTTAATGGAGGTCAAGGCGTATTCGCCATGGATGTTCAATGAACGAATGGCAATCCGTAACAAGGTAAAAAGGAACACTGAAAACTGCCGGGTCATTCTCTTTGTGGATGACGACACAGACGGTGAGTTGACCGAAAAGGTACGGCAGGCAAAGCGCGAGGGTCTGATAGACGCTTTTCTCTTCGGCTCGGTGTCCGAAAACTACTTTGCTTCGGTAATCGACAGCGTTTAAATCAGACAACGAATTTCCAATCAAAAGGAGGAAGAAAAACGATGAGAAAACAGATACTGAGCATCCTGCTCTGCCTCGTCATGGTGGTGGGCCTGTTCCCCACAATGGCCTTTGCAGCAGATGGCAGCGGTGCAACGACAGGCAGCGGCACAAAGAGTGACCCCTACTGCGTTTCGACCTATGATGAGATGAAGCGCCTTCTGCAAACGCGGGCAAGTTATTATATTAAAGTAGTCGGGATGGATAACGATGTGACTGTCGAAGGCGTTCCGGCTCGTTTGTTGAAAGTCGGGAGAGACTTTGAATCTGCCAAGCCTGCGATAGACATTCCGTACGGCGCAAACCACCATTTGGAAATTGCTACAGATATTTGGTTTATACCTCGTGTCGAGAGTGAAGATGATTATATATTTAGCAACCTAATTGATGTGGAGAGCAAATCGTCCCTTGAAATTACCGGAACCGGTTCTATCCGGGTGGACTTCGATACGCCTTTGACGGTTAATTCGATCATCTACAACTGGGGCGGTGAGCTGACCATTGATGGCAGCGTTACGCTGAATGGCATTCAGTGTATTTATTCTAATATTTCGACAAGACCGATTGGGATCAGTGGCGGCGTCACCAATATTAAAGGCGGCTACATTTATGGCTACAATGACATGAGTGATGAAGTCACTTCTGCAATTTATTTTAGCAACAACTTAGCTACAGGCACAGCGCTGAATATTTCAGGAGGTACAATTAAGCAGGTCAATAATATCACCAATCATCAGGGAAATGAAAACTCCTGTGCGCTTTATGTAGACGATGATAATGTTGCCAATGCGATCCACCTGACCGGAGGAACCTTTGAGGGTGGTATGAAGATGGCAAATGGCAAGCCGCTTTCCAATCTGTTGGCCGCGGGATACCAGTTTTATGATATGAGCGCAAACACCGTTCTTGACGGTTCTGTTAGTAAGACACAGAAAAAGCTCATAGTTACACCTACCGGCGTTGACAACCCTACGGTTATCGATAATGCCAGCCTGACCGTCAAATCTCTGAATGAGCGCAAAACCCTTTCAGATTTGGCGTGCAGTTACAGTCCAAATAACAAGATGGTCTTAGATAATTTCTTCGTTTATAAGGGCCTGAACAATACATCAGATACGATTAAAGACAAAGACACACTGTATAACTCAAATCAAAGTTATACGGTAATGTATGTCTTTAAGGCAAACGAAGGTTTTGTTTTTTCGTCTGATATAGAGAATAATGTGACGGTCACTGGCGGTGACTTCTGGATGGCAGACACCTTTGGCGGCTCGACAAACACGCTTCGTGTTTTTGTGAACTTCCCGGGAGACACAGCCATCGACAGCGTGGCACTGAACGTCCCTGAATTGAAGGTTGGGGATACATCAGGTGACTTCACGCTCTCCGGCACCAACACCGGTGTCAGCGCTGTCACTACGGAATGGAGAGACATTCCTGCGACCGGGGCAGTAGAAAGCACCTCCTATCGCGCATTGGTAACGTTGAAGGCAGAAGACGGCTATGTTTTTGATACCAATACCAACGTGACGCTGATTGGCGATTACTGGGGCAGTTCTACCGGCATCACCAGCGACGGCAAAACGATGACTGTCCTTGTGAGTGTGCGCATTCTACATAAACACACTTTCAGCGGCGAATGGCAAATTGCCAGCACCGGCAACGTCCATTTCCGGGAGTACAGCTGCGGCGCACAGGAAAAAGAGCCGCATACATGGAAATACAATGATGCTACTGGTAAGTACAAGTGCACCAAGTGCAATTATGAGATTGACGGCGGAAAAGATAGCATCACCTCTGTGTTGGCTTATCTGCGCAGCCCGATTGCCGGTGAACATCCCGGCGACTACACAGCGGCAGAATGGGTAGAGATTGGCGGCGCAAATTACAAGGTGGAGCACATTGTTTGGAAGAACATGGACGACACCGATGTAACTACGTTTGAAAGCGGCGAAATCTACAAAGGCACTGTGACCTTTAAGGCAGATACAGGGTTTGCGTTTGATGGGGATAGAATCTATAGCGATAAAATTTTTGCCTCAAGTAATGCTGAAGTTGTAGGCGATTATACGCTTGCTGACGGAGGCACAACCCTGACTGCTACCTTCAAGCTGAAGGATAATACTGTTGTCAGACCCGGTTTGCAGGTTAAGGTTAAACTGCCTACGCTGAATGACAAGATCGGTAAGAGCCTTCCGGTAGCCGAACTTGTAGGCACCACCCTTCCGGAAAACGTTACGTTTACGTACAATGTATACGAAAACGACATTTCAACGGAAGTAACTGATCCTGATTACAAGGTAAAGCCGAATCAGAAGTATTTCTATTTGGTATGGCTGAAGCTTGGTGAAAGCACTGACATTACAGAGATTACAAAGAAGTATAATGTTTCCTACACGGTTACAGACGGTGGAGACGCTGAGACTTGTACTGATTTTCTCGGACATGGTGTCCTCGCGATGTATCAGACACCCGATGCAGCCGCTACCAGCAAGATCAGCAGTGTTGCGCTGACGGTTACCGCCCCGAAATACGGCGAAGCTCCCGCAACTTCGGCCACCGGAGCTAACAACACCCTGTACACCGTTGGCAAACCGGAATGGTCTCCTGCGGTGACGGACGGCAAGTTTGGCGCAGGTGCCTACACCGTTTCCATCCCTGTGACGGCAGCGGAGGGCTATAGCTTCGATGCAAACTGCCTCTACACCGTCAACGGCTATGTGGCAACTTATGCGGATGGTAAGGTCAGCTACACCTTCCCGGCGTTGACAGCCCCCCATGAGCATAGCTACGGTACGGATTGGAAGTATGACGACACCAATCACTGGCACGAGTGCGAGTGCGGCGACAAGGCCGATATTGCGGCTCACAGCGCCAGCGAGTGGATCATTGACACGGCAGCTACCGAAACCGCCGACGGCACTAAGCATAAGGAATGCACCGTCTGCAAGAAGGTGCTTGAAACCGCAACGATCCCCGCAACACATACCCACAGCTAGCCTCGCCTTTGGCCGCCTTCACAGCAGCCTCCACGCCTTGATAACCGATTTTGAACAGATACTGGGCGATATCCGCATCCACTTTGCCTTCTTTCATCTGTTTGAGGGCGTCAGGGGCGGCGTCAAATCCCAACAGGGCAACTTCGTCCAGGATACCGGCCTGTTCCAACACCGGGATAACGGCAATAGTACCTGCGTCCCAGGCACAGAAAACGCCGTCAATATCCGGATTAGCTCTTAAAGCATCCTCCATTCCCGACATAGCCTTGTCCGCCTGCCACTCGGAGTTTACTTCCGCAACAATTTTAATATCAGGGAAATTTTCCGCCATATAGTTATAAAATCCGTCTCTTCTTTCAGAACCTACGCTCTGGGCCAAAACGCCGTTGATCATGACCACGTTGCCTTTGCCGTCCAGGGCTTTCGCCATCCATTCCGCGCCCAAGGCGGCGGCAGCCAGGTTGTCGGTGGTTACATAGGAAGCGATTTCACCGCCGTTAATGGCGGTATCAATAGCGATTACGGGGATTCCCGCAGCATTGGCTTTCTGTACGCCGGAAACTACGGCGGAGGAATCGGCGGCCGCAATTACCAAAGCGTCCACATTTCTGTTCACCAGATCTTCAATAACCGCCAACTGACCCGCAACATCCTGATCCTTCGGGGGCCCTAGCATAATCAATTCGACCCCAAGGTCCTTGGCGGCCTGTTCACAGCCGTTATTTGTAATCATAAAACTAGTGTTGGTGGCGGATTTTGCAGCATAGCCTATAACAAGTTTTTCGGTATCCGGATCCTCTGACGGTTCCGGGGATTCATCGGCCGGCGCAGCCGTGCTGTTGTCTTCAGCAGGGTCGGAGGACTGGCCACAGCCTGCGATCAAAGTGACCAGCAGGGTGAGTGTCAACAGTCCCGCAATGATTTTTTTAGTTTTTTATACCGACAGCAATCGGAATTTTGATAATATACAAAAGCAGCTGACCGGGTATTTAAAAAGCAGGCCTTACCCTGACTGTCTTTTGGCAACCAATGGAGTGGTTACTCTGGCCGCTTTAGCGGCATTTTCCGATCTGGGGATCAAATGCCCCCAGGACGTAGGGCTGATGGGATTTTGCGACTATAGTTGGACGTGGCTGTTTCAGCCCCATTTAAGCATGGTGGACCTCCCCATCTATGATATGGGGACCCGGGCAATGAAAATATTAATTGATAAGATTGAAAATTCCCAAGAAACGGTTGGAAAACAACATATTGAACTTCCGGCCAAACTGGTAATTCGGGATTCCTGCGGCGCTTATAAAGGCCCTGCGCGCAATGCTTATCCCCACTTATAACAAATAGCTGCAAAACATTGTTTTGCAGCTATTTGTTATAGTTTCTTAAGATTTTCTTTAGACAAATGTAAGGGGATGGCGGTATAATAAGTTTATCTTAAATGCAGAGAAGAGGAAGGGGACCGGTATGACGATTAAAAAAAGACTGGTGGTATCCAATCTTCTGATGCTGATTGTACCAGCCATACTGGTGGTATTGATTTCCGTAGGGGTACTAGCGGTGTTCGCCCAATTTTATTGGGAGTCTATTAAAAGCGCAGTACACAGCCAGGAGAATATCGCCATCGTTAAAAATACGGTAGATCTTTACCGGCATGAACATCAGACGCCCAGATCTAAAAGCTCCGCCAGAGAATGGAAGGAGCTGGAAAAACTGTTAAGTGAAGTGGGATACCGGCTGCATGTGATACAGGATGGAAAGCCGGTGAGTTCCAATCTGACGCCGGAAGATGAAAAGGCGATGTCAGGGATTACAGACAAGCTGCTGGAAGCGGACGGCTCCGCTGTATTTATGACGGATACCAGCGCCCTGGTAAGGATAAGCTTTACCCAGCAGGGGAAAACCACCGTACTGACTGCGGTAAACACCCTGTCCGGGGAGGACAGCATGGATATCGGTCAGAAGATTGAGATTTTTCTGCGCAATTATCTATGGATAATTTTAGCGCTGACCCTCCTTGTTATTGCTATGACCAATGGGGTTTTGTCCTCCCGGGTGACTAAAAGCCTGTTGGAACCGCTGGCTTTGTTGGGAAGCGGGGCCAGGGAGATTGGCGACGGAAATTTGGAATTTGAAATCCAGTATAAAGGCAAAGATGAATTTAAACCGGTATGCGATGATTTTGACAGGATGCGTCTGCGGCTGAAAGAATCCATACAGGACCAGATGAAATATGAAGAGGCCCGCCGGGAATTTCTTGCCGGCATATCCCACGATCTGCGCACCCCTCTGACCGCTATAAAGGGGTATGTAGAGGGCCTGCGGGACGGGGTGGCCAACACTCCGGAAAGACAGAAAAAATATCTGGATACCATCTATCAAAAAACCTGTGATATGGATGTGCTGGTGGATCGGTTATTTTTGCTTTCCAAATTGGATACAGGGCAGTTTCCCTTCCATTTTACAAAGGTGGAGCTGCGCAAATACTTGGAGTGGTTTTGTCTGGGGGTAAAGGAAGAATTTTTGAGAAAAGGCCTGCGTATCGAGCTGGATGTGCGCGCCCAGGAAAATGTATTTGTACAGCTGGACGGAGAACAAATGCGCTGGGTACTGCTTAATCTTTTGGAAAACAGCGCAAAATATACAAATAAGCAAACCGCAACAGTAAAGATTACGTTGTGGACAGATAAATTCGGCGCCGCCATTTCTTTGGCGGACGACGGGCCAGGAGTAGCCCAGGAAGCGGTTGACAGGCTGTTTGATATTTTTTATCGGTGTGATAAATCCCGTACCAATCCCAGCAGTGGGAGCGGACTGGGGCTGGCCATTGCCAAACGGATTGTCCAGGCTCACAAAGGAACGATTTGCGCCCGCAGCCAGGCCGGCTTGACCATTTTGATCTGGCTGCCGCTGGAAAAGGAGGGGGACAATGAAACGGATTCTGATTATCGAGGATGATCCAAGTATCGCAGAACTGCAAAGGGATTACCTGGAGATCAGCGGGTATGAAACTAAGATAGCATTCTCCGGGGACGAGGGCCTTAAGGAAGGGCTTTCCGGAAAGTTCGATTTAATTCTTTTAGATCTGATGCTGCCGGGAATAGACGGATTTGAGGTATGCCGAAATCTTCGCCGCCAGCTGGAAATTCCCATTCTCATGGTCACAGCAAAAAAGGAAGAGATTGATAAAATCCGGGGATTGGGGCTGGGAGCGGACGATTATATTGTAAAACCGTTCAGTCCAAGCGAACTGGTGGCAAGAGTAGGCGCTCATCTTGCCCGGTATGAAAGGCTGACAGCCCTGGGAGGAAAAACGGAACGGGACGCCGTAAGTATTGGCGACTTGAAAATTTTGCCCGCCTCCCGGCGGGTTTATGTGGGAAACAAAGAAGTTTTCCTTGCAAACAAAGAATTTGAGCTGCTTTTATTTTTGGCATCCAACCCGGACATTGTGTTTTCTAAAGATACTTTGTTGGATCGGATTTGGGGGGTAGACTGCTTGGGGGATACCTCTACAGTAACGGTACATATCAACCGGATCCGGGATAAAATAGAGGAAGACAGCAGTACGCCCCGCTATATTGAAACTGTATGGGGCGCGGGATATCGTTTTAAAATTTGAAGACAACTGGGACAGGTCCTCGTTTATATAAACGAGGACCTGATTTTTTTACCTGCTGTTTAGGATTTGTTTATCTATATTTTAGAGGAACTTTACCTGTCCCTGCTATACTTGGGGCAGATGAGAAAAGGAGCGGAAAATTATGAGCGATTGTATGAAGAAATATACCATTAATATGAAGTCTCATGCAGATATGGTAGAAGGGCATGGGGTGCTTTCCGCCTACAAAGAGCAGGTGCGCTTGGTGAAAGAAGGTCTGTCCAAACAGTTTACTGTAACGGAAAATCACAAAGGCGGAGGGGACATTACCCATTATCATACGGTGAATTTTGGATATTTTCTTACGCTCCCTTTGGCGAAAATGAGGGGGAAAACCGTAGGGTATGTTCATTTTTTGCCGGAAACCATTGAGGACAGCCTAAAACTGTCCCCTATTGCCAAAAAGGTGTTCTACCAGTATCTAATCACATTTTATAAAAGTATGGATCGGCTGGTGACGGTAAATCCGATTTTTATTGATAAACTGGCCGCTTACGGGATTCCAAAAGAAAAAATTTCGTATATTCCCAACTACGTCTCAGAAAAGGAGTTTTATCCTCTGTCCCAGCAGCGCAAAAAGGAACTCCGCCAGGAATGGGGACTTTGTCCGGACAAATTTACCGTCATCTGTACCGGTCAGCTCCAAACCCGAAAAGGAGTGCTGGATTTCGCACAGATAGCCAACCGGCTGCCGGAGATGCAGTTTTTGTGGGCCGGCGGATTTTCCTTCGGAAAAATGACCGATGGATATGAGGAAATTTCTCGGCTGCTGAAAAGCCCTCCGCCGAATCTGGTATTTCCAGGGATGGTTCCCAGGGAGAAGATGAATGAAATTTATAATATAGGAGACGTTATGTTTCTGCCGTCCTATGGGGAGCTGTTTCCAATGACGATTTTGGAGGCCATGAGCTGCAACACTCCGATTTTGCTCCGGGACATTGATGTGTATCCGAAAATTTTGATGGATTTTTATTTGAAAGCCAGCGACAACCAGGGATTTGAGAACTGCCTGCGCCGGATGAAAGACGATCCGGACTATTACAAAGCGGCAAAAGAAGCTGCCCACCGGGGGCATATGTTCTATAACGCATCTCATGTGCTTTCCATGTGGGAGGAGTTTTACACCTGCCTTATTCAGGAGACAAGGCATTCTGAAAAATCGCTTCCAGCCCACTGCAAAGCTGTTCGGGAAAAGGGGATATCCGCATGAAAATAGGAAAGTGGAACGTACTTTTTATCGCCGCGGTTTTTGTAGGGCTTATCGTGTATACTGCAAAGACCGATGGACTGGGAAATCTCCTGCAGGCGGCTTTGTCCGCAAACCCGGTATGGCTGGCGGCGGCGGTAGGGCTGATGGTGGTCTACTGGCTGCTGGAAGGACTTAGTCTGCATGTGGCGGTAAAAAGGTTTTATCCCCGGCAGAGGTACAGCACTTCTTTTAAAACTTCCATGATCGGGCAGTTTTTTAACTGTGTTACCCCCTTTGCAAGCGGCGGTCAGCCTATGCAGGCATATCATATGGTAAAGACGGGGGTTCCGCTGGGAATTTCCAGCTGTGCGCTGATTGTAAAGTTTATTGTTTATCAGTTTATATTGACGATTTATTCTTTGGTAACGCTGATATTCCATTTTTCTATGTTTTCCAAAAGCGTATCCGGGCTGGGCTATTTAGTCCTGGCAGGCTTTGGGGTAAATCTACTGGTGATCGCCGGGCTGATGTGCATATGCTTTTTTGGTGCCGGCGCCCGAAAAGTTGTAAACGCAGGGATCCATCTTCTGGCAAAAATGCGACTGGTGAAGGAGAAACAAGTCCTCCAAAACAAGGCGAAAAAGGAGATGGACGGATTTTACGAAGCTTTCTTAGCCATGCAGGGAAACGCTTGGCTAATACTAAAAATGGGACTATTATCTATAGTACAGTTAACTGCTTTTTTCTTGATACCTTATGCGCTGTATCGGTCGTTCGGTCTATCGGATGCTTCGATATTTTCGATTATCTCCGCCCAGGCGTTTGTACTGAACCTGACTTCGTTTGTACCGCTGCCAGGCGCCGCGGGTGGAGCGGAACTTGGATTTCACGCCATGTTCGCTATGTTTTTCCCCCAGCAGCTGCTCAGTATTTCCCTTGCGCTGTGGAGACTGATTACTTTTTATTTTCCTATTTGCGCAGGGATGTTTTTCACAGCGTTGTTTATTAAGGAAAAGCCCCGGCTTTCAAAGCTTGAAAAAGAATATGAATTGGCGTCCGGCCTGGAAAAATGCGGCTGAGACAAACTGTACAAACGCGCCCCGGATCTTTTCGATCCGGGGCGCGTTTGTATTCGGCACAGAATAAGGCCGAGAGAAGTTTTGATGGAAATTAACAAAAAATTTGGTAAATATCACTGGTTGTCCCCAAAGAAACCAGGTTGGTTTTCGTCGAATATGCAGAAAATTATGGGAATATTTAAGGAAAATATTTCTAAATGTCAAACTATTTGCACAAGTGAAATTTGACAAAATTGTGCAATTTGAATATAATTGCAGGTACTCTGATAAACTAAACATGTGATATGTAATTTGTGGAAAATTTATGTCCATACTATTGGAGAATAAATTACATGTTCATGCCTGAAACGTTCTTTATGTGGAGAGAACTCTTCAGGAGGAAAAAGTAAAAGGGAGTATGATATGGATAACTTATTACAGAAAGCCCGCGCTTTGGCAAAATTTTTAAAAAGCAGGGTTTTCGCGGTAGGTATGCTGTCCGTAGTTCTTGCATTTGTTGTATTTAAAATCACTTCGATGACCAATGCAATTTATGTTACCGATGGTGAAACCAGTTCAATAAATTTTACAATGGAGCAAAATAGTCAGAATATAATCAATAAGTTCGGAATAGGGACCCTTTCCGCCGAACAGATAAACTTTTCAGGAATTAGCGGACATTACGGTGAAGTGGATATCAGTAATTTAGTGGAGGTCACTGTCACCGTGGATGAAACTACCGCCGCCTATCAAGTGGAAAACGGCACTACTGTGGGAGAACTCCTTTATGAGAAAGGAGTTTTTTATGACGGCAACGACCTTCTTACCCCGAAATCGGAAAAACCTTTGGAGCAGGGGGATGAAATCGTTCTGCAGCGGGTAGAATACGAACGGTATGAGCAGGAACAGGTGATCCCCTATGAAACCGTGCACAAAAACAGTTCACTTATCAGAGTGGGAGCAACACGGGTCTTACAGGAAGGGGACGACGGAACAAAGGTGCTTACCTATGTGCGCCGCACAGTAGACGGTGTACAGGAAGAAACGCAGCTCTTAGGAGAAAAAATAACCAAACACCCCACAAAAGAGATTATTCTTATCGGGTCAGTAGCCCCAGTATCCGGTTTGGATTTCGATTTGGATGTGGATGAGAACGGAAAGCCGCTGCAATATAAAAGCCTGCTGACCAACCAGGTAGCCACCGGTTACAGCGCTCGAAGCGGGGCGAAAACCGCAAGCGGCAGGTTTGCTATCACCGGGCATGTAGCAGTAGATCCCAGAGAAATACCCTATGGGTCCAAACTGTATATCGTATCTTCGGATAACAAATTCGTTTATGGATGCGCTATTGCGGCGGATACAGGAACAGGCCTTTTAGCGGATATTGTAGATGTGGATTTATTTTATGATACCTATGAGGAAAGCCGGTTAAACGGCAGAAAAATTGTAGATATTTATATTTTGGAATAACCGTTTTTAACGCCTTAAACGCCCGCTGGCAGCAAGATCTGCCGGCGGGCACAGTTTTTGAAAAATCCTTGACTAACCTGGGAAGATGTGCTAATATAGTAAGGCTGATTAAAATATGCGCCGTTAGCTCAGCTGGATAGAGTGACTGGCTACGAACCAGTAGGTCGGGGGTTCGAGTCCCTCACGGCGCGCCAAATCGGGGCAAGCGATGGATCGCTTGCCCCGATTTTTTCTTCAAAAGCGGAGTGCGCATACGCCGCTCCTTTTTTCCTGAAAAGATCACGCCGCGCTTGGCGCTCCATCTATCGGAGCAGTTTAATAGTATTCCCCTTTCAGCCGCTGTCTAGCTGAAAGGGGAATAGATTTTAATGATTTGGATGGTTTTTCACATATAAAATCGCTTTTACCAGTGCCGAGGACACGTCCTTTGTGGAACAGTCCTGAAGCAGGCTGGATAGTTCATCCGGCTGTACAACTACATAACGGGGAGGCAGGGAATTAAGAGCTAACGCAGCCACGTCTCTTCTGCATTTATCGCAGCGGCAGCAATTAAATTTGAAAAACACCTCGTCCAGACGGTCTGCGACGAGCTGTTCCATAAGATTTGTCAGAACAAACTCCTCGGCCGGACGTAATTTTACAGCAGGGGAGGTTATCTGGCTGATTCTGTCCTGAAGAATGGAAAGACTGTCGTGTGCAGGCGTCTCGTCCGTCCCCCCTGTAGTGCTGTCGTCGGACGGCGGCTGAATGTTCTCTGAGGCGATGGGAGCGCTCGGCATGATTAAGCTAAAAATATAGTCTTTGTCAAATTCCTTTTTGGAGGCTGCCATAGATTATAGCACCCCCCGCTTTATAAGCTCGTCCACCAGCGAGCGGTAATCTGCTACGACTTTATCCCTGGGCGCGTAAGCAAACACGTCCTTGCGGTGGATCTGAGAATTGGTCAGAGCGGAGTTCCCCCGCCGGATAGTCGTATTCAGCAGAGGAATACCCAAACAGTTTGCGACATCCTGCGAAGTTTCATAGATCGCTTTACTGGACTTTTCTCTCTCAGCAAAGTGAGTAATCAAAATACCGGCCGCCTGAACCTCCGGATTGCTTTTTTTCCGAACTTCCTGCAATGTTCCATTGAGCTGTACCAGTCCCTGTAAGCTGTAGATATCGGGT
This sequence comes from Youxingia wuxianensis, assembly GCF_014385085.1. Taxonomy (GTDB): domain Bacteria; phylum Bacillota; class Clostridia; order Oscillospirales; family Ruminococcaceae; genus Youxingia; species Youxingia wuxianensis. The sequence goes on along the minus strand of NZ_JACRTD010000006.1, from coordinate 111,291 downwards.
TTCACCGGCATGAGCACATAGTCCGTTGCGGTAAAGGCGTTGATCGTCAAAATACCTAATGCAGGCGGAGAGTCGATTAAGATATTATCATATAGATTCAGAACAGGGCGCAGACAGTTGCGCAGCAAAAACTCCCTGCCCTTCCCGGTAAACTCCAGCTCAATACCGCTGAGCAGCATATTGGAAGGAATTACGTCGCAAAGAGGCGTGTGCTGAATAGTCTGCACCGTCAACAGCTCGCCTTTAAGGGCATGGTATATGGAATTTTGCATTTCCACACGATTATCCGCGCGCAGACTGAAAGAGAGATCGCCCTGGGGATCAAAATCTACGCAAAGAACACGCCGTTGGAGCCGTTTTAACGCCATCGCGATTACATTGGTGGTGGTTTTACCAACCCCGCCTTTTTGATTTGACACACAAAGAATTTTTGCCACCGGTGATCTCACCTCCTGCTTTACGGATTCATTTTATTATACAATTATTATTGTGTATTTACAAGAAAAATTTTCATATAATTGTGTGTTTCCCTGGCGGCACTTTAGTTTTTCGGAAGACGGACGAATATACAATTACATAAGATTACCAAATGAAAATGTTCTGAATTTGGAAAGAAATAGAATGGCAAAAGATTAACTACCCAGGTATTTAGCCACATGTCGGACAGAAATTAGACAGAACAGGAGGCGTTCAAGATGAAAATTAACCCTGCGGCATTTCACGCATATAAAAAAATAAACGGATATACCCATGCGTCCCGCCATATGGAGCAAACCCAGGAGGAGATGGCGGCGAAGACCGAAAACTCCGATCAAATTCAAATCAGCCCGGAGGGGGCGCGTAAAATGGAAGCCGAGCAGCTTTCCCGAGCAATTGCGGCGGAACTTTGCAGACCGGCATCGCCGGAACGCCTGGAAAGTCTGCGCAAAGCAATCCAGGATAAAAGTTATCATGTTCCGACCACCGATTTGGCAGACGCTATTATGCAGCATTGGTGCATTGCATAGACGAGGAGATGGATCGTTTGCAAAATTTTAAAAAATCCCTTGAAAATTATGTGACATTTTTGGAGGAGGCCGCCGCTGGCGAAAAAGAGAAATATACCGCGGTTCTCTCTTACGATCCTAAACGGATTGACCGGGCCACGTCCAATCAGCAGGCGATGAATATGCGCCTTGCTAAAATGGAGGAGCAGCGTGAAGCGGAACAGAAACGGGTTGGACTTGAAGGGCTTACCTTCCATGAAATACTCGAACGTTTGGACGCGCAGGAGCGTTCCGATTTTGAACAATTGTTCCGCCGGTTTGAATGCGCGGTAGATACTGTTAAATACTACAATGAAAAATGCCTGTCTTTCGTTCAGGGAGGGCTGCAGATGCTGGGCGTCACGGAGGATGCGCTTGCTTGCGCCCCGTATGACGCCGATGGAAAACGCTCGGAAAACGCGGCTGGCACATCGCTTTTTGAGACAAAGGTATAGATGGAGGGATTCGCTTGTTAAGGCCAACTTTCTTAGGATTTGAAACAGCCAAACGCGGCTTGACGGCCGCTCAAAAAGGGCTGGATATAGCCGGGCAGAACCTGACCAACTGGGATTCTGTCGGGTATACGCGCCAGCGAATGACACAGGTGGCGCTGGCCCCTGATTCTTATCGTTCCAGATTTTCTTCCAGCAAGGTGGGCTTTGCCGGACAGGGTGTGGATGTTACTGGGATTGGACAAACCCGCGACCAGTTTCTTGATAAACGGTTTCGGGATGAAAGCGGAGACGTGGGTTACTATGAGCAGTCTTCCACAATCCTGAACGATATTCAGGCGGCTCTCAATGAATATAATCCGAAAAACGACACCGGACTGCGGGCCAGCTTATTGAGCATCAACGACGCGCTGCAGGCGTTTTCTACGAACGCTTATTCCGAGACCCATGCCAACATTGTCGCTACCCAGATTTATTTTGATTGTGTAGAATATGTCAATCAAATTTGGGACGAACTTCAGCATCCAATGGTCCAAAGCGGAGAAAAATAAGGACAGCGGCGCTAGGTAAGCTTGTATTTTTCAAAAAAACGAAGTAAATGGATCATAGCTTGAAAAAATTCCAGGGGCGCCCCATTCGGGCGCCCTTGAATTTGCTTTTTTGGCTTGTTCCCCGCTTTGCGGCATGATATACTCAATGAATAGAAGAGTTTTTATGAAATGAGAAAGTTTATTTGCCTCCTTGCATTCCCTTGCCTTGGTATCAAAGGGCTTGTAGTTTAGGATGGAAAGAGACGCTGGCTTGGTCCTTTGACGCTGAAGGCAGAAGCGGCGCTTGCGCTACAGGAAAAGAGGGAGTTTCCTTTTGTCTGTAGAGACGGCCATAAGAAAAGACGATAAAACCTGGCGGTAAAATCCGGCAGGTTTTTTCTCCAATATTCTGTAGATGCGATGGAAAGAAAACTGTGTTATATTGATACATATATAGTACAAGAGAAGCGAAGGAGGTATGCCATGTGTATATGATTAGATGCTGCTGCGTCCTGGCGGCGGCAGTGCTGCTGTTTTCCGCCTGTGGGGAACGTCCGGCTCGGGAAGCCGCACTTTCCCAACCCCAGTCAGCCTACCAGGAGCAGCTTTCCTCCCAGGAAGAAAGCCGGCCCCAAAGCAAGACGCTGACCGTGACGGCAGGGGAAGAAAGCTTCGAAATTGTAAATGAAGAAACCGGACAGATCATACCGGTAACCTCTTTGGACCAGCTCCCGTCCTTTTTATCCGGGGATGAAAAAATTACTATTTTGGACGGGGAGAATACGGTTTTTGAGGGTACGCAGGAACAGTTGAAGGAATTTGTTCCCCTCCACGACGGAGATTATACCTATCGCGTGACAATCGGCCAGGACAGTTACCAATTTATTGCAAGGTGTGATTTTCCTGCGAAAATTACCATGGAAAGCAATACGGTGACCTTGGGGGAAGCGCTGGTAATCTATGTGGAGTATGCAGAGGAAGTATCCGCTTATACGGATTTGGATTTCCAGCCGGCTTTTTTCCAGACGGAGAACAGAAAAATGGGAATTTTGCCTGTGAGGTACTCTACGCAGCCAGGAATATATCAGCTGACGCTCACCGCCGGGGAGGAAAGCTTTCCGTACCAGATCAATGTAGGAGATCGGGAATTTGAGGTGCAGTACCTTACGGTAGATCCGGGAACTACGGCTAATACCATAGAAAATGAAGCGGCGAATTTGGAATGGGCGGAGAAGATCGAACCGCTGAAAAAAATCTGCGATCCGATCAAATATTGGGACGGACCGTTTTTACAGCCGGTAGAAGGCCCTATTACTACAGAATTTGGAATGATACGCTATACCAATGGGTCCCAAGTGGCTACCCGCCACAGCGGGATTGACATAGCCGCTGGAGCGGGGACACAGGTGTCCGCCGCCGGAGTGGGAAGGGTTCTGTTTGCGGATTTTCTTCAGCTTACGGGAAATACGGTGATTATTGAACATGGCTTTGGGGTGAAGAGCTGGTATTATCATATGGAGAGCCTGGATGTGAAGGCGGACGACTGGGTAGAACAGGGAAATCCTGTAGGCAAAGTGGGAAGCACAGGCTTTTCTACCGGACCCCACCTGCATTTCTGCATGTCGGTAAACGATGTGTTTATTAATCCCTGGACTGCATTTGAACGTGGAATTTATTAAAGAAAAAATGCAGGGAAAAGATACACAGAGCCGGCCGTGTATAGCGGCTTTTAGGAGTTTAAAATAACCGGAAAGGGACAGAAGGCCGGGGCGGCGGATTAAAAAGCTGCTGGAAGATACAGGGAACGGACGCAGTAAAAATTGTTTTAACGGCGGATAAATGTTATAATAAACCTGTGGGGAGTGAGAAAAGCCGGATGAAGATGAAAAAGATGATGGCGCCGCTGATTATCACGGCAATTTTGGTGCTTCTCTTTTTGGGTTATGTGGCAATATGGGCGGTAGTTCCTTTCCCGCTGGTGGGAAAACTTATCGGGGCGGCAATCCCTCTTGCCCTGATTTGTGTTTCTGTCTTTGTTTTGATAGAACGAATAAAAGAGATTAGGAGTGGTGAAGAAGATGATCTTAGTAAATACTGATTATATTTCCGGAAAAGAATTGGAAATGCTCAGTCTGGTAAAAGGAAGCACGATCCAGTCTAAAAATATTGGGAAGGATATTACCCAGAGTTTTAAAACCTTAGTAGGCGGAGAGCTGAAAGCATACAATGAAATGATGAACGAGGCTAGAGCTTTGGCCACCAAGCGTATGGTGGAGGAAGCGGAACAAATGGGCGCGGATGCGGTGGTCAATATCCGTTATGCCTCCTCTGCAATCATGCAGGGGGCGGCGGAAGTTATCGCTTACGGCACCGCGGTAAAATTTAAATAACATTAGCGTCCCGGATCAAATGTCCGGGACGCTTTTCTTGTGGAAAAGGGGTTGCGTCCCAACAAGGAATGTTGTACACTTAGGAGAAGAAATCAAAGGAACGTTTTACGATATACCGGGGGTGTTTTTTTGGTAAGACATTTGATTGAACCCATGGATTTGTCCTGCGAAGAGGTGGACGGGCTGTTGGACTTGGCGGACGATATCATTGCCCGGCCGCAGGCGTATGCCCATAAATGCGACGGCAAAAAAATCGCCACGCTGTTTTTTGAGCCAAGCACCCGAACACGGCTTAGTTTTGAAGCGGCCATGCTGGAACTGGGGGGAAGCGTGCTGGGGTTTGCGTCGGCGGATTCCAGTTCCGCCACCAAAGGGGAAAGCATCGCCGATACTATCCGAGTCGTACAGTGCTATGCCGATATTTGCGCTATGCGTCACCCAAAAGAAGGCGCTGCCAAGGTAGCGTCTCTTTATTCCAATATCCCGGTAATCAATGCCGGGGACGGCGGACACCAGCACCCAACCCAAACCCTCACCGATCTGCTGACGATCCGGCGGCTGAAAGGAAAGATAGAGGACTTGACCGTAGGATTGTGCGGCGACTTGAAATTTGGTCGCACGGTTCATTCTTTGATAAAGGCGCTGACCCGATATCCCCATATCCGTTTTGTGCTGATCTCCCCTCAGGAACTGAGGGTGCCGGACTATATCCGGGAGATATTGGAAAAAGAGGATATTCCCTTTGTTGAGGCGGAACGGCTGGAAGAAGTGATTGAACAGCTGGATGTTTTGTATATGACCCGGGTGCAGAGGGAACGCTTTTTTAACGAGGAGGACTATGTGCGCCTGCGGGACAGTTATATTTTGGACATGCCAAAAATGGAGCTGGCAAAAAAGGATATGATCGTCCTGCATCCCTTGCCCAGAGTAAATGAGATTGACACGGAAGTGGACAAGGATCCCAGAGCCTGTTATTTTAAACAGGTGCTGTTTGGAAAATACGCCCGAATGGCTCTGATCCTTAAACTGCTGGAGGTGGAATAGGATGCTTAACGTGGATAGCCTGGAAAAAGGTGTGGTTATCGACCATATTGCGGCTGGAAAAAGCATGGAAATTTATAAGTTTCTGCGTTTGGACAAGCTGGATTGCAGCGTAGCGATTATTAAAAATGTGCGCAGCAAAAAATCCGGGAGAAAGGATATCATTAAAATCGAGGACAAAATTGACCTGGATTTGGATGTGCTGGGATTTATCGATCCCAATATCACGGTAAATATTATCGCCGGGGGAAATATTATTGAAAAAAAGCATCTTACCCTGCCTCAGATGGTAACCAATGTGGTTCAGTGTAAAAATCCAAGGTGTGTTACGTCTGCCGAACGCAGCCTGCCGCATATTTTTAAACTGGTAGACGGGACAAAAGCGACCTACCGCTGTATCTACTGTGAACAGGAGTACAGTGCCAATACTAAGTGATCAAAGGAGTTTCGTTATGGTAACAATTGAAATGGAAAACGGCAAACAGATCAAGATTGAGCTTTATCCGGATATTGCTCCTATATCGGTGGAAAATTTCATCAGCCTGGTAAAAGACGGCTTTTATGACGGACTGATCTTTCACCGGGTAATCCCAGGATTTATGATTCAGGGCGGCTGTCCGGAAGGTACCGGCATGGGCGGCCCAGGACATCATATCAAAGGGGAATTTAAAGCCAACGGAGTGGAAAACAATTTGAAACATACCCGCGGCGTCCTTTCTATGGCCAGGGCGCAGGACCCTAATTCCGCAGGGAGCCAATTTTTTATTATGCATGCGGACGCGCCCCATTTGGACGGACAATATGCGGCTTTCGGAAAAGTAGTGGAAGGCATGGATGTGGTGGATGAAATCGCATCGGTTAAAACCGGTTGGGGAGACCGTCCCAAGGTGGAACAGAAAATGGCAAAGGTCACCTATACTGAGGATTAAATTTAGAAATATAGCGGTTTGAAAAAATCCGGCAGTGAACGATTTTCACTGCCGGACGTTTTATTTTGTAAGAACTCCACTGGGAGTTTCAATTAAAATTAAAATTTGCTCCTCCGCCCCTGTTTGAGCGTTGACATACACCAGAATATTTTCGTCTTTGGGAGTAGTGGTTTTAAACTCGTATGTCAGAACTTCATTTTGTCCGGAAGTAGGAATAAGAGCAAGGCGGGTGCTGCGGACCGCCAGCTGATCGCTTAAGGATTTCTGAGCCTGTTCTACCGTGATCATAGGTTCAGACAGGGAACGTTCCTTGTGATTATTGATATAGCCGCGGGCGTCATAAAAGACAATCGCCCCATCATCCAGCGCCACCCCTACTTTAATCAGGTCGGTATATAGAGTAACCTCCCCCTGCATCGCCGCATAATTGATGGTGCAGATACCGTTGGAGGTTTCATAATAAGTGGCCCGCATATTTTCGATTCCCAGCTTTTCCAGATAAGCGGAAGCGTTTTTTAAAAGGGTAGAATAGCTAAGGCGTTCCTCTCCAATTTCCCGGGAATTGACCATATAGGTGACAAAGCCGCCGGACTTGGTGACGCCTACGGCGATCCCATCGCATTGATAGGTAAAGGAAGGCATGTTGGAGTTTTCATCATCTCCATTTTCCAGATCAGATACGACCAGTCCGGCGGCCAGGGCTGCCTTGCGCCTGCCTTCTTCCCGGGTGATGGAAGGCTGCGCACGGGTAAGTTCCGGGCGTTTGGTGAGGATATGATCGGAGAACGGTCCGTCATAAATCAGGGTAGGATATCCGGTCATGGTCTGTTCCAGATCTTCAAATCCGCCGGCGAGTCCGGCGTTTTTGGCCTTTGTCCCTTCGGCGTCGTCCCCGGCGTTCTCATAGAAGGAGGATTTTACCGCCGTTACATCAATCTGGCCGTCCTGAATTTTTTGCTGAAGCTGATCGATATATTCTTTCAGCTTATTTCCATATTGTTGAAGGGACTGGGCGCTTTTACGCTCTTCTTCTGTAAGCGTTAGGCCGCTGTTTATTTTTTTAGAAAGGCTCATTGCGTAATCTCCCACCTGGGAAAGAAAACGGTAAGTGTTATCCATATGAAGTTCGCTTACCGGCAGGGTGGAAAGGGCGGATTTAGCGCTGCCCGCCTCCTTCCAGATTCGGGCGGACATAATGGAAAACTGTCCGGGGGTTCCGATATACTGCCCCTTATCCAAATCAGTAGAGATATTGGTAAGATAGCTGGAGAGTTCCCCCAGAGAACGGACATAGGTGGACTGAAGCTGACCGCGGTAATCCATAGCGCTTTTATAATTAAGATAAACCAGCCCTGCCAGCACCATAATCAAAGCGATGGCAAAGCTAAGTATTCGTACAAAGTTTCGGCGGGAAATATGAAAATCCATAAAAGTCCTCCTCCTGTTTTAGGAAATAATATATATACGCATAGTTATTTTGTGAAGAAATATTAAAAATATTTATAATTTACTTGTGAAAACGTTTGAAAAACTATAGGAAATGATGTATAATATAACGGATAATAGGGTATGTCTGCGCTGTAGACGGTGGAAGGATGTAATGAATGGAACACAAATTGGCATATCTTGACAATGCGGCGACTACCCGCGTATGTCCGGCGGCAATCCAGGCGGCAACCCGGCTGATGAAGGAGTGCTATGGAAACCCTTCGTCGCTGCATACAATGGGTGTTGTCTCTTCGCGGGAACTTTCCAAGGCCCGGGAGGAAGTGGCGCTGGCGTTAGGATGCCAAAGTGAAAGCGTCTATTTTACTTCCGGGGGAACCGAATCCAACAATTTGGCGATCTTCGGCGGCGCCCAGGCAAAAATCCGCCGGGGGAAAAAACTGATAGTCACATCGGCGGAACATTCTTCGGTGGAAGGCGCTGCGAAACGGCTGGAGGAAACCGGCTGGGAAGTAACCTATATCTCCCCGGACAGCACCGGACTGGTGGACGCCCAGGCAGTGGCGGATGCGGTGGATGAACATACCGCGCTGGTGAGCATGATGTATGTAAATAATGAAACCGGCGCAATTTTTCCCATTGAACGGGCGGCGAAATTAATCCGGGCAAAAAATCCCGAGACCTTGATCCACTGTGATGGGGTACAGGCGTTTGGGAAACTGCCTTTCCGGGTATCCAAGATGGAAATTGATTTGATGAGCGTCAGCGGGCATAAAATCTGCGGCCCCAAAGGGGTGGGCGCTTTATATATCCGCCGGGGAGTGCGGATTTTGCCATTGGTTTATGGGGGATCTCAGGAAAAAGGCATCCGTTCCGGGACAGAGAGTCTGCCGATGATTGCAGCGTTTGCGGCGGCCTGCCGGGAACTGAAAGTAGCAGATAATTTCGAGAAAATCCAGAAGCTGCACGATTATCTGGTAGAAAAATTAGAGGAAATTCCGGGCGTATGCATTAATTCCCCGAAAAACTCCTCACCTTATATATTGAATATTTCCGTGCCGGGCTACCGTTCGGAGATTATGCTTCATTTTTTGGAAAGCCGAGGGGTGTATGTCTCCAGCGGTTCCGCCTGTTCGAAAGGGGCGCTGAGCCATGTGCTTCGTTCCATGGGGCTTTCCCCTTCTCTGGTAGACAGCGCTTTGCGCATCAGTCTGATTTATGATACCCGTACAAAACAACTGGACCAACTGATTAAGGGATTAAAGGAAGGCATGGAGCAGCTGGCCCATTAAAGAGATTGATAGGTAAGATTGGTAGGAGTTAAATGAAAGAATTAATACTGCTTAAATGCGGGGAGATTGCCCTGAAAGGTTTAAACCGCAATTTTTTCGAAGATACGCTTATGAAAAACTGCCGCAGGCGGCTGGAGAGCCTGGGCAAATTTAAAATATACAAGGCGCAGTCCACGATCTATGTGGAGCCCGCTGACGAGCGCATCGACCTGGACGAGGCTGTGGAACGTCTGGACAAGGTGTTTGGTGTCGCCGCGCTGTGCCGGGCGGCAATTGTGAAAAAAGACTTTGAGGATATAAAAGAAAAAGCGGTTGTTTATTTAGCCCCGGTATTGGAGGACGCCCGCACGTTTAAAGTGGAAGCCAAGCGTTCGGATAAAACCTTCCCCATGAAATCTCCAGAGATTTGCATGGAGCTGGGCGGAGTGATTTTGGATCATTTTCCTCATTTAAAGGTGGACGTGCATCATCCGGATGTGACAGTATATGTAGAGATCCGCGATTTTGCCGCTTATATCCATACAGACCAGCATCCCGGCGCCGGGGGGATTCCTATCGGCACCAGCGGAAGCGCGGCTTTGCTTATCTCAGGGGGAATCGACAGCCCGGTAGCGGGATATATGATGTCCAAACGGGGGCTGAAACTGGTGGCGGTGCATTTTGTCAGTCCGCCGTATACCAGTGAACACGCGCTGGAAAAGGTGCGCACTCTTTGTAAAAAAATGGCCCCTTGGTGCGGGCGCATGAAGTTTGTGGTAGTGCCTTTTACTGAAATACAGGAAATGATCCGGGAGAAATGCCCGGAAGAATATTTTACGATTATTATGCGCCGGTACATGATGAAAATTGCCGAGCGCATCGCAAAGGACTGCGACTGCGGCGCTTTAATTACCGGAGAAAGCGTAGGCCAGGTGGCGAGCCAGACACTGTCGGCGATCGCCTGTACAGACGTGGCCTGTCAGATGCCGGTACTGCGCCCGCTGATCGGGATGGACAAGGATGAAATTGTAACTATCTCCCGAAAGATCGATACCTTTGAAACTTCCATCCTGCCTTATGAGGATTGCTGCACTGTCTTTACGCCAAAACATCCGAAAACAAAACCGAAGCTTTCTCTGGTTTTGAAGGCGGAAGAGGCCATGGACGAAGAAGCGGTTATTCATAAGGCCGTTGAAGGGATTGCTACTGAAATTATAGGGTAAGGACCTGTAAGGGGTGAAACAAATGATAGCTGAGATAATTGGCGTTGGCCTGCGGGCTGGTGAAGTGGCGGGACCAAACGCTCAGTTTATTGGAAAAGAATTGGGAGTGCTGGGGATTGGTCTGCAGCATCAATCCGCAGTAGGAGATAATCCTGCCCGACTGAGGGGCGCCATTGCACAGGCGCTTGGACGCAGCGATATTGTTATCATCACAGGCGGTTTGGGAGTTGGTCCGGAGGATATCACCAAAGAAGTAGTGTGCCAGGGCCTTGGGAAAAGGATGGTCCTTCATGAGGGAAGTCTGCGCAAAATTCGGGAGTTTTTTGCGCAAAGCGGCCAGCAGATGCCGCAGGCATATGCAAAACAGGCCATGGTTCCGGAAAACTGCGTGGTGTTCCCCAATATGCGTGGAACAGCCCCCGGCTGTGCTCTTTCTGCGGGAAACCAGTTTATTATAATGCTGCCGGAGGAGCCCAAGGAATTGGGCCCCATGTTCCGCCACAGCGTTGTGCCATACCTTGGAAAGTTTACCGACGCTTCCATCATTACCAAAACCCTTAATGTGTTTGGACTCACCGAACAAAAAACAACCGAACTGCTGGGAGAATTGGTAAAAAGTCAGAATCCAACGGTAGCGGTGCTGGAAAAACAGGGGGAAGTGCAGGTAAGAATTACCGCTCGGGCGGCGAATAAACATGCGGCTGTTGATTTGTGCGTGCCTGTGATGCAGGATGCGGCCAAGGCGCTGGGTGAAAATGTTTACGGGGTAGACGCGCCCAGTCTTCCCAAAGTGGCGGTAGCCCAGCTGTTGGAAAAGCAGCAGGCCATTGCGGTGGGGGAATCTGGCACTGGCGGGATGCTCTCCCAGATTTTAACCGAAACATCAGGGGCCGACAGGGCGTTTGTATATGGGGTGAGCGCGGCGTCCAGCCGCCTAAAGACTGCAACCTTGAAGGTTCCGGAAAAAATTCTCAAAAAATATGGCCCGATAAGTTCCCATACCGCGGTACATATGGCCTATGGAGCGTTGACCCAGGGCGGCGGGACGATTGGTGTGGCGATTACTGGAAATATGGGGAACAAGGGCGACGATACAAAGAAGTTCGGCCTTGTTTATATCGCGGTATGCGATCGGGAAAACGTATGGGTAAAACGCCTGGACCTGAAAAACTATTCCAGGGAGATGGTACAGTATCTTTCCTGCCTGTACGCTCTTAATATGACGCGGCTGTGTTTGGAACATCTGCCCCAGACATATAAAAATGCAATGCCTTTGAAAGCGGCATTGGCAGGCAAGATAAATAATGTTACCTCCAACGAGGAAACCGCGCCTTCCGGCAAAAGGAAGCTGGATAAAAACGCCCCCTGGTACAAAAAAGCGGCTTATGCTATCTTTCCTGTGAAAGGAGATCCTGCAGGGGAGATCGTCCGCAAAATGATTTTGATTACCGCGGTGCTGGTATTCTGCTGTTCTGCGGGATATATTATCCACTTCTATGGCCAGTCCTATGCCAACAGCAACCTTTCTGCCGCTATCGAAAGCATGTATGTGGAAGGCATGGATGAAAGCAATGTGAAAGTACCGGATGATTACCCTCAGGGGTATCAGAAAAAATTCGTCAATTTGTACGCCCTTAATGAGGATATCCGAGGTTGGTTGAAAATTGAGGACACGCAGATCAATTACCCCGTAGTACAGTACGACGACAATGATTATTATCTGCGCCGGGATTTTAACCGCAAGGATAATAAATATGGCGTTCCGTTTTTAGAATATCGGTGCGACGTATCTGTGCCCAGTGACAATCTGGTTATTTACGGGCATAATATGACCGACGGCCAGATGTTTGGGGAACTGATGAATTATAAGGCGCTGGATTACGTAAAAAGCCATCCGCTAATTTCCTTTGCCAGCGTATATAAGGACCATGAATATAAGATCGTCTCTATTTTTATTACCAATACCAGGATTGAACATGGAGAAATTTTCTATTATAACTCCATGAATGATTTTGAGGATGATACGGAACGTTCAACGTTTGTGAATGAAGTGTTAGCCCGTTCCCTATATAATTTCCCGGTGGATATTCAGTCGGGAGACAAGTTTTTGACCCTTTCCACCTGTTCTTATGAGTGGCAGGACGCCAGGACGGTGATCGTAGCCCGTCAGGTAAGGGAAGGGGAGGATACGGCAGTGGATACGGCCAATATTGTTTGGAATCCAAATCCAAAGATGCCGGATGTCTATTATCAAATTCAAAATCAGGCGGCGGCCTCCAGTGCCACCACCACATCGATAGAGGAGACTTCGTCGGCGACCTCTTCCTATCAGGAGGTGGAAAGCTCGGAAGATTGGGAAGAAAGCAGCAGCTATTCTTCCAGCCGGAGAGCTTCCAGCAGCCAGGCGGCTTCTTCCAGCAGCCAGGCGGCTTCCTCCAGCAGTCAAGCGGCCTCTTCCAGCAGCCAGGCAGCCTCCTCCAGCAGTCAGGCGGCTTCTTCCAGCAGCCAGGCGGCTTCCTCCAGCAGTCAGGCAGCTTCCTCCAGCAGTCAGGCGGCCTCCTCCAGCAGTCAGGAGGCCAGTTCCAGTTCCCAGGCGAGCAGCCAGGAACAGGCCAGTTCTCAGGAACCCTCCTCTTCACAGGAGGAGAGCTCTTCTGAGGCTCCCCCTGTAGAATCATCCACGGACCCAAGGGAGGAAATTGGGGAAGAAGAAATTTTACCCACGTTTGTTACCACATCTACCATGACCACTTCTAATAAAAGTGAAAAACTGACCATTGTTTCCGGCGGAAAAAAGGTAACCGATACCGCCTATAACATTGTGGCGGGAGTCGTGGAGAAAGAAGTGGGTTCTTCCTTTGAGACAGAGGCGATCAAAGCGCAGGCGGTGGCAGCTTACTCTTTTATCAAAAATCAGAATGCCAGCGGCTTAACTCCTTCGCTGAATATGGCGTCGTCGGTATCCACCAAAGTAAAAAATGCGGTGAAATCGGTGTCCGGAGAAGCGGTTTATTATGGCCGTTCAGTTGCGTTTACCCCCTTTTACGCCATCAGCTGCGGGATGACCAACTCTTCTGAGGATGTTTGGGGAGGAAGCTATAGTTACCTTGTTCCTGTGGAAAGCTGGGTAGATCAAAATGTGAAAAACTACCGGGTAAAAACCACAATGACCGCCAGCGCGGTAAAGAAGAAAGCCAAATCCGCTTTAGGAGTTACTTTAAGCGACGATCCGGAAGATTGGTTTGAAATTCTCAGCTATACGGAAGGCGGTTATGTGGATAAAATTATGGTTGGAAACAAAAAAACCACCGGCCGGGTAGTACGGGAACAAATGCTGGGTCTGCGCAGCGCTTGTTTTGATATCGATTATGACTATGATACGGACAAGTTTACCTTCACCACCTATGGTTACGGCCATGGTGTGGGGATGAGCCAAACCGGCGCGAACGAATATGCCAAGGACGGCTGGGATTATGAGGATATTTTGGAACACTATTATCCTGGCACCCGGGTAAAATAAAAAGGAATAACGGCGGCCGATACTTTTATGGTATCGGCCGCTTTTTGTTTGGGAAAGTTTTCCTGAAAAAATTCTTTGAAATTTTCTAAAAGCCCTCCACAAGAGGCGCAATTTATGATATAATTTTAAACTGATATGAATTTTAGTGGGAAAGAGGGCTTTCCATGAATTTGATTAAAAAATTGTTGCGCGGTTTATTTTATATGGGAGTTAGGATGAAAAAATCTTATCGGGCATATATTAGAAATGAAAATGTCCCGAAGATTTTTCGAAATGGGCTTGTACTTGTTTTATTGTGTGTTGCTGTAATTGGAGGCTCCTGGGCACTGGTAAACGCTATGATCAAGGGAGCGGGAGAACGCACTGTCCCTGTGCAGACAAACTCCCAAAACAACAGCTCCTCCTCAAAAGACGAGATGCCTCCTTCTTCCGCTGAATCAGCGCAGAGCGAACCGGCAGAGAGCGAACCGGAGGTGGACGTAATGGCGAGCGCTACCCGCCATGTGCCTATTTCCGCGGAACAGCTTTCCAAAGTGATCGACGAGCGGGCGCTGGACTATTTCGACAACCCGGTCTTTATTCCTCCGGCGGCGGGAGATATTGCAGGCTGGCAAAAAATTAACAGCGATGTGTTTGGATGGCTTACCATTTCCAATACCAATATCAGCTATCCGGTGGTAAAAGGACCTTATACAGATTATTATACAAGCAGAGGATATTACAAAGAGTATAGTACCAACGGAGTTATTTGGGCAGATTCTGATACGAAGATAAGTGCTGATGGAAAGATTAGTTCTATGAATACCGTTCTGTACGGCCATAACTGGACCAATATTTACCGTCCTACCCGAATTGGCGCCGGAGGAGATGTAATGTTTGCCCAGCTGGCAGCTTACGACCATGAGGACTTTGCCAAGGCCAATCCATATATTCGCCTCACTACCCTGGCGGGAGATAATCTCTATCAGGTGTTTGCGGTGTTCTACACCACTTTGGATTTCTCTTATAATTATGCGGACTTGTCCGTTTCCAGTATGCAGTCTATCTATAATACGGCAAAATCCAAAAGCATCCATGACTTAGGAGTCTCGGTCAACGCCGCTACAGATCAGGTAATTACTCTGTCTACCTGTACCCGTGTGTTGGGACCTGGTTCTAACCAGCGTTTTGTAGTAATGGCAAAGAAAATTCAGTAATCATAAAAAATCCCAGCAAAACAAGGTTTTGCTGGGATTTTTTATAGCCGCGCCGGACAAATCGAAGATTTGCACCCGCCTTAGGCGGAAAAACGCTTTGCGTTTTAGGGCGCAGGCTGCAAAGAGCATCCCATGGTTTCGCAAACGGCGAAACCATGCCCGGACGGTGTCCGGGTACAAAACAAAGTTTTGCTGGGATTTTTTATAGCCGCGCCGGACAAATCGAAGATTTGTACCCGCCTCTGGCGGGAAAACGCTTTGCGTTTTAGGGCGCAGGCTGCAAAGAGCATCCCATGGTTTCGCAAACGGCGAAACCATGCCCGGACGGTGTCCGGGTACAAAACAAAGTTTTGCTGGGATTTTTTATAAAAATTATTTAGCGGCCGTATGTAGCCGGCCATCCTCATAGTAATATTCAATCCCGCCGAGGACGGTTACATGGGTATTGTCCAAATTCTCTTTTTGTAATATCCGGGTAGGGGCGCATACAGCCACACTGTTGTCCGGCATATCCTGATAAACTACCGCGTTTGCACCGATCCGGCAATTATTTCCGATGGTGACGCGGCCGATAATTTTAGCGCCCGCGCCGATATAAACATTATTCCCCAATACGGGAGCGCCATATCCAGCGCTGTTTTTCAGACTGTTGGAACCGATGGTTACTTGCTGAAAAATAACAGCGTCCTTGCCAATACGCGCCTTTTCAGAAATAAAAATTCCCTGGACGCCATGGGGAAAACAGGGAGTAGTTTCCATTTGGCTGCCAAGGCCGATAAAACTGCCCCGCCGCATAAAATAATGGCTATATGTGAGCCGCATCAGTTTCCCTGGGCGGCTGCAGGTTTCTAAATGGCGCTTTAGCCCCCAGATGTTTTTATACCGGGCGAAAGCGTAACAAGTGAGAAAAGGACGAAGGACGCAAAACAGCAGATCTTTGAGCAAGAATAATCACATCACTTTCCAAATTTGCTATTATTCTACCATTTTTTCCACCAATCTACAACAAAAAAGCTGGCAGAAATTTCTGCCAGCTTTTTTGGTACTTGCTCATTTACTTATATCCAATTAAGAAGTTATTCTGAAACTTTACCCATGGTTTTTAATGGGTCAACCCATTTGCCGTCTATTTTCATGGCAAAATGCAGATGGGGGTCTAAAGAAATTTCACAAGGAATTTCATCCACCGTGCCGATGATCTGCCCCACTTTTACCACCGTATCCGCCTTTACAGCAACGTCTTTCGCCAAACCGCAATATACGGAGGTGACATCACCGCTATGCAGAATTTCTATTGTAGTTCCCATAAGAGGATCGTTTTTTACCGAGGTAACTTTGCCGTCGCAAACCGCTTTTACCTCCGCGCCTTTTTCCGCTTTAATATCAATGCCGTCGTGGGTACGCCATTCTTTCAAAGTCACATTTTTTACCAATTCCCCATTGCTGTACTGGCCAAAAATCTCACCGCTCAGAGGCAAGATATAGGAGGATGTCTGCACACTTTGCTGCCCCGGCACACCGACGGACTGTTCTTGCGGTTTGGTATCCACTTTGGATGGCTGTGAAGAGGACGCTTGCGAGGAAGAGGAAGCGGACGGCTTGTTTACACCGCTTTGGGCTTTTCCCGCTTCCTCTAAATCGGGGAAACCATAGGTTGGCTCCTGTGGGGTTGTGACATTATTTTGTTCAATAATCTGACTGTTGCTGTCATCAATCCGGGCGATGGTTTTATCTACCGCTACCCATGCGGCGGTTCCCGCGCCTATGACACATACAGCAAGGGCAATATAAAAACCCTTTCCAGCCATAAATTTGCTGAATTTACTTTTAGGATTATACGAATTGTTCATTGATGTTTTACACCTCCGGTATTATTTTGAACCTGAATAATAGAGAATATACCATCCAAAACCACTTATTTTTGCATCAGTTCCCGAACGCCTACCAAGAAAAGCAAACCAGCGAAAAGCTTGGATAATAAACTGTTGCCAGCAAGATTGGAAAGCCATACTCCTAAAAATACGGCGGGTATGCCAGAAAGGACGCACAATAGCACACATTTCCATTCAACCAATTTGTTTTTCCAGTGAAGCAGGATAGAGAGCAGTCCGATGGGAATAAAAAAGACCAGGTTGATCCCCTGAGCTGGAAGCTGGTCTATCTTTTCCACCATTCTCAGATACAACAGTAACACGCTTCCCCCACCCATCCCAAGGGACCCTAGCAGCCCGCTTAGAAAGGACGCCAGCCCAATGATAAACCAATTCATGAGAAAAACAGCCGGACGGCGGAGTAAAGGACGATTACACCGAAGATTTTATGCAGCCATTTGGTTTTTATACGGGGGAGTAAAAAACTGCCAGCTATGGCTCCGGCAAGGCCCAGGGGAATATAAGGGAGCGCCTGGTTTAATGTGGCGCTCCCCAGTTTTAAATAAAGCAAGGAACTGACCAGGGTTAAAGGCAATATTACGGCGATAGAGGTGGCGTGAGATTTCTCCGTAGGAACGCCCGCCTTCTGAAGCAGGGGGACGGCCATAATTCCGCCGCCTGCTCCAAAAAAACCATTGAGCAGGCCGGAAGCCAGCCCGATAATAATTAGTTTTAAACTTTTCATTGGACGTCACCGTTTTCTGATAAAATTTATATTGCGCAAAAAAGCGCTGTATGGAAATAGGTTTCCATACAGCGCCTTTAGATATTCTTAAATTTAATTTATTTTGTACCGTAAATCCGGTCGCCAGCGTCTCCCAGGCCAGGGACAATATATTTATGGTCGTTGAGCTTCTCATCCAAAGCGCCGCAATAAACCTGTACGTCAGGATGTTTGCGCGCCATCGCTTCCAGACCTTCCGGGGCGGCAATGATACAAACAAACTTGATATTGCCGCAGCCGTATTCTTTCAGCCGGTCGATGGCGTCAATAGCGGAGCCGCCGGTAGCCAGCATAGGATCAAGGACGATAATATCCCGTTCGTTGATATCGTTGGGAAGCTTACAGTAATATTCTACTGGCAGATGGGTTTGAGGATCGCGGTACAGACCGATATGCCCTACCTTAGCCGCCGGAACCAATTTCAGCATGCCGTCCAGCATTCCCAAGCCTGCCCGCAGGATAGGGATAAAAGCAACTTTTCTTCCGGAAATTACTTTGGATTTGGTAATGCAGATGGGAGTTTCAATCTCCACTTCTTTTACCGGCATATCACGGGTAGCCTCATAGCACATCAGCATAGCTACCTCATTGATCAGTTCGCGAAATTCTTTGGAACCAGTATTTTTGTCCCTGAGCAAAGTGACTTTGTGCTGAATAAGGGGATGATCCATAATAAACGGTTTAGACATGGCGGTAACTCCTTTAATCAATTATTTCTATCTGTCGGCGGAAAATCCCGCCTAGCATTATTTTTACCGGTTTTCCAGTTCTGCGATCTTTCCAATCCGGCGGGCATGACGTCCGCCTTCAAAATCAGTGGTTAAAAACACGTCGACCAATTCAATGGCAAGCCCCGGGCCGATTACCCGCCCGCCCATACAAAGGGCGTTGGCGTCATTATGCAGCCGGGTATATTTGGCGCTGAAATAATCTGAACAACAGGCAGCGCGGATCCCTTTAATCTTATTAGCCGCCATAGAAATACCAATGCCGGTACCGCAGAACAGCAGAGCTTTCTCGCACTCTCCGGCGACGACCGCATCGCAGGCAGGAGCGGCCATGTCCGCGTAATCGCAGGACGCGCCGTCAAAACTGCCGAAATCTTTATACGCAATCTTTTTTTCCTCTAAGTAGGCTTTTACTTCTTCCTTCAAAGCAAAGCCGCCGTGGTCCGCAGCTAAAGCAATCATTTTTCCTTAACTCCTTTATTTTTTTTGGCCAGGAGCTCCCTTTGCGCCTGGGGAAGGCGCAGATAGCAGGGGGCGAGCTGGGCCGGAGAAACTGTAATTCCATCGGCGGCATAACTCAGCGCCGCCGCTCCGAGGGCCGAACTCCTTAACCAGATAAGAGCAGGAGAAGGCAGACGGAGATGGGGGATTTCTTGGCATAAATTATTATAACACATTTCCGCCCCGTCTCCAACCAGAAAAACAGGCTTTTCTACATTTTTTAACCGATTTTTTAGATTCTGCAAAGAAATGGCGTCATCTTCTTCTAACCGGGTGATACGTTCCCCCTCCCAACGGAATAAGGCCGTATACACCTGGGAGCAGCGAGCATCCAATACCGGGGCGACCACACAGTCAATTCCATACAGATTATACGCCAGAGCTTCCAGGGTAGAGACTGTAATACACGGCCGCTCCAGCGCCCAGGCCATCCCTTTGACAGCAGCCAGCCCGATACGAAGCCCGGTAAAAGAACCGGGTCCCCCAGTGACGGCAAAAGCGTCGATCTCCTCCAGAGAAACACGGGTTTGTTTCAGCAGGCTTTCCACCATGGGCATAATCGTCTGGGAATGGGTAAGTTTTACATTGGAAAAAAACTCTCCCAACAACTTTTTATCCTCCAGCAGAGCGCAGCTAGCGGTGATGGAGGAGGTGTCTACAGCAAGCAGTTTCAAAACCGGCCGCCTCCTTCTAGGGTAATATACCGGGAGTCCTCGTCAATCCGCTGGATGTTCAATGTCAGATGATCCCAAGGCAAAGCGTCCTGAATGTTCTCGCTCCATTCGATATACAAAATCCCGTCACCATCCAAATAATCAAAAAAGCCTGTGGAGTACAGCTCCTCCAACCCGGAAATTCTATACATATCAAAATGATACAAAGGAATATTACCATCAGTATATTCTTGTATCAAAGCAAACGTAGGGCTGGACACCTGGTCCCGAAGGCCCAGCCCTTGGGCAAGGCCGCGGGCAAAGGCGGTTTTCCCCATTCCCATGCCGCCCCGGCAGGCGAGAATATCCCCGGCATGAAGCCGGGGAGCAAGGGAAGCGGCGAACGCCTCCGTTTCTTTTGTGCTATGGCTAATATATTCTATCAAGAAAGGGTCCTTCCTTTCTATTTTTAAAATAAGCGCAGGATTTGTCTTTTCTTTCCGCACTACATAAAGGAAATTTATTCCTTAGAATAAGCCGGAAATATTTCCCTGACTGTCCACATCAATCTTATATGCCGCAGGCATCTTCGGAAGCCCTGGCATAGTCATAATATCCCCGGTAAGGGCTACGATAAATCCGGCGCCGGCATTCAGGCGAATATCCCGCACGGTGATGGTGAACCCTGCAGGCCGTCCCAGCTTTGTAGGATCGTCCGACAGAGAATACTGTGTTTTAGCGATACAGATAGGAAGATCCGCTTTTTCCAGCCGCTCAATTTCCCCAATCATTTTTTCTGCCGCTGGAGCATACAGCACCTCGCCTGCGCCATAGATATTTTTGGCGATGGCTTCAATCTTTTCCTTGATGGGCAGAGCAGTATCATAAAGGGGTTTATAGTGGGAAGGCTGCTGGCAAGCTTCTACCACTTTTTTGGCAAGGTCCACGCCGCCGTCCCCTCCCAAAGCGAACACCTCGGACAAGGCGAAACGGCATCCGCTCTTTTCGCAGAAGTCAGACAGCACAGCGATTTCTTCCTCCGTATCCGTATAAAAGCGATTGATGGCAACCACCACCGGAACGCCATATTTCTGCATGTTTTCCACATGGGCCTGCAAATTTACAAGTCCCTTGCGCAGAGCTTCCACATTGGGGGCGGAAACGTCTGTTTTCGCGACGCCCCCATTGTACTTCAGCGCCCGCATAGTAGCCACAATCACAATGGCGGAAGGAGAAAGCCCAGCATAGCGGCACTTGATATCCAGAAACTTCTCCGCCCCCAGATCGGAGCCGAATCCCGCTTCTGTAATACAGTAATCCCCAAGCTTCAGCGCAAGCCGGGTAGCCCGCACCGAGTTGCAGCCATGAGCGATATTGGCGAACGGACCGCCGTGCATCAAGGCCGGAGTATTTTCCAAAGTCTGCACCAGATTAGGCTTTAAGGCGTCCTTTAACAAAGCGGCCATAGCCCCATCCACCTGCAGATCCCGTGCAAAAACAGGTTTTCCGGCATAGGTGTAAGCCACTAAAATTTCTCCCAGGCGTTTTTTCAAATCGGTGAGATCAGACGCCAGACAGAGAATAGCCATAACCTCGCTGGCCACAGTGATCATAAAACCGTCCTCCCGCGGGACTCCATTGACTTTACCGCCTAAGCCTACAATCACATTGCGCAGGGCGCGGTCGTTCATATCCAGGCAGCGCTTTATTAAAATCCGGCGGGGGTCGATCCCTAAGGTATTTCCCTGTTGAAGGTGGTTGTCAATAATCGCGCAGAGCAGGTTGTTGGCTGCGGTGATCGCGTGCATGTCCCCGGTAAAATGAAGATTGATGTCCTCCATGGGCACCACCTGGGAATAGCCGCCGCCGGCCGCTCCGCCTTTAATACCGAATACCGGTCCCAGGGAAGGCTCCCGCAGGGCAATCACAGCCTTTTTTCCAATTTTGGCCATGGCCTGTCCAAGACCGACGGTAGTGGTGGTCTTTCCCTCTCCGGCGGGGGTTGGATTGATCGCCGTCACCAAAATTAATTTACCGTCAGGCCGGTCGGCCAGACGGGAATATATTTTTTCTGAAATTTTTGCTTTATAACGTCCATAAGGTTCTAATTCTTCCGGAAGAATGTCCAGCTTTGAAGCAATGTCAGCGATAGGCAGCATCTGGGAAGCTTGTGCGATTTCAATATCCGTTTTCAAACGATTCGCCCCTTTACGTTTAATAAGCATGTTGTTGTATGAACCCTACTATTATTACTTAGTATATCAAAAAAAGCGATAGGAGAAAAGACAGTTTTGATAGAAATTTGCCTTCTCCTTGAATTAATCACAGTTTATCAGTATAATAATCACAGATTAAATTGAATTATATGAGCGGAAGTAAAAAGATGAAAAAATTATTTAAAATAATTCTCACATATATCAAGCAGACGGATATTTATTTATGGTTTCTCTGCCTGGGCCTTTCTGCTTTCAGCTTACTGCTGATTTCGGGCATTGCTTATTCTGGCGTAATGCCGGAGGTAGGCCTGCGCAAAGTGCTGGTTCAATGCGCCGCCAGCGGCCTGGGGGCTTTGACTGCCGTTTTTATGTCCAAAATTGACTATCATACCATGGGGCGGCTTTGGAAGATCCATGTGCCGGCGGTTTATTTCTTGGTTTTGCTGACGTTTATTATTGGAACCCAAAGAATGGAAGGCGTGGACGATAAGGCATGGCTGTCGCTGCCTTTCGGTTTGTCCATTCAGCCGGCGGAACTGTTGAAGATTTCTTTTATCATTACGTTCGCCTACCACTTATTCCGGAGCCGGGAGCGCCTCAATGCGCCGCAGAATGTGCTTTTACTCTGTATCCACGGAGCGATTCCCACATTGCTGGTTCATTTGCAGGGGGACGACGGCACGGCGCTGGTGTTCGCGATCATCTTTGTATGTATGATGTTTGCCGCCGGGCTTAGCTGGAAATATATTGTTCCGGCGTTTCTTGCCCTGGGAGCGGCGCTTCCTCTGGTGTGGACACAAGTGATGAGCAACGATCAAAAGATGCGTATTCTCGCCTTGTTTCAGCCGGACAAGTACCGTCAGGGGATTATGTACCAGCAGTACAACGCAAAGCTTGCCATCGGTTCCGGCAAGGTGTGGGGAAAAGGGATTTTTACGCCGGATCACAAATATGTCCCGGAGATGCACAATGACTTTATTTTTTCCTTTATCGGGGAATCTCTGGGATTTGTGGGATGTTTGGCTGTGGTTGTTGTGATTATTCTTTTATGTATTAAACTTCTTCTCTGCGCCGGAGAAACCCAGGATCTGCAGGGAAAACTGATCTGTGTGGGTGTGTTTGCCATGATCGCGTTCCAATCGATTATCAACATCGGCATGTGCCTGAGCCTGCTTCCGGTGATTGGGATTACTCTTCCGTTTCTTTCTTCCGGGGGAACGTCGGTGCTTGCGTCCTATATGGGGATAGGGCTGGTGCTTTCGGTGTATATGCACGGGGATAAAAACCTGTTCAGTCAATAGAATAAAAAAGGTTCTCCCGCCGCGATACCGCGGCGGGAGGACCTTTTTTATTTGTTAGTTTTTCGGAAATTTGATCGCAGCCTGTGCAGCAGCCAGACGGGCGATGGGAACACGGAACGGAGAACAAGACACATAATTGAGGCCTACTTTATGGCAGAACTCAACAGTGCTCGGATCGCCGCCGTGTTCGCCGCAGATACCAAGCTTGATATCCGGGCGGGTCTGACGGCCCAGTTTCGCAGCCATTTCCACCAACTTGCCTACGCCGGTCTGGTCCAGACGGGCAAACGGATCGGATTCATAGATCTTCTTGTCATAATAGTAGGACAGGAAGTTACCCGCGTCGTCACGGCTGAAGCCGAAGGTCATCTGGGTCAAATCGTTGGTACCGAAGCTGAAAAATTCCGCTTCTTTGGCAATTTCGTCCGCGGTCAGGGCGGCACGTGGAATTTCAATCATAGTACCGACTTTATATTTCATATCTGATTTTGCATCAGCGATAATCTTGTCGGCAGTTTTTACTACAATACCCTTGACATAAGCAAGTTCTTTTACTTCTCCGACCAGAGGAATCATGATTTCAGGAACCAGGTTCCAGTCAGGATGTTTCTTGCTTACATTAAGAGCGGCCTCAATTACAGCCTGGGTCTGCATTTCAGCGATTTCAGGATAAGAAACCGCCAAGCGGCAGCCACGATGACCCATCATGGGGTTAAATTCATGCAGGGAAGCGATAACCGCCTTCAGATCGGTCAGATCCATGCGCATTTCATTTGCCAGCTCGATAATATCTTCTTCCACTGTAGGCAGGAATTCATGGAGGGGCGGATCCAAATAACGAATGGTTACCGGCTTGCCTTCCAGAGCCTCATAAATAGCTTCAAAGTCGCCTCTCTGCATAGGCAGAAGTTTGGCCAGAGCAGCGCGTCTCTGCTCTTCAGTTTTGGAAACAATCATTTCACGAACCGCTTTGATACGCTCGCCTTCAAAGAACATATGCTCAGTACGGCACAGGCCAACGCCTTGCGCTCCGAAGGAAACCGCCTGTTTAGCGTCCCGGGGGGTGTCCGCGTTGGTTCTTACCTGCAGGGTCCGGAACTGGTCAGCCCAGTTCATAATCCGCCCGAAGTCGCCGGAAATGTCCGCGGCTACCGTTGGGATGGCTTCCCCATAGATGTTGCCGGTAGTGCCGTCCAGGGAGATATAGTCCCCTTCATGATAGGTGTTGCCGCCCAAAGTGAAGCAGCCGTTTGCCTCATCCATTTTAATTTCACCGCAGCCGGATACACAGCAGGTACCCATACCACGAGCAACTACCGCCGCATGGGAGGTCATGCCGCCCCGTACGGTGAGGATACCCTGGGATACGTGCATTCCCTCAATATCTTCCGGAGAGGTTTCCAGACGGACAAGAACCACTTTATCACCAGCAGCAGCCCGTTCTACCGCTTTTTCAGCAGTAAATACCACCTTGCCGCAAGCAGCGCCCGGAGACGCAGGAAGAGCGCTTCCGATCGGTTTGGCAGCTTTGAGGGCCTTGGCGTCAAACTGCGGATGCAGCAAAGCGTCCAGCTGTTTGGGATCGATCATGCAAACGGCCTCTTTTTCAGAGATCATACCCTCGTCCACCAGATCGCAGGCGATTTTCAGGGCAGCAGCGGCGGTTCTCTTGCCGTTTCTGGTCTGAAGCATATACAATTTTTTATTTTCGATGGTAAACTCCATGTCCTGCATATCCCGGTAATGTTTTTCCAGGCGGCCGCAGATTTCGACAAACTGATTATAAGCGTCCGGCATGATTTTCGCCAGCTGATCAATGGTCTGAGGGGTTCTTACGCCGGCTACCACATCTTCGCCCTGGGCGTTCATCAAAAATTCGCCGAACAGCTTCTTTTCACCAGTGGCGGGATTGCGGGTGAAAGCAACGCCGGTACCGGAAGTGTCGCCGGTATTGCCGAATACCATCATCTGCACATTAACCGCGGTTCCCCAGGAGGAAGGAATGTCGTTCATTCTTCTGTAGTAGATCGCTCTAGGGTTATCCCAGGAACGGAATACCGCCATCACAGCGCCCATGAGCTGTTCTTTGGGATCAGTAGGGAAGTCTACTCCCTTTTTCTCTTTATACTCGGCCTTAAACAGTCTGGCCAATTCTTTGAGATCGTCCGCATCCAGATCGGTATCCATGGTAACGCCCTTTTTCTCCTTCATCTCGTCGATGAGCTTTTCAAAGTACGCTTTACCTACTTCCATTACAACGTCGGAATACATCTGAATGAAACGGCGGTAGGAGTCGTAAGCGAAACGGGGATTGTTGGTTTTTTTGGCAAAGCTCTCCACCACTTCGTCATTGAGCCCCAAATTGAGGATTGTATCCATCATACCAGGCATAGAAGCCCGGGCGCCGGAACGTACGGATACCAGCAGAGGATTTTCAGGATCGCCGAATTTCTTTCCGCTGATTTTTTCCAAATTTTCAAGATTTTTGAAAATTTCCGCCTGAATGTCATCGTTGATACGCTGACCATCGGCATAATACTGGGTACAAGCTTCCGTAGTAACGGTGAACCCTTGAGGAACAGGCATTCCAAGACCTGTCATTTCAGCAAGGTTAGCACCTTTGCCTCCGAGCAGCTCACGCATGGAGCCGTTGCCCTCAGAAAACATGTAAACAAATTTTTTACCCACTTTTAAACTACCTCCTGTATTTTATAAACTTTTTTAGAAAACAAAAATAAATTTTCTAAGCCGAAAAATTGGGTAAATTTACCGGCATAAAATACGCTAAGACTTATTATATCAAATAGTGTAGGTTATTTCCAGAGTTTTAAACAAAAAATAATTCACATTATGTGAGCAAAATAAGGCGAATATCTCTTGCAAACTGCCGAAAAAATTGACATAATATAAAGTAAGGAAACGTGTGAGCCGAGGGAGTCTCGTCAACCGGGCCCTTCGGCGAACAATTTCATTACAGAGAGGCGGAGTTTTCTTTGTCATTTGACAGCCAGCGCAGATGTGCCATACTGCTTGCCGCGGGAGACGGCAAACGCATGAAATCCAAACAGCCCAAAGTGCTGTGCGAAGTATTAATGAAACCCATGATCACATGGGTGGAACAGGCCTGCCGCAAGGCGGGGATAGAGGAAGTGTATGTAGTCGCGGGAGCAGGCGCCGAACAGGTAAAACAGGCGGTTTCTCCGGAATGTAATATAGTTATACAGTCCCAGCGCCGGGGAACCGGCCATGCGGTGATGACGGCTGCCCAGGCCCTGGAAGGGGGCGGGGATGTGGCGGTGCTCAATGGAGACGCCCCTTTTATTTCCGCCGAGGTTTTGGCGGCGGCTTACGCCCAGCATATCCGCCAGCACAATGCGGTGACGCTGGTGACCGCCCGGCTGCAGGAACCTTTCGGCTACGGCCGTATTGTGCGTACCGAGAGCGGGGAAGTCAGCGCCATTGTGGAGGAGTCGGACGCGACTCAGCAGGAAAAATTGATCGATGAGATCAATTCCGGGACCTATTGGTTCAAAGCCAGTTTTCTGCAAAAGGCCCTTTCTCATTTCACTGCGGACAACGCCCAGGGGGAATATTACCTGACCGACGTAGTGAAAATTGCTAGAAAACTGCAGGAACGGGTAGACGGGTATGCCTGCCATTCCACAGACGTGGTCCTTGGTGCAAATGACCGAAAAGCGTTGAAAATGCTAAACGATATTGCCAGAAACAGAGAAATAGAAAGGCATTTGTCGAATGGAGTTGACATACCCTTTGATGATGGTGTTATAATAGGAACTGATGTGCATATTGCTCCAGGGACCAAAATAATGCCGGGAACGATATTGGCAGGGAATACTACTATCGGCGAAAATTGCGTAATCGGGCCGAATTCTTACCTTATGGACAGCCAGGTGGGGGACGGCAGCAGTATTATCGCTTCTTATATGACCAGTTCCACAGTGGGCTGCGCGGCTACCATCGGACCGTTTAGTCAGCTGCGGCCGGGCAGTCATATTATGGACGGGGTGAAGATAGGGGATTTTGTCGAGGTAAAAAATTCCACCATCGGCGAAAAAACTTCTATCGCCCATCTGACTTACATAGGCGACAGCGACGTAGGCGCAGGGGTCAACTTTGGGTGCGGAGTGGTTACCGTCAATTACGACGGCCAAAATAAGTTCCGCACCACTATCGGCGACCACGCGTTTATCGGCTGTAATACCAACCTCATAGCCCCGGTAAAAGTGGGAGATGGGGCCTATACTGCCGCCGGTACGACGGTGGATGAAGATGTTCCTGACGACGCACTGGCTATCGGTAGAGTGCGTCAGGAGATAAAGAAACACTGGGCAAAGGGAAAGATTAAGAAAAAGATCTAGTACCAGACGTTTAAAATGCAGGGCGCGAAATTGTGGAAAGGGAGTAACTATTAAATGAACTTGCACGGAAAAGACATCAAAATTTTTACGGCGAATGCCAACCCAAAAGTTGCGATGCAGATCGCCAAAAATCTTGGCCTGCCCCTTGGGAAAAGCGAAGTGACCCATTTCTCTGACGGGGAGGTTTCTGTATCCATCAATGAGTCGGTACGCGGCTCTGACGTGTTTGTAGTGCAGTCCACCTGCCATCCGGTCAATGACAATCTGATGGAACTTCTTATTATGATCGATGCTTTTAAAAGAGCTTCCGCAGGACGTATTACGGCAGTTATCCCTTATTTCGGATATGCCAGACAGGACAGAAAAGCAAAAGCAAGAGACCCGATTTCCGCAAAGCTTTGCGCGGACTTGATCACCACCGCCGGCGCAGACAGAGTGCTGACGATGGATCTGCACGCGGCGCAGATCCAGGGATTTTTTAACATCCCGGTAGACCATCTGCTGGGAATGCCCCTGTTTGTATCCTACTTCGGCTCCCGTTTCAGAGGAGAAAGCAAGAAGGATGTAGTAGTGGTTTCCCCGGACTTGGGTTCGGTTACCAGAGCGAGAAAATTCGCCGAGCGGTTTGACGCGCCTTTGGCGATTGTAGATAAGCGCCGTCCGAAAGCAAATGAATCCGAGGTTATGAACCTGATTGGCGACGTGAAAGGAAAGAAAGTTATTATTTTAGACGATATGATCGATACCGCCGGCACCCTGTGCAACAGCGCCAACGCGATTGTAGAAAGAGGCGGCGCGGCGGAAGTATACGCCTGTGCTACCCACGGTATCCTTTCTGGGGCGGCCATTCAAAGGATTCAGGACAGCGCGATTAAAGAAATGGTATTTTTGGACACCATTTCCATTCCGGAAGAAAAGATGATCGAAAAGATCACCCTGCTTTCCGTAGCGCCGGTTTTCGCCGAAGCGATTGAAAGAATTTATGAGGATAAACCGGTCTCTCCGCTGTTTGGCTGATAAAAGTTTGGCGTTACATAGTACTATGCGGGGCGGAAGCCAAGTCTTCCGCCCTGTTTCTATCTAATATCACTGCGGTAGGAGGAACAGGGGATGTTCTCAAAACTCAAAAACCGATTTTCCGGCGCGGCGGCATCCGGTCCAGTGGAATTTTTAGTGGTCGGGCTGGGAAATCCCGGGAAGGAATATGAAAGCACCCGGCACAATATTGGGTTTCACGCTTTGGATTTTTTAGCGGAAAACTGCGGGACTGATCTGAAGAAACTGAAATTTAAATCCTTGTGCGGCGACGCTATGATCGAGGGAAAACGAGTGCTCCTGATGAAGCCGTCCACCTTTATGAACAATTCTGGTCAGGCGGTGCAGGAAGCGATGAGCTTTTATAAAATCCCCATTGAGCGGGTGTTGGTTATTTTTGACGATGTGAGCCTGGATGTGGGGCGGCTTCGTATCCGGCGCCAGGGCAGCGATGGAGGACATAACGGTATTAAAAGCATCATATACCTTACTGGGAAGGATACCTTCCCGAGAATTAAAATTGGGGTGGGGCAAAAACCCGACCCCAGATATGATTTAGCCGCGTGGGTTTTGGGCAAATTCTCAAAAGAGGATGCGGCGGTTCTGAATAAGGAACTGGAGAATGTCGCTTGTGCGGCCCGGTTGATCATCCAAGGAAAGATCGATATGGCGATGAACAAATATAACTGCTGACATCGGTATCTTATTTGACGAAAGGTGTGGCCATGAAAGGTTTTGCGAACCTGATCGGTTCCATGGAAGAGTTTAAAAAAATAAGCTTTGCCATAGAACACAAACAAACTCCGGTGCTGATTACCGGACTTTCCAATGTCCACAAATCTGGGTTTATTTATTCTTTTACCAGCCTGCTTTGCAAAAGCGGGCTGGTTGTCGTGCCTGACGAAGCCACGGCCGTGCGTATGTGTGAGGATATCAACATGCTGGCGGGAAGAGAGCTGGCTTTGCTGTTCCCTTCCAGGGAGCTGACCTTTCAGCAGGTGCAGGGGGTCTCCAGAGAGTATGAACATGCCCGGCTGAAAGTATTGGGGAAACTGGCGGCGGGCCAATGCCAAGTGGTAGTGGCCTGCGCAAAGGCGTCCCTCCAATATACCATCCCGCCTCAGACATTGGCGGCCCGTACAAAAACGGTAAAGTCCGGGGAAAGCTGCCAGATGGAAGATCTGATCGGTTTTTTGGTTTCCGCTGGATACACCCACAGCGCTCAGGTGGAAGGGGTGTGTCAATTCTCCCAGCGGGGCGGTATTTTGGATTTTTTCCCACCCCATGTAGCCGATCCTTACCGGCTTGAGTTCTGGGGGGATGAGATTGATACCATCGCCTCCTTTAAAGTGGATACCCAGCGCCGCCATGAGACGGTGCAGGAGGTGACCATCACCCCGGCGGCGGAGGTGGTGTGCGAAAGCGAAGAGCGGCTGATAAAGCTGCTGCAAAAAGCGGCCGGCGGCCTGCGGGGAACGCAGGGGAAAAAGGCCAAGGAAAATATCCAAAAGGAGATTGCCCGGATTGAGAGCGGTCTCATGCCCGACAGCTTGGATCGGTTTTTGCCGCTGATTTATCCCAGCCCGGCGACTATCTATGATTATATGCCTGAGGATGTGCTGTATCTCTGCGACACGGCCAACTGCCGGGAAGTGCTGAAAAATCTTCAGGTCCAGGAGAACGAAGATATTAAAATCCTGCTGGAAGAGGGAGTTTTGTTTAAAGGCTGCGATAAATACAGCGAGGATTTTGTAGATCTGCAAAGGCATGCGGCTTCTTCCAATTCGGTACTTATGGATACCTTTGTCCGTTCGGTGGGGGATATTCCGCTTAAAGAAATGATCAATGTAAACGCGATCCAGCTTTCTTCCTGGGGCGGTGAGTTTTCCTTGCTTAAGGAGGACGTCCAGAACTACTTGGAGCAGGGGTATTGCGTGGTAGTGTTCGCCGGTACCGAACGTTCAGCCGACGCGCTGGCAGGGGATCTGCGCCGGGAAAAAATCCCTGCTTCCTGGGTGGATGACGTGGGAGGACTGACGCCGGGCGCGGTATATGTGATCGGTTCTTCCATCAGCGCCGGAGTGGAGTATCCGGGAATTAAGCTGGCGGTGATCTCCCATGCCAAGTCGGGCGCCGGCGTTACCCAGAAGAAAAGGCGTTCAAAGGAAGGAAAAAAACTCAAGGATATCAGCGATTTGACTCCAGGGGATTATGTGGTTCATGTTTCCCATGGGATCGGGGTGTTTGAAGGGATTGTCAAACGGGATATCCAGGGGATTACCAAAGATTATATTAAAATTCGCTACGCTGGGACGGATACCTTGTTTGTTCCGGTAACCCAGCTGGATTTGGTGAGTAAATATATCGGGGGCCGGGAGGATGCGGCCGTCAAATTAAATAAGCTTAACTCCATCGAATGGCAAAAAACCCGCCAGCGGGTAAAAAAGGCTGTTCAGGATATGGCCAAGGAGCTGATTGAGCTGTACGCTAAACGGATGCAGGTGAAAGGATTTGCCTTTTCGCCGGACAGCGATTGGCAGAACGACTTTGAGCGGCGGTTTGCTTATGAGGAGACGGAGGATCAGCTTCGGTGCATCCAGGAGATCAAAGGGGATATGGAAAGCACCGTTCCCATGGACCGGCTTTTGTGCGGGGACGTAGGTTTTGGCAAGACAGAGGTAGCGGTGCGGGCGGCTTTCAAATGTGTGATGGACAACAAACAATGCGCCATCCTAGTACCCACCACCATTTTGGCCTGGCAGCATTTTCAGACCATCCAGGCCCGTATGGAGGGATTCCCAATCAATGTGGAGCTGCTTTCCCGGTTCCGCAGCGCCAAAGAACAAAAAGAGATTATCAAAGAGCTTCGCCGCGGAGGAATTGATATTATTATCGGTACCCACCGGCTGGTGCAAAA
The DNA here is from genome assembly GCF_014385085.1 of Youxingia wuxianensis. GTDB lineage: Bacteria > Bacillota > Clostridia > Oscillospirales > Ruminococcaceae > Youxingia > Youxingia wuxianensis. The sequence continues at coordinate 79,883 of NZ_JACRTD010000006.1, read as the reverse complement.
CGACGTGCAGTTTAAAGACTTGGGCCTGTGCGTTATCGATGAGGAACAGAGGTTTGGCGTGCGCCACAAAGAAAAATTTAAGGAACTGCGCAGTACGGTGGATGTGCTGACCCTCTCGGCGACGCCTATCCCCAGGACGTTGAATATGGCCATGTCCGGTATTCGGGACATGTCTATTATTGAGGAGGCCCCTCAGGACAGGCATCCGGTACAGACCTATGTGATCGAGCATGACTGGGGAGTGATCGCCCAGGCTCTTCAAAGAGAGCTTCGCCGGGGAGGACAGGCGTTTTATCTGCACAACCGAGTGGAAAGCATTGACGGCTGCGCGTACAAGCTGCAGCAGCTCTTGCCGCAGGCGCGGATTGTCGCCGCCCACGGCAAGATGAGTGAGGAACAGCTCTCCGGGGTATGGCAGCGCCTGTTGGACCATGAGATCGATATTTTGGTATGCACCACCATTATTGAAACCGGGGTGGATGTGCCTAACTGCAACACCCTGATTATTGAAGATGCGGATCGGATGGGCCTGTCCCAGCTGTATCAGATTCGGGGAAGGGTAGGAAGAAGCACCCGCCGGGCATTTGCGTACCTTACCTTTCGCCGGGACAAACAGCTTTCGGATGTTGCTTCCAAACGATTGGCGGCGATCAGGGAGTTTACTTCTTTCGGTTCTGGGTTCCGTATTGCGATGCGGGATTTAGAAATCCGCGGAGCAGGCAATATTTTGGGCGCACAGCAGCATGGACATATGGAAGCGGTTGGTTACGATATGTATCTAAGGATGCTATCGGAAGCGGTGGCGCAGCAGAAAGGGGAAACCCCTCAGCTTGCGGCGGAATGTATGGTAGATATCCGGGTAGGGGCACATATTCCGGAAGAGTATATTGAAAACCTTGCCCAACGGATTGATATTTATAAAAAAATCGCTGGAATTGCTGATGATGAGGACGCGATGGATATTATTGACGAGTTGATCGATCGGTTTGGAGATCCGCCGGAAGCGGTGAAAGGCCTGGTGGATGTGGCGCTGGTGCGGAATACCGCCGCCCTTATGGGAATGAAAGAAATCTCTCAAAGAGGGGATAAAATCCTTTTCTATCCAGAAACTATGGATATGGAAAAAGCGGCCGCCGCCGCTGCCAAACTTCGCGGCAGGGTGATGGTAAATGTCGGAATAAAACCGTATATTTCTGTAAAAATTCCAGAAGGAACCCAACCGATAGATACCATTCGGGAAACATTGGCGGCAATGAAACCGCAGCAGTAAGCGGCGGTTTGTTTACATTTTCATATAGACTTTTCCCATAAGCTGTGGTAAAATACTTTGGTATGATTGTAAACTACCCTTTTCAGGAGGACGATAAAAATGAAGATTGTTAAAAAAACCCTAGCTTTGGCGCTGGCTCTTATACTCTCCCTTTCTTTGGCGGCCTGCGCGGGCCAGGATACCACCTGGGCGGCAAAATCCGGGGAATTGACCGTTCCGGCGGGGCTTTATATTGAACGGATGATCACTGCTTATTATGGAGCTGTTTCCCAAGTGGATCAGGAAGCGAAGGACCCTTTAAAAGAGCAGATTGATGGCGTTACCGTAGCGGATAAGATCACGGAGGATGCGAAAAAATCCGTAAGCCAGTATCTGGCTGTGGAAAAGATGTTTGATGAAATGGGGCTGTCCCTTACAGAAGAACAGCAGATGAATATGTCGCAGGTGGTAGACTACTACTGGAGCATGCTGGAAACGGCCTACCTTGACAATGGTATTTCCAAAGATTCCTATACCAAGAGCATTGCCAACGACGAGAAAAAGTCCGTTATTTTCCAGGCTATCTACGGCGAAGGCGGAACACAAGAGGTTCCGGAAGCAGAACTGAAGGCCAAGTTTGTAGAGGACTATGCGAAGATTATTATCATGCCTCTCAACTTAAAGGACAGCGAAGGCAATCCTCTGCCTGAGGAGACGCTGCAGAAAACCAGGGACTTGGTGGACAAATACTATAACCTGGCCAAAGAAGGCGGGGATATGGAAGAGCTGCTGTATGAGGCGAAGAAGGAATCTTCTTCCGACCCGGACAGCGTGACAAAGCCGGAGAAAGGATCTTCTTTCAGCTTCCTTGCCAAGAGCAGCACTACCTATGCCAAGGAAGTGGTAGATCAGATATTCGCAGCTCCCATAGGCGAGCCGGTCAAGATTGAGACGCAGGATAATATTTATCTGGTGATGCGCTATCAGACCGATGAAGACCCTGCAGATTTCGAAGCAAGAAAAACCGCCCTGCTGAGCATTATGAAATCCGATGAGTTTCAGGCTAAGCTGGATGAATATGCCGCGGGCCTGGAAATTACCTGGAACGACGCCTCTATCAAGCGGTATACTGCCGACAAACTGAAAGTATAAATAATCAGCCCCGGAAGCCAAGGCTTCCGGGGCTGATTATTTATAGCTTTTCGAACATGTTGGCAGCAACCCCGCAAACAGGGCACACATAATCTTCAGGAAGGGTATCCCCTTCATAGATATATCCGCAGACCGTACATTTAAAGCCGGACTTTTTCTGAGGCTTCTGGTAAGAAGATGCTTTAGGAGGAGTGCGGCCCTTTTTAACGCTGTGATAATAAGCGTAGGTCAATACAGGTTGGTCATTGACTGTGAAAGCGTCGCAGGCTTGGGCCACAAACAGTATATGGGTGCCAAGATCCACTTTTTCCAGCACGTTGCAGGAAACTACCGCGGCAACCTCCTGGGCCGGATAATACAGCCCGTTTTTGTCCACTTTATATTCAATTCCATCAAACTTATCTATATCCCTAGAAGTTTTAAAACCAAACCGGCCGATCAGCTCCATAGGAGCGGTTTCGTTTAAGACACAAACACAGAACTTTCCGGATTTTTCAATCATGGAGGTAGTTACGTTGTCCTTATGCACCGCTACAACGAGCTTTACCGGTTCTGCAGTGACCTGAGTTACCGTATTTACAATACATCCCCCGTGCTTCTCTCCATCTGTGGAGGATACAATATACAAGCCGTAAGATAGTTTAAATAATGAAGTTAAGTCCATACGATTGCCACTCCTTTGATTTCAATTACAGGACGACCGCCCCATATTTTTTTGCTACCGGCTGGATTTCTTCCCGATCCAGCTGGCAATAGGTACTGGTTACCAGAGCCTTTCCGTTAAAGTGAAGCAAAGCGTTGTCCAACGCCTCCAGAGATTCAGATTCGAAGGCCACCGGCATATCCACCATATGGGCGTTCAGTGAAAACTGATAACCGTCGTCCGGCGTATCCAAATGAACTAGCACCGCATCGCAGCTTTCTTCGCAGGCGTCCAGCAGTGCGTCTGCCATATCCACAGAACAAGTGACCGGCTGGGAATATTCCAAATCGTCGTCCAAATAATAGAGTTCCCTGCCCGCGGCCAAAATATCAACGTCCGCCGGCTGGATTTTTATCTGTTCAATATCAAAGGAATTGATCATGTGGCGAAGCGCTTTGATATATTGTTCGTCCGTACCGCAGCAGCCCCCGATAATAGAAACTCCTTTTTGCATCAGTTCCCGGCATTTCTGGCTGAACTGCACCGGGGTAAGGGGGGGATTGCCAGCGTTGGGCTTAGCAATCAAAGGAACTTTGGCATAAGGAGAAATCCGCTCAAACAAAGGAAGCATATCCTGCGGCCCCTCGGAACAGTTAAGCCCGAAAGCGCTGATTCCCATCCCCTGCAAAACCACCAGACAGACCAATACGTCGTCTCCCCATAAGGTACGCCCCGCCTTGTCTACGGTGATAGTTACAAAGATGGGAAGTCCCGTCTGACGGGAAGCGATGACCGCCGCCCGGCATTCGGCAAGGGAGGACATGGTTTCAATCGCCAGCAGATCCGCTCCAGCCTCTTTCAAAGCCATGGCCTGCTCCGCATAAATTCCGATTAAATGGAGAAATTCCGTGTCTCCAAAAGGTTCGCATATCAGTCCGGTGGTGGACATATCCCCGGCAATTTTTACCGGATGGCTCCCTACTGCCTGTTTAGCGAAGCCAATAATCTCTGTGTTGAGCTGGACTACCTGCTCGCTTAGCCCATAGTTTTTCAAATTTCCAGCGTTGGCCAAGAAAGTAGGGGCATACACAATATCCGAACCTGCCTGTACATAGGACGAGATTACGCGGCGCACTACCTCCGGGTGCTCGCAGGCCCATTTTTCCACACATATACCGCTGGGCATCCCGGCGGCCATATATCGGGTGCCGGTGGCTCCGTCCAGCAAAAGCGGAAGGGAAAAGCTACTTCGGTCGCAGTCGGTAAGGCTCATTTATTTATCACCATTCTTTCCTTTTTGGATATTTTATTACATAGATTCCGGAGCGCTGATCTTCAGTAAGGACAGCACATTGCAAATTACCTGCTTTACCCCAAGGCACAAATTTAACCTTGCCTGCATTAAAGACTCATCCTCTGTTTTTACCCGGCAGGCGTTATAAAACTTGTGAAATACAGTGGCCACGTCGATAGCATAATGGGTCAGCCGGGCGGGGTCGTAATTTTTCGCAGCCTCCACAATCTCCTGAGGGAACCGGGAAAGACAGCGGATCATCTCTTTTTCCTCCAGCGTCTCCATCCGATCCAACTCCTCCAAAGTGCAGTCTCTGGGGGAGACGCCTTCTTGAGCCAAATTACGAAGGATGCTGCAGATCCGGGCATGGGCATACTGAACATAGTATACCGGATTTTGGGAGGTCTGTTCCACCGCCAGGTCCAAATCAAAATCCAGAGTAGAATTTGGTTCCCGCATATTAAAGAAGAAACGGGCCGCATCTACCGGCACGTCGTCGATTAAATCGGTTAACGAGATGGCCTTTCCGGTACGTTTTGACATTTTTACCAGCTGTCCATCCCGGGTTAGGCGCACCAACTGCATTAAAATAATATCCAGCTTCCCACCGTCCAGACCGATGGCGTCCATAGCGCCCTTGAGCCGGGCCACATGGCCGTGATGATCCGCGCCCCAGATATTGATCACCCGGTCAAAATGCCGGACGGCAAATTTATTGTAGTGATAGGCGATATCCGCCGCGAAATAGGTGGGATAATGGTTTCCGCGAACTAAAACTTCGTCTTTTTCCGCGCCGAACTGAGTGGCCTTGTACCACAGAGCGTCGTCTTTCTCATAGGTGAGCCCGCGCTGCGTGAGCGTTTGGATCGCTTCATCAATCGCTCCGTGATGCAGGGTGCTTTCCCTGAACCATACGTCATAGGTAATCCGATACCGCTCCAGATCGGTGCGCAGCTTGTCGATATTCCTGGGCAGGGCAAAATCAGTCAATTCCTGCCGGCGGACCTGAGGGTCTGCCTCAAGAAGTTTTTCCCCGTACTGATCGGCATATTCCTGCGCGCGTACCTTAATATCATCCCCATGGTAACCGTCCTCAGGGAAGGGTACCGCGTCCTCACCTTTATAAATCTGAAGATAACGGGCTTCCAGAGAAAGTCCGAATTTAGCCACCTGGTTGCCCGCATCGTTTACATAAAATTCCCGGGTAACGTCATGGCCGGACCAGTCCAGCGCCGCCGCCAGACAGTCGCCGATGGCGCCGCCGCGGGCGTTTCCCATATGCATAGGGCCGGTGGGATTGGCGGAAACAAACTCCACCATCACTTTTTCTTTTTTGCCAAAGTCAGTGCGGCCGTAATCCGCTCCTTCTTTTCGCACCGTGTCCACCACCTGGGAAAACCATCGCTTGCCTGCAAAGAAATTTAAAAATCCGGGACCGGCGATCTCCATGCGATCGAAATACGTCCCATCCAAAGAAATATTTTCTATAATCGCTTGAGCGACCATGCGGGGAGCGCATTTAAACGTCCGGGCGCAGGCCATGGCCACATTGGAAGCGTAATCCCCATGGGAAGTATCCCCCGGAATTTCCACCACATAAGCGGGCAGATCATCAGTCTTGGGCAGCGCCCCGTTTTCCATGGCTTTGTGCAAAGCGTCAGAAATCAATGTGTTGAGCGCATTTTTCGCGTCTAATACAGGATTGGTCATTTTAAACATACACGTCCTTTATTTTCATTTCTCTGCAAACAATCTTATTGGGGCTGTTCTTTTACATTGACAAACACCTGATTTTCGCTGGCGAGCAGAGTGTTGATGTCCAAAGAATATCGAAATTCCAAATCTCCTCCATTGTCGTTTAAAGAGGAAACCACCTTGTCTCCGGAAACCCCGATCATCATGGGGCCGTAGCCGGTGTCATAATGACACTGGTGGCGAACTCCCCGCTCGATAATTAACTGGGCTTTGGCAGCGCCGCTGCGGGACAAGGTCACTTTGCGGTCTGCTTCCACCCGAAGCACCGTACGGGAACCTTCAAAGCCGGTGACCTCGGATTCGTCATAAGCGATAAAATAGTCCCCGCCTCGTTTATAATAAGAGCCAGTGGTCAACAGCTCCACTTCATCCGTTTCATCATCCTGGGTATAGATCCCTTTAATTTCAATAAGCACGTCCTTTTTCATACTGTGGTCTCCTTTATCGTCTCTGCCAAAATTCCCAGGCACAGACGGACATTTTTTATAGCGTACAGCCGCGCCCCGCAAATCGCAGATTTGCGCCCGCCAACGGCGGGGAAAACGCTTTGCATTTTTGGACGCGGGCCGATAAAAGCTCCTTGCGGTTTCGCAAAAAAGCAAAACCCCTCCCGAACCGCGTTCAGACGCGAAACCATGCGGTGCGGTTATTGTTATATTGCTTCCAGATCAATCTGTGTCACTTGGGAATCCACATGTTCCCCAAGGAAGATATCCGCCGTGGAAGAAAAGCTGTCTGGTGCGTCTGTGACAAAAAACTCGCATCCGCCCTTCTGCTGGGAAGAGGACAGCATATCTTCGCTGATCAGATAGCTGTGGGCCCAGCGGGCAACTTCCTTGCCGGGGTCGATCAGAGTTACTTTATAGTCCAAAAGCTGGTTGAGAATATCGTAAATAATAGGGTAATGGGTGCAGCCTAAAATCAGGGTATCCGTTTCAAACTTAATAATTGGTTCCAGATATATCCGGGCCACCTTGATGGTAATCTCGTTGTCCGGCTGGATAAAACCGTTTTCCACCAAAGGGACAAACAAGGGGCAGGCGCTGCCAAATACCCTGGCGTCAGGATTGATTCCCCGAACAGCTCTGCCGTAAGCGCCGGAGCGCACGGTAGCGGTGGTGCCGATCACGCCAATTCGTCCGCTGATGGAAGAAGCGCAGGCGGCCTGGGCGGCGGGAAGAACGACACCAGAGAAAGGGACGCCGAGATGGGAAGTCATCTCACTGGTAATCGCCGAGCTTGCGGTACCGCAGGCGGCAATGATCATTTTTACATTATGGCTTTGCAGAAAGGCCATATCCTGCATGGCGTACTTCTGAATGGTCTCCCGTCCCCGGGTGCCATAAGGCACACGGCCGGTATCGCCTAGATACACAATGTTTTCATAAGGGAGCAGACGGCGCAGCTCTTTTACTGTGGTAAGACCGCCCAATCCGGAATCGAAAACACCGATTGCTCTGTTGTCCATGGGATACCCCTTTCCTTTTAATATAATAATGCGCTTAATCTTCTGGATAATGGAGGGCCAGCGTAATCAGCCGGTCGATCAAATCAGGATAAGATATTCCAGAGGCTTCAAACAGCTTGGGATACATGGAGATAGAAGTAAAGCCTGGAATCGTATTCAGTTCATTTAAAATAATCTTTCCGTCCTTGCAGGCAAAAAAATCAATCCGGGCAAGACCGCCGCACCCCATCACCTGGAAAGCTTTCACCGCGGTTTCACGAATTTTTTGAGTGGTCTCCTCCGGGATACGGGCCGGAATATATAAGTCAGTGGAGTCGTCCAAATATTTTCCTTCGTAATCATAAAATTCATGGTGGGGCACAATCTCTCCCAGCACGCTGGAGGCGATAGGCTGTTCGTTGCCCAGCACCGCGCACTCCACCTCATCGCCTACAATAGTGCTTTCCACTATAAGCTTCCGGTCGTATTGGAGTCCCAGCTTCACCGCTTTCAGAAGATCCGCCTTGTCTTTTGCCTTGCTAACCCCTACAGAAGAGCCAGTATTGGCCGGTTTTACGAACATGGGATACCCCAGTTTTTGGGCCAGATGTTTTTCAATCTCCTCAAATCGCTTCAGATCCCCCAGACAAAATACCGCGTAAGGCGCCATAGGGATACCGGCGTTTTCCAGCAGGATATGGGTTACTTCCTTGTCCATGCAGGCGGCGCTGGACAGCACATGGCAGCCAACGTAAGGGATGCCCGCCATCTCAAATAATCCCTGAATGGTGCCGTCCTCTCCGTGTTCTCCGTGCAGCACCGGGAACACCACGTCCACCGGAATATGACAAATACCCGCCTGGGTTACTTGGGCGATGCCTTTGGTCCCGCGGTCAGGGCTGAGGATAGCCGGAGACGTACAGCCGCTGGTTTCCCAGGAGCCGTCTTTTATAAGAGAGACATCGCCGGTATAATAAAGCCAGCGGCCGTCTTTGGTGATTCCGATCATAAGAACATCGTATTTATCTCGGGGAATATGATTGATTACCGACGTGGCGGAAAGCAGGGAAACCTCATGTTCACTGGAAATAGAGCCGAAGAGAACGGCTACGGTTTTTTTGCTCACGAAAACAACCTCGCATCCAATTTTAAATTTTCCTTGGAAACCCTATTATTTATACGTATAATAGTCCATAATAATTCAATCTATATTCTATCACAATATAAAATAGTACGCAATTATGAAATAGAGAAAAATCGTGAACGAAAAGTAAACTCTCCCCCTGCGGAAATCTAAAAGAAAATTCCCAAAAAGCCCTTGACGGACGGGCCTTGCATGTGATATAGTAATGATACCTCTAAAAGGGTTATTTTTTTATGTCCAAAAACAAGTGTTTCCTTTACGAGGGAGGCAAAAAATTCCGGTAAATCAGGAGGTGCCGATATTATGAGAGTAAAAATTACTCTAGCGTGTACAGAGTGCAAACAGCGTAACTACAACACAAAGAAAAATAAGAAGAATGATCCTGACAGACTCGAAATGAACAAGTATTGTCGTTTCTGCAGGAAACACACTCTTCACAAAGAAACAAAGTAAGGTGAAAGGCGGGTACGAATAATGGCAGATGCGGTTCAGAAGAAACCCGGTTTCATCGCAAGGGTCAAACGCTTCTTTCGCGACATAAAGGGCGAGACCAAGAAAATTGTCTGGCCCACCAGGAGCCAGATTATCAACAACACCATTATCGTTTTGGTCGTTATGGTAATCGCCGCTGTGGTTGTGGGCTGTCTTGACATTGTTGCTTCCACCTTGGTAAGGTTGTTTGTGAACTTCATTTAACCTTATTTAAATGAAAACACGATGGGCTTATCTTTTTGAGTGGGAGGAATAATTCATGCCAGACTCTATGAAATGGTATGTGGTTCACACTTATTCCGGTTATGAGAATAAAGTTGCCACAAACATTGAAAAAGCGGTTGAAAACCGAAAACTCCACGATTTGTTCGGTGAGGTAAAGGTACCCACTCAAACGGTTACGGAGATAAAGGACAACAAAAAATGCGAGGTTGAACGTAAAATTTTCCCGGGCTATGTGCTTGTGAAGATGATTATGACCGACGACTCCTGGTATGTTGTGCGCAATATCCGCGGGGTCACTGGTTTTGTTGGGCCTGGTTCCAAGCCGGTGCCGCTGACCGAAGAGGAAGTGCAGCGCTTGGGCGTGGAGACCAAAAATATTGAAGTTAACTTCGCCGTGGGCGATTCTGTCAAGGTCAACGACGGATATCTGGAAGGCTTCATCGGCGTGGTGGACGAGATCGACCTGCAAAACAGTGTGGTCCGCGTTACCGTATCCATGATGGGTAAGGATGTCCCGGTAGAGCTTGAGCTTGACCAGATAGAACCTTTGGATTAATCTTTTTTTGAGGCGCCGGTGAGATTCCGGCATATATGAGCTGGCAGACCGGCCAGCTTGTGGGAGAAACAGCTCTGCTGTTTCGAAATTTACCACTAATTTTGGAGGTGCTTTAAACATGGCTCAAAAGGTTGTAGGCTATATTAAGCTGCAAATCCCTGCAGGCAAAGCAACACCTGCACCACCGGTTGGACCTGCCTTAGGTCAGCACGGTGTTAATATTATGGCGTTTACGAAGGACTTCAACGAGCGTACAAAAAATGACGCGGGGCTGATTATCCCTGTTGTTATTACAGTTTATGCAGACCGTTCCTTCAGCTTTATCACAAAGACTCCACCAGCCGCGGTACTGATCAAAAAAGCGATCGGACTGCAGAGCGGTTCTGGTGTGCCCAACAAAACCAAAGTTGGAAAGATCACCAGAGAACAGCTTCAAAAAATTGCGGAGCAGAAAATGCCTGACCTCAACGCCGCTAACATTGATACCGCGATCAGCATGATTGCCGGTACCTGCAGAAGCATGGGCGTAGAGGTTGTAGACTGATGCTCCCCGGGTGGGAGGAAAAATCCGTTAATTACCACTCTAAGGAGGAGAAGATTAGATGAAACACGGTAAAAAATATTCTGACAGCGCAAAGCTCCTGGAAGCTTTGAAGCTGTATGATACAACAGAAGCAATGGAGCTTTGCACCAAAACCGGCAAAGCAAAATTTGACGAGACGGTAGAGGTTCATGTCCGTTTGGGCGTTGACTCCCGTCATGCGGACCAGCAGGTGCGCGGCGCGGTGGTACTTCCCAACGGAACCGGTAAAAAAGTTCGCGTAGCTGTATTTGCGAAAGGCGATAATGTACAGGCTGCCCAGGATGCCGGCGCGGATTATGTAGGCGCGGAAGATTTGATGGAGAAAATCCAGAAAGAAAACTTTATGGATTTTGACGTTGTAATCGCTTCCCCTGACATGATGGGCGTTGTTGGTCGTTTGGGTAAAATTTTGGGACCCCGTGGCTTGATGCCAAACCCCAAAGCCGGTACGGTTACTCCTGACGTGGCCAAAGCGGTTACCGAGGCGAAGGCCGGTAAGATTGAATATCGTCTGGATAAAACCAATATCATTCACTGCCCCATTGGAAAAGTATCCTTTGGCGCAGAGAAGCTCCAGCAGAATTTTGAAACCCTGATGAGCGCTATTGTAAAAGCGAAACCTGCTGCGGCAAAAGGCCAGTACGTAAAGTCTTGTGTTGTTGCAACCACCATGGGACCTGGAATTAAGATTAATCCAAGCAAATTTATGTAATGGAAATAATTTTCCCTCCGCCTGTCTGGCGGAGGGAAAACCGCCATTTTGCCATTGACAAGGCTTAGAGGTTATGGTATTATAATAAAGCTGTCATCCTAAGACAGCAGGTGTCTTATTAGACGTAAAAGGGTTACCCTGCCTGCCGAGGAAAGACTCCATAGAAGATGGCTGGAAGGTTTCCAGCGGTTTTGTATGCTCTTTCTGCGGTAGAAGCAGGAAGGGCTTTTTTAGTATATTTGTTTAAAATCGGGAGGTGAATTTGTTGCCAAGCGAAAAGATTTTATTGCAGAAAAAACAGGCGGTGCGAGAACTGACTGAAAAGCTCAGAGGCGCTGTTGCTGGTGTTCTGGTTGACTACAAGGGCATTAGCGTTGCGGATGATACCAAGCTGAGAAAAGAACTGAGAGAAGCGGGCGTAGAGTACGCGGTTGTAAAAAATACTATGCTCCGGTTCGCTGCGAAAGAACTGGGATATGATGAGCTGATTCCTTCCTTGGAAGGGACGACTGCTCTGGCGGTCAGCGCGGAAGATCCGGTTGCAGCGGCAAAAGTTCTTACCAAGTATGCGGATGCATCCAAAGGAAAATTTGTTGTAAAAGCAGGGTTTGTTGACGGCGGCGTTATCGATGCTGCCAAAGTGACCGAGCTGGGGAAACTGCCAAGCAGAGATCAACTGCTCGCACAGCTGCTCAGCGTACTTTTGGGCAATGTCAAAGGCCTTGCTATTGCTCTTAACGCAATTGCTGAAAAAGAAGGTTCTGGTGAGGAAACCGCTCCCGCGGCTGAGGAAGCTGCACCTGCAGCCGAAGAGGCTGCTCCCGCGGCTGAAGAGGCTGCACCTGCGGCTGAAGAATAACAGCCCCATATTGAATTAAAACATAGGAGGTAATTTATAATGGCTTCTGAGAAAATCTTAAAATTTGTAGAAGATATCAAAGCTCTGACTGTGCTTGAACTCAATGAGCTTGTAAAAGCGATCGAGGAGGAATTCGGTGTTTCTGCCGCTGCTCCTGTAATGGTTGCTGCTGCTGCGGGTGCTGCTGCTCCTGCCGCGGAAGAAAAATCTGAATTTGACGTTGTTTTGACCAGCGCTGGCGCTTCCAAAATGGGCGTAATCAAACTGGTGAAAGAAATCACTGGTCTGGGCCTGAAAGAAGCGAAAGATCTGGTTGACAATGCTCCGAAACCGATTAAAGAAGGCGTCTCCAAAGCGGATGCGGAAGACATCAAAAAGAAATTGGAAGATGCTGGCGCCAGCGTAGAACTGAAATAAGATTTTACCTTAAAAAGCCTTTCCCTTTTGGGAAAGGCTTTTTTTGTTGGATTTGACGAAAGGTTTCGTACTCCGGCTGCAAAATCGGGAGGTTTAATGTAAAAATGAAGGATTTGATTTTTTAAAATTCATTTATTTTTGTGAATAAAATCATTAAATCGATAAAATGTACAAGAAAAATTTCTGGAGTGAAAAAGGACTTAAACGCTAGAAGCTATGCCTATTTACGTAAATTTGTCAAAAAATAATCAATATGCACAAATTAATTGTTAAAAAATAGATTATTTGACAAAATAAATTTTCTGTGATAGAGTATCGACAAATCGGCCGAAATTTAATATTTGCAAGATTTAATTTTTAAAATTACAAAACGGGAGGAAAGACATGGGAGTTTACGTAATAACCGGAGGAACGACAGGCATTGGGGCCGCCACCAGGCTCACGCTACTCAACCAAGGGCACGAAGTGTTTAATATTGACTACCGGGGAGGAGACTTCTGTGCCGATCTGTCCCAAAAAGAGGGAAGGCTGCAGGCGCTTGCGCAGATATACCATAGGTATCCGGAAGGGATTGACGGTATCCTTTGCAACGCTGGAGTAGGGCCTACAGTGCCGCCATCCCTGATTTTTTCTTTGAACTTTTTTGCCGGAGTGGAGATGGCGGAAGGCGTGCGTGCATTGCTTCGTAAAAAGGGCGGATGCTGTGTGGCAACCTCCTCCAACTCGATTACCCAAGAAGATTTGCCGATGGATTTGGTGGATATGCTGACAGATGTAATGGATGAGGCAAAAGCGACGGAGGTTGCCAAGGATATCCCCCAGGAGTATGCGCCGGCCTGCTATCGGGCCTCCAAACATGCCCTTGCCCGGTGGGTCAGAAGAATTTCCCCTTCCTGGGCGGCGGACGGCCTGCGTATTAACGTGGTAGCCCCTGGGAATACTTCTACCCCTATGACCCAGAATATGACCGAAAAGCAAAAAGAAGCCGCCCTCTTGATTCCCATCCCGACAAGGTATGGGAGAAATGAATTTTTAGACGCCCAGGAGATCGCCAACGGAATTGTATTTTTATCCTCCCCTCAGGCCAGCGGAATTAACGGGGTTGTCTTATATATTGATGGGGGCATTGACGCCCTGCTTCGCTCGGAGAGATTTTAAACTGGAAGGAGGAAAAGAAAATGACTCTGTTGGAAAAATATATTCATTGTATGGAAATCGGGGACAACGTGGGATTGGCGGAACTGTTCGACGAATACGGCGTACTCCACGATTCTTCCCTTGGAAAGGCCAAGATGGATACTATGCATCTGGAAGGCCGTATGGCGATTGAGATGATGTTCCATCATAAATTTGGGTTTAACGGCGGCCCGTTTAAAATCAGAAATGTAGAATATAAGGGAAAAGATACGGTTGAGTATTTTATCCACTATGGCCGCACAGTGATCCCGGTTACCGCTACCTTAGAACAGGAAGATGAGAACGGGAAGATTAAATATCTGCGTATTACTCCAATTTGATAAAGTGCCCCAAGCACCAAAAAGGTTCCATGGCAAGCCATGGAACCTTCCTCTTTTTATAATTATAATTTTGTAGGTGGTTTACGCCGCCGGGACTGATATCTGCGTTTGTTGTGGTTTCGAACCACCATCAAGGCGATATACAGGACAATAATTACCAGAACAAACACAAATACGAATTTAAATAAGAAGGTATTAAAGAAAGATTTTACCTTATCCATATAATACAGAGCCTTGCTTTGCTCTATGTTTTCTCCGGCGACCAAAGCCACCCGCCCGATCTCCTGTCCTTCCAGCATCAGCTTCACATAGCCAATTTCCTCCCCCTTTTCAATGGGAGCGTCTACATGGTCTGGAAGCTCAGGAATGGTTTGAACGCTGTCGCTGGTAACTTCGTTATGCACCAGGGCCTGGTATTTTTCCGACGCCAGAAGCTGCACATGATCCTTGTCCCAGTTCAGCCTTACCGGGACCTCCGCGATAGGATCCCCTACGTCCATCAACGTCTTTACCCGGAAATTTTCAAATGCCCAGTCATATAGATACTTAGTATCCACAAAGGCCAGATTTTTCGCATAAGTGGCGCCGGTATCATCCTCCAAGGGAGCGCCCATCACCACCAGCAGATAGGTGTAGCCGTCCCGGGTAGCGGTAGAAATAAAGTTGCTTCCGGATTCTTCCAGAGTACCAGTTTTTATCCCCTGCAGCCCGTCGTAATAATACTCCGTATTCCCTGGGTTCTGCATCCGGTTGGTAGAAACCCACTGGATTCCGTTTTCCTGCTTGTTTGTTGGCTGGGAGGTATAGACCTGGGTGGTGACGATTTCTACAAATTCCGGATTCTGCATAGCGTATTCTGCAATCTTAGCCATATCATAGGCGGTGGAATAGTTGTTGCTGTCGTACAGCCCGGAAGGGTTGGAAAAATTGGTGTTTTTCGCGCCGATCTCCTTCGCCTTGGCGTTCATCAGCTCACAAAAGTATTCAATAGAACCGTCGCCAATATAATCCGCTACCATCATGGCCGCTTCATTGGCGGACTGAAGCATCATAGCGTACAGCAGGTCCCGAATACATAAGGTTTCATTAAGATAGATACCGCCGGTCTGCACATCCACCCCGCCGTTGACCCGCAGGTTATAGAGGTACTCCTGGATATATGTCTTTAAAGAGGTGGTTTCGTTGTCCAGATCATCCACCATTTCCAAGGCCAGGATACAGGTCATAATCTTGGTCAGGGAAGCGGGGTACATCTTGCCTTGGGAATCTTTTTCATACACCACTTCTCCAGAATCAGTATTGACCATATAGATAGCTTTGGAGTTCAAAGTATCCGCAAAAGGCGGCGGAGCGTGATTAATCGCCGACACCGGCAGAGAAACAAAAGAGCACAATATAATCAACGTTAAAAACGCAGATAGTAGTCGTTTCATATAAACCGAGCCATTCTCCGTTGCCGATACGGGAAGCGAACTATTGTCCGGCGGCAGGATTTGGACAATAGAATAAAAGCAAAAACTTTCATTGCAGTAGAAAAAAATTTGTGCTATGATATACAAAATACATCTAGAAAAATTTAAAAATAATCTAGGTATAGTATACCAAATATCTGCGAAAAAGAAAAGAGCCATACAAAAAAGTTCACAAAAATCAAATGTTTTTTTATATCATCGGAGGGAAATTTATGTTGGATTTTGTCGATAAAGGATTTGGATTTGATACGCTGCAGGTACATGCGGGTACTCAACCGGATCCGGTGACCAATTCTGTGGATCTGCCGATCTATCAGACCACCGCTTACACTTTTAACAGCGCGGAACACGCAAGAAAACTGTTCAGCCTGGAAGAGCCGGGGAATATTTATACCCGTCTTTCCAATCCTACCGTCGACGCGCTGGAACGCAGGGTGGCCGCGCTGGACGGAGGAATAGGCGCGCTGGCTATGGCTTCCGGACACGCAGTGATGTTTAATACCTTTTTAAATCTGGCCCAGGCTGGGGATGAAATTGTCTCCTCGATCTGCATTTACGGCGGAGCGATCAATATGATGGGCGTGACCCTAGAGCGGATTGGAATCAAGGTGAAATTTGTAGACCCGGACGATTTGGATGCTTGGGAAGCGGCGGTTACCGACAAAACCAAGGCATTTTTTGTAGAGGTAATCGGGAACCCCAACGCCAATGTGGCGGATATTGAAAAGATCGCTCAGATCGCTCATAAACATGGGATTGTAATGATTGCGGATTCCACCTTTACCACCCCGTATCTGATCAAACCCATTGAATACGGCGCAGATTTAGTGATTCATTCCGCTACGAAATTTTTGGGAGGCCATGGGACTTCCATGTGTGGGATTGTCACCGACAGCGGCAACTTCAATTTTTTGGGGAATCCAAGGTATCCTCTTTATAACGAGCCGGACGTAAGCTACCATGGGGTAGTCTTTGGCAGGGACTGTGGAAACGCTGGGTTCATCACCCGTCTGCGTACCATGATGCTCAGAGATTTGGGAGCCTGCTGTTCCCCGTTTAATGCGTTTATGATTCTGCAGGGGATTGAAACCCTGTCCCTGCGTATTCAAAAGCATTGCGATAACGCATTGGAAGTGGCCCAATATCTGGAAAGCAATCCTAAAGTTAAGTTTGTCCATTATCCCGGACTGCCATCCAGCAAATACTATGATCGGGTAAAAAAATATTGTCCCAAAGGAGCGGGCAGCGTGTTTACTTTCGGATTGCATGGAGGCAGGGAAACCGGGGCAAAACTGATCGATTCCCTGCAGCTGATCCTGCACGTAACCAATGTAGGGGATGTGCGCTCTCTGATCAGTCATCCGGCCTCTACCACTCACAGCCAGCTTTCAGACCAACAGCTGGCCGCCTCGGGAATCACCCCGGAAACTGTCCGGCTGTCCATTGGGCTAGAGGATCCGAAGGATTTGATCGCTGATCTGGAAAGAGCCATCCAACTGGCGACAAACAGCTGAAATAAAACGTTGCAGAGGGAAAAATATGATTTATGTTACCGGAGATACTCATGGCGATATAGGACGTTTCAAATCCAAAGAGATTAAAAAGCTGAAGAAAAACGATGTATTGATTGTGTGCGGAGACTTTGGGTTTGTTTGGGACGGCAGTAAAAAGGAACAGAAGATATTACGCTGGCTGGGAAAGCGTAAATACCAGGTGCTTTTTTGTGAAGGAACCCATGACAATCTGGATTTGCTGGCGCAACGGCCGGTTGTAGATTTCTGTGGCGGAAAGGCCCGGCAGGTGGACGGCAAATGTATGCAGCTGCTGCGGGGAGAGATTTATACCATCGAATCCGATACGATATTTGTATTCGGCGGCGGGGAAACTGCGGATGTGGATGACCGCACGCAGGGAATCACTTGGTGGGCCCAGGAGCTTCCCTCCCAGGAGGAGATGGCCTATGCCCGAGGAAATTTAAATAAACAGGGGAATGTGGTGGATTATATTATCACCCACGAAGCTTCCGCTACGATCTGCGGCTTTCTTGATATGGAAAGCTTCCACACCAATCATCTCAACGCTTTCTTGGATGAGGTGGCAGGGAGCGTACGATATAAACAGTGGTTCTTCGGAAGATACCATCAGGATAAGGTGATACCGCCCCTGTACCGCGCGCTTTATCAGCAGATTGTACCCTTAAAGGCTAATTTAAAATAATACATAAAAAAGACCGTCCGGGTTCTCCGGACGGTCTTTTTTATTTCTTTTTCCGCAAAGATTTGAGTTTTTCTAAAATTTTCTTGCTGTTTACCATACACACTATTCCCAGTGCGCCGGAAATACAAGACACCCCGGCCGCGCTTAGATAATTGCCCTGCATCACTGCGCTGGCCGCAAAACAGGTGCCCAGCAGCACCGGGATGCGGGCGATGATGGTGATCCCCAAAAACCGCTGCAAATTCAGCGGGGTGAGGGCGGCCAGATAGGTAAGCACGTCCTTGGGCATAGCCGGGAGCAGATAAAGGAGGAACACGATGATATTCAGCCGGTCCGCGTGATGCAAAAAGCTGAGCTTCTCCTGTTTTTCCTTGGGAAACATTCGGTCCACCACCGGCTGCCCGAATTTCTTCACGGTTAGAAATACCAGAGCGCTGCCTATAAAAATACCGGTGATACATAAGAAGGTTCCCCCCACCGGACCGTAAATGACGCCTGCCGCCACCTGAATAGGCAAAGCGGGAATGATACCGGAAATAACCTGAAGAATTTGTATTCCCAGCAAGAAAAAGATCCCCCAAACTCCAAAAGAATGAAGTTTTTCTTTAAACGCCGCCATATTCTCCGGCTCGGTCAGGCCGGCGATATCAGGATAATACCGCCAGACCAGCCAGCTAAAAGCGCCTATAAAAATAAGTGCGATGAAGATGATTAGAATTATAGGCGCGCCTTTTTTCTTTTCTGCCATGCCAACCGCCAGCTTTGTTACTTAGTAAAATAATCTACGGCGCCTTTGAAAATATCTTGGATCTTCGCCCCTTGCACATTCCGATAGATATCTTCGCCGTAGCGCTCGCAGTGAGCCATCTTGCCGAAAACCCGCCCGTCCGGAGAGGTGATGCCTTCGATTGCATCAAAAGAATTGTTGGGATTATAACGGATATCCAGGGAAGGCGTCCCTTCTAAGTCTACATATTGAGTAGCGATCTGTCCGTTGGCTGCCAACTGGCGAATTAAAGCTTGTGGAGCCACAAACCGGCCTTCTCCGTGGGAAATGGGCACAGTATGGATATCCCCTACCTGCATATTCATCAGCCAGGGAGACTGGTTGGAAGAAATCCGGGTGCGTACCAGACAGGACTGGTGACGGCCGATGGTATTATAAGTCAAAGTAGCGCAGGTTTCATCCATATCCCGGATCTCGCCATAAGGCACCAGCCCCAGTTTAATCAGCGCCTGGAAACCATTGCAGATACCGCACATCAGTCCATCACGGTTTTTCAGCAGTTCATGCACCGCGTCTTTAATCTTAGGATTGCGCAGGAAAGCGGTGATAAATTTGCCGGAGCCATCCGGCTCGTCCCCGCCGGAGAAGCCCCCCGGCAGAGCGATCATCTGAGATTTTTTGATTTGTTCGGCAAAGGCATCCACCGACTGGGCAATGTCCGAAGCAGACAGATTGCGCACGACAAATACCTTTGCCTCAGCGCCGGCCCGGGTAAACGCCCGGGCGGTGTCATATTCACAGTTTGTCCCGGGGAATACGGGAATAAGCACCCGGGGCTTAGAAAATTTTACGGCAGGCGATACCCGCTCTTTTGCTTCATAGGAATATACCGGAACCTCTTTTTTCTCCGGCTCCAGCAGATATGGGAATACTTTTTGTAATTTTTCTTCCCATTTATACTGAACGGCATCTAAATCGACAGTTTCTCCCGCCAATTTTACTACATATTCCGGGATCGTATGACCGATCAAAGCGGCGGCAGTTTTCACTTCTTCCTCAGTTTCAAACAGGAACCCGCCGTACATTTTTTCTCCGGAGACGCCGAAAGCCGCCGGCAGATCGTCAAACACAAACCCTAACCGGTTGCCGAAGCACATCTTGGCCACAGCCTCGTATATCTGATGGTAGCCGAAGGTCCAGCAGGCAGTTACCTTGCCGGAAGCAATCAGCCGCTCCATCTCGTCAAAGACTTTCTTAACGCTGTCAAAGCGAGGAAGA
This sequence comes from Youxingia wuxianensis, assembly GCF_014385085.1. Classification (GTDB taxonomy): domain Bacteria; phylum Bacillota; class Clostridia; order Oscillospirales; family Ruminococcaceae; genus Youxingia; species Youxingia wuxianensis. The sequence continues at coordinate 60,144 of NZ_JACRTD010000006.1, read as the reverse complement.
TAATTTTCGTCATATTCCGGGACCAGAAGATACACTTTGCTGCCGGCTTTTTTAAACTCGGTGGAGACCACCTTGTCCGTCTTGGCGACAGATACCGCAAAGGATACCAGAGTAGGAGGCACATCGATGTCCTCAAAGCTGCCGGACATGGAATCTTTCCCGCCGATAGAGGCGATTTTCAGCTGCAGCTGGGCTTCCAGCGCTCCCAAAAGCGCCGCCATAGGCTGACCCCAGCGGGCCGGGTCGTTTTTGGTGCGTTTAAAATATTCCTGGAAGGTAAGCCAACACTTTTTGTAACTGCCGCCGGCCGCCACAATTTTTGCTACGGATTCCACCACCGCCAGCATAGCGCCATGGTAAGGGCTGTGCTGGGAGACATCCGGGTTAAATCCCCAGCCCATCAGGGAACAGGTGGTGGTTTCGCCTCCCAGAACCGGGATCTTTGCCGCCATAGCCTGAGCTGGGGAAAGCTGGGTTTTTCCTCCGTAAGGCATGAATACGCTTCCTGCTCCGATAGTAGCGTCAAAACGCTCTACCAATCCCTTTTGGGAACAAACATTTAAATTGCTGAGCATTTCTTCCCAGATTTTTTGCTGCTCTCCAGAAGAAGTCTCCACCGTGCAGGACACGGCCGGAGAAGGGGAAGTGATTTTGATATCCGTATATTTGGCGGCGCCGTTGGAATTTAAGAAAGTACGGGACAGGTTGACAATTTCCTTTCCATTCCATTCCATCACCAGACGGGGCTGCTGGGTTACCTGGGCAACAACCGTAGCTTCCAGATTTTCCTCGTGGGCAAAGTTGATAAACTTTTCCGCATTTTTTTGGGAAACGACCACCGCCATCCTCTCCTGGGATTCACTAATGGCAAGTTCCGTACCGTCCAGTCCGTCGTATTTTTTGGGAACCGCGTCCAGATTGATCCGCAAGCCGTCCGCCAGCTCACCGATTGCTACTGATACCCCCCCCGCGCCGAAGTCGTTGCAGCGGCGGATCAGCCGGGTGACCTGGGGATTACGGAACAGTCTTTGCAGTTTGCGCTCTACCGGGGCGTTCCCCTTCTGCACTTCCGCCCCGCAGCTTTCCAAACTCTGCAGGGTATGGGATTTGGAGGAACCGGTGGCGCCGCCGCAGCCATCCCGGCCGGTACGCCCCCCAAGAAGGATAACAATATCCCCGGGATCCGGGCATTCCCGAACAACATTTTCTGCCGGAGCCGCCCCCAATACCGCGCCAATCTCCAAGCGTTTGGCCACATAACCAGGATGGTACACCTCCGCAACATGTCCCGTAGCCAGCCCGATTTGGTTTCCGTACGAGGAATAGCCGTTGGCGGCGGTAGTGACGATTTTGCGCTGAGGAAGCTTGCCTTTTATGGTTTGCTCGATGGGAAGGGTAGGGTCTGCCGCGCCAGTGACCCGCATGGCTTGGTAGACATAGCTTCTTCCGGATAGAGGATCGCGGATAGCGCCTCCCAGACAGGTGGCTGCTCCACCGAACGGTTCAATTTCCGTAGGATGATTGTGGGTTTCATTTTTAAACATCAAAAGCCACTGCTCTTCCCGGCCGTCGACATCCACTGGGATTTTCACCGAGCAGGCGTTGATCTCTTCGGATTCGTCCAGATCGTGCAAATATCCTTCCGCTTTCAGGGCCTTCGCACCAATTACCGCCAGGTCCATCAGGGTCATGGGCTTGTCCTTGCCCGCATACAGCTTTTCCCGCAGGGAAAGATAATGATGAAAACTTTCTTTTATGTAAGGCGGTTCAATCTCTACATTTTTTATGTTGGTCAGAAAGGTGGTATGGCGGCAATGATCCGACCAATAGGTATCAATCATTCGAATTTCTGTAATGGTAGGATCCCGCTTTTCTTCCTTTTTAAAATAATTTTGACAGAATTTAATATCGTCTTTATCCATGGCAAGGCCATAGTCGGACACAAATTTTTCCAAAGCGGCATCGTCCAACTGGATAAACCCTTCCAAGATTTCTACAGTGGTGGGAATGGTATAATTGGTCTGCAGGGTAGAGAGCATCTCCAGCGAAGCCTCCCGGCTTTCCACCGGGTTGATGAGATAATGTTTAATCTGCTCCAGAGTTTCATCGCTGATTTGTCCATCCAAAATAAAAATTTTCGCTGTACGCACAGTAGGCTGGTCTTTGGCAGTAGAAAGAGAAATACATTGGGCGCAGCTGTCCGCCCGCTGGTCAAACTGTCCCGGCAGGTATTCTACAGCGAAAATCCGCTGGCCATGGGGAATAGAAGGCAGCTCATCGTAGGTGAGATCCACCTGTGGTTCAGAAAAAATCGTCCCCCGGGCGTTGTCAAAATCCTCCCGGGCGATATTTTCCACATCATACCGATTGATCACCCGCACGCCGGTGACGCACTCCAACATTAAAGCAGTTCTCAGATCGCTGAGCACCCCAGCTGCCTCTACCGCATAAGGGGGCTTTTTCTCCACATAAATTCGATACACGCTCACGCTCATTACCTCTTTCTTTTATTTTCACATCAACTGACCTGTACACCAATCCGATTGGGCGGATATAATCTTTACCGGCAAAATTTTGCCGTGAAGATCTTCTGGGGAAGAAAGATGAACAGGGGTATAATTTTCCGAATATCCCTCAAAAACATGGGGAGCCAGCTCCCTTTCAAACAGCACGGAGACAGTTTGTCCCACCTGGGACTGTAAAAAATTCTTTCGTACTTCCTGCGTCAGGGCAATCATCCGGGCACTGCGCTCCTCTTTTTCTCCCTTGGATATCTGTCCGGGCATTGCCGCCGCCCGGGTGCCCTCCCGGGGGGAATAGGCGAATACATGGACCTTGGGAAAAGCGATCTTGCTGGCGAAGGCCATGGACTGTTGGAATTCCTCTTCGGTTTCCTTGGGAAACCCAACCATAATATCCGTAGTGATCGCGCAGTTTTTAAAATTTTTGCGCAGGCTTCGTACAATAGATTCATATTCCCGTGTGGTATAATGACGGTTCATTCGCTTGAGGGTTTCATCACAGCCGCTTTGCAGGGAAAGATGGAACTGAGGGCAAACCTTGGGCTGGGCAGCCATACGCTGGATATCTTCCTCGCTGAGCAGCTCCGGTTCCAGCGACCCTAAACGTACCCGCTGGATACCATCGATAGAACAGGCGAGCTCCACCGCGTCGATCAGGCGTATCCCCAGCTCTGCGCCGTAGCAGGAAAGATTGACCCCCACCAGCACCACTTCCTGATAAGAGGCACGGGCCAGATTATGGAGTTCCTCCCTGAGATCAGTCAATGGTTTGGAGCGCACCGGCCCCCGGGCTTTAGGGATAATGCAGTAAGAACAGTACCGCTCACAGCCATCCTCAATTTTGACGAAAGCGCGGGTACGCTCTGAAAACTTCTTCATTGACATGTGTTCAAATCCCTCCCCTTGTTGGTGCGGGGAAATATCAATCACCCGCTCTCCTGTGGCGAGGCGCCTTTTCACCGCTTCCGGCAGGCGGGCCCGATTGGAGGAACCGGTGATCACATCCGCTTCCGGCAGACGTTCGGCCGCGTCGGGAAACGCCTGGGGAAAACAGCCGGTGAGAGCCACCACCGCTCCGGGATTTTGGGATTTAAAACGACGGAGCATCTGGCGGGTTTTTTTATCTCCGGTGGAGGTCACTGTACAGGAGTTGAGGATATAAACATCCGCCGGCTCGGTATGGGAGACCACGTCGTATCCGTCGTCGGCGAATAATTGGGATAAAATTTGAGTTTCATACTGGTTTACCTTGCACCCTAGGGTAAAAAAAGCTACTCTCATTGTACACTCCATATAAAATTAATTCAACAACCATGTGAAAATTGCACAAAGAAAAATGAGTAAAATCTTCATTTTACACATATTATAATAAATTTTGAAAACAATTACAATTAGCAGTTGACTTAAATAAACGGCGCTGTTATATTAATATTGTAGTGAAAGTATTAAAAAAGCAATATGTCTAGTAAAGGAGGACATTATTATGAAAACTGTAAACATGAAACTGGAAACTATTAACGACGTAAAAGAGTTTGTAAATACTGTGTCCCGGTATGATTTTGATGTAGATCTGATCTCCGGCAGATACGCGGTAGACGCAAAATCCATCATGGGCATCTTCAGCTTGGATCTGTCCAAACCCATTAAAGTGGAAATCCATTCTGATGACTGCGATAAATTCATGGATGAGATTAAAAAATTTGTAGTTGCGTAATATTCGTTTAAACGGTTTCGACGGACACGGCATTTGCCGTGTCCGTCTTTTTTTATGGCTTAATAATTTTCTGGATAAACCCGGCATACACATATAGTATCTTTAAATATGAAGAGGTGTAGGTATGACCAGACGTGTATTAGCGTTTATTCTGTGTCTGGCAATATTGCTGGGTACGTGTTTTACCACCGCTTGGGCGGAGGATGAGCCGGATTTTACAGCGTTGGAGACGGCGGCGCCGGTGGACGACAGCCTTCCTGCAAAATCCGCTATCCTGATGGAACAGGACAGCGGCAGGATATTGTTTGAAAAGGATGCGGATATTCAGCTGCCGCCGGCGTCGATCACAAAAATTATGACCCTTCTTTTGGTGATGGAGGCTATCGACAACCATCAGATTACCCTAAATGACCTGGTGACCTGTTCCCCTCACGCCGCCTCCATGGGCGGCTCTCAAATCTGGTTTGAGCCGGGGGAACAGATGTCGGTGGACGACCTGATCAAAGCGACCGCTATTTCCAGCGCCAACGACGCGTCCGTCGCTTTGGGAGAGCTGATTGCAGGCAGCGAGGAAGCTTTTGTAGAAATGATGAACGCCAGGGCGCAGGAACTTGGTATGGAAAATACCGTATTTAAAAATGCCACCGGTCTGGACGCCGAAGGTCATGTTTCCACTGCCAGGGATATCGCGCTTATGTCCCGGGAATTAATAAAACATGACTTGATTAAAGAATACAGCAGCGTATGGATGAGCGAACTGCGGGATGGGAAAACTCAGCTTGTCAACACCAACAAACTGGTGCGCTTTTACGATGGCTGCACCGGGCTGAAAACCGGCACTACCGATGGAGCGGGAAGCTGTCTGGCGGCCACCGCCACCCGCAAAGGGATGTCCTTAGTGGCGGTTACTTTGGGAAGCGCCACCAGCAACGACCGGTTCGCCTCCGCCAGGGGCCTGCTGGATTACGGGTTTGCCAACTACACCCGGGTTGAGCTGCCGCCGCTGGAGGAACTGCAGCCGGTAAAAGTGCGGGGCGGCGTCAATACTCAAGTAGAGGTCCAGAGCCTGCCGCCGGCGTCAGTGATTGTGCGCGCCGCGGACAAAGACAGCGTACAGCAGGAGGTTACTTTGGTGGAGGACGTCCAGGCGCCGGTAGAAAAAGGCCAGCTTCTGGGTAAGGTAGTGGTGCATGTAGCGGGGAGTAAAATTGACGAATACGATCTGGTAGCCGCCCAGACTATTGAAAAAATGACTTTTTTTAATGCGTTAAAACAGCTTCTGGGGTATCTGATTCAAATGTAAACGGCGAGGGCGCCCGGCGCAGATAAGCGCCGGGGCGCCCTCAATAGGAAAACTTCCGGACATTTTGCAGCAAAAGTAAAAATACACTTTTTTAACAAAGCCGACTTGAAATAGATAGGTAAATAAGTTACAATGTGAATAAGAAATTGAGATGAGAAAGAGCGATACATAAGCAGGTTGCTTATAGAATTGTAAAAGTGGTTAGCAGGAAAGGATGATGAGATGTGGCAATAACGCTGAATACAAAGCATATGAAAGAGTTTGTCAGCGATCATGAGCTGGCTGCGATCGAACCGCAGGTGGCCGCCGCACATAAAACGCTTACTGAAGGAACAGGGCTTGGAAATGACTTTTTAGGCTGGACAACCCTTCCTCGGGACTATGATAAAGAAGAATTTTCCCGGATCAAGGCCGCCGCGAAAAAAATCCAGTCGGACAGCGATATTCTGGTAGTCATCGGCATCGGCGGGTCCTATCTGGGGGCGAGAGCGGCAATAGAACTGCTTTGTTCTCCTTTTTATAACAACAAGAAAAAAGACACCCCGGACATTTATTTTGCCGGCAATAATATCAGCGCTGACTATCTGAACACTATTGTGGAATTGTGTGAAGGACGGGATGTTTCGGTAAACATCATCTCCAAATCCGGTACAACCACAGAGCCTGCTTTGGCGTTTCGGGTATTCCGGGATATGTTGGAGAAAAAGTATGGCAAAGAAGGGGCCAAAGGCCGTATCTATGCCACAACGGATAAAGCGAAAGGCACCTTGAAACAATTAAGCGATAAAGAAGGGTATGAAACCTTCGTCATCCCGGACGACGTAGGCGGACGGTATTCTGTCCTTACTGCGGTGGGTTTGCTTCCCATGGCGGTAGCGGGCATCGATTTGGATCAGGTGATGGCTGGGGCAGCTCAGGCGATGGAGGATTTTTCCGATCCGGATATGGCGAAAAACGACTGCTATCGTTATGCCGCTCTGCGCAATATTCTGTACCGAAAAGGAAAATCGGTGGAGCTGCTTGTCAGCTATGAGCCGGCGTTTACTATGATGAACGAGTGGTTTAAACAGCTGTTTGGGGAAAGCGAAGGCAAGGATGGCAAAGGGCTGCTGCCGGCGTCGGTAGTGTTTTCTACCGACCTGCATTCTATGGGGCAGTTTATTCAGGAAGGCCGCCGGCTGATGTTTGAAACCGTGGTGGAGATTAAAAAACCGAAAAAGGATTTCTATATCCAGTCGGATCCCGCGAACTTTGACGGGCTGAATTTCTTAGCGGAACAGAACATGTCTGTGGTCAATGAAAAGGCCATGCAGGGGACTGTGCTTGCCCATACTCAGGGCGGCGTTCCTAATATTATTTTGGAAGTTCCTCAGATTGATGCGTCTGAATTTGGCTATATGGTTTATTTCTTTGAAAAAGCCTGCGCTATCAGCGGCTATCTGCTGGCGGTAAATCCCTTTAACCAGCCAGGAGTGGAAAGCTATAAAAAGAATATGTTCGCCCTTTTGGGTAAACCTGGTTACGAGGACCAGAAAGCGGATTTGGAAGCAAAACTGAAATAAGGCTTATGTCGCCCTATGGGCGAAAAAATAAAACTTTTGGGAGGAATTCACATGATAAAGCTGATCGTTGGCAATAAGGGTTCCGGCAAAACCAAGACTCTGATCAACATGGTGAACGATGCGGTTAAAACTACGAAAGGAAACGTAGTGTGCGTTGAAAAAGGCAATGTGCTCACTTATGATATCAGCCATCAGGCAAGATTGGTAGACATCGATCATTATGCGGTTACCGGCTTTGACGCCTTTTACGGATTTTTCTGCGGGTTGTTCGCCGGCAACTACGATATTACGGAAGTGTTTGTGGACGCTACGTTCAAAGTAGGCGGCAAAGATTTTGAGGCTTTCGCGAAGATGATTGATAAGTTGGTTGCGATCACTGAGGATAATGGTGCGACTATGACCTTTACAGTGTCCTGTGACAAAACGGATTTGCCGGAAAGAATTCATCAGTATATTATCTAAGTTTACAAATAGAGAAAGAAAAACAGCCGCCCCTCGGGCGGCTGTTTTAGCGCACGAAAAAGAAGGGTCCGCACGCAGGTACTGGATTTTTACGGATGCGGCTAAAAATTGGGAAAATATCACATAGACAAATATGCTTATAACAAAATCGATTAATTATTACAACCTTTTGCAATAAGATTATTACAAGAGGTGATAATTATTATGATAGGTCCTCGCTTAAAACAGCTTCGCAGGGAAAAGCGTCTTAGTCAGGAACAGCTGGGAATGGAGCTTAATTTGTCTCAGGCCACTATCAGTTCTTATGAAACAGGGGATCGGATACCGGATATTGGGGTAATCAATATTATCTGCGACTACTTTAATGTCAGCATGGACTATCTTTCAGGCAGATGCAAAACAAAACAGTATCCTGCACAGCCTTTGACAGAGGAAGAGACGAACCATTTATATCTATATAAAAAGCTGTCCCTTCTCCAGAGGGAAAAGGTGAACGCCTACATGCAGGGAATGCTGGATACCGCCAATATTTATGGCAAAACATATTGACATAGGGCAGGAAAACAGATATAATATACTTCGTGACATTTGCAGGGGGATTGTTGCGTCCTTTTATGCAATGATACCTTTATCTGCTGCGAACGGAGGCGGGGACTATAAAAGCAGATCTCTCCAAACTGTTTGACAACGAGGGGATGTCCCTTGATTTTTCGGGGGAAATTGATCTGAGCGATGTGACCCGTTTTGGCAGCCGTCTTTTTCCCCAGCCGGTGAAGCTCAGCGGGAAGGCGGAAAATCGTTCGGGAATTGTAACGCTCAGTTATTCGGCGGATTTTTGTGTGGATACGGTGTGTGACCGCTGTCTGCAGGCAATCCACCGTCCATATCATATGAAATTCGCCCATACGGTGGTTTTATCCCTAAACCGTGAGGACAACGATGAGTTTATAGTAGTACCGGAAGGAGAGCTTGATTTGGCAGAGCTCGCGACCTCCGATATTCTCCTCGAACTCCCCACTTTAATCGTATGTAAGGATGACTGCAGGGGGCTTTGCCCCAAGTGCGGAGCTAATTTGAACGACGGCGACTGCGGCTGCTCTCTCAAGGAGGAGGATCCGCGGCTGGCGATGCTCAAAAAGCTTCTGGAAGAGTAAAAAATGTGGCGCCCGCGCGGGGCGCGAGGTGTCATGACTATAAAAATTTGAGGGAGGTGCCTGAGAATGGCAGTACCAAAGAGAAAATCGTCAAAAGCGCGCAAAAATAAAAGACGCTCCAATGTTTGGAAGCTACAAGCACCTGCATTTTCTAAATGCCCACAGTGCGGCGAGTTAAAAACTCCTCATAGAGTTTGCGGCAACTGTGGTTTCTACAAAGGTAAAGAAATTATCAAAGTAGAAGCTTGATCTTAGTATATGACTATACAGAGGGGGAATAACAATTCCGCCTCTGTTTTTTTTGCGGGAGGAGATCATGCCTGTTGTTATCCAATCGGTAGACCCTCATTCCTATGGGGAAAAAGCGGGAATAAAGGCGGGGGATACTCTGCTTCGGGTCAATGGAAACAGCATTGCCGATGTGCTGGATTACCGGTTTTATATTACGGAAACAAAGATTACGCTGGACCTTGTGGATGGAAAGGGGACGGCGTATTCCGCACGGATAAAAAAAGGCGAATATGACGATATTGGGCTGGAGTTTGAAACCTACCTGATGGACAAGCAGCATACCTGCAAAAATAAATGTATCTTTTGCTTTGTGGATCAGATGCCCAAGGGGATGCGTGAAACTCTGTATGTTAAGGACGACGACAGCCGGATGTCCTTTTTATTCGGAAACTATATTACCTTAACCAACTTGACGGATGAAGAGATCAGCCGTATTATTAAAATGCGTATATCTCCGGTAAATATTTCCGTCCATACCACCGATCCTGCCCTGCGGGTAAAGATGATGGCAAATCCCAGGGCCGCGTCATCTCTGGAATACCTAAAGCGGCTGTGCGATGGGAGAATCAAAGTCAATACCCAACTGGTGCTGTGCCCTGGCATTAACGACGGGCCGGCGCTGGAAAAAACGCTGGAGGATTTGGGCCGGCTGTACCCTAATTTGCAGAGCATCGCCTGCGTGCCGGTGGGCCTGACCCGCTATAGGGAGGGACTTTTTCCTCTGCGCGCTTATGAAAAAGAGAATGCGGGGCAGACCATTGATGTGATTGACGCGTTTGCCGCACGTATGGAAAAGAAGTACGGGGAGCGGGTGGCATATCCTTCGGATGAGTTTTTCCTCAAAGCCCAGCGGCCGATCCCGCCGGCTGAGTATTACGGGGAGTTCAGTCAGCTTGAGAATGGGGTAGGGCTGATCGCTTTATTAAAGGACGAGTTTGAAAGCGCCTTGCGCCTGGATGAAGAATCCGGCTGCAAAGGGGAGTTTACCATCGCTACCGGGGTGGGGGCGTACGGCCTGATACGAAGCCTTTCCGAAATGGTGATGGCAAAGCACCCAGGGGTAAAGATTGAGGTCTGGGGAATAGTCAATCGATTTTTCGGAGAAAATATCACCGTGGCAGGGCTGGTGACTGGGCGGGATATTGTCGCCCAGCTTTGGGGAAAGCGGCTGGGAAATAAGCTGCTGCTTCCCTCGGTGATGCTGCGTCATGAACAGGACAGGTTCCTGGATAACTACACAATCAAAGACATTGAATCCCAATTGGGTGTGCCGGTAAAAACGGTGGACAACGATGGGTTTATGTTATATAACGCTATGACAGGAAGGGAGTGATTCCCATGGCAAAACCGTTGATTGCTATTGTAGGACGGCCGAATGTAGGAAAATCCACCTTGTTTAATAAATTGGTGGGACAAAGAATAAGTATTGTAGAGGATACGCCGGGAGTTACCAGGGACCGGATTTATTTTGAATGTGAGTGGCGCAATAAAAAGGTGATGCTGGTGGATACCGGCGGTATTGAACCCCACAGCGACGACGCGATCCTTTCTCAGATGCGCCGTCAGGCGCAGCTGGCAATCGAGGCGGCGGACGTGATCGTACTGGTAGTGGATATCCAGTCCGGAGTCACCGCCAACGACCAGGACGTGGCCGCTATGCTGCTCAAAAGCGGGAAGCCGGTGGTGCTGTGCGTAAACAAAAGCGACCGGCTGGGGGCGCCCAGCCCAGAGTTCTATGAATTTTACAATTTAGGGTTGGGGGATCCCATCGCGGTTTCCTCTACCCATGGACATGGCACCGGCGATTTGCTGGATGCGTGTTTTGAATATATTGATTTTGAGAAAACCGACGGCTACGATGAGGAATACGTCAAAGTAGCGGTTATCGGCAAGCCCAATGTGGGAAAATCCTCCCTTATCAACCGGATTGCCGGGGAAGAGAGGGTAATTGTATCGGATGTTGCAGGCACCACCCGGGATGCTACGGATACGGTAATTGAGAATCGCTTCGGGAAATATGTGTTTATTGATACGGCGGGAATTCGCAGAAAATCCCGCGTAGAGGAGCAGATTGAGCGCTACAGCGTCCTGCGCGCCTATATGGCGGTGGACCGCAGCCAAGTATGTGTGATTATGATCGACGCTACTGTAGGCTTTACCGAACAGGACAGCAAGGTAGCGGGTTACGCCCATGAACAGGGAAAAGGCTGCATTATTGCGGTCAATAAATGGGATGCGGTGGAAAAAGACGGAAAAACCATGCAGGAATTTCGCAAAAGGCTAGAAAATGATTTTTCTTTTATGGCCTACGCTCCGTTTATTTTTATCTCCGCAAAAACTGGACAGCGGCTGGAGAAGCTGTTTGAGCTGATTAACTATGTAAACGAGCAAAACGCTATGCGTATTTCTACTGGGCGGCTTAACGATCTGCTCTCCTATGCTACCGCCAGAGTCCAGCCCCCTACGGACAAAGGCAAACGGCTTAAGATTTATTATTGTACTCAGGCGTCAACCCGGCCGCCGGCGTTTGTATTTTTCTGCAATAAGAAAGAGTTGTTCCATTTTTCTTACCAGCGGTATCTGGAAAATCAAATCAGGGAAACTTTCGGGCTGGAAGGTACGCCGATAAAGATTATCGTCCGGGAACGGGGAGATAAGGTTTGATTTTAATTGCTTTTTCTGTTAGTCTGTGAGTGAGAAGAAATGCGTACGTGCAGGAGTGAAAAAGGATGCAGTTGACCGCCGATTTTTTAGGAATGTCCGCCCTGGTGGCGATAATTTCTTATTTGATAGGGAGCGTCAGCTTTGCTGTCATTATTTCCAGGACATTTGAAAAAGAAGATATCAGAAATTTTGGCAGCGGCAACGCAGGCATGACCAATATATTGCGTAATTATGGAAAAAAGCTGGCCGTACTCACCGCAGTGGGCGACTTTGGCAAGGCGTTAGTAGCTGTGGCCTTGGGAAGGCTTTTATATCAGATGGCAGGGATTACCCAGTCAGACGGCGGATATATCGCCGGGCTGTGTGTCATTTTGGGCCATCTTTATCCGGTCTTTTTTAAATTCAAAGGCGGAAAAGGGGTATTGACTAGCTTAGGAGTCATATTGATACTTAATCCATGGGTGTTTTTAATGCTTGTGGTGTTGCTTCTGCCTTTTGTGCTTATTGTGAAAATTGTTTCATTGACAGTGCTGATCGGCTATATCCTGTTCCCTATTTTTACATATTTTGTAAGCAGGGCGCAGGGGGCGCCGGTGGTGTCCAACGTCATTTTTGCGCTGATGATCAGCGCGATGGGGGCATACGCCCACCGGGAAAATATCCAGCGGCTGCGAAATGGGACGGAATACCGTTTTGGCGAGAAAAAATAAAGAAAGGGCGTGTAGACCTGTTATGGCGGAGATATTTATTCTGGGCGCGGGGGGATTCGGGACCTCGCTGGCTGTAATGTGTGAAAAGTATGGCCACCAGGTAACCTTGTACTCCCCGTTTCAGCAGGAGATTGAGACGTTAAGCGTTCAGCGGGAGCATAAAAAACTCCTGCCGGGAATCCATATCCCGGAAACCATAAAAATGACCTGGCAGCTGCCGGAAAAATTGGAGAGCGAGCTGATCATTGCTGCTACCCCGTCTTTTGCGGTGCGGGGGGTGTGCGCGTCCATTAAGGAAAAGATCGGATCGAAATCTGTGATCGCCTGCGTGGCAAAAGGCTTTGAAAAGGATACCCTGCGCACCCTTTCCCAGGTGATGGAAGAGGAGCTGCCGGGGAACAGCAATGTTATTATTTCTGGACCGTCCCACGCAGAAGAGGTTGCGCGGGGGGTGCCCACCACGGTGGTGGCGGCCTCCAGGAACAGAGGCGCCGCAGAATTTGTTCAGGATATTTTAATGAACCCTGCCTTCCGAATTTATGTTAACGACGACGTTATGGGGGTAGAACTGGGCGGGGCGCTGAAAAATGTCATTGCTCTGGCGGCAGGGATCAGCGATGGGCTGCAGTTGGGAGACAACGCCAAGGCGGCTCTGATGACCCGGGGAATTACAGAAATTGCCCGCTTGGGAGTAGCGATGGGCGCCCAGAACGAAACCTTTGCCGGATTGTCCGGCATCGGAGATTTGATTGTCACCTGTACCAGTATGCATTCCCGGAACCGTCGGGCGGGCATTTTGATCGGCCAGGGGAAAACCGCTCTGCAGGCCATTGATGAAGTGGGCATGACGGTAGAGGGATACACCAGCTCCAAATGTGCTTATGAGCTTTCCAAAAAGAGAAATGTGGAAATGCCTATTATCCAGCAGGTCTATGAGGTGCTGTATGAGGACAAAAAGCCGCAGCAGGCCATTCAAAATTTGATGCAGCGCCCAAAACGCCATGAATCAGAAGTGATCTGGCTGTTAAGTAAATAAAAAACAGCCCTAAAGGGCTGTTTTTTATTTATATTTAATTATATTTTGTAAATTCACCGTCAAAATAAACCATTCTGGCGGCGTTGGGATCTTTCTTTCCATAATAGTAGATAATCAGGAAAGGAAATTCAAGTTGCTGGGGTCAACCGCCCTTGCATATAAATTTTTTCTGCTGGGATATCCTCCCCCCAGATGAAGTGAAAGCCGCTACAACAGAAAAAACAAAAAACGGCAAGCCCATGCCTGCCGTTTAAGGATGTTCTATCACGGAAAATTAGATAGCTCTTTGAACTTTATCAGAACGCAAGCAACGGGTGCAGGCGTAGATGTGGCGAGGAGAGCCGTCAACAATTACCTTTACACGCTGTACATTTGGCTTCCAAGTCCGGTTAGAACGTCTATGAGAATGGGAAACCTTAATTCCGAAAGTTACACCTTTTCCGCAGATGTCGCATTTTGCCATTGTCTGCACCTCCTTCGATACAAAAAACTTAACCTCATTAGGGGTCAACGTTAGTATTCTATCAGATTTGGACAAGAAAAGCAAGAGGTTTTTTAAGAATAAATTATAAAATTGGGAATATACAAGCAAAATACGGCAAATTTACTTGTATTTAAAAGATATTATAGGTATAATGTTTCTATTATACTGCGAAACTATCGCTATTTTCAGTTAGGAGAGTAACCATGGGACTTTTTTCCGCAGGAATGCAGGGCGCTCTTTTTATGATATTTGCCCGCCTGATTGTACTTTTAACCTCTATGCCGATCCACGAGTACGCTCACGGATGGGTGGCTCACAAGCTGGGGGACGACACTGCCAGCTACCAGGGCCGGCTGGATTTTAATCCGTTGGCTCATTTAGACCCTTTAGGCACCATTTTGCTTTTGTTTACTGGATTTGGCTGGGCAAAACCGGTGCCGGTAAATCCCCGCAATTTCAGCCGCAAGGTCACCATGCGCGGCGGAATGGCGCTGACCTCGCTGGCAGGGCCGTGCGCTAATATTATTTTGGCGTTTATCATTCTGTGTATTTATAAAATTTTTCTTATCGCGGTACAGGCGCTGGGAGTAGAGGTAGGAAACGCCGTGTTTGTTGTTATGCAGATTTTATCTATTATGATTACCACCAACATTTCGTTGGCGGTGTTTAATCTGCTGCCAATCCCGCCGCTGGACGGTTACAATATCCTAAGCTATTTTATTCCCGCCAGATGGGAGTATAAAATTGCCCAGTACCGTCAATATATCTTCATAGGCCTGCTTGCGGTGTTGATGTTTACCAACGTTTTGTCCGCGCCTTTGAACTGGCTTGCCAATATAGTCTATCGGTTTTTGGGATTTGCTACCGGATTTATCGATATAATTGGCAGGATGATCGTATAATGGAGAAGCTTTCCTTCAAGGTTGCCGAATTTGAGGGCCCCCTTGATTTGATGTTGTTTTTAATTTCCAAGCATAAGCTGGATATTTATGATATCCAGATTTCCCTTTTGCTGGAACAATATATGGCTTATATCAACCGGCTGAAAGAAAATGATCTGGAGGTAGCCAGTGAGTTTTTGGAAATGGCGTCCCGGCTGGTTTATATCAAAACAGTGATGCTGCTGCCCAAACATGAAGAGGAAGGGCAAACCCTGAAGACAGAACTGCAGGGACAGCTGCTGGAGTATCAGGTATGCAGGCTGGCGGCGGCCAAGCTGGGAGAACAAAACCAGATGTACTCCACTTTTGTCCGGGAAATGGAGCCCATCCCAGTGGATAGGGTGTATAAGCTCAGCCACAGCCCGGCAGAATTATATAACGCCTATCAGGACGCAATTGGAAAAGGCCGGCGGCGGCTTCCGCCTCCTGCCCAGGCGTTTAGCGGAATTGTTTCCAGACGGGTGGTTTCTGTAGCCTCCCGGGTGGTATTTGTACTTAAAAAGCTTTACCGGACGGGGAGAACCGCTTACTTGAGCCTGTTTGAGGACAGCCAGGGGGACCGCAGCGAGATGGTAGCGACATTTTTGGCGGTACTGGAGCTGGTGAAGGCCAAGCGGATCACTATCAGCGACGATGGAACCCAGGTGAACTTTGAGCGCAGACGGAAAGGGAAAGAAAATTGATGATGGATTTACCACAGAAACAGATTGTGGCTATATTATTTGCCGGCGGGGAAGCGGTAGAGATTGAACGAATTGCCCAGGCTATCGGCGCCGATGAAGAAACCGTAGTAAAATATATTCCTCACATCAGGGATGCGCTGGAAGAAGCTGGGATGCCGCTGCAGGTGGTTCGCTTGGAGGACAGGCTGCAGCTGTGTACTACCTGCGAGTTTGCTCCGGTCATCCGGGAAGCGCTGGAACTTAAACGCAATACTCCTTTGTCCCAGGCGGCGCTGGAGGTATTGGCTATTATCGCTTATAACCAGCCGGTGACCAGAAGCCTTGTGGAGCAGATACGAGGAGTGGACAGCTCCAGTGTGATCAATTCCCTGGTAGAAAAGCAGCTGGTGGAGGAAGCCGGGCGGTTGGAGCTGCCGGGACGGCCGCTGTCTTACCGCACGACTGCGAATTTCCTTCGCTGTTTCGGGATGGAGACGCTGGACAAGCTGCCTACACTGCCCTCCCAGGAGGAGGAAACCGCAGAAATTCCCGACGATGTGTTGGAGGGACAGGTTGGTTTCGACGATCCGTGGGAAAAGGAAAACGAATAATTTTCTAAGGAGGGGCGGGAATGATTGCAGTATATATCCTTTTGGGAATCCTCGCCCTTCTTTCTGTGCTGCTGATACCGGTATTTTTATCGGTGAGATATGAAACAGGGAAAGAAATTTCCATTTATATCCGGGTACTGTTTTTTTTAAAGATGGACCTTGCGGAGATGGCGAAAAAACGGGAAAAAAAGCCGGGCCAGGAAGAAAACAAGCCTAAAAAACAAAAAAAGCCCAAAAAAGAAAAACCCAAGGCGCAAAAATCCCCAAAGGAATTTTCAGAACAGCTTGGGATGGTGGTGGATCTGCTTTCGTCAGTAAAGGGCGGAGCAGGAATACTGATACGCAACTTCCGATTGTATAAAATTTATCTTCACCTGGTGGTGGCGCGGGAGGATG
The DNA here is from genome assembly GCF_014385085.1 of Youxingia wuxianensis. GTDB lineage: Bacteria > Bacillota > Clostridia > Oscillospirales > Ruminococcaceae > Youxingia > Youxingia wuxianensis. Next base: position 43,632 of record NZ_JACRTD010000006.1, on the reverse strand, counting down.
CGGCCCAGACCGCCATCAGCTACGGGAAGTGCAACGCCGCTGTATATACATCTTACGCTTTGGCGGAAAACTTTCTTAATATGGCGCGTCCTGAAATTGCAATCGAGCCGGATTTTGTTACAGGAGAAAGCTTGGTAGTCTTTCATGTGAAGGGCCGGCTGATACCAATAGTAGCGGTTTGGGCGGCGCTGAAAACGGCGGCAGGTTTCCTAAAACGCACGATGAAACGAAAATCTCGGGAGAAACAGGCCCAAAGGCTCTCAGAAGAACAAAAACAAAAGACCTAAGGCTTTTTTATAGAAAATCTACGGCAGAAAACACTGCCCTAACAGATAAACGGGAGGAATAGACGATGAGTGAAGGTACGCACCCAATTAACGGTTTGATGGACAGTTCCCTGCAAAATCTGCGATCCTTGGTGGACGCGGACACCATTATCGGCGAGGCGATTACTACCCCGGACGGCACGGTGATCATTCCAGTGTCCAAGGTGAGCTTTGGTTTTGCTTCCGGCGGCAGCGACCTGCCCACCAGCAGCTCCAACGGCCTGTTTGGCGGCGGCGCCGGCGGCGGAGTATCTGTACAGCCGTTAGCATTCCTTGTGATTAAGGACGGCAAGGTTGATCTGCTGCAGATTAACGACAGCAAAACTACCGCTGACCGGATAGTAACCATGATGCCGGATATGGTGGATAAGGTAAGCGGCTTGTTCTCCAAAGGAAAAAGCGACAAAAAACAGGATGGGTCAAAAGAGGAAGCCCCGGATATTGGAACCACCGAGATCAATATCGACCTGTAATATAGGGCTTGTTTCACCGCATAAAATTAGCTGTGCAGCGATGCGCGAATAATTTTTGCGGGTGATTTGTTATGCTGAAAAAAGCGGTGGCCTTGCTGGTGGCGTTTTTGCTGCTGTTTGTAGGGGTGCGTCTGACAGAGGCCCAGGCGGCGGAGCCGGCCTTTGGAGAAAAGCAGGTTTCGGCCCAGACGATTCCGGATACGCCGGATCTGCAGGTGAACGCCAAAGGCGCTGTAGTCATCGACGCCTATACGGGACGGGTGCTGTTTGCTCAAAATGCCAACGGCAGGCTTCCCATGGCCAGCACCACTAAGATTATGACGGCCCTGCTTACGTTGGAGCAGGAGGATCTGGACCGTTATTTTGTAGTAGATCCTACGGCGATTAAGGTAGAAGGATCTTCCATGGGACTGATCGAGGGGGATAAGGTTACTTTATCCATTTTGGCCTATGGGATGCTTTTGGCTTCCGGCAACGACGGGGCCAATGCAGCGGCGGTGAAAATCGCCGGAAGTCAGGAAAAATTCGCCCAAAAAATGAACCAGCGGGCCCAGCAGCTGGGGATGGAGGACACCCATTTTGTGACTCCTTCCGGCTTGAACCATGAAAACCATTATAGTACTGCTTACGATATGGCTTTGCTGGCGCAGGAGGCGCTGAAAAACCCTAGATTTGCGGATATCTGCTCCCAAAGCAAGGCGGTGGTGGAATATGGAAATCCTCCTTACCGGCGCTGGCTTACCAACCACAATAAGCTTTTGCGCAATTACGAAGGGGCAGTGGGGGTGAAAACCGGGTTTACGAAAAAAGCAGGGCGGTGCTTGGTCTCCTGCGCTATGCGGGATGGCAGCAAATTAATCTGTGTGACCTTGAACTGTCCGGACGATTGGGAGGTACACGCTAAGCTGTACGACCGGTATTTTGAAAAACTCACCCCAGTGGACATCACATCCCGGCTGCCTTCGGTAAAAATACCAGTGACCGGCGGGATACGGGAAGCGGTAAACGGGGTGTATTCCCCGCCGGCGCAAGTATCCTTGCTGGACGGGGAATTAGAACAGTTGGAGATCAAGGCGCGGATCGCGCCGTTTTTATATGCTCCGGTAAGAAAGGGGCAGGCAATCGGCAGTTTTACAGTTTACAGCGACGGCCAGCCCATAGGGGAGGTGCCGCTGACAGCACAGGAAGACATTCCCGCCAGGCAGAAAGAAAAATGGTGGCTGGCGCGGTGGCTAGACGGGCTTTTTGCCCATGAGAGAAGAGAGTAGAGGAAAAAATATGGTGCAGGTAAAAGGAATACGAATACAAAAGGTCTTGTCTGACAATGGCGTTTTATCCCGGCGCAAGGCAGAAGAGTATATTCGGGAAGGCAGGATCACTGTCAACGGACGCAAGGCTCAGTTAGGGCACCCGATAAATCCCGCAAAGGATATCATCGCTATCGACGGACAAAAGGTGCTGTTGGAAAGAAAAAAACGAAACGTTTATCTGATGTTGAATAAGCCCCGGGGTTATGTGACCACCACCAGCGATGAGCTGGGGCGCAGATGCGTGACCGATCTGGTGGAGGACGCGCCTGCCAAGGTGTATCCGGTGGGACGGCTGGACCGCAACAGCGAAGGGCTTTTGCTGCTAACCAACGACGGCAGCTTTGCCAATACGGTGATGCACCCCTCCAACCACATTACTAAGACCTACCGGGTTACTGTACATCCGGACGTTACGGATGAGCAGGCCGCCCAGATGTCGGCGGGAGTCATGATCGACGGAAAGATGACCTTGCCGGCCACTGTATTGATTTTGCAAAAGCAGGAAGGCCGGGTTGTGCTGCAAATCTCCATTCAGGAAGGGAGAAACCGTCAAATCCGCAAAATGTGCGAGGCGGTGGGGCTGGAAGTGGCAAGGCTCAAACGCACTGCGGTAGGCCCCTTAAAACTGGGAATGCTCCAGCCGGGGCAGTGGCGGGAACTGAAGCCTGCGGAGCTGATTGCCCTGCGTAACGCCATCAAGAAATAAGTATCATGTTGAGTGCTAAAATTATGGAGAGTATAAAATGTTTATGATAAAAAAAGTGGCGGACGACAGGCTCGCCCAACGTATTTGCGGAAGCTTTTATCTTAGCGGTGAGAATACATTTGCCTACGGCGCGTTTTCCGGGGAAGATGTGCTGGCGACCGCCGCTTTCTCACAGAAAGACAAGTGCGTCGTCTTGGAAGGGGCGGACACCGGCCGGCGGTTGGATATAGGGCTGGTGGACGGCATGGCCCGCGCGGCGTTTAACGCCCAGAAAAACCAAGGAGCCGTATATGGAAAGCTGGGAGAAAATCTGGGCCGGGAGATTGCCATGGCCCTGAGCAAACTGGGATATGAAATTGGGAAAGAGTTTGAGCTGGGAGCTTTTTTTTCCAAGAGAAACTGCGTAAAATAACAACAGCGGCCAAGGACGGCGGGCAAATTTTGCCTGCCGTCCTTCCATTTTACAAAAATAGTTAAAAAAATATCAAATAAATTTGCAGGAGCTCTTGTAAACTTGACAAAATCAGTGTATACTTGATACTGGTTACGTTTGGATATTTTTTCAAAAAAGGATAGTCCGAACGAGGATGATATTTTTTAGTTAATAATGGTTGAGATAGGAGGAAACAACATGAGTGGGGACAAGACAATGTCATTTGCCGCTGCCCGTGAACAGGTATTGAAAGCCTCTGCCGCCAGAGATCGGATCGCAAAGCTGTTTGATCCGGATACTTTTGTGGAAGTTGGAGTATATGCCGGGGCACAGTGCGACGGTACAGGCGTAGTTACAGGATATGGCTTAGTTGAGGGATCGCCTGTTTACGCTTTCTCCCAGGACAACACACAAAAAGACGGCGCGGTGGGGACCGCCCAGGGGACAAAGCTGAAAAAGCTGTACGATCTGGCGCTTAAGACAGGTGCGCCGGTAGTCGGAATTTATGATTCCAATGGGGCGGATCTGGCCGACGGACTGGGAGCTTTAAACGCTTATGGCGAAATGTTATTGTGGACAAACAATCTTTCCGGCGTGGTGCCGCAGATCTCCTTGGTACTGGGAGTGTGCGCCGGACCGGCTGCGATGATCGCCGCCGCTGCGGATTTTGTAATTATGAGTGAAAAAGGCCAGTTCTTTATGGCGCCTCCGGCAGTTTGTGCAGGAGAAGGAGCGGGCACCGCGGAAAACGCGGCGGTATCCGGCGCGGCCCATGTGATAGAAAAGGACGACGACAGCGCTATCGCCAGTGCGAGAAAGCTGATCGCTATGCTGCCGGCAAACAACCTTTCTGCGCCGCCCATGTTTGACTTCAGTGAGACCGCAGGCGCGGCCCAAGCGTTGAGCGCGGCTGCGGCGGACATTTCTTCTGCCAGCCTGGACGATATTATTTCCAATATCGCCGACGAAGGCAGTGCGCTGGAACTGCATGCGGATTTTGCCAAGGACTGCGCCAGCACAGTGCTGGCCACGGTAGCGGGCTCTACCGTAGGCTTTGTAGCGGCCAGCAAGGACGGAGAACTCTGCGCCAGCGGATGTTCCAAGATCGCGCGTTTTGTTTCTGTGTGCGACAGCTTCCAGATCCCGGTAGTGACGTTAGTGGATTGCAAAGGTTTCGCAGGCGCCGCTGAGGCCCAGCGTAAGGGCGGTGTTCGCGAAGCGGCGAAACTGGCTCATGTATATGCGGAAGCGACCACTCCGAAAATTTCTGTAATTGTAGGCAAAGCTTATGGCAGCGCCTTTATTTCCTTTGCGGGACGGGCGGCGAATTCTGACTACACCGTAGCCTGGCCGAACGCGGTAATCAGTCCGCTGGATCCGAAAACCGCGGTGGCGTTTATGTACGGGGACAAGATTACCAAGGAAAAATCCCGTGAACAGGTACAAGCAGACTATGCGGCCCAGGAAGCCAGCGCGCTGGCGGCGGCCTCCAAGGGTCATATTGACGATGTGATTGATCCGGCGGCCACCCGGGGAGTCATTATTTCCGCTTTGGATATGCTTAGCGGCAAACGGGTAACTACCCTGCCGAAAAAACACGCCAATATTCCTATGTAATTTTAATGACGGTTACTATTTGAAATAAACAAGGAGGTTTTCCTAATGAAAAGGTTTAATATAACAGTTAACGGCAAATCCTATGATGTTCAAGTGGACGAACTGGGCGCAGGTGCTCCGGCTCCTATCCCCGCTCCTGCAGCAGCTCCTGCAGCAGCTCCTGCGGCGGCCCCTGCGGCTCCCGCTCCTGCAGCAGCTCCCGCGGCGGCTCCTGCTCCTGCAGCGGCGGCCCCTGCGGCTCCGGTAGCGGGCGCTACCAAGGTTACTGCGCCAATGCCTGGCAATATCCTTGATATCAAGGTGAAAGAAGGCGACAAGGTAGAACAGAATGGACTTCTGCTTATCTTGGAAGCGATGAAGATGGAAAATGAGATTTTTGCGCCGGCAGCAGGTACCGTAGTTGGTATCCATGTGAAAAAGGGTGACACAGTTAATTCCAATGATCTGTTGATCTCCATCGGCTAAGGAAGGAGAATAGATATGGCACAACAAGTTAAAATTTGTGAGACGGTGCTCCGTGATGCCCACCAGTCTCTGATTGCCACCCGTATGTCGTTGGAAGATATGCTTCCCATTCTGCCTGCCATGGATGAAGTGGGATACTTTTCCTGCGAGGTATGGGGCGGAGCGACATTCGACTCCTGTATCCGCTTTTTGGACGAGGATCCGTGGGAAAGACTGCGGGTAATTCGCAAAAATATGCCGAACACCAAACTACAGATGCTCTTCCGTGGGCAGAATATGCTGGGATATCGTCATTATGCGGATGATGTTGTGGAATATTTCGTACAGAAATCGGTGGATAACGGGATTGATATTATCCGTATTTTTGACGCTCTGAACGATATCCGCAATTTGGAAACAGCGATTAAAGCTACAAAGAAGGAAAAAGCCCATATGCAGGCGGCGATTTCCTATACCACCAGCCCGGTACACAATGTGGATTATTTCGTAAATTATGCCAAACAGTTGGAAAATGCAGGCGCGGATTCCATCTGTATTAAGGATATGGCAGGGCTGATCAGCCCCACAGTGGCTACCCAGCTGGTAAGCGCCTTAAAGAGCGCGGTTAAAATTCCCATCGACCTGCATTCTCATTACACCAGCGGTCTGGCTTCCATGTCCCTATTGAAAGGGATTGAAGCAGGCGTTGATATTATCGATACCGCCATGTCCCCTCTGGCCCTGGGCACCTCCCATGCGGCTACGGAATCTATGGTGGCGGCGCTTCAGGGTACACCGTATGACACCGGTTTGGATTTGAAAAAACTTAATGTGGTTCGCGAACACTTCGCGAAACTGCGCCAGAAATATCTGGACAACGGCCTTCTTAATCCTAAGGTAATGGGCGTTGACGCCAACACTCTGCTTTATCAGGTGCCGGGCGGGATGCTGTCCAACCTGGTTTCCCAGCTGAAACAGGCGGGGAAAGAGGATCAGTTGGATGCGGTGCTCAACGAAGTGCCCAATGTGCGTAAAGATTCCGGATATCCTCCTCTGGTAACTCCGACCTCTCAGATCGTAGGTACTCAGGCGGTGTTCAATGTAATTATGGGCGAGCGCTACAAGATGGTAACCAAAGAATTCCGCGGGCTGGTTCGGGGCGAATACGGAAAAACCCCAGCGCCGATCGATCCGCAGTTCCGTAAACAGATTATCGGCGACGAGGAACCAATTGATTGCCGTCCGGCCGATCTGCTGGAGCCGGAACTGGAGAAATTCCGCGAGGAGTTCCCGCCGGAATATTTGGAGCAGGAAGAAGATATCCTGACTATGGCCCAATTCCCGCAAGTCGCTCCCAAATTCTTCGAAAAACGTAAAAATAAAAAATACGGCGTAGACGGGGAACACGCTAACAAGGAAAACAAAGTTCATCCTGTCTGATAAATTAACAACGGTAAAAAAACGGCACAGTCCCAGGGACTTGTGCCGTTTTTTATTTTGCCCTTAAAGGTACGCGCCATTGGGAAACAATAAAAGAAAACGGTGTGTATAAGCGGCGCGGAAGGCAGGGGCGGGCCTTGTATCAGATTTATAGAGGAAAAAAGGAGGAGATGTTGTTTTTCATTTTTTCCAATGATATAATTAAAAAAATATAGCAGCATAATAAGCTTATAAGAAATGAATGATCAAAATAGGCACGAAAATGAGGCGATGACGGTCCCGGCCGTCGCCTGTTAAAAAGGTTAGGGGGAAGAAGCTATGAAAGAAAAAATTGTCATTATCGGCGGTGTGGCAGGAGGCGCTTCCGCGGCTGCCCGGCTCAGAAGACTCAGTGAAGAGTGTGAAATTAAAATATTTGAACGAGGCGACTATATTTCTTATGCAAACTGCGGCTTGCCCTATCATATCGGAGGGGCGATCCCGGATCGGAGAGCGCTGCTTTTGCAGACGCCTCAGCGTATGAAAGAACGATACAATGTGGATGTGAAGGTTCATCATGAAGTCACTCAAATTCTTCCGCAAGAAAAAAAGGTAAAAATTCGGGATCTGACCAGCGGGCAGGAATTTTTTGAAAGCTATGACAAGCTGGTAATTGCTACCGGGTCTTCTCCGATTGTACCTCCGATTCCCGGAATAGACCTGCCTGGAATTTTTCAGGTGTGGACGGTGCCCGATACCGACCGGATCAAGGAATATCTTGCCGAACATCCGATCAAGCGGGCAGCGGTCATTGGGGGCGGCTTTATCGGTTTGGAGATGGCGGAAAATCTGCATGCCCTGGGATTGGACGTGTCTATCGTAGAGATGGCGGATCAGGTGATGGCGCCTTTGGACTATGAAATGGCGAAACTGCTCCACAGCAATATTCAAAAAAATAACGTTTCGCTTTTACTGGGAGATGGGGTCAAAGAGTTCCAAAAGACGCAGGAGGGCCTGCGTATTGTTCTTGCCAGCGGCGCGGCGCTGGAAACAGATATGGTGATTCTTGCAATCGGCGTGCGTCCCAACAGTAAAATTGCCGCGGACGCCGGCATTGCCCTCAATGCCCGAGGCGGGATTATAGTGGACGCAGGAATGCGCACAGGGATACAGGATATTTTTGCCGTAGGCGATGTGGTGGAAGTAGAGGATTTTGTAGACGGGGAAAGAACGATGATCCCACTGGCGGGGCCGGCGAACAAGCAGGGGCGCCTGGCGGCGGATAATCTTCTGGGAGCGCGGGAGGAATATGCCGGCACTCAGGGAACCAGCATTGCCAAAGTGTTTGATCTTTGCGCGGCGGCTACCGGACACAATGAAAAACAGCTGCAAAAACAGGGCAAGATTAAAGGAAAAGATTATGATACGGTAATGATCGTTCAAAACTCCCACGCCACCTATTATCCGGGGGCGAAGCAGATGTTCTTAAAGCTGATTTACGAGATGGACACCGGCAGACTGCTGGGTGGCCAGGCGGTAGGCTCGGATGGGGTAGATAAACGGATCGATGCGCTCTCTATTGCCATGCGTTTCGGCGGCGGCGTGGACGATCTAACCAGGCTGGAGATTGCCTACGCGCCTCCTTTTGCTTCGGCCAAAGACGCTGTAAATATGCTGGGATTTGTAGCGCAGAACGCCCGCAGGGGACTTGTGAAGTTTGTTCCGTGGAATATTACTGAAACAAAAGAAGAGAATATGGTTTTGCTGGATGTGCGCACCCCTGGTGAATATGCTGAATTTAGGATTCCGGGGGCGGTGAATATTCCGCTGGATGAACTGCGCTCCCGTCTGGGGGAATTGGAAAGGGAAAAACACTATGTAGTTATTTGCGCGGTAGGCGTCCGAGCGTATCTGGCCGCCCGTATTTTATCCAACAACGCTTTCCCCCAGGTATCCATTTATCCAGGGGGGATGACCTATTACCGGGCGATACAATAACGTGGTTTTGGCGCTGTCGGAAAAAGCGAAAGGAAAGGGATAGTTCCCCCGGCAGGAGATTGACAAAATCGGTGATAACGAGTAAAATTATATTTCAAATAAGCCTTGTCTATTTTGGCAAAAAATGCGAAGGCGGTACGCTATTATGATAAAGAGCATGACCGGTTATGGCCGGGCCCAGCAGCTGATCGACGGAAGGGATATCACAGTCGAGATCAAGTCGGTAAACCATCGTTTTTTTGAATTTTCCGCCCGGGTTCCCCGGGCGTATGGATATCTGGAAGAGAAACTCAAAACCTATACCCAAACGCAGATTTCTCGGGGAAAGGTGGAAGTCGGCGTCACTATTGTAACCATTGAGGGGACCAACGCCAATGTAGAGATTAACAGTGAGCTGGCCAAGTCCTATGTGGGCGCGCTGAGGGATACGGGAGAAAAATTGGGGTTGGAAGATGATATTACCTTATCTGTGCTCTCCCGTTTTTCGGATATTTTTGCGGTGCGCAAGACAGTGGAGGATGAGGAGATCATCTGGAGCGCGGTAAAAACCGTGGTGGATCAGGCGCTGGAGAAGTTTGTTGCCATGCGGGCGGTGGAAGGCGGGCGTCTGAAAGCGGACCTGCACAACAGACTGGACAATATTGAACGGCTGGTGGAAATTGTAAAGGAGCGCTCCCCAAAAACGGTGGAGGAATACCGTCAGCGGCTGTATGATAAAATGTGTGAAATTTTGGCGGATAAACAGATTGATGACGCCAGAATACTCACGGAAGCGGCGATTTTTGCGGATCGAGTGGCGGTGGATGAGGAAACCGTCCGCCTGAGCAGTCATATCGCTCAGTTTCGGGATATTTTAACTCACGAAGAACCCATCGGCCGTAAGCTGGATTTTTTGGTTCAGGAAATTAACCGCGAAACAAACACAATCGGCTCCAAAGCGCAGGATGTGGCGATTGCCAAGGTTGTGGTTGATATAAAAAGCGACGTAGAGAAAATCCGCGAGCAGATACAGAATATTGAGTAATGGCAGAAAGTGAATATGAGGTGGAGGAAGATTTATGAAACTGATCAATATTGGTTTCGGCAATATGGTGTGCGCCAACCGGCTGGTAGCGATTGTCAGCCCGGAATCCGCGCCAATCAAGCGAATTATTCAGGATGCCAGAGACAAGGGCGCCTTGGTGGATGCTACGTACGGCAGACGTACCAGAGCGGTCATTATAACGGATTCCGACCATGTGATTCTTTCCGCGGTACAGCCGGAAACGGTAGCGAACCGTCTGGTGGATGACGATGACGACGATGAGGAAGAGGATGATGAATAAACCGGGGATGCTAGTGGTTTATTCCGGTCCGTCGGGTGTTGGAAAAGGGACAATTTTAGGGCCTTTTCTCAACGATCACCCCAATGCGGTGCTTTCTGTGTCGGTGACGACCAGACAGCCTCGTCCGGGAGAGATCGACGGAGTTCATTACAGCTTTATTACCAAGGATGAATTCCAGCATCTGATCGACACGGATGGACTGCTGGAATATGCGCAGTACAGCGGGAACTATTATGGAACCCCTAAGGCGGCGGTGGATAAGATGCGCGCCCAAGGCAAGGATGTGTTTTTGGAGATCGAGGTCCAGGGAGCGATGAAAATTAAAAAGAGCTGTCCGGAGGCGGTGCTGGTGTTTATTCTGCCGCCTACGTATGAATCTTTAAAAGAACGGCTGCTGTGCCGGGGAACGGAAACGAAAGAGATCATGGAGGCCCGTCTGAACACGGCGAAATTTGAGTTGGCCCAGGCCAAAGAATATGACTATATTATCATCAACGATGATGTGGGGCGGGCTAGAAAGCAGCTGTGCGCTGTGGTGGAAGCCGCCAAATGTGAAACCCGGTATATGCTGGAATATATCGAAAAGCTTGTAAACCTTACTGAAAAATAAATTGTGCCGTGCCGGCCGCTTCAAAAAGCGCCGCTTACATACACGGCGGAATGGAGACAAATAATGCTTAGACCATCTTTATCGTCAATTCTCAAACCAGGAGAGAATTATTATACTTTTGTGGTCGCGGTGGCGAAACGGGCCAGGGAGATTGCTCAGGAAGCGGAGGAGCAAAAATTATCTTTGGATACTAAACCTGTTAAGAAAGCAGTCGAGGAGTTTGCCAGCGGAAAATATAAGCTGGTAAATAGTGTTTATGTCAACTCCGATACCTACCGCTAACGTTCAAACGGCCCTGTTCCTGCGGGGGAACCCCGGGAGCAAGGGCCTTTGTTTGTTTTGTCGAAAAAATGGAGGGATGTTCAGTGTTTGAAGGAAAAACAGTTCTTTTGGGCGTAACAGGCGGAATTGCGACGTACAAGGCGGCGCAGCTAGCCAGCGATCTTACGAAAAGCGGCGCTCAGGTACATGTGATAATGACGAAAAACGCTACGGAATTTGTTTCCCCTCTGACCTTTGAAACTCTGACAAATAACCGAGTGCTGACCGATACTTTTGACCGGAATTTTCAGTGGAATGTGCAGCATGTAGCACTGGCGAAAAAGGCGGATGCAGCGATTGTGGCGCCTGCGACCGCCAATATGATTGCGAAATTGGCCTGCGGACTGGCGGATGATATGCTCAGTACTACACTGCTGGCCTGCCGTTGTCCTAAGATTATAGCTCCGGCTATGAATACGGGAATGTATGAAAACCCAGCGACCCAAAGAAATCTTACGACTTTGCGGGAACTGGGGATGACGGTACTGGAGCCGGAAAACGGGCTGCTTGCCTGCGGCGACGTGGGAAAGGGAAGACTGCCTGAACTGCCGGTACTTTTTGATGCGGTGCAGTACGCTTTATCCCCTAAGGATATGCAGGATATCCGCGTGCTGGTCACCGCCGGCCCTACCCAGGAGGCGATGGACCCGGTGCGCTTTATCAGCAACCACTCCACAGGAAAGATGGGATATGCCTTGGCCAAAGCCGCTCGGATGCGGGGCGCTCAGGTAACTCTGGTTTCCGGAAAGGTAGAGCTTGCGCCTGTAATCGGGGTGCAGATGGTGCCGGTGGTCAGCGCTCAGGAGATGTTTGATCAGGTGGTAAAAAGAGCGCCTCAGCAACAGATTATTATTAAATGCGCCGCAGTAGCGGATTATCGTCCAGCGGAGCAGTGGGAACATAAAATGAAAAAGTCCCAGGAGGATATGGCGCTGCCTCTTACGCGCACAAAGGATATTTTGTCCTATATTGGTCACCACCGGGAGAAAAACCAGATAATCTGCGGATTTTCCATGGAAACCAGGGATCTGGTGGAAAACTCCAAAGCTAAACTTCATTCGAAAAATGTGGATATGATTGTGGCTAACAATCTGCTGGAACAAGGGGCAGGCTTTGGACATGACACCAATCAGGTGACCATCCTTACCTTGCAGGGAGCGGAACGTCTTGCGCTGATGAGTAAGGAAGACGTGGCGCAGAATATTTTGAACCGGCTGCTGGAAATGTATCAGGGAAAATGACGGGCAAGAAATTAGGAAAGGGGAACGAATGTGGTAAAAGCGGCAAAGGTTGTCGTAGAAAATGCGACGCTGCGTTTTGACAAACCCTATACCTATTTGGTTCCCCAGAATCTGCAGGCAAAGCTAAAAGCGGGCTGCCGGGTGGTCGTACCGTTCGGCGCGGGGAACCGGCCCCGTTTTGGCTTGGTAATGGAAATCAGCGATATCACCTCTTCCGACCGGCTGAAAGAAGTGGCTTCTATAGTGGATGAAGAACCCCTGCTCAGTGAGGAAATGCTTTATTTGGTAAATTATCTGCATGAGACGACTTTTTGCAGTTATTTTGACGGGGTGCGCTGTCTTTTGCCGCCGGGGATCGGTGTGGCAATGACCTACACGCTGGAATTGGCGGGACAAACGGATCCAACTCTATTTTCCGGAGAGCAGCTGCAGATTATCGAGTATTTACAGGGCAGAGGAAAACCGGTGAAAGAACAAACTCTCCTAAACGCCCTTCAAATTTCCCCAGACGCGCCGGCTCTTCGCAGCTTGGTAAGCAAAGGAACGGTAATTCGCTCCCAAGAAGTAAAACGTCGTATTTTGGATGAAAAAATGGTGATGGTCCGGCTGACTCAGGATATTTACGAGCTGTCGGACATAGCGGTAAAAATCACCCCGAAACAAAAAGCGGTGGTAGAGCTTCTTTTACAAGTCGGGCAGGCTTCGGTGAAGGAGGTCTGTTATTTTGCGGCGGTGGGAAAAACGGTTGTGGATCGTTTGGAAGCCAATGGAGTAGTACGTTATTTTACCCGAGAGGTATACCGCAATCCTTACGAAGGGACATATGCTACTGAGGATGTGAAAAACATCCATCTTTCCCAGCAGCAGCAGACGGCCTATGAAGAGCTTTGCCGGTTGGCGGACGAAGAAAAGGCCAATGCAGCCTTGCTTTACGGGGTGACAGGAAGCGGAAAAACCGAAGTGTTTTTGCAGGTGATCGATCATGTCCTCCAAGGCGGCCGGGGGGTAATTGTTATGGTGCCGGAGATCTCCCTGACACCTCAGACGATTGAACGGTTCCACCGGTATTTTGGCAAGCGGGTAGCGGTGCTTCACAGCGCGCTTTCCATGTCCGAACGTATGGATGAATGGAAACGAATTAAAAATGGGGATGCGGACATTGTAGTTGGAACCAGAAGCGCGGTGTTCGCCCCTCTTTCAGATATTGGATTGATTATTATGGACGAGGAGCAGGAAAGCACTTATAAATCGGAAAAATCTCCTCGTTTTCACGCTAGAGATGTGGCGCGGGTAAGGGCGGCGTATCACAAGGGATTATTGCTGTTGGCCTCCGCGACGCCTTCGGTAGAAAGTTTTTACCGGGCAAAACAAGGAAAATATCATCTGCTTAGTTTGAAAGAGCGATATGGAACGGCAAGCCTGCCGGATGTATATATACTGGATATGGCGGCCCAGCAGATGGATGCGCGCTGCGCTTGTTTAAGCGGGGAATTGATCCGTCAGCTCCGGGAAAATCTGGATCGGGGAGAACAGTCCATCCTGCTTCTGAACCGGCGGGGATACAACACCTTGGTAAAATGTTCGGTATGCGGCAAAGTAGCCGAATGTCCCCATTGTTCGGTGGCGCTTACATACCACAGCGCCAACAGTCATCTTATGTGTCACTATTGCGGCTATACCGCCCCGATAGACGCCAAGTGTCCCGTATGCGGAAGTAAATTTCTCCGTTTTTCCGGGGCGGGTACCCAAAAGGTGGAGCAGGAATTGGAAGAACTGTTCCCGGACGCCAGGGTTCTGCGTATGGATATGGATACCACCATGTCAAGATTTTCGCATGAAAAGTATTTTTCCGATTTTTCCGCAGGAAAATATGATATAATAATTGGGACGCAGATGGTGGCCAAAGGATTGGATTTCCCAAATGTTACTTTAGTGGGAGTGCTTTCTGCCGACGCTTCCCTGTACGCGCAGGATTACCGCAGTTTTGAGCGGGCGTTTTCCCTTTTCACCCAAGTGGTGGGAAGAAGTGGTCGGGCAGAGAAAGCGGGCCGGGCGTATATTCAGACCTTCACTCCGGAAAACCCGGTGATTGCTCTGGCGGCGGCGCAGGATTATGAGGGCTTTTATCAGGAGGAGATTGAAAGCCGGAAAATCCATTTGTATCCTCCTTTTTGCGACATGGTGGGGATTGGCTTTTCCGGGGGAAATCTTTCGCAGGTACAGCGTGCGGCAAAAGGGTTTCTCGATCAGCTGGCGGTAACTGCGGCGAACGAGTACCCCAGCCTGCCTTTGCGGGTATTGGGGCCCTGCGAGAGCCAAATATTAAAAATTGCAGGTAAATTTCGTTACCGTATGGCCATAAAATGCAGTTATAATAGTACTACACGGGAACTTTTATGGAAGGCGGCTGACTGGTATTACGCTCAAAATGAGTTTAAAGGGGTTGGCCTTTCGGTAGAACCCAGATATGAAAATTCTATTTAGTCAGGAGGATAGCAATACATGGCGCTAAGGAACGTTTTAAAGTTAGGGGAAGAAACTCTTCGAAAAAGAGCCAGAGAGGTAACCGCGTTTGATAAGCGGCTGGCCCAGCTGTTGGATGATATGTATGAGACGATGAAGGACAGCGACGGTGTGGGACTGGCGGCCCCCCAGGTGGGAATACTGCGCAGGGCGGTGGTGATCGATGTGGGCGAGGGCCTTCATGAGATGGTAAATCCGGTGATTACCTTTACCGACGGGGATCAATACGGCGCGGAAGGCTGTCTGTCCGTACCGGGAGAATACGGCATGGTCCATCGTCCCAGCAGGGTAACGGTGGAATACGACGACCGCGACGGAGTGCACCAAACGCTGCAGGCCCAAGATTATCTGGCGGTGGCGGTATGTCATGAGCTGGATCATCTGGACGGCGTTTTGTTCGTAGATAAGGCGGACCGGATGTTGGATCCGGATGAGCTGGAAGAACCAAAGGAGGCGGACCAGTGAGAATTGTTTTCATGGGGACGCCGGATTTTGCAGCGGTGAACCTGGCGCATCTGCTTGAAGAAGGCCGGCAGATAGCGGGGGTATTTACCCAGCCGGATAAGCCGGTGGGAAGGAAGCAGACGCTTACGGCGCCGCCGGTAAAAAAGATTGCCCTGGAACACAATATTCCAGTCTATCAGCCGGAAAAAATACGGGATGGACAGGCGCTGGAAATAATAAAGCAGCTTTTACCGGATATTATTGTGGTGGTAGCATACGGAAAAATCTTACCCAAGGAAATTTTGGAGCTTCCCAGGTATGGGTGCGTCAATGTGCATGGCTCCCTGCTTCCAAAATACCGTGGGGCCGCCCCCATCCAATGGAGCGTTATCAACGGCGACAAGCTGGCGGGAGTAACCACGATGTACATGGCGCAGGGACTGGATACAGGGGATATGATTTTGAAAGTTTGCACTTCCATCGGTGAAAATGAAACCTCCGGGGAATTGTACGACCGCCTGGCCCATTTAGGGGCTCAGTGCCTGAGCGATACTCTGCGCATGATTGAGCAGGGAAACGCTCCCAGAGAAAAACAGGACGAAGACCTTGCTACTTATGCCCCTATGCTGGATAAAGAGATAGCAAAGCTGGATTTCACTAAATCTGCCCAGCAGGTACACAACTTAATTCGCGGGCTTTCCCCCTGGCCGGTGGCGATTACCTGGCTGGAGGGGAAAAAGATGAAAGTACACCAAGCGGTGAAAGTTTCAGGATACCAAGGCGAACCGGGAACGGTGCTGGACGATAAACGCCTCATCATAGGCTGTATCGATGGGGCGGTAGAACTTCTTTCCATTCAGATGGAAGGGGGAAAGCGGATGCTGGCCAGTGATTTTTTACGGGGGCATCCGGTAAAAAAAGGAACAAAATTGGGCTTGAGATAGCATTATTTTTTATATAAAGGAAGAATATTATGTTTTTTGACTACTATTATCTTATACTGGTAGTTCCAGCGCTGCTGATCGCCGCTTGGGCGCAGATGAAAGTCAGCGGTGCGTTTAATAGGTATTCCCGGGTCAAAAGTTCCCGCGGTTATACGGGAGCGCAGGTTGCCCGAATGATTTTAGATGAGAACGGGCTTTATAATGTACGGGTAGAACGAATTTCCGGCAATTTAACCGATCATTACGATCCCCGTACCAACGTGGTACGGCTGTCGGACGGGGTGTTTAACAACTCCTCTGTGGCTGCCGCGGGGGTGGCCGCCCATGAGTGTGGTCACGCGGTGCAGCATGCCCATAAGTATTTTCCGCTGGTGATCCGAAACTCAATTATTCCGGTGACCAATATTGGGTCCACCTTATCTATTCCGCTGATTATTTTGGGAATGATATTAAGTTATGGGCCGCTAATCGATATTGGGCTTTTACTGTTTTCTTTGGTAGCGGTATTTCAGCTGGTGACTCTGCCGGTGGAATTTAACGCTTCCCGCCGGGCGCTGGCTACCCTGGAGGGCAGTCATTTTCTGGAGGAAGAAGAACTGCGGGGTTCCAAAAAGGTATTGCAGGCGGCGGCGCTTACCTATGTGGCGGCGCTGTTGGTAAGCATTGCCCAGCTGCTGCGGCTGGTGATGATTTCCGGACGAAGAAGAGACTGATAGAGCTGACGGGGAAGAATGATGAAAAACGCTCGTATAACGGCGGTGCAGGCGCTGGCGCGCCTGCATACCGCCAATGCTTATTCCAATTTGGTGCTCGAGCCCATGATAAAACAAAACGGACTGTCCGCACGGGACGGGGCGTTTGCGTCCGCCTTGTTTTATGGTGTGCTGGAGCGGCAGCTGACGCTGGATTATATTTTGCGCCAGCACTCCTCTCAAAAGCTGGAGAAACTTTCCCCTGTGGTGCTGGAAACTCTTCGTCTGGGGATTTATCAGCTTTTGTATATGGACGGAGTGGATGATTACGCCGCAGTCAGCGAAAGCGTGGAGCTGGTAAAAAAGCTTGGGGTTTTCAAAGCTTCTGGTTTTGTAAACGCTGTACTGCGCAGTTTTCTGCGGGATGAAAAACGGATTTTACCGGTCAAGGGAAATATCACCGCCCAGTGGGAGGTGGAATATTCCTGTCCCGGCTGGCTGATCGACGCCTGGCGCAAGGCCTATGGAGATCAGGCGGCAAAACGCTTGCTGGCATCCTCCCTTGGAAAACCGCCGGTATATCTGCGGGTAAATACACTGAAGACCACGCCGGAAAAACTAAAGATCCTGCTGGAAGAGCAGGGCGTCGTTGGGGAAATATGCGGAGAGTTAAAAAATTGTATAGAGGTTTTGGGACGAATTAACGTGGAAGAACTGCCGTCGTTCAAAGAGGGGCTTTTTCATGTGCAGGACAAATCTTCCCAGCTGTGCGCCCAAGCGCTGCAGGCCCAGCCTGGACAGAGAACGTTGGATGTGTGCTGCGCGCCGGGAGGAAAGACGTTTACCATTGCCCAGCTGATGGAGAACAGAGGAGAAATACTCGCTCGGGATCTTCATGAGAAACGGGCGGGGCTGGTGGAAAAAGGCGCCCAGCGCTTAGGAATCACGATTGTAAAGGCCGGCGCCGGCGACGCTGCGGTATATGAGCCGGCGTTAGGAAAATTTGACCGGGTTTTGTGCGATGTCCCCTGTTCCGGTTTTGGAATTATCCGAAGAAAGCCGGAAATTAAATATAAATCTCCCCAGATGGTAGAAAACCTGCCGGAAATCCAGTATAAAATACTAAAAACTTCCTCACAATATCTCAAGGAGGATGGAATACTGGTATATTCCACCTGTACGCTGCTTCCCCAGGAAAACGAGCGGGTGGTAGAGCGCTTTTTAAGGGAACAGCCCCAATTCCAACTGGAATTTCAAAAGAGCTTTATCGGAGAAAAGATGGATACCGACGGCTTTTTTGTGGCGCGGCTGAAAAAAGCGGGGGGAAAGGAATAGTGAATTTGGAAGCCACACAGAACAAACAGGATATAAAATCGTTTACGCTGGAGGAGCTAACCGCCCTTACGGCTCAATTTTCTTTGCCAAAATTCCGGGCAAAACAAATTTATAGCTGGCTCCATGAAAAAAGAGTGGGCAGTTTTCATGAAATGAGCAACCTTCCGGCAGATTTGCGCCGGCTGCTTGACGAAAAATTTTACATAAATGCTATTCATATCAAAAAAAGACTTGTATCTGCAATCGATGGTACGGTAAAATATCTTTATGAGCTTATGGATGGCAATTGTGTGGAGGCTGTGCTGATGAAATATAAGCACGGCAATTCCTTGTGCATCTCTACTCAGGTGGGATGCAGAATGGGTTGTAAGTTCTGCGCTTCCACGATTGGCGGTTTGGTAAGAGGCCTGACTCCTTCGGAAATGCTGGATGAGGTGTACACCGCGCAAGCGGACAGTGGAGAGAGGGTCAGCAGTATTGTGCTGATGGGAATTGGCGAACCGCTGGATAACTTTGATAATGTGCTTTGCTTTCTGAACATTCTCTCGTCCCAAGAAGGACTGAACTTAAGTTTGCGCCATGTTTCTTTGTCCACCTGCGGTTTAGCGGATAAAATAGACGAACTGGCCCAGAAAAAACTGCAGCTGACTTTATCGGTTTCTCTGCACGCGCCCAATGACCAGATCCGTGATCGGTCGATGCCTATTAACAAGAGGTACAACATGGACCGGCTTTTGCAGGCGTGCAGAAACTATTTTGATATAACCGGAAGACGGATTTCCTTTGAATACGCGCTGATCGACGGGGTGAATGACTCCCCGCAAAATGCGAGAGAATTGGCCCGCCGGCTGAGAGGAATGGGCGCCCATGTGAATTTGATCCCGGTGAACAGCGTGGATGAAACCGGATATCAAAGGAGCAGTCGGGAAGCAATTGATCGCTTCAAAGAACAACTGGAAAAATTAGGCGTCAATGTCACCGTGCGCCGGGAGCTGGGCGTAGACATCAGCGCTGCCTGTGGACAGTTGCGCAGACAGTCGCAGAAGGAGGAGTTAGCTTGATAAAAATTTACGGCGGTACGGACAAAGGGAAAATACGTGCCATTAACCAGGACGCGTATACTTTTAAGATAATAGACGATACCACTGCTTATGCCGTATTATGCGATGGGATGGGCGGAGAATCCGGAGGTCATATTGCCAGCAGCAAGGCAGTGGAGATTATCAGTCAGGCGCTGGAAAGAGGAATGGGCCCCCAGCTGGCAGAAAGCTCGGTAAAATCCTTAATTACTACGGCGATCGCCGCGGCTAATGCAGTGGTGTACGATATGGCATGCAATGATGAAAGGCTGCGGGGAATGGGCACCACGGTGATTGTATGCGTTGTATTGGGAGATATGCTGTTTATGGCCCATGCGGGGGACAGCAGGGCATATCATATTTTGGAGAATGGAACCATAAAGGCGCTGACGCGGGATCATACGGTGGTCCAGATTCTTTTGGACAATGGAGAGATTACCAAAGAAGAGGCCAAAAGCCATCCAAAACGCCATTATATTACCCGGGCGCTCGGTGTGGACAGCGAAATTGAGGTGGAATATACAGAGCAAAACTTTACCAAAGGCAGGTTACTTCTGTGTTCAGATGGACTTTATAATTTTGCGGCAATTGAAGATCATGTTGATTTGATCAACAGCTGCTCTACCGAGCAGGACATTTACTTGCTTATCGACGAGGCTAATAAGGCCGGCGGCGCGGACAATATTACGGCAGTAGTCATTGCCAGATAGCACAGGAGGAGACTTAGAAGGATGGATAAATATTTAGGAAAAAAGCTGGACGGCAGATATGAGATTATGGAATTGATCGGTATCGGCGGGATGGCTAATGTATATAAAGCCTATGATATTATTGAGGACCGGATTGTGGCGGTAAAAATATTGCGGGAAGAATACATGGAGAACGATGATTTCCGCCGCCGGTTTAAAAATGAAAGCAAAGCTATGGCGGTGCTCAATCACCCAAATGTGATGCGGGTATACGACGTGAGCTTTTCCGATAAAATGCAGTCGATTGTCATGGAATTTATCGACGGGATCACTTTAAAAGAATATATCGAACAGCAGGGTGTTCTGAAATGGAAAGAAGCGGTCCATTTTACCGTACAGATACTGCGGGCGCTGCAGCATGCCCATGATAAGGGAATCGTCCATCGGGATATTAAACCCCAGAATATTATGCTTTTGTCCGACGGCACCATTAAGATCACCGATTTCGGTATTGCCCGTTTTGCCCGCAGCGAAACCCATACGATCACCGATAAGGCCATTGGTTCGGTGCATTATATTAGTCCGGAACAGGCCAGCGGAGATACCATCGACGCCCGTACGGATATTTATTCTGTAGGCGTAATGCTTTATGAAATGCTGACCGGACGGGTGCCGTTTGAAGCGGACAGCCCGGTTTCCGTAGCGCTAAAGCAAATACAGAGCACCGCGCCGACGCCTCGTTCGATCAATCCATCCATTCCGGAGGGGCTGGAAGAGATTACCATGCACGCCATGGAAAAGGATGTGAACAAACGTTATCAGTCAGCGGCGCAGATGCTGCGGGATATTGATGAGTTTAAACGCAATCCCAGTATCCTGTTTGAATACAAATATTTAAACGCGCCTCATGCCGGCGACGATAGAAAATATTCCGAGGCGATTCAATCTGCCAGAAGCTCCAAAGGAAAAAAGAAAAAGGCCAAGGAAAAAGAAAAAGTAAAGCGCGCGCCGATCATCCCGGTGCTGGCGGGGGTTACCGCCGCGTTTGTGATCGTTACCGCGGCGTTTATCGGATGGATGATTTATTTAAACAATCCTTTTGTCAAGGTGGATGACGCGATTGTTCCCACACTGGTAGGGGAGAAATATGATAATGTAAAAATTTCACCGAAGTACTCTGATTTTACTATTCAGGTGGAGGATACTGGGTTCAGCGACGAATACGCCAAGGGAATTATTTACGAGCAGTCTCCCAAGGAGGGAACTACTGTAAAGGTGGACAGCATCATCAAAGTAAAGGTAAGCACCGGTCAACAGACAGTGACGCTGCCGGATTTCTCCGGTCAGGACGCGGCTCAGGTATTCGCCCGACTGGACGAATATGGGTTGGTATATGAAGAGACGTCTATCTTTGACGACGGGATTCCTTCCGGGTGCGTGGTCAAAACCAACCCTGGGGAAGGCGCGCAGGTGACTGCTGGAAGCCTGATCACTGTATATGTTAGTATGGGAAAAGAAGAAAAACTGGTGACGGTACCGGATTTGATCGGAATCAAGCTGGACGACGCGAAGAAACTTTTAGGGGATAATTATAAACTCAAACTTGGGAAAATTACCTATGACAATGATAGCGATGAGCCGGCAGGCGTAATTATTGAACAGTCCTTCGCTCCGGACAGCCAGGTATCTCAAGGTTCGGCGATTGATGTAGTGGTCAGCGGGGAAGACGACGACAATATGATCAAACTTACCCTGATGATCCCCCTGCCCAGGGAGATTGGCCGCCAGGTGGAAATGAGCGCTACCCTGGACGGAGTAGAGGTCCAGAAGGATACTTTAGTTCCGGCGGAGGCCAAAACCTGGAAGCCGGTGTTTGAAGGGGAAGGCGGAAAAGCGGATGTGGCCATCTTCTTTGACGGAGAACTGTATCAAACGTATGAATTAGATTTTGACCGCAAAGGTCATACGCCGATCGGAGATTATTCGTCGGAATTTACGGAGTAATATGGAAGAGTTGAAAACAGGGCTGATTACCAAAGCGACCGGAGGGTTTTATTATGTCGCCTGTGGCGGCAGGGAATATGAATGCAGAGCTAGGGGGCTGTTCCGCAAGACCGGAATCAGCCCCCTGGTGGGCGATGCTGTGAAAATAGAAGTTACCGGAGAAAAAGAGGGTTATGTAGTAGAAATCCTGCCTCGGAAAAATTCTCTGGTACGCCCGCCGCTGGCGAATGTAAATACGTTTGTGATTGTAGTCAGTATAAAAGACCCGGCCCCAAATCTGCTGGTAATCGATAAAATGATGGCCATCGCCTGCCATAAGGGGATGACCCCCATGGTCATCGTTACCAAAACCGATCTTGGGGACCCATCGGAAGTGGAAGAGATCTACCGAAAGGTAGGAATTGAGGTACATACAGCTTCTATCTGCAGCGATGGATGGGTGGAAACCGTTAGAAACGCGCTGTCCCATGGGATCAGTGCATTTTCAGGAAACTCCGGTGTGGGGAAATCCAGCCTGCTCAATAAAATTGACAGCCGTCTGGCGATTGCCACCGGCGAAACCAGCCAGAAATTAGGCAGGGGAAAACATACCACACGGCATGTACAGCTTTATCCTATAGGGGATGGTTATATTGCCGATACGCCGGGATTTTCTGCGGTGGAATTGGAAAGGTACGAGATCATTTTCAAGGAAGAACTGGAGGACTGTTTTCCGGAATTTAAAAAATATTTGGGGAAATGCCAGTTTACTGGCTGCTCTCACACCGTGGAAAAGGGATGTGCTGTGATCCAGGGGGTAAACCAGGGAGAAATTCCTCCCTCCCGTCACAAAAGTTACTGCACAATGTATGAGGATGCCAAAAAGATTAAAGAGTGGGAAGTAAGAAAGGGGCAGCCGGATGAATAAAAAATGCGTGATACTGGCCGGCGGTCCGCTGGAGGACTGCGATAAGGTGAAGTTTCAGCTAGAAAAGCAGGATTACTGTATTGCCTGCGACGCAGGATATCAGCTGGCTGATTACTTCCACATTGTTCCCGATCTGATGGTGGGAGACTTTGATTCCTATCGGGGAAAAATAGATCCAAGGGTGGAAACCTATACGGTGCCTGCGGAAAAAAATGATACGGACACCATGCTGGGACTGAAAATCGGGCTAGAGAAAGGATACCGGAAATTTTTAATTGTAGGCGGTTTTGGAGGACGCTTGGATCATACCGTCGCTAATTTGCAGTCGCTGGTGTTTTTGGCGGATAAAGGAGCTTCGGGGGAAATACGCTCCAATCGTAATTGGGCGACGGCGATCAAAGAGGATACCCTCGCGCTGCCGAGAGCGGAAAATAGTTATATTTCTGTGTTCGCCGGGGACGGAGTGTGTACAGGGGTCAATCTGCATGGAATGAAATATCCCTTGGAGGAGTACACTCTGACGCCCCAGTTCCCGCTGGGAATTAGCAACGAATTTTTAGAAGAAACGGCGCGGATCAGCGTGAGGAAAGGGACGCTGCTTGTGATTATCTCAAGAAAAGAAGGGGCGGTTGACAAGCCTGCACAAGCCGGAGTATAATCGAGGATAACGGATAAATCCATCTGTTTGGAAGGTTGTTATTATGGCGCAGATACTGGTGGGCGAGCAACCGGCGGTGCCGAATATAAGATATTGAACGGCCGCTGTACTGTTATTCCCGGCCTCCTTTCTGGTTAGTTTTTTTGCTTTTTTATGCTCCCAAGTGGGATGAGATATTTGTTGGTTTTTCCCTGAGCGGTTATCTTTATTTTTCCGGTGCAGTGGAAACCCTTGCATATTTCCGTGCTGATTTTGGCCGGCGGGATCATTATAGCGGTGGCCTGGGTTGCTTTTGACGGAGGGGTGCGCTGCTGCGCAGGCGCCTTCGCTAAAAAAAGAATGGATGCAGCTTGGAGCTTTTTTATGATCAGCGGTGCGGCTTCTTTTTTACTGAGCATAGGTGTTTTGGTGTTTTCTATGGCCCCTGCGCTCAGTTTGCAACTAGGATATTTGGCATGGGGGCTTGAGGGCGCTGGGGATGGCGTTTGCTAAAAACAAATGATTTCATACGGCGCAGGAGAACCTGTGCTCTGCCGTTTTTATAGGAATTACAGCAAAGTGAGGGATAGGAGTAAGATGACAAAAATTACAGTAAAACCGATGTTTTGCAAAGGACCGGCAGGGGAGGATCTGCCGATGTATACCTTCTCCAACAGCAAAGGAATGGAGATAGACGTAATCCCTTACGGGGGAGATATTGTGTCCATCCGAGTTCCGGATCGGGACGGGAACATGGGGGATGTATTGCTGGGGTACGACGGTGAAAATTATGTGAATAACGCCAGGTACCGGGGACAGCTGATCGGCCGATGCGGAAATAGAATCGGCCGCGGGAAATTTACTTTAAATGGAAAGTCCTATCAGCTCAACTGCAACGACGGAAGAAACCATCTTCACGGAGGGAATGTGGGCTTTAATAAAAAGGTATGGGATTGTCAGATAGAGAGCGCTCCGCAGGGGGATTTTCTGACGCTGAAATACCACAGCCCGGATGGGGAGGAATTTTATCCGGGGAATATGGACGTAACAGTCACCTATAGTTTAACGGACAAAAACGAAATCGTTATCCGCTATCAGGCGGTAAGTGATAAGGACACCCTGTGTAATCTTACCAATCACGCATATTTTAACTTGAGAGGACATGACACAGGGGATATTTTAGACCATGAGGTAAAAATATATGCCGATTACTTTACTGAGGCGGACGAGGAAAGTATTCCTACCGGTCGGGTATTGGCAGTGGACGGTACGCCGATGGATTTTAAGCAGTTCCATAAAGTAGGCGAGCGGATTGATGCGCAATATACTCCGGTGATATACGGAAAAGGGTATGATCATAACTGGGTGCTCAATAAAGGGGATAAGGTTATGGGGCCTTGTGCTGAAGTGTACTGCGAAGCTACCGGCAGGCTGATGAGATGTTTTACCACCTCTCCGTGTGTGCAGTTTTATACCGCTAACTTTATCAACGGTTCCACGATCGGTAAGGGCGGCTACCGTTATCAAAAACGAGCGGGACTGTGTTTAGAAACCCAATTTGCTCCGGACGCCGCGAATCATCCGGACTGGGCCAGTCCGATTTTGCGGGCGGGAGACTTGTGGGATTATACCACCATCTATGAGTTCTCTGTAAAGGAATAGTCTTTTGTAAGAATAAGAGGCGGCAAAAGCAGAATGCTTTTGCCGCCTCTTATTTTATAGGTGCTCTGTCTGTCTTAGTAACGGGGACATCCTCTTTTGTCGCTTTTGCAGTTACAATTGGGGGTAAACGGCATATAAGGAGCAGATTTTTTTCGGGGAGCACTGGCAAAAGGAACCGCTGGGGTTTCTGCCGTGCATCCGCAGGGTGGAACCACTACCGTAGTGTCTATCCCGCAGCCACAGGCAGACGCTGATGTTTGTGAGGGATATCCGCAAGGAGAGCTCACAACGGTAGTATCTGCGCAGCCGCAAGCAGGGGTGACGACCGTTTCGCTTACACAGCCGCATGCAGCAGTTGTTTGAGGAACATCACAGGTTGGAGAGGTAAGAGTAGCAGCAGGCGCAGGCGCGCAGGCACAAGGATTTTCTTTGGGTGGGCACTTCATATCAAAGGATGGATTGAACGCATAAAAGTTTTTAGCATCCAAATGATCCTGGGTGATTCTTAAGGCGTCTCCAAATCTCTGGAAGTGAACGATTTCACGCTCACGCAGAAATTTAATCGGATCACGAACATCTGGGTCATCCGCCAGACGTAAAATATTATCATATGTCAGCCGCGCTTTTTGTTCCGCAGCCAAATCCTCGCTTAAGTCGGCGATGGTATCGCCGGTTACCTGGATGGTAGAGGCGCTGAAAGGCATGCCGGAAGCCGCCTGGGGATATACTCCGGCGGTATGATCAATAAAGTAGGTGTCGAACCCGCTTTTTTTGATATCACAAATGGACATCCCTTTCGTCAGTTGATAAAGAATAGTCGATACAATTTCAATATGTGCCAGTTCTTCTGTCCCGATGTCGGTCAGCATCCCCTTTACCTGATCGAAAGGCATGCTGTAACGCTGCTGAAGATAACGAGTGGCAGCGCCTAATTCTCCATCCGGACCTCCCAATTGAAAAAAGAGATGATTATCAATCCAATGCGGCAAGAAGATTTCTCCACTTTGCTGGATGCAGAGAATAGTATTTACTCAGTCGATGCTCCGCCAGGCGGATAAATTCTGCCTTTTGTTCATGATCCATTTTTTGGATCAATAAGACGGAGCCGTCAGAGCAGTGTAGCTTGGAAGGAAGGGCGACTAATTCCTTTTTGATTGACATGAAAAATTCCCCCTTTTAATAAAACTATATTCCCATTTCATTGAATATAGTTTTATTAAAAGGGGGAACGGACTATGAAAACAGGAGCGGCTTATATCCGGGTATCTACCGAAGAACAGATTGAATTTTCGCCTCAGAGTCAAAAGAAAAAAATTTTAGAATATGCCGCTGATCACGAAATTGTTTTGCCTGAAGAATATATTTTCCTTGATGAGGGTATCAGTGGGCGCTGTGCCGAAAAACGCCCCGCATTTATGAAAATGATCGGGATGGCGAAAACAACGCCCCGGCCGTTTGACGTGATTTTAGTGTGGAAATTTTCACGTTTTGCTAGAAACCGGCAGGACAGCATCCTGTATAAATCCATGCTCCGCAAGCAATGCGGCGTGGATGTAATATCCATCACAGAGCAGCTTGGGGGAGATCCAACGGGAGTATTAATAGAAGCCCTTTTGGAGGCGATGGACGAATATTATTCTATCAATCTGGCCCAGGAAGTAAAGCGGGGAATGAATGAAAAATTTTCTCAGGGCGGGGTAGTTTCAAAACCGCCTTTCGGTTATGTGATGGGAAAAGGGAAATTTGTTGTTGACGAGCAGGCCGCCCCCTTGGTTCAAATGATTTTCCATGATTTTTTAGAGGGACTTTCCTGCCGTCAGATTGCTATGAAACTAAATAATATGGGAGCGAGAACGGTAAAAGGGAATTTATTTGAAAGCAGAAGCGTAGCCTATATCTTGCAAAACCCTGTTTATTTGGGGAAACAGCGCCGGGGAATAAAAGAGGCGGCCCCCATTGTCATGGATGGCCGGCATCCCCCGCTTATTGAGCAGAAAATTTTTGAAGAGGCCCACAGCCGGCTTATCCAAGGAACCCATTTTTTCACTGGGGATACAGGGGAAAGAAGAGCGGACTATATGCTTCAGGGACTGGTGCGCTGTTCCGGCTGCGGCGGGACACTTACACGCAATGGGCAATCGCTTCAATGTCAGCGGTATGCCAAGGGAAAGTGTCCTGTTTCCCACAGCATCCGGCTGGAAAAACTCAATCGGGTGGTGTTGAGACAATTGGAGGAGGATCTAAAGGGGCAAACTATAAAAATACAAATTGAAAAAAACACGGGGAGAACCCGGGACAAAGCGTTGCTTGTTTTTTTGGATAAGGAGCGTAAAAGGATGAAAAGACTGGAAGAAGCTTTTGAAGCGGGGGTGGACACCCTGGAGGAATATCAGAGAAAAAAGAAGGAAGTTCAGCAAAGGATAAAGCGCCTGGAAGCGGAAGCAGAGGAAAGGAAAAGAGATGAAAATTGGCCTGTTCAATGTATTCAAAAGACCAGCGACAGCCTGATCAAAATTCTTTCCGGGGAGAAAATAAGCGAAAGAGAGAAAAATATACTGCTTTGTGCCTTTGTTTCCAAAATAATATTTGACCGGAGAAAAGGCACCATCGAAATTCATTATTATTCTTAAAAAAATCAGGAAAAATCCCATAAAACATTGTAATATTCCATATTTACGTGAAAAGCGTAACATGTTATGATATAGATGGTAAAATCTGATCCAATAGGATGGACAGATAAAAGAAAGGAATGGATAATCATGGGGAATTACTTCCGTCCCGAGATTGAATGTGCGTCTCGGGAGCAGATAAAGGCTTGGCAGGATGAACGCCTGGTAAAAACAGTAAAACATGTGTATGATAATGTGCCCTATTACAGGAACTTGATGGAGCAGAAAGGGGTAACTCCGGGGGATATTAAGTCCACGGAAGATTTACATAAACTCCCCTTTCTTACAAAGGACGATTTAAGAGAAGCATACCCCTATGGCCTGCTCGCAGTTCCGCTTCACGACTGCGTTCGTATCCAATCCACCAGCGGTACTACCGGAAAACGGGTGGTCGCCTTTTATACCCAGCATGATATCGATCTGTGGGATGACTGCTGCGCCAGAGCGATTGTTGCAGCGGGCGGAACGGCAGACGATGTGGTTCAGGTATGCTATGGTTACGGTCTGTTTACCGGGGGACCGGGGCTCAATGGAGGTTCTCATAAAGTCGGCTCCCTGACGCTGCCTATGTCCTCAGGAAACACGGATCGGCAGATTCAGTTTATGACCGATTTAGGAGCCACCATTCTTTGCTGTACTCCTTCTTATGCGGCCTATCTGGCGGAAAGCATCCTGGAAAGAGGACTTCGGGATAAAATAAAATTAAAAGCGGGGATCTTCGGCGCGGAAGCTTGGAGCGAAGAAATGCGCCAGGACATTCAAAATAAATTGGGAATTAAGGCATACGATATTTATGGCCTTACTGAAATTTCCGGTCCGGGCGTTTCTTTTGAATGCAGCGAACAAACCGGGATGCATGTAAATGAAGACCATTTTATTGCGGAGATTATCAATCCAGTCACAGGGGAGGTCCTGCCGGATGGAGAGAAAGGGGAATTGGTGTTCACCAGCATCACCAAACAGGCTTTCCCGCTGCTCCGGTACCGTACCCGCGATATTTGTGTTCTTAACCGGGAGAAATGTTCCTGCGGAAGAACCCATGTAAAAATGAGCAAGCCTATGGGCCGCAGCGACGATATGCTCATTGTCAAGGGCGTCAATGTATTCCCGTCTCAGATTGAAACTGTGCTGCTGAACAAAGGTTATCCGGCAAACTATCAGATTATTGTCAGCAGGGTCAACAACAGCGACCGCTTAGAGGTTCAGGTGGAGATGACGCCGGAAATGTTCTCGGATAATTTAAGTGAGATTTCTAACCGGGAAAAAGAACTGGTGGAAGCTATGAAGGCAATGCTGGGAATTTATGCGGAAGTGCGCTTGGTAGCGCCGAAAACCATCGCCCGCAGCGAAGGCAAGGCGGTGCGTGTAATCGACAACCGGAAACTGTATTAATTGGAAAGAGGTGCGCTGTTATGACCGTGAAGCAAATCTCCGTATTTGTAGAGAATAAACCTGGCCAGTTGGCGAGATTTACCAAGGTGCTTGAAAAAAACCGGATTGATATGCGGGCGCTGTCTATTGCAGAAACTCCGGATTTTGGGATCCTTCGGGTAATTGTGGACGATCCGTATAAAACCGCTTGTGTCTTAAAAGAAGAAAACTATATCTTCTCAATCACTCCCGTACTGGCTGCGGCAGTTTCTGATGAGCCGGGCAGCCTGGTAAAAATACTGGATCTCTTAGGGGAAAATAATATTAATTTGGAGTACACTTATGCTTTCATCACCAGAAAGAAAGATCTGGCATATATGATCTTTCGTGTGGAGGACAATGAGAAAGCTAAAAAAGTGCTTACCGAAAACGGAATTGAACTTATCTGCCAGAGCGAAATTAACGAGCTGTAATTTAACCGTACAAAAGAGACCTGTAAGCGAAAAGCTTACAGGCCTCTTCTTTTTGCAGCCCCAGTCTGCAGCTTGCGGGGAGACGTCCGCTGATGACGGGGAAAAACATCCGGGTTTTTGAACGCTGGCCACAGAGGTGCAGGATGGTTTTACGGCTGTTTTTTTATAATTTTTTCATGACTTTCGGTTATTCTTTTGATAAGAGAGACCGCGAGCCCGTCTACAGGCTCAAACGGCTTCGGCGGGGCAGAGTGGGGCCCAATTTTTTTTTCAAACCAGATGACGTCGTGCCATTTTCCATTTTTATAGCCCGTGTCCTTACAGACCCCCATGATCCCAAAGCCGAATTTTTCATGCAGACGCTGGCTGCCAGGGTTTGGGGAAGTAACCAGGCCATAGACATTTTGAACGTTCTGACAAGCCAAAATTTCCAGCAGGGCGCCATACAAAGCGCCGCCGATTTTATGGCCCACATATGCCTGGTCCACATAAACGGACAACTCCGCATTCCACTGGTAAGCCGCCCGTGCCAGCTGACGGTGGGCGTAAGCATATCCCACCACGCGGCCGTCAATTTCACATACCAGGTAAGGATATTCCCGGGAGATATCCCGAATACGCTGAGTAAACTCTTCCAGGGATGGAACCTCATATTCAAAGGTAATGCAGGTATCCTTGATATAAGGACGATAGATATTCAGTATTTCTTTGGCGTCTTGTATGGTCGCCAGTCTGATCCGCGCAGTCATTCGCTCTCTCCCCCTCCTGTTAATATACTCATTTTATCCCAGGGAAGAGCATTTTTCAATATAAATCATCTCTTTTTACCATTGGGACCGCCCAACTGGCTAATGATTACCTTCGCCAGAGCGGGATTTGGATTTTTAATTTTTACGGGGTATTCTAATTTTTTCTCATATATCCACATAATGTATTACGCCTCCAATTCCCATGGCCACGGTCCTTTTACCCACTGCCAGCACTCTAAATTCGCCGCGCTGCTGTGGGTGAGGGGACCAAATTTGTTTTCGAATTCTGCTACTGCACAATCCCGTGCTTGTTTTACCTTACTATAATAGGCAAGAGCATTTTTACACCTTGGATGGCTGTCAAGATATAGGGACAGGTCATATAAGGTGAAATCATAATTTTGAATAACTTTTAATAAACGACGACGCTCACACATTGGGAACCGCCTCCTGTCCAATGAAAGGTTTATCTAACCCTGGAAAAACCGTGCCTCTTTCAAGGGCAACTTCAGGCTCGTATACAGAACACCACTCCTGCCACGGAGTATAGAACATGGCAAGTTCCATCTGTTGGGGACACGCATATGCTGCGTTCTCTTCAACAGCGATAAACACTGCCGGAGTTTCTTTTTTGCAATCCATAAATCATATTCTCCTTACTCAAAGAATTCTGAGGAAGCGAAGCCCCTCACGATCATTATATTCATATCTTTAGGTATGTGCTTGAAATTAAATGGGGGAAAAACGCAGCTGCAATATCAAATGAAACTATTTATTTTAAAAACAAGAATTTTCCGTCTGGCAGCAAACCCGATCTGTCAAAAATAACCGCAAAAGAAAAATTTGGGTAAACATTCCTGTAAAAGCAATTTGAAACTTCCACATAATTCAGTTTTTGTCTGTAAATAATAATCGTACCGACAAAAAGGTGAGACACACCATAAATGGAAATAAGGAGGAACAATTCTAATGAAAGCCACAGGAATTGTACGGCGCATTGACGATTTGGGACGGGTGGTAATCCCAAAAGAAATCAGAAGAACAATGCGTATCAGGGAGGGCGACCCCCTTGAAATATATACAGATAACGACGGCGAGGTAATTTTCAAAAAATATTCTCCCATTGGGGAACTTTCTTCATTTTCTACCCAGTATGCGGAAGTTTTAAGCAAAGTGGGCGGTTATCCGGTGGTAGTATGCGACCGGGACCATGTAATAAGCGTAGCGGGAATCCCTAAAAAAGAACTTCTGGAACGCAGGGTATCCCCAGCGCTGGAAGAAATGATGGAACAGCGCAGACAGTTTGCCATTACAGAAAGTGACGGAAAAAGAATGCAGCCGGTAGAGGGAGTGGACCGGTACGCTTTGGTACAGGCCCCGATTATCGCCGCGGGCGATGTTTGTGGAAGCCTGATGTTTATCGCCGGAGAAAATCCCAATCCGGCAACGGATACAGAGATGAAATTAATACAAGTGGGAGCGGCTTTCCTCGGAAAACAAATGGAGGAATAAGCCTTATGGAAAAGAAAGAGAGCAAAGTCGCCCCAGTATCCAAACAAGTAAAAGACCGGGTGGAACGCAGGGTAGAACAGGTAATTGACCGCCTTCCCAGCGAAACCGATCCCCAGGGGATGTACACCGGCAAACCGGTTGTTCCCGGAGAGGTCCCGGTACAGGATGCGGATGATCTTTGATATAAAAAAGGCCCTTTGCCAAAACAGACTCCTGTTTTGGCAAAGGGCCTTTTTAAACTGTTGTACATCTGTATTTTGACCGTTTGTAACCAAAATTTAAAAAAAACGTATAATAGGTTAAAGCGGATATAGGCAAGATAAAGGGGGCCGACAAACAATGAAAAAACATCAGTTTTATGACTGCAACTGCTGGGCGATGGTTGGCGCAGGCTTTGGGCTTGGCGTAGTACTGGCGCTGTTTACCTCCCTTAAAATCGTACTGATTATGGCTGGGCTGGGACTGGTTGCATTAGGAATTAGGGTGCTGCTTTTATGAGAAGCGCACCTTGTATATCAACATATTATATTTTTTAAAAGGTGGTCTGTCATATGAAAATTGTCGTGGTAAAAAGTCCGAAGTTCTTATCCCCTATTCTTCGTTTTTTCTTTAAAATTAAAAAAGATCCAGCATAAATATACACGGAATAAATTTTGGACGGATAAGATATCCGTCCTGTTTTTTTGTTCTTTTTCAAAATTCTGTGCTAGAAAAGAAGAAATGGACATATATTTGTGTAGAAGAATTTTTAAGTATCGCCCTTATCTTCGGCGTGCTGCAAAGATTGGCTGCCGGCCAGTCATTATAAACAGTGAGGAGAGGTAAGCTATATGGAACTGAATTTAGCAAAGCAGACCGTAAGCATAAACGAAGTTATCTATGACGGTACCGCGGAACAGCCGATCGAATGTGATGTACTGCTGCCGGATTATTGTCCTGATATCCAAAAGATACTTCGGTGTGAAGTGGTGCCGTCTATCCTTTCAAGTATGGTAAATGGGGATAAACTGGCTATCGATGGGATGGCGGTGGCCCATCTTTATTATTTGGATGAAGAGAGATGTATCCGCCATACAGAGTATAAAATTCCTTATACCAAGGTTATTGAGCTTCGCACTGCGCCCATCACCCCTACCGTATGCGTATCCCAATCGGTAGAATATTTTAACTGCCGGGCTGTCAGCCAGCGCCGTTTAGACATGCGGGGAGCAGTGACCATGGCCATCAAAGTAACCAGTCAGGGCGAGGAAGAAGTAGTATGCGACGCCACTGGAATGGGAATGCAGCTATGCCATGACAGGGTGGAAAACATTAAAATTCTGCCCCAGGTTATCCGTCAGTTGACTATCCGGGAAGAAGTGGAGCTGGGGTATGGAAAATCTCCTATCGGCGGAGTAATCCGGTATAACGTGTCTGCAGAAGTAGTGGATTATAAAGTGATCACTTCCAAAGTAATCACCAAAGGGGAAGTGAGTATTAAGATTATCTATGCCTGTGAAGAAGACAGCAGGAAATTGGATATGATGGAATATGCCCTTCCGGTGAGTCAGATTATCGATATTGACAATGTGGATGAGGACTGTTTGTGCAACGTGTGGTATGATGTATGCTCTGTGGAGATTACCCCCAAACGGGACCCGGAGGGAGAGAACCGGATTTTTTCTTTGGAAATTGCTATTAACGCGTGTGCAACCGCCCACCGCAAGGTAGAATTAGAAGCTTGCAGCGATTGTTATTCTACCTGTTATGAATGTAAACAGCAGTCAAAGCAGGTACCTTTCTTACAGCTTGTAGATATAGCCAACGAAAATTGTATGTACAAAGAAACACTGGACCTCCCACCCAACGTGAAAGGAATTATCGATACCTGGTGTGTTGCGTCCTCGGTGATGGCAAAGGTGGAAAAGGATTGTATTGTGGTTTCCGGGAAGCTAAATATCTGTATGTTTGTGTACGAAGAGGACGATGAGATTGCCTATTATGACCAAATGCAGGAATTTACCCATAAAATCCAACTCAGCCAAGGTTATGACGCGGTTATGTTCAGCCCTATGGTCCGGGTGGACGCCACTACCTTCTCCATGACCGGTCATGAAAAAATTGAGGTTCGGTGCACAATTAAAATAAAAGGGAGCATTTATAATCAATACCGTAAAAACGTCCTGTGTGATGTTTCGGTAGATGAAAGCCGCTGTAAATCCCGCCAGGATAATTTGCTTTATCTGTACTATCCTACCGAAAAGGAAAGCGTATGGGATATTGCTAAACGCTATAACACTTCGGTAGCTGCGATTATGGACGGGAACCACCTGGAAGATAAGGATTTAGGCGCGGCGAAGATGCTGATTATCCCAATGAAATGAAGAACTTCTTTAAGATTTACCGAAAGGGGAGAAGATGATGGAGTCACAGACCATTTATAAAGATATCGCCAAACGCACAGGCGGGGATATTTACATAGGAGTAGTAGGACCGGTGCGTACTGGAAAATCTACATTTATCAAGCGCTTTATGGAAACTTTGGTCATTCCCAATATCACCAGTGAGTTTGTACGGGAACGGGCTACCGATGAGCTCCCGCAGTCGGCGGCCGGACGTACTATTATGACAACCGAACCCAAATTTATTCCCGAAGAAGCGGTGAAAATTTCCCTGGCGGACAATGCATCCTTCAATGTGAGAATGATCGATTGCGTAGGCTATATTGTTCCAAGCTCCTTAGGCTATATTGAAAATGAACAGCCCCGTATGGTGGTTACCCCCTGGTTTGAACAGGAAATTCCTTTTAATATGGCGGCGGAGATCGGAACTCAAAAGGTAATCAACGAACATAGCACCATCGGACTAGTGGTCACCACCGACGGCAGTATCAGCGAAATTCCCCGTGTAGAATATGAAGAAGCGGAACTGCGGGTAGTTACCGAATTAAAACAGATCAACAAGCCATTTGTGGTACTGCTTAACTGTGTGGATCCTTCGGCTGCCTCTGCCCAACAACTGTGTGGGGAGCTTCGGGAAAGATATGAGGTGCCGGTAGTAGCGGTCAACTGTCTGGATCTGGGAGAAGAGGATATAAAAAATATCCTGACTAATGTGCTGTTTGAGTTCCCGGTAAGAGAGGTGGCTGTGGAAATCCCAGGATGGATCAACTCCCTGGAAAGCACTCACTGGCTGAAGGCGGCCTTGTATGAGTCCATTCAGACCAGCGCGTCCGCTATCACCCACATCGGCCAGTTGAAAACCAAACTGATGGCGATGAATGAATGTGAGTATATCAGCCGGGTAGAGCTGGAAAATATTGATCTTGGCTCCGGAAGCGCGAAAACCCGCGTAGAAGTACAAGGGGGACTGTTTTATAAAATTCTGGGAGAGGCCACTGGCCTGGACATTGCAGATGAAAGCGGTCTTATGCCTTGTATGATTGAGCTTGCTGCCATAAAGAAAGAATATGATAAGGTAAAATGCGCTTTGGATGAGGTGGCGGCCACCGGCTACGGCATTGTGATGCCGTCCTTGGAGGAGCTGACTTTGGAGGAGCCGGAAATTGTTAAACAGGGCGGACGGTACGGCGTACGGCTGAAAGCATCCGCGCCTTCCATCCATATGATGGCCGCCAATATTACAACGGAAGTTTCTCCTATCGTGGGAAGCGAAAAACAGTCGGAAGAACTGGTAATGTATCTGCTGCGTGAATTTGAGGAAAGTCCAAGCAAGATTTGGGAGAGCAATATTTTTGGAAAGAGCCTGCATGAACTGGTAAACGAAGGGCTGCATAACAAACTGTACCGCATGCCATCCGACGCCAGAATGAAGCTGCAGGAAACAATCGAACGAATTATCAACGAAGGCTGTACAGGTCTTATTTGTATCATCCTTTAATATTTTTAAGTTCCGGCGTCCTTTTTTTAAAAGGCGCCGGTTTTTTCTGTGTCTGCTAAAAAAATGTCTAAAAGCAGGAAGAAATAATAGTGCAAAATAGCGGACGGAAAATAATTGACATCAAAAGGGAACGGTGGTAATATATGAGTATATTAAACAAGCAAATAACCAAAATATACCCAAAAGCTTCTAAATTTTTGGAGAATTTACGAGCGAAAGTCAATTTTATTTTGAGTTTGCACAAGTTAATAGCTAGAAAGGGGAATATTTTATGAATCAGAATATCAATGAATGTCTGAGAAAAGGCGACAAGGAAATTCCGTTCGGATACACCTCTATTGCTGAAATAGACGGGGTCCATTCGGATATGCTCATGGACTTCGGTACTCTTCGCATGAAAAAAGGCGATGTGTTTGAAGAAGAGAAAGACCTGGAATGCGCCTACTTGCTGGTCTCCGGTGAAGTGAAGTTCAGCTGGTGCGGCAAAGAACAGGTTGCCAGCAGAGGAAACTGCTTTGATGACGGTGCCTGGGTTCTGCATGTTCCGGCAGGAACTAAAATTAAAATTACCGGAATTGGCGAGGACAGCGAGCTGACTGTACATAGAACGGTAAACACGACTAAATTTGAGCCTAAACTGTTTGCTCCAGAGGATACGCCTACCGAATATCGGGGCGTAGGGACCATGAAAGAAACCTGCACCCGTGTTCTGCGCACCTTCTTTGATAAGAGCAACGCTCCTTGGTCCAACTTGATTTTAGGAGAAGTAATTAATTATCCGGGCAAATGGTCCAGCTTCCCGCCCCATGACCATCCCCAGCCGGAAATTTATTATTACAAAATTAACCCGTCTAATGGGTACGGCTTCAGCGAGTTGGGCGATAATGTGCTGAAGGTTCACAACAACGACACCGTGTTTATCGATGGAGTAACCCATCCCCAGATCGCCACTCCCGGCCATGCCCTGTGGTATATGTGGGTTATCCGCCATCTGGATGATAATCCGTACATTACCCCTCATTTCCTGGAGGAGTTTGATTACCTGAGAAATCCGGACACCACTATCTGGCCGGACGGAAAAATCAGACAGTATTAAAATTGCGGCAGGCCCCGGTTCACGGCTGGGGCCTGTTTTTTTAAACTTTGGACGCCGTCGCAGAGGACTGTGCGTCTTGGCCGATTTGTTTGGCGGTCTGGTGCTGGAATAGTTGACTGCAGTACACCGATCAAAGAGAACCATACGTCAGAGGACTATAAATAAAGAACCTCCATGCTCTGCATGGAGGTTCTTTACTATACAAACAGAAAAAACAGGAGATACACAAAATATTTTTCTACCGCACTTTAGGAGCTAGCATGCCAGAGGCGGCAAACACAGGCTGAAAAGGGCCTGTGGGCGCTCTGCCGGGAAAAGCGCGCACATAGGAGATGGAGAGGGACAGCGTTTTATCCGCGGGCTACCATTTCGCCGTACTTTTCTTTGCTTTGGCGGATAAACTCTTTGACTTCTTCCATTTTTGGCATAGCCGCGGAACAGCTGTGGGCGGATACCAGCATGGAGGCGGAAGCGCTGCCGAACTCCAAGGCGTCCATCATTTCCCAGCCTTCCATCAAAGCGGTCAGGAAAGCGGAACCATAACCGTCGCCGCCGCCGAAGGATTTCAGACAATCCACAGGGAACGGCTTGATGGAATAGGACAGGCCGTCATTGGTATAAGCGGTCGATCCCTGCTTGCCGTGTTTAATGATGACGATTTTGGCGCCGAACTTATGCCATCTGGCCGCGGTAGCCGCGTCGTCTTCCTCTTTGTCCACCATCAAAGCTTCCATCAGATTAAATTCCTCTTTGGATCCCATGATGATATCGCTGTTTTTGCCAACAGTGGAGTAGTAAACGGCAATTTCATCCTTGGATTTCCAGTTGTAAGGACGATAGTCTATATCAAAAATTAAGACAGTGTTTGTTTTCTTCGCCAACTCCATAGCTTTCAGAGCCGCTTCCCGGGAGGGGCTCTGGCACAGGGAGGTACCGGAAATCAGAAGGGCTTTGGCGGACTTTATGTAATCCTCGTCCACTTCCGACGGGTCCAGCGTTAGATCGGCGATAGCGTCCCGATACATGAGGATGCTGCTTTCGGTGGGGCTGAGAATTTCCGTAAAGGTCAGACCCAGTTTCTCGCCGTTTTTAGCGCGGAAGATATGAGAAGTATCAATTCCGTCATTTTTAAAATAATCGATTACATAATCGCCGAACTGATCGTCAGAAACCCTGCCGATAAATCCGGATTTTTTTCCTAAACGAGCCATGCCCACCGCGATATTGGCAGGGGAGCCGCCTACATACTTGATAAAATTGCTGCTTTTGGAAAGAGGCTGGTTAATATCAGTCGGATTAAAATCGATACAGGCACGGCCTAACGGGATAATATCCAACGGGCGGGAAGCGTCAAATTCTACATATTTCACTGTCTAACACTCCTTTGTTCATCACTGAAATGGGTATATTTTGGAAAAATATTGGGTTAATATTAATTACATTATAGTTTATTACGAATAAAAGTCAACGTTTTTTCTGGAAAAACTCCAAAAATATTAAAATTTGAGGGAAAATAGAATTGATTTTTCTTCCAAAAGATAATATACTGAATAATAGCTAGGATGGAGGTGAACCATTTGCGAGTAAAGCGCATTGAACAGATTGAAGATTATATCAATTTGCACAAAACCGTTACGATAGATAATTTGTGCGAGGTTTTTCATGTTTCCCGCAATACGATTCGCAGAGACCTGGATACATTATCTGCTAAAGGCGTAGTCAACAAGATTTACGGTGGGGTGACCTCCAACAAAACCCAGGAAACTATCCCCTTTGAAGAGCGCAATATTAAAAATATGGATATGAAAAACCGCATCGCTCGAAAAGCGGCGGAATTTATAGACAATGACGATACTCTTTTTATTGACTCCGGCACCACCGCAACTACTTTGTTTAACCAGCTCAGTGAGAAAAAACGGCTCACCCTGTTTACAAACAACCTGGAAATTGTGGTAAAATCCATTTATGCCAATGACTTTCATGTAGTTTCCACCGGCGGGGCGCTGGCACGGAATACCTATTCTACCGTAGGTCCTGACGCCGCCCGCTTGTTAGAGCGTTATAATATTAAAAAGGCGTTTATGTCTGCTACCGGCCTTTCCATCGGCAGCGGACTGACCAATTCCTCCCAGGGAGAATACGAGGTAAAAAAGGCGATTATCTCCCGCTGTCATAAGGTTTATATGTTAATTGACAGCAGTAAATTTGGGGATGTGTCTTTAATGACGTTCGGCAGGATCGAGGATGCGGACGTGATCATTACGGACAAGGCCCCCTCCCAGGAATACCTGGATTATTTCCGGGAGCACGGAGTAGAATTGGTAATTGCTGATTAAAAAATAGTACAAAATAACTATGAAAAGGCTGATGCAATTGTGCGATCAGCCTTTTTTTCTTTAAATTTTCATTTTATATTGACATATTTTGATGTAGTTTATATAATGTTTTTAAAAGACAATCAAAATATAACCAAAATATATCCATTAAATACACAAACAGGTTGTTTTTGTTGCCACTTGGAGGTATTGCGATGTTAGTAAACTTAACGGATATGTTCAGCCAGCATGGGAACTATGCTATTGCGGCATTTAATGTGTTTGGCTATGAGGATGCGGTTTCTGTGATACGGGCGGCGGAGGAAGTAAACGAGCCGGTCATACTCATGGTTAACCGCGACGCCGCCCGGCACATGCCTTTGGACATTCTGGGGCCGATCCTTACTACTCTGGCGAAACAGGCCAAAGTCCCAGTGGATGTCCATCTGGATCATTCGGTGGATCTGGAGTCGATTGCCAAGGCGGTAGACGCGGGATTTACCTCGGTCATGTTCGATGGCTCCCAGCTGAGCTTTGAGGAAAATGTGGATAAAACCTTAAAAACCATTGCCCTTGCCCGGCCGAAAAACATTTCGGTGGAGGCGGAAATTGGGTCGGTTGCTTATTCCGATCCCAGCATCCAGGCAAAAATGATTTATACGGAACCGGAAGAGGCCCTTCGTTTTTACCAGGCTACCCAGGTGGACTGTCTGGCG
The DNA here is from genome assembly GCF_014385085.1 of Youxingia wuxianensis. Classification (GTDB taxonomy): domain Bacteria; phylum Bacillota; class Clostridia; order Oscillospirales; family Ruminococcaceae; genus Youxingia; species Youxingia wuxianensis. The sequence goes on along the minus strand of NZ_JACRTD010000006.1, from coordinate 3,713 downwards.
GTTTCCGTGGGTACGGTGCATCGAATGGTGGTGCAGGAGGCAAAGTTACAGTTTGATCGCTTGGAAAAACTCAAAAATACGGTAGAGGTTCCCCTGGTAATTCATGGATCCACTGGTGTTCCGGACGCGGACTTAACCAAACTTTCCCGGTATGGCGCCCGCAAGATCAATATTGGGACCTGCCTGCGTATGGCGTTTGGCAGAACTTTACGCAAATGTATGGAAGAAAATCCAGAGGAATTTGACCGCATCAAGCTGTTCCAGGAGCCAATGAAGGCAGTGCAGCAGGCGGCCAAACAAAAAATACAGCTATTAAAATATTAATATAAAAATTTTAGAAAGAGGTTGATCAACTTATGAGTGAAGTACAAATTTTAAAACCTTACATAAATGGACAGTGGGTGGAGTCCAAAACAGAAAAATACACCCCAGTTTATAATCCCAGCACCGGCGAAGTGATTGCGAAAGCACCTTGCTGTACGGTAGATGAGGTGGAACAGGCCATTGCTGCTGCAAAGGCCGCGTTTCCCGGCTGGTCCAACACCCCCCCGATCAAACGCGCGCAGATTCTGTACAAAGTAAGAGAATTGATTATTGAAAATATGGACGATCTGACCCACAGCGTTGCCCTGGAAAACGGAAAAGCCTGGGCAGAAGCGCAGGGCGACGTACTGAAGGCCAAAGAAGGCACCGAGGTGGGATGTAATATCCCGTCTACATTGGCCGGGCTGGGAGAATCCTTAAGAGACGCTTCCTCCGGCTATGATACCGTGCTTTATCGGGAGCCTCTGGGTGTATTTGCAGGAATTATACCGTTTAACTTCCCTGCAATGATCCCCATGGGCTGGATGACCCCTCTTTGTATCGCCAGCGGCAATACTATCGTGTTGAAGGCCGCCAGCATGACCCCAATGACCGCCATGAAATTTGCGGAGATCTACAAGAAAGCCGGGCTGCCCGACGGGGTTATCAATATTGTAACCTGCTCCCGTCATGAAGCGGAAATTTTCTTAAATCACGAGGATATCAAAGGAGTATCCTTTGTAGGGTCCACGAAAGTTGGTCTGCATATCTACAGTGAGGCGGCCAAAAACGGTAAGCGGGTTCAGGCCCTGTGCGAAGCGAAAAACCACGCTTTGGTGCTGGAAGACGCTCCGATCAAAAGAACGGCCGCAGGGATCATTAACGCTTCCTTTGGCTGCGCGGGCGAAAGATGTATGGCGCTGCCGGTAGTGGTTGTACAGGAGTCGATTGCAGATGAACTGATCAGTGCGGTAGTAGAGCTTGCGAAAAAGATCAAAGTTGGTCCTGCGTACGATAAAACGACCGATATGGGACCGGTTGTTACTGCGGAACATCGCAAGTTTGTTACCGACTGGATCGAAAAAGGCGTGCAGGAAGGGGCTAAATTGGTGCTGGACGGCCGTGACTGCAAGGTTCCCGGCTATGAGGACGGTTTTTATGTAGGGCCTACCATTTTTGATCAGGTTACGCCGGATATGACGATTGGTGATTGTGAAGTGTTTGGACCGGTACTTTGCTTCAAGCGTGTCAAAACCTTTGAAGAAGGCTTGGAACTGATGAATCGCAACCCATTTGCCAACGGGTCGGTCATCTTCACCCAAAACGGCCATTATGCCAGAGAGTTTGCCAAACGTACCGACGGCGGAATGGTTGGCGTAAACGTTGGTATTCCGGTACCGGTAGGAGTATTCCCCTTCTCCGGGCATAAGAAATCCTTCTTCGGAGATCTGCACACATTGGGCAGAGACGGCGTGCGCTTCTATACGGAAACCAAATGCGTTACCACCCGGTGGTTTGACGAAGAAGAAAAGACAAAGGAAAAAGTCAGCACTTGGGATGGTACCATCTGATCCCTAGTTGTATGTAAAATTTGGTCGAAATGCTCCATCTGTTTTTGCAAAACACCTGGGGCATTTCGTGTAATAGCATAGAAAAATCATCAGACGTCTGATCAATTTTTACAAATTTTCGTGATTTCGCTATAAAGTTTTGATTTATGGTTGAAATTTCTATCGTAAATGTATTATAGTTAAGTTACACCTTATGTTTAGAAACCCAAAACCGCTTAATAAACAGCGTAGTCTATTAGAAAATACTAGCATAAGGGAGGTCGATAAGGACAACTTTTCGTTTTTAAGGGACGCAGAATTGTTTATCTATTAAGGAGGAAAACTGAATGAGAAATATGAAAAAGATATTGGCGTTAGTATTAGCGTTGGTCCTTTGCCTGAGCCTGCTGGCTGGTTGTTCCAACAACTCCACTGATACCCCTAGCGAGGATTCCGCTCCGGCCTCCGATGCAGCTCCGGCAGATGATACCGGCGACGGCGAAGAGTATCCACCGGTTACCATTACCCATTGGTTCTGGCCGGACAGCGACAGACATATCGAAATCTTCCAGAGCATGGTTGACGACTTCAACGCTACCAACGGCAAAAACATCACCGTTGTTGCGGAAGTTCATCCTTGGGACGGCGGCCAGTACAGCGAAGACCTGTTCACCGCGGCAATGGGCGGCGGCGCACCGGATACTGCTGGATTTAAACTGACTTCTACTCCGCTCTTTGTAGCCAACAACCTGCTTGAACCACTGGACAGCTATATTGACGCTTGGGAGAAGAAAGACGATATCGATCCGGATCTGTTAAACACTCTGCGCGGTGTTACTAACGACGGAAACCTGTATCTGATGCCTTGGAACACCCAGGTGCTGTATGTATACTATCGTCCTTCCATGTTCGAAGCGGCTGGGATCGAAGTTCCTACCACTTATGAAGAATTCCTGGAAGCTTGTAAGCTTTGTACCCGCGACGGCGTTTACGGCTATGGTATGCGCGGCGGCAAAGGCGGCCAGGAGCCTTGGGGCAGCTTCATTCATGCCCGCGGCGGCAGCTTTGAAGATTTGACCACCCCAGAATCCATTCAGGGTATGCAGGACTTTATCGATCTGTTCCAGAACGGTTATTGTCCTCCGTCCGCTCCTAACGATGGATTTAATGAAATTATGGCGAACTTCCAGTCAGGCGTTAACGCTATGACAATTCAGCATATCGGCAGCTACACCAATATGGTTGAGGCCCTGGGCGACGACGTGGATGCATTCCCGTTCCCCAACAGCCCGGACGGCCGCTGGACTTCCATGGGCGATACTGAAACCGTAATGTTCGCTGATTGTGAAAATAAAGAAGCGGCGTTCGAATGGATCGCTTACTTGGCAGCTGGCAAAGGTCAGTTCACCTGGTGTACCGAAACCGGTAACGTTCCAGTTTCTTTAAGCGTACGTGAAACTCCTGAAATTCAGGAAAACAAATTTATGAAAGTTTCTATCGAAGGCGCTCCGTTCGCAGGCATTCTGCCAGTTCTCGACACCACCACCGAGTGGATCAACAACGTATGGCCGGCGACAGTTCAGCAGGCCCTGCTTGGTGAGATCACTGCAGAAGAAGCTTGTAAGAAACTGCAGGAGGAGTTATATAAATAACTTTCTTTTGAAACATAATTAAGCGGTAAATTTTTCGGGCTGTAATTTATTCTCAATGGATTACAGCCCGAAATTTCTAAGAAATCCAGGAGGTGGCCCACAGTGGGGAAGAAGAAGAGCGGGATATGGCCGTATCTGCTGATAGCGCCGGCACTGATAATAGTGGTAGCAGTGGTGTTCATCCCAGTAATCAACGCGGTATCGATGA
>NZ_JACRTD010000005.1 GCF_014385085.1 Youxingia wuxianensis | reverse complement strand
CGCCCCATGTTCCGCCGCCTTGCCGATGTTGCCGAGCGTACCGGGTGCGCCGTTATCCTTATCGGACACTTGAACAAAGCTGCCGGAGGGCAGAGCGCATACCGGGGCTTAGGTTCTATCGACTTCCGCGCCGCAGCAAGGAGCGTCCTGCTGATCGGGCGCGTGAAGCGGGAGCCGAATGTGCGTGTTATCGTCCATGACAAATCTTCCCTTGCGCCGGAGGGCAAGCCCGTTGCCTTTTGCCTTGACCCGGAAACAGGCTTTTCATGGATAGGCGAGTATGACATTACCGCCGACGAGCTGCTGTCCGGCGCGGGCGGGAACACCGCCACCAAGACCGAACAGGCGGAACGGCTGATACTTGATTTACTTGCAGACGGAAAAGAGCTTGCCAGCGAGGACATTGATAAGGCCGCAGCCGAAGCCGGGATTTCTGCCCGTACCGTCCGGGCGGCAAAGAAAAACCTTGACGGGCGCATTACCTCAAAGCGCATCGGCGCGGCATGGTATCACGCCCTCAAAAAATGAAGTGGCAAAATCCAAGTGGCAAAACCCAGATACCTTGCCACTTTGCCACTTCGCCACTTCAACCCTCAACCACCGCCCCATGTGCTGCCGCATGGGGCTTTTCTCATAGAAAGGAGCAGCCTATGAACAATGAAACCAGCAAGACCAGCGCCCCCGCAGCCGCTTCCCCTCTGACCGCCAAACCCGACCTTGTGAAGAACATCGGCGGCACGACCTTTGACATTCATATCCATTTCAGCGAAACCAGCCGGGAAACCTTTACGGACAAGGTTGTGCGCCTTATCAAGAACGACAGCGGCGATGAAACCGCTTAAAAGCAAGATACTTTTTTCTTGTTCCTTATTGACAAAACCCGAAAGGTACGGTTTTGATTGAGTGCGGGAAGCTGCTGCAACGGGCGGGCTACCGCATTAAGGTACTGAATACGATTAACTTCAAAAAATCTATGCACTACAACCCCTTTGTGTATATCCGCAGCGAGAAAGATATTTTGAAGCTGGTAAATACGTTGATAGCGAATACCAAAGGTGAGGGAGAAAAAAGCGCGGAGGATTTTTGGGTAAAGGCAGAACGGCTTTTGTATTGCGCGTTGGTGGGCTACATCTGGTACGAAGCCCCCGCCGAGGAAATGAACTTTATTACCCTGTTGGAACTTATCAACGCCAGCGAAGCCCGCGAGGACGACGAGGAATATCAAAGCCCCGTCGATTTGCTGTTTGCCGACTTGGAAGAACGCGACCCCGACCATTTCGCGGTGAAGCAGTACCGAAAATATAAATTGGCGGCGGGCAAAACCGCAAAATCAATCCTCATTTCTTGCGGTGCGAGGCTCGCTCCTTTTGATATAAAGGAATTGCGCGATCTTATGTCCTACGACGAATTAGAACTTGACACGTTAGGCGACAGAAAAACAGCTTTGTTTTTGATTATGAGCGATACGGACAGCACGTTTAATTTTGTTATCGCTATGCTGCAATCGCAGTTATTTAATCTCTTGTGCGACAAGGCCGACGACGAATACGGCGGCAAGCTGCCGGTTCATGTTCGCTGCCTGTTAGACGAGTTTGCAAACATTGGACAAATCCCGCAGTTTGAAAAATTGATTGCCACAATCCGCAGCCGGGAAATCTCGGCTTCTATCATTCTGCAATCGCAGAGCCAGCTAAAAGCCATTTACAAGGACGCGGCAGAAATCATACTTGACAATGCCGACAGCACCTTGTTTTTGGGAGGGCGCGGGAAAAATGCAAAGGATATTTCGGAGAACTTGGGACGTGAAACAATCGACAGTTTCAACACTTCCGAAAATCGCGGCACGCAGGTTTCTCATGGCCTCAATTATCAGAAATTGGGAAAGGAGTTGATGACACAGGACGAAATCGCAGTTATGGACGGAGGAAAATGTATTTTGCAGTTGCGCGGCGTGCGCCCCTTTTTCAGCGATAAGTACGATATAACGCAGCACCCGAACTACAAATACCTTTCCGACTTCGACAAGAAAAACGCTTTTGACGTTGAACGGTATATGTCCACCCGTCCGGCAATCGTAAAGCCCGACGAACCCTTTGACATATACGAAATAGATTTGTCCGACGAGGACGCAGCCGCCGAATAAAAACGGCGGCATTTTTATTTCCAACAACATTTTTTGAGCCGTTTTAGCGGCAGAAAGCGAGGTTTATATGGATTTTTTCAACAGCGCAGTTGACGTATTGCAGACTTTGGTAATCGCGCTTGGCGCAGGACTTGGCATTTGGGGCGGCATTAACCTCATGGAGGGGTACGGCAACGATAACCCCGGCGCGAATGCTCATGTGTCGTAAAGAAACACAGAAAAATTTGATAGACAGTCCTACTATATCCGTAAAAAAATGTTTACAAATGGAGCGCACAGAGTTATACTTGTCATCATAGGTTGCCTTGGGTTTCCGCTCTTTGGTATACCCCTTGACGCTGATCACTTCCGGTTCGATCACTTCCGCAGGCTTTTCATCACCGACGGGTGTACCGAACAGATTCAGCTGTCCGTCCAGCTGGTCATGGCGTATTTCACTGGTTGAGCCAAAGACCTTGTTCTTAAGATACGCAAGCTGAGACTGGAGATTCGCGATCAGAAGGTCTTTTTCACTGTCCTTCGCATTGCGTTCTTCCAGCATCTTCTGCAATGAACTTATGAGTTCGTTCTGAGTGCTGATTGTTTTATTCAGTTGTGAGATTGTATCCTTAAGCTCTAAGAGCTGGATATCTTTTACTCCTGAAGGCATGGTCTTCTGCTCCGTTTTTTGATACTTCTATTGTACCATAAACAGGTGCAAAAGCCTAGAAAAATCAAGCGTTTCAGGCACTTTTTATTGCCTTTGGCTGCTCGATCTCAAGACCGGACATGAGCCAGTCAAACTGCCTCCATGTAATGGTTTTCACCTCGTCACGGTTACGTGGCCACCGGTATTTTCCGGTGTTATGATCGAGGCGTTTATATAAAAGCACAAAACCGTCATTCTCATGAAGGAGTGCCTTTATCCTGTCATTGCGTCTGCCGCAGAAAAGGTAGAGCGCGGTGGTATGCTCCGGTTCAAAGTGAAGCTGGTCTCTGATGATGGCGCACAGACCATCGATTGATTTTCTCATATCGGTGTAGCCACAAATGATATAAATATCTGTTGCAGCTGTAATGTCGCCTAGCATGATGCACCTCCCACAGACCGGATGATCTGTGCTAAAAGTGCCGGATCTATATCATTTGAAATCCTGATCAGGGCGGAGCCGAGTTTGATCTCAGCAGTTGCTTCCATACAGTTTGTATCCGTATGATCCGGAAGCACGCTTAAAAGCTGTGGTGTCTCTTCGTGCAGAACAGGCTGGTCAACGATTTCAAGTTTGACAACATCCTGTTGTTCCGAAGGCTTATAGCCTCCCCGGCCTGTTGCCGGCGGAATATCATAGCAGGATTTTTTGCGAAGCCGCTTGACCCAGTTGTAGAATGTACCGGGTTTGATCCCGTGCTCGTTGCACCACTGAAAATCGCTTAGTCCGCTGCTGCGACATTCCATGATGAGCCGGTATTGCTCATCGGCAGTTCGTCTTTCTGTCTGCATAAATGTAACCTCCATAATTGTAGTAAAATGCTTGCTTACTGCTAGATCCTAGCGCCGGATCATAGAGTAAAATGCTGGCATATGTGATTACTACTATTATGGCAAATATATGACCAAGCGAACAGATACCCTTATATTAGGCGCTTACCTTTAAGGAGAGGTTATAATGAACAAAGTAAATATAAAAGATAGTCAAAATTTTATTACTTCAAAATATCACATAGAAAAAATAATGAATTGCATAAGTTTAGATGAAAAAGATAACATCTTTGAAATAGGTGCAGGGAAAGGTCATTTTACTGCTGAATTGGTAAAGAGATGTAATTTTGTTACGGCGATAGAAATTGATTCTAAATTATGTGAGGTAACTCGTAATAAGCTCTTAAATTATCCTAACTATCAAATAGTAAATGATGATATACTGAAATTTACATTTCCTAGCCACAATCCATATAAAATATTTGGCAGCATACCTTACAACATAAGCACAAATATAATTCGAAAAATTGTTTTTGAAAGTTCAGCCACAATAAGTTATTTAATAGTGGAATATGGTTTTGCTAAAAGGTTATTAGATACAAACAGATCACTAGCATTGCTGTTAATGGCAGAGGTAGATATTTCTATATTAGCAAAAATTCCTAGGTATTATTTCCATCCAAAACCTAAAGTGGATAGCGCATTAATTGTATTAAAAAGAAAGCCAGCAAAAATGGCATTTAAAGAGAGAAAAAAATATGAAACTTTTGTAATGAAATGGGTTAACAAAGAGTATGAAAAACTGTTTACAAAAAATCAATTTAATAAAGCTTTAAAACATGCGAGAATATATGATATAAACAATATTAGTTTCGAACAATTTGTATCGCTATTTAATAGTTATAAAATATTTAACGGCTAAAAACAATAGGCCACATGCAACTGTAAATGTTTAGTTATAGGTAGGGTAGCATAAGTTAAAATGCTATTCTGCCTTTTAAAAGTATGGTATACATTCCAGAGAGAGATTGGATATGTTCCCGTATACCGATAGTGCCAAAAGCGAAGTGGATATGTTTCCGAGAACGGACGTACTCAAATGACATTCATTCTGTCCTCTCCAGCCAGCTCATGGAGGGAAACGACCATGAGTAAACTTCTCCCCTATGAAACAATCGTTAAAGCCCATGAGGGCGACCCGGACGCAATCGACACGGTTCTTTCCCACTACGCCGGATATATCCGCTACTTCTCCAAAATAAACGGACAGGTCAACTCCGAGGTGGAGGACTATGTGAAGCAGCGGCTCATTGCCGCGCTGTTCAAATTTCGCTTTGACCGTTGAGTTATATCCAATGTCAGACAAGAAAAAAATCAAGCTGATTTTCAAACCGTCTCATTGCATGGAATAATCTGCTCCACTATAATTAAGGCAGGAGGTGTTGAGAGATGGCGAATGAAGATAAAAAAGATTTTAATGCCATGCTACATGATAGCAAGGATATGCCTAAATTTCAGATTATTACCGACCAGAAAAGCATTGAGAAATATGGCGGAAGCAGAATGTATTTTGCCCCACCAATCGAATATGATAAAGTGATGAAACTAATTCCTTATGGCAAAGTAATCACTGTCGGAAAAATCCGTGAATATTTTGCTAAACTGAATGGAGCGGATTTCACAGAGCCTATTACAGCCGGGATTTTTGTATCTATTGCAGCATGGGCGAGTTACCAGCGTTCTGAAGATGAAACCCCGTATTGGCGAACCTTAAAGGCAAACGGGGAATTGAACGCAAAATATCCCGGCGGTGTAGAGGCACAAAAGGAAAAGTTGGAAGCGGAAGGCCACACAATTATTCAGAAAGGACGCACAAATATAAAGTATTTTGTAAAGGACTATGAAAGTATTCTTTTTGATTTGAGATGAGAAGTTTTTATTTGCTAAACGCGTTATCGTCATACCAGCCAGCCCTAAACTTTCAAAACTGAATACCAGCCGCCACCGGCGACCAGCGAAAGCAGTAAGTCTGAAAAAGATTTGCTGCTTTTTTTGTTGCCCGTTCTGGCTCCCGGCCATTTTGCCCCCTGCCGGTTGTAGTAGTAAATGAGGGGAGAAATTTTCCCGCCCGGATATTTGGCATTTTCAAAATCTCTCCGTTGTAGGAAGTGAAAGCAAAATTTTTCTGTCCCGCCGGTTGCCAAAATCCCCGTTCCCGGATTACTAAGGCAAAAGAAATTTTGAAAAATCTCTGTCCAGCGGGTAGCTGACGGCTTTTCAAATGTATCTTTAGCGGAAAAGAAAAATAGCGCAGCCAGCGGGTAGCAAAGCCCCTCTGCGGAGTAATATTGGCGAAAGAAAAAAGGCAGCGAACAGCGGGCTGAAAGCCCCGCCCTGTTCGCTCTATGTACGGAAAAGCCCGGACAGGGCCAGTCTGCGGCTTACTTAGAGCAAGTTTCTACCACGGTGCCAAAATCCGCAATTCTGCGGTTTTGCCCCTCGCGGGAAACTTGTTGGGGAGTGCCTTCCCCAAACCCTGCTATGCGGCTTGCGCCGCTTATCCCCGCCGCGCTCATGCGGCAAGAAAGGAGGTCACGACCATGCGAAAAAAATACAACACACCCCACCGCAGCCGCGTTGTGAAAACCCGGCTGACCGAAGATGAATACGCCGACTTCACAGCGCGGCTTGCGCCCTATGGTATCAGCCAGTCGGAATTTCTCCGGCAGGCGATCCGGCGTACCACCATACGCCCCGTACTCCATGTGTCGTCGGTCAATGACGAACTGCTCTCCGCTGTCGGGAAGCTCGCAGCCGAGTACGGCAGGATCGGCGGCAACCTCAACCAGATTGCCCGGTATCTGAACGAGTACGGCGCGCCCTATCATGCGTTGTCCGGCGAGGTACGCGCCGCCATAGCCGACCTTGCCGCCCTCAAGTATGAAGTCTTAAAGAAAGTAGGTGACGCGGTTGGCAACACTCAAACATATCAACTCTAAAAACGCCGACTACGGAGCCGCCGAACAATACCTGCTCTTTGAGCATGACGAATTTACCATGAAGCCCGTCCTTGATGAAACCGGCAGGCTTATCCCCCGCGAGGACTACCGGCTGTCTACGCTGAACTGCGGCGGGGAGGATTTTGCCGTTGCGTGTATGCGGGCCAATCTCCGCTATGAGAAAAACCAGCGGCGGGAAGATGTGAAAAGCCACCACTACATCATCAGCTTTGACCCGCGGGACGGGCCGGACAACGGCCTGACCGTAGACCGGGCGCAGGCGTTGGGGGAGCAATTCTGTAAAGAACATTTCCCCGGCCACCAAGCCCTTGTCTGCACCCACCCGGACGGGCATAACCACAGCGGCAACATTCATGTGCATATCGTCATAAACAGCCTGCGGATTGAGGAAGTGCCGTTCCTGCCCTACATGGACAGGCCAGCCGACACGAAAGCCGGCTGCAAGCACCGATGTACCGACGCTGCCCTGCGCTACTTCAAATCCGAAGTCATGGAGATGTGCCACCGGGAGGGGCTTTACCAAATCGACCTCTTGAACGGCAGCAAGAACCGCATCACCGACCGGGAGTATTGGGCGCAGAAAAAGGGACAAGCCGCGCTGGACAAGCAGAACGCCCCCATGATTGCCGATGGTATCACGCCCCGGCAGACCAAGTTTGAAACGAACAAGGAAAAGCTGCGGCAGACCATACGGAAAGCCCTTGCCACCGCCGCCAGCTTTGACGAGTTTTCCTCTCTGCTGCTGCGGGAGGGTGTGACCGTCAAGGAGAGCCGGGGGCGGCTGTCCTATCTCACGCCGGACAGGACAAAGCCCATCACCGCCCGGAAGCTGGGCGACGATTTTGACCGCGCCGCTGTCTTTGCCGTTTTAGAGCAAAACGCCGCCAGAGCAGCCGAAGCGCCAGCCAGATCCCCCGATCCCCCACGCACCATAAAAGACCGCTTGCAGGTTGCCAGAGCCGAGATAGCCGCCCCGAAACAAGACGGCGTGCAGCGGCTTGTGGACATTGAGCAGAAGAAAGCCGAGGGCAAAGGCCGGGGCTATGAACGCTGGGCGACCATGCACAACCTCAAACAAATGGCCGCGACGCTGAATGTGTATCAGGAATACGGCTTTACTTCCCCGGAGCAGTTAGAAGCCGCCGTTGATACCGCCTATCAGGAAATGCGCCAGACCAGCGGCGAACTGAAAGCACTGGAAACGAAGCTACAAGGGAAAAAGGAGTTGCAGCAACAGGTACTTGCCTATGCCAAGACCAAGCCTGCCCGTGACGGGCTGAAAGCGCAGAAATCCGAAAAAGCCCGCGCCGCCTACCGGCAGGCAAATGAGAGCGATTTTATCATAGCCGAAGCCGCCGCCCGGTATTTCAAGGCGCATGGCATTACCAAGCTGCCCGCCCGGAAAGCGTTGCAGGCCGAGATCGAGCAGCTTATCTCCGAGAAAGACGGCCTGTATAACACCTATCACGAACAGAAACAGCGGTTCAAGGAGTTGCAGACCGTCAAGCGGAACATCGACCAGATTTTGCGCCGGGAGGAACCCCACCGCAGAAAGGAGCAGATCCATGAGCGATAAGCTGCCCCGCATGGACTACCGCCAGCACCGGCGGGCGCGGCGGCTGGTACATGAGTGCTGTAACTATGACGGGGGGAACTGCCTGCTGTTAGACGACGGGGAGCCTTGCGTGTGCGTCCAGAGCATTTCCCTTTCCCTCATGTGCCGCTGGTTCCGTGTGGCTGTCCTGCCCCTTGACGGGGAGCTGGCCGCAGCCCTCTTGTACCGGGGGAGCCGGAAACGGTGTGCGGTCTGCGGCGCGGCATTTGTCCCCAAATCCAACCGGGGAAAATACTGCCCCGACTGCGCCGGACGCATGAAGAAAATCAAAGCCGCCGAGAGAAAGCGGAAACAAAGGCAGAGATGTCACGCTTTAGAGCCTTTCAAACCCGCATAAATCAAGGCTTTTTTCGTGGGTGTCAAAGGGTACGCGATACATTTATCCTTTACCCCCGGAAACGGCGTTCTAAATGCGTACAAACGCCCCAAATCCACCCAAAGGAGGAACCATGTCAGACAACCGAAAATACTACTACCTCAAGCTGAAAGAGAATTACTTTGACGAGGACGCTATCGTGCTGCTGGAGAGTATGCAGGACGGTATCCTCTATTCCAACATTCTCTTGAAACTGTACCTGAAATCGCTGAAAAACGGCGGGAAGTTGCAGCTTGATGAAAATATCCCCTACACCGCGCAGATGATTGCCACCATTACCCGCCAGCAAGTCGGCACCGTAGAACGAGCCTTGCAGATTTTTATGAAGCTGGGGCTTGTGGAGCCGCTGCCAAGCGGCGCGCTGTATATGAGCAACATCGAACTGCTGATCGGCCAATCCTCTACCGAGGGGGAGCGGAAACGGCGGGCAAGGCTGGCTTTGCAGGAGCAGAAAGCCTTGCCAAAGGCCGGGGCGGACAAATGTCCACCATATCAAGCGGACATTTGTCCACCAGAGATAGAGATAGAGAAAGAGATAGAGATAGAAAAAGAGAGAGAGCGAGAGTTAGATAAGGGACAGCCCGCCCGCGCCGCCTATGGCCGGTATGAAAATGTCTTTCTTTCGCAATCGGAACTGGACGGGCTGAAAGCAGACCTGCCCGACAAATGGAACTACTACATTGACCGGCTATCCTGCCATATCGCGTCCAGCGGCAAGCGATACCGCAGCCATGCCGCCACAATCTACAAATGGGCGCAGGAGGACGCAGCCAAGAAAGCCCCGAAAAAGGGCATACCAGACTACTCATGCAAGGAGGGCGAGAGTTTATGAAGAACGAAATCAACGCTGTTTTGGAGAATATGACGACCACCGCCCCGGAGCCGGAGGACTACACCGGCGAGGACGGTTTGCTGTACTGCGGCAAGTGCCGCAAGCCGAAAGAAGCCTATTTTGCGCCGGATAAGGCCGCTATCTTCGGGCGCGACCGCCACCCGGCAGAGTGCGACTGCCAGAAAACCGCCCGCGAGGAACGGGAAGCCGCCGAAAAGCGGCGCAGGCACCTTGACACCGTGGAAGAACTGAAACGCCGGGGCTTTACCGACCCCGCCATGCGGGACTGGACTTTCGAGAATGACAACGGCAGGAACCCGCAGGCCGGGCTTGCCCGCCGGTATGTGGAGCATTGGGAGGATATGCGGACAGACAATATCGGCTGCCTGTTCTGGGGCGGCGTAGGAACCGGGAAAAGCTACCTTGCGGGCTGTATCGCAAACGCCCTCATGGAGAAAGAAATCCCCGTCCACATGACGAACTTTGCCCTGATCCTCAATGACCTTGCCGCCAGCTTTGAGGGGCGCAACGAGTACATTTCCCGCCTTTGCCGCTATCCGCTGCTGATCCTTGACGACTTTGGCATGGAACGCGGCACCGACTACGGGCTGGAACAGGTTTTCAATGTGATTGACAGCCGTTACCGCAGCGGCAAGCCGCTGATCGTCACGACCAACCTCACGCTGGACGACCTGCGAAACCCGGAGGACACCGCCCATTCCCGGATTTATGACCGGCTGCTTTCCATGTGCGTCCCGGTACGCTTTACCGGCGACAACTTCCGGCAGGAAACCGCCAAGCGGAAAATGGAGAGCATGAAGAAACTGATTACCGACTGAAAGGAGTATTGCCTATGGCAGATAACAAGCAGCACGACACCCGCACCGCCCGCCGCCCCGACTGCGTGACGGAAATCCGCATGGGCAATTCCGTCCTTGTCGTGTCCGGCTATTTCAAGAAAGATACCACGACCACCGCCGCCGACAAAATGGCGCGGGTACTGGAAGCGGAAGCCGCTGCTACGCAAAAACCGGCAATTTGACCGACTGTAAAGAAGCAAATTTAACGCTTTTGCCGCTGTACAGCCCCCGCTGTTCCGTGGTACAATGAAACCACGGAATAGTGGGGCTGGCTGTCGGAAACGGAGGATTTTATGTTAAGACAAGCCACCCAAAACCTCATTACCGCCCTTTATCCGAGATTGTCCCATGAGGACGAGCTGCAAGGCGAGAGTAATTCCATATCGAACCAAAAAAGGATACTCGAAACCTACGCAAAACAGAACGGCTTTACCAATCTGCGCTGGTACACCGACGACGGTTATTCCGGCGCGAACTTCCAGCGGCCCGGATTTCAAGCCATGCTTGCGGACATTGAAGCCGGGAAAGTTGGTACGGTCATTGTCAAGGACATGAGCCGGTTAGGGCGAAACTACTTGCAGGTAGGGTTTTACACGGAAATGCTGTTCCCTCAAAAGGGCGTGCGTTTTATCGCTGTCAACGACAATGTGGACAGCGCAAACGGCGGCATGGACAATGATTTTACCCCTCTGCGAAATCTGTTCAACGAATGGCTGGTGAGAGATACGAGCAAGAAAATCAAGGCAGTTAAAAGAGCAAAAGGCATGAGCGGCAAGCCCGTTACCAGCAAGCCGGTGTATGGCTACCTCATGGACGAGGACGAGAACTATATCGTTGACGAGGAAACCGCGCCGGTTGTCCAGCAGATTTACCAGCTTTGCCTTGCGGGGAACGGCCCGACCAAGATTGCCCGTATGCTGACGGAACAGCAAATCCCCACGCCGGGGACGCTGGAATACCGCAGGACAGGCAGCACACGCCGCTACCACCCCGGCTATGAGTGTAAATGGGCGACGAACACCGTCGTTCATATCCTCGAAAACCGGGAGTACACCGGCTGTCTGGTAAACTTCAAGACGGAAAAGCCCTCTTACAAGACCAAGCACAGCGTAGAAAATCCCATTGAGAAGCAGGCCATTTTTGAGAACCACCATGAGCCGATTATTGACACGGAAACATGGGAGCGTGTGCAGGAGTTACGCAAGCAGCGCAAACGCCCGAACCGCTATGACGAAGTGGGGCTGTTCTCTGGTATGCTGTTCTGCGCCGACTGCGGCCATGTGATGTACCAGCAGCGGTATCAGAACAAGAACCGCAAGCAGGACTGTTACATCTGCGGCAGCTACAAGAAGCGCACCCGCGACTGTACGGCGCACTTTATCCGCACCGACCTGCTGACCGCCGGTGTCCTCTCCAATCTCCGGCAAGTGACGGAGTATGCTGCCAGGCACGAGAGCCGTTTTGTAAAGCTGCTGATCCAGCAGAACGAAATCGGCGGCAAGAGAAAGACCGCCGCAGCCACCAAGCAGCTTGAACAGGCGCAGGAGCGGATTGCCGAAGTGAGCCGCATTATCAAGCGGCTGTATGAGGACAATGTGAACGGCAAAATCAGCGACGAGCGTTTCATGGAACTGTCGGCAGACTATGAGCAGGAGCAGCGGGAACTGAAAGACCGCACCGCCGCATTGCAGGCGGAACTGGACAAGTCGCAGGCGGCCACCGTTAACGCCGAGAAATTCATGGGGATTGTCCGCAAGCACCTTGCCTTTGAGGAATTGACACCCACCCTCTTGCGGGAAATGATTGAGAAAATCGTCGTGCATGAGTGCAGCTATGACGAGAACGGCACCCGCAGGCAGGACATTGAGATTTATTACAGCTTTGTCGGCAAAATTGACTTGCCCGAAGCCTAACGCCCGACCTATCCGACACAATGGCCAAGTGCCGGATAGGAACGGCAAAATTTTTTACACTTCTATTACTTCTTTATCGCACATCAGCAAAGTCGCAGGGCATGAAACAGTTGATGGCGGGCGGCGGCGTTGCCCTTATCGGCCTTACCCTTGTCCCGCTGCTCTCCGGCCTGTTTGGATAATGCCACAAACTAACACTACCCGCCGCGCTCTCCCGCTTCACGCGGGAGGGCGCGGGAAAGGAGGGATTAGCTTTTGATATGGCAGATGATTGAAGATTGGTTTCGCGGCATTTTGACAGACGGAATACTCTCTAATCTCTCCGGGCTGTTCGACAGCGTAAATACAGAGGTTGGAGAAATCGCAACGCAAGTCGGCACAACCCCCGCCGGGTGGAACGCGGGCATATTCAATATGATACGCAGCCTATCGGAAAACGTCATTGTGCCGATTGCGGGCGTTATCATTACCTTTGTCATGTGCTACGAACTAATCCAGCTTGTAATTGAGAAAAACAATCTGCACGATCTCGACACTTGGATTTTCTTCAAGTGGATTTTCAAAACCTTTGTTGCGGTGCTGCTGGTAACAAATACTTGGAACATCGTCATGGGCGTATTTGACATTACACAGAGCGTCGTCAACGACAGCGCGGGCGTTATCATATCCGACACAAGCATAGATATTGCAACCGTTATCACCGATATAGAAGCAAAGCTGGACGCTATGAGCGTCGGCGGGCTTTTGGGGCTATGGTTTCAATCACTCTTTGTGGGGCTTACCATGAAAGCGTTGTCTATCTGTATCATGCTGGTGGTGTACGGGCGCATGATTGAAATATACCTTGTAACGAGTATCGCCCCTATCCCCGTTGCGACAATGGTAAATCGTGAATGGGGCGGCATGGGACAGAACTACTTAAAATCCTTGCTTGCCCTCGGTTTTCAGGCTTTTCTAATTCTTGTGTGCGTCGGTATTTATGCGGTTTTGATACAGACAATCGCAGCAACCGATGACATATCCGGCGCGATCTGGTCTTGCATGGGCTATACCGTCCTCTTGTGTTTTACGCTTTTCAAAACGGGAAGCCTTGCAAAATCCGTATTCAGCGCGCATTAAGGGGGTGCAGATGAAGAAATACAAAATCATTTACGCCGATCCCCCTTGGAGATACGCGAGAAGCAAGGTACAGGGCGCAGCGGAAAAGCACTATCCCACTATGAGTATTGAGGAACTTTGCGCTTTACCCGTCAAAGAAATTGCGGATAAGGACTGTATTTTATTCCTATGGGCGACGTTCCCGCAGCTTAAAGAAGCGTTGCAGTTAATCAAGGCTTGGGGATTTACCTATAAATCCGTTGCCTTTGTATGGTTAAAGCAAAATCGGAAATCGCCCACTTGGTTTTATGGCTTGGGCTTTTGGACGCGAGGAAATGCGGAAATCTGCTTGCTTGCTACCAAAGGACACCCGAAGCGACAATCAAACAAGGTACATCAATTTATTATTTCCCCTGTTGAGCAGCACAGCAAAAAGCCGGATATAACGCAGGAAAAGATACTTGCCCTTATGGGCGACCTACCGCGTATTGAACTGTTTGCAAGGCAGCATACCCCTGGTTGGGACGTATGGGGAAATGAAATCAAAAGCGACATACGGTTTGCCGGAAAGGAGGTTTGAAATGGCGTATGTAACCGTCCCAAAGGATTTAACCAAAATCAAGAGCAAGGTAATGTTCAACCTTACCAAAAGACAATTACTCTGTTTCGGCGCGGCGGTGGCTATCGGGCTACCGCTATTCTTTTTGACAAAGGACAGCGCGGGAACGACAACGGCGGCTTTGTGCATGGTGCTTGCCATGCTGCCCATGTTCCTACTCGCTATGTACGAGAAGAACGGGCAACCGCTGGAAGTGATTATACGGCAATTTGTGGAAGTGAAGTTTCTTCGCCCCAAAGAGCGACCTTATCAGACCAACAATTTTTATACCGCCCTTGCGCGGCAGGAGCGATTAGATAAGGAGGTACGGGCGATTGTCAAAGGAAAAGGGAAAGACCCAAAACAAAAAGCGTAAACTTACGCGGCAGGAAAAGAAACAGATCGACGCGCTTATCCGGCAGTCAAAGGGCGACGGGAAGCCCCATACGGCGCAGGACAGCATACCGTTTGAACGAATGTATAAGGACGGGATTTGCCGCCTTGCAAACGGGCGGTATTCCAAGTGCATTGAGTTTGAAGATATTAACTATCAGCTTGCGCAGCCGGACGACAAGACCGCCATTTTTGAAGCCCTTTGCGATATGTATAACTCTTTTGACGCTTCTATCAGTGTGCAGCTTTCCTTAATCAGCCGCCATGCGAACAAGGAGGATTTCAAGAGCAGTATCACGATTGCCCCACAGAATGACGACTTTGACAGTATCAGAGCCGAATACACCGAAATGCTGCAAACACAGCTTGAACGCGGCAACAACGGGCTTATCAAGACAAAGTTTCTCACCTTTACCATTGAAGCAAAAGATATTAAATCGGCGCGGGCGCGGCTTGCCCGTATCGAAACGGACACCCTCAACCATTTTAAGGTGATCGGCGCGGCGGCGCGGGTATTGGACGGGAAGCAGCGGCTTGAAGTGCTGCATGGGCTTTTCCACCCGGACGGGGAACGCTTCAACTTTGCGTGGGAATGGCTACCCGTAAGCGGCCTTTCCGTCAAAGACTTTATTGCCCCGTCCTCTTTCCGTTTTGGCGACGGGCGAATGTTTCAAATGGGCGGGAAGTTTGGCGCGGTTTCCTTTTTGCAGATTGCCGCGCCGGAACTTTCAGACCGTATGCTTGCCGACTTCATGGAAGCGGAAAACGGGATTGTCGTCAATCTGCACATTCAGAGTATCGACCACAACGAAGCGATCAAGACGATCAAGCGGAAAATCACCGACCTTGACCGTATGAAAATCGAGGAACAGAAAAAGGCAATCCGCAGCGGCTACGATATGGATATAATTCCGTCCGACCTTGCCACCTACGGCGGCGAAGCGAAAAACCTTTTGCGGGATTTGCAGAGCCGGAACGAGCGAATGTTTTTGCTTACGCTGTTAGTTTTGAATGTGGCAGACACAAAGCAGAAATTGGACAACGACGTATTTCAGGCCGCAAGTATCGCACAGAAATACAACTGTATGCTCACCCGCCTTGACTACCGGCAGGAACAGGGGCTTATGTCCTCTATCCCATTGGGCGAAAACCTAATCCAAATCCAGCGGGGCTTGACGACTTCCAGCACCGCCATTTTCGTCCCCTTTACGGTACAAGAGCTGTTCCAAAGCGGCGAAGCGTTGTATTACGGCTTAAACGCATTATCGAATAACATGATTTTGTGCGACAGGAAAAGGCTGAAGAACCCTAACGGCTTGATACTCGGCACACCCGGCAGCGGCAAGAGTTTTTCGGCAAAGCGCGAGATCACCAACGCTTTTCTCATTACCGCAGACGATATTATCATTTGCGACCCGGAAGCGGAATATTACCCCCTTGTGGAACGGCTGAAAGGGCAGGTTATCAAGGTTTCGCAGAACAGCACGCAGTACATTAACCCGATGGATATAAACCTCAATTACAGCGAGGGCGACACGCCCATAGCCTTAAAGAGCGATTTTATCCTTTCCTTTTGCGAGTTGATTATGGGCGGCAAAAACGGGCTGGAAGCGGTTGAAAAGACTTTGATTGACCGCGCCGTTATCAGCGTGTACCGCAGCTACCTTGCAGACCCGAAGCCGGAGAATATGCCGATTTTGGGCGACCTCTACAATGAAATCAAGAAGCAGCCGGAAAAGGAAGCGCAGCGTATCGCGTCGGCATTGGAACTCTATGTAAATGGCAGTTTGAACGTGTTTAACCACCAAACAAACGTTGACATTCACAACCGCCTTGTCTGCTTTGATATTAAAGAACTCGGCACCCAGCTACGAAAACTCGGTATGCTCATTGTCCAAGATCAAGTTTGGAACAGAGTTACCATAAACCGCAGCGAAGGCAAGGCGACGCGGTACTATATCGACGAGTTTCATTTGCTGCTCAAAGAGGAACAGACCGCAGCGTACAGCGTTGAGATTTGGAAGCGTTTTAGAAAATGGGGCGGTATTCCGACAGGTATCACCCAAAACGTGAAAGATTTGTTATCGTCCCGCGAGGTGGAGAACATTTTTGAAAACAGCGATTTTGTGTATATGCTCAACCAAGCCCAGGGCGACAGGGAAATCCTTGCAAAGCAGCTTAACATTTCGCAGCAGCAAATGACCTATGTAACCCATTCCGACGCGGGCGAGGGGCTTATCTTCTATGGCAACGTGATTTTGCCCTTTATTGACCGTTTCCCGCAAGATACGGAACTCTATCGTGTAATGACGACCAAACCCGGCGAGGTGTCGGCATGAGGATAGAAATGGACAAAATCTATTGCGGCGACAGCTTGCAGGTGCTTCAAACCTTGCCGGAAAATGCAGTTGATTGTTGCGTAACGTCCCCACCCTACTATGCCTTGCGGGACTACGGCGCAGACGGGCAGATCGGACGGGAAGCAACGCCGGAGGAATATGTTTCCCGTATTACGGCGGTATTCCATGAGGTAAAGCGGGTGCTTACGCCGGAGGGTACTTGTTGGCTGAATATCGCGGACACTTATTGCGGCACAGGCAGCAAAGCCGACCACCAAGACCCCAAATACCCCAAAGGCAGGAACGGGCAGCAAGTGGCGTTTAACCACCGCGCCCCCGGCTGCAAGCCCAAAGATTTAATTGGTATTCCGTGGCTTGTAGCCCTCGCCTTGCGGGGCGACGGTTGGTATTTGCGCAGTTCTATCATTTGGCACAAAACAAACCCCATGCCGGAAAGCACGCGGGACAGGCCGACCCGCTGCTATGAATATGTGTTTCTGCTTACCAAGTCAAAGAAGTATTATTACGATTGGCAAGCAGTAGCCGAGCCGATAGCCCCCACAACGGCGGGGCGGCTGAAAAGCGGAGTTAGCAAAGGAAATAAGTATAACGTTACTGTTCCGGGGCAAAACCAACCGCAGAAAATCAACCGCCCCCGCGAAAAGGGCGCATACGCCGACGAGTTGATTTCTCCCGTCCGCAGCCGCCGCAACGTTTGGCAGATTAACAATGTCGGCTATCATGGCGGGCATTTCGCAGCGTTCCCGCCGAAACTTGCGGAAACGTGCATTTTGGCGGGCTGTCCCATCGGCGGGATTGTCCTTGACCCCTTTTTCGGCAGCGGCACGACGGGCATGGTAGCAAAACGGCTTAACCGCCGCTATATCGGCATTGAGTTAAACCCCGACTATTGCGAACTTGCAAAACAGCGGATTGGAGGTGATGAAGATTGAGCAAGGAACTGAAAGCCCCCGACAAGGTAACGCAAAAAATGACCCGCGACGGTGCGGTTGCGGAAAACCTCACGACGGGCGAAACGTCCAGTATCAGCGAAAGGCCGCAGGAAGAAAACTATTCAGCCCCCGCAGGGGTGGCAGCGGAAAAGGTTGTGCAGCATATCGGCGCAGAGATTGAGCGACACGCAGCAAAAGGCGCGGAGAAAAAAGCCCTTGACGCGACGCAGCCTAAAACCCATTCTTCCCGCTTGCAGTTTTCCGAAGCGGAACGGGCAACGCCGGAACTTCAAAAAGCGATCAAGAAATCGGATAAGGCGGCAGACTGTTTAGACGCAGCGCGGGCGGCTATCCCCAAGCAGACCAAAATCAAGAAAGAGCGCGTTTTTGACGAAGCGAAAGGCAAGGCAAAGACGCGCCTTTCCTTTGAAAAGACGGATAAGCCCCCAAACGGCAAGTTGCGGCATAACCCCTTATCCCGTCCGGCACAGGAGTTAAACAGTACCGTACATGGGAAAATCTACGAGGTAGAGAAAGAAAACGTCGGTGTGGAAAGCGGGCACCGGGTAGAACTTGCCGGAGAGAAAGCGGGCGGCATGGCGGCGCGGGCAGTTAAGGGCGGCATACGCCGCCATAAGCTGAAACCCTACCGGGCAGCGGCGGCAGCGGAAAAACAAGCGGTAAAGGCAAACGCAGATTTTCTCTATCAAAAGGCGTTGCACGATAACCCCGCGCTTGCGCACTCCAACCCCATTTCCCGTTTTTGGCAGAAGCAGCGCATTAAAAAGCAGTATGCAAAAACGCTGAAAGCGGGCGGCAAAGCGAAAAAAACCGCTGAAGCCACCGCAAAGGCGGCGAAGAAAACCGCGCAGGAAACCAAACGGGCGACGTTCTTTGTTGTCCGGCATTGGAAAGGCTGCTTGATTGTGGGCGGGATTGCCTTTATCGTGCTGCTGCTTTTCGGCGGGCTGTCCTCTTGCTCCCTCTTTGGCGGCAACAGCGGCAGCGGCTTGATTGCGTCGTCCTATCTCTCCGAGGACGCGGATATAACGGGCGCGGAAAGCGCGTATGCCGCTATGGAAGCCGAGTTACAAGATATGCTGGACAATATCGAAAGCGAATACCCCGGCTATGACGAATACCGGGTAAACGCGGACGAGATCGAGCATGACCCCTATGTGCTAATTTCTATCCTTTCCGCGTGGCATGAGGGCGTGTTTACACTCGATGAAGTGCAAAGCACCCTTGAAATGCTCTTTGAGAAACAGTATATCTTGACGGTCGAGGAAGAAGTACAGGTACGCTACCGCACCGAAACAAGGACGGACAGCGAGGGCAACCCCTATACGGTTGAAGTCCCCTATAACTATTACATTCTTCATGTGGATTTGGAAAACTTCAACCTCTCCCATGTCCCCGTTTACATCATGGGCGAAGAACAGCTATCCATGTACGCTATGTATATGTCGTCGCTGGGAAACAGACCCGACCTTTTCCCGCAATCCGGCTATGTGTCTAAATACTATGAAAACCCGCCCGCCGATTATGAAGTACCCGCCGCGCTGCTGGGTTCCGATGAAAAGTTTGCGCGGCTCATGGAGGAAGCAGATAAATACGTCGGTTTTCCCTATGTGTGGGGCGGCAGCACCCCGGAAACCTCTTTTGATTGCAGCGGCTTTGTGAGTTATGTGTTGACGAACAGCGGCCTATACAATACGGGCAGACTTGGGGCGCAAGGGCTTTACAACATCTCAACCCCTGTTTCTAACCCGCAGCCGGGGGATTTGGTGTTCTTTACGGGTACATACGACACCCCCGGCGTTTCCCATGTGGGGATTTATGTGGGCGAGGACGGGGACGGAAGCCCCGTCATGCTGCATTGTGGCGACCCTATCCAGTATTCAAAGCTGGACACCAGCTATTGGCAATCCCACTTTTACGCCTACGGGCGGTTAAATTACAATTAAAAGGAGTTGAAAAATGAATATTGTATCTTTTGGCGGCGGCACGAATAGTGCCGCCTTACTTATTGGCCTATACAAGCACAAAATCCCGATTGACCTTATCACCTTTGCCGATACGGGCGCGGAACACCCGCATACCTATCAATTTATCGAGATAATCAATCAATGGCTTGCGGAACACGGTATGCCGCAGATTACCGTTGTGCAGTATGTTGACCGCTACGGCAACCGCCTATCTCTTGAAACCGAGTGCTTGCGCTCTCATACGCTCCCGTCGATTGCCTACGGGCATAAGCGTTGTTCGCAGAAACACAAAATCGCACCGCAGGAAAAGTTTTGCAACCACTATGCGCCTTGCCGCGAAGTATGGCAGCGCGGCGAGAAAGTCAACCGCTATATCGGCTATGACGCGGGAGAAGTGAAACGGTATGAACATTCCCGCAAGTACAACGAAGCCGACAAAAAATATCATAACCGCTACCCCCTCATTGAAGAATGGGGCTGGAACAGGGACGATTGTATCCGGGAAATCAAAGCGGCAGGATTGCCGCAGCCGGGTAAATCGTCCTGTTTCTTTTGTCCGAGCATGAAGAAACAAGAGATTTTATATCTCAAAGAACACTATCCCGATCTATTTAACCGGGCGGCGACTTTGGAAGAAAACGCTATGCCCTATCTTAAAACCGTTAAGGGATTGGGGCGCAGCTATTCATGGAAAGAACAGTTTGGAAAGGAGTAAATGACTATGGCGAACACGAAACTTGACCGTATCGAAAGGGATATTGAGAAAACGAGGGCAAAAATCCTTGAACAGCAAAAGAAGCTGAAAGACCTTGAAGCGCAGAAAGTCGAGGAAGAAAACGCGCAGATCGTGCAAATGGTAAAGGCGGTACACCTTGACGGGACGCAGCTTGCCGCGTTCCTCTCCGCTTACGCCAGCGGCGAAATCACCTTGCCGCAGCCGGAAGCCACTTACCCCGCCGAACAGGAGGACAACGACAATGAAGAATAAAAAGATAATCCGAAAGTTTACCGTATTGCTTGCCGCACTGGTTATCATGTGCGGCTTTTCTGTTACCGCTTATGCGGGCGGTGGCGATGAAAGCGACGACACGCCTACCCCCGTAACCGAGGAAACCCCCGCGCCGGAAACCGAGCCGGAAGAAACGACGGGCGGCTATGAGCCGCAGCCCCTTACCCCGGACGGGAATATGTCCCTTGTGGACGATATAACGGGTGAAGCGTCCGGCGACAAGCAGTTTATCACCGTCGTTACCAAAAGTGGCAACTATTTTTACATCATCATTGACCGCACCGAGGACGGGGAAAATACCGTCCATTTCCTTAACCAAGTGGACGAAGCGGATTTAACCGCCCTTATGGAGGACGGGCAGACCGAAGCCCCCGTTTGTAGCTGCACCGATAAATGCGTTGCCGGAAGCGTCAACACCGCTTGCCCGGTTTGCAGCGTCAACATGAGCGAGTGCGCGGGTGTGGAAGCCGAGCCGGAGCCGGAAGAAACCGAGCAGCCGCCGGAAGAAGAAAAAGGCGGCGGCATGGGTATTCTGCTTGTCGTGCTGCTTGTTGCCGCAGCGGGCGGCGGCGCGTTCTATTACTTTAAGATTATGAAGCCCAAAAAGGACGCGGCAAAAGGCAGCAGCAACCTTGACGATCTCGATTTTGACGAGGACGACGAGGAAGAATTAGAAACCGAGCAGGAGGACGAGGAAGTATGAAACTTGTAATTGCAGAGAAACCGAGCGTCGGGGCGGCGATTGCCGCCGTTATTGGCGCGAATGAAAAGCGCAGCGGATATTTTGAGGGCAGCGGCTACCTTGTGTCGTGGTGTATCGGGCATTTGATTAGCCTTGCAGACGCGGCAACCTACAACGAGCAGTACCGAAAATGGAAGTATGACGATCTCCCCATTGTCCCGCAGGATTGGCAGTTTACCGTTGCCAGCGGCAAGGAGCAGCAGTTTTCCGTACTCAAAGACCTTATGCAGCGCAGCGACGTTTCCGAGATTGTCAATGCGTGCGACAGCGGGCGCGAGGGAGAACTCATTTTTCGATTTGTCTACGAACAGGTAAATTGCCAAAAGCCCTTTTCCCGCCTTTGGATTAGCAGCATGGAAGAAAGCGCAATCCGCGAGGGCTTTTCAAACCTCAAAGACGGGCGCAGCTATGACAACCTCTATCAATCCGCGCTTTGCAGAGCAAAGGCAGATTGGCTTGTCGGGATTAACGCGACCCGCCTTTTCTCTATCCTCTATCACAAAACGCTGAATGTCGGCAGAGTGCAGACGCCCACCCTTACCATGCTGGTAAACCGCGACTATGCGATCAGCAGCTTTAAGAAAGAAAAATATCATGTTGTCCGTCTGGACGCGGGCGGTGTTTCGGCTTTGTCCGAAAGGCTGAACGAAGAAGCGGCGGCGCAGCAGATGAAAGCGGCTTGCGAGAAATCGCAAGCCGTTTGTACTTCCCTCAAAAAAGAGAAAAAGACCGTTGCACCGCCGAAGCTGTTTGACCTTACCGCGTTGCAGCGCGAAGCCAACCGCCTGTACGGGTTTACGGCGAAACAGACCCTTGATTATGCGCAAGCCCTCTACGAAAAGCGGCTTTTGACCTATCCCCGCACCGACAGCAAATATATCACTTCCGATATGCAGCGCAGCACAAAGGAACTCATTACCGGGCTTTGTTCGCTGCTTCCCTTTATGCGGGACGTGAAGCTGCAAGCAGACCTTACAAGGGTTTGCGACAACAGCAAAGTAACCGACCACCACGCTATTTTGCCGACAGCCGAGTTTTTGAAAACGGGCTTTTCTTCCCTTACCGACAGCGAAACAAAACTTATGACCCTTGTATGCGCGAAGCTGCTTTGCGCCGCAGCCGCGCCCTATGAATATGAAGCGGTTACGGCGGTTATCTCTTGCGGCGGTTATACCTTTACCGCAAAGGGAAAGACGACGCTTTGCGAGGGGTGGCGTGAGATTGAAAAGCTGTCCCGCGCCGCGTCCGAGGAACAGGACGAGGACGCAGAGCCGGAAACCGTTTTGCCGCCGCTTGCCGAGGGGCAGACCTTTGACAATCCGGCAGCGGAGATCTCCGAGCGTTACACGCAGCCCCCAAAGGCATTTACCGAAGATACGCTTCTGTCCGCTATGGAGAACGCGGGCAAGGAAGAAACGCCGGAGGACGCAGAGCGCAAAGGGTTAGGCACTACCGCAACGCGGGCGGGTATCATTGAAAAACTCATTAGCGCGGGCTTTGCCGAGCGCAAGGGCAAAAAGCTAATCCCCACAAAGGACGGGTATAACCTTGCCGCTATCCTGCCCGAAGTCCTTACGTCCCCGCAGCTTACGGCAGAATGGGAAACCCGCCTTACCGGGATTGCCAAAGGCAGCGACAGCCCGGACGATTTCATGCGCAGCATTGAGGAAATGACAGCGGGGCTTGTCAAGACCTATTCCGCGATTTCCGAGGATAAAGCGAAGCTGTTTACCCCGCAGCGGGAAGCAATCGGCACTTGCCCCCGTTGCGGCGCGGCGGTTTACGAGGGCAAGAAAAACTTTTACTGCTCCGACAGGGCTTGCAGCTTTGTGATGTGGAAGAATGACCGCTTTTTTGAGCAGCGCAAAAAGGCTTTCACAAAGGCGATTGCCGCCGCCCTTTTGAAAGACGGAAAGGTAAAAATCAAAGGTATGTACTCGACCAAGACGGGAAAGACCTTTGACGGAGTTGTGCTGCTTGCCGACACAGGCGGCAAGTATGTAAACTTCCGCGTCGAGCAGAACCGAAAATGATAAGGCTTGATGAAAAGCAATACCGCGCCGTAAAGAAAATGACCCGCGCCGCTTGTGCAAACAACGATTGCGGGAATTGTCTGCTGCTGGACGACGGGGAAACTTGCGTTTGTGTGCAGAGTATCAGCTATTCGCTGCTATGCCGCTATTTCCGCGAAGCGGTATTACCCGCCGACAGGCAGCTTTGCGAACAGATCACCCGCAGCGGGGAAACCGATTTGAAGCGTTGCGCGGTATGCGGCAGCACGTTTGCGGCGGGCAGCAACCGGGCGAAATACTGCCCCGATTGCGCGGCAAAGATACGCCGCAGACAGAAAGCCCAAAGCGAGAGAAACAGGCGTTTACGGATAAAAACAACTACATAGCAAGCACAGCAAACGAGTACCCGTTTGCGAGAAATGCCCGCGCTTCCCATAGAGAGCGCGGGCATTTTGCTTGTTGGGATAGTCCCAAACCCTTATATGACCGAGAAAGGACGTGATGAAAGAATATGCCGTATTCCTCATACGACCATGACAAATTGGAAACCGCCGAAACCATGCGGATAGAACGCCGGATATATTTTGAAGCAAAGGACAGGGAGATTGCCCCTTATGCTTCCTTGCCGATTGCGCAGCTACTTTCCATGCGCAGCGAAAGCGCGGCGGCAGAACAGGCGATTTTTGACGACCTTAAAGAACGCGCCGCCGCATGGGAAGAACAGGCGGGAAGAACGCTTTTGCTGGATAAAACACTTGAATATGTGAGAACGCCGCACGTCCAGCACACCGCTAACGAGTGGCAGACCACCGAGCATAACCGCCATATTCGCAGCAACCGGGTATATCAGATGAATTACTACATTTACGAGAATACCCGCTACGACAAAGAAGCGCAGAAATCTATCCCGTATTCATGGACGCTTACATGGAGCGTGCGCACCAACAGCCCAAGCAGAACCCAAGCGAAGATTGCCGGACAAGATAGAAAGGTTTTCACCGACAAGGCAGCTATGGAAAAGTATCTGAATGGGCGTATCAAAGCGTATGACCGTCTGTTTACGGAAATCTCCCCGCCTATCCCGCAGGAGTACGCCGACTATTTCAAAGTAAACGGTATGCTCATGCCGGACTACACCATAGAGGGCGAAGAACCCCCGCAGCAGCAACAGGCGGCAGCTATCCCCGAAAATACCGGGCAGGAAAAGGAGCGTGAACACATGAGCGAACAGTTTTCTATTATGATAGGCAACCGCAGCCGCTTTGACGCGGGCGACCCCGGCGGCTATTGGCTGGATATGCCCGCCACAAAGGAGCAGTTGCACGAAGCTATGCGGAACGTCGGCATTACCGCCGACAACCCGCAGGATTTTTCCATTCGCGGCTATTCCGACGACCCGGAGAAACATATTGCCTTGCCTTATGAAATGGTATGCGCCGCCGACGTGGACGAACTCAATTTTCTTGCGGCGCGGCTCGAACAGCTTGACCCCGCCGAGGTTGGCAAGCTGAACGCAGCCTTGCAGCAGAAAAACGGGCTTGCAAATATTGGACAGGTAATTGACTTCACCTACAACGTGGATTTCTACGTCCATATCCCCGAAGTACATAACTACCACGATTTGGGCGACTATTACTTAAATCAATCCGGCATGGTACAAATGCCCGAAGAATGGAAAGGCGGCATTGACCTTTCTACTTTTGGCAGGAACGCTGCCGCGCAGGAAAAAGGCGCGTTTACCGAGTACGGCTATATCGTGGAAAGCGGCGACGAGTGGGAACGGCAGTTTGAGGGGCGCGAAGTGCCGGAAGAATACCGCATTATGAGTTACCCGCAGCCGGAGCGCGGCGAACAGGACAAAGCCTATATGGACGCAGCCGAAACGCAGCAAGCAGACGCACAGGCCGCAGAGCCGCAGCAGCCCCGCCCCGTCGTCCCCATTATCCTTACTTCCGAAAAGCCCGCCGAAAAGGTAAAGGAGATCACCGCGCGTTTGGAACAGGGCGTACAGGCGATTTTTGACAGCGACCGCTACAAAGAGTTTCTAACCGCTATGTCAAAGTTCCATGATTATAGTTTGAATAACACTATCCTAATTGCTATGCAGGGCGGCAATTTGGTAATGGGCTTCCGTCAATGGGAAAAGGAGTTTGACCGCCATGTAAAGAAAGGCGAGAAAGGCATTAAAATCTTTGCCCCCGCGCCCTACAAGGTGAAAAAGCTGGTTGATAAAATCGACCCCGAAACGAGAAAGCCCATGCTTGACCGCGAGGGAAAAGTGGTAAAGGAAGAAAAGGAAATCACCGTCCCCGCCTTTAAGGTTATAACCGTCTTTGATATTTCGCAGACCGAGGGCAAGGAGTTTCCCGACCTTTCCGTTAAACCGCTGCTTGCCGATGTGGAGCAGTACGAGGATTTTTTCGCCGCCCTTGAAAAAGCGTCCCCCGTCCCGATTGCATTTGAGCAGATCACAAACGGCGCAAATGGGTATTTCAGTTTGACCGACAAGCGTATTGCAATCAAAGAGGGCGTGAGTGAATTACAGGCGGTAAAGACCGCCATTCACGAAATCGCCCATGCGAAGCTGCACGACGTAGACTTAAACGCCCCGCCGGAGCAGCAAAACCGCGTTGACCGCCATACCTGCGAGGTAGAAGCGGAAAGCGTCGCTTATACGGTTTGCCAGCATTTCGGCCTTGATACTTCCGATTACTCTTTCGGCTATGTGGCTGGTTGGAGCAGCGGCAAGGAAATGACCGAGTTAAAAGCGTCCCTTGAAACAATACAGACCACCGCAAAGGAACTCATTACCGAGATTGAGGGGCATTTTACCGAGTTGCAGCAGCAGCGGCAAGCCGAGCAGGAGCAGGGCGATACCTTTTCCATTTATCAGTTAAAGCGCGGGGACGAAACAAGGGACTTGCGCTTTGAGCCTTATGACCGTCTGCAAGCGGCTGGACTTACCATTGACCGGGTAAATTATGAACTCGTCTATACTGCACCGCTTACAAAGGATATGACGCTGGGCGACATTTGGGAAAGGTTTAATATCGACCACCCCGCCGACTTTAAGGGGCATAGCCTTTCCGTTTCCGACATTGTTGTGCTTCATCAGAACGACGAGGACACCGCCCACTATGTAGACAGTATCGGTTTTCAGCAAGTGCCGGAGTTTTTGCAGGAGCAGCAGACCCCCGTATTTGACAAGCTGCCGCCCGAACAGCAGCAAGCCTTGTCCGACACCGTACAAGACACTTTGCAAATGCTGGTTGACGCAGACAAGCGGATTTATGGCGACGTTACGGGCAAGACCCTTGAAGCAATCGCGGCGCAAGGATATTCCTACAAGGACGGGCAGCTTGAAAAGCAGCAGCCGGAAGCGACCCCCGACAGCCTTTTGACGGGTGAAACCGTTAGAACGCCGAGGGGCAATTTTCATATTACCGATATGAGCCGTGAACAGATCGAAGCGGCGGGATTTGGTTTTCACCATGCGTCGGAGGACGGGAAGTATCTCATTATGGGGAATGGCACACAGGCTTATGCCATAGCCGCCGAGCAGCCGCAGCGGGATAATCCCTTAAAGCACGTCGAGGACACCATAGAGCAGAACGACAACAATTTTGACGGGCTTATCAACAATACGCCGCAAACGCCCACCGTTGCAGATTTTGAGCAGCGGGCAAAGGCGGGGGAAGCGATTTCCGTTACCGACCTTGCAAAAGCGGTAAAAGCCGAGAAACGGGAACAGCCGCAGAAAAAACCGTCCATTTTGAAGAAGCTGGACGAATACAAGAAACAGGCGGCGCAGCAGCCGAAAGATAAACAGAAAGAGCATAAAAAGGATTTGGAGGTTTGATAGCATGAATACCCGCTTTACCATTGAGGAAGAAAACATTGTTGCGATCTACGCCGAGGACAGCCGGGAAACAACGCTTGAAAATATCCTTGCCGCCATGCCCTACATGGACGAGGATATGCGCCAGCTTGCCGCCGCAGCGGTGAACAAGCTGCAAGCCATGACGGACAGCGAGTTTTCCGAAAGGGAGTTTATCTTGACCGACGAGGAATAGCCCATAGAGAACAGGGGCGCGGTTGCCGATTTCCGGCACCGCGCCCCTGTTCTTTTTTTGTCCTTGCGTGGACAATTAGAAAGCCGTTTTTGCGGGTTTGAATATACTTTATCGTCTATGTCGTTTTCATGCGCTGGAAGCCGCAGAAACACAGGCGTTTTCAGCCCTTAACATTCCACTTGCCACCCCATGTTTTGCGCCTTATCGCTCCTGCTCCCGCGCCCTGCTTTGGGACGGGTAAAGAATACTATCGACGTTCTTTTTGACAACGCCGTATTCCTGCATTTGCTTCTTGGCTTGCCGATAATCTTCATACAATTTGGTTTTCCTGTCGTTTAAGCTTCTATACTCCTTGCGCAGCGCGGCGAGATCGGGCAGCTTCTTTATCTGCATTTCCTTTAATGCCCTTGCCGCAGCTTCAAACAGGATAATTTCGCTTTCATGCCCCCGCAGATACTTTTCCTTGTCCGGCGATTTTCGGTATTCATCGTAAATCGGTTTTAACTGTCGGTATGTGGTGGTGTGCTTGATAAGCAGCGACAAATCAGACATACGCTGTTCCACTTCCTTAACCGCCTTTGCCGCCGCGTCATGAGCGGTCATAATATCGGCTATCTTGCTTTCAAGTTCGCTATAATACTCAATCTTGTTTTCGGTTAGGAAGTTCATGCTTTTAGCAGCCTGTTTCAGATTATGGATTTTTGCCCACCGTTCATAGCCCGCCGACTGTTGGGCTTTGATACTGTTTTCAAGATCGACGACAAGCCGGATTTTCTTATCTTCCCGCAGCGTTTTTGTTTTGGCAACATACACGCCCTTGATACGCTCCTTTATCGCTTCTTCCGTATAGGCCGCGCCGAGCGTCTTTGTGCGGGTAAACCGTTCCTGTCCGGCAGCGCGAAAGGAAATGTATTTGCCCTGTTTGATTTCATACCCCATTTCCTGCAAGCGGCGCAGCAGTTCGTCAAAATCTTTCACTTGGGGAATGAGAGTATCTATCGCCGTTTTCAGCTTTGCTTTGTAGCTTGTCCCTTGCTTTTCGGCGGTGTATTCTGCATAGCTTTTTCCCTTGTCCTGTCCCGGTACGACGACGGATAGCCCATGCTCTTTACATATCCTGTCGCTGGTGCGCCGGATAAAGTGATAGCTTTGCTTGTTGGAATGGTACTTTTTGTAGTCAACGAAGCTAACCGCGTTGAAAATCAAGTGATTATGCAGATGGTCTTTATCGACGTGAGTTGTCAAAACAAACTCATACTTGCCGCCTAATACCGCCCCGGCAAGTTCCATGCCGATTTTGTGCGCTTCTTCCGGTGTGGTTTCTCCCACCGCAAAGGATTGTATCAAGTGCCGCCCTAAATGTGTGCCGCGATCTCCGGCAGCTTCCCGCGTCCATGCAAACTCAATATCGGCGGTTTCCAGCCCGCAGCCGAAAGAGGACGCAAGCAGCTTCCCGTCTGTCTTTTCGGGATTTAAGATATAGTCTATCGCAGCCTTTAAGGTTGATTTAATAGGGTGCGTCTTTGTAACCGCCATATCTCGTCCACCGCCTTTTTAATGTCCTCTATATCCTGCCTGTAAACCGTCCCCGTCGCATTGGCGCGTTTTGCAATTTGGTTGATGTTCCGGCTCACCGCTTGCAGTTCCCGGATATATGCTTTTGTGTCGCTTCGGTCAACGACAAGAATATACCCGTCTATCGCCATTTTACGGAAGTATGCCCCATACTGCTTTATGGGAAGCTGCTTCATCTTCTCGTCGATCAGCCGCTTTTCTTCTTCCGTAACGTAAAACTTCATCTGTATATTTCTCTTTCGGTTTTCCATTTCCGCACCGCCTTTCGGTATAAGGGTTTGGGATTATCCCAACAAGCATTTTCCGCAAACGGGTACTCGTTTGCTGTGCTTGCTATCTACTCCATACCCCCACCGAAAGGCGGTATTTGTTGCGCGTTCCTTTGATTTTGGACGCAAAAAAAGATTGCAGCCGCCATGCGCTGCAATCTCCCGATTTCTCATATTGTGAGGTTAATCCTCTGCTTTTTCGACTTCCGTTATCTCCCTTGCTGTTGCGGTTACAATCCGTATGCCTTTATCGCTCATACCGTCCAGCAGCGCGTCAAGCTG
Source organism: Youxingia wuxianensis (assembly GCF_014385085.1). Lineage (GTDB taxonomy): Bacteria > Bacillota > Clostridia > Oscillospirales > Ruminococcaceae > Youxingia > Youxingia wuxianensis. The sequence continues at coordinate 192,087 of NZ_JACRTD010000005.1, read as the reverse complement.
CCGCCGCCCGGTGGATTTCTCCGCATTGCTGTTCGGGAAGAAAAATTGATCTACCGAAATATGATACCGGGTTACAAGGTCATAGAATACCTGTAAACTCGGCTGTTGTCCCTTGTTCTCGATATTCGCAAGGTAGCGCGGGGAAATATATAACTCGTCGCTTACCTTTTTGCGGCTCTCGCCGTATTCATTTCTCGCGGCTTTTATAGCTGCCCCGAAAGCCTTAAAGTCGTACAATGGTACGGGTCTTTTTGCCATTTTCATTCACCCTGTTACATTTTACAGTTCACCTTTCTTTTTGGATATGTCCACACAATTCATATCATTAGGTTAAATACTTCCTGTTGTGTATTGACAGTAGACTGATTTTCTGATAAAATAAAATTTATGTAAAAGGAGGCGGCGTTTATGTTGCATAGCATGCGTATTAGATAAGCATTGAAAAAAAGGATTTTCCCATTTTCAACATGGGCTTTTTTGTCATGCTTATTTTGCGGATGCTATACAAAAAACTAACGACGTATAGATATAGTATAGACATAGTGCAAGCTATGCCTTAGTTTTGTTGTACTGCTCTGTGCATTATAAATGCAGGTCAATGCTCATGTTGAGGATTGACCTGCATTTTTTTGTGTAAAAAGGACGAGTGAAATATAATGCTTAAAAAATATTGGATAAAATGTCCGATTTGTAACGGAAAGACGAGAGTTCAAGTATTTCATAATACTGTATTAAAAGATTTTCCTCTTTTCTGCCCTAAATGCAAATTGACGCATATCATTGATGTAGAAAAATTAGAGATTGTAATCAAAAATACAGAAAAACAAACTTTTATTATTTAGAAGAAAGGATATAAAAATGAAACGTTTACCTAAATATACGCCTGCGGAAGTACGGAATGATCCATACGGATTTACTTACAAAGAAATGTCGGAAGTTATTGGCGAGAATGAAGCAAAAGCCTTATATGAAGAATTATATAAGCAATTACCACGCAAAAAAAATCTATCAATGTTGGTAAAAAATATTTGCAAAAGCAGTGATACTGAAAAGTATGTTTACGAACTGAAAGACAACAAATACATTGAAACGGTTTTTATCAAGCGGCGAGATGGTGGAACTGTTTGCGTGAGCACACAAGTCGGTTGTCCTGTTGGTTGTATTTTTTGTGAGTCCGGGCGAAATGGCTTTGTTCGTAATCTAACATCGTCAGAAATCGTACAACAGATTATATTGTTGCGTCGAAAAGTAAACCGTATCGTTTTTATGGGTATGGGAGAGCCTTTATTCAATTATGACAACTTGATAAAAGCAATCCATATTCTCCGAGATAGATATGGGCTCAACTTTCCAACCGACGGCATTACCATATCAACAGTTGGTCCGGTCGATCAATTAAAAAAATTGCGCGAGGAACATCTTAAAATTCAGTTGACAATATCTTTACACGCAGCAACACAATCTGCAAGAAATCGTATTATTCCTCACATGCGCATATATGCTATTGAAGATGTTGTTAAGCAAGCCTTATCCTATTCTGAAAGGCATAATCGCAAAATTGTCTTTGCGTATTTGCTTTTACCGGGTATAAATGACCGGCCCTCAGATGTAAGACAACTTGCAAAATGGTTTCGGGGCAAAAAAGTTATGATTAACGTGTTACAATACAACCCAACAAGCAATTCAAGAATTAAAGCACCACAGAAACGGGAAATAGTTGCATTCAAACATCAATTAGAGCAAGCAGGACTTGAAGTTACTATGAGAGTTTCTCATGGCAGAGAGATTAACGCGGCTTGTGGACAGTTAGCTAACACATATAATAAATTCAAAAAAAAATGATTAAAAGTGCCAGACGCATAGACGCAGAGCCGATAACGCATTAGGTCAAAAAACCTATGTGTTATCGGCTTTTTTATTTAATATTGCGCAAAAGCCGCTGTTCCCTATTATAGAATGGATTGCGGGTAGTGTATTAAAGTCGCCCTTTTTTAAGGATACGGCGGTATCGGGGAGGTATCGCCGTGTCCATTTTTATTTACTGTAACCCGCCTAATGCTTTGCGGTCAAAAAAAGCTATGCTCCGCAAGCGGGATATTCCGGCTATGAATGTGAACTGTCAATACATTTAGCTACTGCTTACATTTCCTTTGCGCCCGTCCGCGTCTTGCGGACGGGCGCATTTTGCTTTTTTCAACTTTTTTCTGAAAAGCGCACTCAAGAGCCATCTCCCGAACGGGTACGGAGCGAAAGGGGCAGAGAGGACAAGCCCTTAACTCCCGTCCTCTACTCCACGCGGGAAGGAGGTGAACTCTATGGAGCTATCTTCTTCCGACAAGGAAAGAATACAACATCAGTACGACGCATTAGCAAAGAAAACTTTGGTCGGCGAAGCGAAAAGCCACCGTCGCACTCTTGCGAAACGCGCAGCACGCGAAGTTACTTTTTCGGATTTGAGCGAAAGCGAACTCGCGCAGCTTTTCACAACGGACGAATACGAAAGCGATTATTTCCGTTTTCAAGTGTCCGGCTTTGATGTACTCGTCAAAAATGAACTGCTTGCCGAAGCCCTTAACGCTTTGCCCGAAAGGAAACGCGACATTATCCTTTTGTCCTACTTCTTGGATATGAGCGACGCGGAAATTGGCGAACTGCTGAATGTTGTACGCACGACGGTTTTCCGGCACAGGAAATCCGCGCTTGCGAAAATCAAACAGTATTTGGAGGGAAAAGCAGATGATGAATACCGTTAGGAAGTCTGAAAATCTGTTGCCGTTCCCTGTCATTTCCGCAGCGGCAAACGGCGACACAACCGCCATGTGCGCGATCTTGAAGCACTACGAGGGTTACATAGCGAAACTTTGTACCCGCACGCTGAAAGACGACGCGGGCAATACCTATTCCTATGTGGACGAGGAAATGCGTAACAGGCTGCAAGTGCGCCTTATTACCCGCACCCTTGCTTTTCATGTAGGATAATCTTTTAGCCCATGCGGGGAGCGTGTCCCCTTTCCACGCTTCCCGTTATGGGCTATTTGTCGTTCCGCAAAAGCATATCCGCTGTTGATGTGCTTTTGCAGGCCGACAAAGCCTATTGTTCTTTGACAAAGAAAGCGGCCTTTGGTGCGCAGCATAACAGGCAAACGGGTACATTCCGTCTGTACCGAGCCAGTCGGCGGGTACGCCATGACAGCTTTTCCCCATAGGGGAAAAGCCGAGCGAGAACTACCGCGCCGTAAAACAGGTTTAGCAGCTTGTGGGCGACGACATACAAGGCGGCACAATGATACTCCCGCGTTGAACACCCTCAAAGTATTGCGCGGCGCACCCATAAGCATGGGCCGGGGTGAAACTCCCGTGAGGTTGCAGCTAACAACCGCCCGTTTTTGCCTTTTGACGAATATAGTTTATCCATACAGGAAAAGGAGGTTTTTCTAATGGATAAAAAACAGACAATTACAACCGAACGCAAAATAGGGAAAATCACCTATCTTGTTCAAGCGTTGCCGAGTGAAAAGGCAACCGATACAATCCATAAAAAGATTGAGAAACTCATTGTAAAGGATTTGCAGAAAAAGCCCGGAAATCCGGGATTTTTAGCGTCCGAGTAGTGCATTAGGCGGCGGGATATGGTATAATGATAGCAACACATTATACCTGTTTATTCGGCTGTCGGAAAGGAGGACTAATGTTACAGTCGAATAAAATCACCGCCCTTTACTGCCGTTTAAGTCAAGAGGATATGCAAGCCGGAGAAAGCGGAAGCATACAGCACCAAAAAATGATACTTCAACGCTATGCGGACGAACACCATTTTTTGAACACAAAGTTTTTTGTGGACGACGGATTTTCCGGCGTGAGTTTTGAGCGCGAGGGGCTGCAAGCGATGTTGCAGGAAGTGGAAGCCGGACGAGTGGCGACGGTCATTACCAAAGACCTTTCCCGTCTTGGCAGAAACTATCTGAAAACGGGCGAACTCATAGAGATTGTATTTCCCGAAAACGGAGTACGCTATATCGCGATCAACGACGGAGTTGACACAGCGCGGGAGGATAACGAGTTTACCCCCTTGCGGAACTGGTTTAACGAGTTTTACGCCCGCGACACAAGCAAGAAAATCCGCGCAGTTAAACAGGCACAGGCGCAAAAAGGCGAGCGCGTCAACGGGGAATATCCATACGGCTATATCCCAGACCCGAACAACCGCCACCACCTTATACCCGACCCGGAAACCGCGCCGATTGTCAAACAGGTTTTCGCTATGTTTGTTAGCGGCGTGCGTATGTGCGAAATCCAAAAATGGCTTGCGGAAAACAAAGTCTTGACGATTGGAGCGTTGCGCTATCAGCGTACAGGACAGGCGCGGTATCAGCGGGCAATGATCGCCCCCTATACTTGGCCGGACAAAACGCTCTATGACATATTAGCAAGGCAGGAATATTTAGGGCATACCATAACCGCGAAAACTCACAAGGTATCCTACAAGTCGAAAAAGACCCGGAAGAACGAAGAAGAACAACGCTATTTCTTCCCAAACACCCATGAGCCGCTTGTTGACGAGGAAACCTTTGAACTTGCGCAAAAGCGGATTGCTACCCGCCACCGCCCGACAAAAGCAGCGGAGATTGATATTTTTTCCGGCTTGCTGTTTTGCGCTGGTTGCAGACATAAGATGTATTACCAACAGGGCGTAAATATCGAGCCGCGCAAGTTTTCCTATTCTTGCGGCGCATGGCGCAACAGGGCAAGGACAGGCAGCGAGTGTACCTCTCATTATATCCGCAAAAACGTACTTCTTGATTTAGTGCTGGAAGATATGCGGCGGGTTTTGCGGTATGTTAAGGAACACGAACAGGACTTTATCTGTAAAGCTACCGAGTACGGCGACATGGAAGCGAGAAAGGCATTAGCGCAGCAGCAAAAGGAACTTTTCAAAGCACAGGCGCGTATGACCGAACTTGACACGCTTTTCCGCAAGCTGTATGAGGACAACGCATTAGGCAGACTGACAGATGAACGGTTTGTGTTTCTAACTTCCGGCTATGAGGACGAAAAGAAATCCCTTGCCGCAAGGATAGACGAGTTACAACAGCAGATCGCAACCGTTACCGAGCGAAAAAGGGATATATCAAGGTTTATTCAGATTGTCGGGAAATACAGCGACATACAGGAATTGACCTATGAAAACGTCCATGAGTTTATCGACCGTATTTTGATACATGAATTAGACCGGGAAACCAACACCCGGAAAATCGAAATCCATTATAGCTTTGTCGGACAGGTTGATACCGAGCAGGAGCCGACGCAAGTTGTCAACCATGACCGCCGCAACATGGTAGATGTAAAAAGTATCGCTATCTAACCCCAGCAAAGTTCGCGCCGGAATAGCCGTCGTCGGTGTACCAGCGCAGGTTGGTAAAGCCATTCTGTTTTGCAAAGGCTTCGAGTATCCGTTTTTGGTTCGATATGGAATTGCTCTCGCCTTGCAATTCGTCCTCATGGGACAATCTCGGATAAAGGGCGGTAATGAGGTTTTGGGTGGCTTGTCTTAACATAAAATCCTCCGTTTCCGACAGCCAGCCCCACTATTCCGTGGTTTCATTGTACCACGGAACGGCGGGGGCTGTACAGCGGCAAAAGCGTTAAATTTGCTTCTTTACAGCTTTTCAATTTTCCGATTTTTATGGTATGGGTTGTCGTCCCATATTTGCAGTAGAAAAGTTCATAACTCCGTGGTATACTCTGATTTAACAAAAAAATCAGAAGTTAAAGGAGAAAACATGAAGTATACAATAGATGAATTAACCGCGGCCAAAAGGCAAATTGATTCAACTCTGCACAAGCTAAGAGAAACAGTAAAAACATTTGAATCAAAGGATAATTCCGAGCGTTATAAATCACAAATCACATTGGCAAAGAGAAGAATAAAAGCCTTTGAAATTGCAAATTATTTTATAGAGAATGAGATTAAGAATTGCTAAAGCACTTCCGATTTTCGTTCCAGCGGTCATGCTCCCTGGCATGGCCGCTTTTCCATGCCCCGGTTCACGCCGGATAAGTCGGCTCCTGTGTAGCAGCGGCTTCCGCTTCCAGTACCCGCGCCATTTTGTCGGCGGCTGTGGTTGTGGTGTCTTTCTTGAAATAGCCGGACACGACAAGGACGGAATTGCCCATGCGGATTTCCGTCACACAGTCAGGGCGGCGGGTGGTGCGGGTGTCGTGCTGCTTGTTATCTGCCATAGGCAATACTCCTTTCAGTCGGTAATCAGTTTCTTCATGCTCTCCATTTTCCGCTTGGCGGTTTCCTGCCGGAAGTTGTCGCCGGTAAAGCGTACCGGGACGCACATGGAAAGCAGGCGGTCATAAATCCGGGAATGGGCGGTGTCCTCCGGGTTGTGCAGGTCGTCCAGCGTAAGGTTGGTCGTGACGATCAGCGGCTTGCCGCTGCGGTAACGGCTGTCAATCACATTGAACACCTGTTCCAGCCCGTATTCCGTCCCGCGTTCCATGCCGAAGTCGTCAAGGATCAGCAGCGGATAACGACAAAGGCGGGAAATGTACTCGTTGCGCCCCTCAAAGCTGGCGGCAAGGTCATTGAGGATAAGAGCAAAGTTCGTCATGCGGACGGGGATTTCTTTCTCCATGAGGGCGTTTGCGATACAGCCTGCAAGGTAGCTTTTGCCGGTGCCTACGCCGCCCCAGAACAGGCAGCCGATATTGTCTGTCCGCATATCTTCCCAATGCTCCACATACCGGCGGGCAAGCCCGGTCTGCGGGTTCCTGCCGTTGTCGTTCTCGAAAGTCCAGTCCCGCATGGTGGGGTCGGTAAAGCCCCGGCGTTTCAGTTCTTCCACGGTGTCAAGGTGTCTGCGCCGCTTTTCGGCGGCTTCCCGTTCCTCGCGGGCGGTTCTCTGGCAGTCGCACTCTGCCGGGTGGCGGTCGCGCCCGAAGATAGCGGCCTTATCCGGCGCAAAATAGGCTTCTTTCGGCTTGCGGCACTTGCCGCAGTACAGTAAACCGTCCTCGCCGGTGTAGTCCTCCGGCTCCGGGATGGTGGTCGTCATATTCTCCAAAACCGCGTTGATTTCATTCTTCATAAACTCTCGCCCTCCTTGCATGAGTAGTCTGGTATGCCCTTTTTAGGGGCTTCCTTTTTGTCGTTCCCCGCCCATATCCGCAGGGCGGCGGCATAGTTCTGGTAGCTTTTCCCGTTGGCGGCAAGGTAGCGGCTCATTTCCTCGATGAACCGTTCCAGCCTGTCAGGGTACTCTGCCTGCAACTCGTCGTATTCGGTCTGTGACAGAAAAATATTTCCATATCGGCCATAGGGCGCGGACGGCCCCCCACTCACTCCCTTTGTTTGGCTCTCTGTAAGGTTGTTTATAGTAGTTTGGTTAGGGGACGGTTTTCCGACCATCATAAGGTCGGTTTTCTGACCATCAGTAGGACGGTTTTCCGGCTCTATGAGGGGCGGACTTCCGGCCATCAGTTGGTCTGAAAACTGTACCTGTGGCACTGGCGGTACTTTGACATAAAGCCGGTTCGGTGCGGAGAAGCCGCCCCGTTCCCGTTCCAACAGCCCCGCCGTGTCCAGTTCATTAAGCGCCCCCTTGATGGTGGTGCTGCCTTTATCCAGTATTTCTGCTATCTCCGCGATGGGATAGATAATATAAATCCTGCCCTCGTCGTCCAGCCACTTGTTTTTCTGGGAGAGGGTGGAACGGTCTAACAGCAGCGAATACAGCAGCTTGGCGGTCTGTGAAATCTCCATTTTCAGCAGGAAACGGGGATACGGCAGATAGGCGGGCAGCCGCGTGTCTGCCCTGATATAATCAGCGATAGGATCACCTCCCTGTGTTCGGGTTGATTTTGGCGTATTGTCACGCATTAAAACGCCGTTTCCGGGGGAAAAGGATAAATGTATCGCGTACCCTTTGACACCCACGAAAAAAGCCTTGATTTATGCGGGTTTGAAAGGCTCTAAAGCGTGACATCTCTGCCTTTGTTTCCGCTTTCTCTCGGCGGCTTTGATTTTCTTCATGCGCCCGGCGCAGTCGGGGCAGTATTTTCCCCGGTTGGATTTGGGGACAAAGGCCGCCCCGCAGACGGCACACCGTTTCCGGCTTCCCCGGCACAAGAGGGCTGCGGCCAGCTCCCCGTCAAGGGGCAGGACAGCCACACGGAACCAGTGGCACATGAGGGAAAAGGAAATGCTCTGGACGCACACGCAAGGCTCCCCGTCGTCCAATAGCAGGCAGTTCCCCTCATCGTAGTTACAGCACTCATGTACCAGCCGCCGCGCCCGCCGGTGCTGGCGGTAGTCCATGTGGGGCAGGTTATCGCTCATGGCTCTGCTCCTTTCTGCGGTGCGGCTCGTCCCGGCGCAAAATCTGGTCGATGTTCCGCTTGACGGTCTGCAACTCCTTGAACCGCTGTTTCTGTTCGTGATAGGTGTTATACAGGCCGTCTTTCTCGGAGATAAGCTGCTCGATCTCGGCCTGCAACGCTTTCCGGGCGGGCAGCTTGGTAATGCCATGCGCCTTGAAATACCGGGCTGCTGCGTCGGCTATGATAAAATCGCTCTCATGGGCCTGCCGGTATGCGGCGCGGGCTTTCTCGGATTTCTGTGCCCGCAGCCCGTCGCGGGCGGCCTTGGTCTGGGCGTAGGCCAACACCTGCCGCTGCAACTTCTTTTTCCCTTGCAGCTTCGTTTCCAGTGCTTTCAGTTCGCCGCTGGTCTGGCGCATTTTCTGATAGGCGGTGTCAACGGCGGCTTCTAACTGCTCCGGGGAAGTAAAGCCGTATTGCTGGTAGACGGACAGCGTTTTGGCGGCCTGCTTCAGATTGTGTATCTTCGCCCAGCGTTCATAGCCCCGGCCTTTGCCCTCGGCCATTTTCTGCTCAATGTCCACAAGCCGCTGCACTCCGTCCTGTTTCGGGGCGGCTATCTCGGCTCTGGCAACCTGCAAGCGGTCTTTTATGGTGCGTGGGGGATCGGGGGATCTGGCTGGCGCTTCGGCTGCTCTGGCGGCGTTTTGCTCTAAAACGGCAAAGACAGCGGCGCGGTCAAAATCGTCGCCCAGCTTCCGGGCGGTAATTGGCTTTGTCCTGTCCGGCGTGAGGTAGGAAAGCCGCCCCCGGCTCTCCTTGACGGTCACACCCTCCTGCAGCAACAGAGAGGAAAACTCGTCAAAGCTGGCGGCGGTGGCAAGGGCTTTCCGTAGGGTCTGCCGCAGCTTCTCCTTGTTCGTTTCAAACTTGGTCTGCCGGGGCGTGATACTATCGGCAATCATGGGGGCGTTCTGCTTGTCCAGCGCGGCCTGTCCCTTTTTCTGCGCCCAATACTCCCGGTCGGTGACGCGGTTCTTGCTGCCGTTCAAGAGGTCGATTTGATAAAGCCCCTCCCGGTGGCACATCTCCATGACTTCGGATTTGAAGTAGCGCAGGGCAGCGTCGGTACATCGGTGCTTGCAGCCGACTTTCGTATCGGCCGGCCTGTCCATGTAGGGCAGGAACGGCACTTCCTCAATCCGCAGGCTGTTTATGACGATATGCACATGAATGTTGCCGCTGTGGTTATGCCCGTCCGGGTGGGTGCAGACAAGGGCCTGGTGGCCGGGAAAATGCTCTTTACAGAATTGTTCCCCCAACGCCTGCGCCCGGTCTACGGTCAGGCCGTTGTCCGGCCCGTCCCGCGGGTCAAAGCTGATGATGTAGTGGTGGCTTTTCACATCTTCCCGCCGCTGGTTTTTCTGATAGCGGAGATTGGCCCGCATACACGCAACGGCAAAATCCTCCCCGTCGCAGTTCAGCGTGGACAGCCGGTAGTCCTCGCGGGGGATAAGCCTGCCGGTTTCATCAAGGACGGGCTTCATGGTAAACTCGTCATGCTCAAAGAGAAGATATTGCTCGGCGGCTCCGTAGTCGGCGTTTTTAGAGTTGATATGCTTGAGTGTTGCCAACCGCGTCACCTACTTTCTTGAGGACTTCATACTTGAGGACGGCAAGGTCGGATATGGCGGCGCGTACCTCGCCGGAAAGGGTGTTGTAGGGTACGCCGTATTCGTTCAGATACCGGGCAATCTGATTGAGGTTGCCGCCGATCCTGCCGTACTCGGCTGTCAGCTTCCCGACAGCGGAAAGCAACTCGTCATTGACCGACGACACATGGACAACCGGGCGTATGGTCGCCCGCCGTATCGCCTGCCGGAGAAATTCGGACTGGCTGATACCATAGGGCGCAAGCCGCGCTGTGAAGTCGGCATACTCATCTTCGGACAGCCGGGTTTTCACAACGCGGCTGCGGTGGGGCGTGTTGTATTTCTTTCGCATGGTGTGACCTCCTTTCTCGCCCGTAAGGGCGCATGAGCAGGGTTTGGGGAAGGCACTCCCCAACAAGTTTCCCGCGAGGGGCAAAACTGCAGAATTGCGGATTTTGGCACCGTGGTAGAAACTTGCTCTCCGTGACTGCAAACTTTCTCTCACTTCCGTCCGCCACTTTTTTGGAAAACTGCAACCACAAAAGTTTGTTTCTCTTTTTCTGCTACTACTAATCCTGTAAAGGGCATTCCTGCCCGCTTTCGCTAAAATGACACCGGACGCAGTGGTTTCTACCCGGTGTTGGAGAAATCCTTTCTCTTTGCCCTCTACTACGGGTAAATGCTCCAAATGCCAAACACCAGGGCAGAAAAATTCCCTCCTCGCTTACTACTACAACCGGCAGGGGGCAAAATGGCCGGGAGCGGAGCCGGACAACAAAAAAAGCAGTAAATCTTTTTCAAGACTTACTGCTTTCGCTGGCCGCGTCGGTGGCGGCTGGTATTCAGTTTTTATGACTTGTCCGGTGGTTCGTCAAGCCGGAACTTGAATTGACAGTCAATTAACCGCTGCTTTACATAGTCCTCCACCTCGGCGTTGACCTGCCCGTTCACTTTTGAGAAATAGCGGATATATCCGGCGTAGTGGAGCAGGACAGCGTTCACGGCTTCTGGGTCGCCCTCACGGGCTTTGAGGATTGTTTCATAGGGGAGAAGTCTACTCATACCGGCTCACCCCCATTTCTTCGCGTAGCCGCTGCAAGGCAAGCTGGATATGCCGCCCCGCTGTGCTGCGTGACCGGCCAATACACGCGCCGATCACGCGCTGCGGCTGGCGCAGAAAGTAATAGCGCAGGATTTCTTCCCGCGTCTGCTCCGGCAAAACAGAGATCGCGTCGGCAAGGGCGGCGTTGCAGAGCAGGACGGTCTGACCGCAGACGGTAAATGGGTATTCCTCGTCCGGCTCCGACGCGGCAAACTGGACAAACTTCTCGTTCATCAGATAGTCAAGGGAAACTTGCCGTTCCCATTGCCGTTTAAGCTTCAAAATCTTGTCCAAGGCGGCACAGCGGATAACAGTCTTGCAAAAGGCGTTGTACCTGCGCTGGATATATTCTTGATAGGCTATCTGGTCGGTCATGGAAATTCCCCTTTCTGAATAATAGTGCGGGGCGGTGGCACTTCTTGCTGTCGCCCCTTGATTGCCTACCAGCAAAGGCGGGCGGGGCTGTCAACGGCTGCGCATATGCGCCGTTCATCTTGACCGTTGACTGGCTCGGCTGGGTTTGCTATTTACCCGACAAACTTGAATTTATTTTAAGCTATCACGTTTTACCTTCTTAAGCCTTACTATCATTACCATAGGAATTTCTTTGTTGGTTTTAAAACATTCTTCATAAAATCCATCAATGACAAATCCAGCTCTAAAACAAAGGTTAAAAATATCTTGTATGGAACGATGATAATAAATCTGCTCTTTCGGTTGCCCTTCAATCGCTATATCATAGTAACTGTGCGGTGTCATATATTTTTCAGTCAACGTGACAAAACAAGGGTGTTGCGTTGCAAAGACAAAAATTCCGCTTTCCTGCAACAGTTCATAAACAGCCATAAGAAGTGGTTCAATATCCGTAATATCCATAATTGCCATATTAGAAACTGCTTTCGTAAAGGCTCGATTTCTTTTTAATTCTAATATACTTTTTCTATCGGTCGCATCCGCCACACAAAATTCAATTTGTTTTGCATATTGTGATTGCCGTCTTTTAGCCAATTCTATCATTTTTTTGCTGTAATCAAAAGCGACAACCGAAGCGCCTCTTTGTGCAAGATACGAAGAATAATTTCCATTGCCACACGCAATATCCAAAATGTAATCCGCAGGATTAGGAGATAGAAGTTCCGTTACTTTGGGACGCACTACCTCTCTGTGAAATTCATTAGATTCGTCACCCATTGCATTATCCCAAAATTGTGCGTTCTCCTCCCAGATTTTTTTACTTTCCTCTGTTCCCATGTTCTCTCCCACTCCCCAAATTTGCTTTTTTGCTTCCATTAAATCTTCCTTACTATATTCCATTGTTACCCTCCATAACTTCTGATTGTTGCCGTCTTGACGATTATGTATCTTTACATTACCTTCTGAAACATATGGCGCACCTTGTCCAGGCGGCTGTTTGGACGGCGGGGCTGGATGACCGGCTGACCGACAGCGGCCTGATATCCTTTCAGCTCTGTAAGGCATACGCTCCGCCCGTTGGTGTAAAAGGCCAGATCAGTACGGTATGCCTGTATACAGCGGGCGGGAATCTCGCCAGTAAAGACAACTTCATCCTTTTTTACCTGGGCCGTTTCGATGGTGGCACAGTATTTCGGTGCATCATGATAAGCCCTGGAAAGGTATTCCTGGGGCGCATAGAGGATGAAGGAGAGATAAGGTTCCAGCAGCTGCGTCCCCGATTCCTTCAATGCCTGTTCCAATACAATCGGGGCCAATGAGCGGAAGTCCGCCGGCGTGCTGACCGGACTGTAATAAAGCCCGTATTCAAAGCAAATCTTACAGTCCGTTACGTTCCAGCCGAACAAGCCCTGCTCCAGCCCGTAACGGATACCATCCCTGACAGCGTTTTGAAAACTCTGGTTCAAGTATCCCAGCGAAACCCGGCTCTCGTATTGTACACCGGAGCCAAGCGAGAGTGGTGTAACAGACAGTCCTATGGATGCCCAAAACGGGTTGGGCGGCACCTCGATATGGATGGTGTGGCTGGCTGCTTTGAGCGGCCGCTCCATATAAATGACGGAGGGTTCCTTTACCACTGTTTCAAGCTTGTATTTTTCCGACAGCAAAGCGGAAACAACCTCCAACTGCACCCGGCCCAAAAAAGAAAGAATGATCTCATGGGTGATGGAATCCACTTCGCAACGCAAAAGCGGGTCAGTATCCGCAAGTTGCGTAAGAGCGTCCAGCAGCCGTTCTCTTTGCGCTGCCGTTTTCGGCGCAATCGTCGTCCGCAGCATGGGGAGGGGGTCCTCGCGCCACCTTTTACGAGGGAGCCGGGTTTGGTCCCCTAATACATCGTTTAACCTCACGCTGTCGCTGGGAAGGATAACAATTTCACCCTGATAAGCGGTGTCTGTCCGAACAATTTCCCCTTTGGATGGAATACGCATCTCTGTGATTTTCAGCTTTTCTCTCCCGGCCAGGGCCACCGTATCCCGCAGGCGCAGCGTTCCGCTGTATAACCGTAGATAGACACGCCGCTGGCCGCAATCGGTGTACTCAACCTTGAAAACGCTGCCGCATAGGGCGGCGCCCCCCTGTTCCCCAATCGGTTGGAACAGCCCTGTCACCGCATCCATCAACGGTTGAATGCCAAGGCCATTTTTGGCGCTGCCATGATAGACTGGGAACAGGGAGGCGTCTTGAACCCGCTGCTGTTCCTCCCGCGCAAGTTTTTCCCGGCTGATTGGTTCTCCTGCGATATACTTTTCCAATAATTCATCGTTATTTTCGATGACCGCATCCCATGCTTCTATGTCGGTATTTTCCTCCAGGACTATTTCCGGGGACAGCGACACCGTCTGCTTGATGATAATATCGGCGGAGAGCTTATCCCGAACAGACTGAACCACGCTCTGCAAATCAACGCCAGCCTGGTCGATCTTGTTGATAAAGATAACGGTGGGAATGTTCATTTTCCGCAGGGCATGGAACAGAATACGGGTCTGGGCCTGCACGCCATCTTTAGCGGAGATCACCAAGATGGCCCCATCTAAAACAGCCAAAGAGCGGTACACCTCCGCCAAAAAATCCATGTGGCCGGGCGTATCCACAATGTTAACTTTACATCTGTGCCACTGGAAGGAAGTGACTGCCGCTTGAATGGTAATCCCACGCTGCCGCTCCAAAAACATGGTGTCCGTCCTCGTTGTCCCTTTTTCGACGCTCCCCGGTTCTGAAATGGCTCCGCTGGCATATAGCAGGCTCTCCGTCAAGGTCGTCTTTCCAGCGTCTACATGGGCAAGAATTCCAATATTGATTATTTTCATGTGATTGTCCTCCCTTTACAGCCCCAAAGGGCATAAAAATCCCCAGCAGTAAAATACTTTTACCACTGGGGATTATAAGTTGCGGACATACACATATACAGCATACACCTGTTTGTGATTGCTGTTTTTGGGGATATGTCAAAATTGATAAGGCAAAAGTATTCTTAAATTGGGTACAAAAAACTAAGCCCCTACAAAAGGAGCTATCATAATCCTTTGTTCCCACTATTTGATTATAGTTTTATTTAAGAATACCTTGCCGCATATTTTTTACTCCTTTTCTGGATTAAATCATTGTATCACATCAGTTTTAGGAAAGCAAGTACCTAAAAGAAATTTTTCTTCCCCTTATATGTAACAATCATACCGGCTTCCTAGCGTTCAGAATGTTTTCTGCTGTCTGCTGTGGTGTTTGGTTGGAATTGTCCAACCAAAAGCCGATCCGTGGTGTTGTCTGCATTTTACTAAATACAAATTCAATGTATACAGAAAGATATAAGGAGTGGGAGGGATTCCGCCGTAGTTGGCATTGTAGGAAAATCCAAAAGTTTAGATTTTCCCACAATGCTTATCTTTTGGTCTTTGGTTCGGAATAGTGTAGTGCTGGCGGTCTATCTCTTGTTTTCGGTTGCTTGCTTCCTTACCGTACATGAGCATTCTTATAAGGAGGCTCGTATGAAAATTTTCCGTAACCGCACCGTGGTCGGTGTGCTGTGTATCCTTCTGGCGCTCCTCATCTGCTTTGGAGTAACGCCCCTGTTCAGCCGCAGCGCCAGTGAGAAGGCTGAGATCATCCGCGTTACCGCCGATATCAAGGAGGGCGATGAGATCACTGCTGAGATGGTGCAGACTGTGGAGGTGGGCGCCTATAACCTGCCTTCCGGCATTATGACAGACAAGGATGACGTCATTGGCAAGTACGCCACTGCCGACCTGAAGGTGGGCGACTACATTCTGGACAGCAAGCTCTCTTATGAGCCCGCAGCCGAGAATGCCTATCTGTACAATCTGGACGGCACCAAACAGGCCATCTCGGTCACCATCAAGAGCTTTGCCACTGGCCTTTCCGGCAAGCTGGAGAGCGGCGACATCGTCTCCGTCCTTGTGGCCGACTACAAGGGTATGGGCGAAACCGTGATCCCGCCTGAGCTGCAGTATGTAGAGGTTATCTCCGTTACCGCTTCCTCCGGTTACGATGCCAACACCGGCGAGGCTGTTGAGGATGAAAAGGAGCTTCCCTCTACCGTTACCCTCCTGGTGACTACCGAGCAGGCCAAAGTTCTGGCCGGACTGGAACAGGAAAGCGAACTGCATCTGGCCCTGGTCTACCGCGGCGCACCTGAGAATGCCGATGAGTTTATCGCAGCGCAGGACGCTCTGATTGAGGAACTGTACGCCGAGCCGGAGGCCGAGGCAGCGGAAGGCGCTGAGAATGCGGAAAGCGCTGAAACCGTGGAAAGCGAGGGCGCTGATCCTGCCGCAGAGAGCGAGGCGGCTGCGGAATGAACTTCATGAAAGGAAGCCTCTTTCACCGCAGCACGGAGCCGGAGGAGTTGGAAATCACCCAGGAATCCGGCGGCGGAGTCCTTGCCGTCTGGGGAAGCCCCGGCTGCGGCAAGACCGTGACCGCGGTGAAGATCGCAAAGCATCTGGCGTCCCAGAAAAAGAATGTGGCGCTGCTGCTCTGCGATATGACCGCCCCCATGATGCCCTGCATCTGCCCGCCCTCTGAGCTGGAGTGCGACAAATCCCTGGGCAGCATCTTCGCCGCCCAGCGGATCTCCGTGAATCTCATCAAGCACAACCTGACCACCCACAAGAAGCTGTCCTACCTGACCATGCTGGGGCTGCGCAAGGGGGAAAACGAGTATACCTACGCGGCCTGCACCAAGCAGCAGGCGGAGGAGCTCATCCGCGGCCTGCGTGAGATTGCCCCCTATGTGGTCATCGACTGCTCCAGCTATATCGCCAATGACATCCTCTCCGCCGTGGCGCTCATGGAGGCTGACAGCGTCCTCCGGCTGGCCAACTGCGACCTGAAATCCATCGGCTACCTGTCCAGCCAGCTCCCGCTCCTTCGGGAACTGCACTGGGATGAGGACAAGCAGTATAAGGCGGCGTCCAACATCAAGCCCCTCCAGGCGGCGGACCGCATCGGTCAGGTGCTTGGGAGCGTCGCTTTCCAGCTTCCGCACTCCCAGGAGCTGGAGGAGCAGTATCTGGAGGGCACGCTTCTGAATGATCTCTCCATGAAAGACAGCAAGGCGTTTCGCCGGGAGATCGAGAAAATCTGCAAGGAGGTGTTCTGATGCTTGGCGACAGAAGAAGCAATTCATTGTTTGCCGCTGCCCCGTCCGCCGCCCCTGCGGAAGCCAAGCCGGAGCAGGCCGAGGTGCATGATATCTCCTTCGAGGAAAATACCGGAAGGGCTATTTTTGCGGAAACCAAGGTCGCGCCCAAAGCGAGCGATGTCTTCTTCGCTCCCCAGGCCGAGGGGATGCCCTTCGCGGAGGTTCTCAGTCAGGTACAGTCCTACCTCTCCGGTACCTATGCCACCCTGATCACAGAGAGCGGCAACGAGGCCAAGGAGCAGATGAAGCGCCGGATCGCCCGCTATTTGCAGGACAATCGCATGGCGGTGGACGGCATGAGCCAGAGCGAGCTGGTGGATGCCCTGTATACGGAGATGGCCGAGTATGGGTTTCTGACCAAGTACATCTTCGCCGACGGCATCGAGGAGATCGACATCAATTCCTGGCGCGACATTGAGATCCAGTATTCCGACGGCCGCACCGTCAAGTTGGAGGAACACTTCGACTCGCCGGACCACGCGGCCAATGTCATCCGCCGTATGCTCCAGAACTCCGGCAAGGTGCTGGACAACGCCAGTCCCATCATTACCTCCCGTCTGGCCAAAAACATCCGTGTCTCGGTCATCAAGACCCCGGTGCTGGACGAGGATGCCGGCGTCGCGGCCTCCATCCGAATCGTCAACCCCAAAAATCTGACCAAGGAGGACTTTGTGGGCAGCGGCACCGCCACGGAGGAAATGCTGGATTTCCTGTCCGCCTGCCTGCGCTACGGCGTCTCCATCTGTGTGGCAGGCGCCACCAGCTCCGGCAAGACTACCGTGGCGGGCTGGCTCCTGTCCACCATCCCTGACCGCAAGCGGATCTTCACCATCGAGGACGGTTCCCGTGAGCTTCAGCTCATCCGGGAGCAGAACGGCAGGGTGGTCAACTCCGTCGTCCACACCCAGACCCGCGACAGTGAGAACGAGCGGCAGCGCATCGACCAGATCGCGCTGCTGGACATCGCCCTTCGCTTCAATCCCGACATCATCGCTGTGGGCGAGATGCGTGGCCCGGAGGCCAATGCCGCCCAGGAGGCCGCCCGCGTGGGTGTGGCCGTTCTCACCACCATCCACTCCAGCTCCAGCGAGGGCACCTATCGCCGCATGGTATCCCTGTGCAAGCGGGCCGTGGACACCCCCGACGATACGCTCATGGGCTATGTCACTGAGGCATATCCCATTGTGGTCTACTGCCGCCAGTTGGAGAACAAGGAGCGCCGCATCACCAACATCTCCGAATGTGAGATCCTGCCGGATGGGAGCCGCCGGCTTCACAAGCTCTACGAGTACAATATCACCGAAAACCGTCTGGAGGGCGACCGGTTCATCATTGAGGGACACCACCAGAAGTGCGAGGAGATGTCCGAGAGCCTGCAGCGCCGCTTTATCGAGAACGGTATGCCCCGCGGTGAGCTGGAGCAGTTCATCCAGGGAAAGGAGGAAACTGCATGACAATGATCCAACTGATCGCCTGCATCGGCATGATCGCCGGGCTTTTTATGGTGCTGGGGATCTCCCCCGCAGAAATGAGCGACAGCATCTTCTCCCGGCTGACTGCCGCTCCTGGCAGCATCCGGGCGGATATCAACGAGACGACCAAGCGAAAAAAGGCCGGCTTCTTCCGCCGGGAGATCACGGAGGCGCAGGCGGTGCTGGCCGCATCCGGGCGTGAGGGGAAGTTCCCCATGGTGTGCATGGCCTCCCTGGTGCTGTTTGCCCTGGGCGCCTGCATCGCCATCCTTGCCGGGAATGCCTTCCTTGTCCCTGTGCTGGCCGTCGGCTTTATGCTGGCGCCGTTCTGGTATATCAAGCTGACAGCCGGCAGCTTCAAAAAGGATGTGGCCGCAGAGCTGGAAACGGCGCTGTCGGTCATCACCACCGCCTATCTGCGCACGGAAAACTTCCAGCAGGCGGTGGAGGAAAATGTCCGATACCTGCACCACCCGGTGCAGGAGGTGTTCCAGCGGTTTCTGACCCGCATCAAGCACATTGACCCGGACATGGACGCCGCACTTCACGACCTGAAATACGCCATCGACAATGAGGTGTGGCAGGAGTGGTGCGAAGCGGTGATGGCGTGCCAGACAGACCGCAGCCTGAAAAGCACCCTGACTCCCATTGTCAGCAAGCTGTCGGATATGAGAGTGGTCAACGGAGAGCTGGAAAATCTGGTCTTCGGCCCCCGCAAGGAGTTCGTCACCATGGCGATCCTGGTGCTGATCAATATCCCGCTGGTGCAGTTTATCAACAACGATTGGTACCACACCCTGGTAGACACCGTTCCCGGCCAAATGATCATTGCCATCTGCATCGCAGCCGTATTCGTGTCCTTTGCCTTCGTGGTGAAGCTGACCCAGCCTATTGAGTATCGGAGGTGAGGAAATGGGCGTACTTTTATTCCTGTTCGGGACCGCACTGGCCGCCGGACTGTATTTCGTCCTCGCCGACCTCCTGAAGATCCCCCGGCTGGCCGCGGAACGGGCGCTCATTTCCGCCGGACGGAGGGAGCGGAGCCTGGTCAAATCTCTGGAAGCGCTGATCCTCGGCTGGGCGCTGAAGCTGGCCCCGCTGATTCGAATGGACGAATACAAATACCGCCGGCTGGAGAGCAAGCTCACGGCGGCAGGGCTGGATATGACGCCCCAGGTCTACACGGCTTATTCGATCCTGAAGCCCTGCCTCATCCTGCTCGGCATCATCCCGTGCCTGCTGATCCTGCCCATCCTGAGCCCCCTCATCGTGGTGCTGGCCGTGCTGACCTGGTTCAAGGAGAGCCGTCGGGCTGACGAGCTGGTCAAGGCCAGAATGGAGCTGATCGAGGGCGAGCTGCCCCGGTTCGTCGCCACCATCCATCAGGAGCTGGCAGCCAGCCGGGATGTGCTGCGGATTCTGGAAAACTACAAGAAACACGCCGGGCCTGACTTTGGTCGTGAGCTGGATGTGCTGACGGCGGATATGCGTTCCTCCTCCTATGAAGCGGCGCTCATCCGCTTTGAGGCCAGAATGGGTTCCGCCATCATTTCGGACATCGTCCGCGGCCTCATCGGCATCCTGCGGGGTGACGACGGGCGAATGTACTTCCAGATGCTGTCCCACGATCTGAAGGCATTGGAACTGCAGCGCCTCAAGGCCAAGGCCGCCAAGATCCCACCCAAGATCCGGGTGTTCAGCTTCATCATGCTCATGTGCTTCATGATGACCTACATCGTCATCATCGTGTACCAGATCGTCAATTCTCTGGGAAGCCTGTTCTAAAGGAGGTCGCCATGAAAAAAATACTGAAACGGCGCTCCGGCGAAGGCTATATCGATGTATGCGTCCTGGTGGTGTGCGCCATGCTGGTGCTCGCGCTGGTGGTTCGTGTGCTTCCGGTCTATATCACCAAGCAGCAGCTGGACACCTATGCGGTGGAGCTGGTGCGCGAGGCGGAAATCGCCGGCCGGGTTGGCACGGAGACCACCCGCCGGGCGGCGGCGCTTACCGGCAGCACCGGGCTTGACCCCGACATCCGGTGGTCCACCACCGGACGCATCCAGCTCAATGACGAGGTCACCGTGACCCTGACGCTGGAAACGGATATCGGCCTGTTCGGAGGGTTTGGCTCGTTCCCGATCACGCTGACGGCTTCCGCCACAGGCAAGTCGGAGGTGTATTGGAAATGAGAAGACCGATCTTTCGCCGTCGCCCCGGCGAGGGCACCCCCATGATCCTTGCCATCGTGCTGGTCTTGCTGATGCTCTTCTGCGCCATTGGCGAATTCAGCCGGCTGTGGATCATTGCCCAAGGCGTAAAGGAGGCAGCGCAGCAGGCGGTCATTTCCACCGTCAATGACAACTACGACGATGTGTACCACGCCGTCCGCGAGGGATACGCCGCGGGCTGGTATCCGGACGGCACAGGCCGCTGGGATGAGAGCATCGACACCGGCGATGTGTACGGCCAGCTCTCTAAAACGCTCGGCTTGGAAAATGCAGCGGGCGGGTATCAGAAAATCTCGGGCGGCGAAGTGGAATACACCATTTCCGACCTGTCCGTGGTTCTGGAAAACAACAGCCTTGGTTCCGGCCAGAGCGAGGGTTATACCGCGCTGGTGGAGATCCATCTGGAGGTGCCCGTCCGGTTTCTGGGGAATCTTTTGCCCGCCGCCAGCATGACTTTGCACACGGAGGCCAAATATGTGCCTCTCTTCTGATCCATCCTGTCTTTCCAATAGACTTCCACAGCAAATTGTGGTATTGTCCCATTAACAAGAAATACACCAAGGAGGCATACACCATGACAGACAAGACAAAGAGGATCGTCCTCATCGCCGTCTGCTGCCTGCTCTGCGTTGCGGCAGCCGTTGGGATCGCCGTCCGGTTCGGCGGCAATGCCGATATTTCTTCCGGTGTGGTTTCCGATGATCCCACCCAGAGCGGTAATCCCAGTGTGGATATCGACAATAACGGCCAGACTGATCTGGATGTCCAGGTGGAAACGCCGGACGCATCCGAAACCGATCCCGCCCAGGGTGCAGACTCCAGCGGCCTGGAGCAGACCATCCAGGCAGATCCTGTAAAGCCGGAATCCCCCGAAAAACCGGAAGCACCCGCCGGCACCACCACGCTGCCGGATGACCACGACGGAACGGATGTGCCGGAGGAGGAGCGCAAGACCGAGGATGAGGCGCCGCCCACCTATGAGGAGACTCCCACAGTGACTCCCACTGAAACGGAGCCTGCCGCGGGAAGTACCAACAGCTCCGGTCAGGTCTATGTACCCGGCTTCGGCTATGTGGAAAACAGCGGTGAGAATCAGGGCGGCACTCTGGATGATATGTATGAAAACGGGAATAAGATTGGGATTATGGGTGGCGAGTAAGCTCCCCACATCCCCATGGCGCAGTCGGAAGCGGCTGCGCCCTTTTTTTGCCGAAAGGAGTCCTGCATGAGAAAAATTCTCGCACTCTTTTTATCCCTCGCTCTTCTTCTGGGAACGGCCATGCCTGCGTTTGCCGCCACCGGCGAGGGAAATATCGATGGTGGTGGCGGCAACATGGGCAGCGGTAATTCTTCAAGCTATTGGAATCCCGGCATGGACGGTGTGAGAGTTACAGTGATAAACGCTGAAAGCCATGCTGTTGTGACAACGCCGGTTGATCTCACCAACAAAACGCCCTCTACAGGTATCATCCACTTCGGGAAGGTCTGCAAACTCACATATAACGGTGGTGCGTCACTATCGCCGGTTGTGGGCGGTTATTCCTATCGAAATCCCTCCCAGAGTTTACCCAGAATCATTTCCTCGGGGTCATCTTCGGCCAGCATTGAGGCCATCCGAAGCTACTTCACGGATGAACAGGTCATTCGTTCTCTGGCAGGTTATGTCGGCATGGACTTCGATACATTGGTCAATGGCGACTACAAGATCATCATCGAGCCGATTGCGTACCTGAATTATGACGGACAGCAGTTTGCAATGACCGCCACCGAAGCTGCTTTGTATGATCAGGTGGTCAGTGGTGACCTGCGCTATTGGATGGGTTCGCTGACCCATCAGAATCTCCCACTCGCTATCTTCCTGGAGGAAGCCGACCTCGGGTATCCTGCGTGGTCAGGCAGCACCACAAGCAAGGTCAGCAACGAGCAGATCATCTCCTCGCTGGGGATCGGCATCGTCCGCTTCAACGATGAGGTGGAGGAACCGGAGGTGGATGAGTTTGACTACGAATACCGGGTGGACACCGATGTCATTACCTCGGTGGAGGTATCCGGCGGACAGTCAGACCCGGACAACCCGGTCACCGTGCAGTTTGTGATCGAAGGCAGCACCTATACCATCAGCAATGTGTACTATCCGGACGGCGACAGCCAGCTGGTCTGGGTGAAGTGGCATACCCCCGATGAACCCTGTGTTTGCACCATTCAGGTCAGGGTGCTGGGCGGAGGCACGGCGCAAAGCACCATCACCGCCAACATTGTGGATTTGGACGGCAACGACCCGCCCAATCCCGTGGCCGATGACCGAAACGACACCTTCACCCTCGTGGATATCCCAGAGAAAGAAGAAGTGTCCTCCGCCTCCTGGGGCATCTGGTCTCCCTGGTGGCAGGAGAATTGGGTGTGGGTTGAAAACTGGGAGAAGTGCTGGCACACGGATCGGTGGACGGACAGCGAGGGCAAATCCCACACGGACCGTTGGTACCACTGGGTGGACAACGGCTGGTGGGAGGATCAGGGCTGGTGGGAATTTGATTATAACGCCTACACAGCCAGCCTGACGGCAACCATGGTCATCACGCCGGACAGCCTGTCGCCCACGGCATCTTCCTCTGCGCTCAAGAGCGGATACGGCATCCAGCAGAGCGTTACGGCCAGCGTCAGCACCACACAGAGCGCCGCAGTTACTGCGGCTCAGAATGCGGTGACCTCTTTCCCGGAGTTCAACTACGAGGGCTTTTGGAGGCTCCTGAACCGAAGCATCAGCGGCAAACGCTCCACCTTCACTTTCAAGGACAATCCATACAGCACCTATAATCGTCCGACCCATTTCACACCGATATGGTATCCCGATGGGAGCTATACGCCGTACACCTGGCTACTGGACTGCTGGACACCGGCGGGAATGCTGTCGCTAAACCTCACGGACTCCGTCCGGATTTCCGGAGATCTTTGGGAGGACTGGCATATCGCCCCCACAAATTAACAACATACAACGGAGGGAATTTATGCGTAAATTCAACTATAAGCGCCTGATCGTTATGCTTGTCGTGGTCTTGGCAATGACCTGCCTCATGGCGACCACAGCTTTCGCCGCAGGTACCGGGGATGTGGCCGGTGCCGTCGAAAGCACCTGGTCCACTGCATCCACCCAGATCAAGTCGGTGGTCGACAATGTGGTGTTTCCCGCCATCGACCTGATTCTGGCCGTCTTCTTCTTTGCCAAGCTGGGCACCGCCTACTTCGAGTACAGAAAATCCGGCCAGTTCGAGTGGGCGGCTCCCGCCATCCTGTTTGCCTGCCTCGTGTTTACCCTCACTGCGCCCATGTATCTCTGGAGCATTATCGGCATCTAAGGAGGGTATATGAACTTTTTCGAGCAAGAGCTTCACAAAATCGTTGCCCCAAAGTATCCGGACGCCACCTATGTAGGCCGGGCCTGCTATGTGCGTCTCGATGAGTTGAATCGGGCAAAGATCCAGTTCGTCACGGGGATCGTCGCAAATCAATACCATGCCCTTCGCGTTTCCATTCTGAATCGGAACGAAGGCCAGGTGGATGTGCTGCTTCTGAATCTTTCCGACATCCTCGGGAAAAAGCAAACCGGCAACCCGAACTTCCGCAATGGGATCAATCCCTACATCTGGGATGACTACGGGAAAGCGGATTGGTATGTCTACCATCCCAACAGTCAGGACTACCAGCAGCTCACAGACGCAGTATCGGATTATCTGGAGGTGTTTCAGGAGCAAGCCCAAACCGCTGCCCCCCAGTGGCAGCAGACCATGTAAAGAACTGACCCAGGGGCCGTACCAGCTGTACGGCCCCTGGCCTTTTATCCCAAGCAGTTGGTGCGGCCTCACCCCGAAAAGAGGTGAACGAACCATTGTTTATTTGGGATTTTGTTGCCGACACCATCCTCGGTCAAATCGTGGATTGGATCTACGGACAGGTCATGGGCTTTCTCGGAAACTTTTTCGCCGAGATGGGCAACATGGGCGTCGAGCTGTTCGAACTGAGCTGGGTGCAGAGCATTGTACTGTTTTTCTCTTATCTGGCCTGGGCGCTCTATGTGACCGGTCTTGTTGTGGCCTGTTTTGAGTGCGGCATCGAGTATTCCTCCGGCAGAGGGAACCTCAAAGAAACCGCTCTGTGTGCCATCAAGGGCTTTATGGCGGTGAGCCTGTTTACGGTTGTGCCGATTCGGCTCTATGAGCTTTCCGTCACATTGCAGGCAAGCCTCACCGCGGGGATCACAGGGTATGGCACCTCCATCGGCGAGGCGGCAACCGAGATTGTGAATTCACTCAGCGGCATTGATTCGCTGACTGGAATGACCACCGGCTCATACTTCGGCTTTGCTTCCATCACCAGCCCAATCATGCTTTTATTCTGCATCATTCTGATGGCCTACGCCGTGATAAAGGTCTTCTTCGCAAACCTGAAGCGCGGCGGCATTCTGCTCATTCAAATTGCAGTGGGCAGTCTCTATATGTTCAGCGTCCCACGCGGTTATACGGATGGTTTCATCCAATGGTGCAAGCAGATCATCGGATTGTGCCTGACCGCTTTCCTGCAATCCACCATTCTCATCGCCGGTCTCATGGTATTCAAGGACCATGCCCTCCTTGGCCTTGGTCTGATGCTGTCCGCCGGCGAGATCCCTCGTATTGCCGGCGCCTTTGGTCTGGATACCACCACAAGAGCCAATATCATGTCTGCAGTCTATACCGCTCAGGCTGCGGTCAATACCACAAGGACCGTTGTTCAGGCGGTAGCCAAATGAAGACGCTGACAATGGGCAGCTTGTTTGACGGGATTGGCGGTTTTCCCCTGGCTGCGGTTCACAACGGCATCGTACCTGTGTGGGCAAGTGAGATCGAAGCCTTTCCCATTGAGGTGACAAAGATTCGTTTCCCCGACATGGCACATGTGGGCGACATTACAAAGCTTGACGGAGCAAAGCTGCCGCCGGTGGACATCATCTGCGGCGGCTCGCCCTGCCAGGACTTATCTGTGGCCGGAAACCGTGCCGGTCTCTCCGGTGAACGCTCCGGCCTTTTTATGGAACAGGTTCGAATCGTAAAGGAGATGAGAGATGCGGATAGACAACGAGGCCGAGCAGCTCTCGATATACGACCTCGATTTATGGTGTGGGAAAATGTGCCCGGAGCCTTCTCCAGCGGAACACCAAAAGGAGAGGATTTCCGGATCGTCCTCGAGGAGATCGTCCGAATTAAAGTCAGTGGTGTTTCAATCCCTCGACCTGACACCGGGCGCTGGGAACCTGCTGGGCGAATTCTATTGGGAGCTGATTTCTCCCTGGCGTGGAGATGCCTTGACGCTCAATACTGGGGTGTCCCCCAGAGAAGAAAAAGAATCTTCCTTGTCGCAGATTTTGCAGGACGATCCGCCAGACAAATACTATTTGACCAGGAAAGCCTGCCTGGGCATCCTGCGCAGAGCCTTTGAACGCGGGAAAGAGCTGCCCCGAAAGCTCAATCAGGCGCTTGAAATTCAGTCAGGAGTCGCTCCACCAGCCGATACGGTTCACAATCAGCAACCGCCTCACGCCAGCCAGCAGGACGGCTGCATCGAGGGCTTCGATGGCTATAACGGTGATCTGACCGGTGCGGTAGCGGCCACCCTGGGCGTGAACTGCGGGATGTCCACTGGCCGCAACGGCCTTGTCCAGCCGATTGCCTTTGCCGCAAACCAGCGGGATGAGGTCAGAGATCTGCACGATGTGGCCGGAGCGTTGGGCGCCCAGCCGGGAATGAAGCAGCAGACTTTCATCGCGGAGGGTGTCGTGGCCAAAGGCAACGGCGATTGTTTTCTGACGCCGGAACGGCACACATCTCTGAGTGCAGGCGGCGGTCAGGCCGGTCAGGGGTATCCCTGTGTCCTGACTGCTGGCTTCTCTGCCGGGGCAGGAGCCTCTGCCGGAAGCATCGGCTACGGCGAGGAGCTTGCCCCCACCTTGAAAGGCAGCGCCAGCGGAAACTGTATGCCATCCATCTTATGCCTGAACGACCAAGGCGGCAGCGTGATGGAGTGCAGCCTGGACATCACAGGGACGCTTCGGGCCCAGGAACATGGGCATCAGCCCTTGGTCTACGAGAACCACGGCATTGATTCCCGCTACGCCGGCCCCCATAAAGTGGCGCCTACCATGTCCGCGCGGTATGGTACAGGCGGAAACAATGTCCCGCTTGTGGAGCAGGAACAGGTATTCTGCATCACCGGCAATGCTATTGACCGGCAGCCTCAAAACGGCGGCAATGGGATCGGATACCAAGCAGACCTCGCCTATACGCTGACTGCCACCGATCACCATGCCGTGTTCAGCAGACAGCGAGTCGACATTTTCAAAGATGGAGAGGTAACAAGCACTCAAAGCGCACGCCAGCACAAGGATGCCACGGATCTGGTGCTGCAGGGTACAGATCAGCCAAGGCTCATCCGCAGGCTGACACCTCTGGAATGTGAAAGGCTCCAAGGTTTTCTGGACGGTTGGACTGACATTCCCAACGCCTCTGACTCTTCCCGGTATAAGGCACTGGGCAACAGCGTGGTCATTCCGTGCGTGGACTATGTCCTTTTTGGCATTGCTCTGGTGCTTCTCGCCGGCTGAGCCGGGCTTGTTGCTTATGCTTCGTTTGCAGCTTGCTTCTTCGTTGGGTTCTGTGAATAGCTATTTACCGCCGGGCGCAGTATGCTTTGCTTACAAAATCAGAGAAAGGAGTAACCCATGGGAGCAAAGAAGAATCTCTGCGGAATGATCCCGGAAGAACTGCACGCCAGAGCTGTGGCAGAAAAGGAACAGCTTGGCCTCAAGACTCTGGGCGAGTATGTGGAGCTGATACTCAAAGAACACTTCGAAGGAGGAGGAATCACTATGGCAGAAACCAAGACTCTCGCATTCAAGATCACCGAGGAGCTGGATCAGCGGCTGAAGGACTTCATTGCCGCAGAAAAAAAGCGCGGCAGAAAAATCACGCAGAAAGAATTCGTCATCGGTCTTATCGAGCAGGCGCTGGCTGAGTACGAGGCGCAGAATCAGCCCGCCGAGATGACCGAAGCATAAATATGCCGCACCGGCCGCTGGGGAGCATATCCCCGGCGGTTTGTTTTTTGGAGGTGAACCACCCTGTATATCTACCCTGACAATCTGACTGCCAAGGCCATGCTGTGGCTTTGGGAACTCAGGGATGTGGGCGTCATTGGCGTAGGGCTTTTGGTCTCTATCCTGGCGCTGACACAGACCGGAATTTTTATTCCGCTGGTGCTGACGGCAGTCTATGCCTTCCTCAGCATCCGTTTTGACGGCACGAGCATTCTGGATTTTATCCGGTATGCAGTGGCCTTCCTGATTACCAAACAGCAATTCTATGAATGGAGAATGTGATATGTTCCACGCCGACACACTCTATGACAACGAGGAAAACTTCGGCCTGCCGGAAATCGAGGAGCGGGATCTGTCCGCCTCCCTGACGCTCCGGTGGAGCCGGAAGCGCAAGCGGTGGGAGTGCCGCAACGCCTTCTTCTGGCAGGATGCCAAGAACAAGTGGAGCTGCCGCAGCCAGGACGGCAGATATTACTATGGCTTCCGCAGCCTGCGGGCCCTGCTGAAAAGCTATGTGGGCGGCCTTCTGTGCGAGAAGTCCCTCTGCTACAGCGCCAAGAACGCCAGGGCAAAATACTGGTTCAGCCAGAACCCCAGACGGGTGACCTGCTGTGTCACCATGCGCTGCACCGGCTTTTTCCCGCCTTGCTTTCCCAAAGGAGGAATGAAGCTATGAGCAGAAAGAAAAAAGAGAATGCCGCGCAATCGACCCGGCAGCTCATGGGGATCGACGGCATCAAGGACTATTGCATCGCCACCCGCGTGGGCGATCTGGTCTTTTTTATCATCAAGCCCACCAACATCAGCGTCCTGTCCGATTCCAGCATCAGCGCCAGGATCTACGCCCTGCTGAATGTGGTCAAGGGGCAGGCGGAAATTGAGATACTGGCCCTCAACTCCAAGGAGTCCTTTGAGCGAAACAAAAGCTTCTATCAGGAGCGCATGGGCAGCGAGGAACTTCCTGCCATCCGGCGACTTCTGGAGCAGGACAGCAAGCATTTGGATCGCATCCAGGTGCTGATGGCATCCAGCCGGGAGTTTTATATCATCATCCGGCTGCGAAGCGAAAAGGAAACGGATGTGTTCCCGTATCTCAGCCGCATTGAGCAGAGCATCAATGACAATGGGTTTACCACCCGCCGCGCCACCGAGCAGGATCTCAAGCGGATGCTGGGCGTTTATTTCGAGCAAAATGTGACCACCGAGAAGTTCGAGGACTACGACGGGGACCGCTGGGTCATCGTGGGCGAGTAAATCAATTCATCATAGGCCGTGGAGGTGTTCCACTCCATGGCCGGGATGCCTCCACGGAGAATAGGAGGCATCCATTTTGGCAAAGAAAGCGAAAAGACCGGTTCCGCAGAGCCGTGAGGAGGCGTCCATCAAATCCTTTTTGGATATGATTGCCCCCTCTGTGGTCAGCTTCATGCCGGATCATTTTATCTTCGGCAACACCTACCGCTGCGTTTGGGCACTCCGCGAATACCCGACCAGCACGGATGAGCAGGCTATTCTCCGCCATCTGGGAGAAAAGGACGGCGTCACCCTGCGGATCTACACCCGGCAGGTCACCCCGGCTGAGGAAAAACGCATCATTCAGAACGCCGCCAACAAGAACCGCCTGAACAGCTCCAACACCAACGACCTGCAGCAGACGGTCACCGCCGAGAGCAACCTTCAGGATGTGGCCACCCTGGTGGCCACCATGCACCGCAACCGTGAGCCTCTGCTCCACTGCGCTGTATACATTGAGCTGACCGCATCCGACTACAACAACCTCAAGCTGCTCCAGACCGATGTGCTGACGGAGCTGGTGCGGAGCAAGCTGAATGTGGATAAGCTCCTGCTCCGTCAGCAGCAGGGCTTCCGCTGCGTCAATCCCTGCGGCCACAACACATTCGGCATCCAGTTTGAACGGGTGCTGCCCGCCTCCAGCGTGGCGAATCTCTATCCCTTCAACTACTCTGGCAAGCTGGACTCCAAAGGCTTCTACATCGGCAAAGACAAATACGGCAGCAACATTCTGGTGGACTTCGACCAGCGGGACGAGGACAAGACCTCCGCCAACATCCTTATCCTGGGCAACTCCGGCCAGGGCAAGTCCTACCTGATGAAGCTGCTGATCCTGAATCTGCTGGAGTCCGGCAAATCCGTCATCAGCCTGGACGCCGAACATGAACAGCAGGAGATGTGCGAGGCGGTGGGCGGCTGCTTCGCAGACCTGATGGCCGGGCAGTACATCATCAATGTGCTGGAACCCAAGTGCTGGGATGACGGCGGAGACCCCAACGCCACCGACGCGCCGGAGGCCTTTCGCAAAAGCACCCTGCTGGCGCAGCACATCTCCTTCCTCAAGGACTTTTTCCGGGCCTACAAGGATTTCAGCGACGCGCACATCGACACCATCGAGATCATGCTGTCCAAGCTGTATCGCAAGTTCGGCATCACCGAGCGCACCAACTTCAGCCGGATGTGCCCGGAGGACTATCCCATCCTCTCCGACCTCTACGATCTCATTGAGGAGGAATTCAAGACCTACGACGCCGACCGTCACCAGCTCTACACCCAAAAGCTCCTGCAAGAGGTGCTGCTGGGGCTGCACTCCATGTGCAAGGGCGCTGACGCCCAGTTCTTCAACGGGCATACCAACATTACCTCCAGCCGCTTCCTGGTGTTCGGCGTCAAGGGAATGCTCAGCGCCGCCAAAAATGTCCGCAACGCCATGCTCTTCAATGTGCTGTCCTTCATGTCCGATAAGCTCCTGACCGTGGGCAATACCGTGGCAGCTCTGGATGAGCTGTATATCTGGCTGTCCAACCCCACCGCCATCGAGTACATCCGAAATTGTCTGAAGCGTGTGCGAAAGAAGGAATCGGCGATGCTGCTGGCCAGTCAGAATCTGGAGGACTTCGATCAGGAGGGCGTCCGTGAGATGACCAAACCCCTGTTCAGCATCCCGCCTCACCAGTTTCTGTTCAATGCCGGCTCCATCGACAAGCGGTCCTACATGGATATGCTCCAGCTGGAGGAGTCGGAATACAATCTCATCAAGTTCCCCCAGCGCGGCGTCTGCCTGTACAAGTGCGGCAATGAACGATATCTGCTGGAGGTTCACGCCCCGGCCTACAAGGAGAAACTCTTCGGAACGGCAGGTGGTCGCTGATGGCTGTTTCTGCTGCCGCAGTGGCCAAGGCCGCTGCCATGCTGCTTACCAACGAAAAGACCCGTAAAGGTTTGGGCTGGATTCTGGTGGCAATCTTTTCACCCGTCATTCTTTTGATCGCCCTGCTCTGCTCCCTTGGCTCAGGCGGGGCGGAGCATAACAACTATTCGGTGGAGGCATGCTTCTACGGAGCGGAATTCTCCGCAGAAGTTCCGGCGGAGTTCCGATATCACATCGTGGAAATGCGCTCGGCCTTTTCTCTTCTGGATTCGGCGGTGTCCTCTGCCAATGGGCAGATGGACAGCGGCAACAGCCTTGACCCGATCAGAGTCAAGGCTGTTTTTTATGCCCTCTGCTTTGGGGACGACGCCCCGTCCACACGGGCGTCGAACAGCTTCGTGGGGTGCTTCTACACCACCGAAACCCGAACACGAACCGTGGAAGTGACTCTGGAGGACGGGACCACAAGTACAGAGGAAGAAGAATACACCGTCGCGGTGCCGGTCTCTCTGTCCCAGGCCTACGCCAATCTGGAAGCCCATCTGGGCAGAGAGATCACGGACGATGACAAGAGCAACATCGACCATATCTATACCATGATAGCCGGTACCGTGGGAGGCGGCAGCTACAGCGGCGAGTATCTCAGAGGGGATGGGAGCAGCATAGAGCTGGACATCTCCGCCTTCACCGATCCAACCACCAAGAACGCCGCAGACCTTGTGACCTACGCCATCCACGCCTGGGAGTCCGGCTGGGGCTATGTCTGGGGAACATACGGCAGTGTCCTCACCGGTTCGCTCTTCGCCTACAAGCTGGAGCAGTACCCTGACGGTGTCGGCAGCTATGCGGACTTCATCCGTGCCAACTGGCTGGGAGGCAGAACCACAGACTGCGTGGGCCTGATCAAAGGGTACGGATGGCTCAATCCCGACACCATGACTATCGAGTATGGAACCAACGGGATGCCGGATCTTGGCGCCAACCAGATGTATTATAACGCCTCAGTATCCGGAACCATCGACACCATGCCGGATATCCCCGGCCTCGCTGTCTGGCATGACGGTCACATTGGCGTGTACACCGGTGACGGTTATGTGATTGAAGCTATGAATACCAAAAAAGGTGTGGTGAAAACAAAGCTGGAGGGTCGGGGCTGGACCCACTGGCTGCAGATCGAATACATCAACTACGACTGAGAAAGGAAGTGCCAATGAAGCAAGTGAACCTGACCATCACCTTCGACGAGGAGAAGCTCTCTGCGCTCAAACGCTATATGGGCAAGAAGGAGCTTGACCTGGACCGTGAGATGACGGATGCGCTGGTGAAGCTCTATGAAAAATATGTACCCGCCCCCGTGCGGGAGTATATCGATGAGAGCGATGTAAGCGCCGCCGCTCCGAGCAAGTCCCGGCGCAGCCCGAGAGCCGCCGCACCGAAGCCTGACCAGGAACCGGAGGTGATCCAGTGAACAAAGATGAGATCGCCATGGATTACAAGAAAGAGCTGAAGAAGCGGATCAGCGCAGACTATGAACGCCGGGTCAAGCAGTGGATGGCAGCCGATCCCTCTCAGCTGATCGATGCCGCTGAGGAGATCACCGCCGCACGGTTGATCCGTGACAATATCGAGGACGCCATCAATGAGGAGGACGCCAGATTTCTGCTGGGGCTGGACGAGCCGCTGGATGAGCTGGCAGACCGCTGGATTGCGGAGAATGGTCTGGATGCCTCCCATGGTGAGGAACTTCTCCACTGCGTCTGGACGCTTCGGGAGGAACTGTCTGATGACGCAGGCACACGCACGGTTCGTGATTTCCTGGCCACCCATGTTGGCGGCATCTTTTCCCTGATGACTCCGTGCGGCTTTGTGCCCCTGACCGCAGCCCAGGCGGAAGGACTGATGAGCGGCCAGAGTGCCGCGGCGCATCCCGGCGTGCCCGGCATCACGATGTCGCTCTCTGCCGACAATCTTCTCAGTCAGACGGTCAACAGCGCCAACTACGCAAACGGCGTGTGGCACCTCCTGACCGAGTACCCTGAGATGAAGCAGTGCGGGCCGGAAATGGGAGGAATGCAATGAGGGGCCGTGAGATCACACTCTGGCTCGACGAGCGGTGGTACGACGCTCTGAGCAAACAACTGAAGGGGGAAACGCTGGAGGAGCATCTGGAGAATATCCTTGATGAAATGTGCAACCAGCTTCCTCAGCGGGAGTACGAGCGCATCAGCCATGAGCTCTGGGCAGAGCAGCAGGCGGAGGAGGAGGCTCGGGAGGCCGCACGGCGCTTCGCCGTCTTTCATGTCACGGAGAACGGCGGCTCCGATTATATTCTGGCCGAGGAAAAACTCGAGCTGCTCTCGACCGCCCGCCGTCTGCGCAGCTACATCCGCAAGCCGCCCGACGAGGCGCCCCACCGCTTTGTCGAAACGCTGCTGCACACCCAGCGAATCTCTCAGGAGGAGTTCAACTCCTATGTGTCGGAGCGGCTGGACAACACCGGCCGGGTGGTGGGTGCCTACGACATCGACCTCGACAGCGGAGATATGGAAGCCGTCAGCATCATGGATGGCTGGAAGCGGTTCAGAATCCGGGATGTGAGCACCGCCGCCTACTTCGCTATGAAGAAGGGCAACGCTTCGTCGGACGAAAGGTGGCGGATCTTCCTGGACCGTCTGGAGGAGAGGGCGCTCATCCAGGAGCCGGAATACCTCACCGGCAGCCGGCGGCTCTGCGCCGAGGACATCTCCTTCGCCGAGGACATTATTCAGAACGACAACCTGCTGGAGTTCTACATGGAAGTATCGTTCAATGCGGATGAAGTGTTCGGAACCGATGTCTGCACCTCCGAGAATGACGACTGGCTGAACATCTATGCCAACTACGATCTGGATACCCGTCGCGTCTGTGACACGCTGGAGGTGTATCTGCAGCGGGGCAACGGCGACGAGGAGGCGTTCAAGTATCGCCTCAGCGCCGAGGAGCAGGCTCTGCTCCTCCCCAAGATGAACACCTACTGTCAGGAACACTGGGGCCAGAGTTTGGAGGAGTGCTGCGGGGACTATCTGTCGGAGCAGAGCCAGGAGTCCCCAGAGATGCAGATGTAGCGCCGTGTCGCCCCCTGTGAGCCGCTGTGTGCGGCTTTCAGCGACCAGCCGACCGTGTACCCCTCCAGAGGGAAGCGGGCGGAATTTGGGCCGCTTTCCAGGAGAGCGGGAAGCTGGTGAAAGCGAAGCAGGAGAAAGAGCCGGGGACAAGGCCGCCCCCGGCTCTCCCACTTCTGCCCGCAGTGCGGGCAGTTTCCGGCTTTTCGCAGCGGGGACAATCCGGCGGGTGGAAAGAGCTGTTGGACCCTATGATGCGGAAAAGCTCCGCTGTGGCAAGGGTTCTCAGCGGGGACTTGACGAAAAAAGGAGTGGTTTTACTGAAGTCTGAAAGCAGAAAAACGAAGAAGGGGTTCTGGATCTCTGAGGATCTGGACGAGAAGGTAGACATCTACCTGCGCATCGACAACTGCGCCAGCCGGAGCGAGTTCGTTGAGCAGGCGCTCCGGTTTTACATTGGCTACCTGAACACTAAGAACGCCGGCGCCTTTCTGCCCGAAGCGTTCTCTGCCATGATGACCGGCACACTGGATTACTATACCGGTCGCATGGGCTCGCTCCTGTTCAAGCAGGGTGTGGATCTCAATGTGCTGGGGCAGATCATCGCCTACGACACCGATATCGACGAAGGCGAGTACCAGCGTCTGCGGGGACGCGCCATTCGGGATATGAAGCGCACCAACGGGCGCATCTCGTTCAAGGATGCGCTGGACTTCCAGAAGTCGGTGTAACCCATGGCAAAGCTCGTACAGAAAAGCGGCTACATCAAATCCGAAAAGGCCGGCGGGTACATGAAATACATTGCCATCCGCGAAGGTGTGGAGAAGCTGACCGGCAACGGTCCCGTCACCAAAGGACAGCGGGAACTGATCCAAAAGCTCCTGCATGATTTCCCTGATGCCGTGGATCTGTTCGAGTATGAGGATTACCGTAAGACGCCTACCCTTGGTACCGCATCAGCCTTCATCACCATGGCGCTGGATGCAAACCTCCACGAAATAAATTCTGAGAGCGGATACCTGTCCTACATTGCCACCCGCCCCCGTGTGGAGCGCCGCGGGGCCCATGGCCTGTTCAGCTCCGCCGCCGCGGTAGACCTCGACGCAGCCATGTCCGAGCTGGAAGCCCATGACGGAAATGTGTGGACCATCATCTACTCCCTGCGCCGTGAGGATGCTGCCCGGCTGGGGTACGACAATGCGGACGCATGGCGCGGCCTGCTCATGATGCACGCACAGGATCTGGCCAAGGCCATGAAGATACAGGCTGATCACTTCCGCTGGTATGCGGCCTTCCACAATGAGGGGCATCACCCCCACATCCACATGATGGTCTGGTCAGACGATCCGAAGGAGGGCTTCCTGACCAGGGAAGGCATTGCGGCCATGCGCTCCAAGCTGACCAACACCATCTTCCGGGATGAGATGATCCAGATCTACGAGCGGAAGGATGTTGCCTATAAAGAGCTGATCGAAGCGGCGCAGGATACCATGCGGGAGCTGATTCAGAAGATGGAGCATCAGCTCTGCGACAACCCTGTCATCGAGAAGCAGATGCGCCAGCTGGTGCAGGCGCTGGAAACCACCACCGGGAAAAAGCAGTATGGCTATCTGAAGAAACCGCTCAAAGCATTGGTGGACACCATCGTGGACGAGCTGGCCCGGCAGCCGGAAGTAGCAAAGTGCTATGAAACCTGGAATCAGATCCGGGATGAGCTGAACGAGTGCTATGGCAGCCGTACACCGCGGGAACATCTCCCGCTCTCTCAGCAGAAAGAGTTCCGCCGGATCAAAAACGATATCATCCGGGAGGCCGAGAACATCCGCCTCGGCCTCCCGACTTTTGAAGATGAGAAGATGCAAGATGAGCCGGAGCCGGAGGCGGCACATGAGGAGCAGCGATCCAGCAGCGTATATGAACAGGCTCGACGCTATCGTGCCGCCAAAACGGTTCTGCAGGATGTCTATGCGCTGGATGAGGAACACGCCGAAGCCGTCCGGGTGCTGGAACAGCTCTGGGTGGAAGGATACACGGTGGCGGCGCATCAACTGGGAAAGTTCTACCGGGAAGATCTCTCCACCATGCGGGATCATGAAAAAGCGGAGCGTTGGTTTCGCTTATCCGCAGAGGCCGGAAATGACTTTTCGGCATACGCACTCGGGAAGCTCCTGCTCTCTCAAAAGCGCACCGATGAGGCGGTGCGCTGGCTGGACAAGGCCGCCGGGCATGGGAATCCGTTTGCCCAATACCGCCTTGGGAAGCTCTGTCTCACCGGTGAGTCCGTAAAGAAGGATGTGAGAAAAGCTCTGGAGTACCTGACTGCCGCCGCCAGACAAGGAAACCCGTTTGCTCAGTACACACTGGGCAAGCTGTATCTCCTGGGCCGGGATGTGGAACAGGATCGGGAGCAGGCCAGGGATTGGTTCACCCGCTCCGCTGCCCAGGGCAATGCGTATGCTCAATTCTTCCTTGACCGCTTTGACCAGTTCCGAGATCCGTCCGTCATGCTGGCGGCAACCAAGCTGCTCCATCACATGAGCCGGATCTTCCGGGACAATTCCATGCCGCCTCGCAATCCGGCAGGGATTCGCATTGATTCCAAACGGCGCAAGCGGCTGACGGAAAAGCGGATGGCCATGGGCCACAAGGCGGATGATCATGAGGAGCAGGTATCCTATCAGCAGACCATGTAACAGGAGGAGCCTATGTCGACTTACATTCATTTCACGGAAGAACAGAAGCAGCGAGCCGCCTCCGTTGATCTGGAGGAGTTCCTCCGCTGCCGGGGCGAAAAGCTCCTTGCCTCCGGCAGAGAGAAACGGCTGGCCCGTGACCATAGTGTCACCATCCGCGGCAACGAGTGGTACGATCATGCCGAGGAGCGGGGCGGCCACGCCGTCAGCTTCGTGCAGCGGTTTTATCACCTCAGCTATCCGGAGGCGGTGACCATGCTTCTGGGAGGCGAGCTGGGAACGGTTTATCCCTCTGCCGAAGAACGGGTAGAGGAGCCGCCGAAGCCCTTTGTCCTTCCGCCGGCCAATTCCAATATGCGCCGGGTCTATGCCTATCTGGTCAAGCACCGGAATATCGACCGGAGCGTTGTGGCGCACTTTGCAAGAGAGAAGCTGCTGTATGAAGACGCCGATTACCACAATGCGGTTTTCGTGGGTACGGATGAAGACGGCGTCCCCCGCCATGCCCACAAGCGCAGCGCCAACAGCTTCGGCAAAGCCTTCCGGCTCAATGTGGAGGGCTGCGATCCCCGCCACAGCTTCCACCACATCGGCACAGATGGGAGCCTCTATGTGTTCGAAGCTCCCATCGATATGCTCTCCTACATCACGCTCCATCCGGAGGGCTGGCAGAGCCACAGCTATGTGGCCTGCTGCGGCACCTCCATTCAGCCGGTGCTGAAGCTGCTGGAGCGGCAGCCGCAAATCAATACGGTCCTGCTCTGCCTCGACAATGACGAGGCTGGCCATCTGGCCAGCCGGCGCATGAAGGAACAGCTGGCAGAGAGGTACACGGTGGAAAGGCTCATTCCCGCACACAAGGATTGGAATGATGATCTGACCGCTGAGGAACCGTCCTACGCACAAGTCATGCAGTAAATAACAACAACGCACACCACTTCCTGTTCGCCCGAAGTAGGCCGTAACAAGAGTGATGTGCGCATTCAGAAGTATGGAACCGAGCAGGAAGTGGTGTGCCCTGAAAGGGGTTAACCATGCCACACCAAGTCCTGATTTTGTTGGCCGCCGGCGGGCTGATGTTTCTGGTCATCGGCTGTCTGGCCGCCTTGTCCCACTACTATACCCTGAGCGGGATCAAATCCAAAACGGTCGGCGACGGCCAGCACGGCACCGCAAGATGGGCCACAGCCAAAGAGATCCGGCAGACCTATGCCCATGTTCCCTTCGAGGTGAAGAAATGGCGCAGCGGCCAGAACCTGCCCACGGAGCAGGGGCTGGTGCTGGGGTGCAAGGGAAAGAAAGGCGAACTCACCGCCCTCGTGGACAGCGATGACATCCACTGCCTGATGATCGGTGCTTCCGGCATCGGCAAGACCGCCTATTTTCTCTATCCCAATCTGGAGTACGCCTGCGCCAGCGGCATGAGCTGGCTGGCGCTGGACAGCAAGGGTGACCTCGCCCGCAATTACGGCGCCATTGCCAAGAACTGCTATGGGTATCAGAATGTGGCCGTGATCGACCTACGAAATCCCACCCGCTCGGATGGCAACAATCTGCTGACGCTGGTCAACCGGTATATGGACATTGCCCGGAGTGACCCGAACAATCTCGCGGCCCGGGCCAAGGCCGAGAAATACGCCAAAATCCTGTCCAAGACCATCGTCAATCCGGACGGCGATGACAGCAACCGCGGTCAGAACGCTTTCTTCTACGATGCGGCGGAAGGTCTGCTCACCTCGGTCATCCTGATGCTTGCCGAGTTCCTGCCGCCCGATAAAGACCACCCCCAGGAGCGCCGGCATATCGTCTCCGTGTTCAAGCTGGTGCAGGATCTGCTGGAGCCCAGCCGTGTCAAGGGCAAGAGCCACTTCCAGCTCCTGATGGCAAAACTGCCGCCGGATCACAAGGCGAGGTGGTTTGCCGGTGCCGCCCTCAACAGCGCCGAGCAGGCAATGGCCTCCGTCATGTCTACAGTGCTGTCCCGCTTGAATGCCTTTCTGGACAGCGAGCTGGAGCAGATCCTGTGCTTCGACAGCGCCATTGACGCTGAGAAGTTTGCTTCGGAGAAGTCTGCCATCTTCCTGATCCTGCCGGAAGAAGACACAACCAAGAACTTCATGGCCGGTCTCATGATCCAGAACCTGAGCCGGGAGCTGTTCGCTGTGGCCGATGAGAACGGCGGCAAGCTGAAAAACCGGGTGGTGCTTTTCTGTGACGAATTCGGCACCATGCCCCCGTTTGATATACTGCCCCTTTTCTCCGCTGGACGCTCTCGCCGGTTAACGCTCGTGCCGATCATCCAGTCCTTAGCGCAGCTCGAAAAAAACTACGGGAAAGAGGGCTGCGAGATCATTCAGGACAACTGCCAGGACACCATCTTCGGCGGCTTTGCACCCAACAGCCAGACTGCGGAGGTGCTGTCCAAAGCCCTGGGCAGCCGCACCGTCCTCTCCGGCTCGGTGAGCCGGGGCAAGAACGATCCCAGCCAGAGCCTGCAGATGATGGAGCGCGCCCTGCTGACGCCCGACGAGCTGAAATCCATTCCCAAGGGCAGCTTTATCGTCATGAAAACCGGCACTCATCCCATGCGGACCCGGCTCCAACTCTTCTTAAACTGGGGCATTACCTTCGGGGAGCCGTATGTGGTGCCGGAGAGAGCCAACCGAGCGGTGGCCTATGCCAACCGGGTGAATCTGGAGCGGAATCTCCCGCAGCTCAGTGAGCCGGAGGAGATGGACGAAAGCCGCGGCTATGCGGTATCCAGCCGGGGCGGCATCGCCCATGCTCCGGCTCAGGAGAGGGCTGTAAAAAGAGGAAAGCAAATGAAGACATTCGGAGAGGAGGAACGATGAGTTACTTCGGAACGATTTACGCCGACACTGAG
Source organism: Youxingia wuxianensis (assembly GCF_014385085.1). Taxonomy (GTDB): domain Bacteria; phylum Bacillota; class Clostridia; order Oscillospirales; family Ruminococcaceae; genus Youxingia; species Youxingia wuxianensis. The sequence continues at coordinate 152,703 of NZ_JACRTD010000005.1, read as the reverse complement.
CTTCCCTCCAGAGCGAAGGCGGTCTATATGTACCTGCGGGATCGCTCCGATGCCGAGGGAAAGTGCTGGCCGGGCATCAAGACCATTGCCTCGGACATGAAGCTGTCCCGCTCCACGGTCAAGCGGGCGCTGCACGATCTGGAGCAGCACGGCTATCTCCAAAAAGATTCCCGGCACAGGCCGAATGGGAGCAGCACCTCCAACCTCTATACCGTGAAATAAAAGAGAGAGTGGTTTGTACCAAAATGTGACATTAAGGTCAAAAGGGAGGTTTTGAAGTTAGCGCAGCTAATGTTAGGCCTGTTTTGCTGCTCCAAAACAATATCATACCAATAAAAATTGCCTGCCGGCCCTCTATACGGGCCGGCAGGCAATCCAATCTTCCGATTGTTTAACTGAGGAGAGGATTTTGGGCGCAGGACAACAAGCCTCTCCGGTGTCGAAGAAGTTTGTTGAAATTCATTGCGGAGATTTTAGCCCCAAAAAAGAATTTACTCGGGATAAATCCTCTCACGGGCATCTTGTCTACTTGGTACCGGTTACGCAGTATGGACGGAACCGATTCTATTCCGTTCCGAATTCTATGCCAATTTTGAAAATCAGGTGCATGCATCTGTTGCTGCTGCCTTGCGCGCTCCACAGCCGAGCGGGAAAGTGACATTTGACAGGTCGCCCGTCGCTGCTTTGCCTGGCATTCTTCGCGGTGATCACATCCCATGCAATGTTCAGATTTAAAGTAGGCCCTGATTCGGGACGTTCTTTCTGTGTAGGAGCAGCGTATTGGCGCATATCCGGCTGGACATTGCTGCACACTCTTTCCGTTATCACTTAGCAGAAAACCGCCGTAAATATCCGGTACAGCTACACCCTTTAATGCTGTATTGATGAGCTCAATATTTTTCTCTGCTGCAAGTTCTCTGCACTCCTGCCCCACATAGCCGCCATCCGCAACAATCCGCACGGTCTCCTTTTGTTCTTCTGTGCGCGTAAGATGGTCGCGAAGAAAGCGCGGGTCGGAAAATATGTTTTTCTCATATTGATAATCCGTAATCACGGAACCGCTGCTGTCCACACTCTCCACCACATTCGCAGCATACCCAATATGGTCTTTCCCTGCCTTTGCACAGTATGTCGCATCCGGGTCAGTAGGATTTTGCAGGGAAGTTGTTGACGGGGATTCCTCTCCCTTCTTGCGAAGCCGTCTTCCGCCGCTTCCGGCAATGGTCTGCTCGTCCAGGCATCGGACAAGCAGACGATACTCCTCTGTTTCCTGATATTGTGCCGCACTCCGTAGCAGAAGCTGGTCCGCATCTTTCAGAATGGTCTCCATTCGCTCATTCATATCTGTGTTCCGGCAATGATACACGATGAAATTGCGGTCACCTGGCTGGCAGTAATGTTCCAGCCCTGTCAGTTTACCGATGCCTTCCTTCTTTTCGATACGCTTGGCAAGTCTTGCAACACAGGAATAGAGCAGCTCGATCCGGCTTAATTTTCGGATATTTGCCTCGATCATCAGCGAATCCATACGTTTGATGTGAGAATTGATCCCCATCAGTTTTGCGATTTTGCGGTTCAGATCGCAGACGCACTCATGGAACAAATCTACGTCGGTAGTTTTTTCGTATTCATAGCAGCGTTTCCGAAAACGGGACAAGGATTTGTCGCTCAACGGCTGCTCCTCGTAGCTGGTGGTGTGGAGAGCATACTGATAATGGATGTCCAGCATCAGATTCTCAACAATCTCGTCATCGGACAAAGTAAACAGTTCTTTTATAATGAGCGCACCCACAATAATATTGACTGGGGTATTGGGTCGTGAAGCATTTTGAGAATACAAAACTCGGAAACGTTCTTCGTCAATGGCGGGAAAAATCTCATCAGAAAACACTTTTGCCCATGACTTTTCCAAAAAGCTCCGCTCCCGTCTCGTGAGCCGGAGACTGCGGTCGAATATGGACAACTGCTGGCTTCCGTTGGCCCTGTATGACATCTTCCGCCACCACCCTGTTTTTATCTACATTATATCAAACCTGAAGTATTGTGTCACACCCCCTTTTGACCTTAATGTCAAAATGTAGTACAAACCGCTCTCTGAATGAATGGTAATTTCAAAATCTTCCGCCAAGGGAGAACTGCACCCATTCGCTGGACCCAGGGGCGGTTCATTGTGAACCACCCAGAAGGACTCACTCTATCAGAGATTTAGGTCAGAGAAAAGACATCCATGCGAAAGAAAATAGTGGTGGAATTACGGTTCATCGACATCCAGACAGTATCCGACTTCCCGCACGGAGCGAATGTAGAACGGGGCATCTGGATTAGCCCGATACAGCTTCTCGCGCAGGTTGCAGATATGAAAACCTATCGTATTGTTTTCGTTTCCTGTAGTGAAATCGCCCCAGACCTGTTCGTAAATCTGTGCGTAGGTCAGCACACGGCCTTTGTTGGTGGCCAGCAGCAGGAGAATCCGATATTCTTTTGCGGTAAGCTGAATCTCCTGGCGATCCCGAAAGACCTTTCGTCTGCTTGGAAAGATCTCAAGACCAGGGAGCGACACCATCGGTTCCTCATCAACCTCGATTTTTTCTATCTCAGGGTGGTTTTTGAGGATAGACAGGATCTGCTCCAAAACTTCCGTATCTCTTTCATGCAGCTCCAGAATCATGACTCGTCCGATGATATCACCGCTTTCTCGTTCAGTTTATAAGCAACTTTCAGTCGCTCAAAGGTTTCCTCGCTGATCACATGCTCAATCCGGCAAGCATCCCGTTCCGCCGTTTCGGGGTCTACGCCGGCTTCAATCAGCCGGTCGGTAAAGAAGCGATGCTTTTCGTAGGTGGCCTCGGCAACCTCACGGCCAAGGTCAGTCAGGTGCAGGAAGTGATCCTCGTCCATGAGCAGAAAGCCGCCCTTTCTCAGCGTAGCCACCGCATGACACACGCTGGGCTTCGATACCTCCATGTGCCGGGCAACATCCACGGAGCGTACCATGCCCATCTTCTTATGGAGAACCAGGATGGCCTCCAGGTAATCTTCACCCGACGCATGAAGTCTCATCGGGACCTCCCTTCACTACTATGCCAGGCTCCATCCGGCTGCATTCTTTCGGATATTGACAAAATCCTGATAGATACCAGGCTGCTCCAGAAGTTCCTCGTGGGTGCCATGCTGTGCGATTTGGCCGTTGTCAATTACCAGTATTCGGTCGGCATTCTGGATGGTGTTCAGACGGTGAGCAATCACAAGCAAGGTCTTACCCTTTACCAGTTCCGAAATAGCCTCCTGAATATAGCTTTCATTGTCGGTGTCAACACTTGCGGTAGCTTCGTCCAAGATGACGATAGGTGCATCCTTCAAGATACAGCGAGCAATCGAAATACGCTGTTTCTCGCCGCCGGAAAGCGTAGCACCGCCTTCTCCAACCACAGTCTGGAACCCGTCCGGCAAAGCCATAATGAAATCATAGCAGCGAGCTTTCTTCGCAGCCTTATAGACTTCTTCCTCCGTAGCATCCGGCTTCCCCATGCAGATGTTGTTATAGATAGTATCCTGAAACAGATACACTCGCTGGAATACCATACTAATCTGATCCATCAGCTCCGACAGAGGTATATTCCGAATATCCACACCTCTAATTGTCACACTGCCAGATTTCACATCCCAAAGCCGAGCCAGTAAGTTTGCGATGGTAGATTTGCCGCCCCCAGAAGGACCTACCAAAGCCGTCATGGAATTTTTCTTCATGTCAAAGTTAATGTGATGCAGCACTTCTTTATCCTGATAAGCGAAAGCAACATCATGGAACTGGACCTCCGGCTGTCCAGGATGTGCCTGGACCGGAAGATGTTGTTTTCCTGTGTCGGGAAGTTCCGGTTCCTCCAATACAGCCTCAATGCGATCCAGTGCGGCGTTCATCACGGTCAAGCGGGACGCCTCGCCATAGAGCGCCTTGAGCGGCCCGAACAGGTCAAAAACGAACAGAAGGACACCAAATACATAAGCCAGAGAGAGCGCATCGCTCCGCTCCAGAAATACCGCCAAGCCAAAAATCGCAGCAATCCCGATTCCATAAAGGATATTTAGCCCCATGGTCCACGGAGTCATCTTCCGTTCAAAAGCGAGGGAAGTATTTCTGGAACGCTTAAAATTCCCGGTCAGTTCTTCCGACTTCTCACCCAGCAGGTTATAACTCTTAATAACGCCAATGCCTTCCACAAAGGACAACACGGCATCAGTCAACCGTTCACTTTGTTCCTGACGGCCCGCCGCTTCCCGAAGGGATACTTTGTTCATTCCTCTGGATACCAGCCATGCCAAAACCGTTACGATGGCAGCAATCAGACCAAGCTGCCAGTTCAGATAAAACATGAAAGCCAGCAGAACCAGAGAGGACAGCAGATAGCTCATCATGTTGCCCAGCGTACTCATGGCAACTTCCTCAATAAACACCATATCGGTGCTGAGGACTGAACTGATTTTGCCGATGTTACCGGAAGTGAAGTAACCCATGGGCAGTTTACGCAGATGTCCGCCCAGCTCCATGCGCTTCTCGGCAAACATCAGATAGCCCGCAGCACTCTGGAGACTGTCGCTGAAATAGTGGACAATCATCTGCGCCAGCACAGCTGCAACAAGGCCAAGCCCCACATAGAGACAGGTCTGTTCAGTCAGTGTCCCAGCCGCAAATCCGCCCAAAACTACAAAGGCCAGAAAAATTGGCATTTTAGACAGGATGGACTCCAAAAATGCACAGACAAATGCCCCCTGGATTCGGCTCTTATAGTGACCGGAGAGTTTCAAAATTCTTGAAAACAGTGCAAACATTTAGTTTCCCTCCTTTGCAGTATGTACTTTCCATTCGGCGCTATCCTGGGCCGCCTTCCACAGTTTTTGATATTCCGGGCAAGACTGTATCAAGTCCTGATGCTTTCCTGCTGCAACCAGCTTGCCTTGGTCTATAACACAGATCTGATCGGCGTTCATAACAGCGGGCAGCTTATGAGCGATAACCACCAGGGTCTTATCCTTCACCAGTTCCGCAATCGCTGCCTCCATCTTCTCCTCGTTTTCGGGATCAGCGTAGGCGGTGGCCTCGTCGAGCACTACAATGGGGGCATCTTTCAAAATGGCTCGGGCCAGAGAAATACGCTGACGCTGACCGCCGGATAGCATCTTGCCCGCGTCACCCGCCATGGAATGGATGCCTTGAGGCAATTTCTCCAGAAATTCCATACACTGAGCCTTTCGCGTCGCCTCCAATACTTCTTCATCGGTGGCGTCCAACCGCCCAATGCGAATATTCTCCAGCAAAGAAGTGTTGAACAGGTATTGATCCTGCGCCACATAGGAAATGCGGCTGTTCAGAGCCTCCAAACTCATATCACAAAGTTTCTGCCCGCCAAGGGAGATGCTGCCTTTTTGCGGGTCATAGTAGTGGATCAGAAGTTTTGCCAGAGTGCTCTTGCCCGAGCCGGACTCTCCCACCAGGGCTGTTTTCTGACCAGCCTTGGCCGTAAAACTGATGTCGTGGAGCACTTCTTCCTCCACCACCATTGGCTTTCCGTCCGGGCCGGGTTGTGCCTTGGTGTAACCAAAAGAAACATGGTCATAAACGATGGAATCGTCTTTCCCGTGGAAGCTGTCAGGCGTCTGCTGAAGCTCCGGCGCATCTAAAACCTGCTCCAATGCAGAAATCTTGTAGTTAAGCTGGGGCATGGTGGGCAGGAAGCCCAGAGATTTTAGGAGTGGCATCCCGATGCTCAGGGAGAGGCACAGCACTAAAATCAGGTCCGGCAGGGCTGACCAGCCCGAAAGAACAAACCATGATCCCAAGGGCAGAGTGAGGATGATCGTGCAGGGTAATAGACTGCTGTAAATCGCCATCCAGAGCCATGCCGCCTTATACCACGCCAAGGTATAATCCCGATAATCCGAAACATCTTTACGAAACCGTTCATAGGAGTCCGCATCCTTGTTGAATACCTTGACAACTTCCATGCCGTTGATGTACTCGATGATGGTGTTGTTCATCTTCTGGCCAGCCATATAATAGGGACCCATTTTTTTCATGCCCACCGAGTACATGGTCATCATGGCGATCAGGCTGATGGGGATGGAAGCCAAGGACAGCAGTGCCAACTTCCAGTCCACGAAAAACATCGCCACATAGACTGCAATCGGGATCATCAGGTTTGCAATTCCCTCCGGCATGGAGTGCGCCAACAGGACCTCCAGACTGTCCACATCATCAACAAACAGCTTTTTGACCGTTCCGGTGCCTTTATCCTGGATCACTCCCAGCGGCAGTTTCTCAAACCGCTTTTGAAGGGCAGTTCGCAGACGAAGCAAAGTGTCATAGGCTGCCTTGTGTGAGATATTCAGTCCCCAGCCGTAAAAAATGGCTTGCAAAACCAGGCACAGCAATACTAAAACCACTCGCAGGATAATGAACGCAGCGTCGATTGTTTTCCCCATGACCAACGGCGCAATCACCTGGTAAGCCAGAATGAAGGGAATCACCCCCATAAGAACGCTGACCAGTACGACCACTGTAGCCACATACATATTTTTCTTATATGGCCCTGCATACTCAAAGATTTTTTTGAACATAAGCCCTCCTTATATTGTGCCGTACTGTCTGTATTTCAAAAGCAGGAGGCCGCCAAGGTGAGCGGCCTCCTATCATAATCTTTCTATCCAGTCAAGGCGGCCCTGACATTCATAATTTCTAAAGTTTACTGGCGGATTCGGAAAAAATCCAAAACCTTTTTACTGCCGGATTCGTCCAATGGATAGCTTTCTTTTATTTGCCCTTTTTCCATATGGACTACATAAGAACATCCCGCCATCACCAATTCTGGATCATGTGTAATAACAAAAAGCGTTTTGCCCTGATCTGCGAGTGATTTCAAACTCAGCGCCACTTCTCGCATATGTTTGAGATCAAGCCCGCTGGTAGGTTCGTCAAACACAATGATCTCCCGGTTACTCACAATGGCAGACGCAATCGCTACCCGCTGTTTCTGCCCGCCGGATAGCGAAAGCGGATGCCTGTCTTTGTATGCCAGCAGATCAAACTGTTCAAGGATTTTATCCACAACAGTTTCATCCTCGTTGTCCATGCTCAGAAGGACTTCATCTGTTACACTTTCAGTAAATAGCTGATGGCTGGTATCCTGCATTACCATATAGCAGTGTTTGAGCCGGGCTTTCCAATCAAGGGCTTTTCCGTCAACCTGCAAAATGCCACATTTCTTTTCCAGTCCGCAAATGCAGCGGGCCAGAGTAGATTTTCCCGCACCGTTCAGACCGATAATAGCAATCGTTTCTCCAATGGGCAATTTTGCATTCGGAATATGGAGACTTTCCGGTTCCCGCTTTTTATATGAAAAGCAAAAATTTTGAAGCTCCATCTGCTTAGCTATGTGCGTCTGATACTGATTAGCCGGTTTCAGTTTCGAGAGAGAAAACGGCCGCAGCCCCATTTCCTTTTGAGTGCTATCCGATAAGCTGTCAAAATCAGCAGGTGTGTATTCCTGTTTAATCTCCCTATTTTTTACATACAGCACACGATCCACAAGGTCGTGAAGGTAGTAAAGGCGGTGTTCTGCAATCAGAATTGTTTTACCCTGCTTTTTCCAGAGGCTCAGGACCTGCCGCAGATCGTCAATGGCAGACATATCCAAATTTGAAGATGGTTCGTCAAGGGCCATAATTCCCGGCAACAATACGCTTGAAGAAGCGCAGGCTATTTTTTGCTTTTCACCACCGGACAGAGCAAACACGCTCCGTCCCATCAAATCTTCAATATGATAATCGGAAACCGTCCGTTCCATCCTTTTTAGGATATCCTCTTGGGGATAGCCCAAATTTTCGCAGGCAAAGGCTAATTCACTATCCGTATCCACATTGAAAAACTGGCTTTTAGGATTTTGAAATACAGATCCCACCATAGCAGCCAAGTCATAAAGCGGCGTATCGGATACGCTTTTTCCGTCCAGAAAGACATTGCCCTCTAAATTGCCCTCGTAATAATGAGGCACCAGCCCGTTTACCAAACGAGTAATCGTTGTTTTCCCACAGCCGGATTCCCCTGTGAGTAAAACAAATTCCCCTGTTTTTATGGTGAGATTGATATTTCTAATCCCTCCGCCGCTGGAGCCTTCACCATAAGAAAAAGAAACATTTTGAAAATCTATCATGGCAAAATCCCTCCTGCGGTGATTATCGGTGAAGCAATCGCCCAAAGCACTACAAAGCTACAAAACAAGATCAGCACCACATCGGCAAAATTGAATTTAAGCTGGCAAATGTTTGTGCGTTTGACAGGAGCGCCGAGGCCACGGGTAATTGCCGCCGCTGAAAGTTCCTCACCGGTTTTCACGGAGCAGGTAATCATCGGGATCAGCTTATACTCCAATATTTTTGAAGATTTTTTTCCTCCAAGTTTAATCCCTCGCATTTTCATAGCGTCACTGATTGCTTCTGACTCCTGAAAGACAGTTGGAAAGAAGCGGAACATGACCGTTAAAGGAATCGTCACCTCTTTGGGCATATGGATTCTTTCCATGCCGGAAATCAATTCACTGACAGTTGTTGTTTTCACTGCATAGGCAGCAATCGCAACACTGGGAAGGATTCGGCAGAAGAATCCTGTTGTAAACAGAATGAGGAAATTTAATATCCCCGTAAGGTGCGGCAAAACATAAACTTGAACAGCATAAAAAGCAGAAAATACAGCAATATAGCTCACCGCTTTTGCACATTGTTTTGATGTAAACAGCAATATAGCCGGAACCGCACAAAGAACAAGGCGGATCAGCCCCATAGCTTCTCCGCCTGTCCCTCCCATGACAAAAATACTGATGATGAAGATGAGCAACAGCTTTGTACGCGGATCAAGCGGCAGGCCCGTTTCTGCTTTTTTGCTGAGTAGAATTTCCCGCGCCATTATGCAATACCAGCACGCTGGAAGTGCTTTTTACAAATGGCCTTTCCAATCAGGCCGCCAACAATACCAAACACAAAGCAGGCAACCAGCAGAATAGGAGCAATCCACATGGGCATATATGTATTCAGTGTAGCGGCATATTCTGCGCCATATCCCTCGGTCAGCATTACCAAATAGCTTTCACGGTTCAGGAAAATGGGAGCAAAGTTGCCAAACACCCAGATGCTGAACACTCCGCAGGAAAGGACTGTGCTTTTCGCGCTCTTGTAGTCAGCCTTTTTCAGAATCACATCAGCCAGCAGGCCACCAACGAGACCAGTTACCATAGTAAGATAGCCGTTACCGAAGAACACCATAATCAGGCCAATCAGGAAACCCATGATTGCGGTCATCCCGAATTTTTTAGCCTTTGTAACATACAGCATATAAGGGATGCCGCCAATCAAAGGGCACAGCACCGCCATCAGCGGAATAAAAATGGGAATAAAGCCAATCATCGCCACCAACATAACAATGACGACATAGATAACGGTGTAGATGCCGATGGTGATTAAGTCTTTTCCCTCAAGCCGGGAAGTTTTTTTCTGGGAACTCATACCAGTCTCCTCCTTATCTCTGAGAAAATGAAAATATGGTGCAGTTAGCATTACCTAACCGCACCACATAGAATATCAGTTATCGTAGACTAATCCAACCCAAAACCTACCCGTTTTGACCCAAAAACAGTCAGGCTTCTTTTTTTGTGCTATCGAACCGGCTTTCTCGGTAATTTTTTGGCGCCACTCCATATCTCTTTTTGAAGGCGGCTGCAAAATTGCTGGCTTTCCCATATCCGACTATCGTAGCAACCTCACTTACATTCCAGTTGCCTTCCAAAAGCAACTGTGCCGCCTGTGCCAAACGCTGCTCTATAATATATTGATGGATCGGCATACCGTAGAATGATGAGAACCCGCGTGTCAACTTCGTCATGCTCAAGTGTACCATACGAGATAATTCCTCACACGAAGGAGCAAATGCAAGCTGACCGTCTATAATTCTCTTGGCTTCCATAATGGCGGTCCTCTCAGTCCGAGACATCGAAATATCGTTGCCCATCAGGATGTCCAATTCAAGCACTTCGCTTAAATAAATAGAAAGCAGTTCCAGCAGCTTGCCATCTAAATATAAATAGCCAAGACCGCCGCGATACTGTGTGAACCGGCTTGTCTCCGCTAAAATTTGCTCCATAACGGGTGTTACCGGGACTTTAGAAATCCCGTTAAGAAGTTTCTTTTCATAAGCAGTTACTTCCTGCCCGTCAAAGTAATCTGCAAGAAGGCGAGAAAAATAGGAAACAGGGATTTTTATGCTCTTGAATAAGAAATTGCTGTCTTTTTTGTAGCAAATGTATTCTGTACCCCCGTGCCCAGCATAAATACAGGACTCATTCTTTTGAATAGAGACAGAACGCCGTTCATCCATGATGCCCCAGGAAATTCCGTCATTCAGGCAGAAAATAATTTGCATATACTCCTTGCTGACACATCCCTGCACATTCATATCAGAGCGGTAGTTTAATTCCCAATCAGAAAGAATCACCCCATGCTTAATTTTTGTTTGAGTAATACGTCCGCTCCCTAATTCATTGGGGATATCCAAAGCAATAGTTTGTGGAGAATTGGAAAGCAAATCATTATAGAGTTGATTGAGGTAACAATTATCATAGATCATGGGGAGATTTCACCTCTTTTCACATAAAAATTTCTATAACTTCAACTGTACCATCTTCACCATACCGAACCGGTCTGAAACCGCCATGCTGACCTTAGTGGACAGCTTCAATCCGGTTCGGGGGATATGGCGGTAATAAGGCTCCTCAGCCAGCACCCTGACCCCGCTGCCGGTTTTCCCGGCCAGCACCGATGCGGAATCCACATAGAAAAACATCTGAGCATCCCCGTGGCCCACCTGCTTCATGTACTTTTTCCGCATCATGGCCATGCCGCTTTTGCTCACGGTATCAAAGACGATTTCAATCTCTCCAAACCCCGTGAGCATCCGCAGGAGGCCCACAACCTTGCTTTCCTCAAAATAGTGGAACAGGCCGCCGGCGGTGACCAGAATGGGAGCATCCGGCGCATCCGTGCGGATCTGTCTGATCCAGTCCTCAGCAAAGGCGTCTCCGGCAAGATAGGTCCCCCGCTCCGGCTCAGGCAGCAGCTCCCGACGGTATTCCACCACATGGGGCAGATCCACGGCATACCAGTGCGACCTTCCATTGTCGCAGCGATAATAGGCCGTCTCCAGACCGCAGCCCAGCTGGACGATCACACCGTCCGGCCTGTGCTCCAGAAAGGTCCGGATGTACCGGTCCATATTGGCGGACCGGACGGCGGAGGCCAGCAGAGTATACTGGCTCTGTCCGTCCTGCTCCGGCAGGCTGGAAGGCAGTTTCTTTTTCAGTTCCAGCGCCTTGGGATCGTACAGGATCTGCGGGCAGTACTCGCTGGCATAGATCCTGCCCAGCATGGGGACAAACAGCGTGTCCTCTACAACGCCCAACTTGGACATGGTCAACCCTCCTGTTTGGACAAATTACTTTCTGCCCACAAGCAGCCGGGAAGAGCCCAGCATCATCATGGCAGCCCGGCGGCGTGAACCGAAGGCTTCTTCCGCGGTATCAATGAGCCGGACATCCTGATAGCCCATCTCCCGCAGTTTTTGGGCAAAGGCATCCATATCGCCGTACAGCCTGGGTTTCATATCATCGTTCAGCGCGAAGACGCCGCCTTTTTTCAGCACCCGCAGGCTCTCCAGCAACAGTTTATGCATATCGGCTCCCATGACATTGTGGTAGACATAGTTGCTGATGACCGCGTCAAAACTCTCATCGGGGAAATCCAGATGATTAGCGTCACCATGCCGGAACACACACCGGGAGGCCACGCCCTCGCTGGCGGCGTTTTTCTCACAGAGGGCCTTGCTGTAATTGTAAACAGCTCCCCAGTAGTCCATGCCAGTGACCTTTGCCTCCGGCCAGGTCAGGGCCGCACGGATCGACAGGGCCCCGGAGCCGCAGCCGACCTCCAAGAGACTGCCCTGGCCGTCATAGTCCAGATGAGAGAGAACGACCCGGTGAACCTGTTCCATGATCCCGCCGCCGCCAAAGGCATACTGGCGCCTGATCCATGCGATCCAGACCAGCAGGGCTGCCAGCGCCGCCGTAACAACAGAGAACAGAACGCCGAGAGCCGTGATGTGGATCACCGAAAAGGAGAGTATGGCCAAAACCACGGCCAGCGCCGTGATGCCGCCGATAATATAGAACACGGGATTGGACATCCAGCTTCCGTAGTCTTCGCCGTGGCTGCCGAGACGGATTTCTGCTTGTTGATTACGCTTTTGCTGCATTCGATTTTCCTCCCTGTCATTTAATATTTGTGTACAATTCGTTTACGGGTGTTTCTCCTTCGCCTTCCGGCAGACAAAGGACGCTATGCCCTGAACGGTGCGAACCTTTGCCGGCCCGAATGTTTCCTCCAGACGATGCCGCAGGCTCTCCGCCGTCTCAAAGGGCGGGGTGAACCAGCCCTTTGGCACATACAGCCTGCGGATCAGCCAGTCCGTGCGGCGGTTTTGTCCCCGCACATAGAAGCAGCCGCAGAAGGTCCCGCTGGGCCGCAGTACACGAAAGATCTCCCGCCAGGCGGCCTCCTTGTCCGGGAACGCATGAAAGCCGTTGAGTGAGAGCACGATGTCGAAACTGCCGTCCCCAAAAGGCAGCGCCCCAACATCCCCCTGCTGAAAACGCACATGGGAAAGTCCCTCGCCCCGGCATTTTGCCCATTCCAGCATCTCCGGCGAGTAATCCAGGCAGGTGATCTCCGCCTCCGGCATTTCCCGGTAGAGGGGCATGGTCAGGATACCGGTACCCACGGGGACTTCCAGCAGTCTTCCGGAAAACCCCTCCGGTATTCCGGAAAGGGCGACGCAAAGGTAGTCCTGGGTTTCCGCCCGGCCCATTCCCCATACCAGACGGCACACCGCCCGGCCTGACAGGGTGGAACAGGTGATCATGCCATCATAAAATGTCCGTTTGCCTCCCAATCCCCGGTAGGCGTTTTGAATCCGCTCTTCTTGTCCCATTTTTTCACCTTCACTCACTCAAGCACCCAGCGCCACATCCAGCGTCATCATAAGGGTAAAACCGACTGCAAACAGAATAGTCCCTATATTGGAGTGCTTTCCCACTGACATCTCCGGGATCAATTCTTCCACTACCACATAGACCATCGCTCCAGCGGCAAAGCTCAGGGCGTAGGGCAGTACCGGAACCAAAATCCCCGCCAGAAGGATGGTCAGAATCGCACCTATGGGCTCCACTGCACCGGAAAGCGTTCCGTACAGAAAGGATCGGGATTTGGAAAATCCCTCCGCTTTCAGGGGCATAGATATGATCGCACCCTCCGGGAAATTCTGAATGGCGATCCCCAGAGAAAGGGCCAGAGCCCCCGTCAGCGTGATACCGCTGTCTCCGTAGAGCCACCCGGCATAGACCGCCCCTACCGCCATTCCCTCCGGAATATTGTGCAGCGCCACAGCCAGGGTCAGCATGGTCGTCTTTCCAAGACTGCTTTTGATGCCCTCAGCCTCCGCGCTACCGCGGTGCAGATGCGGGATCAGCCGATCCAGTCCCAGCAAGAAAAAGACGCCGAGCCAGAAACCCACAACGGCGGGGACAAAGGACCACCGCCCCATGTCCGCTGCCTGCTCCATCGCGGGCAGCAGCAGGCTCCAGATGGAAGCCGCCACCATGACCCCCGCCGCAAAGCCGGTGAGCGCACGCTGTACCATCTCACCCAAATTGTTCCGCAAAAAAAAGACGCAGGCCGCCCCCAGTGTCGTCCCGGCAAAGGGAATCAGCAGCCCTTGCCATAGTTCAATCGGCATATTCTCCTCCAATCTAACCGTGAATGTATTCCGCAAAGTCGATCCGGACGATCTGCAGGTGCATCGGTCCGTCGGCCAGCTTTGCCAGCAGCTGGTGGACGGGCCGAACCGCCGGATCATGAAGCGATTGATAGCCCAACATATAGCCCCGGCTGGAAACAGAAAAAAGCAGCGACCAGGGCTCCAGCTCCCCCTTGGCGTCCTTGACGGAAAAATAGGCGCCCACATCCCGGATGCCCGCCTGCTTCACCCAGGTTTTCAGCATGAGCCGGACAGCCGTTTTCCCGGCCGTGTCAAAGACGAGCCGCCCTCCTGGGAAGCGTTTTGCGACGCCTGTGGCCAGAGTTCTGACCTCTTCTGTCGTGAAGTAATAGAAGACCCCGGCGGCAAACAGCACCGCCCCATCATCAGGATCAGCGCGGACAGCATCCATCCAGTGCGGGTCTTTCAGATCAAAGGCCAGGTTTTTCTCCCGCTCTCCGGGAGGAAGCAGGCGATCCCGCAGCTTGATCACATCCGGCAGGTCGATGTTCCAGATGCTGCACCGACCGTTGTCACAGGCCCGCCCGGTATTGTCCAGACCGCAGCCCAGATTGATGACGGCGGCTCTGGGATGGGCATTCAGATAGTCCCGCACCTCCCAGGCGAGGTCGTTTTGGCGCATGGCCACCTCCAGCGCACCGAAGGTCTGCATCAGACTGTTTGCCTGCCGCTCCAAAGGAGAAAAGTCGTAGTCCACCTTTTCCATCAGCATTGCCGCCGTTGAGTCCTGATAAAGGCCAGGGAACCGCTGTGAGCAAAGCCGCCGGCCATACAACGGGATGATGAGAGTCTCCTGCACGGAGTCCTTCTCGATTTTATACTTCTCCATAGTCCCTCCTCAAAAGGTGTAGTACCCTATGTTTGATTATAGTTAGCTATCGCTAACCAGTCAAGTCATTTTCTCTATTTATAAATCATTTTCCCTCTAAGTCGCTTTTCCAGATTTATGAGTACATGGAACCAATCGCTTTTTATACCCCTTCCGATCCAGCTGCAGATTGACAATACGCTGCAAGTTCGATATACTTTACATATACCCCTAATGGTATGGAGGCGACTATTGTGAGACAGTGCATGGATGCGGATAATCTGCACCGCAGACTCAAGAAAATCATTGGTCAGGTTCAGGCGATTGACCGAATGATAGATGAAGATGTCCCCTGTGAGGATGTTCTTGCTCAAATCAATGCTGCCAAATCTGCGCTTCACGGATGCGGAAAGGTGGTTTTGGAGGGGCATATTCGCCACTGTGTCCGGGATGGCATTGAGCACGGGGATGCGGATAAAACAATCGAAAGTTTTACAAAAGCTGTAGAACGATTTTCCAACATGGGTTAATACCAAATGAGGCAGCCGAAAGGCTGCTTTATTTCTTGACAAAATATACCCCCATGGGTATAATATACATATACCCCCTACCGTATGAAAGAGAGGAACAATCATGAAAGTGCTTGTCAAAAGGCTCGAATCGTTATTGGAATTGGGCGGCATCAAAAAGGATATTATCTTTTTAATTATCTCCGGAGCTGCAGTGCTGCTTAGCCTGCTGGATGTCCGTCCATTTCCTTTTGATATGGCATGGATTGCGATTATCCTGTGTGGTATTCCGATTATTTTAGAGGCGATTATTGGTCTGGTCACCTCCTTCGATATAAAGGCGGATGTGCTGGTATCATTGGCTCTGATTGCCTCTGTTGCGATTGGTGAAGATTTTGCCGCAGGTGAAGTGGCGTTTATCATGCAGCTTGGCAGCCTACTGGAGGAACTGACTGTAGCCAAAGCCCGCGCCGGGATTGAGAAGTTGGTGCATCTGACACCCCAAACGGCTCGGGTGCTGCGCGATGGAAAGGAAAGCATTGTTCCTGCTGAACAGGTGCAGGTTGGAGATCTGCTCCGCGTTCTGCCGGGAGAAAGCGTGCCGGTGGATGGCAAAATCGTATCTGGGCAAACCTCGATCAATCAGGCTGTGATGACTGGTGAATCACTGCCCGTAGACAAGACAGTGGGGGACGAAGTGTCCAGCGGCACAGTGAATCAGTTCGGCGCTTTTGAGATGGAAGCCACAAAGGTGGGTGAGGACAGTTCGATTCAGCGTATGATCCGTCTGGTGCAGAGTGCAGATGCAGGAAAAGCCAAAATTGTAGGGCTTGCCGATCGTTGGGCAACCTGGATCGTTGTGATCGCCTTGAGTGCCGCAGCCATCACTTGGCTTATCACAGGGGAGATCATCCGTGCCGTAACCATTCTGGTGGTATTTTGCCCCTGCGCTCTGGTGTTGGCTACCCCTACCGCAATCATGGCCGCCATCGGAAACGCCACAAAACACGGCTTTTTGGTGCGCGAGGGGGATGCGCTGGAGCGGCTCGCAAATGTAAAAGTAATAGCCTTTGACAAAACAGGCACGCTTACATACGGGAAGCCAAAAGTCATGGATGTTGTAAGCGTATCCGATCAATATACAAAAGAACAGATTTATCGTTTGGCCGCTTCTGTTGAACTGCTGTCAGAACACCCTCTGGGCAAAGCCGTAGTAAACTGCTATAAAAGCGAATACGGTGCGGAACTGGAACCAGTGCATCATTTCCAGATGATTCCCGGCAGAGGAGTTTGCGCACAAACAGAGGCAGCAGAACTCCTGGCAGGTAATCTGGAACTTTTGAATGAACATGGCGTCTTTATGGAATCGGTTCCCACAGTGGATGAAACGATCTGCAAGGGCGGGACTATTATCTATCTTTCGGCAGACGGTATGCTTGCCGGCTATCTCACTCTCTCCGATACGCTGCGGAAAGAAAGCGCAGATATGATCCATACGCTTTTTGAACTAAATGTACAGCCGGTATTGTTGACCGGAGATCATGAGAGTGCCGCAAACGCCATTGCAGGTCAGCTGGACATTCATGAAGTACACGCCAATTGCTTACCAGAGGACAAGCTGAATTCCATTGGCGCATATCAGGAAACAGGGAAACCCGTGTGCATGATCGGGGACGGCATCAATGATGCTCCAGCCTTGAAAAAAGCAGATGTGGGCATCGCTATGGGCGGCGTTGGCAGCGACATTGCTGTAGACGCAGCAGATATCGCGCTGGTAGATGACGAAGTAAAGGAACTGCCGCATTTGATTGAGCTTTCCAAGCGAATGATGACAACGATCAAGTGCAATCTGACATTTTCTATGGCTCTTAATTTTTTGGCCATCATTCTCGCCATCAGCGGGACTTTGAACCCTGTAGTCGGAGCATTAGTACATAATGCGGGCTCAGTACTTGTTATAGCAAACTCTGCAATTTTATTGAATTGGGAAAAAAGATAATGCTATTTCACATTCGATAAAAACATATGAATCCAAAAGAGGGAGTGCCGCCACCGGAATGTATCCGGTGACAGCACTCCCTCTTTTCGTGATGATTTAGGAACGGCTTCTCTCAGAGCTTCCACTGGCCGGACTCTTTACGGCCAGATACGAACGCTTGATACAGGCCCCCCTGAGCCATGAGCTGGCTGTGGGTGCCCCGCTGAACGATCTGTCCGCCGTCCAGCACCAGGATCTGGTCGGCGTTGCGGACCGTCTTCAGCCGGTGAGCGATCATCAGAATGGTCTTGTTCCGAGTCAGGGCTTCAATGGCCTTTTGCAACCGGTCCTCATTCTCCGGGTCTACATTGGCGGTGGCTTCATCCAGAATCACGATGGGAGCATCCTTCAGGATAGCCCGGGCAATGGAGATGCGCTGCTTCTCGCCGCCGGAAAGACTGGAACCACCCTCGCCGATGACGGTGTCATAGCCTTGGGGCAGGGTGAGAATGAAGTCGTGGCAACAGGCTTTCTTCGCCGCAGCCACCATTTCCTCGTGGGTGGCATTGGGACATCCAAACTTGATGTTGTTTTCCACCGTGTCGGCAAAGAGATAGACCTTCTGAAATACCATGGAGATCTGATCCATCAGGTCCTCCAGAGTATAGTCCTTCACATTCTGACCGCCCACAAGGACGGTGCCGCTCTCCACATCCCAGAACCGGGCGATGAGATTACACAGTGTGGTTTTCCCGGAACCGCTGGGGCCCACGATGGCGGTGGTGGTTCTGTCCGGGATGGCGAAGGATACATCCCGCAGGATAGGCCGCTGGTCATAAGAGAACGAAACATGGTCGAAGGTAATGCTGTGCTCCCTGGGCGTGCCGGCCCGACCGGTCTCTGCCAGCTGGGGCATGGCGTCCGTCTCATCGGCATGGGCCATGCAGCTGCTGACGATACGCAGCAGGGACATGCCGCTGCCCGCCGAGGAGATCTGAGCAAAGACCAGGAAGGACATGATGACCACCATCAGAGCGTTGGCCAGAATCATCGTTCCGGAGAGATAGAACCATACCGCCGCAAGCATCATGGCCACGCTTCCCAGCTGGAGCGCGATCCCCTGCGCCATAATATAAGGGGTGAACATCTTTTCGATGTTCAGGTTGCTGCGGCAGTTGTATTCCAGTGCTTCCTGCAAGGTGCGGTCACCCCGTCCGGTGAGGTTGAAGGACTTCACCACGCTCATGCCCTGCACATACTCCAGCACCGCCTCCACCAACTTGGCCTCGGACTTCTGACGGTGCGGGGCGAGGGCGGCGGATTTTTGCTCCATGGCCGAGGTGATGAACAAATAAACTGCTGTGGCCGCCACCACAATGAGACCGATCCGCCAGTCAAAAATCAGGATCATCACCGTAAAGACCAGAGCGTTGAGCATCCCGCCCAGCATGGTCACCAACACCATGGGGGCCACAGTCTCCACATTGTCCAGTACAGTGGTGCAGACCCCGGTGAGCTCTCCCAGGCTGTTGTCGTTGAAGTAGCCCATGGGGACGGATTTCATCCGCTGCCCGATGGCCACGCGCTTATTTGCCGCCATGAAGTACCCTGCGTGGGTCTGCTCAAGCTGGGAGAAATATCTGGTCACAGCGCTGCCCAGAATACTGACTGCCAACAGGCCCAGCGCCTGCCACGCCGTGGCAGGGCCGGTTTTTCCATCCAGCAGAGCCAGGATGGTGTAGTAGATGGCGGCAATCTCAAACATATGGAATACCGCATTGAAAAAGCAGGCGATCACCGAGCGCCGGATGTTGCGCTGTTCCTCACCGGCAAACCGCCAGATACCTCTGAATGTCTCGATCATACCGTTTCTCCCTCCTTTGCGCCCATGTGAGCCTGCCACAGATCGGCGTACAACGGACAATGGCGCAGCAGGTCTTCATGCCTGCCCTGCGCCTCGATGCTTCCATCCTTCACCACCACGATCTGATCAGCGCCGATGATGGTGGACAGGCGGTGGGCAATGACGATGACCGTCTTACCCTCCACCAGTTTTGCCACTGCCCGCTGGACCACTGCTTCATTCTCCGGATCAATGTAGGCGGTGGCCTCGTCCAGAATCACCACGGGGGCGTTTTTCAGCATAGCCCGGGCGATGGCGATACACTGCCGCTCTCCTCCGGAGAGATGGGCGCCTCCGCCGCCCACCCGGGTGTCATAGCCATGCTCCAACTGGCGGATGAAACCGTCGCATCCGGCGGCTTTGGCGACTTGTTCCACTTCTTGATCCGTGGCATTTACCCGGCCCATACGGATATTTTCCCGGATGGTATCGTCAAAGAGGTAATTGTCCTGAGAAACAAAGGCCACCTGGTCATAGAGTTGTTCCAGCGGGATACGGCTTTCCTCCACGCCGCCCAGGGTAATGCGGCCCTCGGTCACATCCCAGAAACCGGCGATGAGCTTGGCAATGGTGGACTTGCCCGAACCGGAGGGACCAACCAAAGCGGTGAGGCTGCCGGCCGGAATGGTGAGGGAGATGTTGTGGAGGATCTCCTTGTCCTGGGCATACCCAAAGGAGACATGATCCAAGGCGATATCCGGTCTTCCCAGCTGTGCCGGCTGTGTTCCGTGATCCTGCTCCGGCTTCAGGAGGATCTCGTCCACCGAACCCACGATGGTACCCACCTTGGCAAGATTATCCACAAAGCCCATGGCGGCAATGAGAGGTCCCACAATGCTCATGGACAGGATGATGGTGGTGAGAAATAACTCTGCGGACAAGCTGCCGTCCGTGTAGAAGATCCAGCCCACAGGCAGCACCGTAATAAGCGTGGTGGGAGCGATGGCATAGGCCAGCGCCATTCCAAACTGGCATTTCTTCATCCAGTTGTAGTAGTAGGCAGCATTGGCTCGTACCCGGGAGGAGAACTTCTCATAGGAGTTCTTTCCCTGATTGAAAGCCTTGATGACCTCAATGCCGCCGATGTACTCCACAATGGTCTCGTTCATGGCCTGGGTCGTCTCCACCGCACCCTGATAGTCCTTGCCATAGCTGCCCATGATGGCCATCATAAAAGCCATGCCCACAGGAATGGACACCAGACTCAGCAATGCCATGCGCCAGTCCAGCGTAAACAGATACACGAGAACGCATACCGGCGCCAGCAGATTGGAGGTCATCTCCGGCAGCAGGTGGGCCAGTGTCGTCTCCATACTCTCCACCTGATCTACCACGATCTGTTTGAGCCGTCCGCTGGAGGTGTCCAGAATGTCTCCCAAGGGTAAGCGGGGCATTTTGGACAGAACCATCTTCCGGATGTCCCGCAGGATCTGGAAGGTGGCCTTGTGGGAGAGGGAGAGCGCCAGATTGTAAAGCAGAGTTTTGGCCAGATAGCCACCAAGGGCCACCATGCACCACAGAAGATAGAAGTTCCAGTCCCGCTGCCCGGTGAGAAGCGCTACCAGGATACGCCCTGCCGAGAGATACGGCAGCAGACCCAGCAGGACACCCGCCACCGCGCAGAAGATGGCGGCAATCAGGCCGCCGTGATGATCCTTGCCCAGCTGCCACAACCGCAGCAGTGGGCTTTGTGTTTGCTGCATAAATAAGCCTCCTTTAGTTAGTTATTGCTAACCTTTGGTTCTATGAAAAGGCCGCCGGAAAAGCGGCCTTTTGCACTACCGGAAGTTTTCAGGATGAAAAATCGTTTCAAATCCTGCCATGTGATAGCGGTTGAGCTGGCGGACATAGTGGAGCGCCCGGGCCTTATCCATGCGGTGCCGCACTGGCTCAAACATTCCGTTGAAGTAGGCGGTGGTAACGATATGGATCAAGTCCTCGGTGACCTGACCGGAGCGGACGCTCTCACAGCCGATGACCTCCATGTATTTGTAGGTGTAACTGACTTCGATCTCCACCAACTCGTCAATATAGTGGGCATATTCCGTCCCGGCGGCCCGGCGGAGTAGCAGTTCAAACTCCGGCAGGTGCTCATAGATGTAGTCAAACAGTCCCTCCTGGGCATGGGCGGTGTAACGCCCCATCTCCTCCTGCTGGGTTGGGCCGTCAAACTGGTGAAAAGACTCCTGAATCTCCAAAAAACGGCGCTTCAGCTCTCCCGCGGCAGGCTCCACCAGGGCCCGGAACAATCCCGCCTTGTCAGTAAAGCGGGTATAGATGGAGCCGGTGCTGGTTCCCGCCGCTTTGGCGATGTCCCGCAGGGAGGCCAGAGCAAAGCCTTTTTCCAAAAATTCCTGACGGGCGCAGCGGAGTACATTTTCATAGACCCCTTCGATCTGCTTTGCCATGGTATCGCCTCACAATCCAAAACAGTGTTTTATAACGATGTTTTGAATATACAACCAAAAAGCGAGTTTGTCAAGAGAGGATTTCCCCTTGACAGGGGCAGAAAGGGATGCTATATTGATAATAAGATTATCGGTAATCAAATTATCATTTGTCGGGAGGGGTGTTATGGCAAGACCGGATACTTCCATCGACCCTCGGATCATGGATAGTGCCAGAGAGGAGTTCCTGGCGCTTGGCTTTGAGAGGGCTTCCCTGAAATCCATCTGCCAGCGGGCTGGGGTGACAACCGGCGCCCTTTATAAGCGTTACGCCGGAAAAGAGGAGCTGTTTCGCGCTGTGGTGGCGGATACGGTGGCGGATTTGGATGCTGTTTATGAGGAGCGGACGGCGGTGCCGGCATCCGCCCTCTCCGACGAAGACCTGATCCGGGCGTGGTATATGGATGAGGAATACATGCTGTGGTGGTTCCGCTTTCTCAATGAGCGGCGGGATGGCTTTGTGCTGCTGCTCACCGGAGCGGAGGGCACCGCTTACGCCAACTTCCAGCACGACTGGGTGGAGAAAATGACGGAAGGCACCTGGACCTACTACGCCGAGGCCAGACGCCGGGGCTTGTGTACTGTGGATATGACGCAGGAGGAGCTCCATGTAGTCCTGTCCGCCTTCTGGACCACCATTTACGAGCCCTTTATCCACGCCTTCGCCTGGCCGGAGATCCAGCGCCACTGCACTTTGGTCTGCCGTCTCTTTGACTGGTACGCTGCCCTGGGATTCCCCAAGGGATGAAAAACGCCTCTGCGGAGGCTTTTTTCTCGCTAATAAGTTAGCAATAACTAACTAAAAAGGAGTGATACTGTGTTTCAAAAAGTCCTGCGCTACACTGGACGCCACCGGAAGACGACTTATGCCTCCATTCTGGTACTGGTGGCCGGCGTGGCCATGAGCGTGCTGCCCTATTTCTTCCTCTACCGCCTGCTGAGACCCCTGCTGACTGGGGGCAGTCTCACATTGGAGGAAACCCTGTTCAACGCCGGGGCCATGGCTCTGTGCATGGTCCTCTACGGCCTTCTCTATGTGGAGGGGCTGGCACTGTCCCACCGTTCCGCCTATCATACTTTGGAAAACCTCCGGCTCCATCTCCAGAGCAAGCTGGAAAAGCAGCCCCTGGGCGCGATCCAGGAGAAGGGCGTTGGCGTCTGGAAGAAGATGTTCATTGACGACATCGAGAGTATGGAGCTGCTGCTGGCCCACGCCCTGCCGGAAGGGCTGTCCAATCTGGCGGTGCCGGTGGTGGTATTTGCGGCCATGTTTCTCACGGACTGGAAGCTGGGCCTGCTTTCCCTCTGCTCCCTTCCGCTGGGCGTGCTGGCCATGGGCATGATGTACCGCTCCGGCATGAGCAAGATGGGAGACTACTACGCCGCCGGGCAGAAAATGAACAACACCATCGTGGAGTACATCAACGGCATGGAAGTCGTGAAAGTCTTCAACCGGGACGGAGAGTCATATCACCGCTTTGAGACCGATGTAAAAAACTACCGTGATTTTACTCTGGATTGGTTCCGGGCCTGCTGGCTGTGGATGGCCCTCTACACCAGCATTTTGCCCTGCGTGGCGCTGGTGCTGCTGCCAGCCGGCGGCTATCTGGTACTCACCGGCGCCTCCACCTTGCCGGATTACGCGCTGGTATTGTGCATGTCTTTTTCCGTGGGACCGCCTCTGATCCGAGCCATGAACTTTATGTCGGTGCTGCCCCAGCTGAGCTACAAGATTGACCAAATGGAATCTCTGTTCAATATTCCGCCCCTGAAAGAAGGAAAAACGGATTTCAACGGAAACGATTTGCAGATCCGCTTTGAGAATGTGCGGTTTTCTTATGAAAAGGACGAAGTCCTCCACGGCATCTCCTTCTCTGTCCCACAGGGGAGCCTCACTGCGTTGGTGGGAGAATCCGGCAGCGGGAAGTCGACCCTTGCCAAGCTGCTGGTCCACTTTTACGATGTGACGGACGGACACATCACGCTGGGGGGGCAAGACCTGCGAGAGATGTCCCTCGCCTCTCTGAATGAGCAGATCTCCTTCGTCGCGCAGGAGCAGTTCCTGTTCAACACCAGCCTGTTGGAGAACATCCGGCTGGGAAGACCCGGCGCCACCGACGAGGAGGTGCTGGCGGCGGCGGAACGGGCTCAATGCGGAGAGTTTCTGAAACGGCTGGAAAAAGGAATCTATACCATGGCCGGCGATGGCGGCAAAGGGCTTTCCGGCGGGGAGCGGCAGCGGATCGCCCTGGCCCGGGCGATTTTGAAGGACGCTCCCATCGTGGTGCTGGATGAGGCCACCGCTTTTTTGGACCCGGAGAATGAGGAGAAAATGAACGCCGCCATTGCCGAGGTGATCCGGGGCAAGACGGTCATCGTCATCGCCCACCGGCTTCAGTCCATTGCAGGTGCCGATCAGATCGTGGTGCTGGATCAGGGCAATGTGGCAGGGATTGGCCGCCACGATACATTGCGAAAGACTTGCCCCGCCTATGAAAAACTGTGGCGGGCTGCCGAGGGAGCCGCTGCCTGGCGTGTCTCTGCGGAGAAAGGAGGCGACGAGGCATGATCGCGCTGATGAAACGAATCCTGTCCGTATCCGGCCCCTATCAGGGGCGGATCAAGCTGGCCTTTGTCTTTGCGTTCCTGAAGGCCATGCTGTCCAAGGCCCCCATCGGTCTGTCCTTCTTGGCCCTGAGCGCTTTTCTCCAGGGAACCATGACGGCACGGCTGTGCCTGTGGCTGGCGGTGGGCACGGTGGGCTGCGTTCTGCTGGAGTGCCTGTGCCAGAACATCGCCGACCGGCTCCAGGCCGCGGCGGGCTATATGGTATTCGCCGATCTGCGCATGGAGCTGGGACGGCATCTGCGCCGCCTGCCCATGGGCTATTTCACAGAGGGCAACATCGGCAAAATCAGTTCCGTTCTGTCCACCGACATGGTGTTCATTGAGGAGAACTGTATGCACGACATTGCCAACATGATGAGCTATACCTTTGCCCAAGCCATTCTTGTGCTGTGGCTGGCCTTCCTGAATCCCTGGCTGGGACTGGCCGCCTTGGTGGTGGTAGGGATCATTTGGCAGCTGGGCCGCGCTTCCCTGGGGAGCACCCTGGCTCACTCTGATGTCCGACAGGAGCAGAGCGAGGCTCTCACACGGGCAGTGCTGGACTATGTGGAGGGCATTGGTATTGCCAAGACCTTCAACCTGCTGGGAGAGCGTTCCGAGCAACTCACCGAAAATTTCGCCCGGAGCCGCAAGGTCAGCATCGAGTTCGAGGAGAGCCAGGCTCCCTGGATGCGGGCCCTCTATCTGGTGTGCGGTCTGGGCTCGGTGCTGATAATCCCCCTGTCACTCTGGCTCTATGGCCGTGGGCAGCTCTCCATCACCTTCCTGCTGGGTGTCTTGCTCTTCGTCTTTGACCTCTTCGGCCCCATTAAGGCACTCTACAGCCAAGCCACCCGCCTGACGGTGATGAACGCCTGCATGGACCGGATCGAGGCGGTACTGGCCCAGCCAGAACTACCTGACCGGGGCCGGGAGACCTTACCCAAAGCCGGCGGTGCCCCGGAGGTGGAGTTCCGAAATGTCACCTTCGCCTACGGGGAGAAAGAGGTACTGCATGATGTCTCTTTCACACTGGAGAAAAACCGGATGCTGGCCCTGGTGGGGCCCTCTGGCGGCGGTAAAAGTACGGTAGCCAACCTGCTCTCCCGGTTTTGGGATGTCAAACAGGGCCAAATCTTAGTGCGGGGCAGGGATATCCGCGATATTCCTCTTTCTGATCTGATGGATCAGATCTCTATGGTGTTCCAGCGGGTCTACTTATTCCAGGATACCGTCTATAACAACATCGCCATGGGGCGGACAGACGCCACACGGGAGGAGGTCTATGAGGCAGCCAGAAAAGCCCGATGCTATGACTTCATCATGGAGCTGCCCGACGGCTTTGACACGGTCATCGGCGAAGGTGGAGCCAGCCTATCCGGCGGAGAGCGGCAGCGGATCTCCATTGCTCGCTGCATTCTGAAGGATGCTCCCATCGTCATTCTGGATGAGGCCACTGCCAGCGTGGACGCCGACAATGAGAGCTACATCCAGGAGGCCATCACCCAACTGTGCCGGGGCAAGACCCTGCTGGTCATTGCCCACCGGCTCAATACCATTCGTCACGCCGATGAGATCCTGGTTATCGACCAGGGGCGCATCGTTCAGGCTGGCGCCCACGACACACTTATGGAGGAGGAGGGCATTTATCGCCGCTTCATCACCGCCCGCTCCAATCCCACCAGTTGGTGCCGGTAAAGGCAGAGGCGCGAAAGAAAAGAATGACCGGGATGCGTGTCCCGGTCATTCTTCGTTCCAGCTTCTTCCCTTGATTGATCCCGGGGGGCATACAAATCCAATATAGTGGCATCTTGCAATTTCATGCGACAAAGAGTATGATGTAGTTAGCGGGCACTAACGGGACATGGACGTACTGGAGTTGGCCTGCGGAACAGGCCAGCTGTCCGTGCCGCTGTCTCCATGTGTCCGGAGCTGGGAGGCAACCGACTTTTCAGCTGAAATGATCCGTCAGGCCAAAAAGCAGGTGCATTCGTCCCGGCTCCATTTCTCCGTCCAGGACGCTACCAAGCTGCCCTACGGCCCGGAGAGCTTCGATGCAGTCGTGATCTCCAACGCCCTCCATGTCATGCCTCACCCGGAAAAAGCTCTGGCGGAAGCCTGGCGGGTTCTGAAGCCGGGGGGATGGCTGTTCGCCCCCACCTTTGTCTGGGGCAAAAGCCGAAGCGCCAGACTCCGGCTCTGGTTCATGGGGCTTTCAGGCTTTCGGGTGTATCATGTCTGGACTGCCGGGGAGCTGATGGCATACCTGTCCGAGCGCGGCTATTCCATCGTTCGCCATCCGCTTCTCGGAAGTTCGTTGGCGCCGCTGTGCTGTCTGATGGCCAGGAAGATCCCCGATGAACGGACCGCGGCACGGCAGACCACCTTCCGGTCCGCGCAGCTCGATGATCCAAAAGTCAAGAAGGAGTGAGAGAACATGTGGAAGTACACAGTGGAAGTCAATGGAATGATGTGCGGGATGTGCGAGGCCCATGTCAATGACGCTGTGCGCAAAGCCTGCCCGGTCAAAAAGGTGAGTTCTTCCCGGAGCAAAAACCAGACCGTGATCCTCTCTGAAACAGAGCTGGACACGGAGGTGCTCATGAACGCCATTCGCGGCACGGGGTATGAGGTCGGAGCGATCCAGAAAGAGCCGTATAAAAAAAGAGGACTATTCGGTTGAGTTCATTGGCGGCAGCGGTCAGAAAAGAGGCGTGAATATGAACACGGCAATGCAGTCGTTTGGATATGGATTAGCGGCTCTGCTGTTTTGCATCGCTATTCTTGGCGTGTGCCATAACATCAAAAAAACTGCCCGAAAAGTTTTGAAAAGCCAGCAGCCACATAAGGGCGATCTATCGCAAAAGTTTTGATTTATGTCACAGAATTGCTTAGTTGTGAACTTATCCCTATCAAAATAAGCGGTGGATGCGTTGTTGCATCCACCGCTTTATATGTTGCTTATCATCCTTCCCGGTGGCGTTACCCACGCGCTTGCCGGATGTTGCACTGCTGCCATTATCATTCCAGTAACTCCAGCGGCACCACGCAAAGCTAAAAAGCCGCCTTTGATCAATCTGTTCTTAATAGCCTCCTGATAAAAGCATGATCGGTACCGAATGTCATTTCAACGCAGGGGGGCAAGCAGCTCTTTCCACAATTCAATCGGCACAGGTTCCTCCAGCCGAATGGTTGGTATATTCTTTTTTGAGTCGCTTTAATCTCTCAAAGGATTCCGTGCTGATTGCGTGTTCAATGCGACAGGCTTCCTTTTCTGCGGTTTTCGGGTCAACACCGGCCTCCATCAGCATCGCAGAGAAGAATTGGTGCTTTTCCAGTGTGATTTCGGCGACAGAACGGCCCGCTTCGGTCAAGATCAGGAAACGACGCTCGTCCATTCGCAGAAATCCTTTCGCACGCAGAGAGGCAACCGCGTGGCATACACTTGGCTTCGATACCTCCAGATGCTGTGCTACATCCACAGACCGTACCACCCCCATTCTCCTCTGAAGGAGTAGGATAGCTTCCAGATAATCTTCCGCTGACGCACGCACTTCCAATCCCATCACTCCTTGTCCATCCGGCAACCACTATGGTTTTGAGCCAAGTCCAGACCTTCTTTTCATGGGAAGGCTATTGTCTGAATTCAATAAAGCAAAAGAATCCAAGTGGTTAGCTTTTGCTAACCACTTGGATTCTAACATACACCGATACTGTTGTCAATGTGTGTATCCCGTCCGCAACCCCTTGCCCTCTCGGCAGGTAGCGGTCTGTACCCTGAGCGTTCGGATTTCCTGTCAGCGGTGTAGCTTTCTGAAGATCAGTCCTGTGCTCCTGAAGACTCTACATCAGATATTTTTGTCTGATTCAGGTGAGCCTGCATGGCGGCGAAGGATTTTTGTCTGATTCAGGTGAGCCTGCATGGCGGCGAAGGATTTTTCGCTGATCACATGCTCGATCCTGCAGGCATCCTCTGCGGCTGTTTTTTCATCCACGCCAAGACCCTTGAGCATTTCTGTCAGTACCGTGTGCCGGGTGTACATAGTCTCAGCAATGGCGAGACCTTTTGACGTCAGAGTGATTGCGCCCTCTCCGTCAACCTCCACATAACCGTCTTTTTTTAGAATGGACAATGCACGGCTGACGCTGGGCTTGGTATAGCCCATCTGTTCTCCCACGTCAATGGCCCGCACAAAGGATTTTGTTTGCCTTAAAATATAAATGGTCTCCAAATACATCTGACCAGATTCATGGATTGCCATACAAGACCTCCATTGGATAAAGCATTTTGATTATTATAGCACAGTCCGGAAAAATGAACCAGCCTGTTTATCGGAAACAGAGATTTTCTTTTCTGAACATAGGTTCCCGCTTGACAATTGATTTGGCATGGTATATTATAGTAGAGGGTTAGATATTGCTAACCTAATTTTTTCGTGGCCTGGTTTCCTATCGCTAACCAGGCTGTGAGCAAGTGATCGAATCAACGCTGAAAAGGTGATGGATATGACATTGTTGGATGCTCTGGACGGGCAGGAATATATCATCAAGCAAATCAATACGGACGATGAGGAGCTGAATGCTTTCCTTTTTTCTTTGGGTTGCTATGTGGGAGAGCCGGTGACCGTGGTATCCCACCTCAAGGGCGGCTGCGTGGTTTCCATCAAGGATGGCCGCTACAATATCGACAACCAGCTGGCCTCGGCCATCGAGATATAAGATCTGGAGCACTTATTACGCCCCAGAGCCCCAGATCTAAGGTATTCATTCATGTTTATTCTGCCCAACGGTTAGCGTAGGGCAACCGCTGAGTTGTGAATAAAGTACATCGCACACATAGAGAAGGAGGAAATTTCATGCGTATTGCCTTGACTGGCAACCCGAACTCCGGCAAAACCACCATGTACAACGCCCTCACCGGGCGAAATGAGAAGGTGGGCAACTGGGCCGGCGTGACGGTTGAAAAGAAGGAGCACCCCATTAAGAAAGCCTACTGCAGCGGGACGGAAGATCTGATCGCCGTAGATCTGCCCGGCGCCTACTCCATGTCTCCGTTCACATCAGAGGAGAGCATCACCAGCTCCTATGTAAAGCACGAACATCCCGATGCCATCATTAACATTGTGGATGCCACCAACCTGAGCCGCAGCCTGTTCTTCACGACCCAGCTGCTGGAACTGGGCATCCCCGTGGTGGTTGCCCTCAACAAAAGCGACATTAACGCCAAGAAGCAAACCACCATTGACACGGCTGCCCTCTCTGCGAAGCTGGGCTGCCCGGTGGTAGAGACCGTCTCCACTGCTGCAGAAGGGCTGAAAGCTGTGGTGGATGCCGCGGTTGCACAAAGCGGTAAAACCCAAAGAGCTCCCTATGTCCAGGGCGACATCGATCTGACTGACAAGAAAGTTGTAGAGGAAGCCGACCGCAAGCGTTTCGCCTTTGTCAATTCCCTGGTCTCCCAGGTGGAGAAGCGGAAGGTCCTCACCAAGGACAAGGGCAAGGGGGACGCCATTGACGCGGTGCTGACCAACAAGTTTCTGGGCATCCCTATCTTTGCCGTGGTCATGTTCCTGGTGTTCCAGATTTCTCAGGTGTGGGTGGGCACACCCGTTGCTGATTATCTGGTGGGCTGGATTGAAACCTTCCAGGGCTATGTGGCAGACAGTCTTGCTGATGCCAATCCGCTGCTGACTGCTCTTTTGGCTGACGGTATCATCGGCGGCGTGGGCGCTGTGGTGGGCTTCCTTCCCTTGGTGATGATCATGTACTTCCTCATCGCCCTGCTGGAGGACTGTGGCTATATGTCCCGTGTCTCCGTGGTGCTGGATCCCATCTTCAAGAAAGTGGGCCTTTCCGGTAAGTCTGTGATTCCCTTCGTCATCGGCACGGGCTGCGCCATTCCCGGTGTCATGGCCAGCCGTACTATCCGCAACGAGCGGGAGCGCCGGGCCACTGCTATGCTGACCCCCTTCATGCCCTGTGGAGCCAAGATTCCCGTCATCGCCCTGTTTGCCGGTGCCTTCTTTGATGACGCAGGCTGGGTCAGTTTCACCATGTACTTTACCGGCATCGTCCTGATCTTCCTGGGCGCTCTGCTGGTCAACAAGATCGCCGGCTACAAGAACCGGAAGTCTTTCTTCATCATCGAGCTGCCGGAGTATAAGGTACCTTCTCTCTGGTTCGCTTTCAAAGCTATGTGTGCCCGGGGATGGGCCTATATCGTGAAGGCCGCCACCATTATTCTGCTGTGCAACACCGCCGTGCAGATCATGCAGACCTTCAACTGGAGCTTTGCCGTGGCGGAGACTGCCGACAGCTCTATTCTGGCCTCCATTGCTGGTCCCTTTGCCTATCTGCTGGTTCCCATCGTTGGTGTTCTTAGTTGGCAGCTGGCCGCCGCCGCCGTCACTGGTTTTATTGCCAAGGAAAATGTGGTGGGCACATTGGCCGTCTGCTTTGTGGGTCTGGAAAACCTCATTGATACCGATGCTCTTGAGATGATGGAAGGCGCTGGCGCTGAGGTGGCTGGAATTATTGCCATTACAAAGGTGGCGGCTTTGGCCTACTTAATGTTCAACCTGTACACACCTCCCTGCTTTGCCGCCATCGGTGCCATGAACTCCGAGATGAAGAGCGCTAAGTGGCTGTGGGGCGGTATCGGCCTCCAGCTGGGTACTGGCTACACAGTGGGCTTCCTGGTCTACCAGATCGGCACCCTGATCACCACCGGTTCCATTGGCGCCGGCTTTGTCCCCGGTCTCATCGCTGTAATTGTGTTCGCCGCAGTTCTGGTGTGGCTGTGCCTGAAGGCGGATAAGGATCTGAAGCAGGAGTATGCGCTGAATGGAGCGAGAGCCTGATGATCGACTATATCGTAATTGGCATTCTTGTGGTAATTATCGCAGCCGCTGCGTTCTATGTCTATAAAGCAAAAAAGAGCGGCAAGAAGTGTATCGGTTGCCCGGATGGATGCTCTTGCAGTTCCAAAAAGGCAGACCAGCATCACTGCTGCTGCAGTACCCACGAGAAATAGAAAAGATGCGGGGGCCTTCCGTTTGGATGGCCCCCGCTGATCATTTCATGCATCCATGAACTTTCCTATTGACAAACACGATTTGATATATTAAAATCAGGATGCAGGTTAGCTATCGCTAACCACTGGGAGAAATCCCAATAATTTTTTGCATATGGGTTAGCGATTGCTAACTTCCTGCTTTGGAAGCGACATACCATATAAGGAGGCGTGTTATGTCAGAAGATCTGCTGATTCGTCACTGTTCTCCCACCCTGGCGGGAATCAAGACGGGAAACCTCTTTTCCTGTGCCTGCCCCAGCCGGAAGGATCTGACGAAAGACTTGTGTCGACTGAACAAGAAACTGGTTCCCAGAGGAATACGCGTCCTTCCGCTCCGGGTTCGCAAAGGCCGCGCTTTGATCTATGCCTACCGGCCCAATGCATTGGAGAGCGATCTGACCGATCAGCGGGCCAGAGCCTTGCTTCTCAAATACGGCTATGTGCCGGAAAACCCCAATGGCTGCGTGGTTCACCTCATCCGCCGGCTCCGGAGCGAGGGGGAATTCCCCCATGAGATCGGCCTGTTTTTGAGCTATCCCCCTGAGGATGTGCTGGGCTTCATCTGCAATCGGGCGTGCAATCACAAATGCGTGGGCTGCTGGAAGGTCTACGGCAACGAACAGGCCGCCAGAAATATCTTTGAGAAATACGAGATGTGCAGCAAAATCTACTTCCGGCAGTGGCAGCAAGGGAAATCCATCGAGCAGCTCACCGTGGCTGGTTGATGTTTCTACCATAACAAATCCAGAAAGAAAGGTCGTTGAGTCTTATGAGTAAAGTTGCAGTTGTGTATTGGAGCGGCACGGGAAACACCGAGGCCATGGCCATGGCGGTGGCTGAAGGCGCCAAGGGCAAGGGCGCCGAGGTATCTGTGATCACCGCCGCGGAGTTCTCCCCGGAGCAGGTCAGCGAATATTCCGCCATCGCCTTTGGCTGCCCCTCCATGGGGGCGGAGCAGCTGGAGGAGAGCGAGTTCGAGCCCATGTTCACCGCCTGTGAGGGCAGGCTGAGCGGGAAGAACATCGCCTTGTTCGGCTCCTACGGCTGGGGCGATGGCGAATGGATGCGCAGCTGGGAATCTCGCTGCAACGACGACGGCGCCAATCTGGCCTGTGACAGCGTGATCTGCAACGAAGCTCCGGACGATGACGCTCTGGCGGCTTGTCGCGAACTGGGCGCGTCGCTGGCCTGACAAAAACACCGCAGAAGGCAGGAGGCGCTCGTCTCCTGCCTTCTGCCTGTATCCCCGGTCAGCATAGGCAAAACCATTTCCGAACCCAGAGAAACAGGTCGTGAGAAATCATGCTGAAAGAATATTTATCGAGCCAGGACTCCGGCACAGGCCGTTGGAGCAGCAGTATGCCAGGGGTGCAGATCTGCCGGTTTTCCCTGCCGGAGCCGGAGCAGGAACCTCTGCAGTCTGTCCCGGTGTGCGGCGCACTGCTCCAGTTTGAGGTACTGTTCTGCCTGACCGGCCGCCTTACTGTCCGAGCGTTACAGGGTGCTTCCTGCACGGTGGAGGCGCCGGGCATCTTCCTCCTCTCCGACAGCTCCGCTCTCCGCTCGTGTCAGTATAGCGGAAATCTGGGCGGCATTTTGATCGCCGTAGACGCCAAAGCCGCAAAAGAAAGCCTTGTGACGGTCTGCTCCACCCTGGGGATGAGGTTGGACACCAGGATCGTCAAGGAGAAGATGACGGCGAGGAACGGCTGCATGACCCTGTGCGGCACACCTTGGACGCAGTCATTTTTTGAAACGGTTCGCTATCTGTCTGAGCAGGAGCAGGAACGCTACTGTGTTTTCAAGTCGGTGGAACTGCTGTATCTGCTCTGCACCGAGGTATCTGAATCGAATGGCTCTCTCTCCGGCTCAGGCTGCCCAGTATCCCACAGTCTGTTGGAAGTCAAGGCATACATCCAGACGCATCTGTCTGATAAGCTTACCATTGCGTTCCTCTGCAAACAGTTTTCGCTTTCCCCGACCTTCTTGAAAGAAGGGTTCCGCCGCGCCTATGACATGCCGATTCACAGCTTTTTGGTTCAACAGCGCCTCCGACGGGCACAGGAGCTGATCTGCACCACCCGGATGCCCATTCAGCAAATTGCGCAGGCTGTGGGGTATGAGGGTATGAGCCAGTTCAACGCAGCGTTCAAGCGGGAGTATGGCATGACTCCCGGCCAGTACAGAAAAATGTCGGAAACCGCAACTCCGCGTCCGTTTTGACAGCGACAAACACCCACCTTTTCTGCTACAATAATCAGACATTCCAAAGCATTCAGAAGGAGTGACAGCGATGAAACAGCATCGTTTTTGGGCGTGGGGCGCTGTGATCTGCATGATTATGGTCATGGTCACCGGCTACAAACGGAAATAAGGGAAAGGAAGGATCACAATGAGCGTTTATACGAAACTTGCCTGCTTTGCGGGTGGTGCGTTGTTTGGTTCTTTTGGCATCAAGCTGCTGTCCAGCAAGGACGCCAAGAAAGCCTATGTCCATGTCACGGCCGCCGGCCTGCGGATGAAGGATTCGGTCATGGGGACTGTGACCACGGTGCAGGAAAACGCCGCGGACATTCTGGCCTCCGCCAAGGAGCTGAATGAGGACCGGGCTGCGAAGGAAGCGGAGGAAGCCGCCGCTGCCAATCTGGAGAGCGAAGAAGCCTGATTGACCCAGAGGGAGCCGCCAGCGGCTCCCTCTTTTCGTGAAGGAGGAACCTATGAACGCAACCATATTGCACGAAAGCCGGGGGCGCATCCGGTTCCGGCTGCGGCAAAAACAAATGACACTCGCTCAGGCGGATCTGCTGGAGGCATGGATTCAGGGAAAGTCCTGGTGCCGGCAGGTCACCGTCCACGAGCGCACCTGCTGCGTCATCCTGTACTACGATGGGACTCGCCAAGCCGTGCTGAACGAAATTCGGCATTTTTCCTGGCAGGAGGCGGAGCGGACCACCGCGCTGCCCGCCCACAGCAGCCGGGCGCTGAACCGGGAATTCGAGGAGAAGCTGGTGGCAAAGGTGGTGTGCAAGGCCGCCTGCACCCTGTTTCTCCCGCCTCCGCTGCGCCTTGCCCGCATACTCTGGCACATGGTCCCCTTTGTGCGGCGGGGCCTGGGCTGCCTGCTGCGCCGCCGCGTCAAGGTGGAGCTGCTGGACGCCCTGTCCATTTCCATCTCGGCGTTCCGGGGCGACTTTGATACCGCCGGCACCGTCATGTTCCTGCTGGAGGTGGGCGAGCTGCTGGAGGAGTGGACAAGGAAGAAATCTGTGGCGGATCTGGCCCGGTGTATGTCGCTGAATGTGGACCGGGTCTGGCTGCGCACGACCCAGGGCGAAGTGCTGGTCCCTGTGTCCCAGATCCAGCCGGGGGATGCGGTAGTCGTCCGCGCCGGCGGCATCGTCCCCGTGGACGGCCTGGTGCTGGAGGGGGAGGTCACTGTCAATCAGGCGTCCCTTACCGGCGAATCCATCCCGGTACCCAAGCGCCCCGGAGGCGCAGTCTATGCCGGCACCGTGGTGGAGGAGGGCGAGTGTGTGCTGGAGGTAAAGCAGGCCTCCGGTCAGAGCCGCTATGACCAAATCGTTCACATGATCGAGCAGTCGGAGCAGATGAAGTCGGAGGCTGAGAGCAAGGCTGCCAATCTGGCGGACAAGCTGGTACCCTATACCTTCGCCGGGAGCCTGCTGAGTTTTGCCCTTACCCGGAATGTGACACGGGCTCTGTCGGTGCTGATGGTGGACTTCTCCTGCGCCCTGAAGCTGGCCATGCCTCTGGCCGTCCTCTCCGCCATGCGGGAGGCGGGACGCGCCCACATCACCGTCAAGGGCGGCAAGTTCCTGGAGGCGGTGGCTGCGGCCGACACCATCGTTTTCGACAAGACCGGCACCCTGACCCACGCCTGCCCCCGGGTGGCTCAGGTGGTGTCCTTCGGTGGCAAAGAGGAATCCGAAATGCTGCGGCTGGCTGCCTGTCTGGAGGAGCACTTCCCCCATTCCATGGCCAACGCCGTGGTGGAGGAGGCCAGGCGCCGGGGCCTGCGCCACGAGGAGTACCACTCTAAGGTGGAGTATCTGGTGGCTCATGGCATCGCAAGCACCGTCGATGAGGAGCGAGTCCTCATCGGCAGTGCCCACTTCGTCTTTGAGGATGAGCGTTGCGTCATTCCGGAAGGCGAGCAGGAACGCTTTGATGCCCTGCCGCCGGAGTATTCCCACCTGTATCTGGCAGTAGGGGGGCAGCTGGCCGCTGTGATCTGCATCTCCGACCCGCTGCGGGAGGAGGCGAAGGAAGTTCTGTCCACCCTCCGTGCTCTGGGGGTCACCAATACCGTCATGCTCACCGGCGACAGTTACCGCACCGCCGCAGCCATTGCCGCCCAGGTGGGAGTGGATGACTTCCGCGCTGGAGTCCTTCCGGCGGACAAGGCGGAGTATGTGGCACGGCTCCGCCGGAAGGGGCATACCGTCCTGATGGTGGGCGACGGCATCAACGACTCACCGGCCTTGTCCGAGGCGGATGCGGGCATTGCCATCAGCGACGGCGCCGCCATCGCCCGGGAGATTGCAGACATCACCATTGCCGCCGACAGCCTCTGGGAGATTGTAGAGCTGCGTCGGATCGCCATGGCGCTGATGGCGCGCATCCACTCCAACTATCGCTTTGTCATTGGCTTCAACGGCGCCCTGATCGCTCTCGGCGTGGCCGGTGTCCTGCCGCCTGCCACCTCCGCCACGCTGCACAACCTCTCTACTCTGGGTGTCAGTCTGCGGAGTATGAGCCGGTTGACTACTCAGACACAGCCCGTTCAGAACAACAATTTGCAGAATGGCTAAAAAACAAATTCTTTCCGTTTGGTAGCTTGTGCTTTTTGCGCGGTTGCACATAGCTAACTCGATATGCTATAATAAGCTCACGATGCGCAGTGCGTGATGCATGGCAAGTCCAATCGCCGCTGCGCATTGCTTATGGGATGCAGTTAGCTATCGCTAACCGCCAAAAAGAAGGGAGAGGATTTTATCAGACCGTATCGATCTACCATTGTTCTTTCTGTTCTGCTACTTATATTGTCCGGCTGTTCACTGTTTGTGGGCGTGATTGACCTGACACCCGGTGAGCTACTCGCAGGCAATTTTGAGCAGCTGGAGATTTTCCTGATCTCCCGGCTGCCGCGCCTGCTGGCCATCCTATGCACCGGCATTGGTATGAGTGTGGCAGGACTCATCATGCAGCAGCTGTGCAGCAACAAATTTGTGTCCCCAACCACCGGCGCCACCATCTCCTCGGCCCAGTTCGGCATCCTGCTGGCTCTGCTGTTTATGCCGGCCTCCACACTGTGGAGCCGGGCCATTTTTGCCTTTGCTACGGCGATTCTGGGCACCTGGATCTTCGTCTGGTTCATTCAGCGCATCCAGTTCAAGGATGTGGTGATGGTCCCTCTGGTGGGCATCATGTTCGGCAATGTCATCGGCGGCATTACCAACTATCTGGCTTACAAATATGAGATGACCCAAGCTCTGTCCTCCTGGCTGGTGGGCCACTTCTCGCTGGTGCTGAAAGGCCGGTATGAGATCGTCTGGCTGACGGTCCCGCTGGTGGTGCTGGCCTTCCTCTTCGCCAACCATTTCAACATTGTGGGACTGGGCAAGGATTTTTCCAAGAACCTGGGTGTCCCGTATAACCTGGTCCTCTTTTCCGGGCTCACCATCGCTGCCATGATCACCGCCAGCATTGTGGTGGTGGTTGGTTCCATCTCCTACATCGGGCTGATCGTGCCCAATGTGGTGGCCATGTACAAGGGAGACAAGATCCGGGGCACGCTGGTGGATACCGCTCTGTTCGGCGCCATTTTTGTGCTGGTATGCGACATGATCGGCCGGATCGTAATCGCCCCCTACGAGCTGCCCATCGAGCTGATCGTGGGCATCCTGGGAAGCCTGATCTTTATCGGCCTGCTCTTTTACCGGCTCAAGCACGGCCGAAAAGCCATCCGTCTGGGCAGCGCTGGAACAGGCTGCTGCTCCGCCATGCCTAATCTGAAGGGAGGTGCGGACCAGTGAACACCGCTGCCGTGCGCGCCAACCGGCGCAAACTCCTGATCCTGGCTGCGATTGTTTTTCTTTGTGCAGTAGGATATATGTTGGTGGAGGTCAACTTTTCTAATCCCAAGCTTCTGGCCTACGCCATGAAGATCCGCACCCCCAAGCTCATTGTCATGCTCATTACCGCCTTTTCCATTGGCGGTGCCTCTCTGGTATTTCAGTCCATCATCAACAACACCATCGTGACCCCCTGCCTGCTGGGGATGAATTCCCTCTATACCCTCATCCACACGGCGGTGGTGTTCTTTCTTGGATCTGCCAGCGTGGTGGCCTCCAACGCCAATCTGTCCTTCGCGGTGGATGTGGTGCTCATGGGCATTACCGCTACCATTATCTACAGCTGGATCTTCAAAAAGACCAAGCACAATGTGCTGTATGTGCTGTTGGTGGGCACAGTACTAACTTCGTTTTTCAGCAGCATTCAGACTACTCTTACACGGGTCATGGACCCCAATGAGTACGACAGTCTGCTGAATACTCTGGTGGCAAGCTTCAGCAACATCAATTCCGAGATCATCGTCTTTTCCCTGATCCTCTTGGCGAGCGTCATCTTCGCACTGCGAAAGGAGCTGGCCCTGCTGGATGTGCTGACATTGGGCAAGGAGCAGGCCATCAATCTGGGGGTGGACTACGACCGCTGCATCCGCCGCCTGCTGCTGGGCGTGACTCTCTGCATCGCCGTGGCCACCGCCATGGTAGGACCCATCTCCTTTTTGGGGCTCATCATCGCAAACCTGTCCCGTCAGCTGCTGAAAACCTTCCGGCACACCCAGCTGGTGCTGGGCTCGGCCCTGTTCGGCATGATCGTGCTGGTGGGCGGGCAGCTCATCGTCGAGCATGTGTATTCCTACTCCGTGCCGGTGAGCGTGTTCATCACCGTGGGCGGCGGACTTTACTTCCTCTACCTCCTCCTGACAAGAAAGAAGGTGTGACCATGCATGTACAGGAATTGACAAAACAGTATGATGGAAAAACCGTAGTGGATGGCGTGAGCTTCGCCATTCCCAAGGGCAAGGTGATTTCCCTGATCGGCCCCAACGGCGCGGGCAAGTCCACCGTCATGGGCATGATCTCCCGACTGATCGCCCACGACAGCGGACTGATAGACTTTGAGGGCAAGGACATTGGCAAATGGAAAAGCAAGGAGCTCTCCAAGCGCCTTGCCATCCTGACCCAGTCCAATAACATCCAGATGAAGCTGACTGTGCGGGAGCTGGTGACCTTCGGGCGCTTCCCCTATTCAGGCAACCGGGTCACCCCAGAGGATCAGAAGATCATCGACCGGGCTATTCACTACATGGAACTGGAGGAGTTCCAGGATCGCTTCATCGACGAACTCTCCGGTGGCCAGCGGCAGCGGGCGCTGATTGCCATGGTCATCGCCCAGGACACCGAGTATGTGCTGCTGGATGAGCCCACCAACAACCTGGATATCTATCACGCCACCAACATGATGAAAATCGTCCGCCGCCTCTGCGACGAGCTGGGGAAGACGGTGATTTTGGTGCTGCATGAGATCAACTATGCGGCATTCTATTCCGACTATATCTGTGCCTTCAAGGACGGAAAAATCGCTAAGTTTGGCACTGTGGAGGAGGTGATGACGAAAGAGAACCTGTCGCAGATCTATCAGGTGGACTTCGAGATCCTGACCATTGCGGGCAAACCCCTGTCCATCTACTATTGACCCTTATTTTCAGTACTTTTTAGAAAAGGAGTATCCAAAAATGAACATGAAAAAGATGCTTTCTCTTGCCCTGGCCGGTGTGATGGCCCTGAGCCTCATGGCCTGCTCCGCTCAAAATGGCGGCGATTCTTCCGAGAATACCTCCTCGCCCAGCAGCAGCCAGTCCAGTGAGGAAACCCAGAACAACGAAACCCCTGAGTCTGTGACCATTACCAGCCTCAATGCCAACAAGGAGGCGGCGGAGCTGGAGGTGCCGTATGATCCCCAGCGCATTGCCATTCTGGATATGGCTTCCCTGGACATTCTGGACGCCCTGGGTGTGGGTGACCGGGTAGTGGGCACCGCCGATACCAGCCTTGAGTACCTCCAGGATTACATCAACGACGACATTGCCAACCTGGGCACCATCAAGGAGGCCGATTTGGAAGCAGTCATGGCCTGTGAGCCGGATGTCATCTTTATCGGTGGCCGTCTGGCTTCCAGTTATGACGTCCTCAGCGAAATCGCTCCTGTAGTCTATCTGGCCACGGATACCGAGCTTGGGGTCGTGGAGAGCGTGCGGCAGAATGCCACTACCATCGCCTCCATGTTTGGTCTGGAGGACAAGGTAGACGAGTTGATGGCTGACTTCGATGCCCGCATTACCGCCCTGTCCGAATTTGCCGCCGGTAAGACCGCCATCGTAGGACTGGTCACCAGCGGCAGCTACAATGTGCTGGGCAATGACGGCCGCTGCTCCATGATTGGACGCGAAATTGGTTTCGAAAATATTGGCGTGGACGCCAACATCGACACCTCCACCCATGGCAACGAAGCATCCTTTGAGTTCATCGTGGAGAAGGCACCCGACTATATCTTCGTTCTGGATCGTGATGCCGCCATCGGCACCGACGGGGCAAAGCTGGCCCAGGAGATCATGGAAAACGAGTTGGTGATGGGAACTGATGCCTACAAGAACGGCAACATCGTCTATCTGGCTCACCCCGCCGTGTGGTACACCGCCGAGGGCGGTATCTCCGCACTGGACATCATGCTGCAGGATCTGGAGAGCGAGCTGCTGGGTTAACGCTGTTTCAGATGGAGTATTACGGCCTTTCTCCAAAGAACCCATATATCATATTCATCGAACTTGACTACTAACGAAAGGAGCGCTTACCATGGATCAGGAAAACAGAATGCCTCTTATTGGCGACAAGGCCCCGTCCTTCGAGGCTGTCACCACCCAGGGCTCTATCAAATTCCCGGAGGATTACGCAGGCAAATGGGTGATCCTCTTCTCCCATCCTGCGGATTTCACCCCGGTCTGCACCACGGAGTTTATGACCTTCGGCTCCATGATCGACGAGTTCAAGGCTCTCAATACTGAGCTGGTGGGCCTTTCAGTGGACTCCATCTACTCCCACATCGCCTGGCTGCGGAAGATCCAGGAGCTGGAGTGGAACGGTAAGAAACACATCAATGTGACCTTCCCCCTCATCGAGGATATCCGCATGGAGGTGGCCAACAAGTACGGCATGATCCAGCCGGGACAGTCCAACACCCAGGCGGTACGGGCGGTGTTTGTCATCGACCCCAACGGCGTGGTGAGAACCATCTTGTACTATCCGTTGTCCACGGGCCGCAACTTTGACGAGATCAAGCGCATCATCCTGGCGCTCCAGAAAGCGGACGCCGATGCCTGCGCCACTCCGGCCGACTGGCGACCCGGCGATGATGTCATCGTACCCACCGCTGGCAGCTGCGGCGTAGCCAAGGAGCGGATGGACAACCAGAGCGAGAATCAGTATTGCCTGGATTGGTTCATGTGTTTCCGCAAAGAGGCGAAGTAATACTAAGTTAATTCCCCAATAACAGAAAACCGGTCGAGATTTCATGCACGAGATCTCGACCGGTTCTTTTTTGTTGTATTTCGGTGATTTTGCAAAGACTCTCGGTGATAACCAATAGAAAATGAGCTTCAGAATTTGCAACTGCGTTTATAATTAATTTGCCGTTCCCATTTGAAATGCCGACCGTCCAATATGCTGGAAAAGTATTGCTATGCCTCCTGCGAGCCTCATTTTTCTATCTTTTCTAGTGGTATAAATTCTAATAGATCGCCGATCCCACAATTCAACACCGTACAAAGCCTTGCGAGGACATCTATATCTAAACGAGTAATTTGGTTTTTACAATAATTGTTGATCTGCGTCCGCTGCATCTCAGCTCGATGGCTCAGCATGTTCTTGCTAAGACCAGATGCCTTCAACAGCTCGTCCAGCTTAATCCGAATCGTTCCATATTCCACTTGCCAACCCTCCGACCACAAGAAATATGTTGACAAGTTTAGTGTACCCTTGGTAGAATAGAAAAATAAGATATAGAAAGTCTTGTCAGACTAATTGCACATATATAATGCACAGTTTTGGCTTGTGCTTTTTAGCCAATATGAATATATAATAATACAAAAAGAGGATAATCTTCAAATTTCAGCAAAACTGCCTAAAACCTAAGCGATTTCTAAGAAACCCCTAAAAATTCCCTATTATAATACCCCCATCGAAACGGTGAGGGGAAACGCACTTTTTGTCTGTTATCCCCGCAAGGGGAGAATATGGCAGGAAATCGTATAGGGAGCAATGAACACCCGCCGGGGGTCAGGGAAAAAAGAACAACATTACATACCGCAATCCTCCAAGGGGTTGCGGTTCTTTTTTATTCGACACCATTTGTCCTTACTCACTATATACCGCTAAAGCTCGGCAAATATTTCTCTTCGTATGCACTCACCGCACGGTGGGTGCATTTTTTGTTTGTCGAAAAATGGCGCCCTCTGCTCAGCGTCCGGTGTGTCCGGTCGCTCCATTGCCGCGACCCACCGCTCCGAAATTTGGTTCGCATCCAAATTTCAGAAGACGGAGTAAATCACCATGTACTTTAATAGAGAGGACTATGGTTCAA
Organism: Youxingia wuxianensis; assembly: GCF_014385085.1. Classification (GTDB taxonomy): domain Bacteria; phylum Bacillota; class Clostridia; order Oscillospirales; family Ruminococcaceae; genus Youxingia; species Youxingia wuxianensis. The sequence continues at coordinate 110,724 of NZ_JACRTD010000005.1, read as the reverse complement.
GGATCAGGAGCTTGCGAAAAAAGCGTGGGCTCACACAGGAGCAGTTGGCAGAGAAGATGAATGTCAGCACTCCATACATCGCAAAAATCGAAACTGGAAAGCAGCCTGGCCCAGTCGAGCTGGCCGTAGAGTTTGCAGCATTCTTTGATGTTTCTCTGGATTATCTCCTGGTGGGAAAAGGAGATTTTGCAGAGGAACAGAAGCGCGGACTGCGGATGGCCATCGCTCTGCTGTCTGAATTGGAGGCATCCCTCTAAAAACTTTCCATTTTGGGTTGGTAAACTTTCCATTCTGTTTCTGTTGGAAGAATACGCTCGGAGTTACAATCTTCGTGAGATCAAAACATCTCAGCGGACCTTGAAAAACACCGCCCCAGGCGGTCATATCCGGCAACTTGAATACCTTAGCTGATCGGGAGAGCGTCAGACCGAGTGCGCGAAGACCACCTGTGCGGAGCATATCCGCATCAAAGGACGGCCAAATAAGGTGCAGAGCGACACCCACTCAGGCCAAGACAGCCTTGGCAAGCTGTCCCCGCCATGACCCCATCAGCCTACAATGATACTTCTGTTTACGCAGCTCGGAGAGATCCTCGGAGGGGTGAGAGTCCCATGATGTGCGCCAGCACAGTTCAAGTTGCCGCCCTGCCTGGGGAAGTAGTGTCGAATACAGGCGACTAAGCAGCATCAAGAAACAAAGGGCCGCTCCAGACTCGGAGCCTACACTCGCTCACCTGACCTTTGGGAGCGGCCCTCTGTTTTTCTTTTGATAGCAGAAATATGGGATCTGATCACAGTACATTCTCTTCTTCTCCTCAACCTCCGTTCCTCTGAGTTCTTCATCTTTCCCCCTCTACACTCCTCTTCCTTTTCTCCTCAAACTCCCTGATTGGGTCCCATATTTCTGTTATCAAAACAAATCCACGAAAGCGAGGAACCGAGATGACAAATATCGATTTGTGCGGCATTGCCCAACTGCTCCGCACGCTGATAGAGCAGAAGAAAACCACAGAAAGAGAGGCCCGCAAAATTTTGGCCAGAATTGCCGCACAGACCGGTGCGGACATTATCCTTTCTTTCTGAAATCGCATTCTTTTCAATAGCTATTTCAAAGGTGTTGTGGTATTGTTTGTGTTGCAAAAAAGGAGGTGAACTGACATGGCGGAAAAGCTGATGACCGACGGCAGCATGGCACTTCGAGAAAAGCAATACCGGGTCATCACCATTGAGGCAACTGAAAAGCCCCAAAACGCAAAATTGCGGGTTGCGGCATACGCCCGTGTCAGCTCCGCCTCTGATGACCAGCTCAACTCCTTCGCCGCCCAGAACCGTCACTACAGCGACCTGATCTCCAGCAAGGAAAACTGGAGAATGGTAGACATATACGCAGATGAGGGTATCACTGGGACATCGGCTGAAAAGCGTGAGGACTTCCAGCGGCTCCTGGCAGATTGCCGCAGAGGGCTGATCGACAGGGTGCTGGTAAAATCCATCTCCCGCTTTGCCCGCAATACCAAGGAATGCCTGGAAACCATCAGAGAGCTGAAATCGCTCGGTGTCGGCGTCTACTTCGAGAAAGAGAACATTGACACTGCGACGATGTCCGGCGAAATGATGACTGCGCTCTTCGCATCCTTCGCCCAGGCCGAGAGCGAATCCATTTCCGGCAATATGCGATGGAGCTATCAGAAGCGAATGCAAAGCGGAACATTCCTTCCATCATCCGTACCTTACGGTTACATCGTTCATAATCGGCAAATAGAAGTTGATGAACAAGAAGCACAAATCGTCCGCAAAATTTTCCGAGAGTATCTTGCGGGACAGAATATGGCTACAATTGCAGATTCACTTAATCTCGCAGGTATCCCTAAACGCAAAGGAAATTCAGCTATCAAATGGCACAAAACTTCTATTCGATACATTCTAACCAACGAGCGATATATCGGAGATTCCCTGTGGCAAAAAACATATATGACGGATGCATTTCCACCAATAATGGTACGCAACCATGGAGAAAAAGAAATGTATTATGCGGAATCCACGCATCCAGCTATTATTTCCAAGGAGGAATTCGATTCAGTACAAGTGCTTCTCCATCGTCGCGCCAAACGAGAAATCTCCAAGAGCCATGATTCGCCATTTGATCAAAAAATATTTTGTGGGCAATGCGGAACTTCATTTCGGAAAAAAGTCAGCCACGAAAAAATGTTCTGGAGCTGTAGAAAGCATAGCCAGAATACACAAAGTTGCCCTGTAACACAGGTGCTGGATTCCGAAATTCGAGAGACATTCGTGAGATTTTATTTCAAACTAAAGCAAAACAATGAGGATATTCTCTCGCAAATGCTTTTATCCCTCCAGGCCATCCGCAACCGCCGGATGCTCTGGAGCCTGGATGTCATTGAACTCAACATGCAAATATCCGATCTTACCAGTCAGAATCAAATGTTGGCCACGCTGAAACAACAGGGCCTCATTGATCCTGACATTTTTATATCCCAGAGCAATGAGTTGACCGAGCAGCTCCGCGCTGTAAAGCTGAAAAAGGAGCGTCTTCTGGCCGTCGATGGCGACAACACCATCGCCCAAACAAGAGAGCTGATGGAAATCTTGAATGATGGCCCGGACTTCCTTGACAGCTTTGACGCAGAGCTGTTCGGTGAGCTCGTTGAAACAATCATCGTGGAAAGCAATGAGCGAATCCGCTTCCGCCTGAAAAACGGGCTGGAGCTGACCGAAACCATAGAAAGGACGGTGCGCTGATGGGCAATCGGAAGCAGCCGTTTGGCTACAGGGTGGTTATGGGAGAAATTGCCCTCCATCCGCAGGAATCAAAGCTGGTAGAGTACATCTTCCAACAATACCTTGCTGGTGCCACCTACAACACCTTGGTAGAGGAGCTTCGGGAACAGGCAATTCCCTATGACGAGGGAAAGCTATGGAACAAAAACATGGTTGCCCGAATTCTGGAAGACAGCCGCTATACGGGAGAGCGCGGCTATCCGCCGGTCATTGATCGAGAAGCCCTGGAGAAAGCACTGGAAAAACGAAACACAAAACAGACGGCAGCTCCCAAAACGGACACGCAGAAGCTCCTCCGCCGCTTCAGCGGGCGGCCATCGACAGCGCGCATGGAGCGGCAGGTGCTGGATCTGCTCAACAGCCTGATCGTATCGCCGGAACAGCTCCGGCTTCCGGCAACAGCGCCGCCTGATCGATCCACTGAGCTGAATCTGCAGCATAAGCTGGACAGAGTGATGGAGTGCCAGCCAATCGATGAGGATGCCGCAAAGGTGTTGATCCTGTCCATCGCTGCGGCTCAGTACGGCGCCGTCGACTCCCGCGAATATGAAACGGTTCGTTTGCGCAGAGTGTTTTCCGGGCGTCAGCCCATGACTGCGTTGGATGCAGAACTGCTTCAAAGCGCAGTATCCGCCATCCATTGTCATAACGATGGAAGTCTGAATATCAAGCTGAAAAACGGTCAAGTAATTGGGAAGGAGTGAAACAGCATGAGAAAAAGCCCGCCCAAAGTCATCACCATACCCGCAAAGCCGGAGGTCGCAAGCCGGCAGGCGATCCAGCGCCAGCTTCGCGTGGCTGCCTACTGCCGGGTATCCACTGATGACGAGGAGCAGCTCACCAGCTATGAGGCGCAGCAGAACTACTACACCGACAAGATCATGACCAACTGGGAGTGGACCATGGCCGGGATCTTCGCAGACGAGGGCATCACAGGGACATCGGCTCGGAAGCGGCCCGAATTCCTGAAGATGATCCGGCTGTGCAAGCAGAAGAAGATCGACATCGTCCTGACCAAATCCATCTCCCGCTTCGCCAGAAATACGGTGGACTGCCTGAATTACATCCGGGCCCTGCGGGAATTGGGCATTGCGGTCATCTTCGAAAAGGAGAACATCAACACGCTGGAAGCCGACAGCGAGATCCTCATCACCATGCTTGGAGCCTTCGCTCAGGCAGAAAGCGAGAGCATCAGTGCCAATGTTCGCTGGGGTAAGCGGCAGGCCATGCGCGAGGGAAAGACAATCATACAGTATAACCGGCTGTACGCCTATGAAAAAGGCGAGGACGGCAAGCCGAAAATCATCCGGGAGCAAGCAGATGTGGTTCGTTCGATCTATGACCAGTATTTGAGCGGAGCCAGCCTTCGGATGATCAAAGACAGGCTGGAAGCGGAGCAGATCCCCAATGTGACCGGCGGCTCCCAATGGACGATCACGGCGATCCGAAGCATCCTGACCAATGAGAAGTATTGCGGAGATGTCCTCCTCCAGAAGACCTACATCAGCGACTGCATCAGCCGCAAGGTCATCCGCAACACGGGGCAGCTCCCCATGTATCTGGTGCAGAACCATCATGAGGGCATCGTGGAGCGCAAAACCTTCGATGCGGTACAGGCAGAGATGGCGCGGCGCAGTGCCGGGAAAAGCCCTTCCAAAAAGAATGCCCCCACGGGGATGACATCCTATGCCAGCAAATACGCCTTGTCGGAGCGCCTTATCTGCGGCGAATGCGGCACCCTGTACCGCCGCTGCACCTGGTCCAAGCAAGGCAGGAAGCGCATCGTGTGGCGCTGTGTCAGCCGGTTGGACTACGGCACCAAGTACTGCCACAACTCACCAACGCTGGACGAGGAACCGCTCCAGAAGGCAATCCTCGCCGCAATCAACTCCGTCATGAGTCAAAAGAGTACGCTGATCCGGCAAATCACCTCCGCCATGGAAATGGAGCTGGCTCCGGTTCCCGGCGAGAGCATGAGTCTTGCCGATATTGAAAGGCGGCTGGGCGAGCTGAACGACCAGACCCGTGAGCTGGTGGCAGAATCCGCCCGAGCTGAGGATGCCACCGCCTGCACCGCCCAACTGAGAGCTATCATGAATGAGGCTGCCGTACTAAAAGAAAAGCGAGCCCTGATTGAAGAACAGCGTCAGAGCAACGCTCAGGCTGTACGGCGCATTGAAGATGCGGCTGCCGCGATGGCTCAGGCGTCCACCCACATCAGCGAATGGGATGAAGCTCTCATCCGGCAGCTGGTGGATACGGTCAAGGTCAACTCAGCGGAGAAAATCACGGTGTTCCTCCGCGGCGGCATCCAGGTGGAACAGGATATGATATAATAGGCAAAAGAAGGTGAACCGAAATGATCTACGCAACCGGCGATACCCACGGCAACTTCCAGCGGTTTGCACCCGAACACTTCCCCGAGCAGGCCGGAATGACCAAGGAAGACCATATGATCATCTGCGGAGATTTTGGCGGCGTATGGGATGGGGGCAAGAAGGAGGAGCGGAATCTGGACTGGCTGGAGGATCTGCCCTTTACCACGCTGTTCATCAGCGGCAACCATGAAAACTTCGACCTGCTGAGAAAATACCCGACAGAGGAATGGAACGGCGGAAAGATTCAGCGAATCCGGCCTCATGTGATCCACCTGATGCGCGGGCAGGTCTTTGACCTGCAAGGATACTCCTTCTTTACCATGGGCGGTGCCAGAAGCCATGATATCGAGGACGGTATTCTGAACCCCAAAGCACCCGATTACGAAGAACAATACTGGGCCCTTCGCAGAATGGGCGCCCGATTCCGGGTCAACCACCACTCCTGGTGGAAACAAGAGCTTCCCGATAAATCCGAGTATGAGGAAGCTCGGCACAGCTTGGAAAGCATTCACTATGAGATGGACTATGTGATCACACACTGCGCCCCAAACAGCATCGTGGACATACTGGGAAACGGTGGATATGTTCACGACCACCTGACCGGCTTCCTGGAGGAAGTCAAAGAACGAGCCAAGTTCCACTACTGGCTGTTCGGACATTACCACGACAACAAAATCATCGACGACCGCTTCGTCCTGCTCTGGGAGCAGATGGTACAAGTGGTGTGAACAGGCCAAAGAGAAACGCAGGAGGCGCCTCCTGTGCTTCTCTTTGGCCTGTTTCTAAATAAGGCAGGTTCTGCCGGAAAGGAGAAGCCATGAACATCCGCAAAAATATCGATTATTCCGCCATGTTTGCAGCCCTGGACGCCGCGCTGAACGCTGAGCTGCCCCAGATGAAACTCTGCTGCGAACTGGGCCGCATTGTCTGTTCCCGGCCTGAGAAAGGCGCGGCTGTGGCCGCAGCCGAACACCTGCACAGCCGTTTCCCCGATGCTTCCGGCTTCTCCCCGCGCAACCTTCGCCGGATGCGGGAGTTCTATCGGATGTATGAGAACACCCCCGAATTGCTGGCCCTGGCCATGGAGATCAGTTGGACCCAGAATGTAGTCATTTTGGAAGCAGACATGGAGCCGGATGAGCGGCGCTGGTATCTTCGTGCCGCTGACCGTTTCGGCTGGTCAAAGGCAGAACTCCAGAGAAAAATCGATTCTGCCGCCCATCTGGAAATCCAACTCGACGAATCTGAGGTTCCGTGCTATACTGAGTGCGATAGTAATGAGTTGGAGTGTACGGAGCATGATCAGGATACTTTTTCTCTGCCACGGCAATATTTGCAGAAGCCCGATGGCCGAGTTTATCATGAAGGATCTGGTGAAGAAAGCCGGTCTGGAGCAGAGCATTCAAATCGAGTCGGCGGCTACCAGCACCGAGGAGATTGGCAATCCGGTGTATCCGCCGGCTCGCCGCAAGCTGTCCGAGCATGGCATCGACTGTTCCGGAAAACGAGCCCGGCAGCTTCTGAACAGCGATTACGAGAAGTACGACCTTCTGATTGGCATGGATCGAGCCAACCTGCGGAGTATGTACCGGATCTGCGGCGGCGATTTTGCCGACAAGATGCACCTGCTGATGGACTTTACCGACCGCCCCGGCGAGGTGGCCGATCCGTGGTATACCGACGATTTCGACACGACCTGGCGGGATGTGGAGGAAGGCTGCCGGGGACTTCTGCAGAAAATTATCAAGAAGGCAGTGGTGTAATTTATGAACGATAACTGTTGGGGAAATCCGGATGCTTTTTCAATGGTGTTGCGCTGTACAAAAATGCGATATGCGCGCACATTTTTGAACTGCGGCCAGATCAAATTTAGTACACCGAGTTCATGGGTTGAGTATGAAGAAAAATACGGTGATGGCAGAGGCGATCGCCTTGAAGGAACAATGGCGACTTTCAATATTTGGGATTTTGAGAATTCACTTCCTATTTTAAGAAAATACAGCTATTACACTGATCTTTTAAAGATTCAGAATGGCAATAGGATCTATTTAAAAAGAAGACGGGATATGCACTTGCCCTGCTTTTGCTTATATTATTTAAAAAACAGTATGTTCATATGTCCGAAAGAACCAGGTATTCAAAAGTTGAAAACATCTATTCCATACTCATATTTTAGAGACTTTGCTGATAATATGTCTCCAGAAGAAGTTCAAAAGTTGCCCGAAGATGAGAGACCAGTCCTCATTGTTATTGAAGACTACCCGGAGTTTAAGCGAAGATTAGTCCATAAACTTATAGAAATCGGTTTGCTTGACCGCGAAATTATAGAAACTAAAGTTAGTTATTTTGATTTTGATCAGTATGGTGAATTTGGTTGGTGGGACTTTGGGCAGAAAAGCCCTATGGAATTAGCTGTAAAACATATTCGGTTCAAAGACCAGAACGAAGGACGTTTTATCATTAATACAGATAACCAGAGAATCCTTCAATTATTGGACAAACCAATTGAGATTGGGCCCTTAGATGATATATGTATTTTGTGTGACCACTATTTGTATGATGGCATGGATATTGTTATGACAGCAAAAGTAGAACAAATAGAGGAATAAATAATTGAATTATGATTTGTGTTCTGGCACATGCTTAAAGAAAAGCGGCATCTATAGTGTTGCGATGTTCCACGTCGGAGCAAGCTCTGTATCGCTTGCTCCGACTTTTTTTACAAAAGTCAGAGCGCGCTCACGCCGCTGCTCCTCCTTTCCAAATCGAACCCGCTTCGCTGGGCTTCGATTTGGTTTTGGGTGCAAACCTGGAAGTTTCGGCATCCATAGTGTTACGATGTTCCACGTTGGAGCAAGCGATGTATCGCTTGCTCCAACTTTTTTTAGTTAGAGCGTGCTCACAACCCTTCGGCTTGCTCCCAACTTTTTGCAGGCACAACAGTATCTTTTATATATGGAATGTATTCTTTAAAAAAGGGACCGCCTAATAGACGGTCCCTTTTCTGTGGTATGAGACAAGATATAAAATCGATGCTAGTAAGTTTGAACACTTTGATCTATGGTTTCGCATCAAATGACAGCTATCCCCAAGTTTCCCCCGAATACAAAATACTGTTTTACAATTTTTTTATAAATTTTTATTTTTTGTGCGATAAAATCTTTTTTTCATGTGTTATATAAGTGTAAGGGCCCAAATCAATATCATTTTTATAGAGGAGTTTTGACTTATGACACATGTTATCACCACAAATAAAAAGCTTATTATCGCCATATCTGTTGTTTTAGGGGCTGTAATTTTGGCGGCTGGCATCGCCTGGTTTTATCTTTCGCCTTCCAATTATGTATCGTTGGATGTTAATCCAAGCTTTGAGTTAGAAACCAACCGTCTGGACAAGGTAGTTTCTATCACCGCTTCCAATGACGACGCCGCTAAAATATTGGAAAACTACCGGCCTGATGACAGGGATCTGGATGACGTCATTGAGGATTTGGTCGATCGTATGATCTTCGGCGGATATCTCACTGGAGAAAAGGATAATGATATCCTTATAACAGTCAGCGACAAAAATGTTTCCCAGGATACCCTTGATAAAGTAAACCACAGAATCGCCTCTTATTTGGACCAATGTAAAATTAAGGCAAATGTCATAGGCCAAGATATCCACATTGATGACAACCTGCGCAAATCCGCTAAGGAAAACCATATTTCCACAGGTAAAATGGCAATGATTGAACAGCTTTTGCTTGGAGATCAATCCCTGACGGCACAACAGTTGGCAGAGATGCGCGTCAGTGATTTGATAGATTATGCCAAAGAGCATAATCTATCTTTGGAAGCGTTGGAAGAGCAGCTGGATGATCTGGATGATATGTACCAAGACCCCCGTTATGAACAGCTGGAAGACCAACTGGATGATTATAATGACCAATATGACGATGACGACCGGTTCGACGATGATGACCGGTTCGACGATGACGATCGGTACGACGATGACGACCGGTACGACGATGATGACGACCGGTACGACGACGATGACGACCAGTACGATGATCACGATGATTGAGACAATAGCGACAATGGCTGCGTTTTTCTGAATGTAAAATTTAAGTAAAATATCGTGTCGCATCTTGAAAAATCAGGCCGCTTGCGCCATTATTAAAAGGATGGTTTCCTACGCTAAATTTTCCTGAAAACGGAAAGGATTGAAAAATATGCTATTCTTTATGGTGGCAGAGCAGGCCGCTCCTCCTGATCGTACAAGGCAACTTAAAATCGACGAAACCCTACTGCAGAAAATCGGGGAAGCAGATGACCCTCAGGCCTTCGAACAGCTTTATCTGTTAACAGAACGGGCGGTGTATTCCTATGTGCTTTCTATTGTAAAAAATCCGGAAGATACCCTGGATATCGTACAGGAAACATATTTGAAAGTTCGTTCGGCCGCCCACCTTTATAAACCTCTGGGAAAACCCTTGGCATGGATTTTTACAATTGCCAAAAATCTTTCCCGTAATTTTCTAAGACAAAAAAATCATTCGATTGTTACAGATGATTTTCTGGCAGTGGAAGAGGACGAGTTTCATTATGTTACTGACCGCACCGATCGAATGATACTGGAAGCGGCACTTGATATTTTGGAGGAAGAGGATCGCCAAATACTTCTTCTCCATGCAGTTTCCGGACTGCGTCATCGGGAGATTGCCGCCAGTCTTGGAGTTCCTCTTTCTACTGCCTTATCACGGTATCATCGAGCTTTAAAAAAACTAAAAATATATCTATTGGGACAGGGGGTGTCTTTATGAAGCAAAAAATAGAACAATCCTTAAAGCATTCAATAGAGCAGCTCCCCCATTCTTCCTTTGAGCAGCTGGCGCATCAGCCAGTAAACAAAATGACAGAACATGATTATATCACCCGTCAAGAGCTTCCCTCCCGAAGAAAAACTCAGAGCCGAATAGCAAAACTAACAATCGCTTTTGCCGCAGTGGTTCTTATGGCGGGAATCGGTTGGTTTATGCAGTATGGCATGATCGACAGCATTATCGCGTTGGATGTCAATCCCAGTTTTGAGATCACTTCCAACCGTCATGAACAGGTATTACAGGTAAAAGGGCTTAATGATGATGCCATTGCGCTTCTAGAAGGACGGAAATACCGGGGGTGGAATTTGGACGACGCTTTAAGCTCCCTTTTTTCCGATATGGCCAACGACGGATATATCAGCGCCCAGAACAAAGCGGTTTTACTCTCTGTCAACTGTCGGGATAACGTGCGGGGCGATCAGCTGAAAATCCGGCTCTCAGAAAGTATCAATAATACTTTGCTTGCCAAAGATATTCATCCCCGGATTGTGCATCAAAATCTCACAGTGGACGAAGCTTCCCGTCAGCGAGCGGCCCAGTATAGTGTTTCTGCGGGAAAGATGCAGCTGGTAGATTCTCTTTTGGAAAAAGAACCTTCCTTTTCGGAAAAATCTCTGAGTGAAATGCCGCTAGAAGATATCTTGACCATAGCCGCAAAACAGGGCCTTGTTTTTGATGAGCTAGATGATTTAGATGACCTGGAAGATGTAATCGAAGACGCTTTCGAGGGTGATGACGACGACGATGACTATGACGACTATGATGACGATGATGATCGCCAACAGCAGACCATGGCAGGAATAGCATCTTCCTTACCATCCACCTTGGTAAAGGAGAGCAGAGACGATGATCGTTTGAACGGCAATTATGATAGCGACGACGATGATCAAGATGACAATGACTGGGATGACGATGACCAGAATGACGACGACCAAGATGACGATAACCAGAATGACGATGACCAAGATGACGATGACCAAGATGACGATGACCAAGATGACGACCAAGATGATGACCAAGATGATGACCAAGATGACGACGATTAGAACGAGGATTGAGACCATGATAATAAAAAGGGAGACGGATGAAAAATTCATCCGTCTCTTTTTTTAAATAAAATTTACCAATTCATGGATAGCTAAACTTATCTTTTTTCGTTGATAAATTTGTAAATTCTCCCTGGAATAATTGCCGGTTTTCTACACACACTGTCAGCGAGGTGATAGTATGTCTGATGTTAATACTTTTTCTCAGAATTTGGATAGCAACCCCTTTTTTCAATCTCTGCCTATCTATGTACAGGAAAATATTAAACAAAGCGGTGTGAAGATTTCAAACGAGACAGACCTGCGTAAATGCGCCGAAAATCTTATGAATAGCGGCTGTTAAGCTATCCTCAGTATGAAAAAGGACGGAAACAGGATTTTTCCTGTTTCCGTCCTTTTTTGTGCTTTCTTAGTGCTATAGCCTTGCTGTATCGCATATAAATAAAGGTACTATCATCCGAAGGAGGTCATTTTATGCTGAGTTTTAATCCAGATTCCATTGCTGTCGCCCTTAAGGATCCTTATCCCCCTATTGCCGCTACCCGGCCAAACTCCGCTTACGCTCAAATGATGTCAAACAATTTGGCTGCAATAAACAGCGAAATGACAGCGATCAACCAGTATCTTTATCAAAGCTGGATTTTAAAGGAAAGCTGTCCCCAGCTCTCGACCCTTCTTCTGCGAATTTCCCAGGTGGAAATGAGACATTTTAATACATTCGGACAGCTGGTCTTCCTGCTGGGAAAGCTCCCAAAGTATCAAGTAAGCCAAAACTGCCAATGTGCTCCTTGGAATGCTAATATGATAAATTATACCCAGGATTTGCACAGTCTGCTGCATGCAAATTTATCCGCGGAAAAACACGCGGTGGAGATATATACCAAACAGGCTCAGTCTGTCCAAGACCCCTGTGTCAGCGCTTCCCTTGCTCGGATTGTTAAGGATGAGCAGCTTCATGTAAAAATTTTTGAGGACATCCTCTGTTCTCTTTGATTATTCCATTTGAGACGCTTTCTTATTCACTCCGCCGACCTTTGTCAGCAGTACTACCACCAGGGTGATGACCAGGATAACTACAAAGATGCCCAACATTCCTTTTCCCATTAATTCTAAGGCTTTATAAAAATTTTCCATTACTTGTGCACTCATTGTCATTTCCTCCTCACATCATCATCGGCACTAGGTACAGGATAATTCCCCCCGCTACTACCGATGCAATCTGGCCAGATACATTGGCGCCCACCGCATGCATCAGCAGGTGGTTCTGGCGGTCCTCTTTCTGCGCCATCTTCTGGATTACTCGAGCGGACATAGGAAAGGCTGAAATTCCTGCCGCACCGATCATCGGATTGATCTTTTCTTTCAGGAACAGGTTCATCAATTTGGCAAACAGCACGCCGCCAACAGAATCCATAACAAAAGCTACCAATCCCAGACACATAATCATAACTGTTTCCACCGCAACAAATTGTTCCGCCCTCATGCTGAAGGAAATGGTAATTCCCAAAAGGAGGGTAATCAGATTTGCAAGTTCATTTTGTGCAGTTTCAGAAAGCCGGGTTAAACAGCCGCATTCCCGCAGCAGATTTCCAAACATCAAAAATCCTACCAAGGACACGGACATAGGCGCCACTAATCCGGCAATAATAGAAACAATAATCGGGAATAAAATCCGGGTTGTTTTGCTTACGCTTTTAGGATTGTAAGGCATCCGGATCATCCGTTCTTTTTTGGTTGTCACCAGTTTAATCGCAAGGGGCTGGATAATTGGCACCAGCGCCATATACGAATAAGCGGCTACTGCAATCGCTCCCACATATTTTGATCCAAAAATTTGGGAAACCAAAATAGAAGTGGGGCCGTCCGCCGCGCCAATAATACCAATGGATGCCGCATCCTGCAAATCAAATCCGCACAGGGTAGCCGCCGCAATGGCAAAGAAGATACCGAACTGCGCCGCAGCGCCGAAAATAAACATTTTTGGATTGGAAAGCAAAGGCCCAAAATCGATCATCGCTCCAATACCGATAAACAACAAAATTGGCAGCGCCTCTGACGCTTCGATCCCCACTTCGAAAAGCCATTGGATAATCCCGTGAGCCTCCCCTATGGTTTCTCCCGTGGCAGAAACCATCAGCTGATCCAACACCCCAGACATGGGAAGATTGACTAAAATCGCCCCAAAGCCCATGGGCATCAGCAATGCCGGTTCAAAATCCTTGCAGATCGCAAGATAAATCAAAATTCCGCCGATTACATACATTACGATCTGCTGCCATGTAATCGACATGATACCGCTTAACAGAAACTCCATCTGTCATACTCCCTCTACTCAATTTTTACTTAATATCATTAAAAAACAAGGCCTGTGTTCCCCCAAAGAACACAGGTCTTGTCATTTAAAGCTAAACCAGGGCGGACATCCCACCGGGTAATGTTGATTTAACTGCTCGCAACGAGCCGACTACTCCCCCACGTTACACGGTCATGCTATCATATTCTTTATAGGTTTGTCAACCTTTCCCCACCCTTTCTTAACGAAACCTTAGCTCCCTTTGCGTCTGGCGAGCGAAAGCCCGGTCTCAACTGCGTCTAAAACGCTTTTTCTCTCCTGAGGCGTCATTGGAACCCCATCAAATAAAAGTCCTTCCACTGAAAGAAGGTCTTTTAAATCCGCTTTTGCAAAGGCGAGCACCGCCTCATTTCCCAAAAGATAATCGGTGCTTACCTCGAAATAATTTGCCATTTTTTTGAGCAGTTCCGGGTCCGGCTCTCTGCGGCCGGTTTCATAATGATTGTACCGTTTATACCCAAGTCCCAACTCCTGGGCAACCTGAGCCTGGCTCTTACCCTTTTCTCTGCGAAGCGCGCGCAGACGTTCTGAAATCATGTAACTTCCCCCTTTGGCATAATCCCTTTATCACAATCTACAAAATGTAGCAATTTAATAATATCTACAATTAGTCGAAAAGTCAATTGACAATCTACAATTTGTAGTTTACTTTTGAAGTAAGAGCACCCCATATTCCATAAAAGGAGGAAGTCTATGTTTCAAATTATTGCGGGCAGCGCCATGGAACTTACCCGTGGGGATACCGGCAGATTTACCGTTTCTGTGCAAAACCAGGACGGAAGTCCCTATTCCCCCGCATCTGGGGACGTTATGGTATTCAGCGTAAAAAAATCGGTGACCGATACAGAGTACCTCATCCACAAGACAATCACCGGCGGCCAGGTGATTATTGAGCCTGAGGATACTCAGAGCCTTCCCTTTGGAAATTATGTATACGATATCCAGCTGACACTGGAAAACGGGGATGTAAACACTATTGTTCCCCCGAGTACATTTACCGTTTGCGGCGAGGTGAGCTATGGAGAAGCTTAGTGGGGTTTTGCACTCGTGCGGACAGCTTTCCGCCCAGCTCAACAGCAGCGTTGTGCGTATCGGCGGAAGCGACAGTTCCAGTTTCTATGTAAAGACCTTTTCTCCCTCTGATTTTTCCCAAAATGGACTTCGTTTCCAGCTGCATCTACCCGCCGCAGCACATAATTTAGGATATCAGTGGATTGTTGCTGAAGTTGTAAGGGAGAAACAAGGCAAATACGGCACTATCGACTATCAGATCCACCGCCTTCCCAACGGGGACGCCCTTATGTATTCTCATGACGCTTTCCGTGGGCAAATCGTACTGCAGAGTATTTAAAAAAAACTTCTGCTCATATATATTTGACAGATGTGTGTTAAAGGGGGATTATTTTGAATATACAGGATTATATCAAACCGGAACTGCTTGTGCTGATTCCTGTCCTCTACATCACCGGACTGGCAGTAAAAGCCTCTAAGATCAAAGATAGCCTGATCCCTTCTATTTTAGGAGCAGTGAGCATTACCCTCGCGGCATTATGGGTATTCGCAACCACTCCGATGCGGCTGCCCCAGGATCTGGCAATGGGAATTTTTATTTCTATTACCCAAGGTATTCTGGCTGCCGGCGCCAGTGTTTTTTTCAACCAACTCAAAAAACAGGCTCAAAAGAATGACTAGCAACGCAAAAAGCGCCGTAAATTTACGGCGCTTTTTGGTTTTTCCTCATATTCCTGGTAAAACTAATCTCAAGAACCTAATTTTGTAAGAGGTGGTAAGTATGACACTGCGCAAACTGACAATTGGGCTTATCGCCATCCTTTTACTTACTAGCTCTCTGCTGGTAAACGCTGACACCCAGGGAAAAAACTCTCTTCGCCCAGCTTTGGCCGAAAGAGGGGAACCCATGAATGCAAAATAAAAAAGGCGGATACAAATACAGTCCGCCTTTTCGTTTTATTCTTCACTGAGCAGAGCCTTTTCACTGTGGTGCATCTTTACAATAGCCGCCAGATCTACTATCAGGATAATGGAATCGCTGATAGCTGTGGAGAAGTCTAAAATTAAAAATGAGTAAACAATCCAGATAGCCATGTTCACAAAGATACTGCATCTTATCGCTTTTATCCCGGTGATGTAGTAACAGCAGATGGTATATTCCACCGTAGCGATTACCGGCATTAGCCCCAATAACCCCCGGCTGTTAGCCAGGATACCGGCAACTATGGTAAGTACTAGGAATATGTACATCATTTGCTTGGTATAGCGCTCCCTTGCTACTATTAAATTGCGCACCGCACTAAGCAATAAGGTAGTCGTTCCCGCCAGAGATCCAAAAAGTACCGAAGAGATAGCCAGCAGGACGCATTCCATAAACTGGCAAAGAAAAATTCCCCGCTTGTTTTTAACAAGACAACTGGCGGCCAGAAACAATGCAGCGACAAGCGATATAATATTGCCAATAATAATCCTCACGCCCAAATCTCTCCTGCTTTATTTTTGTTCATTCCTCTAACAATCTTAATCACTATCTATTATAGCGTTTTCCCTATTTTCTGTGATCTTTTCCCTTAAGATAAAACCCCCGGAAGAAAAATTTCTTCCGGGGGTTTTTCAGCCTCTGTACTTATCTGCTTTCACAGGTGGGATGGAAATGGTCGATAACATGTACCGGGCACACTTCCATACATTTCCCACAGGAAATACATTTTTCCGGATCAATATAAGCCAGGTTGTCCTCTACTTTAACTGCTTCCGTAGGACATACGGAAACACATTTTCTGCACGCAATACAGCCATTGGTACAAACCTTGCGGGTTTTTGCACCCTTGTCCTTATTGCGGCAAGAAACATGGATTGGTTTTGTCAAAGGATATACCGAAATCAAACTCTTAGGGCAAACCTTTACGCAGATGGAGCAGCCGATACACTTTTCCGGACGCACCACCGCCACGCCATTGACTACATCAATCGCATGACTGGGGCAAGCCTGGGCACAGTCCCCATAACCAAGACAGCCATAACCACAGCTGGTTTCCCCGCCGAAGAGCTGGCTGGCGGCACGGCAGGTTTGTATCCCCTGATAATCCATTTTATCGCTGGTGACATCGCAATATCCTTTGCAGGCCACAAACGCCACTTTTTCCTCTACGTCCTGATAAGCTACGCCCAACACCTCGCTGATTTTGCGGGAGGTTTCGTCGCCGCCAGGAACACAGCGGTTGGTTTTCGCTCCGTCCTCAACAATCGCTTTTGCATACTGGTCACAGCCCGCATAGCCGCATACGCCGCAGTTTACTCCGGGCAGGCAGCCACGGACCTGCTCCAGTTTCTCATTTACCGGAACGCTCATAAATTTCGACGCCAGCGCCAGCATAATGCCGGCGGCCAGGCCGATACCTGTCAGTATAAGGACAGGGAGTATAATATCATTAAACATTCTTCTTCCCCGCCTTTCTTATTTGAAGATTCCATCGATTACGCCGCCAAATCCCAAAAAGGACAACGCCACAATCGACGCGGAAATCAAAGTGATGGGAAGGCCTTCAAACGCCTTGCGGATTTTACAGCCTTCAATACGGGTACGCACCCCGGCAAACAGAACCATAGCCAGTAAAAAGCCAAGTCCGCCGCCCAATGCGTTAACCAAGGATGCGATATAATCATGGCCGTCTTTGATGTTAAGCAAAGTAACGCCCAAAATCGCACAGTTGGTAGTAATCAGCGGCAGATAAACCCCTAAAGTATTGTACAGCACTGGAATATATCTTTTCAGTGCAAACTCCACCAACTGTACAAACGCCGCAATTACCAGGATAAAGGTGATCGTATCCAGATAGCCAAGCCCGTTAGGCGCCAGCAGGTAAGTATATACCGGCCAGGTAACCGCAGTGGCCATGACCATTACAAACGTTACCGCGCAGCTCATGCCGAAAGCAGAGCTAAGCTTTTTGGAGACCCCCAAAAAAGGGCAGATCCCCATAAATTTAGAAAGTACAAAGTTATCTACCAAGATAGCGCTGAACAATACAATACATAAATTTTTTGCAAGTTCCATAGTCAGCAGCCCTCCTGTCTGTTCTGGCAGGTACCCGCCGCCGGGCAGGAACCGCAGCCAAAGGATTTTCTCGGGGTTTTGCCCTGTTTTCTCAGCAAAATACCTACGAGGGCAATCAAAATACCAAAGACAAAGAATCCGCCCGCAGGAGTGGTAAAGAAACCGATAGGGTCAAACAGATTGGCTGTAACGGTAATTCCCATCCAAGTGCCCGCTCCCAGCAGTTCGCGTACGCTGCTGATAGCAAGCAGGGAAAGGGTGAAGCCAAGTCCCATACCAAGACCGTCAAAGAAGGACGCTCCTACGGTATTTTTACTGGCGAACACTTCCGCGCGTCCCAACAAAATACAGTTTACCACAATAAGGTCCAAAAACACACCCAAAGCTACGTACAGCGGCTGAACATACGCCATCATCAGCTGTTTGATAATCGTAACGAATCCCGCGATTACCACAATATAACACGGAATACGCACTGTCTTAGGGATAACGTTTTTAATCAGGGAGATTACTACATTGGAACCAATAAGCACAAAGGTCGTTGCCAGCCCCATGCCGATAGCGTTGCTTGCCATGGTAGTGACCGCCAAAGACGGGCAGGTTCCCAGCAGCAAAACCATTACCGGATTTTCTTTAATAATACCGTTGAGTAAAATGGATAAATTAGACATTTTCTGTGTGCCGTTCTTACTCATCTTACTGCGCCCCCTTTACTAAATTGACCGCTTCGAGAGCACAGTTCGCCGCGTTTGTCATAGCGGTGGAAGAGATTGTCGCCCCGGTCAGCGCAACAATATCATTCTCTCCCGACGCGCTCCCCTTTACCAGGTTTAGCGAACCGCTTTTTCCGATGAACTGGCCTTTAAAATCCACTGTGGCAATCCGGTCGCCCAGTCCCTGGGTTTCTCCATGCTCCAGCACTTCAACGCCTACGATCGCGCCTTCATTGTCAATGCCAAACATCACGGAAATATCCCCGCCATAACCAGAGGTTACTGCGGTAACAGCATACCCTGCGCCGTTATCCGCCTGATAAATCTCGGAAATCCCCAGTTCGCTCATAGCCATGCCTTCATAGACAACCTGAGTAAAACTATCCCCTTCAGGCAGCACTACCCGGCGGGATTCGTTGGCTTTTTCTACGGCCGCCTGAGCAATAATAGGGGCGGTAAAATAGTTGGTTACCGCCAATAAAGAAGTAACAATCAAACATACTAGTCCTAATACCACAACTGGCATCACAATTTCTTTTGTCTTACTCATGACTGTACTTCACCTCCCAACACCTTCGGGAAGGTAGCTTTTTCAATATACGGGGTCACAATATTCATCAAAAGAATGGAGAAAGAGACTCCTTCCGCATAAGAACCGAACAGTCGGATCACAATGGTAATAATTCCACAGCCCAACGCAAAGATCACTTTTCCCCAACGGGTAGTGGGAGAAGTAGTATAATCGGTGGCCATAAAAATTGCGCCTAAAAGCAAGCCGCCGCTGAGCACATGGAACATGACGTCCTGGCCGCCCAGCCAAGCTCCTACCGCTACAGTAGCCACATAAACCAACGGAATAGTCGGGCTGATCACCTTGCGTACCACCAGATAAACAAAGCCTAAAATCAGCGCGAAAGCACAAGTCTCGCCCAAACATCCGCCCACAGTGCCCAAAAACAGGTCACTGTATTCTGTCCAGCGCCCGCTGCGCATAAGGCCCAGGGGAGTAGCAGTGGTCATGATATCCGAAGTGGCATATTTCCACGAAAAAGGTTTTACCCAGGTAGTCATCGCGGAGGAAAAAGAAACAAACAGCACGATGCGCCCTACCAGCGCTGGATTGGCAAAGTTCTGGCCAATACCGCCGAACAGTTCCTTTACAATTACAATCGCAAAGAAGCAGCCCACCACCGCCATCCAAATCGGCAGAGTCGCCGGCAAGTTATAAGCCAGCAGAAGGCCGGTCACCACAGCGCTTAAATCGCCGATAGTATTCTCGTCCTTACAGATTTTGCACATTGCCCACTCAAAAAACACACAGGCAATTACACAGACCGCAGACAGAAGAAACGCTCGCGGCCCAAAGATGACGGTCGCCGCTACCAGCGCAGGAAGCAAAGCGATCACCACATCCAGCATAATGCTGCGCGTCGTCCTTCCCCCATGGATATGAGGCGACGGCGATACGATCAATTTATCATTCAAGTCAAACACCTCTTACTTATTTTTCTCTCAACAGCTTTTTGGCCATCCGGTTTACCTGCACCAATTTTCTATGGGCTGGACATGCATAAGAGCAGCAGCCGCATTCCATACACAGGTTTACTTTCAGCTCCGTCAAGCGTGTTTTGTTTTTTGCGTCGTAGGCTTTTTCGATCGCCGCCGGCATCAAATGGACCGGACATGCCGCTCCGCATTTTCCGCAACGGATACAGGCGGTCGTTTTTTGCTGTTTAGCCTGTTTTTCGTCAAAGAAGAGGATTGCATTGTTGTTTTTTACTACCGGTGTGTCCACATCAAACACCGAAACGCCCATCATTGGTCCGCCCATAAGCACTTTGCGCACAGTATCTTTCATTCCGCCGCAAAACTGAGCCACTTCGGAAATCGGAGTCCCCAGAGTAACGAAAACATTTTTCTTCTCATTAATTCCCGCTCCATCCACGGTGAGACGTTTGCTTACCAAAGGCATCCCTGTGCGCAGATAACCCCCTACAAACCCTACAGAAGCCACGTTCATAACAATCACGCCTACGTCGATGGGAAGCTTTCCTTCCGGAACCACGCGTCCTACCGTATCGTAGATAATCACTTTTTCCGCGCCTTTGGGGTATTTGCTTTGAAGTACATGGACTTCAAAATCCCCCTTGGCCGCCAGTTCCCGGTACATTTCAATGGCTTTAGGCTTATTATTCTCGACGCTTAAAATCACTTTACCTACGCCTATATACTCTTTTACCGCTTTCATGCCCGCTATAATATCGTCGGCGTTTTCCAGCATTTCCCGATAATCGGACGTGATATACGGCTCGCATTCTGCTGCATTGATAATCAGGTAATCCGCTTTCTGTTCCGGCTTGATATTCAGTTTAATCCAGGTAGGAAAACCGGCCCCTCCAAGGCCTACCAGACCAGACGCTTTGACCGCTTCAATAAAGCTCTCCTTTGAAGTTACTACCGGAGGCACCACCTGGGGGGAAACGCTCTGGGCTCCGTCCGTTTCGATCACTGCCATCTCACAGCTTTCTCCGCTCATCATGGTCATAGTTTCAATCGACTTGACCGTGCCGGAAACACTGGAGTGGATGGGTGCCGACAAAAACCCCTGACTTTCCCCGATAACTTGTCCCACCAATACCTGTTCTCCTGGCTTCACCACACATTTGCATGGAGCTCCCAGGTGCTGCGACATAGGAATGTATACTTTGCCAGGTACCGGCATTGTTACGGTTTCCATGTCTTCGGTATTCTTGTGATGGGCAATCCGGATGCCTTTTAATGTCTTTGCCCTCATTAGACTCACTTCTCACAACCTCCAACCCTATTTTATTTGCTTGTTTGCCACTTTTATTTAATCCCTTTATTACAGCGTGCCCGAAGGCAGGCTTTTCCATGCTCGTCTGTAAAAAATACTTCTCTCCCCTTTTTATAAAAAGGCCGACCTATAGTATACCATATTAAAATCCAGATTTCTACGGGTTTTGACGGGTTTTCTCCTGTTTAATTTTTAACATGTGAGCATAAGGTGTTTTCTCCATTATACTACAGGAACTAAAGTATATTCCTCGGATTTTTCGTCGAAAAATTCCACTTTATCCATCAAAGAAGGAGAAATATAGATATTCTGTTCCCGATCCACAATCACCAGATAAAACTCCGGCGTCTCTTTTAGTTCTTGCTGCCGGATCGCATCCAGCGCCGCATCCCGGCCCAGGATATAAAAGGTAGTGGATAAAAAGTCCGCCATCGCTCCGTCAGTACAAATAGCCGTAGCAGACAGAAGGTCGGAATCTACCGGGCGTCCAGTTTTTTTATCAATAATATGATGATAGGATACCCCTTCATACTCAAAAAAGCGCTCGTACGCTCCGGAGGTAGCCAACACACAATCAGTAAGCGTAATCGCCATCAGCGGATCGTTTTCCCCGCCTAAGGGATCTCTCACCCCAACGCGGTATCCCTCCTGTCCTTGGGGCGTTTTATAGGTATACACGTTTCCACCCAAGGAAATCGTCCCGGTAACCACCTTCTCCTGCTCGTAAATCTCTTTGACAATATCGCAGGCATATCCCTTGGCGATCCCGCCGACGTCAATCCCCATTCCTTTTTCCGCCAGCATCACCGAATTGTCCTCATCCCGAAAAAGCACCTTGCTCCAGTCCACCAGGGCAAGCTTTTCCTCAATGGCCTGCTGCGTGGGCGGAACGCCCTGCTTTTTTGCGTCGTGCCACAGCATAGTCACCGGCGCTATCGTAAAATCAAACGCATCGTCAGATTGCTGCGAAAGCTGGGCGGAGCGCTTCAGCAGATCATAGGTGCGCTTCGACACCTTTACATAGTCTTTCCCCGCGTGGGAATTAATCTCATTTATTTCGCTTTTCTCATCATAGAGGGACAACTCTTTGTCAAAAGCCAACAATGCCTGATAAACTTTTTCCATCGTTTTCTGAGGACGTTTTCCCACTACCGTCTGCTCGATAAAGGTATCCATTAAAAAATCTATTCTGTCTGCGGTTTCTACCTTTGGCAAAAAAGCGCAAACCCCTGCGACTATGAGCAAAATAATAATCCCAGCAGCACTGATCATCGCCGCTGTTTTCCGCCGCCCATTCAGCTTCATTATATATAAGCCCCCATCTTCCGATCAAATTTGCAATCCCGCCCGAAAACAGATAAGTACATACCAGTATTTCCTGAGTTATTATAACATAATTATCAGCAGGATAATGGTGTCTATTGTTTTCTTTATGTATATTCTACTGAAATTTTGCCCATAGATAATTTGGGCATACCTTTTATATTGACTATTTCCTATTTTCGTAATACAATATAGTCAAATAATTAACACACATTTTCAACACTATTAGGAGGATCTTGTAAATGAAAAAAGTTCTTGTGGCTCTTTTAGCACTTGTGTTGTGCCTGAGCTTGTTTGCTGGTTGTTCCAGTTCCATGAAGGATGGCTCTTACAAAGCGGAATTCAGCAGTTTTGATGATCATGGCTGGAAAGACTTTGTAGAACTGACCATCAAGGACGGCAAAATTACTGAAGTGAATTTTGACTCCATCAATGAGGAAGGCCTGCTTAAAAGCGAGGACGAATCCTATCAGGAAAATATGGAGCCCGTATCCGGAACTTATCCTGGAAAATTCTTCCCTGAGTTAGAAAATCAGCTTCTGGAAAAACAAGAGATTAAAAAAGTGGACACCGTAACCGGAGCTACCAATTCTTCTGACGCTTTCAAAATCCTGGTAACTGAAATTATGGATAAAGGCGCCAGCAAAGGCAACACGGATACTATTATCGTAGAAAGATAACCATCGGGAGCAATTAGCACTATAATGGCAGGAAGCATCAGGTTTCCTGCCATTGCTATATCCAGCCGTTTATTGGGATATTGTAAGGAGGGCTGCAAATGGATATTTTGCATGAACTGCTGAACTATATTGTAGACATCGCTATTTTATTGTTCGAATTTATGGGAGTGCTAGTGGTAATCGCCTCCGGGGTACGGGGGATTTACGATTATCTCCGGCGCAACCCCTTAACCCGCTTAAACCTTGCCAAAGGTCTTGCCATGGGGCTGGAATTTAAGCTGGGAAGCGAGATTTTGCGTACCGTTGTGGTACGGGATATTACAGAAATATTTACTGTAGCGGGAATTATCGCTTTGCGGGCCGCCTTAACCGTACTGATTCACTGGGAAATTAAAAATGAAGAGCCTGCCTTGTCCATTTTCCCCGAAAAAAAGGACGAGCCCGGGGGGAAAGAATAAATGGCAGAACGGCTCGCCTGTGTCATCGTGGGCTATTTTTTCGGCTGTCTGCTTACCGCTCAGCTTTTTGTCTGGCTGAAAACCGGCAGGAAATTGCCCTCGGAAAGCACCGGCAATCCCGGCACTGCTTATATCGCGGACACTTTCGGCGCCCGCTGGGGTGCGGCGGTGCTTTTGGGAGATCTAATGAAAACGGTCTTTGCCTGCGCGCTGTGCCAGTATGTTCTTTTCCCCGCCCTTGGGCGGCAGGCGGCACTGTATGCGGGGCTGGGCGCCTGTATCGGACACTGCTGGCCTTTCTGGAATAAATTTCATGGAGGAAAAGGGATCGCTGTAACCATCGCTGCCTCCCTGCTGTTCTCCCCGGCCGTTGGCCTCATCAGCGCGGCGGCGGCCGGGACGATCGTCGTTCTCTGCGGTTATCTGGCGGCAGGCTCCGCTGTACTAGCCGCCGCCTTTCCCATCGTTACCGCTCTGTTTGGATATCCTGTTTCAGCTGTATGGGGAGCGGCGGGAATGGGATTTATTATATTGGTGCGCCACCGGGCAAATTTCCGTAGAATAAAAGAGCACACGGAACCTCGCAAAAATTTCAGCCAGCGGATGAAAGGACTGAAAAAATAAGCGGCATAACACTTTTGTTATGCCGCTTATTTTTTTACTCCATTTGATAACTGCTCATTCGCGGCGATAGGTTTCCCGTTCTTCCAATTTAGCGGACACCACCAGTTTATCGATGGCATCTTTTCCCTGAAGGATATCCAACATGGTCTCCACAGCGATATTGCACTGAACATCGATCCGGTTGTCCATGCTGGTCAAAGCCGGGGTGCAGCACACGGCGTGCTCCGAATTATTAAAACCAATAATAGGAAACGACCGTCCAGCCTGCACCATAGCCTGCAAAGCGCCCACGGCCAAAATGTCGTCCGCGGCTAAAATGGCGTCTATCCTTTCCCCCGCCTCAAACAGCTGGGAAAAAATAGATTTTGTGCAAAACAGCTCCGACTGGACAAAAGGGTCTATCCGGATGTGAAGCTTCGGATTGGGGGCAAGCCCGCATAATTTGATCCCGTCCAGAAATCCCTGACGTTTTTGATAGGCGCTATAGGTATCGCTGTCCTCAATAAACGCCATGTTGCGGCAGCCCCGCTCAAACAATTCTTTTACCATATCGCACATAGCGGTGCGTTCATCGCACAGAACACAATATACTCCAGGCAGATCAAGATATCCGTTAACAATAATAAGCGGCACCCGTTTGCCCGATTTTTGGTATTCGGAAAGTTCTGGGTCTTCCTCCCCGGCACAGCCCACCATAAAGATTGCGTCCACCCGCTTATCGGAAAGCAGGTGGAGATATTCGTGGGTGGATTTACTCTGTCTGCCGGTACAACACAAAAGAACATCATAGCCTCTGTCGCGCAGGGAATGTTCCAAAGAAGAAACTGTTCTCGCGTGGTTTACATCTCCGATGTCCGGGCAGAGGATCCCTACTGTATTAATAGATTTCGTATTCAGACCCCGGGCGAAAAGGTTGGGCGTATAGTTGTTTTCCGCCATCACGCTAAGCACCTTTTCTTTGCTGGCGCTGCTTACATTGGGGTTATTATTAATGACGCGGGACACCGTGGCCACAGACACTCCGGCCAGTTTCGCGATTTCCTTGATATTCATCTTCGTCTCCTGCCGATTTCATAGATTACGATATTACAGATTATCATACCACATGAGTTTTAAAAATGCAAAGAATCTACTGCATTTTCATGTATTTCACTTAAAAATTTTTATATTTTTGTAACTAGTATCAACAAGTCTTTTATTCTCTATTAGCAAAATACCACAACAATTCCCCTATATATTAAGACCTATTCACAAAACTCAAAAATTGCCCTTGACTTTTCTTTCCAATAGCCCTATTATAATTGTAACTAGTAACAATAATTTCGAGAAACTAGTTCCAATTGTGGACCGTCGCCTGTTTTTCAGGCTGGAAATATTGTGAAAAATTTTTCTGAGAAGAGGAGTGCTACAATGAAAAAGACTGTTGTCAGCAGAAGAAAAGATCTGTCCCCCAAGTTCGAAAACGGCTTGTCCCGCACCGAAATACTGGCTGGTTCCTATGACCAGGTAAAACTGAATTACTGTGTCATGGAGGATAAAACCAGTTGGAAACCGGAACTGTATAAGTTTGAAGACAAATGCCAGATTTTCATTTTCGTGAAAGGTACCGGCTACATAACCACCAGCCAGCGCGCTTATAACATCACCGAAGCCGCTGTGTTTGTTCCTAAATTTGATACAGATGACTTTGTTATCTATGCGGGCAAAGACTTAGAGTTTGTTCAGATTATCGCTACTATGGGTAAATACGATCAGCTTGCTATTAAAGCCGGCGCGATCACCCTGCCTCGTTTCCGCCTCATGAGCGAAGGCTGGACCTATGACGAAGACTTTAAGGCTCCTGGCACCCAGTCCTGTTCTTTGGTAGAACACAGAAGCCTCGGTCGTTTCAGCGTAGGCGCTACCTTCGGCAAAGGCCCCAGCTGCAACGGAACCCATACCCACCCAGACCTGGAACAGTGGTATTTTGTTCTGCCTGGCTCCCGCTTTACTTACACTTCTGAAGGCGACACCGTCGTGATGGAAGAGGGAGACGTTTCTTACACCGGACATGGCGTTCCCCACAGCAGTGAATCCTTTGCAGGCGAACAGCTGGATTATATCTGGTTTGAACTTTGCGAGGACGGTTATCCCAACGAACTGCCAGAAGATGTCTGGCCAATGAAATAATTAAGAAAGAGGTTAGTGTTATGGCAATCGATATTATCAGCAGAAAAGACATCCCTATGGACTTTAACAAAGACGGATATGCCCAGACTGAGGTTCTCAAAGGCGTATATCCTTGGGTAAAAAGCTATCAGTGCATCCTGAAAGCTGGCTGCACTGTTCATCCTCAGCTGTTCGCTGACAAAATTCAGGTGTTCAGCTTTGTTTCAGGCAAAGGCTATGTTGGTGAAACCGGCAAGGCTTACAACATCACTGAACTGAGCTTTTATATTCCTGATTTTGACAACGAGCCTTTCTTTATTCATGCGTCGGAAGAATTAGTCATCCAACTGATGGTAGTAGATATGAACGACAACGACAAACTGGCGTATGAAGATACTCATATGGTACTGCCCAGCTTCAAAGCCTTCTCTCAGTTAGAGCCGTATGATCAGAGCTGCAAAGGCCCGCATACTAAGAGCTGGACGGTAATCCATTCCGGCAACCTGGCCCGTGTACTGATGGGCGTTGTCCGCGCGGAAGGCGAAGGCACCAAAGAAAAAGGTCATCCGGAAGTTGCTCAGTGGAGCTATGCTCTGCCTGGATCTGACTTTATCTATACCGTAGATAAAGAATCCGTTCCGCAGAAAGAGTTTGACTTAAGTTATGTAGAGGCTGGTCTGGACCATTCTCTGGTAGCGGAACCGGGCAAAACTGTGTTCTATATCTGGTTCGAACACATGGTAAAAGATGTTGATGTAAAACCCCAGTCTTACGAAAACTATTAATTCAAATTTAATCTACATAAAATCCCTCTCAGAGGCTTCTGAGGGGGATTTTTTTAGTTGACCAGCGCCGTCAGAGCCGCACCGGTATAATAATGGAGTAATATCTCGTCAAAGCTGCTCCCCTGACGTGCCATGTAATCCGCTCCATACTGGGAAAGCCCTACCCCATGTCCATAGCCCTTGACATTGAAGGTAAATTGGCTGCCGTCACAGGAGATGGTAAAATCTGCCGAACGCAGCTGCAATAGAGTTCGTAAATCTTTTCCTGCCAGCTCTACATCGCCGGCATACATTTTAGTAACATATCCTCCTTCTGAGCGCTGAACGATCTCAAACCATTGGGCTGGATCCTGGGGAAGCTGAATTTTTGGATATGCGTCTGTCAGTACCTGCTGTACCTGCTGCACTGAAAACACCGCGGCACTTTCATAATCCGGGGCCAGAGTATCCCCGTAACTTTCCACTGGTACCAGATAGGGGGCGCTTCCCGTCCACACATTGGAGGCGTCCTCGGTAGTACCGCTGCTCATGGAATGATACGCGGCCACAATCGGTTCATCCTCATAGGTAAGGATGTAACCGGCCGCTTCGTCCGCCGCCTCGCAGATCATTTTCCAATAGGCGTCCCCCAATTCCCCATATCTTTCCTTAAAAATTTCTTCGGTAGTATATACCTTCCAATTCTCTGGATCAGCAGAAAAGTCCGCTTCTTTTATCGTCTTGTCCGGTTCCTGTTCATGGTTCGCCTTTTGTACCAGAGCATATGTATGGGCCGCGACCGCTTGAGCCTTCAGCGCCTCCTTATGAAAAGTAGGCGGCATCTCCGCAGCCACAGCACCCCGCACAAAGGTGATATTATCCACATGGAATACCTTTTCGGAGGTCTGATCATAAATGTCAAACCCTGCATTTTTTTCTGGATAGACCTGCAAATCTTCCGCAGGCGCCTGTGGAGGTTTTTGTAGAGGCGTGTCTGCAGTCTGATTTTCTATTTCTTGCACCGGAACATTAGGTATAGGGAGTAACTGGACATCCGAGTTTGTCCCAAATAATGCCAACAATGGAATAGAGAACATTAATATAGCAAATAAAAGCCCTGTGGCCACTCGGTATCTCATTTTTATACCATCCTATTTATGAAAGATTATCCTTTCAAACTTTCATTTTTACATTGATTTAACATTGGAATCTATTGACATTCTTTACAACGTACAGTACAATAAAAAGTATCATATTGAAAGAGTGTTGTGTCGATCGCCCATTTTAGGAGAGAAGGAGATGCTGAAATTGAACTTGGAAACAACGGTAGCTCTCAATGAAGAGTTTAAAAAGGATATTAAATTATTATTCGAACAGTATCAGAAATATAACCGTTTTGACCAGTCCTATTATGACCGGTTCAATGTAAAACGCGGCCTTCGTAATGCTGACGGCACCGGTGTTCTGGCCGGACTTAGCCAGATTTGTAATGTACATGGCTATATGATCAATGAAGGCGAAAAAATGCCAATCGACGGCGAGTTGATTTACCGGGGGATTAATATCCACGATATTATCAATGGATGTGCCACAGACAATCGCTATAGCTTTGAGGAAACCGCCTGGCTGCTGCTGATGGGTTTTCTGCCTAACCAAAAACAGCTGGACCATTTTTCCGCTATGCTGTCCAGATACCGCGATCTGCCTGATAACTTCACAGAAGATATGATTATGAAAGCTCCCAGCACGAATATTATGAATGTTCTTTCCCGGTGTGTGCTGGCATTATATACTTATGACAACAATCCGGAGGATACCTCCATTGAAAATGTAATGCGGCAGTCGATCCAACTGATTGCCCGCATGCCATCTATTATGGTTGCCGCTTATCAAGTGAAAAAAAGAGTGTTCGATGGACGCAGCATGTACCTGCACAATCCCCGGCCGGATTTTTCTACCGCCCAGAATATTCTGCGTTTGCTTCGTTCGGATAAGCAGTTCACGGAAGAAGAGGCCCATCTGCTGGATTTGTGCCTGGTACTCCATGTGGAGCATGGCGGCGGAAACAACTCCACTTTTACTACCCGTGTTCTTACCTCTTCCGGTACGGATACCTATTCTGCTATTTCCGCAGGCATCGGTTCCTTAAAGGGGCCTCGCCATGGCGGCGCCAGCCATAAAGTAAGTGAAATGATGACCGCTATTAAGGAAGGGGTTTCTAACTGGGACGATGACAACGAAGTAAAAGATTTCTTAGTAAAAATCATTAATAAGCAAGCGGGTGACCATTCCGGTTTGATTTATGGGATGGGCCATGCCGTATATACAAAAAGCGATCCCCGTGCCACTATCCTAAAAGCCAATGCTATTAAATTGGCCACCGGCACTGAGTATGAAAAGGAATTTAAACTGCTGCATTCCGTAGAACGGTTAGCGCCGGATCTTCTGAGAGAAAAATGGGGCAACGACCGATCGGTGTGCGCCAACGTAGACTTGTATTCCGGGCTGGTTTACCGGATGTTGGGAATTCCGGAAGAGCTTCATACTCCTTTGTTCGCAACCGCCCGTACTGCCGGCTGGTGCGCTCACCGGATGGAGGAGATCAGCAGCGGCGGAAAGATTATCCGTCCCGCTTATAAGCCCATCGCTCAGGAACAAGAGTATATTCCTCTCTCGGAGAGACATTAATCTGATAAGCAAACGCGTACCGCTTGACTTCTATCGAAGTCAAGCGGTATAATATTATGTATGTTATTTTGCCGTCATCCGGCTTGGAGGTTCTAATGAACTATAAATTATCGAGAATTATCTTTCTTTTTTCGGCAATCGCCTGTATCATTATCCGGGCGGTGTTGAAAATATTTTCTGTGGACCCGGTCAGCGGGTTTTATGAAGGATACGATTTTGTGGTCGCCGTTTTTAATATCCTTATGTTGGCATCCTGTGCCGGTATCTTTATATGTGCCTATATAAAGCCGGAAAAGCGAATCCCGTCGGTCGGCCTTTCCCCGTCTTTGCGGGCCGCGGCTATTTTTACCGGCATCGCCATGGAGCTTGTATCTGTGACGGATATGATTAGTGTTTTTCGGGAAACTTTTAATTTTGGCGCGCCGTTTAATATTGCCTTGCTGCTATTTAGCCTGTGCGGAATCGCCTCCGGCGTAGTTTTCCTCCTGCTGGGAATGCGCTGCCAAGAGGACGGTTCCCTTGTCCCGGTAAATGGAATTGCCATGCTGCTGCCGCTGGTTTGGCAGTTGTACCACCTGCTGGCTTCTTTTATGGAATATACCGCAATTCAAAGCGTTTCCGACCAGTTGCTTTGCTCTCTCTCCTTAATTGCGCTGGTGGTTTTCCTGTTCGTTCATGCTAGAGTAGCGGCAAATTTATCCACTGCGAAAACCTACCGCCAGTTATTTGCCTTTGGCCTTATTTTTTCTCTTCTAGCTTTTACCACCTGCGCCGGATACGTAGCGGGTTATCTTACGCAGAAAAATAATGATCTGGCGTTTAATGGCTATGAAGTATTTTTACTCTTTTGTTTGGCCTTTTACGCTATGGCCTTTGTGTTCGCATCTAAGCCCTCAGAAAAATAATAACTAACAAAGCCGAAAGGCCCTTTGCTTTTGCAAAGGGCCTTTCGGCTTTCTTGGGGGAGATGTTTCTTTGAGTGGGGTAATATCTTTTAGAGAGAGTATGGGCTTATAATTCGCCAAACCCAGAATGGATCAGATCCACCAGGGTATCCACCGCCTGAGTCTCGTCCTCACCGTCGGCGCTGATCTGGACAAGCTCTCCCTGTCCTGCTCCCAATGAAAGGAGCATAACGATGGATTTGGCGTTTACTTCCTCCCCGCTGGAAAGAAGTTTTATCAATAGTTTGGATTTAAACTGCTTCGCACAGGCGATAAATTCCGAGGCCGGTCGGGCATGAAGCCCGGTTTCATTTTTCACAGTAGCTGTTTTTGTATACATATGCTTTCTCCTGTTCCTAAGATTCGTGATTATAATAGCTGTTGTAATTCTTCTTGTAATAGCCTCCGGACATCTTGCGCCAGCGCCGTATGCTGCACCTTCTGCGCAATTTCCTTTGCCCGTTCATAGGACAGTCCCGTGATCAGTTTTTTAATATGCGGCACCGAGGACGCTCCCATGCTCAACCGGGTGATTCCAAGTCCAATAAGTACTGCGGCGCTCAATGGATCGCCGCCCATTTCTCCGCATACGCCAATCTCCTTCCCTTCTGAAAGAAACGGCTGGGCCGCATATCCAATCAGTCGGAACATGGCGGGATGAAAACTTCGATAATATTCTGCTACAGCCGGGTTCATTCGGTCGGTAGCGGTAAGATACTGGCACAAATCGTTGGAACCAATGCTGGCGAAATCCACTTCTTTGGCAATCTGATCCGCCATCAGGGCAATGGCCGGAATTTCTATCATAACCCCCAGTTTCATGTCTTCGCTATAGGGGATGCCTTCCATTTCCAATTCATTTTTTGCTTCCTGTACGGCTGCTTTCGCCTGGTGAATATCCTCCATACTGCTTACCATAGGAAACATCATCCATAAATTACCATACACCGAAGCCCGCAGCGCCGCCCGCAGCTGGGTCTTAAACATTTGAGGGTGGGAAAGGCACAGCCGCAGTGCCCGGTTGCCTAAAAATGGATTTTCTTCTTTGGGAAGCGCCAGACAATCCAGCTTTTTATCCCCGCCGATATCCAGCGTGCGCAGGGTAACTGGCCGTCCTTGAAATGCCTCTAATACTTTACGATATACTTGAAACTGCTCTTCTTCCGTGGGAAGCCGATCCCTTCCCATATATAAAAACTCAGTTCGGAATAAACCCACTCCATCGGTGTAAGCCGCTCCCGCCAGCTCTTGGGGAGTAGCGCAGGCAATATTCAATTCCACTTCTATGCGCCGACCATCCGGCGTTACCGGTTCCACATTGAGATATTTTTTTACCTGGGACATATGAAGCAGGTATTCCTCTCGGCGGCGGGAATACTGTTCTATTTCCTGCGGGGTTGGGTCGCAGTACAGCCTGCCCTCTACCGCATCTACAATTACCGTCTGATCTTCCTGCAGCCGCTCGGTTATTCCCGCTACTCCTAAAAGCGCTGGAATTTCAAAGCTTCGGGCGATAATCGCCGAATGAGAAGTTGCCCCTCCTACTTCTGTTACAATTGCTAATACCTTCTCCCGATCCAGCGTAGCCGTATCCGAAGGAAATAAATCCTTTGCTACCACGACTACAGGTTTGGGAAGGGAAGAAAGATTTTTTTCTTCTTTCCCCGCCCAACATCTTAAAAGACGGCTTCGCACATCTCTTAAATCTGCCGCCCGTTCTCTGATCAAAGGGTCCTTGGTTTTTTCCAGCAGATGGATATAGGCGCCGTATATTTCATCCACCGCCCGATCAGGCGGTGTCAGATCATCCTGGATCAGGCCGAGAATTTCTTCTTCCATTACCTCGTCAAAAAGCACATCCAGGTGAGCGGTAAAAATTTTTCCTTTTTCAGGATCTGTTGTTGAAAACGCTTCTATCATCCGCTCCAGCTCTTTTTTCGCTTTTTGTTTCGCCTGTTGATAACGCAGGACCATATCTTCCGTCTCGTCGGGGGAAATTTCTCCCTGCGAGGTTTCCCAGGAAAATGGTTCATAAATTATTACCGGCCCTACTCCAATCCCATTGGATACTGGATTCCCCTGTAAACTGGTCATAAACTTCCCCCTCCGATTAAAAATGAAGCCAATTCTTCCGGCGTATGCGCCTGAAAAACACAATCAAATCCCTCAAAAGGGCTTGCTCCCTGGGAAAATCCAAACCCATACATTTGGGCGATAAAAGCAATCCCTGCCTCTTTTGCCCCAAAGCCGTCATAATGGGTATCCCCCACCAGCACGGCCTGGGATTTATCATCACACGCAAGCGCCTGCAGCACTTGCAAAATCAATGTCTTTTTATCAATATGCTCCCCATGATTGGAGGCAATATAGTCAAATTCATCCCAGAGCCCCAATTCCTGTAAGGTGAGCTCGGTCATTCTGGCGTTTTTTACAGTGGCTACCCCAATCTTTCCGCCAAGTTTTTTTATTTCTTTGAGCAGCCGGTGAATCCCCGGATAAGGCTTCGTCTGCTTGTAACCCTGCTGCGCATAATTTTTTCGAAAAACCTCAATCATCCTCGGAACCTGTTCTTCCGTCACATGATAATACTCCTTTAATGCCTCGCTGAAGACTGGGCCCACAAATTTACGCAGGGTTTCCTGGGGCAGCCCGGCGAGCCCCAACTCTTTCTCCATCGCTTTCAAAGAATGGATAATTCCAAAGGAGGTATCTGCCAATGTTCCATCCAAATCAAATATTACAACGGGATACTTCATCTAGTTCTCCATTTCCAATCCCAACGCCTGCTGCGCGTTCTTTTTATAAACAGATAACTGGAACATAAATTCCTTGATCCGTTTTCCTTGGGACGGCCAACGTTTCTTTTCCGAAAAAATCTCACTCATTCTGGTTTCTTCTGAAATTAATTCCTGGAACAGCCTGATCTTTTCTTGGGAAGGATTTTCAGGGTCTTTCATCTGCGCCAATAGACATGCGCATTTTTCTTTGGACCTGTCAATAATTTCTACCGCCTGATGATATGCCCGGCTGAAAATAATATTACGGTAGACCGCAATTCCTACGGCGATCATTCCTGCGGCAATCCAAATAGCAGCTTCCATTGTGGACATTGCAATTCCTCCTTTACCCTAGGCTGGCCTCTTTTTTTCTCAGCTGCTCCGGCTCTCTGTGCGCCTTTTTTGTTCTATCTTCTTCGCCTGCAGCCAACATATTATACCTATAGTATTCTTTTCCAGCATAAAAACTTAAAGTAAATTTTGTTTTGTGTTCCCAAAAACCATTTACTACCAAGTAGCGAACTTCTTTTTCCGCTTTTATCTCTTTTTTCTTAGGCGACATCCATACCGCGGACATGGCTTCCCCTAATTTTCCCAATACTGCCGTCCGGGATACCCGGGCCAAATCCATAGCCTGTTCTACGGTATACACATGGATACTTTCCACATATTCCATAGGGACAATAAGAGAACTTTGCTTTTTCTCCCCATAAGTGATCTCCAAACAGTCCTCTTTAAAAAGGATCAGGCACTCTTCATTTTTGCGAAGTTCTCCCCGACCCTCGAAGCAGTCCCCCTTCATACATTTTCGAGCATTGTGTTCCTGCAAAAAGCAAGCGATTTCCTCTTTTTCCCGAGACATTCTCCACCGGCAGTAAATTGCCAGCGGAAGCGCTATCAAAAGTAAAATAAGAGATCCCAACAAACCGCTTACCAAAGCGCATAATACTCCGATGGAACAAACTACCGCTATGATACGCGCACATTTCTGAGTATCCATTTGATCACGCCTCCGCTTTCTATTTTTTGTCAGCCTTTGTATATTTTTAAAATGAGCTGCCTGAGCTCTTCCTGAGTGGGACGAATGGGGTTCCCGCCAATGGAGAGGTCTGTCATGGCCATAGAAGCGATCTTATCCACCTTATCCAAGAACGCCCCGTTATCCTTAAGATAATTGCTCAGGGAACTAGGAATATCCACTTGGCGGTTTAAATCCAAGATTGCCTGCTGGAAATTACCATACCCTACCATAGAAGCAAGCGTCTGATAACGCGCTTTGGCCTTTTCATCCCTAGAATTAAATTCCACCACAAAAGGCAGAACGATGGCGTTGGCAATCCCATGAGGGACCCCCAGCTCGCCGCCCAGGGAGTGGGCGATACTGTGTGTAATTCCCAGATTGCTGTTGGCAAACGCCATTCCGCCCAGACAGGCGGCTCCCAGCATTTTCTCCCGATAGGCCAGATTTTTCAGATCATGGTAGGATTTTGGCAGTGTCTCATAAGCCGCTGTAAATGCCGCCGTCGCCAGTGCATCGGAAAATAGATTGGCGTCTTTACACACATAAGCTTCCACCGCATGGGTAATAGCGTCCAGTCCGGACGCCGCCGTCAGGGACGCCGGCATGGAAATGGTCATAATCGGATCCAAAATTGCCATATCCGGGATCAGCCTGCGCTGCATATCCCGCACCGGAACCTTCAGATGCCGTTTTGTGTCCTTTACTACCGCCGATTTTGTGACTTCGCTTCCCGTCCCGCTGCTGGTTGGAATACAGATCAGTTTGGCTTTTTCCCGTAGTTTTGGGATAACGTTGGGGAAAGTAATATCTTCTAAGGTAGTCAGCTGCGGATTTTCGTAAAACGCCCACATCACCTTGGCCGCGTCCATAGCGCTGCCGCCGCCGAAGCCGATGATCCAGTCCGGCTCAAAGGCAATCATTTTTTTCGCACCCTCATAGATACATTCAAAGCTAGGTTCCGGTTCCACTCCAGTATAGGTCTCCCATTGGTACCCTCCCGCTTCCAAAGGCCGGGTAATTTTTTCCAGAAATCCCAGTTCTTCCATAATCTTTCCGGACTGAACGATAAATGCTCGTTTTCTTGTTCCCGGCAGGCTTTCCAGAACTGATAAGGCTCCTTCTCCAAAATGAATCAGGTCGGCTCCTAATTTTATAGAGTACATAATATTTCCCCTCTTAGGCCTTGGACGGCTGGCCGTAGGATTTAGCCCGCTCCCGTACCCTGCTCATCTCTTCGTCATCCAGGATAACCGGGTCTCCCACGCTGCGGGTCCTCAGGTAAATTCCAGCGATCCATTCCACCTTTTCCGCCAGAGCGAGAGCCTTTTTCAAGTTTACATCGCACACTAAAAGTCCATGGTTCGCTAAAAAGCAGGCTTTTTGGGGTCCCATTGCCTTAACCGCATTGATCCCCAGCTCAAGACTGCCGAAAGTAGCGTACTGTGCGCAATGCACGGTAGTGCCGCCAATCGCTCCCAGCATATAGTGTACCGAAGGCAGCTCCCAGCGCAAACATCCCATAACGGTAGAATTATCTGAGTGGGTGTGTACTACTGCATTCACATCTTCTTTGTTGCGGTATACTTCACTGTGGAGGTGGACTTCGCTGGACGGCTTAAACTTTCCATCTACAATATTGCCATCCAAATCCATAACTACTACATCTTCCGGTTTCGTTTCAAAGTAGCCTACACCGCTGGGGCTGATGGCCATCAGTTTTTTCTCCCGGTTATATACGCTGATGTTTCCAGAGGTTCCGTTTGTAAGCCCCTTAGAAAACATCTCTTTTCCATATTCTACTACGTCGATTCTTTCTTGTTCGAGAAGCATATTCATCCCTCATTTCCTATTTACTATCATATCGCTGGTCCCTGTTTCAAAGTATCGGTTTATAGTTTTTACCAGCAGTTTCGGTGATTTTGGCAGGGCATCCACTACATTTCCCGCAATATGGGAAGTCATAGTGATGTTGTCCAGGGCCAGCAAAGGATCATTTTCCTGCAGTGGTTCGTCCCAAAATACATCCAGCCCCGCCCCGCCGATCGTTTTATTTTGCAGCGCCTCTACCAGATCTTCTTTATTGAGCACCCTTGCCCGGGAAGTATTGATCAGATATGCCGTCGGCTTCATTAAAGAAATCAGGGACTTATTGATCATTCCTTCGGTTTCCTTGGTTACCCGCATATGTAAGGACACAATGTCCGACACCTTAAAAAGTTCTTCTAGCGGAATTAGTTCCACCTTATCCAGCCCGGCAGTTTCCAACACCTCCTGGGTGACATAAGGATCATAGGCGATGACCTTCATTCCAATTCCCAAAAGCTTTTGGGCTACCAGTTTTCCAATATGTCCCAGCCCCACAAGTCCAACTGTCATATCCCGCATAGAGGTGGTATAATCGGAGTTTACAAATTCTTTGCGCCATACTCCCTGACGAATAGCCGCATGGCTTCTGGCAATATTGCGGGTTTCCGCAAACATCAAACCAACCGCAAAATCGGAGGTGGCCTCCGCATTTCGGATCACATGCATCACCGGGATTCCCAATTCTGTAGCGGCGGCAACGTCGATCTGCTCCAGTCCGCCCCGGCAGGTTCCGATGAGCTTTAGCTTCTTGGCTTTTTCCAAGACGGTTCTGGGGATTGTCCCCAGGTGGGAAAGCAGATAATCCGCATCGGCGATTTCCTCTTCCAACCCTTGGGCCGGCGGTTCTGCCGTACTTCCGTTGGTCTCCACATTTAAAAGCTGTTTTTGCATTTCCGAACGGTTGTGGGCGCCCCACCACAGTTTCTTAATCTCAATTTGTGCATCCAAGTGGAGATCCCTTGCCGCCTCCTCCAGCATTTCCGGGGAAATGGATTGATCCCCTACCACAACAATTTTTACCGCTTCTCCCATATAAGTTCTCCTATCCGTCATCCAAATTCCTTCATCTACACACTTTGTGTTTAAACACAAAGTGTGTAGATAGAGTTTTAGTTTGTTAAGCCGCTATACCGCAGCTCCTTTGGCAGCCAATTTTTCTTTATAAGCATAAACGTTTTTCTCAAGGAACTCATCCATAACCGGTTTATTTTTTCTATACCAGAAATAAAGAGCAAAGTAAACTACAACACTGATCCCTATCCAAATGGGATTTTGGGAAAGGAACGCCCGATAGATCAAATGCATAAAGATGTTTGCGGCGATCATTCCAATTACCAGCAGAGCGCCTTCCGGAAGATCAATTCCTACGGACTTAGCCACCTGGGTATAAAATTCTGCGTTGGCAGAAGCGATGTACAAAGAACCGCAGAAAATAATAGAATAAGCGATAACAGACTTGAATATGTTTCCATCGCTCAGGCAGATGTTGATCTCAACACGATAAGCCAAAGCAGTAAAGGACATTACCGGCAAAACGATATTTCCGGGAAGAATAAAGGAAAGAACCAGGGTAATCGGGATCAGCAGAAGGCCGGTGGTCAAAGTCGCGGTTTCCCCATAACCCAAGGCGTCGTTTACCGCCAGATACCATTCACGCTGTTTTGTAGAACCCTTTACCGCTTTTTTAGAAGCATCGGTAATCGCGGTAAATGCGGAAGCGAAAATCGCGGCGATTTTCGGGAAAATTGCCATAACCGCTGCGGTTGCTACCGCGAACTGGCAAGTCTGGCCCCAAGCGGCAAGCTCGGTAAGATGATACATATTTCCGCAGATACCAATGATCGCGCCTACGATAAGGCCGATGGTCATAGGTTCGCCTAAAAATCCTAATTTTTTCTGAATGGGTTCTGGGCGAAGGTTAATCCTATCCGCGCCCAGCTTATTGAGCAGCCAGTCAAGAAGAATGCAGAATGGCACATGACCGATATGATGCGGTGCGGTCATAACAGTGCCGGGGTAGCCGTAATAGCTGGCCCAACGTTTTTGAATCACTTCTGCAAACAGCAGGATATATAAATTTTGTAAAACCATGCAGCCGATTGCCAGCCAGGTATTCCCGGTAGCTACATAGATCAGGGAGCCCCAAACAATAAAGGAGTAGTTATTCCACAGATCTGACGGCATAAATACATTGGTCCATTTACATAAGAAAAGCAAGAACTGGAGTAAAATCGCTACGCCGATAAAGATCATACCAATATCGGTAGAGTAAGCGATGGTCGCCGTGGACTGCCAGCCCAAATCCATCGCGGGGAGGTTGATGTTTGCTTCCTGCACCAGTTTATTTACTACCGGGGCAAGAATAGCACCATAGCTGCCGGTAATCATATTGAACCCCACTAATCCGACGCCAGCCAGAAGCCCAGACATAAATGCTTTTTTCACCGGTGTTTTCAGACACAACGCTACGATAAACAACATTACCGGGACAAAAATAGTAGATCCAAAAGCATCCAAGACACTTTTAAGTGTTTGCCACATAAAATATCCTCCTCTTTCTTTAATTTATAACCTTCTATTGCAGTGATTTCGCCACCTCTAATACCGCTTCAATGACACCTTCTTCATCCATACCCGTCAGCAACCCGATGGCATTGATACAGGGGATGTCAAAATCACCATGAACCGGGCTGGCATAACAGATGCAGTCGTATTTGGCCGCCGCCAAGGCATTTTGTATCTGCCCGTTGTTTACTTCTACCGCATCCATTTCATACCCCTCAGCCCGCAAGGCCTCCGCCAGCTTTTGTGAAATCATGGCAGAGCTGATGGTTCCGGAACCACACACTGATAAAATTCTGATTTTTTTCATTACTCTTTTCCTCCTCCATAATTGAAATATTTTCAAAGAACGCGCATTCTTTAAAGCCGAATAATTTACTCCTCTTCCAGACAGGAAAGCAGCTGCAATATTTCCTGTTTGTCTGTGGCCTGCCGTATTTTTTCCAGCCGCTTGGTATCCTTTAAAAGAGCCATCATTTTGCGCAGCATACTCAACTGCATCTTATTATCTTTTACCACCATGGGCATCAGGACCTGCGCTTTTATCTCCTCATCTGTGGTCCCCATCATCATAAAAGGGATCGGTTGTTTTGGAATTAATACACATACTGCAGGCTTTACCGCATAATCGGATGTGGTATGAGGAATTGCAATACCAATTCCCTTGCCGATCAACCCGGTGGGATACTGTTTTTCCCGTTCAATCACCCGCTGGGCATACCCTTCCTTTACATAGCCTTTTTTGTAAAGAATATCCGAAATATATTCAATAGCCTGGTCCGCCGTAGAAACGTCAACCCCTATGTGGATTAAGTCCTCGTCAAGCACACGCATCTCATTAATCATCCTCTTTCCCGTAAAGTTCATAAAATTTAATGATATCCAGAATCTCTCTTTTTGATTTTGCTTCTAAAATACACTTAAGAATATTTTTATCTGCGATCAGTTTTACCAGATGGAAGAACGCCAGCAAATGACTTCGGCCATTTTCCACGCTGAAACAAGCTACCAAGCGCACTGGATCGTTGGTTTCATGATGAAAACATACCGGTTCGTCCAACCGTATTAAACTGACGCTTAAATTCAGGCTCCCATCCAAAAATCCCGCATGAGCTACTGCCACCCCTGGAATGAATACAATATATGGTCCGTATTCTTTGACAAGCTGGATCATCTTGTCAATATATCTAGGCTGGATATCCTTATGCTGTAACAGCAGCTGGCCGGAGATCCGGATTGCTTCCTGCCAGTCCTGGGCGTGTACGTCCAGTTGGATAGTATCCTCGCATAATAATTCATGCAGATATTTTCCTTTCATTTCCGGGGATGATTTCCTTGTATACTTTTGATTGAGCTCCATCAAAAGTCTGCGGTATTCCTGGTTATCCTGGGAATCCGACTGCCCTACAATCTGATGATATTCCTGCACATAATTAAGAATCAAATCGCTTACAGGGTTCTGATTTTCTTCCTGCATCTTTTTGTGCATCACATCTCGTTTAATCACATTGCGCAGCAGTTCGATATCCTTTTCCGTTAACATGGGGCTGATATGAACCGACGGTATTTCCGGGTGTTCAATCCAAACGGTGGAAATTACCAGGTCCACATTGTCCAGATCATAGCCCATAAATTTATGTAAAGAAAGAATATCCTCAATCTCAATATTAAAATTCTGTTTCAGTTTCGCCTGAAGCAAAAGGGCCGTACACATCCCTGAAGAACATACAAGCACGGCTGAGATTGGCTTTTTCTGCTGGCGGGAGGTTTCCATAACCGCGATCAAATACATTACAATGTAAGAAATTTCATCCCGGTTGATCGTTTCCCCCAACAGTTTGTTCAGCGGTTTAATCTTTTCCTCCACCACAGAAAAAATATGAGGATAGGCCTCTTCCAACTCTTGAAGAAGTGGGTTTTTTACTGTCGGCTGACCGGAGCCCAGCCGCTGCAGAGAGGAATCGATATGATTGAGCAGGGAAGTATATTTAGCGAAAGAGATCTGATCCGCTATTTTAAGCGCTCCGCACACATCATAAACAAAGGCGGCCGCCTGCATCTGAAGATTTATCAAGTCCTTATCGCTTTGAATTTCATTTCTGATATATTTGCACCGCTCCAATAAACTGCACAGCGCATCTGTTTCTTTCTGGGAAAGGGGCAATGGCAGCTCCAATTCCTCAAACAATCGGTCCAATATCTCCTTTGCCATTTGAGAGAGCCCTTTTCCTGCCGCCGCAGGCGCTTTTCCCTGCATCCTGCCAGCGTTCCAGCGATTGGATACCGCGACTAGATAGTTCTCTACATCTTTAAACGAGCCGTCGGTAAGTTCAACATGATAGGCATGCTCCTGTTCTAAAAGAATATGCCGTACTCTTTCCCGGCTGCATCCGCGGCCGATCTCCTGTTCTACTAGGGAGGTGTAAGTAGAACTGAAATATTCTTTATTTCCGCTGTTTGGAATCAATTGAAGCAAAAAAGACCGAACAAGGTACTCCTCCCCCACCACCTCAAAACCAAATTTTGTTTTGGGACGGAGCTGGAGGCCGTGATCCTCAAAAAGTTCTTTGAGCTCTTTTATTTCGCTTACAATCGTGCTTTTGCTCACCGAAAGCCGCTCGGCCAGAGAAGATGTGGTCGTATAGCTATTGCTGCACAACATGATCAAAGCTTCTATCGCTTTCCGCTCCTCCATGGAAAGTTTATACTGATAGTAGTCGCTTTGCCCCATCAGCTCAGACACGGTTTTGGCAAATTCGGTTTCGCTTGCCACACTTACTTTTTTCGCTGCAATACGAATAACTGCTTTCCCCTCCAACAACTCATTGAGTACCTGGATATCCCCGCGGATGGTTCTCTCCGATACTTCAAATTCCTGGGCCAGTTGAATAAGATCCAGCTGTTTTTTCTCCTGCAGTCTGCTTAAAATATCACTTTGTCTCTTTTTCATGTTATGAACCAAGTATAGCACCCCCATTAGATAGAATAAATCTCAACTTTAGGTGTGTATTTGGAAATTTATTGAGCTTTTTGTTGTGTTTTCACCTATATAGTTGAATATTTTTATATATAATATACAATCATTTTATCTCCCATAAGAGGGACAATCCTTATTTATGATAATATATGGAGCTATTAATAGAAATAGGTCGTAAGCCTAAAACAAAAATTCACTAAAAATAAACCAATATATTTAGTAAAAACAACAATCTCCTTTTCCCATCGCAAATGATTTATAGTTCTTTTACCAAAATATCTTTCTTTATAAAAAATCTGAAAATTTTGCTTTGCA
This sequence comes from Youxingia wuxianensis, assembly GCF_014385085.1. Taxonomy (GTDB): domain Bacteria; phylum Bacillota; class Clostridia; order Oscillospirales; family Ruminococcaceae; genus Youxingia; species Youxingia wuxianensis. The sequence goes on along the minus strand of NZ_JACRTD010000005.1, from coordinate 68,537 downwards.
ATTTAAGAAATGGCAATTTATAATTAAAACAGTAAAAGGAAAAGAGGCGTAACTCATTGACTACTGATTTAACCCAAGGCCCTCCTGGGAGACTGTTGTGGAAATTTTCTCTTCCTCTTCTTTGGAGCATTATCTTTCAACAGCTTTACAATATTGCGGACAGTGTCATTGCCGGACAATTTGTAGGGGAAAGCGCCCTAGCCGCTATTGGCGCGTCCTATCCGATTACCATGATTTTTATCGCCATCGCCACCGGCTCTAATATTGGCTGTTCTGTGGTGATTTCCCAACTGTTTGGAGCAAAGGATTACAAGGGGATGCAAACCGCGGTTTATACCTGTCTGATTTCTATTTTGGCATTAAGCGCTTTGCTGACTGTGGGCGGGCTGCTGGCCTGTAAACCTATGATGGCCCTTCTGAATACGCCGAAAAATATCTTTTCAGACGCCGCCCTTTATCTAAATATTTATATCGGCGGACTGATTTTTCTATTTAGTTACAATATCTGTACCGGTATTTTTACCGCCCTGGGGGATTCCAAGACGCCGCTTTATTTTTTAATTGCGTCCTCCCTGGGGAATATCGCTCTTGATCTTATTTTCGTTATCTATTTTCAGCTGGGTGTAGCGGGCGTTGCCTGGGCCACGTTCTTAGCTCAAGGGGCGGCTTCTGTATTAGCGCTGATCACCGTACTGCAGAGATTGAAGAAAATAGAAAAACCGCTTAATCCGAAAGATACCGAAGGAAAAAGTACTTCTTTTTTCTCTCTTTCCATGCTGGGGCGTATCGGAAAGATTGCGGTCCCCAGTATTTTACAACAGAGTTTTATCTCCGTAGGCAACCTGGCAATTCAGGGATTGATCAACACCTACGGTTCCAGTGTGATCGCCGGTTACTCGGCGGCAATAAAACTAAATACTTTCGCTTTAACCTCTTTTACCACCTTGGCTAACGGAGTTTCCAGCTTTACCGCCCAAAATATCGGCGCCGGCAAACTGGAACGGATTTCCAAAGGCACCCGCGCCGGACTGGTGATGTCTTTATGCGTAGCGGTGCCATTTATCGCCGTATTTTTCGGTTTCGGACATGCTATGATGGGAATATTTCTAGACGCTTCTACCGCAAGTCCGGAATCTTTCGCAGTTGGAGAAGAGTTTTTAAAAATAGTCTCCCCCTTTTATTTGGTTATTTCTATTAAACTAATCTGTGACGGTGTTCTCCGCGGTTCCGGCGCTATGATGGCATTTATGATTGGTACCTTTGCCGATTTGATATTGCGTGTGATCCTGTCCTTTGTCCTATCTGTCCCCCTAGGGGAAAGCGGAATTTGGCTTTCTTGGCCCATTGGCTGGACCATCGCTGCGGTATTATCCGGCTGGTTTTATCTAACGGGCGTTTGGAAACGGCATGTTGTATAAGGTAAAATAAAAAGCCCTCTGCCTTTAGGCAGAGGGCTTTTTTCCGTTTTATTCACTTTGTGAGTTCGTCTGTACTGTAGCGGGTATCCCTTGGAGAGCTTCCGCCCCGCTGGCAGTTTCATCCCTTGGCACGTCTCGGATTGCGGTGAGCTGATAATGATCTTTTACTTTAAGCAGTTCATAAATCATATACTTATCCGGGTTAGCGGCCTTGGTCTCGCCCCCAAAGCCCTGGGTCCAAGCGGTAGCCGGCGGTACATATCCTACCGTCAGGGACAAAACATCCCCCTTTTTGACCACCTTGACCACACTGGGGGTGTACAGTCCCCCCTGACTGGTTACCGGAACATAATAGGTTTTGGTTTCCTCGTCATAGTAATAGTTGGTTTCATAGTCGCCAAACGTCTTATGTTCCAATTTAATTTCTGGTCCAAACAGCTGTGCGCAAGCCACGTCTACATCCGAGGCGGGAACCATCAGCTGATTAAGGGAGTCAAATTCATAGGTATCCCGTTTTTCCCCCAGCAAGGTGCTCCACAAGGAGGCCCGAAGCAAAAGCACCGGATCCAAATCCGCAGCATTTTCAAACGGCGGAGGGTCAAACATTAATACCGGTCCGATAATCTGCTCAAACTTTTGTTTCTCCTTGGTATTATCCAGCATCCCACGGGTAAAGTTGATACAGACGATCACCACAGCGATCAGGCCGATCACCGATAATATCAGGAAAATCCCTCCTACCGGCGCGGCATATTTATTTTTTCGATAATGAATTTTGTTTTCCGCAGTGCTCATATTTTTTCCTTTCCGGCCACAAAACGCCATGGACAATTGCTATTATCTGATCTGGCCTTCTCCTGCCACTACAAACTTACAGGTGGTTAATTCTTCCAAGCCCATAGGTCCCCTGGCATGGAGCTTTTGGGTGGAAATTCCAATTTCCGCCCCCAGCCCAAATTCCCCTCCATCGGTAAAGCGGGTGGACGCATTGACATAGACTGCCGCCGCGTCAACTTGAGAAATAAACATCTGACTGCTTTGATAGCTGTCGGTGACTATTGCTTCGGAATGTCCGGTGGAATAGGCCTGAATATGTTCAATCGCCTGCTGAATTGTATCCACTATCCGCACAGCCAAAATATAATCTCCAAATTCTGTTTCCCAATCCTGTTGACTGGCAGGCGTGATCCCTGCAAGCAGGGCCATTGTCCGAACGCAGCCGCGGATTTCTACCTGATGCCGGTCCAGCGCCTGTTTCATTTTAGGCAGAAATTGGGGTGCAATCTGGCGATGCACCAACACCGTCTCAATCGCATTGCACACCGAAGGTCGGGAAGTTTTTGCGTTATCTACGATACGCACCGCCATCTCCAGATCAGCGGTTTCATCCACATATAAATGACAGTTTCCAACGCCTGTTTCAATCACCGGCACCGTAGCGTTCTGGAGCACAGCCTGAATCAGCCCTGCCCCTCCCCGAGGAATGAGAACATCCAGATAGCCGTTTAATTTCATCATATCGTTGGCACTCTGCCGGGACGTATCTTCCACCAACTGAATACAGTCTGCAGGCAGCCCCGCTTCATGGATAGCCTCCCGCATCAGGCCCGCCAGCATTTTATTTGAGTGGATCGCTTCTTTTCCGCCCCGTAAAATACAGGCGTTTCCTGCTTTCAAACAAAGTACCGCCGCATCCACCGTTACATTGGGTCTGGCCTCAAAAATCATTCCCACTACCCCTAGAGGCACACGGACTTTTGTAATCTTCAAGCCATTAGGGCGGGTTCCGCCGCCAATCACCTGGCCCACCGGATCCTCAAGAGAAATCACCTGCTCCACCGCGCTGGCAATCCCCAGGATACGCTCTTCGCTCAGGCGCAGCCGATCCTGCAGCGACTTGGACATTCCATTTTCCTGGGCGCTGTCTAAATCCTTCTGGTTTGCGCGCATAATGATCTCGGTGTTTTCCCGCAAAGTATCGGCGATCTTTTGGAGCGCCTCATCCTTGTGTCCTGTACAAACACAAGACAGGATACGGGATGCCGCTTTCGCTCTTTTCCCTATCTCCAATAAGCTATTCATTGCGCTTCACATCCTCTTTTATGTATCAGAGTGTTTTCCTCTAAAATAGGTACCAACCTTTTTTCCATCCAAAAAGTCATATAAATTATTGGGGTTGGCGCCATTTAAAATTACCATATCAATCCCATGCTCCCCCGCGTACTGCGCTGCATGAAGTTTGGTGATCATTCCGCCGGTTCCCCGGTTGCTTCCTGCGCCCGCCGCCGCCAGAACGATCTCATCGGTAATCTCTTCCACATATTCAATCAATTTCGCATCCGGATTGGTTTTCGGGTTGCTGTCATACAACCCGTCAATATCGGACAGCACGATCAGCAGGTCCGCCTCTGTCATCACCGCTACCATAGCGGACAGGGCATCGTTATCGCCAAACTCTATTTCTTCTGTAGATACTGTATCGTTTTCATTAACAATGGGGATGGCCCCCATTTCCAGCAAACGCCGGAAGGTATTCTGGACGTTTCGCTTACGGTCTGCGTTATCCACTACATCCCGGGTAAGCAGAATTTGTGCGGTAGTATGATTAAATTCGCTGAACATCTTATCATAAGTATACATCAGCTCACACTGACCTACCGCCGCCACCGCCTGTTTTGACGGCATATCCCTGGGCTTCTCCTTCATCCCCAACTTGCCGAACCCCACAGCGCCGGCGCCGGAGGAAACCATTACCAATTCCCTGCCGCTGTTTTTAATATCCGCCAGCACTTTTACCAGCTGTTCCACCCGTCGGATGTTAAGCATGCCGCTTTCGTGAGTCAGCGTGGACGAACCAATTTTTACTACGATCCGCTTTATCTGTTCTACCTTATTCATCGTCTTTTCGTCTCCTGCCGCCGTCGGCCGCGGCATCCTCGGTCTTTTGGGGAGTAACCTCCACCCTTAAGCTGAGGATTCGTTGTTCTTCCACAACCATAACGGTAATTTTCATATTTTTATAAGTAAACAACTCGTCTGCCACTGGGATGTGTCCCAACATTTCCAGCGCCCAGCCGCCTACCGTATTATACTCGCTTTTAAAATCTTTATCACTGATATCTAGTTGATCAAACAGCTCAAAAATATTCATATCCCCGTTGACCAGATAGGTATTCTTATCCGTCTGCACCAGCTCATGGATGACCTCATCCGTCTCATCCCATATTTCGCCCACCAGTTCTTCCAGAATATCCTCCATAGTAACAATTCCCATGGTGCCGCCATAGTCGTCGCTGACCACCGCAAACTGGAGCTTTTTGGCTTTCATCTCGCTGAGCAGCGAGGAAATTTTCATAGTTTTATGCACATACAGACAATCCGTAACCAAATTTTTCAAAGGGGACTGTTTTTTTCGGACCACTACTTCCAGTAAATCCCGGATTTTCACAATACCAATAATATTGTCAATCGTTCCCCGGTACACAGGGATACGGGAATAGTGTTCCTCCAATACTGTTTGGGTGGCCTCCTCCAAACTGTCATCTACATTTACCGCTACTACGTCCACACGCGGCACCAAAATCTCCTGAACTGTAATCTCATCGAAATCCAGCGCAGACTGGACCAAGTCGCTTTCCTGCTCCTCCAAAACGCCTTCCTCTTCGATGGATTCAATAATATATTTCAGTTCCTCTTCCGTTACGCTGGGCTGTTCTTCCCGATGGGAAAGGAAATGTGTTGCCACCTCCTTGATCTTCAAGAACACAAACACTACCGGAGAAAGCAGCTTAATCAGAAAGGCCAGCAGTCCGCCTACAGACAACGCCACCTTCTCGCTGTTTTCCATAGCGAAGCTTTTGGGAAGGATTTCACCAAAAATCAGCACCAGCGCCGTCATCACAAAGGTAGCGATGGCCGCGCCAGAGGCCCCGAACAAAGCGGTCGCTAAAACCGTAGCGATGGATGCGGACGCCATATTTACCACATTGTTTCCCACCAAAATTGTGGAAAGGGTCTTATCAAAATCTTCCGCGATCCCCAAGGCCCGTTTTGCTTTTCTATCTCCGTCCTGCGCATAATTTTTCATGCGGATTTTGTTCAAAGAAGAAAAGGCGGTTTCTGAAGCGGAGAAAAACGCCGACAAACATAATAGTACCAGCAGGGATGCCCCCAATAGCCAGCCTGTACTGTCCAAAAAAACTTCACACTCCATATACTATATGTATAATTTTAATTAAAATATAATACTTTTAGGAATAATACAACCTATTTAATCATAGCAAAATTATTGACCACTAACAAGAGATTATAACATGATTTAACATTAAATTCAAATAATACCCATGTTTTCCCCTCGCAGCGGCCAAACAAAAAAGCAAAATGCCGCCGCAAAGTAAAAACCCTTGCAGCGGCTTTGTTTTATTTGGTTTTAGGCTTCCTGCTGCTTGGCGGCATTTTTCTTCGCTTCCATAGCAAGCAGCGCGTCTTTCCGGGAAAGATTGATCCTTCCCTGGGAGTCGATTTCAGTTACCTTCACCAAGATCTCATCCCCTACCGCTACCACGTCTTCTACCTTTTCAACACGGTTCACATCCAGCTTAGAGATATGAACCAGCCCTTCTTTTCCGGGAGCCAGCTCTACAAAGGCGCCAAAGTTCATCAAACGGGTCACCTTTCCTTTATAGAACGCTCCTACTTCGGGATCGTTGACAATGGTTTCAATAATCATAATCGCGCGGTTAACGTCGTCCGCATTGATAGCGGAAACAAATACGTTGCCGTCGTCGTCAATGTCAATCTTAACGTTGCAGTCAGCGCAGATCTTTTGGATAACCTTACCGCCGGAACCAATCACCTCACGGATCTTATCCGGATGAATTTTAATATTTTTCATCTTTGGCGCATATTTGGACAATTCCTCTCTCGGGGCGCCGATCGCTTTGAGCATAATCTCATCCAAAATATACAAACGAGCTTTGTAGGTTTTCTCAAAAGCTTCTTTGATCATATCGTAGGTCAGTCCGTCGATCTTCAGGTCCATCTGGATGGCGGTAATACCCTTATGGGTACCGCCAACCTTAAAGTCCATATCTCCGAAGAAATCTTCCAGCCCCTGGATATCCACCATGGTCATCCAGCGGTCGCCCTCAGTGATCAGGCCGCAGGAAATTCCCGCAACCGGAGCTTTAATAGGAACCCCCGCATCCATCAACGCCAGGGTAGAACCGCAGATAGAACCCTGGGAGGTGGAACCATTGGACGAAAGAACTTCCGAAACCAAACGAATAGTATACGGGAACTGCTCAACCGAAGGGATCACCGGCTCCAGCGCGCGTTCCGCCAAAGCGCCATGTCCGATCTCACGGCGGCCCGGACCTCTGCTCGGACGGGTTTCCCCTACCGAGTAGGACGGGAAGTTATAGTGATGCAGATACCGTTTTTCTTCCTGGCTGTCAATTCCATCCAGTCTCTGCGCTTCGCTGACTGTCCCCAGCGTCGCTATAGTAAGCACCTGGGTCTGGCCGCGGGTAAACATACCCGAACCATGAACTCTCGGCAGAAGGCCAACTTCGGCTGCCAGAGGACGGATTTCATCAATAGCACGACCATCTACGCGCTTGCCATCATCCAAAAGCCATCTTCTTACTACATATTTTTGCAGTTTGTAAATCGCCTCGTCGATTACTGCTTCCTGTTCCGGATATTTTTCATCAAATTTGGCGTGTATTTCGTCTATAATCGGAGCCAGCCGAGCGTCACGAACCGTTTTGTCATCGGTGTCCAGCGCTTCTCTCACCTGATCGATGGCAAACGCTTTAATCTCTTCAAACATATCGTGATCGACTTCCTGAGATTCGAATTGGAATTTCGGTTTGCCGATCTCTTCCTGCACCTTTTTAATAAAAGCAACCATCTTTTTAATCTCATCATGGGCTTTGATGATTGCGTCCAGCATAACTTCGTTGCTGACTTCATTGGCGCCCGCCTCGATCATACAGATCTTGTCCGCATTGGCGGCAACCGTCAGGTTTAAATCACTTTTTGCTCTCTGCTCCGCATTGGGGCAAACAATAATCTCACCGTCAACCAAACCGACGTTAGCCCCGGCAATCGGTCCATTCCAGGGGATATCTGAAATAGACAGAGCAAAAGAAGTACCAATCATGCCTGCGATTTCCGGCAGGCAATCAGGGTCTACCGACATTACTGTCATTACTACCGAACAGTCGTTTCTCATATCTTTAGGGAAGAGAGGACGAATAGGCCGGTCCACCAAACGGGAAGCCAGAATAGCCTTGTCCGAGGGACGGGCTTCTCTCTTCAGAAAAGAGCCGGGGATTTTACCTACAGAATACAGTTTTTCTTCAAAGTCTACCGACAAGGGGAAGAAATCGATTCCTTCTCTTGGCTTGAGAGATGCGGTTACATTTACCAAAACAACCGTTTCACCATAGCGTACCAACACCGACCCGTTGGACAGGCAGCACATTTTACCGGTTTCAAAGACCATCTTTTTTCCGGCAAACTCTGTTTCATAAACCTTATAGTTTTCAAACATTGTGGTTCCTCCATATTTTTATTTTATTCTTAAGCGGAGCAACCAACATTTTAGCAATAACTTGAAGGTTTGAAGCTCTTCAAGCATTCAAGTAACTGCTAAAAAGCCGCTGGTCTCCGCTGAATTACGTGCGGGAAGGCAGACGGAACCCCGTCTGCCTCCCTCAAATCATACTTACTTACGCAGGCCTAATTTCGCTACCAGAGCACGATAACGCTCAACATCCTTTTTCGCCAGGTAGTTAAGCAGGTTTCTTCTTTTACCAACCATTTTCAGCAGTCCGCGACGGCTGTGATGGTCTTTCTTATGAACCTTGAAATGCTCCTGCAGATCGTTAATTCTTTTAGTCAGAATAGCAATCTGGACTTCCGGAGATCCGGTATCATTTTCATGGGTTTTGTTCGCCAGGATAACTTCCTGTTTTTCTTCTTTTCTCATCATAGTTTCTAATCACCTCATAAATATTTACGCCTTTATCTCAGGGACAGGCGGGTGATCTCCCCGCAAGCTGAAGCACAGCTGTTCCGGGCAAATATCCTGTCTCCGTGAAAAAGGTCATATCGATTTTTTATTATACCATAGCTAAATTTATTTGTAAAGTTTTCATGGATTATTTTTCGTTATTTTTTGCAATATATTCCTGCGCGATTGGCAAAGAAGCTAAAATATCCCGCTGTATCTGTTCTTTGAGCTCTTTTACACTGGGATATTTCTTTTCTGGGCGCAGAAAATGAAGCAGCCGTACGTCCACCTGTTTACCGTACAAATTTCCCTGATAACCGTAAATATAAGTTTCCGATATCACTCTAGGGTCCTGATCCACCGTTGGGCGCAGCCCAACGTTGGTCACTGAAGGGAGCCAGCCCTTTTCCACCTTCGTAATAGATGTATACACCCCATGCTTTAATGCTACAAAATTTGCCGGCATACACTGGTTAATCGTAGGGCTGTCTATGGTGCGGCCTAACTGTTTTCCTTTGGTCACTTTAAAATTGTACCCAAACGCCCGGCCCAGCAGTCGGTTTGCCTGCTCCACCTGTCCTTCCTTCAAAAGGGTGCGTATCCTGGTGGAACTGATAGGACGCCCCTCCATCTCTACCGCGTCTACCACCTCTACCGAAATTCCATAAGGCGCGCACAGCTCTTTTAACTCCTCAGGCCCGGCGACAGCGCCTTTTCCAAAATGAAAATCATACCCACAGCATACCCATTTTGCATGGAGCAAATCTACTAGAACCTGTTTTACATAATCCGCAGGAGACATTTCTTTAAATTCGTCAAACTCCGGGCAGAGCATCATCCGCACGCCCCAGCTTTTGAGCAGTTCTTCCTTCTGGGCCTCAGTAAGCAGTTCCCCCGCCCCTAATTTGGACTTCGGATGGCTGCCTGACATCGTAAAAGTAAATACACACGAGCATATTCCGTCGCCCTCATAGCTTAGCGCCCTGCGGATGACCGCTTCATGCCCCAGATGCAGGCCGTCGAAAAAGCCCAGCGCTACGGCGGTATGACGACAGTTCACCTGCCCGTCCAATTCATGGATTACCAGCACGCCATCCTGCCTCCTATCCCACAACAAAATTGCATATCAACTATACTATATCTTTATTCTTTCCCATCGTCAATCATTTTTCCATAAAAAAGGCGGCGTATACACGCCGCTCTTTTTTTAAATTTTATTGGAAATCATAGAAAGGACAGCATTCCATCCCAGGAACCACCATTTCAAACCAAATATAATCAATATGCTTTTCCGGATCCGTGAGAACAATATGTTCCGCATTGTTGGGAATACAGATCCAATCCCCCTCGTTTACCTCTACCTCTTCGTCATCCGCACGGAAATGGAAAGGATCGGTCCCAGGCAGAGCACAGAACCACTGATAAAGTTCCGGATGAGAATGGGGCTCCAAGCGCGCTTCGCCAGGGCCTACCACTTCGCCTAAGCTCATACGGCTTACATAATACTGGGGAAGAACAGAATAAGTGCGCAGCGCTTCATCACGGAAACCTTCCACATAAATATGCCAGTTGCTCAAAGTGTTAAACCAAGGCAATACTATATGATATTTTTCAAAGTTTGCTTTATCCTTTTCCGACAGAGTCTGTACCAACTGAAGATATACTAATTCCGTATCCGCTTCAAAGGTGTAGTCCTGTTCGTCCATACGTGGGCAAAATACGCACCGCTCGGTGATTTCAAAAGTTTTTTTAGGTGTAACTATCCGGCCTGTACCGCTGATGAAAAAGAATACATGCAAACGCTGCGATTCCTTTTCCGGATGGATTTTACTGCCCGCCTTTAAAATACAGCGGTAAGTGCTGACTCCTTCCATAGAGCCCGGCAGCATTTCGCCCCGCTGCAAGCCGTTTCCTTCGTCTTTAAAGGGAATATCGGATTTTTTCAGGAATTTGATTTTTTCCATCTTCACACATCTCCATTTCTTTAATTGCATTGATAAAGCCACTTATATTTTTCCACTTAAAAGGAACCTGTAAAAAACCCTCTTCCTACAGGTTCCTTTCATTTACATCAGCTCAATTCAGAGAAGCTTCCGTTATAAATCTGGTGCATATAGTATTTCTGAAGATCCTCTTCGGTGAAATACTCAACCCATACATAGAACACTTCTTTGCCGGGTTTCGCCAGCAGTTTGTGATCTTTTCCAGCAAAAATGAAGCTCCAGTCGCCGGGCTTTTGTGCCACAGTAACATTATCCACCGTAAGATCAAAATCAGAATCGCCCAAGCAGTAGTTCCACTGATGAAGAAGCTTATGCCCTTTTTCATCGGTACCTTCGCCGATCGCCCGCACTACACCGATGGACACATGGCCGATCTGGAAAGGCTGAATGATGCTCCAGGAACAGGTATGAGGACCTTTGCAGTCCTGATCATACTGCACACCGTCGCTGTACAAGCTGAAAAATGGGAAATGCAGGCTCCATTTGGCATAAAACTCTTTGTCCCATTTGTTAAGCCCAAAGACACCCATGATATATTCCATATCTTCCACCGCATGTACCGTATACGGCGTGCGGTCAAAATCCGGAGCAAAAAACGCCGGTTCTGTGATATTGAACATCTCTTCATTGGTGGTAATATACCCTTTTTTCCCGTTGAAGATCAAAACAACAAATTTTTCTCCATCCAAAGCGGGAGAGACTTTACACCCGGCCTTCAGAGAACATCTGTAAAATTTGATGTCGCCTACTTCTTCCCCCTGGGGAAGCTCGCTCTGGGCATAGCCCTGAGCATCGTAATTTCTAGCGGCTTTGGCCGCCTCAGATAAAAATTCTACACTCATTGCGCTGCCCTCCTTAATAAACTCCTTTTTGACTTGTGTACAGTTCAACCCAAACATAATAGACTTCTTTGCCAGGACCGGCTACCAAACTATGGTCATAGCCTGCGGGGATAAAGCTCCAATCCCCTGCCTTATGGTTATATTTTTCATCTTCTACCGTCATTTCGAAGTCGGAATTTCCTACGCAGTAGTTCCACTGATGCACTTCATTGTGGGCTTTTTCCACTGTACCGGCGTTGGTTCCCCGGCAAAGTCCCATGGTGATTTTTCCCAGCCGTCCAAAGTCGCCGAACAAAATGGAGCGGGACTGCATTCCCGGAGTTTTACAATCTTGTTCATACCGGTAACACTGATTTACCGTGCGGAAGAAAGGAAGATGCACCCTGCATTCGCCGGCTCTGAAGCGATCATAGTCGTCCATTTCGCTGACGCACATTACAAATTCCAAATCTTCGATAGCATGGATTACATAGTCCCCTTTGTCAAAATTCGGGGCATAGAAACACAGGTCGTCAATTTTAAATCCGCCGGCGGTATCCGCGATATACCCTTTTCCTTTTCCGAAAATAAATACCACCGCTTTGTCGGCGTATTTCTCCATAGAAACATCGCTGCCCGCTTTCAAGAAATATTTATACGCTTTCAGCGGACCGTCGAAGCTTCCGGGAAGAAGTTCCACCTTCGCGACGCCCTTTTGGTCATAGTCGCGTACGATCTCCTCATCTTTTGCAATGTAGGCTTTCATATTTTTCCCCCTCTGCTGTTACTTGTTTTCAGCGCGGGACAATCCCTTTTGCTGTACCCGCACTCCTTTATTTTATCCCGGCCTCGCCGAGAGACCATCCTTTGAATATATCACTACATATCCGCTTATATGTAAGCGATTACATTTTTGGGGACGTTTTTTGGGAAAGCAAAATACTTTCCCCATAAGGTATAGACACATCATCTCTGTAAATCTTTTATATAACGTAAGCTTGCAGAGCTGTCAAAATTCATCTCAAAAATGTAACCCGTTACATAAATTATAAAATTAATTTCCGTCAATGTCAATGGTTTTTTATCGGTCAAGAAAATTTCATCGCTTTAAACAAAAATAGCTCGTATTTCTATCAACCTAGATCAAATCATTGCATCGGCGGAACAGAAAACAAGGGCTCCGCGCAAACGCTTTTTTGTCGGCGGAGCCCTGTATTCACTTAACAGCTATTTCGGCAGCAACCGAAATAGATCCTCAAAAATTAGTCGTAGTAGCCGTTAGCATAGTTGGTGAAAATTTCCTGATAACGTTTGCAGAAATCTTCACGGCTAATCTGCTGTCCAACATACAGAGACCAGAGCTCTTCCATGTCTACGCTCAGGATAGACGGCATAAACTCGTACATGGACTCGCTGCCTTTACCATCTTTCATCATCTGAACAACGTCCTGCGCGATGCAAGGAAGCTTATCAGAGATTTCCAGAGAAGTGATGGATGTCGGGCTGCCCATTTGTTCCTGATGCCATACACGGGCGTCTTCAGAAGAAACGATATAGGACAAGAACTCTTTCGCTGCTTTCAGATTCTTAGAATCTTTGTTAACGCTGGCAGCGATGGTCTGGAGCTGCATATGGTTTTTCTCTTTGTCATTGCTGATGGGCAGATAGCTCTGTTTGATGTAATCCATCAGTTTCGGGTTAACATCCATGATGTTCGGATATTCCCAAGAACCTTCACCTGTCAGCATAGCGCCCTCTTCAAGGAAGAACGCATTTCTCGCGGTCCACTTGTCAGTAGCAATTGCATTGGGCTGCGCATATTTGATCGCCAGATCATAGTAATCCAACTGATCGTTCAGATCCGGGTCGTTGACCAGATCCATATCTTCGCCAGCAAGTAATTTGTCCAAGAAGTCCATGCCAGCGCCTTCTTTGTTGCCCAACCAGGTCGGTCCAACCCAGTTAAACAGGTTCAGATAAGTTTCCGCCCACTGATGCAGGAACGGCTGAATTCCTTTTGCCTGCAGGTCTTCACACAGCTGCGCAAGTTCGTCGCGGGTTTCCGGAACACGGTCCCAACCAGCTTCGCCCAGCAAACGCATGTTGTAGAGGATACCAGTACCTTCTACGTAGATCGGCATAATCAGCATACCATAGTCATCACACTGACCAATGGCAACCTGATCTTCGGTCAACAGACCATAAGCTTCACAGTCGGTGCTCAGGTCTGCCCAGTACGGCCACCATTCAGCCATACCAGCGCCGTAGCTGCTTCCCATGATGTCCGGCAGTTCGCCAGAAGCCAAAGCAGCTTTCAGCAGATCGTTGTAAACGTCACTGCTGGGGAAAGTAGCGTCAATCGCTTTAATTTCCGGATGAGTCGCCATATACTTCTCGATAAGTACATCAAAGTTATCGGTCCACTGACCCAAGGGCATCATTACCGTTAAAGTAATGGAACCGTCCGCCGGTTTCTCTTCCTCTGCAGGGGCCGCATCGCCGCTAGCAGCAGAATCATCCGCAGGCGCTGAAGGTGTGCTGGCCTCTTCGCCGCCACACGCAGCAAAGGAGAACAACATCGCCATCGCCAATAGGATAGCTAATACCTTTTTCATTTTTCTTACCTCCTGTTTTTGACGTTTCATATAATAAGCGCTTCCAGCGCTAGGAAACAACCTAAAAACATCTTAGCCTTTTACCGCACCGGCGGTAACGCCGTCCAATACCTGCTTCTGGGCAATAATAAAGAAGATAAACAGCGGCAGGATTGACAAGGAAACCGCACCCAGGGCCACATCCCATGCAAAGAACGCTTCATTAAACAAAGACTGCATGGCGATCTGGATGGTACGCATATCCTTTTTGGTAAGGATGAACTGAGTCATCAAGTAGTTGTTCCAGTAATCGATGATATTCAGACACGCCACTGTGAAGATCGTCCCTTTGATCAGCGGGAATACAATCTGCCAATACACTTTCAGCGGACCGCATCCGTCAATACGGGCGGATTCTTCAATTTCATAAGGCACGGATTTCACCGCACCGGCGGTGAGGAACATGCTCATAGGCGTGGAGAACACCCAGTTACTCACAATAACCCCCATCAGATGGTTTCCCATATTCAAAAGGCCGATCATTTTCGCATAGGTAATCATAATTCCCTGGAAGGGGATCGCCATACCAGCGATAATCAAGAAATACACACTATTAGTAAACTTATTTGGATGCCGGACAATCCAGTACCCCAGCATGCTGGCGAATACCACGCTGCCCACGTTAGAAAATATCGCGATAATCAAGGTGTTCTTAAATGAATTGGCAAAATCCAGCCTGGTCCAAGCCTCAATATAGTTGTTCCAGGTAAAATCAATCGGGAACGCAGTAATATCAGCGGCAATTTCCGGATAGGGTTTAAAGGAGTTTAGGATAGTCATGTAAAGAGGCATTACAACCGCTACTGCACTTATAATAAGGATAAGCAAATAGATAAACGTCGTAACTCGTTTTTCACGTTTCATTATTGCTCAACCTCCTTCCGTGAGGTAAGGATAACCTGCAGTATGGTAATGGCTACAACTACAAGCACGAAGATAGTCGACTTGGCCGCGCCGTAAGCCATCTGGTTGGTTCGGAAAGCAGTCGCATAGATGTTCATGGTGGCACCTTCTGACAACCTGAACGGATTACCACTTGTCAAAGAGATATTGGTATCATACAAAAGCATCGCCCAGTTGATACCGATAAACAGGCATCGTGTAATAGAAGGCATGAGCATCGGAATGATAACATCTTTAAGTATCTGGCCCTTTTTCGCTCCGTCAATGGTGGCCGCTTCAATCAGAGTATCCGGGATAGAAGCGAAGCCCGCACTGTAAATGAGCATCAGGTAACCAGAAAGAGTCCAGGTGAATACAATAACCAACGCCCAGAAAGAGGACGATTCGGTGGAAAACCAATCCTGAGCGAACCAAGAAAGTCCGGTAGCTTTACCGAATTGTACAAACACTTCTTGGAAGATAAATCTCCACAAGAAACCGAGGATTACACCGCCGATGATACGGGGCAGAAAGATAAGCGCTCTCCAGAAGTTTCTAAATGGAATATCGTGAGAAAGTATGTAGGACCACACAAACGCAATCAGGTTAGAAAAAATTACCGTAAAGAAAGAGAACTTAATCGTAAACCACATGGAGTACCAGTATTTTTCATCTCCAAAGGTTTTGATATAGTTTTTCAGTCCTACCATGTTAAAAGACGAACTGATACCATTCCAGTCGGTAAAAGAGTAAAAAACTTCCCCTATGAACGGAATGATAAACAAAAGCAAATACAATATAATCGTTGGTCCCATAAAGATCGCATAGTAAGGCAACTGCTTATAATTGTTTCGCTTTGCAGATGGATTTACATTGCCTTGTTTTTTCAAAAACCTTCCCCCCTCAAGCACAAAAGCTTAGTCACTGTCCTTTATATGTTAAATTATATGGCTTGCCTCATAAAATGAAAACGTAATATTTTGCGCCTTAGGTGGACGATTTTGACTATTTTTTTATATTCTTTAAAATAATACTAGTCATTTTGCTGAACATTTTAATATTTTTTTGGGAATAGATGTCTGAATTATTAACATAAAGGGAGTTTTTTCGTCATTTTGTCAAACACCGCCTTCTCATTCTTGACATATTCCTTCCCTTCTCTTACAATTCAAATAGAACTATTGTTACGGGCCCGCGGGCCCGTAACTCCTTTTGCGGCAAAAGGAGTTTTTATTATTTTAAAGGAGGTTAAACGATGACAAAACCTTTCCGAAGCATCAGTATTCGTCTGGTAACCCTCCTTATTGTTTCTACTATCGTGCCTATTTTATTTTGTTCTTTGATTTTCTATCGTACCATGCGGGATTATTCTATGAATCGTTACCTGGTGCAGGCTGAATCCACCATGGACGTTTCCGTGCAAAACATTTCACATTATGTTTCTACCTGCGTTTCCGCCTCCCGGGGGATATACATGAACTCCAATCCTACTAATGCGGCCCTCAAGGTGCTCACCTACGGAAATCATTCCTCCGTACTTCTTTCCCAGGATACCGAGCCTATCTTTTCCTATCTGTTCGGCATTTACGCCTCTACTCCGGATGCAGTACAGATACGTCTGCTCTCTTACCGCATGGAAAAATCCTTCCTTATCGTGAGCAAGGATTTCCAGCGCTCGGTAATGTCTGTGGACCTTTCCGAGCAGGGGCCTGTCCCAGAATTTGTAGCTTTTAACCAAGCGTACATCGAACCCACTCACCCCAAAAATTCCTATGGCCATCTGATTCATTATTCCACATTAGAGAAAAAAACTCCGTCGGAATCTGTCTTTACAATTTGGATTCCTATTTATAATCTTCCTTTTGCCAAAGATCCTATAGGCGTCTTGGCGGTGGATATCTCCAATGAATTTATCGAGCAGAACTGCCGATTTGCTTATGACAGCGATGAAGCGGTATATGTTTTGGATGAAAATTCTACCGTAATCGCCAGTACGGTTTTTCCGGAAAGCGCCAGCAGCAATCTCACGCTAAGTTATCAGCCTATGCCGGAAGACGTCACTTTTACTTATGAATTTCAGGGAGATATGTTAATTCTAAGAAAGAATTTCAGCTCGGAACTTTTCTCCTGGCAGGTGATAAAAACTCTGCCTGCCAATACGGTGTATGGGGACGTCAATATCCTGTTGACTACGTTTATGGCCGTATTTTCTGTGGGGTTAATTACTGCGGCTATCCTGAATTCTTTGACAGTGCTGCGGTACACCATTCCTATGAGAAAGGCCGCTTCTTACATTTCAGGAGTAGACAGCAAGAAAAAAGGCGGCATTGATTTCCAGCTTTCGGATTACGTAGCTTATCCCCATAACGATGAATTTAGTACATTGCTTAACTCGTTTGAGGATATGCTGCACTCTATCAACAAGTATAAAATTCGTCAGTACGAATTGGAGATAACTAACAAAAATACCGAATTGAATATGCTCCAAGCGCAGATTAATCCCCACTTTGTATATAATACCCTTCAGTGTCTGGCCACCAATGCTTTAAAAACCAATAATTATGAGCAGTATGATTTTATCTCTTCTTTCGGACAGATGCTGCAATATGCTATGGACATGAAGCATCCCGTGGTCACCTTAAGGGAAGAGCTCAACTATGTACAGAGATATGTCTCTCTGCAAAAGATGCGGTTTAAAAATGAGGATAGTATTACCCTGAATATTGATCCCCATGTGGAAGATGCGGCTCTTCCTAAAATGACTCTCCAGCCCCTGGTGGAGAACTCTATTTCGCACGGCCAGGTCTTTAACCACCCGGGAAGTATGCTTAAGTGCAGCGCCTGGCAGGAGGGAAACTTTGTCATTATTGAAATCGTTGACAATGGTATTCCTATTTCTCCCAAGGACTGTAAGCGTCTGCAAGCGGCCTTTCAGTCTTATCAGCAACGCTTTGATTCCCGGTCGTACACCTTCCAACGGCTGGAAGAATTATCTATCGATTCCAAAACAGTGCAGGAGGATACGGAGCGTCCGCATATCGGTTTGGAAAATGTTTATATGCGCCTGCTTCTCAATTTTGGCTCTGAAAGCTCTATGGAGCTGTTTCCCAATGAGTTTTCCGGAACCACAGTTCGGTTGAGGGTTCCCTATCGTCAACTATAAAGCTAAAATTTTATCGCTTCATACAGAAATTCCAAAATTGTTTCCCTATTGGCCTGTTATACTCTGGGGCAGCCTCATAAGCGGCCGGCAGAAAACCAGGCGATCTAATAATACCAACGAAAAGCCGGCGGGAAAACTTAGTTTTCCCGCCGGCTTTATTTATACAGTTAACGTAAACAGCTTTGTCATTTTAAAGTTTCCTTCGTTTACTGCGGCAGTTCCAAGAAATACGCCGCTTTGTGTGTATACTGCCAGCATTTCCTTCGTATCTGGGCAGTCCACCCTATCCGCGTCGAGGATGATCCCATTAAGGACCATTTTTGTCTGGACGTCAGTGAGATGGGCGCAGGGCAAAGAGGCGAACGCCTCTTTGATCGGCAGCATTACGCTGCCTAGCTGTCCGTGATCGGACAGCTCCTGCGCCCTTTCCAGCGTAATGCACTGTTCCAGTGTAAAACCGGCCGCCATGGTCCTGCGAAGACGGGTCAGCGTAGCTCCGCAGCCCAATTTTTTGCCCAAATCATCGACAAGAGCACGGATATAAGTTCCTTTAGAACAATGTACCTCCATCTGATAACAATGCTCCGCCGGATCCACCGGTGAAACATTCAGCGAATGTATGGTCACCGGCCGCGCAGGACGCTTTACTTCTACCCCTTGCCGTGCAAGGCGGTACAGCTTCTGCCCGTCAATTTTAACCGCGGAATACATGGGCGGCACCTGCATAATATCTCCTGTAAATTGCGCCGCCGTATCTACCACCTGTTCAAGTGTACAGTCTACCGGCCAGCGCCCGGTTACTGTCCCAGTAATATCCTGAGTATCCGTAGTATATCCTAGCTGAAACCACGCAAGGTAGCATTTGTCCTGCCGGGGAAGAATATCGCACGCCTTAGTACCCCGTCCAAAAAACAGCGGCAGCACACCGGTAGCCATAGGGTCCAGGGTTCCCGCATGGCCGATTTTTCTGGTTTTTGTAATTCCACGCATCTTTGCAACCACATCAAACGAGGTAAATTCCTGCGGTTTATCAATACATATGATTCCATCCATAGGCATCTTTTCTCTCCTTTCAGAGGGATAAGTAGAAAACAGGGCGGCCGAACCGCCCTGTTTTTTAAAATGCGTCTTTCAACTGCTCTATAATTTTCTTTTTCACCTGAACAAGGGTCCCTTCTACTGTGCAGCCTGCCGCACGGGCATGACCGCCTCCCCCCAGTCGAACGCAAATTCGGGACGCGTCAACATATTCTGACGTCCTCATGGACACTCGATAGGTCCTTGCGCCTTTCTGGCGCAAAGTCACCGCCACTTCTACCCCTTCAATTTGGCGAGGTATGGCGGAAACTCCCTCCAGCTCTTCTTCCGAAACGCCGGTGGTTTTCACCATTTCATCGGAGATCACGATTACAGCACACCGCTTGTCATAATAATATTCCAAAGTTTCCATGATCAGTTTTTCTACTTCCATACGAGCTACGGATTTGGTTTCAAACATCAATTTATTGATCCCATATGCATCCACGCCATATTCCATCATCCTGGCAGCCAGGTACATGGTTTCAGCGGTAACATTGGAGTAGCGGAAACATCCGGTGTCCGTAGCAAGCCCCGTATAAATGCAGGTTGCCATAAGCAGATCTATTTTAACTCCCAGCCCGTCAATGACTTTGCTGATTAGCTGGACTGTCGCCGCCGCCTGTGAATCCAACACCAGGTTTTTCGCATAATGGGTGTTGGAGGGATGATGGTCGATACACAAATCCACTCGATCTTTGTATTTTTCCGTTTTTTTACCCAGCAGCTGAGTATCCGCGATGTCCACCGCTACAATCATCCCCGGAGTAAACTGTTCCTGTTTATCCGGATCAAATCCATCTTGATACATAAACCCATACCGGGAGGGAAACCCGTCAGAACATTCAATCCGGGTTCTTTTTCCCAGCTTTTCCAAGGCATATTTCAGAGAAAAACCACTGCCTAAGGTGTCCCCGTCTGGTTTTTGATGGGATAGAATCAGGATATCGTCCCCTTTTTTCAGAAGGTCGCATGCCTTAGAAACATCAATGATCATAAAAAGCCCAGTCCTTTTCTATTTCAGGTCGTTTAACATCTTGGAAATATCCGCGCTGTGTTCAATAGAGTTATCTGCAATAAACTTAAAATCAGGCACTTTGCGCAGCTTCATCCTGCTGTTCAGCTCATGCTTAATAAATCCGGAAGCGCTGGTCAAACCTTGCACCGCCCTCTTTGCCGCTTCCAGTCCATCCATAGAACTGATATATACCTTACAGTGAGACATATCTCCGGACAGATCCATTTTCACAATACTGATTAACCCTGTAATTCTTGGATCTTTAAGAGAGCGCATAATATCGGTAAGTTCGCGCTTAATATCTTCCCCGGTTCTGGAGATTTTAAATGATGACATTAAAATCCCTCCTTCTTTATCACATACAAGAAAGGCAGCCGCCTTTCTTGTCACTATTGTGATATTTTTTAGTCGCGGTATTCTTCAATTTCATAAGCCTCAAATATATCCCCTTCTTTGAGGTCATTAAATCTCTCCAAAGCCATGCCACATTCAAAGCCCTTGGCCACTTCTTTTGCATCGTCTTTGAAACGTTTTAAGCTGCTGAGCTTATCATCCGCAATAATAATACCGTCACGGACGATACGGATATTGGCAGTCCTGGTGATCTTACCGGAAACCACATAGCCGCCGGCAACTGCACCAACACTGGATATCTTGTAAACCGCGCGTACTTCCGCACGTCCCAGCTCCACTTCACGAGTTTTCGGCGCCAACATACCCTTCATAGCGCTTTCCACATCGTTGATCGCATCATAAATGATACGGTACATTCTCATTTCGACCCCGTCCCGTTCCGCGTTTTCCTGTGCAATCGGATCTGGACGGACGTTAAACCCAACAATAATTGCGTTGGAAGCATTAGCGAGCATGACGTCGGATTCGCTTACCGCGCCCACAGCGCCATGGATTACTTTTACCCTTACCTCATCGTTGGACAGTTTCTCCAGAGACTGTTTTACCGCTTCCACCGAACCTTGTACGTCTGCTTTTACGATAATCGGCAGCTCTTTAATATCCCCTTGGGAAATATGGCTAAACAGGTTATCCAACGTAACTTTTTCGTAGGAATTAAACTGTTCTTCTTTTGCCTGCTGTTTTCTTTTTTCCACCAATTCTTTGGCCAAACGCTCATCTTCTACCGCGTTAAATACATCGCCCGCAGATGGTACGTCGCCCAAGCCAGTGATCTCTACCGGAGTGGACGGGCCAGCGGTTTCCACCTTCTCGCCCCTGTCGTTGAGCATTACCCTTACACGGCCGATAGCTGTGCCGGCAATTACGATATCTCCGGAATGAAGGGTGCCGTTTTGCACCAGAATGGTAGCAACCGGCCCCCTGCCTTTATCCAATTTTGCTTCGATAACCGTACCCTTGGCCATCTTATCCGGATTAGCCTTCAATTCACTGGTATCCGCAACCAGCTGAATCATTTCCAAAAGCTCTGGGATACCCTGCTGCGTTTTTGCAGAGACCGGGACGCAGATCACATCGCCGCCCCATTCTTCCGGAACCAGTTCATATTCGGTCAGTTCCTGTTTTACCCTGTCCGGATTGGCTTCCGGCTTATCCATCTTATTGATAGCTACGATAATGGAAACCCCCGCCGCTTTGGCATGATTGATGGCTTCCACCGTCTGAGGCATAATACCGTCGTCGGCCGCAACTACCAGAACAACAATATCCGTTACCTGTGCGCCCCGGGCACGCATAGATGTAAACGCCGCATGTCCCGGAGTATCCAGAAAGGTAATATTTTTGTTATTTACTTTTACCTGATACGCACCGATATGCTGGGTAATGCCTCCCGCTTCTCCATCCGTCACATTGGCGTTGCGGATAGCGTCCAAGAGAGAGGTTTTACCATGGTCAACATGGCCCATTACCACTACTACCGGACTTCTTTCCTGCAGGTTTTCATCCGCGTCCTGGGTCTCGTCAAACAACCGTTCTTCGATGGTGACTACCACTTCTTTTTCTACCTTTTTAGCTCCAATTTCTATCGCTACCATAGAAGCGGTATCAAAGTCAATAATATCGTTGATCGTAGCCATTACTCCCAGGCCCATCAAACGTTTGATAATTTCCGCCGACTGTACCTTTAATTTAGCGGCTAAATCCCCTACGGTAATCTCTTCCGGAAGGACCACTTCCAGTTTCTGCCGGCGTTGACGCTCCAGCTCTAGTTTACGAAGTTTAGCGTCCTCTTTTTCTTTTCTGGACATGATGGGTTTTCCCCGGCGGGCGGCGCTGCGTTGGGTAAGCTTCTGTTTTTGCGCAGCTACATCTCCCCGGCTGCCCAATTTGCTGGACGCCAGGTTATCGTATTTTTCGTTGTATTTTTCCATCTCCACCTGAGTAGACCCCGCACGCATATCCACTGTAGTTACCGCACGCTGACGAGGTTTGTTGGGAACGGTATTACTGCTGTTGTTTTGCACTTGCTGCGCCGGACGCTGTCCCTGCGCCGGGCGATTTTGCGCCGGCTGAGCGGGGCGGGACGCCTGAGGCGCCGCCGGACGCTGCCCCTGAGGGGCGGCAGCAGCCGCAGGACGGTTCTGAGCCGGGGCCGGCTGCGCAGCGGCAGGACGGTTTTGCGCCGGCTGGGCTTTGGGGGCGCTGGGCTGAACGGAAGTCTGCGGAACAGGGGGCGTATTGGGCGCTTTGCCCTGACCTTTTGCCTCCTGTTTTCTACGGGCGCCCTCCGCAAAATATTCGTCAAAGTTTTCTACTTTATTTTCATTGGTATAATGATTTAATATTACACTCAATTCCTGCTCATTCAGAGCCGTCATGCTCTTTTTTTCTGTATCAAAGTATTTTCCCAACAGGTCAACTACTTCTTTGCTCTGCAGGCCCAAATCTTTTGCGACCTCATGTACTCTATACTTTTCTATCATAAATTCGTTCCTCCTTATTAACCGGTATCCTCGATTTGCTGTGGGTTTGCTTCCCCCAGCAAACCGTGCGGGAGAAGTCAGAACTCGCTATTTTTTCATTTTGCTGTCCTGGGGATTGTCTTCCGGGGAACAAAGGCTGCAGATCATTTTACAAAACCCTCTGTCCTCCACTGCGAATATTCCGCATTTTCTTCCCGCTACGCTCCACAATTCTTCCATGGTCACGGGAAGCCGCGCCACTGGGACTTGGTTCTCCTGGCAGATATATTGCATCTGCTGCTGGGAACGCTCGGACAAATCGCTGCATAAAAGCACCACGTCCGCGTTTCCATATTTAACTTCTTCCTTGACAACATCAAATCCCATCTTTAGTTTCCCCGCTTTTCTACATAAGGAGATGGCGGAAATCAGTTTGCTATTCACTGTTTTTCATCTCCTCCTCCAAGCGGTCATAAACCTCGGCGGGAATAGCGCAGTCCAGCGCGCGTTCCAACCGGCGTGCTTTTCTAGCTTTTTTCAAACATTCGGAATTAGGACACAGATATGCGCCCCGCCCGGACTTTTTCCCGGTTAAATCCAGCAGGATCTCTCCTTCCGGCGTACGTACCACCCGTACCAGTTCCCGTTTTGGCTTGTGCTCACTGCATCCGGAACACATTCTGATAGGCACCTTTTTTTGCTGCATAAATTCCTCCTGTAAAAAGCCTGAGTATGGGATCTTTTATTCCTCTTCCCCGTAAAATCCGCTTTCCGGCTTAATATCAATCTTCCAGCCGGTAAGCTTTGCCGCAAGGCGTGCGTTCTGGCCTTTGTTGCCAATAGCCAAAGACAGCTGATGGTCAGGTACTGTCACCTTGCATACTTTCGTCCCTTCTGGGTCCACTTCCACTGAAAGCACATCCGCCGGCGACAACGCCGCAGCGATAAACTCCGCCGGGTCGCCAGAGTATTTTACAACATCAATTTTTTCCCCGCCCAATTCATCCACAATGGCGGAAACACGCTGTCCCTTAGGTCCAATACAAGCGCCTACCGGGTCCACATTCTCATCGTTGCTCCACACGGCGATTTTGGTCCTGGATCCCGCCTCTCTTGAAATAGATTTCACTTCAATGGTTCCGTCGAAAATCTCCGGTACCTCCATCTCAAACAAACGCTTTACCAACCCTGGGTGGGTACGGCTGATCATTATCCGGGGACCTTTCTCCCCATTGACCACGTCAACCACATATACTTTAATCCGCTCGCCGTCCTTCAGCTCCTCCCCGGGCACCTGCTCGCTTTTCGGCAGGATCGCCTCGGATTTTCCAATCTCCAAGGTAACATTTCCTTTTTTGGGATCGGTTTTGATCACGGTAGCAGTTACAATATCATGCTGGCGGCTGGAATATTCCGCAAACAGCTGTCCCCGCTCTGCTTCCCGGATTCCCTGACGGATGACATGCTTGGCTGTCTGGGCGGCGATACGTCCAAACTGTTTGGTATCCAACGCGATCTCCACTTTGTCTCCCACGGTAGCGCTGCTGTCATATTTTCTCGCTTCCTCCGGCAGGATTTCCAGCGCCGGGTCCTCAATCTCATCCACTACCACCTTGCGGATAGCCACATAAAATTTGCCTGTATCCGGGTCGATCTCTACAATATCGTCATCACTGGAACCCACATCTCTGCGGATGGCATTTCCAATGGCCGTTGCTATTTTTTCTGCCAGAAGCTTGGCAGGGATTCCTTTTTCTTTCTCAAGCAAAGATAATGCTTCAAAAAATTCGCTGTTGCTATTCATTTTCCGGTAGCCTCCATTTTATTGTTATTACGTCTGCTAAAATTCAACATACAATTTCACATAAGCGGTTTCATTTAACGAAACCTGCATTTCCAAATTCTCTTCCAGCAAAATGGTAATGGTGTTTCCATCGTCGCTAATCCCCAGCAGTTCTCCGACAAACTCCCGAACGCCTTCCACCGGCCGGATAAGTTTCACCAGAACCTGCTGGCCTGCATATTTTTTAAAGTGCCAGTCTTTTGTCAGTTTCCTCTCAATACCCGGAGAGCTTACCTCAAGATAATAGCTCTGGGAGATAGGGTCCGCTTCATCTAAAAGGGTATCCACTCTGCGGCTGAACGTCTCGCAGTCGTCGATAGTCACTCCGCCGTCCTTGTCGATGTAATACCGCAGATACCAAGATGTTCCCTCCTTTTCAAAGGTCACATCCCACAAATATACCCCCAATTCCTGAGCCAGTTCCTGGGCCAACTGGGTGCATACGAAGACGGTATTTGGCTTTTTGCCGCTCCCTGCCATTCCCTAAAATCCCTCCATACATAAACGAAAGAGTGAGGTTTTCCTCACTCTTTCCATCGTCTTGTTATCTTACTACTAAAATAGTATAGCACAGTCCTTCTTTAATTGCAAGTAGTATTGCATTTTTACTGTTTTTTTCGGTCTTCCTCGCGGATCTGTCCCCGGCGAATTTTGCCGCTCATAGTTTTGGGAAGCTCTTCCACAAATTCCACAATACGGGGATATTTATAAGGAGCCGTTTCTTTTTTCACATGGCTTTGGAGTTCTTTTTTCAGCTGATCAGAAGGAGTAAAACCACGGGCCAGCACTATGGTGGCCTTAACCACCTGACCTCTTACCGGATCAGGCGCGGCGGTTACTGCACATTCCAATACGCTGGGATGGGTCATCAATGCGCTTTCTACCTCAAAAGGTCCAATTCGGTAGCCGGAGCACTTAATCACATCGTCGTTGCGTCCTACAAACCAAATATAGCCATCTCCGTCCCGCCAGGCGGTATCCCCGGTGGAATACATATTATCGTAAAAAGACGCGGCATTTGCCTGAGGTTCCTTATAATATTCCACCAGCAGGCCCGGCGGATGGTACTTGTCCAAATTTTTCACCACAACTGTGCCTACGATACCGTCTTCACAGCTTTCTCCGTTCTCATCCACAATATCCAGATCATACAAAGGAGAAAACTTCCCGGTGGAACCTGGTTTGATTGGAAACCAGGGGAAATTTGCGATAATAACCGTGGTCTCCGATTGGCCGAATCCTTCGGTCAACTCCAGCCCGGTGGCCTCTTTAAATTTATTGAATACTTCCGGGTTGAGGGGTTCGCCGGCAATAGTGCATTTCTTTAAGCAGGACAGGTCGTATTTGGACAGGTCCTCCTTAATTAAAAACCGATAAACCGTGGGAGGCGCACAGAAGGTGGTGGGCTTGAGATATTCAATCGTTTTGAGCATATGGTGAGGATCAAATTTTCCTTCCGTATCATAGGCTACGATTACTGCTCCGCAGATCCACTGGCCGTAAATCTTGCCCCAGCCAAACTTGGCCCAGCCGCTGTCGGCGGATACAAAATGCAGTCCGCCTTCCTGCACCTGATGCCAATAATTGGCGGTGGTAATATGGCCTAAAGGATAAGCGTAATCGTGTACGATCAGTTTGGGCATCCCGGTAGTACCGGAAGTAAAATAGCCAAGCATCAGGTCATGGACATTGGTGCTTTCTTCTCCTACGGGGCGGGGAAACTCCTTGCTGCAGGCTGCTACCTCCTTGCGGAAGTTGATGCAGTCCTCCGGAATATTTCCCCCCACCACCGCCACATGCTCCAAACTCGGACATTGGGAGCGCACCTGGCGGATATTGTAAAGAAGCTCATCCTCATCAATACAGGTGATCATTTTTATCCCCGCTTTATTGCAGCGGTACTCAATATCATGAGGCATCAGCTGGAAGGTGGCTGGGATAACAATCGCCCCAATACGATGCAGGGCGATCATGCAAATCCAGGCCTCTACCCGCTGTTTTAAGATTAAAAGTACAAAATCACCTTTTTTAATTCCCTTCGCTTTATAAAAATTCGCCGCCTGGTTGGAACGCTCCATCAGGTCGTAGAAGCTCAGGCGTTCTTCCTGAAAATCATCGTTGACCCATACCAAAGCGGGCTTATTTTTATCCTGTTTGGCCCAGTCGTCAATAATATCGTAAGCAAAGTTAAAATCCTCTGGGATGGTTAATTTATAGTTGGCTTTAAAATCCTCGTAGCTGTCAAACTGCACACGGGGAAGGTATTTTTCTAACATAGGCTACATGCACCGTTCTTTCTGATTATTCATTAATAATAGTCAGGAAACGGGCGTGACCGCCGATCGCTCGCTGACCATGGGGCGTCGTGGGGTTAAAAAAGATGCTATCCCCCGCTTCCAGCTCAAACCGCTTGGCTCCGATAACCACCGCGATTTTCCCTTCCAGGACATAATTAAATTCCTGGCCGCTGTGGACGACCAGCTCCGCGCCTTTTTCATCCGGGTCCAGATCAACGATCATGGGCTCCAGCGTGCGGTCGATGTAATTAAACGCCAAGGAAGTGAACTTGTATCCTTTATAACGCTCCACCGAAACGCCCTGTCCCTGACGGACAATGGTATAATCGCTCATGCGCGGCGCTTCTCCTGTGAGGAGCACAGTCGGGTCCACATTCAGGACGCCGGCGACACCATAGATCACCCCTACGGGAATATCCACCTGGCCGTTTTCATATTTTAGGTACTCTTCCACCGGAACATTCACCTGTTCTGCCAGCTGGGCCACGTCTACGTCTAGTATTTCGCGCAGCTCTTTGATTCTCTGGGAAACCTGCATAATTTGTTCGTTCATGTTGCTCCTCCTTTTTCAAAATTTTAGATTTATATGTTTTTTAATTGTAGCATTTTACACCAATAAATTACAGTACAAAAGTTAACTATTTTTCATAAAAAAGATAGGGTTATTTTGAGGAAATACGCTAATTATAAAAAATTTCTGTCCAAGCGCCAATGATAAATCGTCTATTCTTTGGTCTCCGCCCCCCAGTTGTGACGGTTAATACTTTCAAACACCCCAATTGCCGCACCGCGGCATTTTATCCTGTTGAAAAAATCTCAAAAGTGCGTTACACTTAGTTTGCCGGATTGTATTTTTTCAGTGCTCGCCGGTGTTTTCCGGCTTTCCCACCCCGGCCGCTTTCTCTTACTATATTGCCGGTCTTGTCGGAAATCGTCAAGTTTCAAAAACAGTTTATTTTAAAAAGTTAGATTGCGGGGACTTTCTATGCCACTGGATCAAGCCACTCATATTATTTTAAATCATAATGTCTATTCTCCCGCCGTAATCCCCGTGGATTATGGCGGTACTCTTGTATGCAGCTATTTCTTTCATCTGTCCCATGGAGAATATCTGTGTGCCAGTTCCCTGCAGGCCCCAAGGGAGGCTTCACAGGAAGAAAAGGCAGAGTTTGCCTGCAAAATGGTATGCAAAGAGTGCCGTGAAAGACTGTCCCGGCATAAAGATCTTGCTATCCGGTGCGATTATCTGGATGTGGATTCTACCATTCAGTACCGCAAAGAGCACGCCGCGCTTTTAGATATCGAGTATTTAGTCAGCGCGTGCCTGTGCGGAGAACATTGCCGGTATGACGGAAAGAGCAATATTCAAAAAAGCGTTGCCCAGCTGGTTTCTCAAGGCAGGGCGCTTGCTGTATGTCCCGAACTATTCGGCGGCCTTCCCACACCCCGGCCTCCCTGCGAAATTTTCCAGGGGAAAGTATATGATGTACACAACCAGGAGCAGACGGCTGCCTTTTTAAAAGGGGCTCAGCGCACCTTGGACATAGCCAAAAAACTGGGTATTAAAAAAGCGATTTTGAAGGAAAAAAGCCCCTCCTGCGGCGTACATTTTATTTATGACGGCAGTTTTTCCGCGTCGGTGATCCCCGGCCAGGGGCTCACCGCCCGCTTGCTTTCTCAGCATGGCGTGACGCTTTTATCGGAAAACGACCTGTAGCTTAAAAAGGAGAAGTAGGATGAACACGACCTTGCCTATCACGCTCAATTCCCAGCAGAGGGAAGTAGTAGAAAACCTGCAGGAAAATATCCTTTTGTTAGCGGGCGCGGGCACCGGAAAAACCAATACGCTGGCCTATCGCATCGCCGCTATCCTATCCCAGAAAAAAGCGAGTCCAGAAGAGATTTTATGCCTTACTTTTACCAATCGGGCCTGTAAGGAAATGAAGGAACGCATTTCTTCCATCGTGGGGGCAGCTTCCCTTTCAGTAGATATTTTTACAGTACATAGTTTCTGCGCCCAGCTCCTGCGGACGGCTCCTTCCCAGTATACGGATATTTCCGGTGATTTTGCTGTATTTGATGAAACGGACTCCCTGGAAGTCGTCCGGGAAGTGATGTTTGAAATAAAGCAGGCCCAGGTCGCCGACCGTCCGGCCCAAATTGTACAAAGCTTTATCGGTCTGGTCAAGGAAATTTACCTGCTGGATCCTGCCGGAGGGTATACCAAAGCTGCCGCGCAGGCGTTTGTTTCCCAACGGGAGAAAATCGAGCGTCTATGCTTGGACCAATGGTATCAGCCGGATCCAAAATTTTTCAGGTTTCTTGGAAAGTACGGCGTTTCCCTAGTGGAACTTTATAATCAAAAAATGGCCCAAAACAACGCTTTGGATTTTAACGACCTGCTGATTAAAACAGGACTTCTGTTATCCCAGCCGGAGTTTTTCTCCCTGTGGAAAGAAAAATATAAATTTGTCCATGTGGACGAGGTGCAGGACGTGAGTATCGCTGAATACCGGTTGATACGCAAGTTGTGTCTAGCCGCCGTTACGCTGATCTGCGGGGATTTTAATCAAACCATTTATCAGTGGCGCGGTTCCCAGCCCAATGAGATCATACCTCTTTATCAGCGGGATTTTTCTCCTGTAACCATCCGTTTCACCTCGAACTACCGCAGCAGCCAGGGGCTGCTTTCCCTGGCCCGGCAGTTTTTATTCAACGCTTTTCATATAGGGGAAGCGGCATACTCTCCCGGCAGCTTAGTATCCGGTGAAAATCCGGATGTGATCCTGCGGGAGTTCGACACCTGCCAGGAGGAAGCGGATTTTATCTGTCAAACAGTCGCCGGTCTTTCTTTGCAGGATGCCTGTCAGGTAGCGGTCATCGCCCGTACTAATAAGGCCTGCGGCCAACTGTGCCAAATATTGCAGGAAACTCAAAAAATTTATAATAATCAGGTACAGTTTGTCCCTGGGGATCAGTACCGAATGTTCCGCTGCGCCTCGGTAAAAGATCTTCTGGCCGGTATTCATCTCTTGCTGCACCCCTTCGACAGCGAAAGCTTAAAACGTCTGCTGATTCGCTATGTGAAAGGGGTTGGCGAGGTTACTGTCAACGCTATTATTCAAGGGTATAAACAGGGCTTGGGAATTTCTTTGTGTGATTTTGTGGACCGCCGGACGTTTGAAAAGCAGGATTTCTTTTCGCCCCTGCTGGATCAGTTGGAGTGCGGAAATGTAATCGTTTTTGATGTGGAAAGCACTGGCACGGATGTATACACGGATGATATTATCCAGATTGCCGCTATACAGATTGACCAAACAGGCCGGGTTATTTCTCGGTTCCAACGGTTTTTGCGCCCTTCCAAGCCGGTAGGCAGCAGTGAAAAGGTGCATGGTTTCAGCGACCGTTTCCTTGAAGAAAACGGGGAAGACCCTGCTGTGGTTCTAAAGGATTTCCTTGCCTTTGCGGGGGAAGATGTGATCGTAGGGCACAATGTGTCCTATGATATGACTATTCTGCGGTATAATCTGTCTCGCTGCAACATTTCCTCGCCGTTAGAAAATCTATACTATGATACCTTGTATCTAAGCCGGCGGTATCTCAAGGATCTGCCCAATTACAAGCTTTCTACTCTGGCTCAGCGGTTTAACACTCCCCACCAGCCTTCCCATGACGCTATGGATGATATTTTGGCTACCGCTGATCTGCTGGTAATATTAGCCGACCAATACCTGCGTCCCACACGGGAGGCGCGTACGGCATTGTATAAGAAGTATCTAAGCCGGTTTGAAGAAATTTCTCTGAATACAGCCCGCCTGCGGCAGGAAAAAAATAACCTGGATGCGTATACGCTCCTGACGCAGCTGACGCAAATGCTGGGAATAAAAGAAAAATACAAGGATCAGGAAGAAAACCTTGCGGCATTGGAATGGCTTATGGAATTTGCCCGGGAGATGGAGGAAAAAGACGCCTGCGCTTTGTTGTCCCGTTTGTTGGAGATTTCCGCTCTTTCCGCAGGGGAAATGGGGGAAATCGGCGCTTCTAAAAATAAGATTATGGTGATCACCGCCCATCAGGCCAAAGGCTGCGAGTTTGATTATGTTTTTCTTCCCATGCTCCAGGATTTTGTTTTCCCTACCTACCTTTCGATTAAATCGGGAAATTTGGAGGAGGAAAAACGGGTGTTTTATGTTTCTATCACTCGGGCCAAGAAAAAACTTTTCCTCACCTGGTCCGCTTACGGGGATGGGAAAATGAATAAAGCCAGCCGCTTTTTGAAATATATCGAATAAACAGCAACCGCCCGGTATCCACCGGACGGTTGCTATTTCTTTTAAATGGGAATTTTTTTCTTTTGCTATTTACCCCTTAGGATTAATTTGTTATTCTAAAGGAAAAGATAATCTTTAAAGGGGTGATATGGTCAATGTATGACGTGGTTGCTATGGGAGAAATCCTGATTGATTTTTCTCCGGCGGGAACTGCCCAAGGCGGCTGTCCCCTGTTTCAGCAAAGTCCTGGCGGCGCTCCAGCAAATATGGCCTGCGCCTGCGGGAAATTTGGATTGAAAACCGCTTTTATCGGAAAAGTAGGCGCGGACAGCTTCGGCCGTTTTTTGAAAGATACGCTAATTTCCAATGGGGTGGATGTTTCCGGGCTTCTTTTAACGGATCAGTTCCATACCACCCTTGCCTTTGTTCATCTCTCGGCGGATGGGGACCGTTCTTTCAGCTTCTACCGGGATCAAACTGCAGACGTAACCCTTTGCAGCAAGGAAATCAATAAAAATCTGTTTAAAAACTGCCGTCTGTTCCATTTCGGGTCGCTTTCCATGACCACCCAGCCCTGCCGCGACGCGACAATGACCGCTTTGTCCTACGCCAGGCAGTCCGGCTGCCTCATCTCCTACGATCCTAATCTTCGGGAGCCTTTATGGGCGGATTTATCCCAAGCGAAACAGACCATGCTTTCTGTGATGGAGGATACTGACATTTTAAAAATTTCCCAAGAGGAGCTGGTCTTTTTGACTGGTATTGATCACTTGGAAAAAGGCGCTCACTACCTCTCGCACAAATATCATATTCCTCTGGTGCTAATTACCCTAGGCGCCCAAGGTTCATATGCCTATTTTAACGGATTTTCTCTGCGCCTGCCTGCGCTGCCGGTGCGTGCAGTTGATACCACTGGAGCGGGAGATTCCTTTATCGGTGGATTTCATTACATGCTGCTGACCAAAACAAAAGGGAAACTGGCATATCTGACGCCGGAAATCTTAAAAGAATGTCTTATCTTTGCCAATGCTACCGGTTCTTTAACCACCACTAAAAAGGGCGGTATTTCAGCTCTGCCCTCCTTGTCGGAAGTGCAAAATGCCATAAAATAAAAAAAGCGGGGACATCGTCCCCGCTTTTTATCCAGTTAAAAGGCGATGATTACGCCGCCTTCATTGGCGTACATACTGCTTAGCCCTCGTGTAGGCACCACTTTAATATCTTTAAAGTTGTATCGTTTTTCTGCTTCTTCTTTAATAAAGTTCGCCTGTTTTTCATTATTGCAGTGGGTAATAACCAGGGTGTGTTCCTTAAAGTTGGTGCAGCACTCCCCTATGATCTCCACCAGCCGGGCAAACGCCTTATCCGATCCCCGGACCTTTTCATGGAGCTTGATATTCCCCATATGAGCGGTCATAATCGGCCGCATGGATAATACTGTGGCCAGGTGGCCGGTCACCATCCCCATACGCCCCGCCTTAATCAAAGTATCCAGGCTTTCCAAAATAAAGAAGGTTTTCATATTGTCGATAAAATCGGTTACTTTAACTACAATACTGTCAAAGTCCAGCTTCTGATCGATACATTCCTTTATTTTTAGTCCTACCGCAATCTCGCCTGCAGAGGCGCTCAGAGAATCAAATACATGAATTTTTTTCTCCGGCTCTTCATGCTCTACCAGACCCTTTGCGATCATAGCGCTGTTATAGGAACCGCTCAGTTTGGAAGAGAGCGTTACCACAAACGTATTCATACATCTGCGCAGTTTATCCGCATACGCTTGAGGAGAAGGGCAGGAGGACTTGGGGCCTTTTCTACTTTTTTTCATCGCGGCAAGAAATTCATTGACATCCAGGTTCTGATCGTCTACATACGTAACCCCATCTACCAGCATAGACAGAGGCACCGCCTGGGCGCCCAAAGATTCCTCTAGCTCCGGGATCAGTTCGCAGCAGCTGTCAACTATCAATTTATGTTCCATAACCTCTATCCTTTCCCGCCGATTAAAACCGGCTCCAATTACACATATCTTATCCTATCGTATTTCACATTGGGAATCAATGGTTATTAGGCAAATTTTCTATAAATTCCAAATAATTTATCTCTAAAATTGTTATTTCGCTATTATTATATGTAACCGTTGAAAATAACATTTATATTTTATCCTGGGTATGTCATAAAATCATAGGTTATCGTTGACAAACTATATAAAAACGATTAAAATTTAAACGGCGGCCGCTAGAGCCGTTTTATTTGTGTTTTAGCGTTAGCATTGGCTAACGCCGGGAGGTTATTATGACATTGGATCAACTGAAAACCGGCAGCAGCGGTATTATTATCAGTGTTGGCGGCAGCGGCGCTTTGCGGCGGCGCTTATTAGACATGGGACTTACCCCTAACACCAAGGTATATATACGCAAAGTCGCCCCGTTGGGCGATCCCATTGAACTGCATCTGCGTAGTTACGAGCTTACCATCCGCCGGGAGGATGCGGCTAATATTGAGATAGATGAGGTGGTGGATGGATGATTATCGCTTTAATTGGAAATCAGAACTGCGGTAAAACAACCTTGTTTAACCAACTCACCGGCAGTAACCAGCACGTGGGAAATTTCCCCGGCGTTACAGTAGACCGCAAAGAGGGTATTATCCGCAAACATGAATCCATGCAGGTAGTGGACCTTCCTGGGATTTATTCTTTGTCTCCTTATACCTCAGAAGAGGTGGTAACCAGGGATTTTCTCATCAAGGACAAGCCGGATGCGATTTTAAATATTATCGACGCCACTAATATTGAACGAAATCTATATCTCACCCTTCAGTTGATGGAACTGAATATTCCTATGGTATTGGCTCTGAATATGATGGATGAGGTCCGCTCCAGCGGCAACTCCATTGACGTGAAAAAACTTTCTGCTACCATCGGGCTGGAGGTGGTTCCGATTTCCGCCAGCAAAAACGAAGGCGTCAGCGAGTTGATCGCCCGGGTGGAGGAAGCGGGACGGCTGCATCTTCTCCCTAAAAATCACGATTTTTGCCGGGGAGAAGTACATACTGCCATTCACGCTATCAAACATATCATCGAGCCCAAAGCTGATGCAATCGGCGTGCCCGTTCGCTTTGCCGCCACCAAGTTGGTGGAAGGGGATCAACCAATGCTGGCTCAGCTGGGTCTGACAGAGTACGAAATTGATATTATCGGGCATATTGTAGATAATATGGAAAAGGTCATGGGGACCGATCGGGAAGCGGCGCTGGCAGATATGCGGTATTCCTATATTGAAGAGGTGTGCGAGGCGTGCGTCCACAAACATCAGGAAACTTATGAGCAGCAGCTTTCGGTCAAAATTGACGGCCTGCTCACCCACCGTGTTTGGGCTATTCCTATTTTTATCGCAATCATGAGCTTAGTGTTCTGGTTAACCTTTGGCGTCATTGGCGCTACCTTAAGTGGTTGGTTGACAGTAGGAATTGATAGTGTTACGGCTCTGACCGATCAGGCGCTGACAGGCCTAAATGTCAATACTGCCATCCATTCTTTGATTATCGATGGTGTATTTGCCGGAGTGGGAAGTGTGCTTTCTTTCCTGCCGACCATTGTAGTATTGTTCTTTTTCCTCTCTCTTTTGGAGGACAGCGGCTACATGGCTAGGGTCGCTTTTGTTATGGATAAACTGCTTCGAAAAATCGGTCTTTCCGGGCGCTCCTTTGTACCTATGCTCATTGGCTTTGGTTGTACGGTGCCGGCAGTAATGGCGACCCGTACTCTGTCCAGCGAGCGGGATCGAAAAATGACGATTGCCCTGACGCCATTTATGTCCTGCAGCGCTAAACTGCCTATTTACGCTGTATTTTCTCAGGCGTTTTTTCCAAAGTACGCTCCCCTGGTTATGATTTCTCTTTATGTGCTGGGAATGGTAGTGGCTGTTTTAGGCGGGCTTTTGTTGAAAAGCACAATATTTAAAGGAAATCCTGTTCCTTTTGTCATGGAACTTCCCGCATATCGCCTGCCCTCCGGGAAAACCATCGCACTTCATATGTGGGAAAAAGCGAAGGATTTTTTGGTTCGGGCCTTTACAATAATTTTTGTGGCCACCATTGTTATCTGGGTGTTGCAGACGTTTGATTTCCGCTTCAACATGGTCACCGACAGCTCTCAAAGCATGCTGGCGATGATCGGTTCTGTAATCGCTCCAATTTTTGCTCCTCTAGGATTTGGAGACTGGCGGGCGTCTACCGCTTTGATTACCGGACTCACCGCCAAGGAAGCGGTTGTCAGTACCTTGGCAGTACTTACGGGGGCGGGTAATTCCGCCATGCTCACCCCCCTGTTGGCAGGAATCTTTCCTACTCAGGCGGCGGCATACTCCTTTCTGGTGTTTACTCTGTTGTATATGCCGTGTGTGGCGGCCTTCGCCACCATTAAACGGGAGCTGACCTCTTTAAAAAAGGCCGTGGTTTCCATGGCAATACAAACAGGGGTCGCCTGGTTGATCGCGTTTATCATTTATCGTCTGCTCCTGCTGCTATAAGAAAGAAGGGGGTTCTATGAATTTAGCCGATATCTTTATTCTTATAATTTTAGCCGTTTTCGTGGTTGCCGCGGTAGTTTTCCTGCACGCCCGCAAAAAAAAGGGCGGTTGTGGCTGTAGCGGCTGCAGCGGCGGATGTATAGGCTGTGAAAAATCGGAAAAAGAAGAATAAGTAAAGACGTCCGCAGACGTATACTTCTTTTTATAGACGACAAAGGACCCCCGTCGAAAGACAGGGGTCCTTTGCCGTGTTGTGTTTATCTATAAGAAGAGATGGGTCAAAACAAAATAGGAAAAGGGATTGGGGCGCTGCTATTCTATATCCTGAAGAGCGTCGTAACCTTCTTCCCCAGTGCGTACCTTCACCACGTTTTCCACATCGTATATGAAGATTTTTCCGTCCCCGATGTGCCCGGTGTAAAGCACCCGTTTGGCAGTTTCAATGACAGTTCTCACCGGAACTTTGCATACAACGATTTCCACCTCAATTTTAGGAAGCAGGTTCATTTCCAGAGGAATGCCCCGGTAGTATTCTGTACTGCCCTTCTGCATGCCGCATCCCAGTACCTGGGTTACAGTCATACCGGTGATCCCGATCTCGTTCATCGCTACTTTTAGCGCTTCGAATTTGTTTTGTTTACATACTATCGCGATCTTAGTCATCTTAACATCACTGGCCTCTGGTCTGCCATCCACCAGTTCCACCGGTACTGCTTTCGCAACCGAAACCGCATCTGCAGGCAACGCCTCCCCTGCGTCACTGCTATCGATGGATTCTACCATAGGCATAAAGTCCGCATAGCTGCTGACGAGTCCGTGTTCTTCAATATCCAGTCCGACTATTTCCTCATGAGGGGATACCCGCAGTCCTACGGTATGTTTAATAAGCTGAAATACAATGGTCATAGTAACCGCCACCCAAGCGATTACCGTCACTACGCCTAAGATCTGGATGATCAGGAAGTGTGCGCCCCCTCCATAAAGAAGTCCTCCGTCTACTGCAAATAATCCGGTTAAAATGGTTCCTGTCGCACCGCACATACCATGTACGCCGATTGCGCCTACCGGGTCGTCAATTTTGCACACTTTATCAATAAACTCAATGCCGAACACCACTACAAAGGCGGCGATCAAACCAATGAAAAAAGCGCCGGTAGGGGTTACCATATCACATCCTGCGGTGATTGCCACCAAGCCGGCTAAAGAGCCGTTTAACGTCATAGATACATCCGGTTTTTTATACCGCACCCAGGTGATAATCATAGTGGTTACCGTAGCGGTAGCCGCCGCCAGGTTGGTCGTGACAAATATGTTGGACGCCGACAGGAGAGCGTCGTCTCCGGTCATGGATACCGTGGAGCACCCGTTAAACCCAAACCAGCAGAACCACAGGATAAATACACCCAAAGCGCCTAAAGTCAAACTATGGCCAGGAATGGCCCGGGGTTTTCCGTCCTTTCCATATTTTCCAATACGAGGGCCCAGGATTTTTGCGCCTATCAGGGCCGCAACTCCACCCACCATATGTACTGCGGTAGATCCGGCAAAATCATGAAATCCCATTTGGGAGAGCCATCCGCCTCCCCAGATCCAATGCCCGGAAATAGGGTAAATAACGGCGCTGATAACCGCACTGTAAATACAGTAGGAGATAAATTTGGTTCTCTCCGCCATAGCGCCGGATACAATCGTAGCCGCCGTCGCGCAGAATACCGTCTGGAAAATAATAAACGCCGCCGTAGGGTAGGTCCCGGAATAATCTCCCCGGATCAGGAAATCAAATCCACCGATCAGCGGGCCGGAACCCGCGAACATCAGCCCAAATCCAAGAGCCCAAAAGATCGGGGTGCCTATAGCAAAGTCCATAAGGTTTTTCATAATGATGTTGCCGGCGTTTTTTGCCCGGGTAAAACCGGTTTCTACCATGGCAAATCCAGCCTGCATAAAGAATACCAAGGTTGCGCCAAGTAACACCCAAATGGTATCTACAGACGAATACATATGCTTACTCCTCCTCAAAACAAAGGACGTGTGTTCTTTGGAAAGGATGCTATCCTTTGTCCATTTTTAAGAACACACGTCTTTGTGTTTTTTTGTTATTTCTCCTTTTTTATCCTGCCAAACTGTCAAACTCCAAACAGCAGCTCGCCATAGGTAGGATACGGCCAATATTTTTCACCCACAAGGGTTTCAATCTCATCCGCTACTACTCTGAGTTCCTGCATTGCCGCAAATACAGTGTCACGATAGTAATGAGCGCACCGGACCATATCACTTTCCTCATTTTTGGCGTCTACCAGCGCCTTATCCAGCACCTCGGCTTTCTTTGACAGGCACCCGCACAAGGTGGAGAGTTTGCAGATCAGTTTGGTTTCGCTTTCACAGGGAATATCCGCGCTTAGCGCTTTTGCTGCCGATGCAGTTTCTCCAACGTCTTTGATATAGGAATAGGCCGCAGGCAGAATTTGCTTTTTTACCATATCAAGCATGGTTAATGCCTCAATATTAAGCACCTTACAGTAGTTTTCCAGCAGGATCTCACAGCGGGAGCGCATTTCGGTTTCTGTAAAGATATGATGCTTAGTAAACAGCTTGATATTTTTATCACTTACGAATAAGGGCAGGGCGTCCGCAGTGGATTTCAAATTGAGAAGTCCGCGTTTCTGTGCCTCTTGTACCCATTCATCCGAATAGTTGTTGCCATTGAAGATGATGCGTTTATGTTTTTTTAGAGTTTCTTTGATGATAGCATTGATCTCCGTCTTAAAGTCAGAAGCCGTTTCCAGGCGGCTGGCAAACTGATCCAGCGCATCCGCGATGATCGTATTAAGTACAATATTGGGCCCGGCGATCGACACGGTGGAACCTAACATTCGAAACTCAAATTTGTTTCCAGTAAAAGCAAAGGGGGAAGTTCTGTTGCGGTCGGTCGTGTCTTTTGGGAAGTGGGGCAGGACATCTACGCCGATAACCATTTCCGACTTCTCTTTTTCATCGTAGGAACTGCCGTTTTCAATGGATTCCAAAATCTCCGTCAGTTCATCTCCCAAAAACATAGATACAATAGCCGGAGGCGCTTCGTTGGCCCCCAAACGATGATCGTTTCCTGCGCTGGCTACCGAGATGCGAAGCAGATCCTGATGCTCATCCACCGCTTTGATCACCGCACACAAAAACAACAGGAACTGAGCGTTATCATGAGGAGATTTCCCTGGTTCCAGCAGGTTTACGCCGGTATTGGTGGAAATAGACCAGTTGTTATGTTTTCCGCTTCCATTGACCCCGGCAAAGGGTTTTTCATGGAGGATACAAGCCAGTCCATGGCGTAAAGCTACCTTCTGCATCATTTCCATAGTCAGCTGGTTGTGATCGGTGGCAATATTGGTATTTGCAAAGATCGGCGCCAGTTCATGTTGGGCGGGTGCAACTTCATTATGCTCGGTTTTTGCCTGAATGCCCAGTTTCCAAAGTTCTTCGTCCAGATCCTTCATATAGGCGTGGACCCGAGGCTTGATGGAGCCGAAGTAGTGGTCTTCCAGTTCCTGTCCTTTAGGCGGTTTCGCCCCGAACAGGGTGCGTCCTGTATATACTAGGTCTTTTCTTTTCTTAAACTGTTCCCGGTCCACCAAAAAATATTCCTGTTCCGGCCCGACGGTGGTGATCACTCGTTTCACGTCGGTATTCCCAAACAGCCGTAAAATACGCAGAGCCTGGGTGTTGACCACTTCCATAGAACGAAGAAGAGGGGTCTTTTTGTCCAGCGCCTCTCCCCCGTAAGAGCAAAATGCAGTGGGGATGCAAAGAACGCCTTCTTTAATAAAAGCATAGGAGGTCGGATCCCATGCGGTATAACCCCTGGCCTCAAATGTAGCCCGCAGGCCCCCGGAAGGAAAGCTGGAAGCGTCCGGCTCCCCTTTAATGAGTTCTTTCCCGGAAAATTCCATAATTACCGTGCCTTCGCTGCCGTTGGGGGAGAGAAAACTGTCATGCTTCTCAGCAGTAACGCCGGTCATCGGCTGGAACCAGTGGGTAAAGTGGGTAACTCCTTTTTCCAACGCCCAGTCCTTCATTGCATTAGCCACTACATTTGCTACGGTAATGTCCAGTGTTTTACCATCCTGGACAGTTTTTTTCAGAGCTTTATACGTGTCTTTCGGCAGACGCTCTTTCATCACAGTGTCATTGAACACCATACTGCCAAACAGTTCCGGGACCTTGCTCATAAAACACAACCTTCTTTCCATTATTCTCTGACAGATAGTTTTAAAGCAAAAGAGAAAGACGCCTATAGGTGACATGCACCTACAAGCGTCTTTGCTTTGGTATGCCCAAAGTATATACCCCGGCAGTTTGTTTGTCAACGGATTTTTTGAATATTTTGCAAGATTTGTAAAATTAACTTGCATTTTTTTATAAGAGGAAGAAATAATAGTATAATTTTAACAAAATTTTTTATTTTAACTTGTTTCATCTGACTTTTCCCTTGACAGGGGCGGAATATATAAGGTATACTGCATTCACTGAACAAGGACGTTCATTGAACCCGCTCTATATGCGGGCTCAATGAACGTCCTTTTGTGTTTGTCTATATTATTGCGGCAACAAAAAGGAGGCCTATTACAAATGAGACAGGATAACGCTCAGCTTCCCCAGCGGGAGGGCGAGATAAGAATTCCCTCCGGATGTGCTATCTCCGGGATTTTTTCCAAAACCGGCGAAAAAATAAACGGCAGAAAAATTATCGACTCCATCGCCACTATGCACGACCGTTCCAACGGCTTGGGCGGAGGATTTGCCGGTTATGGTATCTATCCCCAATATAAGGAGTATTACGCGCTGCATGTGTTTTACGAAAGCAGCAAAGCCAAAGAAGAATGTGAAAAGTTCATTGATAAAAAATTCGACATCATTAACCTTTCCAAAATTCCTGTTCGTCCCACCCCAAAAATTACCAACGAACCGCTGATTTGGCGGTACTTCGTAAAGCCTCAGCACAATATGCTGGAAAGCAGCCATCTAGATGAGGCGGAGTATACCTGCCGCAATGTCATTCAAATCAACACCACGATTGAAGGCGCTTATGTTTTTTCTTCCGGAAAAAACATGGGGGTGTTTAAAGCGGTTGGTTACCCGGAGGATGTGGGGGAATATTATGGCCTGGAGGATTACGAGGGTTACTGCTGGACTGCCCACGGACGGTATCCCACCAACACTCCCGGCTGGTGGGGCGGGGCCCATCCCTTCGCCCTGCTGGACTAT
The DNA here is from genome assembly GCF_014385085.1 of Youxingia wuxianensis. GTDB lineage: Bacteria > Bacillota > Clostridia > Oscillospirales > Ruminococcaceae > Youxingia > Youxingia wuxianensis. The sequence goes on along the minus strand of NZ_JACRTD010000005.1, from coordinate 27,402 downwards.
TCTATTGTACATAACGGCGAAATCTCTTCCTATGACGCTAACCGCCGCTATATAGAAATGTTTGGCTACAAATGTACCCTGCTCACAGATACTGAAGTGATTACCTATATTATTGATTACCTGGTGAGAAGGCAAGGCCTTACCTTGCAGGAAATGGCAAGTGTAATTGCAGCGCCCTTCTGGTCCACGATTGAGAAATATCCTCCCGAAGAACGGGAGCGGCTCACCTATCTGCGCAATACTTTTTCCAGCCTTTTAATCACCGGTCCGTTTTCTATCCTGCTGGGGTTTTCCGGAGGAATGATGGCTCTTAACGACCGTCTGAAACTGCGTTCCATGGTCATCGCGGAAAAAGGCAGTACCGTTTATGTGGCAAGTGAGGAATGTGCTATCCGTGTAGTGGAGCCAACGCTGGATAAACTCTGGTCTCCCAAAGGCGGAGAGGCGTTTATCGTAACTTTGGAAGGAGGCGAGCGGTAATGGCTGTAGATTTCCTGTATCCCCCATATGAAGTCATCCGTAATCATGATAAATGTATCACCTGCCGTGTGTGCGAACGGCAGTGCGCCAATGAAGTTACCCGGTATGATCCCCAGCACAATCGTATGATCAGCGACGACGCCAAATGTGTCAACTGTCACCGCTGCGTTTCTCTGTGCCCTACCCGGGCAATTAAAATCGTAAAAACCGATCACACCTTTAAAACCAACGCCAACTGGACAGGGGATACCATCTCCGCGGTCTACCGACAGGCGGGTACCGGCGGCGTGCTGCTTTCGTCCATGGGTAACCCGGAAGCTTATCCGGTCTATTGGGATAAAATGCTGATCAATGCTTCCCAGGTAACCAATCCTCCGATCGATCCCCTGCGGGAGCCTATGGAAACAAAAGTTTTCTTGGGTCAAAAACCGGATGCGGTTCAGCGTGACGAGCAGGGTAAGCTGATAAATAATTTGGCCCCTCAGCTGGAGCTGTCCACCCCGGTAATGTTTTCCGCCATGTCCTATGGTTCTATCAGCTATAATGCTCACGAAAGCCTGGCCAGAGCAGCCCAAGAGCTGGAAATCTACTATAATACCGGTGAAGGCGGGCTGCATGAAGACTTTTATAAATATGGAAAAAATACAATTGTTCAGGTGGCTTCCGGTCGTTTTGGGGTATATAAGGACTATTTGGAGGCGGGAGCCGCTATTGAAATCAAGATGGGTCAAGGGGCAAAGCCCGGAATCGGAGGTCATCTGCCAGGTGCAAAAATTGTAGGGGATATCTCTAAAACCCGTATGATTCCTGAAGGTTCCGATGCGATTTCCCCTGCCCCCCACCATGATATTTATTCCATTGAGGATCTGCGTCAGCTGGTATTTTCCTTAAAGGAAGCCACTGAATATAAAAAGCCCGTTATTGTAAAAATTGCAGCGGTCCATAACGTTGCTGCCATTGCCAGCGGCATCGCCCGCAGCGGCGCGGATATCATTGCTATTGATGGGTTCCGGGGAGGGACCGGCGCGGCTCCTACCCGTATCCGGGATAACGTGGGGATCCCTATTGAGCTTGCCCTGGCCAGTGTGGATGAACGTCTGCGTCAGGAGGGAATCCGAGGAAATGTATCCATTGTAGTCGGGGGCAGCATCCGCAACAGTGCCGATATTGTAAAGGCCATCGCTCTGGGGGCGGATGCAGTATACATTGCCACCAGCGCTTTACTGGCGCTTGGATGCCATCTGTGCCGCAGCTGTCAGACCGGAAAATGCAACTGGGGTATTGCTACCCAGCGCCCGGAACTGGTAAAACGCCTAAACCCGGAAATCGGTTATCAGAGGCTGGTTAATCTGATTACTGCCTGGACCCATGAAATTGAGGAAATGATGGGCGGAATGGGGATCAATTCCATCGAAGCGCTCAGAGGAAACCGCTTGATGCTTCGGGGAATCGGGCTCACTGAGAAGGAACTTCAGATTCTGGGAATCAAGCACGCGGGGGAATAAAGGATGAAAAGAATTTATGTAAATGAAAAATGGTGCCTTGGCTGCCATCTTTGCGAATACTACTGCGCTTTTGCCAATTCCGGCAGCGACGATATGGTAAAGGCATTAAAGGACATTACGATCCACCCGCGCATTAAAATTGAGGAACGGCAGGGTATCAGTTTTGCCGTTTCCTGCCGCCACTGTGAGGAGCCTTTGTGCGTTAAGAGCTGCATTACCGGCGCCTTAACCATCCATGACGGCGTCATCACCATCGACAGCGACAAGTGCGTGGGCTGCTATACCTGTATCCTTTCCTGTCCATATGGCGCGGTAATGCCGTCGGGAAGCGGGGCGATTCAAAAATGCGAGCTGTGCGTCAAAAATTCTTTTGGCACCCCTGCCTGTGTTCAAGGCTGCCCCAACAAAGCTATTGTTTATGAGGAAAGGGCGTGAGCATATGAACTATGTAATTATCGGCAATTCCGCGGCGGCAATAGGCGCGGTAGAAGCGATCCGCTGCCAGGATGACCAAGGAAAAATTACCATAATCGCCAGTGAGCCATACCATACTTATTCCCGTCCTCTAATTTCCTATCTTCTCTGCGGTAAAACTGATCTGCAGAGAATGCGGTACCGCCCGGAGAGTTTCTATTCCGACCGTCAGGTTACTCCCCTGTTGGGAAAAACCGTATCAGCTATCGATCCGGCGACAAAAACGGTAACCCTTACGGACGCAAGGGTTATCCCCTACGATAAGCTGCTGGTAGCTACCGGTTCTGTCCCCTTTATTCCACCTATGCAAGGGTTAGACCAGGTGGAAAAAAAGTATACTTTTATGACTTTGGATGACGCTAACGCATTGGAAGAGGCGCTTACTCCAAAAAGCCGGGTACTTATTCTGGGCGCTGGTCTGATTGGGCTAAAATGCGCCGAAGGGATTTCCAATAAATGCGCTCATATTACCGTTATTGATCTGGCGGATCGGATACTCCCCAGTATTTTAGACGAAAGGGGTTCCCAGATTGTCCGAGAGCATATAGAAAAACAGGGGATTCAATTTAGTTTACAAAACAGCGTCGCTTCTTTTGAAAATGGTACTGCCCACCTAAAAAACGGCGAAAGCGTCCCGTTCGACGTCCTGGTGATCGCCGTAGGAGTGCGCCCCAACACCGAGCTTGTGAAAAATGCCGGCGGAAAAGTGAATCGAGGAATTGTAACCGACCAGTACTGCCTCACCTGTCTGCCGGATGTATACGCTGCAGGAGACTGCGCTGAAAGCCTTGATATCACCACCGGCTCCCAACGGGTACTGGCCCTTCTGCCCAACGCTTATATGCAGGGGGAGTGCGCCGGAACCAACATGGCAGGCGGAGAGAAGAAATATGATCACGCCATCCCTATGAACGCCATTGGATTTTTTGGGCTTCATATTATTACAGCCGGGTGTTATGAGGGGGAGGAATATGTGGATGAAAAATACGGATGTTATAAAAAACTGGTCACCAAAGATGGTTTGCTAAAGGGGTATATCCTCATCGGCGCCATAGAACGGGCAGGGATTTACACTTCCCTGATCCGGCAAAAAACGCCTCTGGATACCATTGATTTTGAGCTCATTAAAGAAAAGCCTCAATTGATGGCATTTTCCAAAATCGAAAGGCTCAAGCAGTTAGGAGGAGTAAAGGGATGAAGATCGAAGCGAGAAATATGCATTTTAAAGATTTAAACGAAGCCGTCCGCCATACTTCAGATACGAACATCGAGATTGACCAATGTTTGGGGCAGCGATATATCGCTAGCGGCCTGGGCGGGAAAAGCATCACTATCAATGGCATCCCAGGCAACGCCTTAGGTTCTTATTTAAACGGGGCTGATATTGTAGTCAACGGCAACGCCCAGGACGCCACGGGAGATACTATGAATGAAGGACATATTTATATTCACGGCTCCTGTGGAGATGCGACTGGCTATGGAATGCGGGGCGGAAAAATTTATATCCGCGGAAGTGCAGGATATCGTGCCGGGATTCATATGAAAGCGTACAAAGATAAACTTCCGGTCATCGTCATTGGCGGGAGCGCCGGCAGCTTTCTGGGGGAATATCAGGCAGGCGGTATTATCATTGTATTGGGGCTTGATCGGGAGGATTCGTCTGCACCAGTGGGACGCTTTTGCGGTACGGGGATGCATGGAGGAAAAATCTTCCTTTGCTGTGATAACGTTCCGGACGACCTGCCGGGACAGATCATTGTACACAAAGCAAAACGGGAAGAACTTGGGGAAATAGAACATTATATCTCTGAGTATTGTGCACATTTTGGAGGCGAAGAAGAGCGAATTCTTTCAAAAAACTTTTATATTTTGTCCCCAAACAGTAAAAATCCTTACAAACAGCTTTATACTTATAATTAAATCGTGTATAATTAGAAAAAACAATCCGTCTTTAAGGCAGACTTTTCTGCCTTAAAGACGCAATATTTTTATTCGGATAAGCCCTGCGCCAATGGGAGGTACGCAAGTAATGGATTATACAATCAATGAAGTCCTGCAGTTTGTTGCTGAAAATGATGTGAAATTTGTAAAACTGGCTTTTAATGATATTTTTGGGGTATCCAAAACGATTTCAATTATTGCCGACGAACTTCCTCGCGCATTTAAAAGCGGCGTTTCTTTTGAAGCCTCTAAAGTCGACGGGTTTCTTACAAAGGAAGAACAGGACCTTTTCCTGTTCCCTGATCCGGCAACCCTGGCGGTTTTACCCTGGCGGCCCGCCCAAGGCCGGGTAGTTCGGTTTTACTGCAACACCCGCCATCTAAGCGGCGATCCCTTTGAAGGAGACGGCCGCAATATTCTTAAAATGGCGGTGGCCAAAGCCGCACAGATGGGTTATACCTGCAAGATTGGCTCGGAATGTGAGTTTTATCTGTTCGAAATGGATCAGCTTGGAAATCCCACCCAGGTTCCCCACGACCAGGCGGGATATATGGATATCGCTCCGCTGGACAAGGCAGAAAACGTCCGCCGGGAGATCTGTCTTACTCTGGAGGAGATGGGGATTAAACCAGAAAGCTCCCATCACGAACAAGGTCCTGGTCAAAATGAAATTGATTTCAGGTACAGCGACGCTCTCACCGCGGCGGACGATCTGGTTACCTTCAAAGGCGTTGTCCGCACGATCGCCGCCCGCAACGGCTTATTTGCCTCTTTTATGCCCCGCCCTATTAAGGATCAGCATGGCAGCGGGCTTCGTATCGATCTTTCCCTGTATAAAAACGGCGTCAATCTGTTTGAAAATTTCACTACAGAACAAAACCCGCAGGCCCAAAGCTTTATTGCAGGGATTATCCATCATATTGGCGAAATGACCGCCTTCTTAAATCCCATTACCAATTCTTACAGCCGATTCGGACGGCTGGAAGCGCCAAAATACATTACCTGGTCCAACCAAAACCGGGCGCAGTTAATCCGTATCCCCGCGGCCAAAGGCGATCTTTCTCGGATGGAACTTCGTTCCGCCGACCCCTCCTGTAATCCATACCTGACATTTGCCCTGCTGATTTTGGCGGGCATGGATGGGATCAGCAATAATATGACATTGGGGGATCCGTCCAATTTTAATTTGTATGCCTGCCACCCGAAGGATCTTACAGGAATTCCTACCCTGCCGGACAATTTAGGGGAAGCGCTGCAGCTAGCCCAGCAAAGCGAGTTTATAAAGGCGATTTTCCCTCCCTTTGTTTTAGAAACCATTTTCCGGGAAAAATTTTCCCTTTGGGAAAATTATTGCAGCGCTCAGGACAAAGACGCTTTTGAGAAAGAAACCTATTTTAAAACTGTCTAGCGTTAGCCTTTTTTATTCTATCAGTACAGGGGGTGGTCTGAAGTGGATAGTGTGCTTATTGCCTCCAGTTCCCAAAAGGGCGGCGAGCTGTTAGCGGGGCTTCTTAAGGCCGCCGGATATACGCCGAAATACACCCTTGCTTTTAGCGGAAGCGAAGCTAGGCGGGCTTTAGTGGACAATGATTTCGATCTGGTGATTATCAATACTCCTCTTTCGGACGAGTTTGGAAATGAGCTTTCCACCTGTGCATCAGATACCTCGGGAGTGATATTAATCGTAAAAAATGAAATCGCAGACGAAGTTTCTTCCCGTGTGGAAAATTATGGCGTCCTAGTAGTGGCCAAACCGGTAGGCCGCGCGGTATTTTTTCAGGCGGTAAAATTATTAAACGCCGCTCATCAGCGGCTGCAGGGATTAAAAAACGAAAACGAACGCCTTCAAAGCAAAATTGAGGAAATACGCCTGGTAGACCGGGCAAAGTGCGCATTGATTCAGTATTTGGATATGACAGAACCCCAGGCCCACCGATATATTGAAAAGCAGGCTATGGATATGCGTACTACCAAACGGGAAATTGCCCTGGGTATTCTCTCCAACTATGAAAATTAAAAAGCTCTCCCAAAAGGGAGAGCTTTTTTATAAACTTAATAGTCTACCACGTGCATCTGGAAGTAGGACTGCTCGTGGGAACAAACCGGACACACCACAGGAGCGCTTTCCCCTTCCACCATATATCCGCAGTTTAGGCAGATCCAAACTACCTTTTGCTCTTTCTTAAAGACCTTTTGATCCTTTACATTCTTGGCCAAAGCATTGTAGCGCTGTTCGTGATGTTTTTCAATTTCCGCTACCTTTTCAAACAAAAACGCAATCTGGTCAAATCCTTCTTCTCTGGCTTCTCTGGCAAAGTCCGCATACATCTGTGTCCATTCGTACCGCTCGCCTGCGGCGGCGTCGTTTAAACTTTCTTCCACACTGGGCATGGTATTATCATGCAGCAGTTTAAACCAGATCTCCGCATGTTCTTTTTCATTGTTGGCAGTCTCGTCAAAAATGTCCCCGATCTGCTGATATCCATTTTTTTTGGCGTTTGCGCAGTAATAGGTATACTTGTTTCTCGCCTGGGATTCCCCTGCGAAGGCCGCCATCAAGTTTGCCTGTGTACGGGTGCCTTTGAGTTCTTTCAAATCTTTCATATAAGCTCTCTCCTTTTTCTGTATGGGAAATAATACTATTAATTTTTCCCTTTTACAGAAAAAAATACAGGGAAAATAGAAAAATCTATTTCCCCTGTAAAAAGCTTTATTCCAAATTTTCAATGACATCAGCGGCCCCGTCCATCCAATCTCCTTCGAACAGCTCCACAACACCGCTATCGCATATGCTGGCCAGATGGGGAGTAAGCGGAAGCTTCGCCAATACTTTCAAATCAAATTCCCGCGCTATCTGCTCAATATGGCTTTCCCCAAAGATATTGATCTTCTTTGCACAATCCGGGCACTGGACATAACTCATATTTTCTACCAGTCCCAAAATCGGAATATTCATCATCTTCGCCATTTTTACCGCTTTTTCCACTACCATGGAAACCAGTTCCTGCGGGGAGGCAACTACGATAATCCCATCCAAAGGTATGGATTGGAATACGGTAAGGGGAACGTCGCCGGTGCCCGGAGGCATATCCACAAACATAAAGTCCACATCATTCCAGATTACGTCGGTCCAGAACTGCTTGACTACCCCGGCAATGATAGGACCTCTCCACACCACTGGATCGGTATCATTCTCTAAGAGCAGATTGATAGACATAATTTCAATTCCGGTTTTACTTCTTACCGGATAAATTCCCGTTTCATCCCCGCCGGCTTTTCCAGTAATCCCAAAGGCTTTGGGAATCGAGGGACCGGTAATATCCGCGTCAATAATGGCCGTATTATACTCTCGGCGTTTCATCAGTACTGCCAGCAGGGAAGTCACCAGGGATTTCCCAACGCCGCCTTTTCCGCTGACAACGCCAATTACTTTTTTAATGCTGCTCAATTCGTGGGGCTTTTCAATAAAGTCCGCCGGATTTTGACGCTCACTGCAGTTTTCACCGCAGGTTTCACAGTTGTGGCTGCATTCGCTCATTCGGGTGCATCTCCTTTATCCTATCACATATGTTAAGGCGCCCTGTCATGGGCCCACAGATAGTATACTTCTTCAGTGCACTTTTGTCAAACACACATACGTATCATCCATTCTACCGCTAACACCGCACCGCAGGCGGACAGCGCCACCGGCAAAAGCCCCTTCTCATAATAAGCCAATACCACCGCCACCAACAGTCCCCCAAGGGCGGAATATAAACTGGCGGTAGAGGCAAAGATTGCCGGGAAGGTCATAGCGCCTAATACGGCATAGGGAACATAAAACAGAAAAGATTTGATAAATCTGCTCTCAATTTTTCTCTTAAAAATAACCAGCGGTAACATGCGAATAAGGTAAGTAACCACCGCCATAACCAGCACATATAGTAAAACCGTTTTTATTTCAGGCATCTCCACCCTCCTCTACAGGGAACAGCCAAGCGCCCAATGCGGACGCGGTCACGGCACACAAAATAATTACAAAGCCTGCTGATACCCGATTTAATACAGGAACATAATTAAAAAGGCAGCTCATCCCCACAGAAAATAGAATTACGTAAAGCACTGGCCGGTAATGTTTTGCCGGAGGGATTATAATTGCTAAAAACATCCCGTATATAGCAATCCCCAAGGCAGAACGAATGGTCTCCGGCAAAAAGGAGCTTGCCGCAGCTCCGATAAAAGTCCCCAGCACCCAGCCGATAAACGGGGCGCAAATCAGACCGTACAGGTATCTTTTTCCCACTTCCCCTTTCTGTCCGCTGGCAACAGCGAACACCTCGTCTGTATTACCAAAGGCAATCGCCAGGCGATGCAGGGTGCTCACTCCATTGTCCAGTTTCTGAGAAAGGGACAGAGACATCAGCGCGTAACGCAGGTTGATCACCAGCTGGGTCAGCGCCATCTCAAACATGGGGGCTCCGGCTGTAATCAGCGTAAGCCCGGCAAACTGGCCGGCAGAGGTTAAATTTGTCATTGAAATCATCACCGCTACCCACACGGGCAGCCCAGAGGATACCGCCATCATACCAAAGGTAAAGGAGACGGAAAGGTAGCCAAGACCGATAGGCACTCCGTCTTTAAATCCTTTGGAAAAACTGTTTTGCGATTGCATCTGCTGCATATGTCTTTTCTTACTCCTGCATAAAATTACCCTGTTTAAAAAACAGGTTTTATGATATTATTTCATTATAACCCTTCATACGGACTGAAAGCTTGTCCGCTGCTGAGAAACGCAAGATTTTCCGTTACTTATTATAGCAATATATTTCTTTCAAGAAAAGAGAGAGGCGTAAATTTGGTGGATCGTACAATTTTACACTGCGATTGCAACGGATTTTATGCGTCTGTTGAATGCGCGATGCATCCGGAATATAAAAATGTGCCTATGGCGGTATGCGGAGATCCGCAGAACCGTCATGGGATTATATTGGCAAAAAACGAACTGGCTAAAAAATACAATGTTCAAACCGCAGAAACTATCTGGCAGGCGAAACGAAAATGTCCCGATCTGGTGCTGGCGGCGGCCCACCATCGGGAGTACCAGCGGTATTCCCGCATGATCAACGCTATTTATCAGCGATTTACCGATCGGGTGGAACCGTTTAGCATCGATGAGTCTTGGCTGGACGTCACTGGCTGTCAAAATTTATTCGGGGACGGAAAACAGATTGCCGATACTCTGCGAAATACCATTCGGGAAGAATTGGGAATTACTATTTCCGCCGGGGTCTCGTTCAACAAGATTTACGCCAAACTGGGCAGCGATTATAAAAAACCGGACGCCACTACCGTCATTACCCGGGGAAACTATCAAGAACTGCTTTTTCCTCTGCCGGTAAGCGCGCTGATGTATGTGGGACGCTCCGCCAGAGAACAGTTGGACAAATTATACATTAAAACTATCGGAGATCTGGCCAGAAGCGATAAACGGCTGATTGCCGGGAAGCTGGGCAAGGTAGGGGAACTGATCCATGATTACGCCAATGGTATTGACGACAGCCCGGTTGCCTCTATTTATGAACAGCGGGAAATTAAATCCGTAGGAAACGGGATCACTTTCCGGCGCAACTTAACCGGAATTGAAGATATTCGCCTGGGGGTCCGGGCGCTGTGTGACACAGTTGCGGGGCGGCTGCGCAAACACGGGTTAAAGTGCCAGACTCTTCAGGTGACAATCAAAGATCCGCAGTTTAAAGTCATCACCCGGCAGCGTCCTCTTCCTTTTCCAACCAATCTGTCCCAGGAGTTGATCGATCTGTCTTTGGAGATTGTCAGTTCTTCCTGGCGTATAGGCGCTCCTATTCGTATGCTGGCAATTACCGGCTCTGGTCTTATTCCCGCCGATCAGGTAGAGGAACAGCTTTCCTTTTATACAAACCCAGATGCGCCAGCGCGGAAAAAACAAGAAAAACTGGAGAATGCAATGGACATTATCCGAGAAAAATACGGTCAGGGAGCCATTTCATTCGGGACGGTGATTCATAACGATCTGGGGATTGAAAAAGACGATTAAAAAGGCCATTTGCATATGCAAATGGCCTTTTGGCTTGTTATAAGGGAAAACGTATGGTCACCTCAGTGCCTTCGCCTTCCTGGCTTTCCAGCGTCAGGGAACCGCGGTGGCTCTCCACAATATGCTTGACAATCGAAAGTCCAAGCCCCGTGCCGCCGGTTTGTTTGGAACGGCTTTTATCCACACGGTAAAATCTCTCGAAAATACGGGACTGATGTTCCTTGGGTATCCCAATCCCTGTATCTTTTACCGAAAGGACAACTTCCCCGGGTTCCTGCCTGATCGAAATTTTCACGCTGCCCCCGGGTTGATTGTACTTGATCCCATTATCGCAAAGGTTAAAGATCAGTTCCTCCATCATTCTGGGATTGGCGCTGAGCTGGCCTTCTTCCCCTTGGATGCTGAGGGATACCTGTTTTTGCTGAGCAATGATCTGCAGGGTATTTAGTACATTCTCACAAATCGGCCTCAGCGATATTGGTTCTTTTTCCGGATCGGTGCCTTCCTCAATCTGGGAAAGCCGAATAATATCATCCGTCAAGGTAATCAGCCTGCTGGCCTCCCGATAAATCCTTCCGGCAAACTTTTTGATATCCTGGGGGGAACTTACCATCCCCCCCGAAATCATCTCCGCAAAACCAGAGATGGATGTGAGAGGCGTTTTTAGTTCATGGGATACGTTAGCGGTAAAATCCCGGCGGATTTTTTCCGCTTTCTGCTGCTGCGTCACATCTACCAGCAGGATAATCCCTCCGCATACTTTTTTCCCGGCAAATACTGGATTGGCATATACCTGTACAGAGCCGCGGCCGTTTTCCAGAAGAATATCACATCCGGTTCCTTCCACCGCCTGATCTACGCAATGAGAAAACTCTACGTTCCGGCAAAGGGTCAATATCCCCTTCCCCTCATAGTCGCCTTTTTTTACTTCCAGCAGGGAGAGGGCGCTTTTATTTACCGAAAGAATATCCTTTTGCAGATCAACTAAAATGAGGCCTTCCCGCATATTGCTTGTGATTGTGCTGATTCGATCCCGCTCGTCCGCCAGTTTATCCATCTGGGACTTAATCATCCGGTTCTGTTCTTTGATCTTGTGATAGAAAGGCTCCAGCTCCCCATATCCCGAATATTCCTGATCGTCCTCAATATTCTGAGCCAGTTGTTTTACGGGGAGAAGGATTCGTTTTGTCAGTTGGGAAGCAATAATAAAGCAAGCCCCCAATAACATAACAACTATCCCCAGCACCAACGGCAGCGCATTTTGAAATACGGTACCTACACTTTTGGTCTGCATGGACAGACGCAGCACCGAGCCGTCGGAAAGCCTTTTGGCATAATATACGCTGTCCTGTCCTACCGTTTGAGAGTGACGCACATCCGTCCCCTCCCCTTTTTGCAGGGCCGCTATCATTTCCGGGCGCTGGCTGTGGTTTTCCATGGACGCACTGTCCGCTGAAGTGTCAAAGAGGACGGATCCGTCCGCGTTGAGCCAGGTAATACGCATATCCCGAAGCCCTTTTACCTCCGTATCCAGATATCCCAACTGCTCATCGCCTACGAAGGATATTCCATTTTCTATCATAATCGTCTGGTTTTTCAAACTGTTCTTCGCTTGAGAGATCCCCATACCATAGGATACCCACAGCATCACCCCTGCTGTCAGAAGAACCAGCACCAGAGAGGTGAAACACAGGCTGATGTATATCCGCTTTTTCATCTCTCCTGGCCTCCTATTTTATAACCTACTCCGCGCACGGTCTGTATCAATTCTCCGCTGGACCCCAGCTTGTGGCGCAGGGATTTAATATGCATATCCACTGTCCGGCTTTCTCCTTCATAATCGAATCCCCATACCTTTTCCATAATTTTTTCCCTGGTCAGAACAATTCCTTCATTTTTCAAAAGGTAACTGAGCAGCTCAAATTCTTTAAAGGTCAGGGTTACCGGCACGTCCGAGGCGGTAACCGTCCTTCTTTGAGGATCCAGCCGGATAGTTTGATAAACCAGCGCTTCCTCTGACGGCGCCTGCACATTGGACCGGCGCAGTACCGCCCGGATGCGGGAGATCAGCTCCATAACCCCAAAAGGCTTGGTTATATAATCATCCGCTCCCAAATCCAGTCCTTTTACTTTATCATATTCCGCCGCCTTCGCTGTAAGCATAATTACCGGGGTCTGTCTCATCTGAGGGTTTTGGCGGATTTTTGATAGGATTTTCAGGCCGTCTTCTCCGGGAAGCATAATATCCAAAAGCACCAGATTTGGAGTGCCAGCCTTAATTGCCGGCCACAACTCCTCCGCGCTGGAAAAGCCCCGGCCCTCAAAGCCGCTGCTATGCAAAGCGTACAATATCAGTTCCCGTATACTTTCGTCATCTTCCACAAGATAGATCATAGCGTCTGCCATATCCTCTGTCTCCTATCCTCAGTTTAAATCACCCGCTGGCTCCCATGCTGGCCAGTAATTGAAAATACCACCCATTCCGCAATGTTGGTGGCATGGTCGCCGATACGCTCAAAATACTTGGCAACCATCAGCAGATCCACTGCCTGTTCGCCATTATCGGCGCTTTCCCGAATCAGCCCGATTAAATCGGCCTTTACCTTATCAAATAATCCGTCTACCACATCGTCATATTCGATGACTTCCTGAGCCAGCTTTAAATCATGAGCCACATAAGCGTCCACACTGCGGGTTACCATGCTGATCGTATCCTTGGCCATTTTGCTGATATGTTCCATGGAGGTGATATAATCTTCATTAATCAGCCGGATGGTAATTTCCGAAATGTCCCTTGCCTGATCGCCGATACGCTCCATATCCGTAATCATTTTCAAGGCGGTGGAAATCATTCGCAGATCTGCCGCCACCGGCTGCTGCTGAAGCAGCAGCTTTAAACACCGGCGCTCAATGTCTTTTTCTTTTTCATCTACTTCGCTGTCAAAATCAATGGCTTTATAGGCAAGCCCTGCATCTTTTTCTATTAACGCTTTTACCGCGTCGCCGATGGCATTTTCAATAAGCGCCCCCATAGAAATAAGCTCGTTATTGAGAACTTCCAGTTCCCGGTCAAATCGATTTCTCATTGCAGTTTTCTCCCTTCATCATCCAAAACGGCCAGTAATATAATCTTCTGTCCGTTTGTCCTTGGGCATGGAAAACAGATTTTCCGTCTGATCATATTCCACCACCTCACCCAGTAGAAAAAACGCGGTGCGATCAGAAATTCGGGTAGCCTGCTGCATGTTGTGAGTTACTATAATTATAGTATACTCCCGTTTAATTTCCAATACCAGATCTTCAATTTTGGATGTGGAAATGGGATCCAGCGCGCTGGTAGGCTCATCCATCAAAAGCACTTCCGGCTCTACCGCCAAAGCTCTGGCAATACACAGCCTTTGCTGCTGTCCGCCGGAAAGCCCCAAAGCGCTTTTTTTCAGGCGGTCCTTTACTTCTTCCCAAATAGCGGCGTTGCGCAGAGATTTTTCCACAATATCATCCAGTTTGGATTTGCTGTGTATCCCATGGGTGCGAGGTCCAAAGGCAATATTGTCATATACGCTCATCGGAAAAGGATTTGGTTTTTGAAATACCATGCCCACCCGTTTGCGCAGTAGGTTTACATCCATATTGCCGTAGATATCTTCTCCATCCAGCAGAAATTCTCCGGTGATTTTGCAGCCTTCAATTAAATCATTCATTCGGTTTAAGCTTTTAAGTAATGTAGATTTTCCGCAGCCGGACGGACCAATAAAAGCAGTAATTTGTTTTTGGGGGATATCCAGATTAATATTTTTTAACGCGTGGAAATCATTATAATAAAGGTCCGCATTTTTAATTTCAAATTTTCCCATGATCTCACCCTTTCCTAGCTCTTGGCAAGCCTTTTCGCTACTGCCGCCGACAGCCAGTTAATCAAAAGCACCACAATCAACAAAACTACCGCCGTGGCATATGCCTGGTTGGTATTCAGCCCTTCCCCCGATAAGGCCCACATGTGGATCGCCAGCGTACGCCCGGACATGAAAAGGAACTCTCTTCCCGTAGGGATTTGCGCCACAGTTCCCGCTGTATAGATTAACGCGGCGGTTTCTCCTACAATCCTGCCGATCGCTAAGATCACCCCGGCCAAAATTCCCGGGATCGCCGAGGGGAGTACAATTCGGAATACGGTGCGAAGTCTGCCTGCTCCCAAACCGAAACTTGCTTCCCGGTAGGTGTCAGGCACCGATTTCAGCGCCTCTTCCGTGGTGCGCATAATCAGCGGCAGGATCATAATCGCCAAGGTAAACGCGCCGGCGATCAAGGAAAATCCCCAATGCAGCGCCGTTACAAAAAATAACATTCCGAACAGCCCGTAAACAATAGAAGGTATCCCCGACAAAGTTTCGGAGGTAAGACGTACCAGCTCTACTATCTTGTTTCCCCGCCTTGCATATTCCACTAGATAAATAGCGGTGAAAATTCCCAACGGCACCGCCAAAATCAGCGAAAAAACTGTCATCATAATCGTAGTAATAATCGCCGGAAACATCGAAACATTCTCGCTGTTATACTCAAAAGCGAACAGGGAAGGCGTCAAATAGGGAATCCCTTTGATTAAAATATATAGGATCAAAAAGAAAAGCACGAATACGGTAATCAGAGTAGCGGCCGCAACAATCAAAAATAAAAATAAGGAAAGAGGATGCTTCAAATAGCTTTTTATCCTTTGCTTAAGGGTCAACCGGTTAATCGGATGCTTTTGCGGCCTTGCAGAAGCTGCTGTCTGGTTCATCAATCCACCTTCCTTTTCAAAAGCGAAAACGCCAGATTAATAATTAGGATAAATACGAACAGCACCACCCCGGTAGCGATGAGCGCTTCCCGGTGCAGATCGGCCGCATATCCCATTTCAATAACGATATTGGCCGTCATTGTCCGTACCCCTTTGAGAATTCCAGCGGGCATCCTGGGCTGGTTTCCCGCTACCATAATCACCGCCATGGTCTCGCCGATGGCACGGCCGATTCCCAACACTACCCCAGCTAGGATTCCCGATTTAGCGGCAGGAAGCACGGTAAAAAATACCGCTCTCTCATGGGTGGCTCCTAAGGCCAGGGCCCCCTCATAGTAGCTGTCCGGCACCGCCCGGATAGAAGATTCACTTACGCCAATAATCGTGGGTAAAATCATAATCCCCAGCAAAATCGACGCGGTCAACATGCTGGTGCCTTTTCCGCCAAAGGTTTCCCGGATCAATGGCACCAGCAGCACCAGTCCAAAAAATCCGTATACAATGGACGGAATACCCGCCAGCAGTTCCACCGCTGGCTTTAATATTTTATATAAGGGCTTGGGACACATTTTCGCCATAAATACCGATGTTAAAATTCCAATAGGAACTCCAATAATAATCGCTCCCGCAGTGACATAAATGCTGCCTAAGATCATAGGAAAAATCCCAAAGGACGCAGGAATATCCTGCGGCGTCCATTTGGTTCCCAAAAGGAAGTTAAATACCCCGATTTTAGACATGGCGGGAACTCCATTAGCAAATAGAAAAATGCAGATCAATAATACTGCTATAATAGAAGTCAAAGCACAAATAAGAAAAAGGATTTCCATTGCCTTTTCAATCAGCTTTTGCCTGCTCATACACGTTTACCTCATCCCTCTATGTAAAAGAAGTGTAAAATACCCTGTTTCCAAGAAAGGGGCGGATATTCGTATCCGCCCCTGGAGGATTTCGGCCTGTTGGATTTATTTAATGATATCGCTCCATACAAGTGTTTCACCGGTAAAGATAGATTTTACCTGCTCAGAAGTCATTTCTCCTGCTGGGTTCGCCGCGTTTACAATAACCGCGATCCCGTCGTTGGCAATGGCGGTAGCAGTAAGTTCGGCAGCTTCGCTTTCTTTAAGCTCACGGGAGGCCATACCGATATCACAGGTACCTTCCAGCGTGGCGGTCATGCCGGCGGTGGAGTCGCTGGTCTGGATTTCAATCGTTGCCGCAGGATTGACAGCGATATACGCTTCTTTGAGTTTTTGCATAATCGGAGATACCGAGGAGGAGCCGGCAACTACAATTTTTCCCTCCGGCTTGCTTCCCGCATACGCCTGAGCCGCGTCGTTTACCGGGATGTAGCCGTCAGAAACCACTTCCTGGCCTTCTTTGCTCATGATAAAGTCGATAAAGTCTTTTGCAAGCCCTGTAGCTTCGCCTTTGGTGGCGATATTAAACGGACGGGAAACTTTATACGTGCCGCTTTTTACGTTTTCAGCGGTAGCTTCTACTCCATCAATGTTCAGCGCTTTTACAGTGTCATTTAACGAACCCAAGGATACATAGCCGATAGCTGCTGGATTGCCTGCAACGTTGGTAAGCATCACATCGGTTTTGGAAGCGATATCCGCCTCTTCGGTGGTGTGGTCGACTTTGTTGCCATCCGCATCCTTTTCTTCAATGCCGAACAGTTCAACAAAAGCGCCGCGGGTTCCGGAACCTGGTTCCCGGCTGATTACCGCAATTTCCGCGGCAGTATCAAAATCCGAGGAAGCATCCTCCTGGGAAGGGGCCTGCTCTTGGGAGGAAACCTGCTCCTGGGAAGGAGCCGCCGGGGTATCGCTTGTAGAGGGAGTACTGGCGTCTGTGGAAGAACAGCCCGCGAATACAGACAATGCTAACATAGCTACCAGCAAAACACTTACTACTCTTTTCATTTGTTTTTCACCTTTCTTTTACACGGGTTTTCCCCGCTGCATATTTTTCTCAAATTCATGTAAACTCTATGTACTTTTTTCTTTCGTTTACAAGCTACAGTATAGCGGCCGATTGTAAAATCCAAAGAGCAGCTATGTAAAATCCAGGTAAAATATTTGGTGATTTTGTCTTGTTATCCCTGATGTTTTTAGTTAATCCTGCACATTAGAAATAGTTTCATCACAAAGTTTTACAATTTAATTTTATTATTCTTCAAACGGACTTCACATTCTCCCGGTATACTAAGACCATAGCAAACGCCCCCTCTATTACTTTTAAAATACATGCTGTTAGCCCGCCGAATGGTCGGAATACCGGTCCGGCGGGCGGGACAGACCAAAAGAACCAAAGTGCTTTTTCTTTCACTTTTTTATATAAATAGAAAGAGGCCTCCCGCATGAATGCGGGAGGCCTCTTTCTATTTTCTTTTTATGTTTTCTCTTTTATGACTCCAACAATAAAAAATATCCCGAATACCGCCAGATTTACTACTACAATACTCGCCCCCGCAGGCAGGGAAAAGGCAAAGGAGGCAAGTATTCCCAAAAAGAAACAAACCACCGAAATGATCGCCGAACTGATCACAACAGTTTTAAAGGTCCGGCAAACGCGCATAGAGGTCAGCGCCGGGAAAATAATCAGACTGGATATGAGCATGGTACCCATAATCCGCATCCCCACCACGATAGTCAATGCCGTTAGCAATGCAATCAGAATGTTATAGTTTCCTACCTTAGTGCCCGTAGCCTTAGCAAAGCCCTCGTCAAACGTCACAGCGAAAATCCGATGATAAAAAAATACAAACATCACCAGCACAATCACCGAAAGAATCACACTGAGAAATACATCACTGGAACTCATAGCCAGGATGCTGCCGAACATGTAGTTATAAACGTCCGTATTCATCCCCTGGGACAGGGAGGTGACAATAACTCCGATGGCCACTGAGCTGCTGGCAATAAGCGCGATCGCCGCATCCCCTTTGATCTTGCTGTTTTCACTGAGCCGTAAAAGCAAAAACGCCGCAATCACCACAACAGGCACCGACACCTGCAAAGGCGCCAAATTTGCCGCCAAAGCGATAGACAGCGCGCCAAAGCCCACATGGGAAAGGCCATCCCCGATCATAGAGTACCGTTTGAGCACCAAGGTAACTCCCAGCAGGGCGGCGCATAAGCTGACCAAAGTTCCCACCACCAGCGCCCGGCGGATAAAATCGTAGGAAAACAGCCCTATCAGCATCTCAAGCATGGTCTCCACCCCCTGTAAATCGGCGGCCGACGTCGCTTTCCAGATAGTCTTTTACATCTCCAAAAAAGCTGACTCCCGCGCTGAGGTGCAGGATTTTGGTAGCATATTTTACTGCACAGCTCACATCATGGGATACCATAAGGATCGTCACGCTGCTTTGCCGGTTGAGCTGGCCGATGATCTCATACAATTCCCCGGAAACAATCGGGTCCAGCCCTGTGATAGGCTCGTCTAATAACAACATCTTTTCCGTAGCGCACAGGGCTCTGGCCAACAGCACTCTCTGCTGCTGCCCGCCGGAAAGGTCCTGGTAAGATTTATTCTTGATCTGTTCAATACCCAGCCGCTTTAGGTTATCCATCGCCCACTGGCGCTGGGATTTTCCATAAAAAGGATGACGCTTCATCCGGTTTAAACAGCCGGATAGTACAACCTCATACACGCTGGCCGGAAAATTTCGCTGAATTTCCGTCTGTTGGGGGAGATACCCAATTTCATCTCTGCTGACTCCGCCCGAAAAAGCAATTGTTCCGGACTTTACTGGGGTAAGGCCTAATATACCCTTGATCAGCGTACTTTTTCCCGATCCGTTTTCTCCTACAATACATAAGTAATCCCCCGCCTGTACCTCAAAGGAAACGTCCTTCAGCGCCACGGTATTTTCGTATGTCATCGTCACATTTTTACAGGAAAGCTGTACCATTAGTTTAGCCCCTTTTTCAGGTTTTCCGCATTTTGTTCCATTAAATCCAAATAGGTGATCCCCTGGTTAAATTGTTCTTTGCTCACGTTGTGACAGGAATGAAACAGCAGCATTTCTGCCCCGGTTTCCTCACTGATAGAACGGGCCACCTTGGGATCGGTAAGCTCTTCATAGTAGACCACGGGGATCTCTTCGGAGCGGATTTCATCAATTAACTGCGCGACTTTGCGTACGCTGGGCTCCGTTTCCCCGGAGCAGTTGTCATACGCCGCGTCATACGCAAGCCCATACCGGGCGGCAAAATAATAAAACGGGAATTTTCCCCCAAAAATCATTTTCTTTCGTTTGCCTTCACTGACAATCGTCTGAAACTTTTCATTTAATTGATCCAGCCGCGCTTGATACGCTTCTCCATTGGCCTTATAATAGGAGGCGTTCAGCTCATCCACTTCACAAAAAGCCTCTTGAATCGTACTGACCATCGTCTTTGCCAGCACCGGATCCGTCCAAAAGTGCGGATCATATTCATGGACATGTATCTGATCTTCCTTAGCATGTTCCTCTTGTGCCAGCGGCTCTTCCTGTGTTTTTACCAGAGCGATGTTCTGGGACACATCCACAATTTTAACATCTCCGGTGATACCATCAATAATGCTCTTAGCCCAAGGCTCCATCTCTTCCCCAGTGTAGATAAACAAATCCGCTTTTTCAATGTTAATAATATCCGCCGGCGTAGGTTCGAAATTGTGACTTTCCACCCCCGGCGGCAAAAGCAGGCTTACCTCCCCTTTCTCCCCTGCCAGCTGGCGGGCAAAATCATACTGGGGAAATAGTGTGGTCACTACCGTCAGTGTCCGCCCGTCCTCCGACACCGGCGCTTCGCTTTGGGAGCAGCCGGTAGCTCCCGGGACAAGAAGCAGAAGTGCCGCCGCAACCGCTAAAAAAGAATAGATTTTATTTTTCATGTTTTTCCTCCGATTGTTTGCCTGCGCATTTAGCGCACAGGCCATATAGGACCGTTTTGCTGTTATCTATGGTAAAACCATGGTGCTCGAACACATGGGAATTTACCTGATCTAAATACTCGCATTCCACGTGGATCAGCTCGCCGCAGCCGCTGCATTTTAAATGGTAGTGGGCGTGGCAGTCCCCGGAATTATCAAAATATTGATAACAGGCGCTGGCCCCTTCCTCCACAATATATTTCCGTACGGCCCCGCTTTTCACCAACAAATCAAGATACCGGTAAACGGTGGATTTTCCCACTGAATTTCCAGTTTTCTTAAAATGTTCCACCACATCGTCCGCGGTAATGTGAACGCCTTTGCGGGAAACGAGATACCCAAGTATCAAATCCCGCTGTTTTGTTTTATATCCACCTACCTGTACCATATAAATTCTCCTAAATTGAAATTGAGTTTCAATTTCATATTATATCTATAGGATGCCCACAAGTCAATAAAAACATACAAAAAGGCGAGGGATGTTTTTACAAAACATCCCTCGCTTTACAAATAAAACAGCGATTATATTGAATTATAGAGTAACTCCATCTTTAAAAATAGCCAGGTCCCGTACGCCGTGCTGTTCCGTTTTGGTTTTAATGCGACCGGACGCCACATCTAAAATAAAGCTGTAAAAATACTGGGAAAGCTTTTCCATGGGCACGCCGTCAATAAAGTCTCCGGCATTAAAATCAATCCAGTTGCGTTTTACCTCAAACAGCCGGGTGTTGCTGGAAATTTTCACCGTAGGCACCGGACAGCCAAAAGGCGTTCCTCTGCCAGTGGTAAACAACACTAACTGCGCTCCGGATACCGCTAAGGCGGTGGACGCTACCAAATCGTTGCCCGGAGCCTGTAAAAGATTGAGCCCCTTTACCTGGTGAGGATCTCCATAGGCCAGCACGTCGGTAACAATGCCGGAGCCGCCCTTCTGTGTGCATCCCAGAGATTTATCCTCCAGGGTAGTAATCCCGCCGGCCTTGTTGCCCGGAGAGGGATTTTCATACACCGTCTGGTGGTAACGGACAAAGTAATCCTTAAAATCATTGATAAGATTCACCGTTTTATCAAAGGTAGCTTTGTCCTTGCACCGATTCATCAGGATTGTTTCCGCGCCGAACATTTCAGGCACTTCTGTGAGTATGGTGGAACCTCCCTGGGAAAGAAGAATATCGGAAAAGGCTCCCACCAACGGGTTAGCCGTAATGCCGGAAAGTCCATCGGAGCCGCCGCATTTCAGTCCGATTACCAACTCTGAGGCTGGACATTCTTCCCTGGTAAAAGTATTGGCATACTCCTTTAGTTCCCCAATCAAGCGCACCGCATCCCCCACTTCGTCAGAGGTGCTCTGGCAGTTGAGAAATTTTACCCGTGCAGGGTCATATGGGCCTAACACTTTTTTAAATACGTCGATATTATTGTTTTCACAGCCCAACCCCAATACCAGCACACCGCCGGCATTGGGATGGCGCACCAGTCCAGCCAGGGCTTTCTGGGTATTAAGATGGTCCTGGGAAAGCTGGGAGCAGCCGTAGGGGTGGCAGAAGCTGTAAATTCCCTCCACGTTCTCCCCCACCAAATGCTGGGATTCTTTTTCGATTATCTGCGCAATGGAGTTAACACATCCCACTGTGGGGATAATCCAAATCTCATTGCGGATCCCCACCTTTCCGTCCGGGCGCTTGTATCCCAGGAAGGTTTTGGGCTTCTGGGGAGAAAGTTCTTTCAAATTGGGCTGGTAATCATACTCCTGTTTTTCACTGAGTTTGGTTTTCAAGTTATGGGTGTGCACCCACTCCCCCGGTCCAATGTCCGCGGTGGCCACGCCAATGGGATGGCCGTATTTTATTACGTCCTCTCCCGATTTAATAGGGGAAAGGGCAATTTTATGTCCAAATGCCACTTCCTGCAAAATTGTAATCTTTTGTTTGCCGGCGGTTACCGCCTCTCCCTTTTCCAAGGGCTGAAGAGCCACTCCTACATTGTCGTCCGGATGGATGACTAAGAAATTCAGCATACCTGTTATCCCTCCACCACTTCATGGATCAGCTGTTTCATGCCTTTTTGGGCCGCTTGAGCGAGATATCCGCTGACAGTGTCCACGAAACCTTCATAACGGGTCAGGTCCTCGCCCCAGAATTTCTCATTGGAGGCTACCGCGGCAACATAATCCTGAACGGGCAGAGATTTGGAATTTTTAGCAAAAAACTCCAATACTTCCGCCCCGTCTTTAATGTTGTACTCCTGTCCGTCCCGATGTCCGATCAGAACGCCGTCGCGCAGTTCGTCAGAGGTATAAAACGCCAACAGCGCCGCAAAAGAGAAAGTTAACAGGCGGGGAATTTTTCCGTTGGCCTTATAGCAGTCACGGAAGGTAGGCAGAATACGGGCTTTCCATTTGGAGATAGAGTTTAAGGAAATATCCAGCAGGCGATGCTTGATAAAGGGATTTTCAAACCGTTCCAGAACAGAATCCGCAAAGGCTTTTACCTCTTGCGCCGGCAATTTTACCGTAGGCGCAATTTCCTCGAATACGATGCTTTCCATCAGCTTGCGGATATCCGGATCTTTCATACATTCCAAGACAATTTCTTTGCCCGCCAGATAAGCACCCAGCACAGTGGAGGTATGCGCTCCGTTTAAAATACGTACTTTCCGTTCCCGGTAAGGAGTTTGGTCCTCGGTAAAGATCACCGGCAGTCCCGCTTTGTCCAGAGGGAAGTCGGCGGAAATATCCTTTTCACTTTCAATGACCCACAGGCCGAACGGTTCGCAGGTATCCACCAGATGATCTATGTAACCCAACTGCTGGTAAATTTCGTCCACAATATCCCTGGGATATCCGGTAACAATCCGGTCAACCAAAGTATTGCAGAAAACGCAGCTGTTTGCTACCCAAGTTTTAAATTCATCGCCCAGATTCCACAGGTCAATATACTGGTTGACGCATTTTTTCAGATTGTCGCCGTTATGCTCGATCAGCTCGCAGGGGATAATGATAAGCCCCTTATCCGCCGCTCCCTTAAACTGTTCAAAACGGCCGTAGAGGAGTTTGGTCAGCTTTCCGGGATAGGTGATGGGCGGGCAAAGCTCAAACTTATCCTGGTCATCATAAACAATTCCCGCCTCGGTGGTGTTGGAAATAATAAACCGCAGGGTATCCAGCTTAGAAATCGCTACGTATTCCTCGTAATTTTCATATGCGCCGACCGCTTTCTGCACGCTGGTAACCACACGGCTGGAGTTTACCACTTCCCCGTTCATCACTCCGCGCATTAAAACGGTATACAAATTATCCTGTTTTTTAAAGTTATCCAGATTGCCGAATTCGATGGCTTTTACAATGGCTACACCCATATCCGTAACGCCTTTTTCGTTGGCGATGTCAATCATATAATCGACAAACGCCCGTAAAAAGTTGCCTTCCCCGAATTGCATCACCCGAATAGGATGCTGTTTTAACTGCACCAAATTTTTATTTAATTGTTCCACCGCTATATTTCCTCCTATAAATTAATTGCGCTATTTTAAAAAATATCGTAAGCGTTTACGTTAATCTAATAATAAATTTTACAGGGCAATCTGTCAAGTGTTCTCCGGAATTTTTTGTAATTTTCTATATAATCCCCTTATTCTATGGGAAATTTCACAAATCCTCTGGGATTTTTAAAAAAATACTTGTAAAAAGATGCCGCCCATTGTATAATCTAAATTGTAAGAGCTTACGGAGCGTATAACAATGAGGAGCGTGTCTAATGCAAACGACCATTTACGATATTTCCAAAAAATCCGGCGTTTCCATCGCTACTGTCTCCCGTGTGCTTAACAATAAAAAAGGCGTCAGTGAAAAAACGCGGCAAAAAGTCCTTGCCGTTATGGAAGAGATCGGCTATACTCCAAACGCTTTTGCCCGCGGGCTGGGGCTGAATACCATTAAAACCGTAGGGATTATGTGTATGGACGTATCGGATATCTACCTTGCCAGTGCGGTTTCCACCTTGGAGCGTGAACTGCGGCATAAAGGCTACGACAGTTTACTATGCTGCACCGGCGCCAATGCGGAAGATAAGCGCAGCTACCTTCAGGTGCTTTTGTCCAAGCGGGTAGACGCTATTATCCTGGTAGGTTCTCATTTCATTTCCGGCGGGGACAGCGGTTATATTATTGAGGCCGCCCGGCAGGTACCGATTATTTTAATCAACGGTTACATTAAAGGGGAAAATATCTACTGTATGCTGACAGATGATTTCGGACTAGTGCGGGATGCGGTCAGCCAGCTTATCAACGGGGGGCACCGGCGGATTTTATATGTATATGACACCACCACCTACAGCGGCCGCCAGAAGATGGACGGTTATAAAACCGCTCTTACCCAGGCGGGGATTCCAATAGAAGAAGAGCTGATCCTCTTTTGCAAAAAAAACTTAGAGGAAAGCCAGGAGAAGATCGGCCAACTGCTGGATCAGGGGGTAGGTTTTGACGCTGTGGTATGCGCGGAGGACGAGCAGGGTGTCGCCGCTGTCAAAGCGGCTATTGAACGCGGTATCCCCATTCCGGAAAAAATGGAGGTTATCGGATACAATAATTCGATTCTTTCCCGCTGCAGCGAACCTGGGTTGACTTCCATCGATAATCGTGTGGAAGCCTCCTGTATGACCGCAATCAATACCTTATTCGGCGTATTTGAAGGGAAAGATTTTCCAGATCGGATTTTAATTTCCGGAGAACTGGTAAAGCGCAGTTCTACTAAAATATAATCGTTAAACAGTTAAACAATATTATTTTAAGAAAAGAGGTTATATAAATGTCAAAACAGTTTATGGATAAGGATTTCCTCCTATCCAATGAAACAGCTAAAGTCTTGTTCCATGAGCATGCGGCGAAAATGCCCATCATTGACTATCACTGCCACATCAATCCCCAGGAAATCGCTGAGGACCGGCAGTATGAAAATATCGCCCAGCCTTGGCTTCAGGGAGACCATTATAAGTGGCGTGCCATGCGTTCCAACGCTACTGACGAAAAATATGTCACCGGAGACGCCAGCGACCGGGAAAAATTCCAGAAGTGGGCGGAAACATTGGAAAAGGCCATCGGTAATCCGCTGTATCACTGGACCCATCTGGAACTGCAGAGATATTTTGATTACTACGGCTCGTTAAATGGTAAAACCGCAGAAGAGGTTTGGAATCTGTGCAACAAGAAATTAGCCCAGAAGGATATGAGCGTTCGCGGTATTATCCGCCGTTCCAATGTAAAACTCATCTGTACCACCGACGATCCGGTAGACGACCTTCGCTATCATAAACAGCTGGCTGCTGACAAGGACTGGGAAGTGAAAGTTCTGCCTGCTTGGCGCCCGGACAAAGCAACTAACATCGAGGCGGATGGTTATGTGCAGTACATAAAGACGCTTTCTGAGGTCAGCGGCGTTGCCATCAATGATTTTGACAGCTTATGCGCGGCCTTGAGCAAACGTCTGGATTTCTTTGACGAAATGGGCTGTGTGGCTTCCGACCATGCTCTTGCTAAAGCCATTTATGCCCCCGCTTCCAAGGAGGATGTAGACGCCCTGATGAAAAAAGCCCTCGCCGGAGAAAAACTGTGCGAGTGCGACGCGGATAAATATAAGACCGCCCTGCTCCTGTTCCTCTGCCGGGAGTACGCCAAACGCGGCTGGGTGCTCCAGCTGCATTATGCCGCAGTAAGAAACAACAATTCCCGTCAGTTTGCAAAGCTGGGACCGGATACTGGGTATGATTGCATCGGCTCTTCCTTGGACGCCGCTTCTCTGACCGCCTTCCTGGATGCTTTGGAAAAAGACGGCTTGCTTCCAAAAACGATTTTGTATTCCCTAAATCCACAGGATAACGCTATGCTGGGTACTGTTCTGGGCTGCTTCCAAGGCAGCGAAGCCGCTGGTAAAATACAGCAAGGCTCCGCCTGGTGGTTTAATGATACGAAAAACGGCATGGAGACACAGCTGAAGAGCTTTGCCGATCTCTCCCTGCTGGGCAACTTCATAGGTATGCTTACCGACTCCAGAAGCTATCTGTCCTATACCCGCCATGAATATTTCCGCAGAATCCTGTGTAACCTGATCGGTACCTGGGTAGAAAACGGCGAGTTCCCAGCGGATATGGACCTTCTGGGAAAAATGGTAGAGGATATCTGCTTTAATAACACCAATAACTTCTTTGGTTTTGATGTAAAACTTTAAACATGTCCTAAAAAAGGCCGCGGCAATGCCGCGGCCTTTTTTTGATGTAGGTAAAATTCATACAAAAATACATCAGACGTCTGATCAATATTAACAAAATTTTGTCAAAACACTAAAAAAATCAGAAAATCCAGTTGATAATTCTATTACAATTATATTATAGTTAACCTAAAGGGGGCGTCAAAAGATGAACCATACTTTAATGTCTCAAAAAGAGCTTCCATCTGTTGCCGCCCAACGGCTGCGGGAAATGGTGCTGGAAAAAAAGATGAAACCCGGGGATAGATTTCCCACCGAAGGCGAACTGATCAGCATGTTTGGGGTAAGCCGTTCCACCGTCCGGGAAGCGGTGAAAATATTAGTAGCAGAAAATCTGGTGGAGATTCATCGCGGACGGGGTACCTTTATCGCTCAAAAGCCAGGCATGGTTCGGGATCCTTTGGGGCTGAGCTATACCGATCAGAAAAAGCTGTTTGAAAATCTAATGGAAACCCGTATGATGATCGAGCCTCAAATCGCTTACTTGGCCGCTCAAAGGGCCAATGAAGAAAATCTCTCCCGGCTGCGCGGTGCTATTGCTGCAATGGAACAGGCGCAGGAACAGCACATTGATTATCGGCCTTTTGATGTGGAATTTCATTCCGCCGTCGCCGAGTGCAGTCACAATGATGTGCTTCAGCGAATTTTGCCGATTATTTGTGATTCCATCCGTACTGGTTATTTTAAAACTTATAATGTGCCCGGCAGTTATCAAAAGTCGGTTGTGTATCACAACAAGATTTATCTGGCGATTAAAAATCATGATTCGCAGGCGGCAAAATTTGAAACCGAACAGCATATTAGACAAACCATGGAAGACGCAAAATTAATACCAAGGGACAAGTAGAATTTTTTGATTTGAAGGAAGTGAGGTGGCCCACAGTGGGGAAGAAGAAGAGCGGGATATGGCCGTATCTGCTGATAGCGCCGGCACTGATAATAGTGGTAGCAGTGGTGTTCATCCCAGTAATCAACGCGGTATCGATGA
>NZ_JACRTD010000004.1 GCF_014385085.1 Youxingia wuxianensis | reverse complement strand
CACGGTTCACTCAGGTTGAGAGATCCGGCTATCATGTCAGGAAAGTTAGCTATCATCTGTATCACCCCCTAGAGAGTATATCACAAAATCCCTTTATCCACTAACTTTGGAGTAGAGCCACATTTTATTCGTGCTCAGCATTTGAGAAGTAAGAACTTACAATTTGCTGATACCATTCCCCATATTTTACAGCATCGGTTTCAGCTCCGATTTGAAGCTGTTCAGTGGTATAAGTCGTAGCCATTGCTGAAATAGGGGCGGTTTGAGGAATCACATACTTGCCGTATTCCAAGTCAACAGGAAAATACATTCCTTTGTAAGAAGAAGTATCTGAGTATGCTTTCAAGTACAAAAGGTAGCTGTCCCCATCTTCCATAGGAAGATAACCTTGTTGCGTCCACAGCACTGAATTAAGATTGGTCGTATAGCATTCTTCTGTGATAAGAATTTCCTGACCTTCGGTAACATTACCTTTAATGACACTGAGAACAGTTGCGGTAGTTTTAGTGTAGCCGGTAATGACATTATTATCAACGGGGTCTTTGATCAACACATTTTCTTGCTCTTTAGGAGTGACAAGAACAACAAGGTCGCTCAAATCTTCCAACTGCGAAACAGAGTTTGCTAAAGTTACTCGGTCTGCCATTACTTGATTTACTGTATATGGGCCATTAGAGATATAGATAACGCCACCTACAACAACCAAGGAAAGAGCTAAGACACACATCATAATTCTTTTTGTCAGTTTTTTAATTTTCATTCGTATGCCCCCCATTTCGCAATTATATTATTTTTATCATGCTGCTGAATAGTAGAGGTTGCAAATCCAGAACTGTTCTGCTGCATAAGGCAATTCGTTTCACAATCGTTCAAAATAGGGTGCATCATGCCAAATGCATGACCCATTTCATGTGTAACGGTTTTTGCTCTCCATTCATCAGATGAATCAAGAAGGCTGGGATCTAAATAAATACGCGCTTGGCATATATCTGTGTTTGTCGAGCTGATGCTCGATTCAACATATATGCCTAAAAAATTCTTTCTATAAAGCCGAGTTTGGCCAATAGTCGTTCCAGTCAAATCCTGCTCATGTACATTTATGTCTTCGATATTGCCCGAAGTGACACTGCTTGAATAGTTGACATGGCGAACATAAATCGGAGTAATCATATTCCATGCAAAAAGAGCGGTAGTTGTGGCGTTTTCATTGAAATTAGCCGAGTAGACCTGCACGGTAAGGTCCGACATATCGATACTATCATCCCATGTCCAGCTATAATATGCCGTGGTACACGCATAAGCAGGGATTGAAAAACATCCTGATATTAACAGAATACCACATATAATGGAGCAAAGGAATCTGTTCAGTTGTTTGCGTTGTTTCATTTTTACCTCCAAGTCAACAGATGTTCCTTAATAATTATTCATAACACTTAAATGCGCATAATGCCGCCCTCATAAGGCAGCAGACGGATGGAATAACGGTCAGGGGCATTCATTGCCTTTTCCTCGGCTACGATCTGCTCCACATCGTTCATCACCTGGCGGATGAACGGGTCATTGTCGAGCTTTTCGGGGTCAACCACTTCGCCGTTCACAATACCCCGCTGGGCAAGGTTTTCCCGGATAGCGATAGGGTCAACATCATCCAGACGGTCATATTCCGCTTCGGTATAGAACTTATCCTCCTTGATAAGCTGTGCAATGCGCCGCTGTACCTTTGCCCAGGAGAGTACCGCAGGCTCCGAATTTCCAACAGAGATTTGCAGCGGCAGGGCTGCATCACCCATGCCATATTCCTGCGCCAGCCATGCGGCGGTGTCCTTTTCCCGGCCATGCTCTTTCATGTAGCGCACAACGGCGCGCTTGCTTTCGATATTGCCGTTCCATTTCTGCAAGGCCATGTCAATATCTGCCTGCGTGACCTTGTACGGGGAGGGCGTGACCGTAGTTGCCAGCGCGGGATAGGTTTCCTCCAAAAGCTCCTGATGCAGACGGTTGTGGAAAGTCGGCATATCAAAATAGAGCTTCGTAAGCTGGAGATCACCGGATTCTGTGACGATGCGCTGGATAGCGACTGCGCCCTCAATGTAGGCGTTTTCCTGGTCAGAATTGCAGCAGGCGTTGACATAGGCGGTGTCTGCAATCAGCGCATTACCAACAGACAGCTTGTACTGCTCGAACAGTTCCTTTACGGTAGGCTTTGCCTGTTCCGGTTCGCTGACCGCCTGCACCGGCTCCCGGCTGATAGCGGCAAGGGAGTACACCTTGCGCTGGTTGCTTCCGTCCTGGGTGGCGGCAATGGTAACGCCATAGTTTTCACGCAGGCGCTCCACATACTGTTCCAGAGCGTGTGCGGGAACGCCGCACATATCCACGCGGTCTGCGCCGGGAATGGGGCGGGTGGTCAAATGCAAATCCAGTTTTTCGGCGGCAGTCTTTGCATCCTCACCGTACATCTCAAAGAAATCGCCCACCTGATACAGAACAATATCGTCCCGGTGGTCATGCTTGATGTCGTTGTAATCCCAAATTGCTTCTGGCTTTTCTTCAACAGGCGCTTTCGGTTTCGGGAAGCCCATTCTTGCCACAGGCATCGGAATGCCGCCCAGCCCTGCGTATTCCTGTTCCCTCTCAGCATACTGCATTTTTTCGCTTTCTGTAAGGTATCTGCCCTCTGCGATTAAAGTACGAAGCCGTTTTTCAACTGCGTTCCATTTCAGCGATTTTTCGTATGCGGGTTCGTAGTGGCCGAGTTTCATACCCTTGGGAGAATAATTGATAAAACCGGACGAACCATCCAAAAAAGTATGGCTGTGCCCAAACCAGTTGTATTCATCCTTCAGAAATGCCACCGCAGTTTTGGCATCGGGCTGGTGCTGATACAAGGCATATATCCGCAGCTTGCCGCCGCTATATCCGCTGCCACGGCACAGCTCGGCATCAATGTCTGCCTGAGAAAATGACAAAGCGGAGGGTGCTTGTTTCACACTCTCCGCTTCAGTGATGGATTTAATTTGTTCCGCTTCCGTAGGGAAGAAGGATAGCTGCCCGCCGCCGGGAGCATCAAAGACACTTAGCTGAACACCAGCTCCGCGAGAATCACTTCCTCGGCCTGCGCTCTGAGGGTGTTCATCAGCCCCGCCCACTTCATCGGGTCGCTGGCTTTCAGTTCCTCCGTCACGCCCGCCGACTTCATCAGTTCGGGCATCATCCGCTCCAGACGGTTGTTCGCTGCTTCCTCGATCTCCCGCAGATGGGGGTACAGTTTCTCCGACAACAGCAGGCTGTTCCACAGCACCGGACGATGCTCCTTCAGGTAATTCTTCCGCATCCTCCCGTACTTGCCCAACGGGGTCTGCGGCTGTTTGCTCAGGCTCAAATCGGGAATCAGATAATCCCCGTTCTGCGTGTAAGTCAGTTCGCTCATGGTTTTCGCTCCTTTCCGCGACTTTCTCGCGCTCATAGTTTTTAATCGTGACTTCGATCTGCCGCAATACCTGTTCGCTGGACTGGCTGATGGCCGTACCCAGGGCGGCAACGGTTTGAGGGGTATTGAAATCAAAGACATTCAAGAAATCTTCATGCTCGAAGTATTCTTCCGGTTCCATACCGCAGCGGGACAACAATGCGTAGGTGGTGCTGACCACGGCGGCGTTCCGAAAAGCCACTCCGATGTTGAAATCATCATACTCCTCAAGGAAAGAATCGTCAACGATGCCGAGGATGTCGCGCCCGTGGTTGTTCCAGTATTCATCCACAACTTGCGCCGCAACACGCTCCAACTGATCGGCAAGACCGTTTTCACCGGAAACATCAAAACGGCGTTCCAGTGCCGCAGATACCACATCCCGATGCTCCGGCTGATATTCCCAAAAGTAAGGGCGGCGAGAGTTCTCGCCGCCGCCTGTGTCGGATACATCGAATACATATCTCAGCTTGGGATTATCGCCGGTGGTGTCAATGAGGGCGATGCCTTTGCTGCCGCGCCGCACATAACGGCGCATCTGTTTGTTCCAGAGGTCGTATTCCGCACAGGCCGTAGCTTCCGGGCGCTGGGCGAAAATCATAAGTTGTTCGTTGTAGGGGTACTTATACAGCCTCGCAGCGGTGGTCAGAAACGCCGTCCACTTTTGGTAGCTTCCCGTGATCTGCCCCGCCGTGTGGTCTGCCATCTGTGCGTAGAATTGCAATTTGCTTGGCATAATTCGATCCTCCTTTTTGAGTTTTATTTACACCTAACCATCGGCTGTTTTCGCCGTATGGGGATGCACAAAAAAATTTTAGAACTTTTTTGAAAAAAGTTGCGACCAACGCCGATAAAATCGTACTTATAGGATGAAAGGCAAATAGACCATTTTTTCGGTGTGTTTTTGCTAAAATTTTGAAATGCAAGGAGGAATAGACTATGATAACGCAGAGAAAAACTTATTGTGTATCGCTTTGGTATGTCTATTTCTCCGTTCCTTTCTGGAGGCTGCGATTGAAGATCAACAGGAATCGCGCATAGCCTGGTAATTCTTAACAGTCTATGCGCTCCAGCATCGCCGACTAATTAAAATTTATCAGAAAGGACACATCCTATGAAAAAGATACTTTGCTTGTTTATGACTTGTGCAATGCTGTTCTCTATGAGTGCAACGGCATTTGCTGCCGATGGCGATGAATTACTCACATCGGATACCCCACTATTGGAAACCGTTGTAACGACAGAAAATGATGCTGATCCCAACAATGACGCTTTTACCGCAACCATAACAGAAAATCTTGATCCCGAAGTAGCATCTGCATATGAAGCATTTTGTGAATATGTTTCGGAACACAATCTGCCTGTTTCTGTCTCGCTTGAAACATTTACAAATGGTTACTACCAGGATGACTATGCCTCGGCAGATGAGTATTTACAACTTTGCCTGGACGAGCTTTCACAGCTTGTTTTTGAGAGTGAAGAATCTGTTGCTCCTGCTTCCGCCGCAACTTCAAGCGATGATACATGGTTTTACAATACATCCACACAGCTCTATCAAAAGCCAAATTATTCTAAATACAACTTGCTTGAAATCGTGAAGCCCGGAGACATTGTCTATGAAGCTGCTGGCGGTTCCGGGCTTACTGGACACTGTGTAATTGTAGAAGGGATATACTACAGCTCCGAATATGCACAGTATTATATCCGCATCGTTGAAGCCATCGGATATTTAAGCGGTTCTGTTGGAGAAGGCGAAGGGGTCTGCCGTGGCATACTCGATGATGATCGTCTGGATTCGCGTCGCGGAACTATTTTGCGAGTAAATGCCGCAGACGATACCGATAAGACTAACGCGATTGCTTTCTGTGTCAGTCAAATAGGTAAAGAATACGAAGTATTAACAGGTGGACA
This sequence comes from Youxingia wuxianensis, assembly GCF_014385085.1. GTDB lineage: Bacteria > Bacillota > Clostridia > Oscillospirales > Ruminococcaceae > Youxingia > Youxingia wuxianensis. Next base: position 300,171 of record NZ_JACRTD010000004.1, on the reverse strand, counting down.
CTCTACTGCATCGACAACAACAGACTGGTATTGCTCTGAATTAGTGTGGGCTGCTTACTATAATCAGGGTATTGATTTGGAAAGTAGTCGCGGTGTATGGATAACACCCGACGAAATTCTGGAATCGTCTGGCGTTACTGCTATAGATCCAAACACTATTGGAACACCTACAATACGAATATGCACCAACTGACAGGCGACTTCTACACCGTAGGCGAGATATTGGGGCATACGCTGAAAGGCATAGGTATGTCATTAGGTATCTCAACCAACCTTGAAGCGGTAACGGCACAGTATGTTGACGTGCGGTTTGAACGGAAAAAAACTGTCCTTGAAACCTACCACAAAGCCCTACACCCACAAAAAAACACTTCCGAGAAAGGAGCAGAGCAAAAAGACATACCGAAAAAATCCAAAAAGAAAAGCAGCGAAATGGAGCTATAACGGCAATATCTTTTTATAGCTCCGCGCTGCTTTTTATATGTTTTTAGGAGTTCCGGGCACCATTAGGGCACCACAGCATACATTTTTACTGCATAGACTGTATAAGGCAAAACCTGTCGGGCACCACAAATCAGGGCACCACGGGCACCATTTTAGCCGATTACAGCAAAATCAGGCACCACAAAAGGACATAAGAAAAACCCGCGTAAACCCTTGATTTACGCGGGATTGTTGTTGGCGGAAGCGGTGGGATTCGAACCCACGAGCCCTTGCGGACTACTGCATTTCGAGTGCAGCTCGTTATGACCACTTCGATACGCTTCCATTTAATAATTATTCAGTTTTCGCGGCCCATAACATGATTTCGAGTGCGGGCCGTTATGACCACTTCGATACTCATCCATATTTAAATGTAAGAAGAACACGCAGCAAAGCTTTCCCCTGCGTGCCGGAGCTCAGCTCCAAATAAAAACTTTGCGCACCGCTTTCTCCGGAAGAACCGCCTACCATTTGACCTGACAAACATCCGGAGACAAGAAATTTATCCCCGGAGGGAGAGAAAACTACCGGCGCCGGCGAGATATAATTATACCAATAAAGAGGAGCAAAGTCAACACAGCTTCTTCGAAGAAAAACAGGCGCTAAAGGGAAAACATACGGCTTTTAGCTGGAAAAACCCAGAAAAAAACCGAGGCGGTTTTACTAATATGACGAAATAGAGGCGCAAAGGCGAAGTTTCTTCAAAAAACAGCTTGTAATCTTTTTTAAGTCGTCTATAATGATATACGATAAGGATAATGAGTACTGCACCCTGGCGGATTGGATTCTGGTGAACAGCCGAGCGGATTTAAGAGCATAGGGGTGTCGCTTTTTGTCTGTTAGACGGTTTTTTCCGTCTATGGAATAAATGGCAATTTCTGCGCGTCTCTTGTCCAAAGCAGAGGAGTCTGCTACAATATAACTGTACAGCAACCTAGCCTGCCAAAACTGATATTTTTGGCGAAAAATCTATCCTACATAATAGGTGAAAGGATGACCATTATGGATCAGAAGAAAGCTAAGGAATTAGCAATCATCGCTGCAAAAGTCCGTCTGTATGGCCTGGAAGCGATCAATTCCTGCCATTCCGGACATATCGGCGGTTCCTACTCTATCGCAGACATTTTGACTGTGCTGTATTTCGACAAGATGAAAAATCTTGATCCGAAAAACCCAAGAAATCCGGATAGGGACAGATTTGTCCTTTCCAAAGGCCACTGCTCCCCCGCTTTGTATCCCACTCTGGCTCTGCGGGGCTATTTCCCGGTGGAAGATTTGAAAACCTTCCGTAATGTGGACAGCTATCTTTCCGGACATGTGGAAATGAAACATGTTCCCGGCGTAGATATGTCCGCTGGTTCTCTGGGACAGGGACTTTCCTGCGCAATCGGTATGGCGCTGGCGGGAAAGATTGATAAAAAAGATTATCGCGTATACTGCGCTATGGGCGATGGGGAAATCGAAGAAGGCCAGGTTTGGGAGGCTGGTATGGCCGCCGCTAAATTTAAACTGGATAACCTGTGCGCATTTATTGATGTAAACGGCCTGCAGATCGACGGCACTACCGAGCAGGTTATGCCTTCGGAACCATTGGATAAAAAATGGGAAGCGTTTGGCTGGCATGTGATTAAAATCGATGGACATAACCTGGAAGAAATCTCCAATGCGATTGATGAAGCCGCTGGCGTTAAAGGCAAACCTACCATGATTTTGGCTAAAACCGTAAAAGGCAAAGGCGTCTCCTTCATGGAAAATCAGGTTGGCTGGCATGGAAAAGCGCCGGACGAAGAGAAGTACCAGCAAGCGAAAGCGGAACTGGAAGCAAATCTTGCGAAGTTGGAGGGTTAAAAAATGGGTGAATTTGTTTCTACAAGAGTCGCTTATGGCGAAGCTTTGAAAAAATTTGGCGGCGCCAATGAGAAAGTAATCGCTTTGGATGCGGATCTTGCCTGTTGTACCATGTCCGGTACTTTTGGTACGGCGTATCCTGACCGCCACTTCAATATCGGTATCGCGGAAGCGAACATGGTGGATATCGGCGCTGGTCTGGCGACTACCGGAAAAATTGTATTTGTTCATTCCTTTGCGATTTTCTCTGCGGGACGCGCATTTGATCAGATCAGAAACTCGGTATGTTATCCTCATTTGAATGTAAAAGTTGTTGGAACCCACGCAGGGCTTTCTGTAGGGGAGGACGGCGCTACCCATCAGTGTATTGAAGATATGGCTCTGATGAGAGCGATTCCCGGTATGACGGTAATCTGCCCGTGCGACGGCCATGAAACCGAGGCTATGGTAAAAGCGGTGATTGATTATGACGGCCCGTGCTACCTGCGTATCGGCCGCGCCCCGGTGGAAACGGTTACCGACACCATCCCCAATTATCATTTTGAGATTGGCAAGGGAATTGAGCTGACCCAAGGAAACGACGTTACGATTATCGCTATCGGGCTGATGGTTCAGGAAGCGCTGAAAGCGCAGAAAATCCTGGCCCAGGAAGGGATTAACGCCCGCGTAATTGATATGCATACTGTCAAACCGCTGGATCAGGAGATGGTAATCAAGGCGGCGAAAGAAACCGGCGCCATTGTTACCACCGAAGAACATAATGTCTTAGGCGGGCTGGGTGGCGCTGTTGCAGAATGCGTTGCGGAAAACTGCCCGGTTCCAGTACTCCGCCATGGGGTAAACGACCAGTTTGGACGCTCCGGCGCGGCCGCGGCTCTGATGGTTCGTTACGGACTTACCCCGGAAGTGATCGCTCAGAAAGCAAAAGTAGCGATCTCCATGAAAAAATAATGCCGGCCAGAAAAAACCGGTAAAACGTAAATAAGAAAAGCGCCCCGGACGGGGCGCTTTTCTTATTTATGTTTTATGTTATGGGGGCGACTGTCCTGCCTCATAAAGCACCAGGGCGGTTTTGTTGGGCATACATACCGCCCGCTCCCCCGGAGCGTCGCACCAACCGGTATTTACACAGATCTGATCCGGACAGCTTACGTCAATAAAACGTATCCGTCCCGGCTCCACCTGAAAATGCACCGGCTTGCCGGTTTTTTGCTCCATATCGATCTCATAAGGTTCGTCTACCTGGGAAAGGTTTATCCGCAGGGTTTCCTCTGACTGGGTGGTAATTACGGCGATCAGATCGTCATCGCTCTGTTTTGGCCGGTAAAGGATCAGCCCCCAGACCGCCAACAGCAATATGGCGGCGGCGACCAAGCCAATCTCCCATTTTCCCATGTTGGAAAGTTTTCCGCTCATAAGCGCTCCTCTACAACAAAGCGGCGGCCGACGGCCGACGCTTAGAATATCGTTATTTCCGGGGCAATATTCCCGATACCCGTTTGGCAAGGCCCTGGAAGTCTCGGCTTTCCAGATGTATACAACGGGTACGCTCCTGTATATCCCACAAATAATGGGCGTCAGAATTGGTCAGTATCTGATAGCCGTCCTGGTATTGAACGTTTTTTCCCCCTGCAAAAAACAGGTCAGGATTTGCCACCTCCAGGGTTTTAAAGTCGCATTCAGGCGGCAAAAAACCCAAATTGGAAAGCACACTGTAGGAACTGCGGTCAATATGCGCCGGCCAGCAGATGCCTTCGTATTGTCCCACCAGGGACGGGACGCGGGAGATTTCAATGGAGGTGGCGTTTACCAGCAAATAAGGTTCTTTTCCTATTATTTCATCCTGCTCATTTAAAATTAGCTGCTCTCCAAAAATATCCGGCGCATTTTCGATTTTGGTAAGGTTTGAATATACATACCGGTCAAAATCCATCGCGTTTTCCAGCGCTGGAAACAAGCAGACCACATGGATTTCTTCCTGGGTGGTCAGTTCCATCCCGGGAATTACTGTCACAGGAGCGTCTAGGGCGGCTTTCATAAGAGCCGGGCAGTTTTTACAGCTGTTATGATCGGTAAGAGCGATCATCTCCAACTCTTTGAGCAGGGCCATGTTCAGGATGTTATTGGGAGTCATATCATTGTCCCCGCAGGGGGAAAGGCAGGAATGCAGATGAAGATCATAATAAACCGGGATCATAACATTCCTCCTTGCTGGCTGCCGCCTTCTTTGAAAAGAAGGCTTGGCCAAGAAACTTTCATTCGCCTTCGGCGGCGGTTACAGGCAGTTTGAGCGCGGGCGGCCCCCGGGCGGTTTTACCGCGCCCGGCCTGGGGCCGGGTTCAGCCGCTTTGCGGCTGCCGGGGGCCGCCTGTCCCCCGCGTTTACCGGAGACGTTGGTTTTTAATCATCTGCCTTGGCCTGTTCGATCGCCTTGGCTGTTTCATACACAGGCAGGCCGCTTCGCAAAACCGCAATATCCATCAAATTCGCCTTAGCCGCGGCGTCCTCGTCCAAAGCGGCGTTTTCCGCCAGTACAATACAGGCGGTGTCCGCCAGGGTAGCCACTGCCATCGCATTGATATTTCCCATCACGGTTACCCAGGCGCTGTCCGCCGGGGCACGCCCCATTACAAAACTGAGCAGATCGCAGCAGTACACTTTTTCAATTTCACGCTGCAGGCTGTCCTCGCCGGCAAGAATGGCAAAGCCTAATTTTTCAGCGGCTTGTTTTACCGTCATTGCTTGTTTCCCTCTTTCTGTGAAACATCAAAAATATCCTTCTCCTCCCGGCTGGCCTTGGGAAGAAACGAGCTAAGCCGGGAAAGTCCGGCAGCCATTTGCTTCATTTCGTCGCGAAGCTTGAAGATACAAGCTTCTTCGTTGGAAAAGCCCCGCACGATATCTTCCGCCAGTGCCTTACAGGAAGGCGCTCCGCAGGACCCGCAGTCCATACCGTAAAGCTTTGCCTCAATCTGGCGCATCTGACGCATTTTCTCCATAGCCACAGAGATATTGCTGTCCAGCTCCAATACAGGTTCGTATTCCACCGGCTCATCCCAGGTATATATCTCCAGATTGTCATCCGGAAGATGATTACAGGAGACCGGGCGGTATTTACGGATGCGTTTGAGTTTGGCTTTGGCTATATAAGGATTTTCCACATTGAGCACGCCCCCTACACAGCCTCCGGAACAGGCGTTGAGTTCTACAAAATCCAAGTCATAGAACTTTTCATCTTCCAAATCCTCCAGCACCCGGATAACATTTTCAATTCCATCCGCTGCCAGATACCGTTCTTTTAAAGCGGCAGCCGCTTCTCCGCCGCTGCTGCCCCAGCCGATTCCCATCCTTCCGGCGGAAGCGATGTCCTTATTGGTATCCACATGCCGCATCAGGCCGATAAGCTTAGGATACACTTCCCGAATTGCCACCACCCCGTCGATATGACTTTTTTCCGTCCCCAAGGGCATTTTTACCGCAGTGACTTTTGCCGGGCAGGGACTGATAAAAATCGCCCCGATTTTCTCATAAGGAAGTCCTGTTTTTTCCATAGCGGCTTTTTTTGCCAGCCTTGCCGCCACTTCAATGGGAGCGTGGAGAGGAAGAATATTTGGAATCAGCTCTGGAAAGCGCACTCGAATAAGGCGCAGTACCGCAGGACAAGCGGAACTGATCACCGGGCGCACAATATCCTCCCGGGCCATATATTTCCTGGTGGCGTCGGAAACGAGTTCCGCCGCTTTAGCCACCTCGAACACTTCGTCAAAGCCCATTAAAATCAAAGCGTGCAAAATCAAATCGATATCGTCTAAATTATTGAACTGCCCATAAAGCGAAGGCGCGGGCAGAGCGATTTTATATTCAAACTCATCCATCACGCTTAAGGGGTCAAATAACGCCTGTTTTGCGTGATGAGGACAGATGCGGATACATTCTCCGCAGTCGATACAGCGTTCTTTGATAATTTTCGCTTTGCCGTCCCGCACACGGATCGCTTCCGTAGGGCAGCGCTTAACGCAGTTGATACAGCCATGGCATTTATCCCGATCCAGAGTTACCGAATGGAAAAAAAGCGCGCTGTTCATTTCCCTTCCTCCTTTCCCGCCGTCCTGAAAAAGATGGTTTTCCGCCTTTTTCCAGGAATTAAGAGACCAGCACGGTCATATATACAGTGGTGCCTTTCCCCACTTGACTTTCAATTTTCATTTCATCAGAATACTTTTTCATGTTGGGAAGCCCCATACCGGCACCGAAACCAAGGTTGCGCACCTCATCGGGGGCGGTGGACCAGCCTTCCTGCATGGCAAGATCAATGTTGGGGATCCCAGGACCCTGGTCGGCAAGGATCATATCCACCTTTTCCGGGGAAATTTCCACGTTGATTTTCCCGCCGCCGCCGTGGATCACCATGTTAATTTCCCCCTCATACATAGCGATTGCCACTTTGCGCACTACACTGGAGGAAAGCCCCAGTTTTTTCAGCATGGACTTTACCTCACTGGAAGCTTCTCCCGCCCGGGTGAAATCGTCTCCTGGCACGATATATTCCAGCTTGATATTCTCAGCCATTAAATATCGCAACCACCCTTCAGCCCATTTTCATAAAGCAGCCCGCAGGCGGTAAACATCCGGTAGGGCGTGGTGAGTACGGCGATCCCTCTTTCCTGAGCCAGATCGACAATGGTTTGATCCGGCTGTTTTCCGCGCACAAATACAATGCAGACCATATCCATCATTTCCGCGGTGCGCACCACCTGAGAGTTTACAAGTCCGGTAAGCAGCACCGACTGGTCCTTGACAAAGGCCAGCACATCGCTCATCATATCGCTGCCGCAGGCGGTATGTACTTGATTATCCAGGCTTTCTCCCTCGCAGAGCACCTGCGCTTTCAGTATGTTTTTAATATCGTTTACCGTCATTAAAAAGACTCCTTTCCATCCCCAATACAAGTAGTGCAAAAGTGTATTTTAATCATACCATGTCAAAAGGCAGTTGAAAAGGGGACGGGTGCATTTTGTATAAGTATACCATTTTGGTGTTTAAAGTTGCAATGGTATATTTCGTACAAGAATAGGAGAAATAACTGTTAAAATTGTAAAAGAGGTATTAATTTCATCATTTTACCATTGAATTTTTTAAGAGTTTTGTCCATTATTTATGGCAGTTGTTGTAGACTAACTGGGTTTATTCTGATATAATTATGTCAATAAACTGGCAAGGTGTTTGTGAAATTTTTCACAGACACCTTAATTCACCAAGGAGGTTATAACGAATGGCCAATACCAAAACCATTGTTCCGTTCAAAGGCACTGCCGAACAGGAACAAAAGCTCCATGAGGTCATTAAGGCTCACAAAGGCCAAAAAGGCGCGTTGATGCCGGTGCTTCAGCAGGCGCAGGAAATTTACGGGTACCTGCCCATTGAAGTGCAGAAAATAATATCGCTGGGCCTTGACATTCCTCTGGAGGAAATTTATGGAGTAGTAACGTTCTACTCGCAGTTCTCATTAAATCCCAAGGGCGAATACAAGATTTCGGTATGCTTGGGTACCGCCTGTTATGTAAAGGGATCGGGCGATATCTTCAACAAACTTTCCGAAAAATTGGGGATCGAAAGCGGACAATGCACTCCGGACGGCAAGTTTAGCCTGGACGCCTGCCGCTGCATCGGCGCCTGCGGTTTGGCTCCGGTACTCACCGTGAACGACGACGTTTACGGACGCCTTACGGTGGACGATATCGACCAGATCCTGGCCAAGTATTAATCGGGCGTATGCAGGAATTATCGCTGAATGTGCTCGATATAGCGCAAAATTCCGTTCGGGCGGGCGCAAAGCTCATTGAGATTACCGTGGAAGAACAGCCCAAGACGGATCTTCTCACGATTACTATTGGGGATGACGGCTGTGGGATGACAGCCCAGCAGGTGAGTGCGGTGACGGATCCTTTTTTTACTACCCGCACAACGAGAAAAGTGGGTTTGGGAGTGCCGCTGCTGAAAATGGCAAGCGAGATGACTGGCGGGGAGTTTTCTATCGTTTCCGCGCTGGGAGAAGGGACCGTAGTAAAAGCGACCTTTGGCCTTACTCATATTGATCGGATGCCCCTGGGGGATATAGGGGCGACCATTTGTACCCTTGTGCAGTGCAACCCGGAAATTGATTTTGTGTATACCTTTATACATAGCGATAAAAGTTTTTCTGCGGATACCCGCCAGTTCCGGCAGGTGCTGGAAGGGGTTCCTTTAAATTCCCCGGAGGTAATTCGTTTTATCGGCGAGTTTATCAGGGAAAATACGGCGGAGATTTTAAATGGCGAAAGGGAGGAAATTTAACCTATGAAAAGTTTAGCGGAACTTCAGGCCCTTAGGGATCAAGTGAAAAATAATATGGGCATCCGTTCGGATGACAGTGGAAATATTCGTGTTGTAGTTGGGATGGCTACCTGTGGGATCGCGGCGGGCGCGCGTCCGGTGCTTTCCGCCTTCACCGAGGAAGTAGCCAAACGGGGACTGCATAACGTCACCGTAACCCAGACGGGCTGTATCGGAATCTGTCAGTATGAGCCGGTAGTTGAGATTATGGAGCCCGGAAAAGAAAAAGTAACCTATGTAAAAATGACCCCCGAAAAAGCGGTGCAGGTGGTGGTGAACCATCTGGCGAACGGCAACGTGATGAACGAGTATACGATCGGCGCTGCTACGAAGTAGGAAAGAGGAGGAGTAACATAATGTATCGTTCCCATGTGCTTGTCTGTGGTGGTACAGGCTGTACATCTTCCGGATCGGCGCGCATTATTGAAGCTTTTGAAAAAGAGCTGGATCATGCCGGGCTGACCGAAGAAGTGAAAGTGATTAAAACGGGCTGTTTCGGCCTTTGCGCCTTAGGTCCGGTTGTTATTGTATATCCCGAAGGTTCCTTCTATTCCCGGGTTGCTCCCGAGGATGTGCAGGAAATTGTAGAAGAGCACCTGCTCAAAGGACGTATCGTTAAACGTCTGCTGTATACGGAAACTGTAGTAGAGGATCAGGTAAAGAGCCTGAACGATACTGACTTCTATAAAAAACAGCACCGGGTGGCTCTTCGTAACTGCGGCGTTATCAATCCGGAAGATATCAATGAGTATATCGCTTATGATGGCTATCAGGCCCTGGGCAAAGTGCTTACTGAAATGACCCCGGACGATGTAATAAAGACTTTGAAAGATTCCGGTCTGCGGGGCAGAGGGGGCGGCGGCTTCCCCACCGGTCTGAAATGGAGCTTTGCCAAAGCTTCGGTGGACGACCAGAAATATGTCTGCTGCAATGCGGACGAAGGCGACCCGGGTGCGTTTATGGACCGTTCCGTTTTGGAAGGGGACCCGCACGCGGTGATTGAAGCGATGGAGATCGCCGGTTACACCATCGGCGCCAACCAGGGATATATCTACGTCCGTGCGGAATATCCCATCGCGGTAAAACGTTTGGAAATCGCTATTGGCCAGGCCCGGGAAATGGGACTGCTGGGCAAAGATATTCTGGGCACCGGATTTGATTTTGATCTGGAGCTGAGACTGGGCGCCGGCGCTTTCGTTTGCGGCGAGGAAACTGCGCTGATGACCTCTATTGAAGGCCATCGGGGCGAACCAAGACCTCGTCCTCCCTTCCCGGCGGTAAAAGGTCTGTTTGGCAAGCCTACGGTTTTAAACAATGTGGAAACCTACGCAAATATTCCTCAGATTATCCTCAAGGGCGCCGATTGGTTCTCCTCTATGGGAACGGAGAAATCCAAAGGCACCAAGGTGTTTGCTCTGGGGGGTAAAATACATAATACCGGCTTGGTGGAAATCCCCATGGGAACCACCCTGCGGGAAGTAATTGAAGAGATTGGCGGCGGCATCCCCAACGGCAAAAAATTCAAAGCGGCTCAGACCGGCGGTCCTTCCGGCGGATGTATTCCGGCGGAACATATGGATATTGAGATCGACTATGACAACCTGATCGCCATCGGCTCTATGATGGGCTCCGGCGGCTTGATCGTTATGGACGAAGACAACTGTATGGTGGATATCGCGAAGTTTTTCCTGGAGTTTACAGTAGATGAAAGCTGCGGCAAATGTACTCCTTGCCGTATCGGAACCAAACGCTTGTACGAGCTGCTGGATAAGATCACCAAGGGCAAAGGCACCTTGGAAGATCTGGATAAGATGGAAGAATTGTGCTATTACATCAAGGAAAACGCCCTGTGCGGCCTGGGACAGACTGCGCCTAACCCGGTGCTTTCCACCCTGCGGTATTTTAGGGATGAATATGTGGCCCACGTGGTGGATAAAAAATGTCCGGCCGGCGTATGTAAGGCCCTCTTGAACTTTGTCATTGACCGGGATAAGTGCAGAGGCTGTACCCTGTGCGCTAAAAACTGTCCGGCGGACGCGATTGTGGGCGAAGTAAAGAAGCCTCATGTGATCGATACGTCTAAATGTATCAAGTGCGGCGCTTGCATGGAGAAATGTAAGTTCGGCGCCATTATGAAGAAATAAGAAAGGAGTGTACCAATCAATGGAAATGGTAAATATTAAAATTAACGGTATGCCCTTGTCCGTGCCGAAGAACTCTACGATTCTCGAAGCCGCAAGATCTGCCGGTATTCATATTCCCACCCTGTGTTACTTAAAAGACGTCAACGCCATCGGCGCCTGCCGTATCTGCGTTGTGGAAGTCAAAGGCGCGAAAAGCCTGGTTGCCGCTTGTGTATATCCGGTGGCGGAAGGCATGGAAGTCCTCACCAACTCCAAGAAAGTATTCGCTTCCAGAAAGATTACGCTGGAACTGATCCTTTCCACCCATCACAGAAAATGCCTCTCCTGCGTACGCAGCGGCAACTGTGAGCTGCAGAAACTCTGTAAAGATTTCAAAGTGGACGATGAGGATAAATATAATGGTGTAAACCCGGAATATCCAAAGGATGACAGCGCGGTTCATATGTTCCGTGACGACAATAAATGTATCCTGTGCCGCCGCTGTGTCGCCGCCTGTGCCAAATGGCAGGGAATCGGCGTCATCGGTCCAAATGAACGCGGCTTCAATACGCATATCGGCTGCGCGTTTGAGCAGAATTTGGATGAGGTTGCCTGCGTTTCCTGCGGCCAGTGTATTGTGGTTTGTCCTACTGGAGCGATCGCTGAGAAGGATGATACCAAAGCGGTTTGGAGGGCGATCAATGATCCTACCAAACATGTAATTGTACAGACCGCGCCTTCGATTCGGGCCACCCTGGGTGAAGCGTTCGATATGCCTATCGGCACCGACGTTACCGGAAAAATGGTCGCTTCCCTGCGCCGCTTAGGTTTTGATAAGGTGTTTGACACCGATCTGGCCGCGGATATGACCATTGTAGAGGAAGCCCATGAATTTGTAGAAAGGGTAACCAAAGGCGGAGTTCTGCCGATGATTACCTCTTGTTCCCCGGGCTGGATCAACTACTGCGAGCATTATTATCCGGAGTTTATTCCTAATCTTTCCACCTGTAAATCTCCCCAGCAGATGTTCGGCGCCACCTGCAAAACCTGGTACGCCCAGAAGATGGGCTGGGACCCGAAGGATGTAGTAGTGGTAGGCGTAATGCCTTGTACCGCGAAGAAATATGAAATCCATCGGGAAGATCAGGATGCCGCCGGCGTACCGGATGTGGATATCGCTATCACCACCCGGGAACTGGCCCGCATGATCCGTCGCGCCGGGTTGGATTTTGTCAACCTGCCTGATGAAGATTTCGACAACCCGATGGGAGAATCCACCGGCGCGGCAGTTATCTTCGGCGCTACTGGCGGCGTAATGGAAGCGGCTCTGCGCACCGCCGCGGAATGGGTCGGCGGAAAAGAACTGGGTGATGTGAACTTCCAGGAAGTGCGCGGTACCCAGGGAATTAAGGAAGCCACTTATAAAGTGGGCGATCTGGAAGTTAAGGTATGCGTCGCCTCCAGCCTGTCCAATGCCAAGAAGGTTCTGGAAAAGGTTAAGAAGGGCGAAGCGGACTATCACTTCATTGAAATTATGGGATGTCCCGGCGGCTGTGTCAACGGCGGCGGCCAGCCTGTACAGCCTGCTCATGTTCGTAACTTTGTGGATCTTAAAGCCTTGCGCGCTGCCGCTTTGTATAAGGCGGACGCAGGAAAGCCGGTTCGCAAGAGCCATGAAAACGAAAGCCTCAAAAAGATTTACGAAGAGTTCTTCGGCGAAATCGGAGGCCATAAGGCCCATGAAGTTCTCCATACTTCTTATGTGGCGAAATCCCACTTCTAAGTGCGTAGCGTATAAAATAAAAACCCCCGCTCTGGTTTCCAGAGCGGGGGTTTTTAGGCGGGGCCCCTTTCCCCAAACCTTCCGCCTTCTTTAAAAAAGGGCGGGCTAAAAAATCGTTTTTTCAAAAAGGCGCCCCAAAAACTTTCGCTTGCCGCAGGCTAGCAGAGATCTTCCTCTTTATGCCGCTCCAGCAGGCAGCCCAGCTTGGCGGCAAACAGCTGTGTAATTTCCTCCACACACATAAAGTCGTCGTAGGAAAAGTTCTCCAGGATATTTTTGATTTCCTCCAGGACCCGCACGCTCTCTTGTTCCATCGCCTGTGACAAATCAAAATCAAGGGAAAAGGTCAGCTGGGCATGCCGGTTTTCCAGGGCCTTGGCAAACAGGGCGCAGGCCAATTTTTCGTCCATAAAATCACCTCTTTAAAATTTAGTGAGCTCAAAACGAGCTCATATTGGGATTATATCATATTTTTAAGCTTAAAATAAGCTCATAAATAGATGTAGGAGCTTATTATGAAGATAAAAGATTTTTCTTTGAGAATAGAGGAAGAACTGCTGGAAAAACTCCATTATATTGCTGATTTTGAAGGCAGATCGGTCAATAAAGAGCTGCTTTGTCTGGTGCGCCGCCATGTCGCGGAGTTTGAAAAGGAGCACGGGGAAATTCCAACGAAAGACCAAGAATAACAGGAGTCCGGGGTCATACAAATAAACTCGGCGAGTCCAATTCCAAATGACAACAACAAAATGTCATGGGTGATTATAGGTATAAAAATGCGATTCAGCGCATGGAAAGCGGCAAGAGGTTTGTAATGGATATGAAACTTTTGTGTTTTGCTGAATTTTTTAGGGTTTTGGCGGATGTGTTATTACAGGGATAACTTAAAATAACGGCAAAGCCGGGATCGGAGGGATCCCGGCTTTGCTTGTTATTATGAAGTTTTGAAGGGGGCTGGGGGGCCTATTCTTAAAAATTCCCCTGGGTACTCTTGTATATATTCAACAAATATGATATAGTAATATGGTGAAAAACAACTGTCCTCATATGAAGGACAGGCTTAAAGGAGATTGTGATTATGGATTACATAAGCACACGAGATAAAAACCTAAAAATTTCCTCTTCCCAGGCAATTGTCGCCGGACTTTCAAAAGACGGAGGATTGTTTTTGCCGGAGACGATCCCGTCCTTTTCTCTGGCGGAGATCCAGGCCATGGCAAAGATGGATTATATCGGCCGGGCCGCGCAGGTGCTGTCCGCCTTTCTCACCGATTTTACCAAGGAAGAGCTGACCGAATACATTTCCCAGGCTTACCGCCGGGAAAAATTTCCGCCGAAAGAAGTGGCGCCAGTAATCAGCCTGGACGCCCAGGCAAATATTTTAGAATTGTTCCACGGGCCGACCTGCGCTTTTAAAGATTTCGCCCTGCAGCTGCTGCCTTACCTGCTGACCGCCTCTTTAAAGAAAAACGGCGTAAATAAAACGGTGGTTATTTTGGTAGCTACTTCCGGGGATACAGGCAAAGCGGCGCTAGAGGGCTTTGCCGACGTACCGGGTACAAAAATCTGCGTGTTTTATCCCGAGGGAGGCACCAGCAATATCCAGCGGCTGCAGATGACCACCCAAACCGGGGAAAATGTAATGGTATTCGCGGCCAAAGGAAACTTTGACGACGCGCAAAATGGAGTAAAACGAATTTTTACTGACAAAGAATTCGCCAAAGCGCTGGATGAAAAAGGCTTTTTGCTTTCTTCCGCCAACTCGATTAATTGGGGGCGCCTGGCTCCGCAGATCGCGTATTATTTTTCCGCTTATTGCGAGATGCTGCTCGCCGGACGAATAGCCCTGGGGGATAAGATTAATATTGTAGTGCCCACCGGTAACTTTGGCAATATTTTAGCGGCTTATTTTGCCAAGCGCTGCGGTCTGCCGGTAAATATGCTGGTATGCGCTTCCAACCGCAACAATGTGCTCACCGATTTTATCACCACCGGCACCTATGATAAAAACCGGGATTTTTATCTGACCTCTTCTCCTTCCATGGATATCTTGATTTCCTCCAACTTGGAACGGCTGTTATTTATGCTTTCCGGCCAGGAAGATGAAAAAATCCGGGAGCTGATGAATCAACTGGTATCCTGCGGCAGATACACCGTGGACGATCTTCTCCGGGAGAAGATAAAAGCGGAGTTTGCCTGCGGCTGCGCCGACGATGGCAAAACGTTTGAAACCATTGGAGAAGTTTATAAAAAAACCGGATATCTCTGCGATACTCATACGGCGGTAGCTGTACGGGTGTATGAAGAATACCGGGCCGCGACCGGGGATAAGACCCCTACGGTAATCGCGTCCACCGCCAGCCCCTTTAAATTTGCGGGAAGCGTGCTGCCCGCCCTGGGGGAAAAACCTCAGGGGGATGACTTTGATTTGCTGTGGGCGTTGGCGGAAAAAACCCAACGGACTCCGCCGCCGGCGCTGACAGAGCTGAAGAATAAACAGGAGCGGTTTACCGCTGTGGTGGAACCAAAGAAGATGAAAGACGCGGTAGCCGGCTGGCTGGACGTAAAATAAAGGAGAGCCTGAGAAGATGAAATACATTGTCATGCTGGGGGATGGGATGGCAGATTATCCTGTCGCTCAGCTGGGAGATCAAACGCCGCTGGAAGCGGCAAAAAAACCGAATATGGATTTTCTTGCTCAAAACGGGACGGTGGGGATGGTAAAAACCATTCCGGAAGGGTATCCGCCGGGCAGCGATACGGCTAATTTGTCTGTGATGGGATATGATCCGGCTATTTATTATTCTGGACGTTCTCCCCTGGAGGCGGTAAGCATCGGTATTGAACTGCAGCCCTCTGACGTTACCTTCCGGTGCAACCTGGTTACCTTATCCGACGCCCAAAACTATGAGCAGGCCAGCATGGTGGATTATTCCTGCGACGAAATTTCTACAGAGGAATCCACGATTCTCGTAAACTATTTAAACGACCATTTTAAAAATGAGAAATGCAATTTGTACCCTGGGATCAGCTATCGTCATTGTTTAGTGTTAAAAGACGCTAAAACAGGAAGCGACTGTACTCCTCCCCATGATATCAGCGGCAGGCCGATCGCTGAATATTTGCCTAAGGGAAGATATGGGGATTTGCTTTTAGATATGATGAAACGTTCCCGCCAGCTGCTGAAAGACCACCCGGTAAACAAAGCCAGAATAGAAAGAGGACTCCATCCGGCCACCTCCGTATGGTTTTGGGGAGAAGGAGTCAAACCGGCCTTATCCTCATTTGAGGAGAAATATGGGATTAAGGGCGGGGTAATTTCTGCGGTGGATCTAATCAAAGGAATCGCCATTTGCGCCGGATTGAAAAGCGTGGATGTTCCAGGGGCGACTGGAAATATCCACACCAATTTTAAAGGCAAAGGCCAGGCGGCTATTGACCTTTTGAGAAATGGGTATGATTTTGTGTATATCCATGTAGAAGCGCCGGATGAATGTGGACATCGCCATGAGATTGAAAATAAAGTACGTTCCATTGAAAAGATCGATGAAGAGATTTTAGGCCCGGTTATTGGGGCCATGCGGGAGGATGGGGAAGAATTTTCTATCCTGTTAATGCCGGATCATCCTACGCCGCTGGACATCCGTACCCATACGGCTGAGCCGGTGCCATTTGTGCTTTACCGCAGCTTCCAGCATGGGACCCCTTTTACTTCCCGATATACGGAGCTTCTCTCCGGGGAAACGGGACTGTTTGTAGAAAACGGGTATACTATGATGGATCGTCTGATCAAAGGATAAAACAGAAAAGAGATAAGGACCTTTAGATTGAGAAAAAGGGGCCGGCCGCCAGTCTAAAAAGCGGATGAGGCGAGCCAGTCCCTTTTTACCGTCGGACGGCCGTTCACACCCTCCAAAACCGCTGGAAAGGATCTCCTTTCTGACTGTCGAAGCTGGGGAGATATGTATTTTATGGGTTCCCCCAATACCGGATTTCTTTTAAAAGAGCAAGAAAATTAAATTTTCGGGCCTTCTGTGCGATGGCCTTCAAATACTTGAAAAATAGACTTTCTGCGGAGCGAAAACCGAAAATCTTTGCTGGATGATACCGCAAGATTTTGTATTGACAAGCTTGACGGGGGATGATATAATAATCAAGCATGATTATCCTTGAAAATAAAGTATGCGGATATGGCGGAATTGGCAGACGCGCTAGATTCAGGTTCTAGTGAGGGCAACTTCATGCAGGTTCAAGTCCTGTTATCCGCACCACGTCGGAGCAAGCTTCATATCGCTTGCTCCGATTTTTTATTGAAAAAATCGCAGCGCGCTCATGCCGCTGCTCCTCCTTTTCCGCAAAAGGTCACGCTCGGCTCGCCTGCTCGGTTGTAAACGCCCTCGCGGCGGTTCCCTGCCGCTATCAACCTTTTGCGGGCCTGCCTGCGGCGCGAGGCGTCTTTTTTATCTCCGGTGGACACGCAAAGCCCCGCTTTACAAGCCAGTTTAGGCTATGTAAGGCGGGTTTTCTCTTTTCTTGGGATTGTTGTTTTAGTATTAATTTACGACACCATTACGACACTTGTACCGAAATAACCAATAAAACAGCCTTGTCGCAGAAGTGTCACCGAAAGGTGAGGAATAATCTCACCGGAAAATAAAAAGCCCGCAAGCGTGAGCCTGCGGGCGAATACTTCTATTCCATTATTTTTAAATAGTTGTTTGCTTGTAATTCTTCAGCAAATACAATAGCGGATGGTAAACTTTATGCTACCTATCAAGACGAAAATTTAGGAGGAACAGTATCTCTTGCGCCCTCAAAAGCAACAATCAATGGAAAGGAAAAAAATATAGCAATATTTTACTATTACGAAACACCGTGGTCAAAATATATTCAACCAATTTTTGAAAAAGATGATTTTAAAGATACCTTTTGTTTAGGGGAAAAAGATGAAATTGATCAGATATATTATGGTGAATTTAAATTAGACGGATCGGTGATTAGCTATGCTGCTATTGCTGAAAATTCAGAGCTGATATGGGGTGACTGATATGAAAAAATCCAAATATATAATTTATTTTCCGTTTACGGTAAATCCTTTGTTCTTTGTAGTAGGCAATGTTTAGCGAACGATATGCGTTGCTCAGGCCGCCTGCGGGCAGAGAAGCAACCATGATAGAGACCTATATTGCGAAAATAAAAAGTGAAAAACAGCCGGGGCCGAAAGGCCCCGGCTGTTTTTTTAAAAGAGGCTTAATTGTTTTCCGCTGGAAGGTTCTTTCCATTCCCTTGCCTGTTCAAAAGAAAGTTCCTGCGCAGGCAGCTCGTCCAAAAACAAGGAAGGGGTTCCAGGGGATAATAAAATCAGCTCTTCCTGAGCGCGGGTCATCCCCACATAGAATAAGCGCCGCTCTTCCGAAAGATCGCTTTCCCTGTCAGGAAGCTGGAAAGGAAGAACGCCTCGTTTGACTCCGCATAAAAAAACCACCGGAAATTCCAGCCCTTTGGCTCCATGGAGAGTGGCGAGGGATACCGCGTCGGAAAAATATCTTCTGGCCGCGCTGCGATGGACGTCTCCCTCGCCGCCCAGGGCCAGCGCCCGCAGAAAAGGAGCCAGCTCCTTATAAAAAACAGAAATATTGATAAGCTTTTCCAAGGAGGGATCCTCCGCCAGTCCGGTATCCTGTGCCCAGGCCTCCAGAAGCTTTTGAGGCTTTTCCCTGTTTGCCTTTTGGGAAAATTTCTCATAGAGGGAAAGAAATTTTTCCATTCCAGCAGGCGGAGGCGTCTGTTGGGGAAAACTCCCGGTTTTTTTAAATTTGTCCGTGACTTCCTCCGCTTGTTTTTGGGACAGACCCATCACTTCCGTTAGGCAGGCGTAAAGAGAAAGCAGGTCTCCTGAGTTCATCAGAAAGCGGAAGAAGCCGACGCTCCCCCGGATCAAGGGCTCGCACAGAAAATCTTCCCGGCCGGTGAGCACATAAGGGATTCCCTCAATGGAAAGGCATTTTTCCAGCAGCTGCGCCTGCCGGTGCGTCCGATAAAGCACAGCAATATCACAAAAGGCCATGGGACGGGAAAATTCCCGTTTGCCTCCGGCTAGAGACTGGCTGTCCAGCATATCAATACCGCCGACCATCCGGTTGATTTCTTTGGCGATAAAAAGCGCTTCCTGAAATTCGTCGCCGGCCCTTACAAAAGAAACCTTTGCCCCCGCCGGCCGCTGGGCGGTCAAATGAGGGGAAACTCCTTCGTGATTGTTAGCGATGACCGGCAGGGCGCAGCTTAGAATTTGGGGGGTAGAACGGTAATTTTCTGACAAATAGATGGTTTCCAAATCGGGACGCTCCTGGGCCAGGCGCTCAAAGCACTGGGCACCGGCGCCTCGGAAGCCATAAATGGACTGATCCGGATCGCCGATAACAAACAGGCTTTTACTCTGCTGGCTGAAAGCGTTTATCAGCTGGAACTGCAAAGGGTTCGTATCCTGAAACTCATCCACCAAAAGATGGGTAAAAGACGTGCGGGTTTCTTTGCCCTGCCGCAGCAGGGCAAGGGCACAGAGCAGAATATCGTCATAATCCAGCACCTGGTACTGGGCCAGTTTTTCTTCATAGGCTTCATAAGCGCTGTCCGTCAGGGGAGAATGTTCCGTGCAAACGCCGTTTTTTCTCTGGGAAACCAGGGATAAGAATTTCCTGGCAGACAGCTTAAGTCCACATTCCTGAAGGACCTGATGAGCCAGGGTCAAAGCGTCCGCGTCCCCCAGGATGTTCACATCCCCCAGCAGCTCCAAACATACGCTGTGAAAGGTTCCGATAGTGACGTTTTTGGCCGCGCGCCTCCCTTGAAAATGAACGTCCAGCCGCTGGCGCATTTCCTGGGCGGCTTTGTTGGTAAAAGTAACGGCGGTAATCCGGGACGCGGGAACCTTTTCTTCCTGGATCAAATGGGCGATCCGGGCGATTAGGGTCTTAGTTTTGCCGGTACCCGGCCCGGCAATAACCGCAGTAACAGGAGAGGTGCTGTTGACCGCCGCCTGCTGCTGGTCGTTTAAGCCAAAAAGAAGGGAGGGAGCCTTAGCGTCCTTGTTCTCTTTTGGGGCGCTTTTTTCCTTTTTGAGTGGAGAGGGTTTGGAAATGATTTTCTTTTTTGCAGCAGGAACGCCGAACAGACTTGTCTGTCCCGAAAAAGCTTCGACTTCCTCAGGGGATAAAATCTGGATTTTTCCAAACTCTCCGTCATACCCGGGAAGAGCCGTGATTTCCCCGGCCCGCACTCGGCGCACCCCTTCGGTGATACAGGGACCGGCGAACCGCTGAATTTCCTCCAAAGGGGCCTGCCGCAGAATATAAAACTCCGGCCCCAGAGTTTGGAGCATCGCCCCATACCATGTATTCACCTTTTTGCTGATGGGGGTAAGACCGGTGGAGGCGGCGATCACTTCCGGCAGGGGCACGAGGCTTTCATAAGGCCTGGAATTTTCAGGGACAAATCCTTCCTCCCGGTCGGCCAGTTCCTCCACCCGGTGCAGGACCCCGATGGTCAGCTTGCCCCCACATACCGGGCACCGGCCGTTTTGAGATGCGGTTTGGGAAGGGGAAAGACAGACGCTGCATTTTCGATGGCCGTCCAAATGATATTTTCCTTCCTCTGGAAAAAACTCAATCGTCCCCATAAACCCTTCTTTGTCCCGCAGCGCCTGAGCCAGACCGTCATAAGACAGCGGCAGATCAAATATGTTGGCTTCCCGCCCCAGTTTTTGGGGAGAATGGGCGTCCGAATTGGAAATTAGGGTGAAACGGTCCAAAGCGGACAGCCGCCAGTTCATAGGGGGATCGGAAGAGAGACCGGTTTCCAAGGCGTGGATATAAGGGGTGAGATCCTCATAACACTCCTCTATGGTATTAAACCCGGAAAACGCTCCAAACAAAGAGAAATGAGGCGTCCAGATATGGGCGGGGATAAAAATTGCCTGAGGACAGGTTTCCAGAGCAATCTCCAGCAAATCCCGGCTGTCCAAGCCTAAAATCGGCCGCCCATCCGAATGGATATTTCCAATTCTCTCCAGTTTTTTTGAAAGGATCTCGGCCGCCTCCAGGCAGGGGAGCAAAATCACATTGTGCACCTTGCGCACCCGGCCGTTCTTTTTATAGATACAGCTGATTTCCCCGCTGAGGATAAAATGAGGCGAAGCGCCTGCGCCGGCGGTATCATCCGGCAGAACAAACTCTTTTTTCAGCTGATATAACCCCTGACCGGCAGGGGTGAGCTTTTCTTTTAGCTCCTGGCGCCAAGCAGGATGAGTAAAATCCCCGGTTCCAATCAGATCGATCCCCTTGCGGCGGGCCCACAGATCCAGATATTCCGGGATACATTCCCGGCTGGTGGCGCGGGAATACTTGGAATGGGTATGTAGATCAGCAATAAACATGGCGTTTCCCTCATCTGTTTTTTAATAATACTATCATACCCTCTTTTTTTTCGGGATGCAAGAATTCTGAAAATTCGGCGCACTATATGAACGTCTTTACAGACAAAAGCAATAGGTTGAGAACAAGATAGGAGAGAATGAACATATGAGTTTACAAAGAAAGATGTATGCCCTGCTGCTGGGCGCGGCGATAGTTTTGGGAATGGTGGGCTGCGCCGGTCAGACCGCCGCTCCAGAAGAGGAAAACAGCGCCGCCGGCTCTTCCCAGGCGTCCTCCCAAGAAGCGCCCTCTTCCCAAGAGGAAGAGCCCCTTGAGGAGGAAACCGCCGGCAGTCAAGAACGCCTGTATGTGGCGGACGCGGGAATGTACCGGGGAGTTGTGGAAGATTTTGCCGTGGACGATCAGGGCCGCACCGTTTGGATTTTAAATCAGCTGGAAGGGGTAGACTTCGGCGCGCCCAGGCTTCAGGTCGCCCTGGACAGCGCCACTCAGCTGGGTTATGACGAAAGTGAGCAGATAGGAAACGGTACTTATCTGGAGGTATATTATGGGGGAGAAATTCCCCAGACCTCCCAAGACCAGATTCCTCTGGTAACCGCCGCGGCGGTAAACAAGCTGCCTGCTCCGGAGCTTGTTTTGTTTTGCGGCACGATAACGCAAGCGACTTCTGATCCGCAGAATGCCTCCCAAGGGGATTTGCTGGTGGAAAGCATTTTGGACGGCGGCGGAGAATATCTGTTTCATTATGATCAAAGCACCCAATTTTATCTGGCGCCTGAAGACAGCACCGCCGCCTATGTAGGCAAAAAGGTAGCGGTTTTTCATGACCCGGCTTCCACCAGAAGCCTTCCTCCCCAGTCCACCGCCTGGGAAGTGTGGCCTTATGAGGAGGGAGTTTCCGGACTGCCTGCGCCTGTAGGGACAGAAAATTGAAAAAAGCCGGGAGACCAGAGGGTCTTCCGGCTTTTTTTCTGGACATTGCCCCGCGGGCATGATAAAATAATGATATGGATGAGAATTCCCTGATATGTTTGTATGCCGGCTCCCGATCATCGGAAAACAGGCTGTGTTCCCGATGATCGCAGGGGGCTATAGTTCTGCCTGTAAACAGGGGCACACAAACTATGACAGAAGGGAAGATCTTATGATGGAAAAAACAAGAATTGGCGTTGTAGGCTGCGGGATGATCAGCGACATCTACCTGACCAACCTGACCGGGCGGTTCGGCCATGCTGTCCAGGTGATGGCGGTTTCCGACCTTTCCCAGGACAGGGCCGCGGCTCAGGCGGAGAAATACCATATTCCAAAGGTGATGTCCGCCCAGGAGATGATCGATTCCCCGCAAATTGATATCTTATTGAATTTAACCACCCCTCGGGTCCATTTTGAAATATGCGAAAAAGCGCTTTTGGGCGGAAAGCATATTTATACGGAAAAGCCCCTGTCCTTAAGCTATGCCCAAGGCAAGCGGCTTTTGGAACTGGCGGAAAAAAGAGGCCTGTATATCGGTTGCGCCACCGATACCTTCCTGGGGGCGGGACTGCAGACCTGCCGTAAGCTGATTGATGACGGGGCCATTGGAAAACCGCTGGCGGCCACCGCGTTTATGATGAGCCACGGCTGGGAAGGAGCCCATCAAAATCCGGATTTTTATTATCTCACCGGCGGCGGGCCGATGTTTGATATGGGGCCGTATTATATTTCGGCGCTGGTTTCCCTGCTGGGCCCGGCCAAAGAGGTAGCGGCCATGACTAGCCGGGGATTTGAGACGCGCACTATCCTGTGCGGACCCAGAAAAGGACAGTCCATTCCGGTGGAGGTACCCACCCATATCACCGGGACCATCCGTTTTGAAACAGGGGCGGTGGCCACGGTTATTACCACGTTTGATGTGTGGGAAACCCCTTTGCCCTTTTTGGAGATTTATGGAACTCAAGGCACTATAGTGGGGCCTGACCCCAACACCTACCAGGGACCGGTGCTCCTCCGAAGCGCCGTGGATCCCACGCCCGGGCAGGTTTCAATGGCAAATCAGTATTGGGAAAACAGCCGGGGATTGGGGCTGACTGAAATGGCGCTGGCGATAAAACGGGGAGAGCCCGCCAGGGCCGGCGGGCGGCTGGGGCTGCATGTGCTGGAGATTATGGAAGGGTTCCACCGCAGCGGGCAGGACAGCCGGTTTATTTCGCTGGAAAGCCGGTGTGAAAGGCCGCGGGCCTTTATCGAGGAAAATTTAATATAATTTAACCGCCATCCGGTCCAATCGACCGGATGGCTTTTTATACATGCTGCACAAAAAATAAATAAAATTGTTGGAACAAAAGAAAAAAATGAATAAAAAGATGTTAAAATCACCCCCCTAAATCTTAAAAGGGGCGCATTGAAGCGGAGGGAGATGTCATCTATAATGAGTAGGACAAAGCAGGGCGCGGTGTTTTAAATACGTGTTTTAAACACCCCTGCTTATTAAAAAGGAGGAAATTTTAAATGAAGAGATTATTGGCTTTAGTACTTGCTTTGACAATGGCCCTCTCTCTGGCGGCTTGTCAAACATCCAATCAGGCTCCCGCAGCGGACACTCCGTCTACTGACGCTCCCGCTTCCGACGCGGCTCCCGCCGACGATGCAGCTCCTGCAGACGATGCGGCTCCTGCGGACGATGGCGCAGCGGAAAGCTTGGCTCCGCCGCCGACCACAAAAGAAAAACCCATTAAAATTGCTTTCGTACCGGTTGTTATGAACACCATGTATGATATGGTTATCAGCGGATGTAAAGAAGAAATCGACCGCAACGGCGGCGAAGAATTCGCTGAGTTTTTGGTTCAGGCTCCTTCCAGCAACACCTCCACCATCCAGGAGCAGACCAACATCCTTGAAAATCTGCTGCAGCAGGATGTAGACGCGATCGCCCTCTCCACTGAAAATGAAGAAGCGATGCTTCCTTATATTGAAGCGGCGGCGGAAAAGGGAATCCCGGTATTCCTGTTTAACATGGCTACCCTGGCTCCGGAAGACAAATGGTATATCACCAGCGTAGGCTTCTCCCAGTTTGACGCGGGCAAGAGCATCGGCGAATGGGTAGTGGAAGAATACGGCGATACCCCTGACGTACAGATCGCTGTACTGGAAGGTTTCCCGGGCGTTCTGAACACCCAGCGTTTGGAAGGCTTCAAATCCGCATTGGAAGGTCATGATAATCTGCAGATCGTCGCTTCTCAGGCGGCTGACTGGACCCGTGAAAAAGGCCAGACTGTAACTGAAAATATCATTACCGCTAATCCGGATATCGACTTTATCTTTGGTATGTACGATGAAATGGCTCTGGGCGCAGTTGCCGCGGTAAAAGCCAAAGGCATGCTGGATCAGATCAAAATCGCTGGTTACGACAACACCAAAGACGGTTATGAATCCATCAAAGCAGGCGAGCTGACCTGTACTGTTGATACCGCTTCCAAAGAAATGGGTATCAATATTATCAAAGCGATCAAAGATTATGTAGTCCTGGGCAAAGAAGTGGAAAAAGAGATTAACTCCACTCTGGTAGTATATGATCAGGAAAACATCGATACTTTCGATGTTGAAAACTACATCTATGTTCCTCGTGAAAAAGTAGAGGAATAATCTGTTAAGTTAAGATCTGTCTACTGAGGCGGCGGGGCTGGCGTTGTCCGGCCCCGCCACCTGCAAAAGACCGGATCTCACGCCAGGTTCCTAAATAAAAGGAGGCGAGTTGCTTGGAGAATATGACACCGATTCTTTCCATGGAGAATATTGAAAAAAGTTTTAACCGCGTTCCTGTGCTGGAAAAGGTTAATCTGACACTAAACCGTGGGGAAATCGTAGGGTTGATGGGGGAAAACGGAGCGGGAAAATCTACGCTGATTAAAATTTTATGCGGTGTTTATCCCAAAGACGGAGGAGACATTATCCTCGACGGAAAAAAAGTCAATATTAAAGATGCGGAAGACGCTCAAAAACTGGGTATCCGTACGATTTACCAGGAATTAAGCCTGTTTCCCACAATGACCATTGCGGAAAACATCTTTATGCATAATGAAATTGGATATAAAAACCATAAAGGGCTGATCATGCCTTTGGATATCAAAGGGATGAACCGGATAGCCCATAAGGTGTTAAACGATAGATTATCAGTAGATTTGGATGTGACCCGGCGGATTGAAGAAATTCCTCTGGCGCAGCGTCAGCTGGTAGAGATTGCCCGCGCGGTATATTCCGACGCCAGCATTATTATCATGGATGAGCCTACGACCACCTTGGAGACAAAAGAAAAAGAGCAGCTTTTCAAGGTAATGCGGGATTTAAAAGCCCAAGGCAAGGCGATTATCTTTATTTCCCATCACTTGGATGAGGTGATGAGTATTTGCGATCGTGTAGTAGTGCTTCGGGACGGCCATAATGCTTTGGATGAAAGAACATCAGATATCAATATGAACGACCTGATCAGCGCGATGATCGGTAAATCAGTAGAAAATCAGTATCCAAAAGTGAAGTTTGAACTGGGCGGGCCCCTGCTGGAGATAAAAAATCTTTCCAGCCGCAAAAAGTATGAAGATATTTCTTTTACCTTGCACGAAAAAGAAATTATTGGTATTGTAGGACTGGAAGGCTGCGGTAAAAATGAGATACTGCGCACGTTGTTCGGTTTGTGTCCTCATGACGCCGGGGAGATTGTTTACAAAGGAAAAGGTTTGAGACTTCACAATATCCGGGACGCTATGAACAATCGATTTGCTTTTTTGCCGGGGGAACGTAAAGTGGAAGGCATTTTCCCCATCCAATCCATGGCGTGGAACACTACCATCGCCTCCATGGAAAAGATTTTAACCAACCGGCTGGTGAGCACGAAAAAGGAAACTGCGATTGCGCGCAAATGTGTGGAGGACTTTTCCATTAAAGTAAACACCCCGTCTCAGTTGATCTCCAGGATGTCCGGGGGCAATCAGCAGAAGGTAATGCTGGCCCGCTGGATGCAGACCAATCCAGACATTCTGTTGTTGGAAGAGCCTACCCGCGGAATTGACGTAAACGCAAAAACTGAGGTATATAAACTGATCACCCAATACGTACAGCAGGGCAAGGGCGTAGTCATGGTGTCCTCGGAAGAAGAGGAAGTTTTGGGGATCTGCGATAAGGTTATCGTAGTTAGAAACGGCAAAATCAACAAGGTGCTGGACGCAGCGAGCGCCAGTTTGGAAGAGATAAAATACTATTCTGTCAATGATTCTGCGGATGATACGGAAGGAGCGAGCTGCTGATGGGAAATCAAGTAGAACTCTCTAAGGAAAACAAATTTGCGGGAACGGTTAAAAAGCTGCTTTCCGCCAACGGCGCCGGCGTTGTGCTGGCTTATGCCGTGCTGGTTATCTTTTTAAGCATTGCAACGCCGTACTTTTTTACGCTGGACAATATCCTGATTGTTATCCGCCAGGCGGTGTGGGTTGCGATCATGGGTATCGGTATGACGTTTATTATTGCCATGGGAGGCATCGACCTGTCGGTAGGCGCCATTCTGGGAATTTGCGGCGTTATTGTCGCGGCTTTGATTAAGGGCGGCATGAATATTTATCTTGCGCTGATAATCGCGCTGGTGGCCGGAATGTGTTTTGGATTTATCAACGGCCTTTTGATTACCAAACTGCGCTTGGCAGAGTTTATTGCCACCTTGGGTACGATGAGTATCCTGCGGGGAATTATCATGGTTTACACCCAGGGTATTCCGGTATACGGCCTGCGCTTTCCTGAGTTTCAGTTTCTGGCTCAGGGCTTTATCGGATTTGTTCCGTTCCCGATTATTATCCTTTTAGTTCTGTTGGGTATTTTTTACATTTTGATGTACCGGACCCGTTTGGGACGCTACACCCTGTCCATCGGAAGCAACGAGGACGCGGCCAAATTGGTGGGTATTAATATCGACCGGGTAAAACTGACGGTATACACCCTTACCGGCCTGCTGTGCGCGATTTCCGGCATACTGCTTACTTCCCGTTCGGAAGCGGCAGTGGCGGAAGCGGGCAACGGATATGAGCTGGACGTAATCGCGGCTACGGTTATCGGCGGCACCAGCATGAGCGGCGGTAAAGCCAATCTGGTGGGCACCATTATCGGCGCCATCCTGATGGCTACCGTCAGAAACGGCCTGAACCTTTTGCAGGTAAGTCCCTTGTGGCATCAGGTGGTTATCGGCGCCTTTATTATCGTGGCGGTCAGCATGGATACTCTGTCTGCAAAACGCCATTCCAATCAGTAAGTATTATTTTACATTATGGATTTATAAAGGAGGCTTGCGCTTATGAAGCTTTACATTATGGACAACGGCTGGAATGAAAACGACTTGGCCTGTCTGGTTGCCATGCCTCACCAGGCTACCGCGGCGGATAAAAATCCTCCTGCGGAATGGGTAAAAGCCCCGGTATACACCGCGCTTATCGAGCATCCCGATGGATTGGTATTGTTCGATACCGCCTGTCACCCGGATACCCCCACCCGCTGGCCTGCCGCTCAGTTTGCGGCGACTCCCCATTATTGCCGGGAGGATCAGCGGCTGCTTAACACATTAAAACGCCTGGGATACACGCCGGATGATATCGATATTGTAGTGGCGTCCCATCTGCATGAGGATCACGGCGGAAACCTGGAATATTTTACAAAATCCAGGATTATCGTTCATGAGACAGAATTTACTGAAACCATGAAGAACTATGGTCTGGGACAGGACGAAGGCCCTTATATCCGCAAGGATATTGCTCACTGGATTGACGCCAAGCTTCATTGGGAGCTGGTTGCGGCGGATCAGGAGGACTTTGAGCTTCTGCCCGGAATCCGGGTGATCAATTTAGGACCGGGGCATGTGCCGGGGATGTTGGCGCTGATGGTAAGTCTTCCCAACACTGGAAATGTAATTTTGGCCTCGGACGCGGTCAATACAAGAGTAAATCTTGGGCCGCCCATTCGTCTGCCGGGAATCCCGTATGATTCGATTGGTTTTATTAATACCATCAAGAAAATTCATAAACTTCAGAAAGAGTATAACGCTCAAGTTTGGTGTGGACACGACGCCGAACAGTTTGATACCCTGATTAAATCGGATCAAGGGTACTATGATTAAGTTTTCTCCTTAATATACTTTTGCAAAAGGCATAATCCGCTTAGTTTTTTCCTATCGGATGATGCCTTTTGTTGTTCCTATTGTGCTTATAATATGCTATAATATTTTTATATATAAATCGTCTTGAAAGGCCGCCAAACTACAAAAAGCTGATGTTTGGCGGTCGCTTGGATTACAGGCGGGAGGAGGGAAAGTCGCGTGCTTTCTATCATGATCGTGGATGATGAGCGAGGCGTAATAGAGCTGATTAAAAATCTAATAGATTATGATCTGGTGGAGGTAACTATTGTAGGCGAGGTACAAAACGGTGTAGACGCCTATAATATGATTTTAGAAAAGAAGCCGGATTTTGTTATTACAGATATCCGTATGCCTGGGCTCACCGGGCTGGAGCTGATTGAAAAGGTAAAGGCCGTGCGTCCGGAAACCGCTTTTGCGGTAATCAGCGGCTATCGGGATTTTGAGTATGCCCAGGCCGCCCTGAAATTTGGGGTAATCGACTATCTGCTTAAACCGATTAAAAAATCGGAACTCAATGAGCTGCTTTCCCGCATCAGCGATAAGGTAGCGCATGAGATGAATCAGAAAAATGAGGTTATTCAAATTCAGCAGCGGCTGGATGTAAGCAATTCCCTGCTTCGCAAAAATACCTTTTGGGAGATTATCGAACGTCGGGAGATTAATCCGGTCCAGCAGGAAGCCATGGAGCATATTTTTAACTTTTTTGCCGGGAGCTTCTGCGTTATAGCGGTAAAGGTGGACTACACCGGCGCCAGCGGAGAAAAGCCCGCTTACTCCTCTGTTTCTGAGGTGTTTGTGGAAAAATTTATGCGCAAGCTGCGGGAGGACTGTTTTGATGCGGAAAGCGTCTGCCGAGGTCCCAGCGGATATATTTTGATTAATTTTTCGGACAGACGCCACCAGACACTGGAACAAAAAAAGGCATATCTTACCGATTTGATGCGCAACGACTTTTATCAATATGATTTTTTTGATATTTCTGTGGGAGTGGGAGCGGTAGTTTCCGATCTGCATCAGCTCCCCTATTCTTATACTACCGCGGTGATCGCCCTGCGCAATCGAATTGACTTCGGCCCGGAAAACGTCACCTTATACGACCGGCTTCCCATCCAGCGTCAGAAGGAGCCGGCGCTGGCTGCGGCAAAGGCCGCCCGTCTTTCCAGGGCGGTGGAACTTTTAGATATTCCAGAAGCGTTAGCGGCAGTGCGGTCGGTAATTTCGGAAAACCGGGAGGAAAAAAACAATTTTAAACTATACGGTCTGTGCCAGCAGATGCTGGGGACGATTTACGAGGAAGTGAAAAAGATCACGCCCCAGGTCCCCTTCCCCCAGGAAAGCAGAGTATGGGAAGAGCTGGACAGCTGCTATACGGTGCCCCAGCTTCAGGAGACGGTCTGCCGCCGCACGGAAGAGATATTGGAAAAATGTGTGCAGACCCGCCAGAACCAGGACAGCAAACCTATCCGCCAAATTAAGCAGTATGTGGCGGAACATTATGCGGAAAGCATTGCTTTGGAGGATATGGCCAAGCTGGTGTATTTAAATCCGGTCTATATCAGTTCCCTGTTTAAAAAAGAAACGGGAATGAGCTTTACCACCTATCTTACGGATGTACGGATAGAGCAGGCAAAAAGGCTGTTAAAGGAAACTTCCATTGGAATCGCGGAAATTGCCCGGATGGTGGGATATAACGACGCGAAGCATTTCAGCAAGCTGTTTACAAAAACAGTGGGAATTAAACCTGTGGAATTTCGTAAGTTTTACTCCTAAGGAAAAAGAAGGGGGGCCCCGGCGTGATAAAAAATACAAACACCAGCAAAAAAGCGGCTCTGGTTTTGTTCATTGACGCGGCTCTTTCTGTGGCGGCCCTGGCGGTAATTGTGGTATTGATGTTCCGAAGCCGGGATCACGCCACCCTGCTTATTTTAGCCGCCTGCCTGATGATCGGCCATGCGCTGGTATTTTATTATGAAATTAAAGAGCTGCTTTTTCCCATTCGGGAACTGGAAAAATTGGCGGCGATTGTGGAGGCCAGCGATCTGCAGCAGACCAAGGATGACTATGATAAACGGGACGCTATTGGGGAAGGTTCGGAGCTGGACCGGCTGATCAACCGGGTAATTACCGCTCTGCATAACGACTATACTTCCCAGATGCTGAAGTCCCAGGCGGAGATGCACGCTTTACAAAGCCAGATCAATCCCCATTTTTTATACAATACTCTGGAGACGATTCGAAGCCATGCCATCAGTAACCAATCCACTGAAATTGCGGAGATGACCGAAGCGCTGGCTACCCTATTCCGTTACAGTATCAGTCAGGCAGGAGAAATGGCTACCTTTGCCCAAGAGCTGGAAAATGTACAAAACTATCTTTTAATCCAGCGGTACCGCTTCCCGGAAAAGTTTGTGTTTGTCAAACGCATTGAAGAGGAAAGCGTTCTTTCTTATAAATTGCCCATCCTGACGATCCAGCCCATTGTAGAGAATGCGATTCATCACGGGTTGGAAACAAAAATGGGAACCGGGACGATAACCCTGCGGGCATTTACTACCCAGGACCGGCTGATGATTTATATTATGGACGACGGTATGGGAATGAGCGAAGGGCGTTTGAAGGAAATTCAGCAGGCTATGGAGGGCAAAGGTTCTCCCTCCAGCGGCTCAAAGGGAAAAAATATGGGGATCGCTATGATTAATGTAAATCAGAGGATCAAGTTCTATTTTGGCTCGGAATACGGGCTGAAGGTATACAGCGCCCCTGGCGCGGGAACTACGGTGGAGATCAGTTTGCCGAAAAAACAGAGCTAATGGGAGCGGCAGGTGGGAAACAGTGAAACAGGAAATCTTGCGGTGCAAGGGCCTTACAAAAATAAAACATGGCGGCCTGGTGCTGAACAACCTGGATTTCAGCCTTTATGAAGGGGAGTTCCTAGGGTTGGTAGGGTTAAACGGTTCTGGGCGAACAACCCTTGCCCACGCGCTATGCGGGCTGGACGAGGTGAGCCAGGGACAGGTGTATGTCCAGGGAAAGCCGGTTTCTATTCATTCGGTGGAGGATGCCCATCGGTATGGAATCTATTGTATTCAGGGAAAAACCAATATTTTTCCGGCGTGTACCGTGGCGGAAAACTTATGCATCGTTCCCACAGAAAAACAGCAGGGCTGGTTTATACGCCCCAAGTTTACCAATTTTATTACAAAAAGTCTGATGGGGGAGCTGGGGGTGGATTTATCCCCCAGCGCCAAGGGGAAAGATCTTTCTCTTGCCCAGTGCCATATAGTGGAGCTGACCCGGGCGGTAGCGGATAAGGCCAAAGTGGTTATCTTAGATGATATTATGATGAATTACACCGACCGGGAATACTGGAATTTGGCGCTCTTTTTAGAAAAAATGAAAGAAAAAGGGATTTCGCTGATTATTATTGAATCCAAGCTGGAGCGAATTACCCGCCTTGCCGATCGGATTGTAGTGCTGAAAAACGGCCGGGAGGAAGGAATTTTCTTTCAGGAGGATTTTCATTCGGGGCGGATTGAAAAAATCCTTATCGGGGAGGAGTTTACCGCAGGGCAGGTACGGCCCATCGCGCAAAGCAATCAGGTGCTTTTAGGGGTGAACAGCGTGTACACCTCTGAGCTTGCGGATATTAGCTTTTATGTAAAAAAAGGGGAAGCCGTAGGTTTTTTGGATGAAGATGGAGAATGTGCGTCTGTCGTACGCTTGCTTCGGGGGCTGGCGCCGGTGTGGAGCGGAGAGATCACCTTGGATGGCACCCCTTTGCGCCTGCCCATGGACAGCCGGTCGATGATTGAACACGGGATCGGGTATATCGGTTATTATAAAAACAGTTTATTTCGCAATCTCTCCTTAGGAAACAATCTGACCATTGCCGCCCTGAGCCGATTTCAGAAAAAAGGGGGATTGCTGAATGTGGCGCTGGAAAAGTTTGCGGTAAAGAATTTTGTGGAAACCATGAGAATCGATCCGGCGCTTATCCATCAGGATATTCATTACGCGGACAACTGGACGCAGCTTAATGTAGCCCTTTATAAGTGGATAGTAGCCAGGATGAATATCGTGGTGATGGAAAACCCCTTTTCCGGAATTGATATGCTGATGCACAACAGCATCTATGATTTTATCAGCGCGGCCAAGCGGCGGAATATGGGGATCATCTACACATCCTATAACCCCAACGAGATCCGCAAGGTATGCGACCGGGTATATGTAATGAAAAACAACCGGATCACAGGAGAATTAATTGAAAAACAGCCATCGGCTTGTTAAAGGCCGAAGGCTGTTTTTTTAAAGCCGCGCCCGGCAAATCAAAGATTTGCTCCCGCCGCTGGCGGCAAAACCTTTCAGGTTTTGGGGGCGCCGGCCTGCAAAAGGCCTTATTTTGACAGCCATGGCCGGGGATAGGCCAGAGGGCCGAAAAATAGCTGCGGAAACTTTAATCAAACTCCGGCTCCCGGGGCATATCGTTTACCATCATCTGGGCCTGTTCGTAATAAGGTTCTCCTTCCTGTACCAACCGGCCCATGACCACAAAACGCTGATCGGGATTTTGGCTGTAGCTTCCGTACTTATAAGAGCAGGTGGATAGAGTCAGAACCTTATCCTGGGCAGATACCTGGGTATCGTAAAGATATAAAGAGCGGGATTTGACGTCCTCAATAAGTTCGTTAAAATCGTCTTCGCTGTAATTTACCAGGTGATAAGGAACAGGTTTAGTCATCGCTTCGCTGTAAAATACCGCGAAGATTTCGTAAATATATTCGCCGTTTTTTGTAGTAAGGAAAATATAAGGGGTGTTTTTAGCTGTTTCCGGGTAGGTCAGTTTTAACAGCTGGGCAAATTTATCCCCATTGGGATCGTCCTTTACCCCCATAGGTTTTCCTAGGTTGTGCCCGTAAATTATGGTGTTCTGGGAAAAATCGGTTTCATCTTCCCCTACCGTATTTTCATAATCCATATAATAACAGCCGGCGTAGGAGTAATTTTTTTTCGCGTCCTTACGCAGATAAAATTCATTGTTTTCTCCCTGGACTACCACGTCGTCAATCTCTGTATTGGGAAGAGTAAGCCAAGCTACAGAATCGCCGTTTTCCTGGACAGCTTGAGTTAGTTCTTGTTTTCTATCAGGTACAGACGGGCGAAAACCGCCGTTTTCATCATATTCTCCAGAAGGGGAAGAAGCCGGCGGCTGCTTGTCGTCTTTTCCGGAGCAGCCAGATAGACACAAAAGAAAACATATAGCCAGCGCAAGCGCTAATCCTCTTTTTGTATTTGCAATCATCATAAACCTCCTATCAATAAAACAGCCGTTTTAAAAAAGAAACAGTGTTATTGTATGCAGGTTTTTATATTTTAACAGAAGGGCTTTTTATTTTTTTTATAGACCCTCTTGTGAAATGGCTGTGCGTTTTTTGGCGGGCGCGCCGAAAAACCGTTCTGATCTTAAAAAAAGAAGGCTCTTTTTGATTCTAGTTCAAAGAGAGCCTTCTTTTTTTAATCGTTTACAGTAATAACAGAAACCGGGCAGCTTTCCTGGGCGGTAACGGCGCCTTCCTCCGCCTCGGCAGGGACGTCTTGATGGACATAAGCGATACCATCCTCATCCTGTGCGAATACTTCCGGACAAATTTCTACGCACTGTCCACAGGCAATACAGCCCTCGCGGTCAATAGAAGCCTTCATAATTATCATCTCCTTTTGAAGCGATAAACTTTTCCCCCAGCATGTATAAATCATTGGATGAATGAATTTCATCCCCGCGGGAATACAGTTTCGTCTGTACATCATGGGGGAGGTTTTCAAAATACCGGCACATTTCCGGGCTGGATAAAATATCTTCTAGCGACATGAGATCACCTCTTTCGTAGGATGGCTTGAGAAAAGGAAAATATTCATAGCGGGATTACTTTTATATGGGAGATATGGTATAATAAAATGTATCCGCAAAACGTTGTTTTGCCCCGGACACTGTCCGGAGCGGGTTTCGCAAAAGCGAAACCGCAGGATACATTTTGCAGCCAGCGTCCAAAACCCCGAAGGGTTTTCCGCCGGGGGCGGAGGTAAATCTGAGAGGTATAAGACAAGGATTTGAAAGAATAAACAATAATAGGCGGGGCCGCCTGTTACATTAAGAGAACTGAGGTGCCTTATGGCGATTAACAAATATATGCGCGCGGCGCTTAAGACCCTTTCCTATGCGGACATCGATATTAAAAATAATTATAAAATTGTCCGCCAGCTGGAAAACGCGGCCCATATGGATGTGACTAAACCTTTTTACAAAACATGGGACCATACGGTAACCCGGGGAGACCATGTAATTCCGGTGAGAATTTTTTCTCCGGACGAGACCCTGCGCGATTTTCCAATTCTTCTTTTTTTCCACGGCGGCGGCTGGGTGATTGGGAATATCGACAGCTACAATAAAGTTTGCCGCACCATGGCCAAATTGACAAAACATATCGTAGTGTCGGTAGATTACCGTTTGGCGCCGGAACATCGGTACCCCAACGGACTGCTGGATTGTTATGAAGTGGCAAAGGAACTGTTTTTAAACAGCGGGCTTCTCCATATCCGGCCAGAGCAGATTACGCTGATCGGAGACAGCGCCGGGGCAAACTTGGCCGCGGCAGTCTCTTTAATGGCGCGGGATAAAGGGGAATTTTTCCCTGAGCGTCAGATCCTTATTTATCCTGCTACCTATAACGATCATACGGAACATTCCCCCTTCCCTTCCGTGCGGGAAAACGGTACCGATTATCTGCTCACTTCCAAACGGGTGCAGGATTATATGGAGCTATATATGAACTCCCCCAAGGATTTGACCGACCCTTATTTCGCACCTTTGCTGTCAGAAAATTTGAAGGACCAGCCAAAAACATTGATTATCACCGCGCAGTACGATCCTTTGCGGGATGAAGGGGAAGCGTATGCCCACCGGCTGATGAAGGATGGAAACCAGGTGGAGCTGCACCGTATCCGGGACGCCCTGCACGGTTTTTTCTCTTTGCCTCCCAGATTTGTGCAGGTGAAGAGATGCTATCAATATATTAACCAATTTTTAAGCGAGGTGGAAACCTGTGAGTAAACTCACGCCTAGACGCTGGATAAAATTGGATAATGCCGCGAAGATTTTCCCAGCCAGCAGCAACAAACAGGACCCAAAGGTGTTTCGGTTCTCCTGTGAGCTTTGCGAAGAGGTGGAGGAAGATGTGCTGCAGCGCGCGCTGCAGGACACCCTGGAGGAATTTCCAAATTTTTTATGCGTATTAAAGCGAGGGCTGTTTTGGTACTACCTGGAAGAAACGCCCGTGCGTCCTTTGGTACATCAAGAGGAAAATCCGCCTTGCGGTCTGATTTATAAGGATTCCCGGTCTTTGCTTTTTGAGGTGACATATTTTCATAGGCGAATCAACCTGGAGGTATACCATGCCCTGACCGACGGCACCGGGGCGCTGCTGTTTTTACAGGCAATGGTATACCATTATCTGCTGATAAAACACGCAGATGCGTTCTCGGAAAATCCGCCGGTAATGGAATATGACGCCTCTGCTTTCCAGAAGATGGATGACAGTTTTGATAAGTATTACGCCGGCCGGCCCAAAACGAAAAAAAACAACAAGAAAAAAGCGCCCAAAGCCTTTCGGCTAAACGGGGCGAAAAACCCGGAATACCGCCTGCGGATTATTGAAGGGGTAATGCCGGTAGATCTTTTATTAGAAAAAGCCCGGGAATACGACACAACATTGACTGTCTTATTAACAGCGGTTATTATGCGCTCCATCTATGAAGAGATGAACGTTCGGGAAAGGAAACGTCCGGTGGTGGTTACCATACCCGTAAATCTGCGCAAATATTTCAGTTCCCAATCCGCCAGGAATTTTTTCAGCGTGTTTAACGTAGGCTATGATTTTAAAAACCAATCCCCGGAGCTGGAGGAGATTATCTCCCGGGTAAAGGAATATTTTGAAACTTACCTCAATGAAGAATACCTTCAGGAACGGATGAATGCTTTAGCGGCGCTGGAACACAATATATTCGCCAGAGTGACGCCGCTGGTTTTAAAAAATGTTTTTATGAAAATGGCCCATGATTTGAACCGCCGGCAGTTTACCTTTTCCCTTTCCAACGTAGGAAAGGTGAATATGCCAAAAGAGCTGTGTCCTTATATCCGGCTGTTTGATGTGTTTACCAGTACTTCCAGTATGCAGGCATGCGCCTGCTCGTTTGAAAACAAGCTGAATTTCAGTTTCACTTCGGTCTTTCAGAGTACAGATATCCCGCGCAGGTTTTTCCGTACGTTTGTAGATATGGGCATTCCGGTAGAAGTGGTCTCCAACCATATTTACACAGGAGGGGAAAGCAAATGAAATATTGTAAAAAATGCGGCGTGTCTATTGGGGAGGATACCCAGCGCTGCCCGCTTTGTCAGGGGACGGTACAGCCGGCGCTGGGCCCGTCGCGGCAAGTGTTTCCCTTGGTACCGACCATTTATCGTCAGCACAGCCTGTTTTTTAAGCTGCTCATTTTGGGTTCTGTGGCCGCAGGGCTGCTCTGTCTGGTGATCAACCGGATGCTTCCCCAAAGCGGGTACTGGTCCCTATTTGTAGTGGCGGCAATCGCGTGTTTTTGGGTTGTTTTATTCATTGCTGTGCGCAAACGCCACAGTATTCTTAAAAATATACTTTATCAGACGGTGGTAGTTGGGATATTAAGCGTCTTATGGGATAAATTTACCGGCTGGCGGGGCTGGTCGGTGGAATATGCCATTCCCTGCCTGTTTATGGCGGTTATGATCGCGCTGCCTATTTTGGCTAAGGTGATGAAAATGCCGGAAAACACATATCTTATTTATTGCTGCATCTTTATTTTGTTTGGAATTATTCCGGCTGTTTTTATATTGGCTGGGATTGTGCAGGTGGACTATCCTTCCTTGTTCTGTGTCGCGGTAAGCCTGATCTGCCTCACTGCCCTTTTGGTGTTTGAAGGCGCCGGGATGCGGGCGGAACTCAGACGAAGACTTCATTTATAAAAGAAAAACGGCGGTTTTGATTGTTTTACTTCAAAACCGCCGTTTCATTATGAGGGTCTATGGGAGTGTAAACAGAAGAGAAAGGGAGGCGCTGGGCCTGGATTTTGGGAGCGCTGAACGCGGTTCTGCGGCCGGGCGGGAACCTTTTATTTTACCTTGCGCCCCATAACCATTACTGTACTTACCTGGATATCCTCGTTAAAAAAGATAATATCCGCATCTTTGCCAGGAGAAAGACTCCCTTTGCATTTGTCCATCCCGATGACTTTGGCTGGGGTAAGGGTAGCCATAGTCACCGCGTCGGCCAGAGGCACCCCGGCCAAGGTGATCATATTGCATACCAACCGGTTCATAGTAGCCACACTTCCCGCAAACGCCTGTTTATCCATCATCTTCATAACCCCGTCGTCATAGATCGTATCCAGGCCGTTGTCCTGGTGAACGACGGCGCCCTCTTCCATTTGTGTGGCCGCGGCGCATAATCCATCGGTGATCAGGGAAATGTGAGAGGGCCCTTTGCATTTATAAATCAGCTTCAACAGGGAGGCGGGCAGATGTTTGCCGTCGGCGATTACCTGGACAGTCAGGCCCTCTAAACAAAGACCCGCCTCCACAATTCCAGCAATACGGTAAGCGTTCACGCGATGGACCATGGAGCAGCCGGAATAAATATGGGTAATATCGCTGTAACCGTAAATCATAGCCTCCTCCACCTGCTCAAAGGTGGCGTCTGAGTGGGCCACCGAGGCAAGTATTCCCCGCCGGCGCAGTTCCTGCCCCAGCTCCAGGGCGCCGTCAATCTCCGGAGCGGCTCCGACAATTTTTATTCCATCCCAGCTGTCCAACAGGGGCAGATACTGCTCGGGTTTTGGTTGGATGATAAAATCCGGATTTTGGGCGCCGCACTGGGCGGGAGAAAAATACGGTCCTTCCAGATGAGCGCCCAGGATATTACATTCATGGCATAACTGAGCGGCATCGCGGATAGCATAGACGGTTTGCTGAATATTTTCCAGCCGGTTGGTGACGGTGGTGGGAAGCAGGGAGGTAGTGCCGTAACCGGCGTGAGCCGCGCACATTTTCACAATTTGTGAAGGCGAACTGCCGCTGGCTTCCACCCCGCCGCCCCCATGAACATGGATATCAATAAATCCTGGGGAAACATATTCCCCCAAAGCGTCTACGACAGGCTCATTGTAATATTTCTGGGGAAGCTTTTCTTTAGGATAAATCCCCAGAATTTTACTGTCCTCAATGACCAGCAGATGGTCTTTGAGCACCCCGGAGGGGGTGATAAGCTTTCCGTTTTTTATTACTGTAATCATACAATTTCCTCCGATAACAGCTCAATAAGAAGAAGCACGTTGCGAAGAATATGGAAAGGATCCTTTACCGGCAAAGCAACGACCTTTTCCATAGGCCGGCCCTGACGGTCAAGAATTTGTATCCACTCCCCAACATCTTTATTGGGGTTAATAAATTTTTCTTTTACATAGGCGGCTGTTTTATTATAGTACTCCTCAAACAAGGGATCTTGCGTAAGAGTATAACAAAGCAGCGTCATATACAAGCTTTCCGAATGAGGCCACCAAAGTTTGCTGTCCCAGGTATCCGCCATTAAGCTCTCATAAGGGTCCCCCGCCAGCCGGCGCCCGCGGGGAGGGCCGCCTGTTACGTCCACACAGCGCAATAATCCGCCGTATTGTTTATCCCATCCTAAGAACAGACTGTTTGCGGATACAGTAAAAATTTTTTTATCCGCAGGCAGATGGTTTTGAGCCAAAATATGCTGGCAGAACCACATGGATTCCAACGCGTGCCCAGGCATAATATGCCGGGCGGAAAAGGTGTCCTCGAGCTGGGGGGAAAGAGGTTTTAATTCCTGGATGACGCCAAAATCTTCCCAATAAAACACATTTAAAATCCGTGTTACATGAGCAAGGCTTTTTTCATTTATTTCCTGCGCTCTGGGATGCCCCGCGGCGGTTAACGCCCGCCAAAGATGGTTGGAAGTACAGCTTAAAATCATATCTACCGCATGGGAAACAAACCCTTCGGCAATGGGGTAAGGCTCGGTTACAATCTTTCCCTGGGCAAGCAGGGCGGTACACCGGTCATAAAGGGAAAGGGCCAGGGTGAGAAACTCTTCGTCCTTGCAGGCCAGGGCATACTCACAAAAACCTAAAATTACAAAGCAGTCCACGAAAAAGCTGGTGTAATATCCTTTTCCGGGGATGCTTTCTTTTTTATGTCCCTCCTCGGTCAGCAGATAGGCGCATACCCCATCCGCCGGCGGCAGGATAGCATGATCCCGCAGAAAACAGCAGGTGCGCCGGGCTTTTTCCAGATATTCAGATTTTTCGAGCTCTGGAAGAAGACCCTGGTCAATGTCCTGAACGATACGGGAGTATACCCAGGCCATGCGTCCTTGGGACCAGACGTACTTATCACGGCTTACCAGCTGCTCTCCAGTATTATTAAAACAGGTAAAAATCCCGCCATGTACCGGATCGTATGACTGCGACCAAAAGGCAAGCAGATTATGGACTAGATGCTCCTGGTAAAACAAGAGTTCCTTTTTGTATGCTATCATAAGTACTCCTCCCTCATAGACTGTTTTCCAAAAAGCCGTAAGCCCGCTGCCTGGCGGAGGGCGGAAAACTGTGGGGGCCGTCCCAAAGCTCCAGGCGGAGCTTTTCCTCCGCCCCGTATAAAGCGTAAACCTCGCCCGCCCGCGCCGCGCCCTGGGACGCGCCGTCCCAGCGTTTGAACCAAACGTCGTTTTTCGCCTGAAAGACGAAAAACGGGCGCGGCGCGGCGGCCGCGATCAGCTCATACCACTCAAAGGGCACATAACCTTCGTCAATAGTTTTGCGCAAGGCCGGGAAATAGCAAAAACCTTCTTCCCGGCACCAAACCCGGATATTGGGATGGCAGCAGAAACTGCTAAAACAGCAGCTGACGGCGATGGCCTTGATCCGTTCATCAAAAACGGACAGCAGCATAGCGTTCGTGCCTCCTAGGGAATGGCCCAGAACGCCAATGCGCTCTTGATTTACATAAGGCAGGGAACAGAGAAGATCCACGGCCTTCTGATGATCGTATACCGCCCGTCCCATCATAGACCAGGCGGGATGTTTATCTATGAAAAATTGAGTATTGTATCCCTGAGCTACCGTCTTGGCGTCGGGGTATTGCCAACAGGTACAAATATCTGGGGCGAGCACAACAAAGCCCCGCCTCGCAAGTTCCAAAGCATAAGGGTAGTCCTCGTCAGAACCAGGACGGGAAAGCAGCAAAGAACGGGAATAATCAATATCCGTAGGGTGCAGAGCCAGTACAGCAGGCGCCTTTTTATCTTTGGCATTAGGGGAAACCAACAAGTGGCCGGAAGCTTTTTCTCCATCGCAACTGTCATAGGAAATCCGCTGGATAAGAACGCCGTTCTCTTCTTTTTGGGAAAGGATTTCCCACCGCAATGGACACGGCGGGGGAAACTGTCCAAGGACCTGCTTTACCCGGCAGAGGATCTCTTTTCTTTTTACCTGCCAATCGTATAACCGCTCCCCAGGGAAGAGCAAGGAGGGAAGGTTAATCTCCCCTCCCGGTGAACCGATAGAATAATGAGGCCACTGCATAATGCGGGTCCCTCCTTAAAACTGTGTTAAAGGGCAATAGCCCCTGCCGGCGGCAGGAGCTATCCTTTTACCGCGCCTGCGGTCAGTCCACGAATTAAATATTTTTGTGTAAACAAAACAATCAATACCATAGGGACCATGGCGACAATACTAAGCGCCGCCATACCGCCCCAGTCGGTACCCTTGTCAGTAACAAAGCCGGCGATAACGATGGGAAAAGTCTTGGCGTGGTTGGAAGCCAGACCGGACGCCAAAAGAAATTCATTCCATGAGGTCATTACCATCAGTATCGCGGTGGCCGCCATGCCGCTTAAGGTGGTGGGCACTACGACTCTAAAATAGGTGGTGAGTACCGAAGCCCCGTCTACCCGGCTGGCCTCTTCCATTTCTTTGGGAACCTCGTTATAAAAGGTGGTCATCATCATAACGGTTAATGGAATGCCGATGGATATATGGGAGATGATGATGGCGCTTAATGTATCCAGCAAATGCAAATTCTTCATTAAAAGAAAATAAGGCAAAATAACAGTAATTTTAGGATAAAACCGTACCACTACAATTACTGCAGTTATTATAGCGATCAGCTTTCCTTTTCTTAGCCTGCTCAAACCGTAAGCGCACATAGAACCAAAGGCTACAGTAATCAGGGTGGATACCAAAGCCACAATAATCGTGTTCTTAAGATAAAATAAGATACCGCTGTTTAAGCTTTCAAAGGTAAAAATCGATTTATAATTGTCCCACAGAAATTGTGTGGGGAGAATTTTCGGGTTGTTATAAAGTTCACTTTGAGGTTTTACGCTGGTAAAAAATAAGAATAATATGGGCAGTACTACCAACGCTACCGCCAGTAAAATTATCAGCCACCGAAATATCTGGTAGGCCGAGAATTTTTTTTCATTCATAAATCCTTGCCTCCCTTTTCGTTAAAAGCTGTTTTCCACTCTCTTTTTAAATTGCAAAAGCAATCCGCAGATGAAAAACGCCAATATCATTACGACCCACGCACATGCGGAAGCATAGCTGATATTGTAATACTTCAGCCCCTGGTTATAAATATACATAGATACTACCTGGGTGCTGGTGCCGGGTCCGCCGAAAGTCAAGGTGTAAATTTGGTCAAATACAAAAAATGAGTCAATAATGCGGAAAATTAATATCAGCAGGGTAGCGGGCATTGTCATAGGAATAAAGATTTTGCGGATAATTCCAAGCCGGGTAGCGCCGTCAATCTTTGCCGCCTCTATTAAATCGTCAGGGATTGAAGTCATAGAGGCAGTATAAATTAAAAAAGAAAAAGAGACATACTGCCAGATGGAAGAAATGATTGCCGCTGTCATTGCCCAATTAGGATCGCCCAGCCAGTTTGGTCCTTGAATACCCACCGCCGACAACATTAAATTTACCATTCCGGTATTGGTATCAAAAAAGATCCGCCACATATTACCACAGACAACGGACGCAATAGACATAGGGATTAAAACAACCGTGCGGCATAGTTTAATAATTTTGGAAGAACCGATAAACAAATAAGCAAGCGAAAAACCGCAGACCAATTCAATTATAATGGTTCTTACCATAAATTGCAGACTGATTTTACAGGAATACAAAAAATTTGGATTGGTCAGCGCTTTGGCATAGTTATCCAAAGTAAAGCCTAAAGGGACATCGGAAGTGGCCAGCGCCCATTCCCGAAAACTAACAACCAGGGAATACATCAGCGGGTAGGCCTGGGCCACTAAAATGATAATCAGCGCTGGAGCTACCAGCAGCCAAAGATATTTTCGGTCTTTCTTGGTTGTAAGCATGATAGTTGCCCTCTCTCAATCAGATTTGGTGCACAGGGCCCGGCGCCCGCCGCACGCAGGCGGCGGGGCAGGCCTGCTTTGCAGGCCGGGTACGGACGCGTTC
This sequence comes from Youxingia wuxianensis, assembly GCF_014385085.1. Classification (GTDB taxonomy): domain Bacteria; phylum Bacillota; class Clostridia; order Oscillospirales; family Ruminococcaceae; genus Youxingia; species Youxingia wuxianensis. The sequence goes on along the minus strand of NZ_JACRTD010000004.1, from coordinate 257,385 downwards.
GCGTCCGCGCCGGGCCCGAAGCCATCAGGTTTACTTACTGGAGGGTTAGGCGCAGTTTATTTTTGAATAAACCGGGGATCGCGGGCCGCCAATTCCAGTACCTGAGGAGTTACCGTCAGGGAGCTCAGGTTTTGATTGATTTGAGCAGCAGCCTGCGCGGAGGTGATTTTTCCAACAAGGGCATCGCCTACAATACGACAGATAATATCCTGGCCCTCGCCGCTCATTGGGAAATCGAAAGCGTTGGCTACATTTTGCATATGGCCGTCAAAAGCGCCTTCTCCGAACTTTTCAACCACTTCCGGAGAGGTATAAACGCTGGAGTAAATAGGGGCCATATTGTAATCCAGGAAGAAGTCCAGTGCATTTTCTTCGCTGGCAAATTCTTTTACCCACTGCCAGGCGGTGTCAGTATCCTCAATTTCCTTGGGGATGAACATATTCCAGCAGCTCAGGAAGGGAACGCCGCCGTCGGTGGGATAAGGGGCGATGCCCCATTTACCAACGACCGAAGATTGAGAAGGATCTGTCGCCGCGCCGTACAGGAAGGACGGCCAGCACTCGGTCATAGCCGCATTGCCTTGCAGAAACAGAGCGTTTGCCTGATCAATGCTTAAAGAAGAAATGTTATTGGGGCCGTAGCTGTAGGTTTTAATAATGTCCTCAATCGCCTTGGCAGCCTTTTCTTCTTCGATTTCATAATTGCCGTCGCTATTAATATAATATCCCGCATATCTTGCCAGGAACAGATTGCCTACCTGCTCCGGGGCGCCGCCTGCAAAAGCGTAAGGAGCGATTTCCGGCGGCAGTTTGGCTTTGAGCTGTTCTAAGCAATCGTAAAATTCCGCCCAGGTTGTAGGAAGCGCGATGCCATATTCTTCAAACAGATCCTTGCGGTAAACGATGCCATACGCATCCAAGTTGTAAGGGATACCGATTACTTCGCCTTCATAATAATTGGTTTTGTCCATCAGGCCGGGAATCAATCCCTCGCCAAAGCCATCTTTTTCAATATAGCTGGTAAGGGGAGTCATATGGGAGAAGATATCCACCAGATAAGCGCCGCCGGACATTACCGAGTACTGATGGTTGCCGGAAAGGATATCCGTGGTGTTGTTCTGACGAAGCACATCCCAGGGAAAGGCGACAACTTCTACTTCCACCCCATGTTCCTCTTTGAACTTGGCGGCAAGAGCTTTGGCCGCTTCGTCGTTAATTCCGGACTGCATGTAAGTAACAGTCATTTTTTCCGCAGAAGGTGCGGGAGTTTCGCCTTCGGCAGGCGCGCCAGACACGGGAGCGTCGCTGGACGGGGTCTGGGCCGGCGGATTGGATGTGCCACAGGATGTGACGATCATCATAATACATACCAGCAGAGCAAGCCAAGATATTCTTTTCATGGTTCATCCTCCTTAATTGCTTTATTACTTTTTTGAATATTTTAAACAGCCTTTCGGCCATTTTCGACCTATTTTGATAAGTAAAGGTTTACTTTTTGGGGTGTACGGGCGCCCTCCCGAAGAAGGTCGAAACATGTCGGCGAAAATAGTAAACCTTTACTATTTTTTGTAAAAAATATTTCCTTTTAAATACAAACTTTTGAAAGCGTTTGAGTAAGCAGACGGGCGCTGTCTTTTTCTAGGTAAAGAGAAGCGTCCTCATGGATACGCAAAATCGACGCCGGGCAGGACTCGCTCACAGGGCCCTCCAAAGTATCCCGCACTGCCTTGGCCTTCGTGGCGGAAGGAACAATACAAAACAGCTTTTTTGCACTCAACAGAGTGGGGACCGTCAGAGTGATCGCTTCCTTGGGAACATCCTCCAAAGTGGGAAAACACTTGTCGTTTACCTGCTGATGGCGGCAAATTTCATCCAGCTGAACAGTCTTTACTACCTTTTGATCGTGAAACTTGGCGACTCCAGGATCGTTAAAAGCGATATGTCCGTTCTCCCCGATCCCCATAAACACAATATCAATCCCGTCTTCTTTGAGAAGATCTCCATAGCGTTCGCATTCCGCCTGGGGGTCTGGCGCGGCTCCGTTGATATAATTCACGCCGGCAAACGGCGCCTTTTCAAAAATATTGGTTTTTAAAAAGTAGGAAAACGACCGGGTAGAACCTGTGGGGAGCCCGATGTACTCATCCATATGGAACCCGTAAATACGGCCCCAGTCGATCCCCGGCTCCTTGGACAGGCAGTCTAGAAACTCCGTTTGCGAGGGCGCGGCCGCAAATACAATATTCAGCCTGTCTTTTATTTCCAACGCCTGCCGGAGGTAATCTCCGGCTTCTTTGGCGGCTTGTTTACCCATCTCCTGTCGGTTAGCATAGAGACTCACCGCCAATTTGTCTACGGAAAATCTCTGCGTCATACACAACACTCCTTGTTTTAAATTCTTTTAACTGATTTCCGCTCCACCACCGACGGTTTCAGCAGCAGGTTGGAATTCATGTCAATTTCCTGTTCGATTTTTTCAATCAAAACCCGGGCTGCCAGCCGTCCGGTCTCGAAGGAAGGCTGGTTGATGGTGGTCAGCGGCGGGTTAATCATAGCGGAGGTGCTGATGTTGTCAAAGCCGATAATGGAAATATCCCCTGGGATATCCACTCCGTGATCGCTCATTTCGCGGATAATGCCAAAGGCGGTAATATCGTTGATAGCGATAATCGCCGAGGCGGGACAGTTGGCTTCAATGAACTGCCGGGCCAGCATCCGTCCATTTTCAAACTCATCGATGCTGTCCTCATATTCGTTTTTGATGGAAAGAATAAAGGTGCGCTCCTTCGTTAGGGAAAGTCCGTGGCTTTTCATGGCCGCTTTGATCCCGTCGTAAATCGACTGGCGGCTTTTGCGCACAAAAGATAAGGTCAAAAAAGCGATATCCCGGTGTCCGTTTTCAATCAGGTAATTGGCGGCCAATTTTCCCCCCTCGAAGAAATCAAAGGAGATATTGTCGCAGGGAAGGTCCTCCGTCTGCTGGTCAAAAAGCACGATATTGCTTTGCTGCTTGAGCACATTTTTTAAAAAGGTGCTGTCCTGATTGATGGTGGAGATCAGCATCCCTTCCACCCGTTTTTGCATGAGCAGGTGAATAAATTCCCGTTCTTTTTCCGGGTCGCTGTAACTGCTGCAGAAGATAGGGTTATATCCCCGTTTGCGGCATTCCCGCTCGATTCCCGAAACCACCTGGGCATAAAAGGGGTTGGTCAGGGTAGGGATAATAATCCCGATATCGTTGCTCTTTCCCCCTTTTAACATTCTGCCGAAGATATTAGGGGTATAATTTAAATCCTTGGCGACCTCCAGCACCCGCTCTTTCAACTCGGGGCGCACGGGATAATCCACGCCGTTGAGAACGCGGGAAACAGTAGCGGTGGAGACGCCGGCGGCTTTTGCGATATCGGGGATGGTAACGCCCCGGGTTTTTTTTGCCAATTTACTCGCTCCTCTATAGTAAACGTAATCTGTAATTCCGTTCCAAGTATAGCATGGCAATTTTCTTAATGCAATTAAAAAAGAGCAATTTTTCTATTTTTCACAAAGATTTAGTGGAAAAATGTACAGTAAATTCAATGAAATTCCTTGACTTTGGCGGATTTGAATGATATTTTAAAGTAAACGATTACTTATTAAGTCTGGAGGCAACCCCAATGAATAAGCCCAAAATTGTGGACCTACACGGACACCTGGGAAAATGGTTTAACTTCAGCACCCCTGCTCACACCACGCGGGATATTGTAGCCGACATGGATCGGTGCGGAATTGATAAAATGGTGGTCTCCCACCTGTCCGCCATTACCGGAGAAACCTCCTACGGCAACCAGCGGATGCTGGAGGAAATTGCCTCTTTTCCGGGAAGGCTGTACGGGTATGTGGGGATCAACCCCCACTATTCGGAGGATATGCGCGAGCAGCTTGCCGCCTGCTGGGGAAAGAAGGGGGTGGTAGGGCTCAAGCTTCACCCTCAGAACAACAGTTACAGTATCCTGGCGTCTAAATGTCAGCCGGTATTTGAGTTTGCCGACAAAATGGGATGTCCGGTACTGGCGCATATCTGGGGAGGAAAAGAGGCGATGGAAAGCCGAAAAATCGCGCTGCGTTACCCACATATGATCTTCTTAATGGGGCATTGCGGTGGGCCGGACGCCTACCGGGAAGCGGTGGAGGCAGCTAAGGGAGTGCCTAATTTGATGCTGGACCTCACCAGCTCTTACATGATGGAAGGAATGTTGGAGTGGATGGTTGACCAGGTGGGGGCGCAGCAGATTCTCTTTGGGAGCGACATCCCCTTCTATGATGCGAAGCATGCTGTCGGGCGGATTGTTTACAGCCGCCTGGCCGACGCGCAAAAGGAGAAAATTCTCTTTTTAAACGCTCTGGATATTTTAAAGCAGGCGGGGGTGAAGTTATGAGCGGGCTTTCTTATTTTGACTGCAATGTGATGATAGGACGGCCAAATTCCCTGGAGGAATACAGCATTTACCGCCCGCAGGAGCTGCTGGCAGTGATGGACCGATGCGGAATAGAGCAGGCGATGGCCTTTCATGTTGGCGCTGTGGCGTTTCATCCGTCGTCGGGAAATGAGAGAATAGTGAACTTCTGCCGTGAAAACTCCCGATTTCATCCGGTATGGGTGGTACTGCCGGGGCACACGGGGGAGTTCCCCCGGGGGCAAGCGCTGGCGGACGGGATGAAAGAGGCCGGAGTCAAAATGGTAAAAGCGTTCCCATCTCCGGGAAAACATCATTTTTCCCTTGCCCGCTGGGTGAGCGGGGAGCTGCTGGATGTGTTGGCCGGCTGTCATATACCGCTGGCGCTGGATATGGGGGAGCTTCCCTGGGAACAGATCTATGCCTTGGGCAGGGAAAATCCAAAACTTCCTCTCCTGCTTACCAATCTGAACTATCGGGCGGATCGGTGGCTGTATCCTCTTATGGAAAAATGCCCCAATATCTATTTGGAAACCTCCGGGCTAAAAGGGTTTTTAGGGCTGGAGGCATACTGCAAAAACTTTGGCGCCCAGCGTCTGCTGTTCGGAAGCGGACTTCCCCTTTACAGTGCTGGCGCCGCAGCGGCTGTGGTGGAAATGTCGGATATTTCCCAACGGGAAAAAGAACAAATTGCCGGAGAAAACCTGCGGGAGCTGCTTTGCAAAGCGTTTCGCTGAGATTTATGCGGTAAAATGACCGGGAAAAACCGGTGAAAAGGAGGAGACAATAACATGTCAAATTATGTAGAAGGGTATTATCGTTCGGTCTGCGGATATATGAAGCGGATTATGGACGAGGAGAAAGAACATATGGACAAAGCGGCCCAGGTGATCGCCGACCAGATTAAAAAGGACAAACTGGTGTACATCTGGGGACCGGGAGGTCACTCCAATATGGCGGCGATGGAGGTGTTTTACCGGGCGGGAGGCATCGCTTATTTCAGCGCTATTTTAGACGAGGGGACCCTGCTCTCCAACGGGGCCGAGCGTTCCACCAAAATTGAACGGCTGCCTGGCTATGGGGCGGCGGTGGTTAATAGCAATGACATTGGGGAAGGGGATCTGCTGATTGTGGCCAATTCCTATGGGATCAATTCAGCCACGATCGACGCGGCGCTGGAGGCCAGACGCCTGGGAGCCAAGGTGATTGGCATCAGCTCAGTGGAACATGCGCAAAACACCCCGAAAGAGCATCCGGCCCGTCATCCCAGCAAAAAGAACCTCCATGAAGTGGTGGATTATCATGTGGACACTAAAATACCGGTAGGCGACGCTTTGGTTCAGGTGGAAGGGGCCAGCCAGCCTACAGGGGCCTTATCCACCTTCGCTAATTCCTTTACCCTTCAGTCGATTGTGATTCAGGTGGTGGAAAAACTGGCGGCCGAGGGGATGGACCCGCCTCTTTGGAAAAGCGGAAACGCTTCCGGCGGCGATGAATGGAATCAAAAATTCTTTGATCGCTTTAGAGGGAAAATACGTTACTTATAATTTTTTAATCAAACAGCGGGCGAAAGGATCGCCCGCTGTTTTTTCAGCCGTTTCTGGGAAAACTAATGGAAAATTTATTTTTAGGAGGCAAATTATATGTGCAAGCCGATATTTTATAAAAGCAAACATTGTGAAAATCTGGCAGTGCTCCTGCAGGGAGGAGAAAAGGAGATGAGCTGCTGCGGCGAACCGATGACGCGGCTGGAGGCGAATACCAGCGAGGGAGCCTCGGAAAAACATCTGCCGGTGGTAAAAAAAGAGGGGGACAAAATTCATGTGCAGGTGGGAAGCGTCAGCCACCCTATGAGTGAAGAACACAGCATCCAGTGGATCTATCTAGCTACCCGCCAGGGAGGACAAATAAAACAGCTGGAATCTCATCAGCTGCCGGAAGCATGCTTTACCGTCTGCGGCGGGGACGAACCTTTGGAGGCGTATGCCTGGTGCAACCTGCATGGGCTTTGGAAAACGAAGATTTAAGGAAAAAACCGCCCCGGGCAAAATTTGCCCGGGGCGGTTGATATAGCATTTACCGAGTGACGTTTCGCAGCCAAGACAAGCCCCGATACCGCCAGGTGGTCAGGGGAGTGCGCAGAATTTCATCACACAACAGCACTACATATACCGCCGGGATGCTCCATTTCAGCACAAAAGCGCACAAAGAACCCAGCAGCACCGAGCCGCCCCACATAGTGGCGATATCCACGAACAGGCCGAATTTCGCGTCCCCGCCGGCGCGGAACACCCCTACGATCAGGGTGGTGTTATAGCTTTGCAGGAAAACAAAATAACACATTACATACATCATCGCGGACAGATACTCCTGCGCCAAAGGGGTGAGGTTCAGGCTGGCGATGGCGATTGGGCGCACGATCAGCACCACCACCGACCCGATGGCCCCAAACACCAGGGAGAGGTAGATCATATGCCGGGCGAACAGCCTGGCGCACTCGAAGTTGTTTTCCCCGATGGCCTTTCCAATCATCACAGCCGCGGCGTTGGCAATGCCGAAAGCCACTACCGTAGCCAGCTGACGGGTGACCTGGGCTACCGAATTGGCGGCGACCACAGAACTGCCCAGATGACCAATGATCACACTGTTCATAGACATGGCCAGCCCCCAAAGGATTTCGTTCATGGTTACGGGAACGGTATACGTGAGATAGTCCCGGAAGAGCAGTTTTTCCCGCAAAAACAGATCGGACAGCTGTACTTTTACTACACGATTGAACTTTTTATCGTAAATAAACACCATGCCCACTTCCGCCACACGGGCAATTACAGTAGCGATGGCCGCGCCTTGGATTCCCAGCGCCGGGAACCCCAAAAGTCCGAAAATCAAAACCCCGTTCAAGGCGATATTGATCAGCAGGGAGATGGAATATACGACGGTGGAAACCACTACCCGCTCCACGCTGCGCATAATGTTGAGGTATACCATGGTAACGGCGATAAAGGGATAGGAAAGGGCGACAATGCGCAGATATTGAATTCCTTCGGCGATAACCGCTTCGTCGTTGGTAAAAATCCGCATGATTAAACCGGGGAAAAGCAAAGCGGCGAACATGAAAATCAGGGATGCGGTCAGAGCGATTCGCATGGAGATACCCATGAGTTTTTCAATGGTGCGCACATCCCGCTTTCCCCAATATTGGGCGGTGAGAATCATCGCCCCGGAAGTCAGTCCGTAAAACACCAACGTCAGAATGTACAGGACCTGCCCCGCCAGGGAGGAGGCGGACAGTACGGTTTCCCCCACCCTGCCCAGCATAATCACGTCGGCCGAGGTGACGGCTACGTTGATCAGGTTTTGCAGGGCCATAGGAAAGACCAGGGAAAACACCGTTTTGTAGAATGATTTTAAATCGAAAGCTGGATTAGATACTGTGTTCAAGGCGATCTCCTTTCCTGGTATGTTATTTGCGGTAAAAAAGGGCCGACGCGTTTTGGAGAGCTGGATTACGGTACAATAACGGAGGCTTGCCCTTCAAAAAACCACCCGGGCCGGGCGGATGAAAAGCGCGCGGCTGCCTTTTAATTCATTATAGTGTGTTTGCGCTGAGAACACAAGAAGGATAAAAAACTTCTTTCAAAAACAAAAATATTTCAAAAAACCATTGACAGAAAAATATATTTTTGTATAATGTAAAATGAGGGAGAAGTTGGAAATATTTTAGAAAGCGGTTACGCTTTCGTTTTAGGAAAAAACCAATAGAATATTTTCCCTAAACCCCCTTAAAAATAAGCTTTTTGACTTGTACTTATTATCAAAATCTTGACAAAATTTTAACTATTGTAAAAATTTTGTGAATATTTCTTATTTTTAAAAATTGAAAATCAACGCTTGTTCAACGAAAACACTGCTGCGCGCATGTGAAAGACAATCAAATTTGCCTGTGAAGCGACGTCAGCCAGACGTCGCTTTTTTTAAATAATTGTATTCGGAAGAAGGGGGTACCCTATGGCGTAATTTTTTCGTTTCGTTTTGTTTTATTTGAGCGTGGATTGTGTATTCTGCTCTTGCGCCGGATGGGGGATCCGGGCGCCTCTGGGATACGCGGATGATATTTGAAAGGGTGTTTTTGAAATGACAATAATGGCATTTGTATGCCCCGCCTCCATTATTGCGCTGGGATTTGCGGCGTTTAACTTTATGGTGGTGCGCAAACTTGACGAGGGTACCGACCGTATGCAGGAAATTGCGTCTGCTATTCGGACTGGAGCCAATGCTTTCATCAATTACGAGTACAAAATTATTTCCATCGTGGCGTTGGCAATCGCTGCGGCGCTGGCCTTTTTTGTGGCTTGGCAGCCGGCAGCAGCCTTTTTGATCGGCGCCAGCATGAGCGCCTTGGCCGGGTATGTGGGGATGAAGATTGCCACCTACGCTAATGTACGTGTCTCCAATACCGCCCGTACCACCAAGAAATTGGGCAAGACCCTGAAAGTGGCTTTCCAGGGCGGCAGCGTTATGGGACTGTGCGTGGGCGGATTTGCCCTGTTTGGACTGTGCCTGGTTTATCTGATCTTCGGAAGGCTTTTAGGACAGCTTTCTTTGGAAAATATTGTTTCCTATACCAACTGGCTGGGGATTTCCTTTGTTCCCTTTACTATGACTCTTTCCGGGTATGCTTTGGGATGCTCGATTATCGCTATGTTTAACCGTGTCGGCGGCGGGATTTATACCAAAGCGGCGGACATGGGCGCGGACCTTGTAGGTAAAACCGAAGCCCACATTCCAGAGGACGATCCGAGAAACCCGGCGACCATTGCCGACAACGTGGGAGATAACGTAGGCGACGTGGCCGGCTTGGGTTCCGATTTGCTGGAAAGCTATGTAAGCGCGATCGTTTCCGCAGTTGTGCTGGCGGTATCTCTCTTCCTCAGCTCCCAGGCCAGCAATACTGGAATGACCTCCGAGGTGCTGCAAAAGATGTTTTTATATCCCCTTGCTTTTGCCGCCGGCGGACTGCTGGCTTGTGTGATCGGTATTGCCTGGCTGATTTTTAAAAAGGTGTCCGACGATAATCCTCATGGTGAACTGAACGGCGCTACCTGGATTTCCGCCGGCCTGACTTTGGTGTTTGGTCTGGCGCTTACCTGGAGTTTCTTCAACGGCCAGAGCTTTGAAGGCCTTTCCTTTAAATATGGCATGATTTCTCCTTGGATTTCCGCTGCGGTAGGCGTAATCGCTGGTATTGTTATTGGCTTGATTGCGGAATATTACACCAGCTATGATTATAAACCCACACAGCTGATCGCCAGCGCTTCGGAAGAAGGGGCGGCGCTTACCATTACCCAGGGTATGGCAGTGGGAATGAAATCCTGCATGGCTCCTTTGATCATTTTAGGTTTAGCCACGGTGCTGGCTTATTATTTCGCCGGCATGTACGGTGTGGCGATGGCGGCTATCGGGATGCTGTCCTTTGTATCCGCTACGGTATCTGTAGACACCTATGGGCCGATTTCGGACAACGCCGGCGGTATTGCGGAAATGTCCGAACTGGACCCCCAAGTGCGTGAGATCACTGACAAGCTGGATTCCGTAGGAAATACTACCGCCGCTATAGGAAAAGGCTTTGCTATCGGTTCCGCATCCTTGGCGACGTTATCTTTGATGGTTTCTTATCTGTACTCCTTTACTCCGCCCGATCAGGATATCATCCTGAACCTGATCAATCCCTTGACTTTGGCGGGCGCTTTAGTAGGCGCGGCGCTGCCTTATCTGTTCTCCGGCATGTTGATTGAAGCGGTAGCGAAGGCTGCCCGCAGAATGGTGGCAGAAGTACGCCGTCAGTTCCATGATATTCCCGGTCTGCTGGAAGGCAAGGCAAAACCGGATTATAAAACCTGTATTGAAATTTCCTCTCAAGGCGCTTTGCGGGAGATGAAAATTCCGGCGATGATGTCCATTTTGTTCCCGCTGGCCACAGGGTTCCTGTTCGGACCGTATTTTGTAGGCGGCGCGCTGCTGGGCGCTACAATCTCCGCTATTATGCTGGCGATCTTTACCGGCAACGCAGGCGGCGCTTGGGACAACGCTAAAAAATACATAGAATCCGGCGCCGTTGCCGGACAGAAAAAAGGCTCTCCCGCTCATGACGCCGCGGTCGTTGGCGATACGGTAGGAGATCCGCTGAAAGATACGGTCGGACCCTCTTTGGATATTTTGATTAAAATTATGTCGGTGGTATCCTTGGTTGCGGTTTCCATCTTCAGCAAATATAACCTGTTAGAGATTTTGAGTTCCTTACTGAAATAATAAAAAACCCCCGGCAAAACGAGCGTTTTGCCGGGGGTTTTTGCTTATTGAGAATATCCTAAACCCTTTTTGAAAATTAAAAACTATCTTTTAGAGAAAACATCGGTTTTTACGAAACCACTCTTCTCGTTCAGCAATTAGCTTTTTTAGACGTACCAGTTTTTGGGCAAGATCTTTATTTCTTTTTGCAACATCTATATCTTCATAATCAATAAATGAAACCCACTCATTTATATTCTGACTGATATCGTCATAAAGATATTGGCAAAATTGCAACATACTTGTATGAGAAAATTCATTTATTACATCCTCTTTATTTAAAGGGTAACGTTCTTCATCTTCACATACAATATGACAATTCCAATAACTTACAGTACACAAAAAGCGATTGGGTTCTAAAAATCCTTTTACACAAAAAGGCAACATCGTTTCAAGCCCATTTATTGCCTGGTCCACCCATTCAAACGCTATATCATCAATATAACTCAATCCGTATGTAGAAGTACCTTCGAGATGAAAATCACTCCAGCCATAAATCGGTTTTGTTAACATTAGCTTTCTTCCTTCCCTAACCAAACTGATTTATCGGTGTCTGCTACAGCTAAAATTATATCATTCGTATATAAATTTTTCTACCGCTTTTGTTTGAGTTGTTACAGAGAATAGTAAAGCCGGCCGCCCTTGTTAACGGTCAAGATAAATGGGCTTCGCCCGCCGTTGGCAAGTGCATCTGCTCTCGAATGGCAGGTATTCTTATTAGGTCCGGGCGCAAAACCTTGTTTTTGCGGGTTTTTTTATAGCCGCGCCTGGGCAAATCAGAGATTTGCCGCCGCCGCAGGCGGGAAAACGCGTTGCGTTTGGGGCGCAGGCTGCAAAGAACATCCCCATGGTTTCGCCAAAAGCGAAACCATTTCCGGAGGATGTCCGGGGGCAAAAACTTGTTTTTGCGGGGATTTTTTTATAGCCGCGCCGGGGCAAAGCGCGCCTTTCCCAATAACGGAGAAGGCGCCCCGTCCCGCCGAATGCCAAGAAAAGGGGACGCCCGTAAAAGCGAAGGGATTCTCCTTTTATTTTTTTGTTTTACTGGGATGGCGGCATTTACCGCTACAGCGATCAGGATGCCGATACAGGTGTCGCTGGTACGGAAAAAAGCGTACGCCCAGGGGCTGATATCCGTATTACCCAGGACGATGACAAAATAAACTACACACCCGATCACAATACAAGGCTGCTGGCCGATCAAATTGCAGACCCAGATCAGCAGACTGACGCCGGAGGCTATAATCAGGATACAGAGATAGGGATTTTGTATAAAATAAAAGAGATTGATTAATACTCCTCCCATAACACCCCCGATAATTGTACCGATAATCCGATGTTTTCCCTGGATCAGGGAAGCCTCTACACTGCCCTGCATAGAAATCAAGGCCGCGATGCAGGCAATTCCCGGATCTCCGCCGAACGCCTGAAATAAAAGCAGACACAGCAGGATGGCAATGGCGGTTTTTAAGTTGCGCATCCCGGGTTTTAGATATTCCGGATGAAAACTCTTCATACAAAACTCCTTTTCTATTATGGGGAGAAAAAACTTTTTCTTTTAGTATGCGCTTTAAAAGCGGTAACATAACGAAAGAAACTGCCTTTATCGGGCATAGTTAAGAGCCGATAAACATTGTTTTATGGGGCTGCAGCCGGCCGACTGGCGAAACCAGGCCGCCCCCTTTGCAGCCGCGCCCTAAAACCCAAAGCGTTTTCCCGCCGCCCCCGAAAAAATTAACGTGCAAAAATATAACTCCTATGGTAAAATAAAAACAGACCGCACAGGAAACCGCCGCTTTAATAATGGAGGTGCTTTTATGGAAAACTGTATGTGTGCCTGCAAACGATTTGTCAATTGGGGTATGGAAAGATGGAAGCAATTCAATGTGGCTGACGTAGCAGTATTTAAAACGTGCCTTCTGTCCATCGGCGCTTTGATTGGAATTTATTGTTCCAAAAAGTTAAAAAAACTGGCGCCTTTGCTTTGGATAGTAGCTATTGGCTCTTATGTATATATTTTTTATCGGATGATAGTGCAGCAAAAGGACGGCTGATCTTCCGCTCCTGCAGATTAAAGGAATACAATTATGAATGATTATTTTCAGGGAATCCCGCCAAAAAAGAAAAAACCAGTAAAGTCTGTGATCCTCCTGGCAGTGATCGCCGCGGCTGTCATCCTTGGATTACTATTGTTTTTTCAGGTGCGGGAGGTCACAGACGATAAGGGATTTTGGGAAAACTTCGGTTCGGCCGATTCCCAGTCGCAGTACGTCGCTTCCCAGTAAAGGACAGAGAACCTATGAACACCGCAGAAAAACGTTATGCCGCTTTGGCGCTGATCACAATTGCCATCTGGGGAACTACTTTTGTCTCCAGCAAGGTACTGCTGGCCTATATGACCCCGGTACAGATTATGCTCAGCCGATATGTGATTGCTTATATTGCTCTTTGGATATTCTATCCAAAGTTTCATAAACCAGCCAGTCTGCGCCAGGAAATACTTATTTTAGGCGCGGCTTTATGCGGGAGCACCTTGTACTTTCTAGCGGAAAATTATGCCGTCAGCTATACTCAGGCCTCCAATGTGAGCCTGCTGCTTGCCGCCGTTCCTATTTTAACGTCGATCACCGCCCATTTAGCAGGGGATGAAAAGCTCACCCGCAATATTGTGCTTGGCTTTTTGGTGGCTATGGCGGGGATTTGTCTGGTAGTGTTCAACGGCAATTTTATCTTAAAATTAAATCCGCTGGGGGATCTGCTGGCGCTGGGCGCCGCATTTAGCTGGGTGTTTTATACGCTGATTATACGCAATATTCATCAGGAACACAGCTATCTGTATATGACTCGCAAGATTTTTTTCTATTCCATCCTTACGATGCTCCCCTGTATTGCCATTGATGGAAAACTGGTCTCTTTTCAGGTTTTGCGTCAGCCGGTGGTTTATCTAAACCTGCTGTTTTTAGGGCTGATCGCTTCCTCTCTATGTTATGTCACATGGTATATTGTAGTGGATAAACTGGGAGCGGTAAAGGCCAATAACTTTATCTATTTTAATCCTTTAGTAACAATGATCGCTTCGGTGATCGTGCTTCATGAAGTGGTTACCCTTTACTCGATTTTAGGCGCGGCGCTGATTCTTTTGGGCGTATACCTGGCCCAGAAGCAGAGCAAGACCGCGGATGTATCATAAATTGCAGGGATGTGAAATTTTGGACAAAAGTAAAATCAAAGGTTATCTATTGGTATCCGCCTTTACAGTACTGCTCTATTTAGGGCTTACCAACCTGGACGCCCTGGCGAAAACTATTAAGGCCGGTTTGAGTTTGTTTATGCCCTTTATTTTAGGAATGGTAATTGCCTTTGTGCTCAATTACCTGCTGTGCGCTTTTGAAGAAAAGCTGTACCGGCCAGTGTGGGAAAAATATCCCCGGGCGGCTAAGTTTAAACGGCCGATTTCCTTAGTGTCCACCTATCTGATTTTAATTATTGGGATCTCTGTTTTGTTGGTGGTAGTAATCCCCCAATTGGCCACGAGTATTGTTACCTTAGCCAATAACGTGCCCTCCTATCTCAATTCCCTGCAGAAGATGGTGGAAGATCTGATCACAAAACTGAATATCCAGCCGCAGATTTGGGAACAGCTGATGGAACAGCTCAACAAGGCGGTGGAATGGGTGCTGCAGTTTATTATCGACGCCATGCCCCGGATGATAAATTTGGTGATCTCTGTCAGCGGCGGAGTGATGGATACTATGATTGCGATGATCGTTTCGATTTATCTTCTGCTGAGCAAAGAAAAGCTGGTGAACCAAGTTTCCATGATCAACCGGGCATTTCTGCCCCAGCCGGCGGCGCGCCAAACCTCCCGTATAAGCAGGGTGATTGTGGAAACCTTTGGGAAATATGTGACCGGCCAGATTACCGACGCTTTGATTATCGGGGTGGTCAGTGTTATTGGATTATCAATTTTACAATTCCCGTATGCTATGCTTATCGGCGTAGTCATGGGAATTACCAATGTGATCCCGTTTTTCGGTCCGTTTATTGGGGCGGTTCCCGGATTTTTCATTATCCTTATGATCGATCCGCTCAAAGCGGTGTGGTACATTTTATTTGTGGTTATTGTCCAACAGGTCGACGGCAATATTATCGCCCCGAAGATCATTGGAGAATCGGTGGGGCTGCCGCCCTTATGGGTGCTGTTTTCCGTTACGGTAGGCGGAGGCCTTTTCGGAGTATTGGGCATGATTTTGGGAACCCCGGTATTTGCTGTCATTTATCGGCTGATACGGGAGGCGGTTTATCAGCGCGCTCCGTCCCGGCAATCGCCCGAACCGGAAAAAGAAGTATAAAAGCGCGCATGAAGAGAAGCTTTACAGCGGCCAAAAAGCCTTGCGGGAAAATTTCCGCAGGGCTTTTGGATTGCTTACGCATAAAAGAGCATCCTGTGAATATACTGCTCCATAAAATAAGGATCTTGGGAAAGGGAAACCTCCTGGGCAGTTTGGGCAAGGGTCTGGGCCTGGACCAAAAAAGTTTCCGACAATGCGCACAGGCAGGCCCCGGCCCCCGCGGCGTTTCCCACGGACTGGCATCGGTCGATTAAGCTTGGGGGCAAAAGGCCAATTTTTCCGGCGGTATACGGATTGAGCCAGCTTCCAAATCCGCCGGCGATATAAACAGAGGTGATGTCCTGGGGCTGACAGCCGCCGCGGTAGAGCAAGGTATCAATCCCGGCGGCGATCGCGGCTTTTGCCAATTGAAGCTGGCGGATGTCCCGCTGGGTTATCATAACGCCGCTGTCTCCCAACAGGAAAGCGGTGTCCTCTTTTGTTTTACGGATCAAAGGGGAAAAAGGATGCCCCTCCTCTAACAGCAGACCGGTTTCATCCAGAGCCCCCTGCTCCAGCAAGAACGCCAAAGCGTCCACAGCCCCGGTGCCGCAAATTCCCTGTGCCGGACCAGCGCCCACCACCTGATAGGAAAGCCTGCCGTCCTGATAGGAAACTTCTTTTACCGCCCCATTTTTGGCGGGCATTCCCATGGAAAGGCCCGCCCCTTCAAAGGCGGGACCAGCCGCCGCCGCCGCGCACAGCAGCCGGCCTTCCCGAAAAAGAGCCATTTCTCCATTGGTTCCGATATCCACCACCAGGGAGTTTTCCTCCATTTTACAGGACAGAGCGGCACAAACCAAATCCGCGCCCGCATATGCGCTGACGCAGGGACACAGGTACACCGGGCAAGAGGCGGGAAGGCTGCGAAAAAGCTCGCGGGCACTGTACATGACCCCAAATAGGCTTTGGGGAACAAAGGGGGCGGCGGCAATACCGCTGGCGTCCAGACCGCATAAAAGATGAAGCATAGTGGTATTTCCGGTAATGGCCATTCCCTTTACCGCTTGCTTGGGGATGTTTGTTTGAGCAAGGAGAAGGCCGATCATCCTGTCCAGCTGGGAGCAGACCGTTTTTTGCAGCGGACCGGGTTTTTCCTGAGCGCAGGCAATCCGGGAGATCACATCCGCGCCAAAACATTTCTGTTGGTTTTCCTCCCCCAACCGGGCGATAATATGAGAATCGGTTAAATCTACAAGATAAACGGCGATAGTAGTGGTTCCGATATCCACAGCGGCGGCAACTCCCTGGCTGCCGAAAGGGGAGGCGTCGCCGACAGAGGGAAGCTCCTCAAAGGTATCCGCAAAAAAGCTTGTCCCTTTGGGAAGCACTACCGTACAGTCGCCCAGAGCCACCGTACAGCAGGCAAGGCGCAGATTCTGTTCCAGTTCTGCGGGGGAAAAGGCTTCCCTTTCCTCCAAAGAAAGGGGAGAAAGCTCCCCATAAGCAGTGACTCGGCATTTTTTACAGGTGCGGTTTCCCCCGCAGGGCAGGGCGAACCCAACCCCCCGCTCCTGAAGCTCCTGGGAGATCAAAGCGGGCGCTTCAAAGGAAAAAGAACAATGCTCCTTTCCCATATACAGGCTCATGGTAGGCATACTGCTTCCCCTTTTCCTACAAATTTTTTCCCCACGAAAATTTTCGGCATATCCGCCGGGACAGATAAGCGCAGGCAATTCCTAAGGCAATTCCGCAGGCCACATCGGTGAGATAATGGACCGTGAGGTACAGCCGGGAGAAAGCGATCAGGCCTGCCAGCACAAGGGCGCAGCGGCCGAGCTTTTTATCCATAAAATAGATACACAGCGCTCCGGCAAAGGAAGAGGAGGAATGTCCCGAGGGGAAAGAAAAGCCGCTTGGGGGAGATATGAGCAGCGTAAGCTGCGGCAGATGAGAAAATGGACGCAGGCGCCCCACCAGGTTTTTTATGGCGAACTCGCCGATCAAGGTAGTCATAAGCAAAGCAAGGGCGCACATCACTCCATAAGGCCGGGTTTTTTTGCTCCACAAAAGAAGTACGGAAAAGACAAGCCAAATAAAGCCGCTGTTTCCCAAGGTAGTGATAAAGGGAAGCAGCCAGTCCAAAAAAGCACAGCTCAGGTGCTCGTGTATCCAGGTAACGATCGTCAGATCCGCTTGAAAAATTGTATCCATGCCAACCTCCTTTTAAAGGTTCTTAAATTTTATCACAAACTGGGGGAAACAATCAATCTTTATGCGCAAAAATACAAAAGTTATGATATAATAAAAAACGAACAATGACTTTGGGACGCGCTTTGCAGCCTGCGCCCCGAAATAGGAAGTACAATACCACACCCTAGTCAAACTATAAGGCGGTAGAAATCATATGCTACAGATCATACTAACAATTTTAGGCGTCCTTTTGGGCGTCCTGCTGGTGCTTTTGATCATTGCTCTGATACATACGGCAGCTATGCGAACGGAACTCAAGCCAGTGCCTCAATCGGATATGTCCCAGTGGCTGAAGAATAAGGACATCTACGCTACGCATCTTAGCCAAATGATACAGGTTCCAACGGTCAGCCGGCGGGGAAATAAGGATATGACCACAATCTACCAGTTCCACCGGCTGATTGAACGGCTGTATCCCAAGCTTCACGCCACCTTGGAAAAGAAAGATATCGACGGTGCGCTGCTGTTCAAATGGAAAGGAAGCAATCCTTCCCTGAAACCCATCCTTCTAATGTCCCATATGGATGTGGTGGAGGCTGGCGGGGACTGGGGAGCTTTTGATGGGGAAATATCCGGCGGGGCGATTTGGGGCAGGGGCTCGGTGGATACCAAAGGCGCTTTGTGCGCTATCCTGGAGTCGGTAGAATATCTGCTGGGAGAAGGCGTTACTCCGGCTTGCGATGTGTATATCGCTTCGTCCAATAATGAAGAGATTACCGGTGACGGCGCGGTGAAAACGGTAGATTACCTGCAGGCCCAGGGAATTACCTTAGGCTTGGTGATGGATGAAGGGGGCGCGATGATCGGAAGCCCGATGCCGGGAATGGAACACGACCTTGTAGTGGCCATGGTAGGTGTTTTGGAAAAGGGGCGGGCAAATGTAAAATTTACCGCTGAAAGTACGGGCGGACATGCCAGTATCCCCCAAAGAAACACCCCCATTGCCCGGCTGGCGGCGTTTGTCAATCGGATAGAAAAGCGCCCGCCTTTTAAACACAAGTTTACACAACCGGTAAAACAGATGTATCACTCTATGGCTCATTATATGCACTTTCCTTTCCGGTTTATTTTAGGAAATTTATGGCTGTTCGGGCCGCTGTTAAAATTAGTGCTTCCAAAAATGGGAGGGCAGGCCAACGCGATGATCGCATCCACCTGCGTCTTTACTATGGCCCAGGGGAGCAACGGGGCCAACGTGATTCCTATGGAGGCCAGTGTAACGGCCAATATGCGCTTTATGACGCATCAACGGATGGGGCCTTCGATTAACAAAGTGGCCAAAATCGCCAGAAAATACGATATCAGCACGCAGATTATCAGCGGGTATGACGTGTGCAATCCTGCGGATACCAACAGTTATGAATATAAATATGTCCTGCGGCGTATCCGGGACACCTTCGGGGAAATTCCTATTTCTCCCTATGTAATGCTGGCAGGGACAGACTCCCGGCACTATACCCGGATATGTAATTGTGTGCTGCGGTTTGTGCCCTTAATTATGACCAACGAGCAGATGAAAAGCGCTCATGGAATTGGAGAAAACTTGGATGTTGACAGCCTTGCGAAAGCGGTGGGATTTTACGCCGGGCTGATTAAAAATTATACCGGACCCCAGCAGATTTCCCCTGAGGGCCGGCAGAAAAAGAGCAAATAGCGCAGTAGGAGGAAGATAGAATATGTCAATTTCCAAAGAAGTGATGATGTCCCTGCAAAACGGCAGCGATGTGCGGGGAGTGGCTACCGACGGAGTGGAAGGCCAGCCGGTAAATCTTACCGGGGAGGCGGCCAACCGCATTGCGGGAGCGTTCGCTATGTGGCTTGCGGAAAAAATTCATTCCAAAGAGGCGGGTCAACTGCGTATCGGCGTGGGGCATGACAGCCGTATTTCCGCCCCCCAGCTGAAAACGCAGGTATTAAGGGGCTTGAGCGCAGCCGGGGTAAAAGCGTATGATTGCTCCCTGGCCTCTACGCCCTCTATGTTTATGTCTATCGTATATCCGGAAACCGCGTTCGACGGTTCTATTATGATCACCGCCAGCCATCTGCCTTTTAACCGCAACGGTTTG
Source organism: Youxingia wuxianensis (assembly GCF_014385085.1). Lineage (GTDB taxonomy): Bacteria > Bacillota > Clostridia > Oscillospirales > Ruminococcaceae > Youxingia > Youxingia wuxianensis. The sequence continues at coordinate 237,954 of NZ_JACRTD010000004.1, read as the reverse complement.
AAGTTTTTTGACCGGGACGGCGGCCTGGAAAAAGCGGATATCACAGATCTGCTGGAAAGGGCTTGTGAACTAGAAAGCAGAGACGCGGACATTTCCCAGGTGGAAGAGGTGGACCTGCTGTCGTTGTATGCGGAGAGCCTGTGTGAGAAAATTCGCTTGGGCGTGGCCGCACAGGACTATGATAAACCTTTGCAGGGGTTAAAGGTAGTATTGGATGCAGGCAACGGCGCCGGCGGGTTTTTTGTGGAAAAAGTGCTCAAGCCTCTGGGGGCGGATACCCAAGGCAGCCAGTTCCTGGAGCCGGACGGGACCTTCCCCAACCACATCCCTAATCCGGAAAACAAGCAGGCCATGCAAGCCATTCAGACCGCTACGGTCAATAACCGCGCGGATCTGGGAATTATTTTTGATACGGATGTGGACCGGATGTCCGCTGTGCTGGATGATGGGAAAGAAGTCAACCGGGATGGAATTATCGCTATGATGGCGGCAATTTTAGCGCCGGATTATCCAGGAAGCACGATTGTCACCGACAGCGTTACCTCAGACAAACTTACCGACTTTTTGGAAAACAGCCTGGGGCTTCATCATCATCGGTTCAAAAGGGGATATAAAAACGTCATAAACGAGGCAAAACGGCTCAATGGGGAAAAGGTCCTTACTCCGCTGGCGATTGAAACCTCCGGTCACGGAGCCTTAAAAGAAAACTATTTTTTGGACGACGGAGCCTATATGGCGGTAAAAATGCTGATTGCCGCGGCGCTTGCCAAAAAATCCGGCCGCAAGATTGACAGTTTGATCGCCGATCTCAAACCCAGTTTTGAATGTCGGGAGTACCGGATGAACATTCACGGCAAAGACTTTAAAGAATATGGGGGCATGGTTCTGGAGGCGTTTGAGAAAAACGCCAGGGCCGCAGGATATGACGTGGCTCCCAACTCCTACGAAGGAGTGCGCCTTTCTTTTGGCGGGGAGGAAGTACAGGGCTGGATGCTTCTGCGGCTTTCTCTGCACGATCCGCTGATGCCCTTTAATATTGAGGGAAACCGCCCGGGGGACTGCGATAAGCTGCTGGAGATTGGAAAAAAACTGCTTTCTTCCTTTGAGCGGCTGGATACCAGTGTGTTAAAATAATTACTTATAAAAAAGCGCCCGCCTATGGCAAATTTTCCATAGGCGGGCGTTTTATCCCACGGTCAAGGGGCGCCAAAGAAAAATATTTTCTTTGGCGCCCCTTGGCGGTTACTTTTCGATTTCACAATTTTTAATGGCATAGTCGATAAACATCCCGATCAATTCATTGCGGCTTCGTCCGCTGATGGACGCAATCTCATCGATTTTTGCTACAGCTTCCTCACGGATTCGAATGGAAAATGTGCGGTATCCATCGTCGCCCCGCAGCGGTTTGGGAGTGATTTTGAGTTTATCTTTTCCCATATTTGCGCCCCTCCCCGATTTTTCTCACTAAAAAAAGTATAATATTGACGTGGTAACCTTTGATATGTTATTATATGTGTTATAAAATCATGTTATCAAAGAAAAGAGGAAATGCTATTGGGCAGAGAAGAATCAAAAAAAGACTATTTGGTCTTATATCGAGGGCTTTGCGATCAGGCCGCCCGGCTCAATGGGATAGTTTCCCGATGCCGTCCAGACTTCCGGGACGAAGAGTTTCCGTATGATCAGGCATATGAAAAATTATTGGAATTTTTGCAGGAGGATATTCGCCTGCTGCATCATCTTAAAGCAAGCCTCTCCAACCAGGAAAACAGAGAATAATTTAGTAAAACGCCTTTTCTAAGGCGTTTTTCATTTTCCCCAGGGAAACAATCCCTGGGGGCTGGCATAAGATGGCATAGGGAGGCGATAAGTTATGATGAACAACTACCCAATGGGACCGGGACGCCGGCCGGTGCAGAGGGGCGGGTACTATTCTTCCAGCCAGCAGAATTACGGCCAGCAGCCCCAGAGCCAGCAGGATACGGGACAGTACAGCCAACCATCTCAGCAGTTACCTAACGGCCTTTTAGGAAAGCTGTTTAATCCCCAAGATCCCCTGGGTTCCATTAATAAAATTGTCAGTATTATGAAAATACTGGGCTGACCCCAACGGGGCAGCTTACATAAGGGCGCTTGAATAAGGGGTGCTTTCAGCCAAAAAAAGACAAGCTGTTTTTATCATAAAAAACCGGTTCTAGCTATGCGTTGATAAAAAGCAGCGATCCTGTGAAAATTAGACAAAAATACACTGGTACCTCCTCATCGACAAACAAAGAAGGATATGATAAAATAGAACCGTCGGCCAAGCAAAAACCCCGGTCCAATAGGGTTTTCAGCGTTTTATCAGTAGAGGAAGAAGCGGGTCGGAAAAATTATATTTGTGGGAAAGGTAATATTTTATAAAAAATCATTGACAATTTTAAAATTATAGTATAACTTATATATATAGAACCGTTCCCATATAGAAATGAGCGTGAAGAAAATTTTAACGATTAAAGATATTGCGCAACGGGCAGGCGTAGCGAAGTCCACGGTATCACGTGTTTTGAACAATTCAGGTTATGTTGGGGAAGAGACAAGGAAAAAGGTGGAAAAGATTATTGCCGAGAGCAATTATCTCCCATCCGCCACCGCCCGAAGCCTCTCAAAACAGGAATCCAATACCATCGGCGTGGTAATTCCGGAGGCGGACAACACCTTTTTCGGGGAGGCTTTGCGGGGGATTAGCGAAATCGTCGATAAAAACGACCTGACAATGATCTTCTGCAATACAGAAAACAATCAGCACAAAGAGCAAAAGGCGCTTCATATGCTGGAGGAGCAGCGGGTGCGCGGGTTAATTTTGACCCCTACTGCCGACTATAGCTCCCCCACCGAAGCTAAACAGCTCAAACGGGTACTGGATAACCTGAAGGTTCCGGTGGTTCTCATGGACCGCCGGGTAGAAAATCCCCAATGGGACGGAATTTATTATGACAACTTTAACGGCGGATACAAGGCAACCGAAGCCTTAATTCAGGCGGGGCATAAAAGAATCGGCACCATTACCGGCGACCTGCGGCAGATTCACGGCCGGGAACGTTTCAACGGTTTTAAACAGGCGATCTTTGACAACGACTTTTCTCTGAATCCCAGATATGTGTATAAAGGGGACTTTACTACCCAGACCGCCTATGAGATTACAAAGAAAATGATCGCTTCCGGAGAGATGCCCGAGGCTATCTTTTTAAGCAACAACCTGACCTCTATCGGTTTTGTAAAAGCGATTTTTGAGGCCCGGATGGAACTGGGCAGGGACATCTGTTGCGTGGGTTTCGACCATGTGGACACCCTGGATATTTTAAATGTTGACTTCAGTTATGTAGAACGGGATACAATCAACATGGGGCGAATGGCCATGCAGATGCTTCTGGACCGGATCGAGCAACCTATGCTGCCCAGAAGAGAACATATTATTCCTGCGCATTTGGTGCTCAAAGGATCAGAAAAGAAAAAATAGGATTGTGCAGTAAAAACCGCCGGGAATCGGCCTCGGCAGGTACCGGGAAAGGATGCCGGCGGTTTTTAAAACATTGTGGAAGGTGAAGAAGTGAAAAAGGGTTCTTACTGGAAGCAATTTATTTTTTTCAAAAAAAGGAACCGGTTCCTTTAAGGAGGGTATTGAGTGCCTGCAAATCAGGATTATAAAGTCTTCCCGGCTGCAAAAAAAGCAGTTTTATCCTTATTGAGGGAACCGGTTCCTTCAACGGTGGTCCCCCTGCTGTTGAGGACATTATCCTTAAAAGCTATTTTTAATTGACTTATATACTTTTAACATCAGCCCAGGAATGGAGGTGTGCGCTACAAAAAATCGTTAGCTGGAGACAAACAATTTAACCAGAAAAGAGGGAATATGATGGATAACAGTATTGCAACCGTTGTACGCAATATCCAAACGGTGATGGATACGGGGAAGGTAGTAGTATATAACCTTAACTCGATTTATTTCAACACCGGAGAAGAAAAACCGGGCAGGGAAACCAGCACATTAAGCGGAATGAAGCTTATCGCCGCGGGGCTGGGCAATTGGAAGAGCTGTCCGGAGATATAGACGAGTCAAGGATCCCCCGCGCCGCCTGTCTGTAAAGGTGACGCGGGCCTGGGTTACCGTCCTTTGAGGGACACTGCATAAGAAAGTGGTAAAGATGAATAAAGAAGCTTTGATATTTTAGTGAATAAAAGCTATTTACATGAAAATTTTTTCCGTGTATAATACAAGAGTGGAACCGGTTTTCTATAAAGTATATAAGTCGAAAAAAGCTGATTAATAAACTTGGCATACAAAAAAGGGAAAAACATCCATATTGATAAGCCCTGTCCGGGACAGACGCCTGGACGGTTTGAACGGCGGATTTGGGCTGTCTGCGCCGTATTGTGTTTTATGGATAACCGAAAGCAAGTTGAAATCGGTTATTTATTTTAAGTTATGTGGTACCGGTTCCATTTTTCTTACTTCACAGTAAAATTTAACAGAAAAGAGGATATTGAAAATGAGCAAAAAACCTTATAATATCGCGGTTATTGTAAAAGCGCTTAACTCTGACTTTTGGCAGACCATGCTCAACGGAGCCAAAAAAGCTGCCGAGGAGCATCCTGAACTATTAAAAGTGACCACCTATGGGCCTCCGGAGGAAACCGACGTGGCCTTGCAGGTAGAAATTTTACAGCAGGTAGTAAAAGAAGCCCCGGACGGTATCGCCATCGCCTCCACTAGCAACGATTTGACCATTCCGGCGATCGATGAGGCTATGAGCAAAGGTATTCCGGTCGTAACGATGGATAACCAGATCAGCTCGGACAATTATGTGTCCTTTTTAGCTACCGACAGCGTCAACGCCGCCGCCGGAGCCGCCGATGCCATGCTGGCAGACTGGAAAGCGGCAGGCATTGACCCTCAGGGAAAGAAATTTTTGGTGATCAATTCTTCCAAAGCATCCAAGGTGGACCAGGACCGGGACAGAGGATTTATGGAACGGATGAAAGCGCTGGTTCCTTCCATGGTTATGCTGGATGTTCAGTATGTGGAAAATGATCCGGTACTTACGGAGAATGTGACCAAGACACTGATCCAGGCCAACCCGGATTTAATTGGTATTTTCGCGGACAATGATATGACCGGCGTGGGCATTTCTAAAGGTATCGCCGCGGCGGGCGCCGCCGGAAAAGTCATGGGATACGCCTTTGACGCCAATGATGTGGAAATCCAGGCGGTAAAAGACGGCGTGCTCACCGGTATGGTGGTGCAGGATCCCTTTGGCATCGGATATAAAAGCGCTATGTTCGCTGTGGACGCCTTAGAAAACCGGCAGGTACCCAAGGTGGTGGACACTGGCGCGACCATCGTGACTAAAGCCAATATTGACGATCCCAAGGTGCATAAGCTCCTTTACCCCAACCAGTAAGGCAAGGGTACAGTAGGAAAGGAGTGAACGTATGATTTATAAAAAGGTAGAAAAAATCAAAGAAGAAATATCTTCCATCGGCATCGGCTGCTGGAATTTCGGCGGGGACTGGGATGGTTCCAGCGATGAAAACACGGAAAAAATCGTGCTGACCGCCCTGGAGAACGGAATAAATTTTTTTGATATCGCCCCGGTATACGGCTTTTTCCATTCGGAAGCCGTATTGGGAAAGATTATGAAAAAACATGGATTCCGGAATAAAGTTATTATCGCCAGCAAGTGCGGCCTTCGTTGGGGGAGTGACAAGGTCACCCGCAACGATTTAAGCCGGGAGAGCATCCTGTGGGAGATCGACCAGAGCCTGGGAAGACTTCAGACGGATCATATCGATATTTACCAGCTTCATTGGCCAGACCACAATACTCCTATCGAAGAGACAGTGGACACCCTGAAAGAGATTAAAAAGGCAGGAAAAATCCGCTATATCGGGCTGACCAACTTTTCCCAAAAGGATGCGGAAACCTTTGAATCCATGGTAGAGATCAATTCCCAGCAGTCCTTATATAATATGCTGGAGCGCAACACGGACAGTTATCATAACATCCCCTTGGAATACAAAACGGAAAAAGAGGTGCTTCCTTACGTAAAAGCGCACGGTCAAGCGTTTATGCCGTACAGCCCTATGTTCCAGGGACTGCTCAGCGGAAAATTTAAAAGAAGCGCCAATTTTTCTCAGGCGGATATTCGTAATCAAAACCCCAAATTCAGAGATCCGCTGTTCAGCAGATATTATGAAGCCTCCGAGCAGTTGTGCCGGTTTGCTCAGAAAATCGGCCATCCCCTGAATGAAATTTCCCTGAACTGGTTGCGTCAGAACCCACAGGTAACCTCCATTATTGCCGGCGCGGACACCCCGGAAGAGCTGCTGGAAAATTTACAGTGTTTGACATGGGAGCTGACGGAGGAGATGTTTGAGGAAATTGAAAAAATAATCGCCCCTTTTGAAAATATATAAGAGGTGAAGCTATGGCAGTATATCTCATTGCTCACGACCTGGGGACCACTGGAAACAAAGCCACCCTTTTTACCGACCGGGGAGAATTGATAAACAGCGCGGTTTACAGCTATCCCACCAGTTATTTTAACGGTAACTGGGCCCAGCAGGATCCGGGGGATTGGTGGAAGGCGGTATGTGAGACAAGCCGGCAGCTGCTGGAAGGCGTGGACAAAAGCCAGGTGGCGGCTGTTTCATTCAGCGGCCAGATGATGGGATGTGTGTGCCTGGGAAAACAGGGGGAGCTTCTTGGAGACGGGATCATCTGGGCGGATCAGAGGGCTGTCAAACAGGCGGATAACTTGGGCGCCCGGATCTCCCAAAAGGAGTTTTACCACATTACCGGTCACCGAATCAGTCCGGCCTACAGTTTGGAAAAGCTGATGTGGATAAGGGACAATCAGCCGGATACCTTTCGAAAGATCCATAAAGTGCTCAACCCTAAGGACTATGTTATTTGGCTGCTTACCGGCCAGTTGGTTACCGATTATTCGGACGCTTCCGGCACCAACGCCTTTGACTTAAACCGTCTGTGCTGGTCCCGGGAGATTTTGCAGTGCGCCGGGATACGGGAGGAACTGTTCCCACAGGCCTTTCCCTCCACTCATATGGCGGGAAAGGTGACCCCCCAAGCCGCCCGGGAATGTGGGCTGCTGGAAGGCACACCGGTAATTATCGGTGGCGGGGACGGGGTGTGCGCCGCCGTAGGCGCGGGGTCGGTGGAGGAAAACAAGGCGTACGCTTATTTAGGTTCCTCCTCCTGGATCGCGTATACAGCCAGGGAGCCGGTGTACGACGAAGAAATGCGCACCTTTAACTGGGCGCATATTCTGCCGGGATACTACGCCCCCACCGGTACTATGCAAGCGGCGGGAAACTCCCTTTCTTTTATGAAAGATATTCTCTGCAAGGATCTGATAAAGGCTGCCCGGCAGGAAGGAAAAAGCGTATACCAGTTAATTGACCGGGAGATTGAAAATTCCCCGATGGGGGCCAAGGGACTGATTTTCCTGCCTTATCTCTTAGGCGAGAGAAGTCCCCGATGGAACCCGGACGCCAGAGGAGCGTTTATAGGGCTTAAAATGGAACATGAGCGGTGCGATTTGCTGCGGGCCGCGGCGGAAGGAATAGCCATGAACCTGGAAATTATTTTCAGCGTATTTTGCGGCCATGCTCAAATTGACGCTATCCGTCTGATCGGAGGCCTGGCTAAAGGCAGGGTGATCCGGCAGATTTTGGCGGATGTGCTGGAGTGTGAAATCGGAAAGTTCAATTATCTGGAAGAGGCTACCTCCATCGGTGCGGCGGTAACCGCCGGGGTAGGCGTAGGCGCGCTGGAGGACTTTGGCAGGGTAAAGGACTTTATCCGACTGGAGGAAACTGCCCTCCCTGATATCAAGGCCCAGTCGGTTTACCGTTCCTATAAGGAAGTGTTTAACGCTGCCTATTACGCCTTAAAACCAATTTACCGCCGGCTTGCCAAGATGTAAGCCCAAAAGGAGAGAAATGTTATGGGAGAAAAGTTAACGGTGACCCAGCTGGCCAAATGTATCGATCAGACTTTGCTGAAACCTTATGTTTCCAATGAGGAGCTGCGGACCCACTGTGAGAAGGCGGTTGCGTACGGGTTTAAAACCGTGGCTATCAACAACGCACCCATTCCTTTCTGTGCTTCTATTATCAAGGGAAAGGGCGTACTCATCGATGCGGCGGTCAGTTTTCCGCTGGGACAGTGCACAATAGAAACCAAGGTGTTTGAAACCGTCGACGCCATTGAAAAAGGGGCGGACGAGGTGGATTATGTGGTCAACCTGGTGGAAGTGAAAAACCGCAACTGGGCTTATATTCAGGAGGAGATGTCCAGGATTGTGGAAGTGTGCAGGGACAGAAAAACTACTTCAAAGGTGATTTTTGAGAACTGTTATCTCACACAGGAAGAAAAGGAAAAACTCTGTGAGATTTCTCTGGAGGTGCTGCCTGATTTTATCAAAACCTCCACCGGGTTTGGCACAGGAGGGGCCACTGTACAGGATGTGGCGTTAATGAAAGACTGGGTAGGCGGTAAAATCAAAATTAAAGCTGCCGGCGGGATTCGTACAGCTGAGCAGGCCCTTGCTATGATCGGGGCAGGTGCCAGCCGGATTGGAACCAGCCGGGGATGCGAAATTATAGAGCAATATAAAACCATATTACAGGAGGGAAAGTAAATGTTTAAAAGTGGAATTGTCAACTCGGAGATCAATTATCATGTATCTAAAATGGCCCATCATGATACCATGATGATCAGCGACGCCGCGATGGAGCTGCCGGTACATATCAATCGTGTGGATCTGGCATATACTCCGGGGGTCCCGGAGATCACCACAGTGGTAAAAGGTATGCTGGCAGAATGTATCATAGAGAAGGCGTATATGGCTAGTGAAATGAAAGAACATTCCCCTGAGCTTTATACCCAGTATGAAAAAATTCTCGGCCAGTACAACATTCCTATCGAATGTGTGCCTCACACCGAGTTTTGCAGGCTGGCAGATAAAGTTTCAGTAGCCATCCGTACCGGCGAGTTCCATTATCATTATTCTTCCGTTATTTTAGTAAGCGGATGCCCCTATTGATTGTTTAAATTGTTTGATGTAAGCAACTAGTAAAACAGAAAAGATAGAAAGGGAGATCGAGATGATTAAAAAGGGAATTTTAAATCCTGCGGTAAACAATGCGCTGTCCAAAATGACTCATTTGGATACTATGTTGGTTTCAGACGCGGCCATGCCGCTTCCCAAGGGGGTAGAACGGGTTGATTTGGCCTTTACTCTGGGAATCCCTCCACTGGTACCGGTGATTGAGGGGATCCTGGAAGAATGCATTATTGAAAAAGTATATATAGCCAACGAGATTGAAAAAGCGTCTCCGGCTCTTTTGGAAGAGTACAGAAAATTGTTCGGCGATATTCCCATCGAACTGGTCCCTCATGAAAAGCTTTGTGAAATGAGTGAAAACTCCCGAGTTTGCCTGCGTACCGGCGAAACTCAGTTCCATTATTCTTCGGTGCTGCTGGTTTGCGGCTGTCCTTATTAATTTGTACTAAAAAAGGCGCGGGTTTTTCTCTGGGAAGGCCCGCGCCGGAAGAAGTGACGATATGGTACAATATTTTTATACTGACTCTGAGCAGCTATGCGGTTTGAATAGTATCGCGCTTTTCGGCGCGTGAGATAGGAGCAACTTGCATCAAACAAACTTGCCCCCCGAAACCTTACCATTTAAAATTTTGCAGGAGGAAAGCGAGACATGAGTATAAAAAAGAAATTCGCGGCGGAAATTGGCGGTACCTTTACCGACATTATTCTGTTTGAAGATGTAAACGGAAAAACCCAGTTAAAAACCCTCAAAGTTGCATCCACGCCTTCCCATCCGGAAGAAGCGGTTATTGAGGGCGCGGACAAATTGATGAAAGACTGGTCCAATACGGCGGAAATGCTTCACGGTTCTACCGTAGCCACCAACGCTGTTCTGGAGCGCAAAGGCGTATCAACCGCCCTTTTGGTGACCGAAGGCTTTGCGGATACGCTGGAAATTCTTCGAGGGGACAAAACCAATATTTATGATCTGTTTTATCAGCGTCCAGCGCCGGTGGTTCCAAGAAATCTGGTATATCCGGTAACCGAGCGTCTGAGTGCCCAGGGAGAAGTGATTATTCCTTTATCAGAGGCCCAAATTCGGCAGATCGCCGGCCAGCTCAAAGAGCAGGGGGTAAAATCTGTGGGGATATGCTTCCTTCACAGCTACGCCAGTGAAAAACATGAGAAAATGGCGAAAAAAATTATCGAAGAGGAAATTTCCGATTGTATCGTAACCGCGTCTTATGAAATCCTTCCTCAATTCCGCGAGTATGAGAGAACCAGTACGGTAGCCATTACCTCTTATATCGCTCCAGTTATGATCCGTTACATAGAAAGTCTGTATCATCAGCTGCAGGCGCGCGGGTTCGGCGGAGAAATCTTCATCACCCAATCCAATGGCGGTGTTATCCCTATGGACGCTCTGCGCAAGGAAGTTGCCCGGACCTTGCTTTCCGGACCGGCGGCAGGCGTTACCGGCGCGGTGTTTATGGCAAAACAGGTGGGAATAGAGGATATTATCACCCTGGATATCGGCGGAACCAGCGCCGACGTATGTTTAATCAACAAAGGAAATCCGCTGGTTTCCACTACCAATGAAATCGATGGAAACGCGATTGCGGTACCCATGCTGGATATTGTCACCGTAGGCGCGGGCGGCGGTTCCATCGCCTGGGTAGACGGAGGTGGAATGCTGCAGGTTGGCCCTCAAAGCGCTGGGGCGGATCCAGGCCCGGCATGTTACTGCCGGGGAGGTACCAAGCCTACCCTTTCGGACGCCATGGCCTATCGGGGACTGCTTCGTCCGGATCATTTTGCCGGAGGCAACTATAAGCTGGATCCACAGAAGAGCCGGAAAGTCATCGGAGAAATTGCGCAGCAGCTGGGAACTACCCCAGACGAAATGGCGGAGGCTATTTGCCGGGTAATGGAGGCCAACACCATGCAGGCGGTGCGCCTTGCCTCCACCGAACGGGGCTACGACGCCAGAAACTACACCATGGTGGCGTTTGGCGGCGCGGGCGCTTTGATGGCGGCGTCCATCGCCGGCGAGCTGGGGATGAAAAAGGTTTTGGTTCCCTGCTACGCAGGCCTGTTGTCCTCTTTCGGACTGCTGGTAGCGGATATTATCCGCGATTATGTGCAGACCAAGGTTTCCCTGTGTGTGGAAACCTCCCCGGAGGATTTGAAAAATCAGTTTGAAAAAATGCAGGATAAAGCGGTCCAAGATATGGTAAACTACGGCTTCAAACGGGAAAACCTGAAATTCCAATATGCGGTGGACGCCCGTTACCAAGGCCAAGCGTTTGAGCTTCAGGTGGACTTTGATCATATTCCGGAAAATGGGGAAGAGATTACCAACGCGTTCCACGAAGTGCATCGCGCCCGTTACGGCTTTAACTCCCCTCAGAATCTGGTGGAGATTGTAAACTACCGCTTGAAAACGATTGTTCCCCAGGACAATGATCTGCTCAGCGGCATGAAATACGATGAAGCGGTGGACAAAGAAGAATATGTAGTCCAAAAAGCTCTCATGGGCGGCGAGTGGAAAGACTGCCGGTTCTATACCTGGTCCCGGCTTCCCAAGGATGCGGTTATCCAGGGCCCGGCGGTAATCGAGGATGAAACTTCCACCTGCGTGGTTCCCCAGACCTGGACCGCCAAACTTCAGAAGAACGGCAGCCTGATCTTAGAGAAGGAGGAAAATTAATTATGGCAAAAGATATTGCTTTATTTAATATACTTACCAACAATTTGATGTCGGTAGCCAGAGAGATGAGCGCGGACTTTTTGCGCAGCGCCTATTCGGTGGTTATCCGTGAAGCGGCGGACTGTTCTACCTTCCTGGCGGACGCGAAAGGCCGGATTTTGGCCCAGCCTCAGGATCAGCCTTTGCACATGAATTCGGTAAGCCGGGCGCTTACCGGGGCGCTGAGCAAGATCGACGCCACCAACCTGACTGAGGACGACGCGATTATCCTAAACGATCCTTACAGCGGCGGCCAGCATCAGTCGGATATCTATATTTTCTCCCCCATCGTTCACGACGGCAAGCTGGTAGCCTTTGCGGGTACCACCGGCCATCATGCGGATCTGGGGCACTCGGCTGGTTTTAACCTTTACGCCAGGGATATTTTTGAGGAACGGTTCCGTTTCTGCCCCATGGTGTTCTCTGTCAGCCGCGACTGGAACGGCGGTATTTTAGAACAGGTGCTGCGTTCCAACCTGCGTATCCCAAGGGATACCATCGGGGACATCAACGCCCAGTTGGTGGCCAATGAAACCGGCCGGCGCAGGGTGCATGGGCTGATTGAGCGATATGGATATGATACCTTTATGGAGATTTGCGAAGAGTTTTTGGATTACGCAGAAAAAGTAATGCGCGCAGCTTTAGAGGAAATTCCCGACGGGGTGTATTACGGGGAATGTATGGCGGACGACGATGGTATCCACGACGAACCGCTGGTGATCAAAGCCAAGGTCACTGTAGAAGGCAGCGAGGTATGGGTAGACTTTACCGGTACCTGCCCGCAGGTGACAACGGCGATCAACTGCCCCTTCTCCTCCACGGTTTCCGCCACTTATACCATGCTGAAAATGATTATGACCGACCCCTCCTTCCCCATCAACGACGGCTCCTACCGGCCGGTGCACATCTTCGCCCCGAAGGGGTGCCTGCTGAACCCCAAGGAATTTGCCCCGGTGGAAGGAAGAAACGTTATCATTATGCGTGTATTCCAGGCAGTGTTGAAGGCCTTTGAAGATGTGCTTCCCCAAAGGGTACCCGCTCAGGGGTACGATCAGCGTACCGAAGTAAACCTGCAGTGGGCAGGGGATGAAAAGGAAGGCTTTGTTGCCATCAGCGATCAGCTGGGCGGCGGCTATGGAGCCAGCATCAAATACGACGGTGCGGACCAACTGGATGACCCGCTGGGCAACTGCACCAACTCCCCGGTAGAAAGCTTAGAAATCGAGCAGAAATATTTCCGCGTTACCCGGTACGATCTGCGCTGCGACAGCGGCGGAGCCGGCCGACACAGAGGCGGGCTGGGCGCGTATAGGGAATACGAAATTTTGGAAGACAATGTAAATATGACAGTATACTCCGACCGGTTTAAATACCCTGCGAAAGGGGTAGCGGGCGGACAGGACGGCACTAAGGCGTATATTAAGCTGTACCATGCCGATGGAACGCAAGAGGATCTTCCGTCCAAAGGCAGCCGGGTGCTGAACAAAGGCGATCGGATGCTGGTAGCTATCGGCGGCGGCGCCGGTTACGGAAACCCCAAGGATCGTCCCAAAGAAGAAATTGAAAGCGACATCCGCCGCAAAAAAGTTTCTTTGGAAAAAGCAAGGGAACTGTACGGTTATCAAGGGTAGAAAACCGCTGTTCCATAGTTATTTGCCCACACTTCCTGGAATGTGATTGTCTCACGTCCCAGGTTCCATACCTTATACTAGAATACCCCCGGAAACGAAACAGGATGGCAGAGATGCCGTTCTGTTTCGTTTGTCTTTATATAAAATATCACAAAATGCAGTAATAATTAGTTCAAATACGAATAAAAATCGATTTACATAATTGGTTTATTCGAATATAATTAATAAAAAAGAAGAAGTTATTAAAATAATTATAGTGAAATTGATCAGAGATGCCTTGTAAAGAAAAGAAAATGTTTTCTTTATTTAAAAATGGTACCGGTTCCATATAGAGCGTTTAATTTTTCTCTTCTTGGATTGAGGCCGCGGTTGAGAAGGCGGAATCTATTCAGGACGTATTCCCTCAATATTATTTTTTAAAAAATATGGAACCGGTACCATTAAAATAGATTGATAGCCCAATTGATAAAAGAAGTAAGGAGGTAAAGGCATTGATGAAAAAACCATTTCCGGTTCCCGATTCCATTCGCGCCAACGTAAAGGAGGACCTGTCCCCTATGCTGGGGGAAATCAAGGATCCCCAGATGAGGGATTATGTGGTGGAAGCCTGGGCCGCGTCCCTGTTTCTTAACGGCTTTACCGCCGTCCATGAGCTACAGGGGTCGGGCGCCCTGGATGTGCTGGTGCAGAAAAACGCCAGCCAGGCGGCGCACCTGTGTGGAACCGCAAAAATTTCCAAGGGGATCGGGGAGGCGCTGCTGGCCATGTACCCCGCCCTGCCCATCGATATCGACCTGCTGGTGGCCGGGGGACTGCTTCACGACGTGGGCAAGCCGCCGGAATACAACAAAGATAATCGCCGCCGGTGGATGGAAAAACCATACTTAGTGGGAAACCCGCCCGTAAGCCACGCTCTGTACGGATACTACATCTGTATGGCGCTGGAACTTCCGCTGGAGTTGGCCTGTATTCCTGGCGTGCACTGTACGGAAGGGGAACTTCACGGAATACAACGTAGCATCGCCGCTACCATCGTCCATTATGCGGACTGGATGTATTGGGATTGCATGAAGGTGCTGGGAGAGCTGGATGCTTCTTTCCCCTATGCGGATGTAATTTTAGCCCCTTACCAGAACAAAACCAACTATGAGGAAAACTTTTTAAAAGGGATCCGGCTTTCGGAGTAAACTTGGCGCAAGTTCCCGCTTTGAAAACATAGCGGGTGTATATAACGATTAAAAGGAGTGACAAAAATGAAAAAAACAACAACAATGGTGATCGCTTTACTTTTGGCAATGACAATGGTATTGGGCGTCTTTGCCGGCTGTTCCTCTTCCCAGCCCGCGGCCGATACCCCGCCGGCCAGCGCTGACGCCCCGGCGGACGACGCGGCTCCCGCGGACGACGCTGCCGCCGCGCAGAGCGAAACCCGCAGCGGACCCTGCAAGGAAGGCCCGTACAAGGTAGGAATGTCCTGTAACGCCCTGTCGATCTCTTTCTGGGTGCAGCAAAACCAGGAGTTTATCTCTGAGGCGGAGAAACTCAAGGCCGAAGGGGTTATCAGCGAGTACTACACCACCAATGCCAACCACGACGTTGCCAAACAGATCAGCGATATTAAAGACCTGATGACAAAGGGCTGCGATATTATCCTGATTGATGCGGCGTCCTCCACGGCGCTGGTCCCGGTAGTGGAAGAATGCTTTGAAAAAGGGATCCGTGTAGCGTCTTTTGATAACTTCGTAGATACGGAAAATCAGACCACTATTATCAAACAGGATGAGGAAGAATTCGGGCGCCTGGGCGCTCAGTTTATAGCGGACGCTATCGGCGGCAAAGGAAAAATTTGTATTCTGAACGCTACCGCCGGCGTTACCTCCAACGAATACCGCCGTAAAGGTGCGGAAAGTGTATTTTCCCAGTATCCGGACATTGAAATTTTGGCGGAAGCCAACGGTGACTGCGACTATGCCAAAGGCAAAGGCATCGTGGAAAGCTATGTGTCTGCTTTTGAAGAGATCGACGCCATTTGGAGTCAGGGCGGCGCCATGACCCAAGCCGCAATCGACGTGTTTAATTCCGTAGGCCGTCCCTTGGTGCCCATGTCTGGAGAGGGCAACAATGGATTCCTGCGCGCCTGGAAAGAAAACGCGGAGAAAGGATTTTCTTCTGTAGCGCCGGTGATTTCCACCGCTACCCCGAGAGTAGCTCTCAACGCCTGTATTGCGGACCTGCAGGGCACCGAGGCGGAACCGATTATCCAGATGGAATTAGGTGTGATTACACAGGAAAACATCGATGATTATTATGATCCTGAGCTTCCGGACAGCTATTGGTGCGAAACCGATCTAACCAAGGAAGAGCTCAAAGAACTGTACTCCAAATAAATGATATCGGTCCAGGGCGGGAAGAGAGAGGTTCTATCCCGCCCGCGAAGGCCCTCATCTTTATGTAAAGTGGAAAAAAGGAGGAACTGCTTTGTCGGAAGAAATTTTGAGGATGAGCCATATTTGCAAATCCTTCCCTGGCGTCAAGGCCCTGAAAGAGGTTGATTTTTCCTGTAAAAAAGGGGAAGTAATGGTGCTGGCGGGGGAAAACGGTGCCGGGAAAAGCACAATACTAAAAATCCTCTCCGGGCTTTATCAGGCCGACAGTGGGGAAATCTTTTTTAATGGGAAGGCGGTAAAGATAAAAAATCCGCTGGAGGCCCAAAAGATGGGGATCGCTATGGTGTATCAGGAGCTGACGCTGGTAAATGAAATGACCGTAGCGGAAAATATTTACCTGAGTATTGAGCCTACCAAAAAATTTGGGCTGGTGGACCGCAAACAAATTGAATCCAGTATCCAGGAGGTAATGGGCCAATACGGGATCGAGCTGGATCTGCAGACCATGGTAAAAGACCTGCCGGTGGCCCAGCAGCAAATGGCGGAAATTGTAAAAATCCTTATCCGCCAGCCGGAACTAATTATCCTGGACGAACCTACTTCCGCCCTGGCAAGGAAGGAAGTGACCCAACTGTATGAAATTATCCGGTCGATGATTTCCATGGGGAAGACCATTATTTTTATTTCTCACCGACTGGAAGAGGTATTTGAAATCGGCGACCGAGTGACGGTATTTAAAGACGGAAGCTATGTGGATACCAAAAAAATTTCCGAAATTACTGAGGACGACCTGATCCGAATGATGGTGGGCCGGTCGCTACAAAATATCTTTCCGGAAAAAACCCAGCCGGAACAGGAAATTATTTTCCAGGTAAAGAATTTAAATGTCCCTAAGCACCTTCGTGATATTTCATTTTCTGTGCGCAGGGGAGAAATTTTAGGAATTGCCGGTCTGCAGGGCCATGGGCAGACGGAGCTTTTTAACGCGATTTATGGGATTTTGCCCAGAGAAACAGGGGAAATTATCACAGCAGGCGAATCGCTTAAAATAGGAAACGCCAAGCAAGCGATTAAACAGGGCTTGGCGCTGGTCCCGGCGGACCGGAAAAACGAAGGGTTGTTTTTGCTGCGATCCATCCGTGAAAATCTGGCGATTATTAGTCTTGACCAGCGTAAAAAGCTGGGAATTTTCATTGACGGGAAAAAAGAGAAGAAATTCTCTCTGGATATGAAAGAAAAACTGGCCATCAAGCTGGCCTCCCTGCGAAATGAAGTCGCTAGCCTTTCCGGAGGCAATCAGCAGAAGGTGGTTTTAGGCAAGGAACTGGCCATCAACCCCAAGGTGGTGCTATTCAACGAGCCTACCCGCGGAATCGATGTGGAAGCCAAGCGGGAGTTTTATAATATCATGCACGATCTGGCCCGTAGCGGCGTGGCGGTAATCATGTATTCCAGCGACCTGATGGAAGTAATCGGAATGAGCAACCGAGTGGCGGTCATGTATGAGGGGACAATTAGCGCGGTACTTCAAGGGGAAGAGATCACCGAAGAAAATATTATGTACTGCGCCTACGGAGCTAGCTTGGCAAATAAGGGGGAAAGGACCCTATGAAAATAAAATCAGCGTGCAATTACATATTCAAAGATAAATATTTTCAGAACCGGTACGGAAATGTAATGCTTATTTACGCCTTTTTGCTGGCGCTGATTGTGGCCGCAAGCTTGTTTGACGAGAATTTTTTAACTGTGGGAAACTTTAAAAATCTGCTGCTTACCAGTTTCCCCCTTTTAATGGTGGCCTTCGCTCAGGGAATGATTATCTTTACCGGCGGGATTGATCTGTCTCTGGGGGCTACGGTGGCTCTTTCCAACGTGGCTTGCGTGCTGCTGATGAACCCGGACAGCCCGGTGGGGTTTGTTCTGCCCATATTCGGCGGACTGGGTGTGGGGCTGTGCTGCGGAATAGCTAACGGCGTTATTATCAGCAAAGCGAAAATCCCGCCGATTATCACCACCACAGCGACCACCGCTATTTACGAGGGTGCGGCGCTTCTTTTGATGAACGAACCGGGAGGAAAAATCCACCGGCCGTTCGCAAAATTTTTAACGGGGGATGTCTTTCATATACCGGTGGCGCTGTTTTTGCTGATACTCATATTTCTTTTTGTACGCACCCTTACTAATTACACCCCTTATGGAAAAGCCCTCCGAGCAATCGGCGGGAATGAAAGCGCTGCTTATTCTACCGGTGTCAAGGTGGATCGAATAAAAATCAAGGTGTATATCTTAGGCAGCCTGCTGGCGGCGGTGGCCGGGATATTTCTGTCGGCACAGATGTTTTCCGCCGATCCCCGCTTAGGAAAGCAGTACTCCATGAATGCGGTAACCGCATCGGTGGTAGGCGGTATTTTGCTCACTGGGGCGGTAGGAGATTTGATGGGAACGGTAGCGGGGGTGTTTATCATCTCAGTGATCAACAACATGTTAAACCTGATCGGGGTCAGTTCCTATTATCAGTTTGTGTTCCAGGGACTGATTTTGATCGTGGTGCTCTCCCTGCCCGCCATTAAAGAAAAGCGGGCGATGAATTGATGCGGGGGAAGGAGGATAATTTATGGCAGAGAAAACCTTAAAAAGAGGCCGCGCAGGGAATTTGATGGCAATCGGCGGACCTCAGGCAGTTGTCTACATCGGTCTGGCGGCAATTTTAATTATCGCCCAGATCATTTCCCCCGGATATCTAAAAATGGATCATATCCTGACCATGCTGCGTCTTGCGGCCTTTGTGGGGATCGCCTCCATCGGCCAGACGTTTGCGGTACTTACGGGAGGAATTGATCTTTCCATCGCCTATGTGATTACCTTCGCCAATATTGTCGGTTCCCAGGTGATGTATGGGGAAAACCAAAACCTGCCAGCGGCGGTTTTGACAGTTTTGGCTGTGGGGGCGGGAGTAGGACTGGTCAACAGCATGGGTATTAAGTTTCTAAAGATACCGCCGTTTATTATGACGCTGGGCGTGGGCACCATTGTACAGGGAATTTATATGATCTATTCGGGCGGCGCGCCCAAAGGTAATACGGCGCCGCTGCTGCGGGAGATGTGCGGAAACAATATTTTCGGCAGGGTTTCCGGAATTTTAGTGCTGTGGTTTATTTTGTCAGTGGTGGTAATTACTGTATTGAAGTTCACCCCTTATGGCAGGAAAATTTACGCTGTGGGAATCAACCAAAAGGCCGCTCGTTTTTCCGGGATCAATGTAAGCGGAATTATCTTTTCGGTATACATTATCTCCGGTATTACGGCCGCGATCACCGGATTTTTGCTAGTAGGATTTACCGGCACCAGTTATCTGGATACGGGGACCAAATACGCTACAACAAACCTGGCGGCAGTGGTTATCGGCGGAACCGCGATTACCGGCGGCCGGGGCGGCTACGGCGGCACCATCGCCGGAGCTATCATTATGACGGTGATCGACGATTTACTGGTTATCATCAATATCTCCCAGGCGGGACGGCAGGTAGTACAGGGTATTATCATTCTTTTGCTGGTATTCTCCTATTCCCAGCAAAAGAAAAATTAGACCTCTGAAAAAAAGAAAGGTTTGGGCCCTTAAGGGCCCAAACCTTTCTTTTATAAAGCCAGCAGTCGCTGGGCGATAGTAAAATAAATAATCAGCGAACCGGCATCCACAATAGTGGTAATCAGGGGAGCGGCCATAATTGCCGGGTCCGCGTGCAGCACTTTGGCGGCCATGGGCAAAACGCCGCCGATGGTTTTTGCCATCATCACTGTGGCGAACATGGCCAGGGATACTGTGAGAGCGACGCCTTTGTTCCCGGGATAGGAGATCATCAGCCGCAGATAGTTCACTGCGCTTAACACCGCGCCGACCAAAATACTGACCCGAAGTTCCTTCCATAAGACCCGCAAAAAATCCTCGGATTTAATATCCCCTACCGCCATTCCCCGAATAACTAAGGTACTGCTCTGGCTGCCGGCGTTGCCTCCGGTATCGGTGAGCATGGGGATAAAAGTGACAAGCAGGGGCATGGTGGAAAACGCCGCTTCGTATTTCCCCAAAATTCCTCCGGTAACCATGCCGGAAATCATCAGCACCAAAAGCCAGGCAATCCGGTTTTTTGCCAGGGAAAAGACGGTAGTTTTCAAATAAGGTCGTTCCGATGGAGCCATAGCCGCCATCTTTTCAAAGTCTTCCGTGGCCTCCTGCTGCATCACATCCATGACATCGTCTACGGTGACAATACCCACCAGCCGTTTTTCCAGATCCACTACCGGAAGGGAAATAAAGTCGTATTTCATCATCTGCTGGATGGCGTCCTCCTGATCCTCGGTGGTTGCTGCACAGATGACATTCCTTTCCATCAAGTCCTCAATCCGCTGGTTATCCTGGGCCAAAAGCAGCTCTTTTACCGTGACAACTCCTTCCAGTATCCGGCGGTTGTCCGTCACATAACAGGTATAGATCAGCTCCCGATCCTCCCCTATCCGGCGGATATGCTTAATAGCGTCCTGTACGGTCATATGCGCCCGCAGAGAGGTGTATTCCACGGTCATAATGCTGCCCACGGAATTTTCTGGATAGTTTAAAAATTCGTTGATTACCTTACGGGTTTCGGGGGTCGCATGCTCCAGCACCCGGATTACCACATTGGCGGGCAGCTCTTCCAGCATATCCACCGCATCGTCCACCGAAAGCTCTTCCACGATAAAGGAAAGCTCCTGTTCTGTGATGGAATTTATGATTGTCCGCTGGGTTTCCGGGGGGAGTTTGGAAAAGGTTTCCGCCGCCAATCCTTTTGGCAGGGTACGAAAAGCCAGAGTAGCGTTGTTTTGGGAGAGGCCCTCGATAAAATCCGCGATATCCGCTTCGTTCATCCGAGAAATTGCTTCCCGGAAGCGGTGGAAATCCTTGTGCTCCAACAAATCGTTGAGCAAGTCAAATTTGTTTTCTTTTTCCATTGGTTATTCCTCCTGTCTTTGAGAGTACAGCAAGGAAGCCCAAAAATCAGCAACCGCCCCATAAAACAACCGGACCTGCCGGTTATCCCATGGAGCGATAGACATTCCGCGAAAACGACGGCTATGCCAAGGGAAAAATGAGCGGCGCCCGGCCGCGTTTCCTGCACAAATGAATATCACTGCCTATTTTGGCGCTTCGGCCGCATATGTCCACCTATTTTTCCTCCTTTTTACTAAAATCGGTCAGATTTGACCGCTTATTGAGAATACCACTTTGCCTTTCACTTTTCAAGCGGTTTCTTTCAAATTTTACACAAATGCACGGTTTCAAAACCGCGGGGGAAAAGAAAACAGCAGGCAGAGGTCTGCCTGCTGGATAACACGGCTGCTATTGCGGGGCTTCCATATCTGGAGAATAAATCATATAACAAGATCGGCCGGAGCGTTTAGCCTCATATAGGGCCACGTCGGACTTGTGGTATAAAACCTCAAAGGACTCGCCGTCCTGGGGGAAATAAGAAACCCCCATGCTAGCGGAAACCTGGATGTTGTCTTTATACTCCTGACGCATAATCTGCCGGATATTTTCCAGCCGGGGGCGGATATCCACGTCCGCGGGCACATCCCGCAGAAAGACCATAAACTCGTCTCCCCCCAAGCGTCCACACAAATCCCCAGCGCGCAAAGTACTCTTTAAAAGCCCCGCCAAATGGACGAGAGCCTGGTCGCCGAACTGATGGCCGAGAGTATCGTTCAGGCGCTTAAAGTGATCAATATCCAGCATGATCAGGGAATGCCTGGCGCTGGTGTCCCGGGCCAGTACGCTTTTTACTTTATCAATAAACGCGCTTCTGTTGAGCAGTCCGGTCAAAGCGTCCTGTTCAATCAAGTTCTGCAGAGAAAGCTCCATCTTTTTATAGTCATCGATGTCCTTAATTAACACAAACGCCTTTATATCACTGGTATATGGATCCGAAAGAAGCTGGATAGTCCCCAATACCCAAAAGGGAGAACCATCCTTGCGTTTGCGCCGGTGTTCCAAGATGACCTCCTGCTGACCACTGTAAAATTTGGTAAGCAGCGCTTCCCGACAAAAGGATTCGGTGTATTTTGCCAGGTCCTCTTCGTAAATGAGATGTTCCTTTACATAGTTTACTGCACCGGTAAACGTAGAGATTTCCGGCGGAAGCTGCCAGATATTTTCCTCCCGGTTTCCCGCGTACAAGTCCCGTGTAAGATTATATTCGTAATAACCGATACTGTTTTCCCGTTCCACGGAAAAATATTGGACCCATTTCTGATAAGCCAACTCATTTTCCCGCTGCCGGGTGATATCCTCGAGGGTGATTACCGCCCGCAAAGGGTTTCCGCCTTCATCAAAGATCAGTGCGTACTTGGAGCGCAGCCAACGCCACACCCCGTCTCTGTCCTTCACCTGAAGGGTAAAAACGCCGTTTGGATTGCCGCTTTGTATCTGCTGAAAATTGAAAATATATTCCTCCTCCGATTCCGGAGCGATCATTTTGCGTTTCACAATACTATAAGGAACGTCCTCCACCACAATGGGAAGATTTAAATCATATGCCGCTTTAGGAGGAAGAATGAGGGTTTTGGCGGCCAGATTGTAAATGGCCATAGTAGTGTCCGTAAGTTCAAAGGCAATCCGGTTTTCTTCTTCGCTGATACGCAGCCGTTCCTCGGTATTTTTTCGCTGGGAAATATCCAGAAACACACAGATTAACTGTTTTGGCATACTTGGACTGTACCGGCACCGGATAAGACCCCATATCAGCTTGCCGGATTTATGAAAAAGCCGGTGCTCCAACTCAAAACTATAGATTCCCTGGGCAATATTATTTTTGATCTGATCTCTGACAAGAGAGAAATCCTCAGGGTGAACTAAATCTTTGGCACGGCTAATCTGTGAGGCGTCCTTGTGGGAAGAAAACCCAAATGTCTGATAAAAAAATTCATTGGCGTATACGAAAGAGAGCTCTTCGTCTATCCGCACCTGACAAATTCCGCAGGGCAGAATATCAAAAAACTCAATACATGCTTGTTTAAGGTCCCCATCGCCGCTGAGACGGCAGATCAACTCTGCAAGATCCATAGATTAATTTCCCCTTCTCAGCTATATTTCCTCTATTCATTAGAATAACATATTATGCGTGTTTTTTAAAGTCGAAAACATAAAATTTAATGAAAAAAGGGCGCCTTTTTTCCATGGCGCCCCCAAAACTATCAATCTATAAAATGCAGATTCATATCCACATGTCCTTTGATACCATTGACCTTGCCAGCGCTAGTGTATTGCCAAATATCAAACTCGTAGGGAAAAAACGGCTGTTCATAATACTGGGCGAGCCAGGTATTATACTGGGTAAGAAGAGAAAGGTCCATTTTTTCCACAAAGTATTTTGTATAAGAATACACCATGGTTTCGTACCCCGCCTGCTGGATTTCATCACAGAAGGCGATGGCAATATTAGACGCCTTTTGCGGGGTGAGTTTGTTGGTGCGGGCGCTGGCGGAAGGAGCGCCCTCAATGTCAAACACTACCGGGTAGGCAATATCGTATCCGTCCAGATAATCTAAAACGAACTGGGCTTCCTCCACCGCTTCTTTGGTGGTGATTGCCTGGGAGTAGAAATACACCCCTACCTGTATTCCCGCGTTTATAGCATTTTCCATATTTTTTTTGAATTTTTTGTCCAGATTGATTTTTCCAGTGCTGTATCCTCGGTATCCCAGCCGGATGAAAGCGAAATCAATCCCCTGGGCTTTTACCTTCTCCCAATTGATATCCCCCTGAAATTCGGAAACGTCAATTCCCTTTCGGGCAAGAGGGACGCCGTTTTGCTCATACCACACTTCATGGTCCTCGTCCCCCCGGACAAGGAGGCTCCAATCATAGGAGTTTTTCGGAAGGCTGTGATCCACCGGGATATACTCAAAGTCATCCCCTTTTTTGAAAACGAAATAATCCTCTACAAAACGCTGGACGTATTGGGCGGGAAGCTTATACTTTACCGCACAGTCCAAAAAAGTGGATTCCTTGAGCCAATAATACCGGGAAATCAGCTCCAAAAAATCCTCATTCACTTCATAATCTTCCGCGACTTCTTCCAATAAATCAGTAGAAATCTGACCATCCTGGGCCGCTGCCGGCATAGCAAGCGCACCCGTCAGTATCGCGGCGCACAAAAGGGCGCAGACAAACTTAACAGATAGTTTTTTTCCCATATCAAACCTCCTGGCGATATATCGTTATTGCTAAGAAGCAACCCAGCCATATTACGATTAATTGTATCGTTTCCGGAAAGATTTTTCAACAATATTCGACAAAA
Source organism: Youxingia wuxianensis (assembly GCF_014385085.1). Classification (GTDB taxonomy): domain Bacteria; phylum Bacillota; class Clostridia; order Oscillospirales; family Ruminococcaceae; genus Youxingia; species Youxingia wuxianensis. The sequence continues at coordinate 213,747 of NZ_JACRTD010000004.1, read as the reverse complement.
TTTACAATTAGAAAATAAAGGAAACACCAATCGCCCATAAAAGAAAGGGGCTTTTTTGGAGCTCAGTTAAGACAAAAATAAACGCCCCGTCCCCCCAGTTTCCGGTGTTGGGGGCGGAGCGTTTTATCCGAACTGCCAGGACAGTTTTCAAGGCTTTCGCTATTTTTTTCATTGGATCACAGGATTAATCGCCAGCATTCAGTCCTTAAAAAAAGAATCGATGATGTCCCAAGCTTCCTTGTTGAAAAAACGATGAGGACCGTGTCCTACGAGCATTTTGCAGGCGTCTGGAGCGTTTGCCGCCTGATACTGTTTTTCAATCTGATGATAAGCCTCCATCACGCCCTCGACTGGGAAGATGGGGTCCACGTCCCCCGCTACATCTAAAAATTTTCTCGGAGCGAACAGCCCGCCTAAATCCCCCATATCAAAATATTCGGCGATTTTTGGCACATAGTTGCAGCTGCAATGGTACATGGCGGCAATGGAATGTTTAAAGGTACACAAGGCCCCTGCCACCACAATATATTTAATTCTTGGCTCCAGGCATGAGATGTAGGTAGTGGCGGTACCTCCTCCGGAGAGCCCCAGGCAAGCCAGCTTTTCCAGGTTTAAATCGGGGAAATTGGCTTCCAAAACATCGATCATCCGCTGGGCGTCCCAAACCCGTTCCCCAATGGTAGTGCGCCCCAAAAGCAGAGCGGTCATTGTGGAAAGGTAACAGTCAGGCCCCTGTTCGTTCCCTCCGCATTCGCCAAAGTTGCGTTGTTCCAATAAAATCACACAATATCCGCGGTTTAAAGCTTCCAGGGCATAAGCCGCGTCTACATCCACAATATCTTCCTTGTCAACCGGATTTTTCTCTATTCCTAAGGAGACGTGCATGCCGGTAGTATGCCCCTGCAGGCAGATAAACACCGGTTTTTTGGGGTCCAGTGTTTTTGGCTGGAGCAGATGACAGGGGACATAATACCCCTTTTCGCTTTGGAAGGAAAAACGGGTATCGGTATAAGGACCTTTATCCTGGACGTAGTCCAGCTGAAATTCCGGGTCGCACCTTTCAAACGGAAGCCCCAGAAGCTGTGCTAATTTTGTTCTGGCCGTTTCCTGCCATTTAAAAAAGTCCTCGCCCTCCTGATACCGCAGGGAAGGAACGGTTTCACACAGCAGCTGATGGTTGTGCTTGTGGGGGTAGTGATTTCTCATAGTTGACACCTCGCAATTTTATTTCGTGGCGCTGGCCGCCATACCTTCTGCAAATTTTTTGCGGGAAGGCAAACAGCGCTATCATAGACAGCAGTTCCAATAAGACGGCTGCCGCAAGAGCGGCCGCCGATAAAAGACAGGCGGATAATACTCCTAATAATATTACCATAAAAATCGGCGTTTCGGTAGAGGCGGAATACCCGGCAAAGTTAGCGTTTGGATATTCCCGGCCGATCAGCGCGGAAAAAGCGCGGAAAACGCCCGGTCCGCCGGGGGACATTGAGCCGGTTTGCGTCCGCCGGCCAGATCAACGTTCGCCGCGGACAGCTTTTACAGCCGGCGCCTCAGGAAGCGGCATAGTTTTAGGAAAAAAATTTCCTTGACAACAGTACGAAATCGTATTACAATAAGTACGATTTCGTACTGGGAGGGGTTTGCATGGATCAGAACTTTGAAATTGTCCGGCGGATTGCGGTAGCTATGAACAAAATTGACGGCACTTATTATTTGAGCGCGAAAAAGCTGGGGATTAACGAGAACATGCTGGCGCTGCTTTATGCGCTGGACGATGGAAATCTGCACTCCCAGAAACAGATCTGTGAAGAGTGGCTGATCCCCAAAACCACAATTAATACGATTGTAAAAGAACTCATAGAAGCCGGCTATATAACGCTTTTGGCGCGGGGAAAGACAAGAGAAAAGAACATCCGCCTAACCGACAGCGGGAAGGCCTATACGCAAAAGGTTATGAAAAGCGTTTATGCAGCGGAACAGCGGGCAATCGAGAAAACGTTACAGCAGTTTCCTTCTTTGTTTGCGGACGCGCTGGATTTCTTTGCGGACCGGCTGTATGAAGAATTTCAAAAAGAATAATAGAATGAACCTATGGAGAGGACATAATATATGAATTCGCACACCTTATTTTCCAATACTCCGCCCCTAAAGCTGTTTTTTATTGCCGCAGTCCCTGGGGCGGTCAGTATGTTAGCTTCGGCCCTTTATCAGATGATCGATGGGATTTTTGTCGGGCAGTTTTTGGGGGAAACAGCATTTGCCGCCTTAAATTTGGCGATGCCATTTGTCATTATCAACTTTTCTCTGGCGGACTTGATTGGTGTTGGCTCCTCTGTTCCCATCTCTATTAACTTGGGGCGCAAAGAGGAAGAGCAAGCCAATAATATTTTTACCTGCGCCTGCTTGATGATTGTAGGAACAGGGGTTTTAATCGGAGGTGTTTTATTTGCCTGCGCCCCCGCGCTTATTAGTCTTATGGGCGCGCAGGGCCAATTCGCTGAATTTGCGGTGCAATATCTGCGGGTGTACGCCCTTTGCTCCCCCTTGACTACGATTGTATTCGCAATGGACAACTACCTGCGTATCTGCGGGAAAATCCGCAGCAGCATGTTCTTAAATATTCTTATGTCGGCGCTGAGCGCTGTTTTGGAGTTTTTATTCCTGGTTATCTTCAAATGGGGAATTTGGGGAGCCGCTCTGGCCACTTGTCTGGGAATGTGTATTTGCGCTCTGATCGCTTTGACGCCCTTTCTCCGGGGAACCGTACAGCTTCGTTTGTGCAGGCCCCATTTTAGTGTTGGGATGGTAAAGCAGATTATTGCCTGCGGAAGCCCGGAATTTCTGAATAATATTGCAGGGCGTATCACATCGATTTTAATCAATGTGCTTTTAGTCCGCCTCAGCGGACAGATGGCGGTATCCGTGTATGGCATTTTGATGTATGTGGAGGGATTTATTCAGTCCCTTCTGTATGGAATGTGCGATTCGCTGCAGCCGGCAGTGGGGTATAACTGGGGTTCAGGGAAGTATTCCAGGGTAAGGGCTATTGAGAAATGCTGTTTTATTGCAATCGGCGCTTTATCCCTTCTTTCCTCCTTAGTGATCTTTTGTTTCCCGCGGCAGATTGTTAGCATGTTTATGGACCATACGGATGTGGAATTTTTAAATATGGCTTTGATAGCGCTGAAGCTGTTTGGGCTTACCTACCTTACCAGATGGCTCTCCTTTGCTACGCAGAGTTATATGCTTGCCATAGATAAACCGGTACCGGCGTCGGTTATTTCGGTTTCAACTGCGCTGGTTTTCCCGGTACTGCTGGTTATTCTGCTGTGGCCTTTGGGTTTGACCGGGCTATGGTTAAACTTTGCCGGGACATCGGTGCTTGCCGCGGTGGTATCTTTGGTTATTTTGGTAAAGATCCGCAATGAACTGAACAAGGAAGACGTGGTTCAAAATTAGCCGGAACAAAACGCTATAAGAAACGATAGAACCTATAAAAAGCAGAGGATGTCCTCTGCTTTTTGTTTTCTGGCGCTGAAGGCATAAAAAGCGTAGAAGCAAGGCGGACTTTGCCTTGGGGTGCCGTCTATGGGGAGAAAAAGACGCCGCGAAATTTTCTGTTTTTGGAAGGAAAGAGGAGTGTGAGGGGACCGCGCCCGCAAAAAGTTGGCAGCGACAGGGAGCCGTCGCGAGGGCGCTTGCAACCGAGCAGAGCGTGACTTTTTACAAAAAAGTCGCCGCAAGCGATACAAAGCTTGCGGCGACGTGGTCGGAGTGAGGTGACTCGAACACCCGGCATCCTGCTCCCAAAGCAGGCGCGCTACCAACTGCGCTACACCCCGAAATATAAAACTGCACTCATTTTATCCATTTTCAAAGCAAACCTTAAACCAAAGGAAGCGGTGTCTTTAAAAACATCAAAAATAAAAGCGCTGTATTACAGTGCGAAAGTTATTATACACTAAAAACAGCGCTCTGTCAACTTATCCAACGCCCGGACGACTGAGAGAATTACTTAAAAGGCGCGGTGCTTTCCCGAAGGACAAGAACAGGGGAAAGAAGCTTGGTTTCACACAAAATCTGCGGCTGCTGTATCCGGGAAATCATTCGGCGGGCGCCGGCCTTCCCCATTTCATACACCGGCTGGCGTACGCTGGTCAGCGGCACGCCGACAATATCAGAAGGAAACACATCGTCATATCCGATCACCGACAGATCTCTGGGTACGCGCAGCCCCCGGCGGCGCAGGCCCTTATAAATACCATACGCCATCATATCGTTAAAGGCAAAAACCGCGGAAATTTTTTTGTTCAGCAAGAAATCCACCGATGCTTCGCCGCTCTCCAAACGAAAATTTCCCTCGTATACCAAAGCGGGATCAAATACGATCCCCGCATCCTCATAGGCGCGCTTGACGCCGTCCAGCCGCTGTTTACACCCGTTTAAGTGGGAAGGCCCTGTTACCAGGGCGATATGGCGATGCCCCAGGAAAAGCAGATGCCGCGCCCCTAAAAATCCTCCCTGGCGGTGGTCGGTTAGAACCAGATCACAGCCGGCGATGCCCGCATCCCGGTCCAAGAGGACAAAAGGCATGGATAAGCTTCCCAGAAGCTTACAGCTTTCCTGGGCTTGCAGGAGGGTGCTGTCCGAGGAAATACAATAAAGAATACCGTCTACGCTGCGGTCGGCAAGAATTTGGATATATTCCATATCCCGCCGGTGAGAATCGCTGGTATTACATAAGATTACATTCCACCCCATCTCCCGGCAGGCGTCCTCCGCCCCTTTGCACAGGGAAGAGAAAAACACATTGCGGATATCCGGAAGAATCAGTCCCAGGGTGTTGGTGCACTTTCCCCGAAGTCCTGCCGCCAGTTTGTTGGGCCGGTATCCCAATTCCCGGGCGGCGTTCAGTACCAGTTCCCGGGTACGCGGGGGAATATTGGCGGGCTTGTTGTTTAAAGCCAGGGACACAGTAGTTACGGAAAGTCCGGTTTTTTGAGCGATGTCTTTCATTGTAGGGCGCATAATCATCACCTGTATTTTCCCAAGATAAAACGATTTATTTGCTTTTATCATAACGGATATTTCCCTTGATTGCAAATGCGGTTTTCCGTTGACAGAAGCCAAATTTTATATTACACTGAACTCAGTATGGTAAATCGTTTTACTATAGGAGATTTAGACAAAGGGGGAAGGCTTGTGGACAGAAGAAAAATTATTTTGGACTGCGACCCAGGACAGGACGACGCTATCGCCATCCTGCTGGCGGGAAGACATCCCCGTCTGGAGCTGTTGGGGATCACTGTGGTAGCAGGCAATCAAACCCTGGATAAAACGCTCAAAAACGCTCTTCACGTAACTCAGCATCTGGGGCTGGAAGTACCCGTTTACGCTGGAGCCAGCCGGCCTTTGGTGCGGGAAACACAGGCTACTGCCGGAGAGATCCATGGTGAGAGCGGGCTGGATGGACCGGTATTTGCCCCTTTGGCAAAAAAGGCGGAAGAACAGCATGGGGTATGGTATCTGATTGAAACGCTGATGGCCTCCCAGGGGGATATTACGCTGGTTTCCTGCGGTCCCATGACCAATATCGCTTTGGCGATGCGGCTGGAACCCAAGATTACTTCGAAGATCAAAGAGCTTGTGTTTATGGGGGGCGCTTATGGGCTGGGAAATGTTACCCCCGCTGCGGAATTTAATTTTTACTGCGACCCGGAATCCGCCCGGATTGTTCTGAACAGCGGCTGCCCTATGACTATGATGGGGCTGGATCTAACCGCCCAAGCCCTTTGCACCTGGGAGACTGTGCAGCGGATGAAAAAAGCCAGCAATAAAGCGGCGGAGCTTTTTTGCGATACGATGAGTTTTTATCTGGAGCGGGAAGGAAAGCAATACGGGATGCAGGGGGGCCCTCTTCATGATCCCGCCTGTATTGCTTACCTGATAGACCCCGCATGTATTAAAACCAAACCCATGTATGTTCAGGTGGATACCGTCCAGGGGATGAACTACGGCAGGTCTGTGTGCGATTATTATGAGGTGATGAAGAAGAAACCCAATGTCAATGTGGCGGTGACGCTGGACGCCCCCCGGTTTTGGGATCTGGTGGAAAACGGTATTCGCCTATATGATGAGGAGAGGGAGCGCTGATATGAAAGTATTAAGCTACGGGTCTTTAAATTTAGATTATGTATTCCGGGTGGATCATTTTGTCCGGCCGGGGGAAACTATGATTGCCTTGGACCGTCAGGTATTTCCAGGGGGCAAGGGATTAAATCAGTCGATTGCTTTGTCCCGGGCGGGAGCCCAGGTGTATCATGCAGGCGCCATCGGACAAGACGGGGAGATGCTTCGCCGTCTGCTGGAGGAAAACGGGGTGGACACCCGATATTTACGGGTGCGCTCCCAGGTGGGAACAGGCAATGCCATTATCCAGGTAAACCGCTCTGGAAACAACTGTATCCTGGCCTACGGCGGCTCCAATCAGACTATGTGCGAGTGGGAGGCGAAAGAGACGATTTCCCAGTTTGAGGCGGGGGATTTTCTGGTTCTGCAAAATGAGATCAATGAGATTGGCTGTATGATTTGCGCCGCCCACCGGCAGAAAATGAAAATTGTCCTCAATCCCTCCCCCATGAACGAGAAGATCCTGGACCTGCCGTTGGAGCTGGTGGATTATTTTATGATCAACGAGGTAGAAGCGCAGGATATCAGCGGCACAAACAATCCGGAGGACGCTATGAAAGCGCTGGGAGAAAAGTATCCCCAGGCAAAAATCGTTTTGACCTTGGGTAAACTGGGGGTAAAATACAAAGACGGGGAGCAGGTACTCTCCCACGGGATTTATGATGTGCCGGTGGTGGACACCACCGCCGCTGGAGATACCTTTACCGGATTCTTCATTGGCAGTATTATGCAGGGAAACACCCCTGAAGAGGCGCTGCGCGCCGCGTCTATCGCCTCTTCCATTGCGGTCTCCCGCAAAGGTGCGGCGCCTTCTATTCCAACTTGGCAGGAGGTAAACTTCAGCAATTTAACGCTGATATAAATAAAAACACAGCCAAAGAAGGCGAAAACAACCTTCTTTGGCTGTGTTTTTGCCTGCAAAACCTTGACTTCACAGACAGTTCCATATAGAATATAACTTTAGAGCAACCACCGATTGATACTGAAAACGAGAGGGTGCAGATATTTTGAAAAATACGGAAAAAACCATGGATAAGGTAGTAGCCCTTTGTAAAAACAGAGGCTTTGTATATGCCGGATCAGAGATTTATGGCGGCCTTTCCAACTCTTGGGATTACGGCCCGCTAGGGGTGGAATTTAAAAACAATGTAAAACGTGCCTGGTGGAAAAAATTTGTTCAGGAAAGCCCTTATAACGTTGGGCTGGACAGCGCCATACTGATGAATCCCCAGGTGTGGGTAGCCTCCGGCCATGTAGGCGGATTTTCCGACCCGCTGATGGACTGCAAAGACTGTAAAACCCGTCATCGGGCGGATAAACTGATTGAGGACGCTGCCGGAGAGCTGGCCGACGGCTGGTCCAATGAGGAAATGACGGCTTATATCAAAGAGCATCATATCAAATGTCCTAACTGCGGAAGCGAAAACTTCACCGATATCCGCAAATTCAACCTGATGTTTAAAACGTTTCAGGGGGTTACGGAGGACGCGAAAAGCGAGCTGTATCTGCGCCCGGAAACCGCCCAGGGTATCTTTGTAAACTTTGCCAACGTCCAGCGCACCACCCGCAAGAAAATTCCCTTCGGTGTAGCGCAGGTTGGAAAGTCCTTCCGCAATGAGATTACTCCGGGAAACTTTATCTTCCGGATTCGGGAATTTGAACAGATGGAGCTGGAGTTCTTCTGTAAGCCGGACACCGATTTGGAATGGTTCCAGTATTGGAGAAGTTTCTGTGAGAACTGGCTGTTGTCCCTGGGCCTTGCAAAAGAAAATATGCGCCTGCGGGATCATTCTGCGGAGGAGCTGTCTTTCTACTCCAAAGCTACCACCGACATTGAGTATCTGTTCCCCTTTGGCTGGGGCGAGCTGTGGGGCATTGCCGACCGCACCAATTATGATTTGACCCAGCACGCCAACCATTCGGGCAAATCTTTGGAATACTTTGATCAGGAAGCCAATGAAAAATATATTCCTTATGTGGTAGAACCTTCGCTGGGCGCCGACCGAGTGGCATTGGCGTTTTTGTGCGATGCGTATGATGAAGAGGTAATCGACGAAAAGGACACCCGTATCGTTATGCGTCTGCATCCGGCGCTGGCTCCCTTTAAAGCCTGCATCCTGCCCCTTTCCAAAAAACTCAATGAGGGCGCGGGCAAGGTGTACGACGCTTTGAGAAAAGAGTTTATGGTGGATTATGACGACGCCGGTTCCATCGGGAAACGTTATCGCCGTCAGGATGAGATCGGTACTCCGGTGTGCGTCACCTACGACTTTGATTCCGAAACAGACGGCTGTGTTACTGTCCGGGACCGGGACACGATGTCTCAGGAGCGGATTTCTATAGAAAAACTGGCCGGTTACATCAAAGAGAAACTGGAATTTTAATACGACTGAAAAAAGCGGGAGACATAAGTCTCCCGCTTTTTTGTTCAGATATTTACTTTGCGGTATTTGGAAGGGCTCATGCCGGTAACCTTCTTAAACACCCGGGAAAAATATTTTTCATCGTTATAGCCCACCATATAAGAAATTTCGTAAGCTTTCAGCTCCAGATTTTTCATTAGCTCGCACGCCTTTTGTATCCGGGTATTGTTGAGATGATCAATAAAGTTTACCCCGGTGGTTTGCTTGAACATCAGGCTTAAATAGCTGGGGGTAATATGTACATGGGAAGCCAGAATATTCAGATCGATATTTTCCCGGTAGTGCTCTTCGATATATTTCAAAGCTGCATGAATCGGACTGCTGCCGCTGGATTTTCCTTGGATTTTAAGGGCCGTGTCCTGGGCGAACAAAAGTACCAGACGCTTTAATTCCTCCAATGTAGAAAAATCTTCCAGCTGCTCGTAAAGCAGGTAATTTTCCATATTTTCCGGGACAGGGATGCCGCAGGTTTCGCAGATACGGTATACTTCCAGCAGCAGGGTAAGAACGGCGTTGATCACATTGGCTTTGGTACAGGGATGGCTTTGAAACAGCTGAAAAAACTCCTCTACGATGGGGGAAACCTGTTCTTCGCCGCCGGTGCGTATAGCGCTGAGAAGCCGGCTTTCCTCCTCGTCCGGACGCAGATAGGGAAGATGGGAAAAATCATCCTCGCAACAGCCTGACAGCACCTGCCCGGGGAAGGAAAAGAACTGTTTTTCCAGCATAAAAAGGGCGCTTTGATAAGAGGAAGGCAGCAAAGGCAAGGCGGACACCGGCATGCCGATACCGATAGAAACCTGCAGATCCTCCGAGAGGAATTTTTCCCGTATGCGCAGGCAGGCGTTGTACAAAGAAGAGGGGTCATCCGTTTTCATCTGCACTACCACAGCGATATGCCCGTTTGTCCGGGCAGTCTCGCAATGCAGAAACTGTTTATACAACTCCCCTAAAATCAGTTCCCGGGCGGTGACGTCCTGGGTGATATTGCGCTGGGGCAGAAATGCCGCCGCGCAAAAACAGCAGTTTTCGCTTTGTTCGAACAGGGAAAGGAGACCGGGAGCCGCCCCCGCCCCGGAAAGCAGCTGGAGAAGCAGGTGCTCGTTTAATGCAGAGTTGTCCTGCGAAAGCTGATTGGACATATTGGACAGGAGATTTTCCTTTTGGCGGTTTTGCTCCAGGCGCTGTTTGCAGTGGGTGATGCTGGCTAAAATATCCTCCGGCCGGCAGGGTTTTAGAAGATAGTCGGACACGCCGTATTTCATGGCTTGCTGGGCGTAAACAAATTCGTTGTGGCCGCTGAGAATAACGCTTTCCATATCCAGCTTATTTTCATAGATATATTTGGCCACCCCCAGTCCGTCCACCAAAGGCATCCGGATATCCAACAAGGCTATATCCGGGCGCTGGGTTTCAATGGTATGAATCGCTTCCTTTCCGTTGGAAGCCTCCCCGCACACACGGATACCGTTTTCTTCCCAAGGGACCATGTCCCGGATAACACTGCGGGTATCTCTTTCGTCGTCAGCGATCAGAAGCTTTATCATCCTGCTCCCTCCTTTTCGGATGCGTTATTGGAAGATAGAGCTGAATAGTTGTCCCCTCCCCAGGGGAACTTAAGATGTTCAGACGGTAATCTTCTCCATAAACGAGCTTTAAACGTTCCTGGATGTTGCGGATGGCATACCCGCTGGTTTTGGTAGCGGTAAACGCGCCGCTTTGCAGCTGAGTCAAAGTTTGATTGTCCATACCGTTGCCATTATCAGCGATTTGGAAGATCAGATAATCAAACGTCCGCTGGCAGCTGACGGTGACTGTGCCCTGGCCATCCTTTTGCTCCAGGCCGTGATAAATGGCGTTTTCTACAAACGGCTGCAGGATTAATTTGGGGATTTCGACGGTGCGCGCGTTGGGATCCAGCTGGATTTCATAATTGATCTTATCCCCATAGCGAAGCTGCTGAAGCCGCAAATATTGTTTTAAAAACTCAAATTCATGCTCCACCGAGTTGTACCGGCTGCCTTTATTTAAACTGATGCGGAACAGATTGGAGAGAGACCAGACCATTTCCGCGATTTCTTTTTGATCATTTTTAGTGGCTTTCCAATAGATGCTGTCCAGGGTATTATACAAAAAATGGGGATTGATCTGGCTTTGCAGAGCGGTAAACTCCGCTTCCTGTTCTTTGATCTGAAGAACATACACCTGATCAATCAGTCGTTTAATACTATCCACCATTTCATTGTACCCGCTCCCCAACTGACCGATTTCATCCTTGTAACGGAAGGTAATCCGCGCGTCAAAGTCCCCTGTCTGGAAACTGCGCATAGCGCCCAGCAGCTTTCGGATAGGACGAATAATCATATCGGTGGCAAACATAAGCAGGGGGAAGAAAAGCAGAGCCGCCGCCAACAGGAAAATGAGAATATAGTTTTGAGAGCTGTTGATCTCCCGGGTAAGGGGAGCCATAGGCACGGCGTACAGATAGGTCCAGCCGGTAACTTTATCCAAAGTATAGGAAAGAAGCATTTCCTGCCCCTCCAGCGTCTGTGTCCGGTATCCCTCCCGGGTTTGGGCGATCTGGGAAAGCAGTTTGGGAGAAAGGGAAGAGAAGGCCTCTCTGCCCGCACTGGAAATCAGCTCCCCGTTTTTATCCAGGATGGCGATAGCACATTCATCCACATCGATCCCACGGGTATACGCCTGGCGCAGGGCGGGCTCGCTGATTCCAATCACCAGAAGCCCCAGATTTTCATAGGTGTTATATTCCCGGATAACCCGAGCCATAAAAATACGGTTATATCGGTTGTTAGCGGCAAAAACGTAGGTTTCTTCCGAATTTTCCAGCCAGATAGGTTTGCCCTTGGCGTCTACGGCCTGCTGGAAAAAATCCATCTGGGACAGTTCCTGCAGCGGCGGCAGAGTAAAACGGCTGTCAATACTGCGCAGGAAGGGCACAGAATTGTTTTCAAATCCACAGATGGACAGGGAAGAGATGTAATCCTTAGACACAATCAAGTTGACCGCATTTCTCACATTGCTGTCCACATATAGCTTCTGCACATAATCATCCTGTTTTTCAGATGGTTGGATGTATGCCTGAATCTGGGGCTGGATCACCAGCTGGGTGGACATATCCTCAATTTCCTGACGCATAAACGACACATTTGAGCTGATCTGCTGTAAAAGATACAGGTTGGCGGAGCCTACCTTATCCATAATATTTTGAGAAGCGGTGCGGGTATTATATAAATAAAAACAGGTGGAAAAAAGAGCCAAAAAGAAATAAAAAAGCAGGAGGAGTTTGTATTTGATACTCAGATTGAAATACCAATTTTTCATAAAAATATCCTCCCTGCCCGAAATTTATCCTCATTTTAGCACAGTAATTTGCATCCGTAAAGGAAAAAAATAGCGGATATGACCAAAACATTATAAAATTGTGAACCTTTTTATAATTTTGTTATCTGTGACTTTGTAAATCCAACGGGTACAATAAAGATACGTTAGATGACCCAAAAACCAAACTATTAGGAGGTCGAAAACATGATGAACAGGAGAAAAATAATCGCAATGATCGCAGCCTTGGCAATGCTGCTGACCCTGGTGGCAGGTTGCGGCGGGGCGGACACCCCTGCCCCGGATACTTCCAGCGATGCGGCCCCGGCGGACAGCGCTCCGGCAGCAGGAGAGGCTCCCGCGGAAGATATTACCATTACCGTGGCTCTGATGTCCAACGACTGGCTGGATGCTGCGGAGCAAATCGCCGCGGACTTTACCGCCAAATACGGCATTAAAGTAGAGTATACCCCGATGCCTGGTGAAGTAGAGGAATACTTACAGCCGAAAGCGGCTTCCGGTTCCCTTCCGGATGTAATGTCCATCAATGCCGGCGCTTTTGGAGCGGACTTGGCAGAAAACGGGCTGATTATCGACCTGGCGGAAATCGACGCAGCTAAAAACATGGTCGAAAGCCTCAAACCGGTATTTACCTCTTCCTCCGGCAAACTGTTCGGCGTAGCGGGAGGCCTTTCCTCCACTCTGATCTACTACAATAAGGCGATGTTTGAGGACGCGGGGATCACGGAAGAACCGAAAAACTGGGATGAATTTTTAGCGGCCTGTGAAAAACTAAAAGCCGCCGGATACGCTCCCCTGTCGGTAGCCATGGGCGACGGCGCTATCTCCAACACCGCTTGGAGCACTGGAAACGCAGTGGAAATTGCGGCTACAGATCCCCAGTACATAGAGAAAATTGCTAACGGAACTTATAATTTTGATACCCCGGAACAGGCGAGAATCTTTGAAAGAGTAAAGATTTTAAACGACAACGATTATCTGCTCACCGGTTCGGTCAGCGCCATGGTAACCACCTTGCTGGACTCCTTTAAACAGGAAAAATCGGCTATGTGCTTCCAGGGAATCTGGATGGCGGGCGCTTTCATGGAAAGCCCGTTTGAAGTTGGCATGATGGTTCCCCCATGGAATATGGAAGGCCAGGAACAGGCGGTAGTGCTGGGAACAGAAACTGGCTTTGCCGTAGCGGAAGGCCCCAACAAAGAAGCTGGGATTAAATTTGTAAACTATATCGCCAATGAAGAAGGCTTCTACACCTATCAGCAGTCCAGAGGCAGCATCCCGTCTTTGATCGAATACGATGAAAGCAAAGTAAAAATGACGGACGATGTGAAAGCTTATGTAGAAAAACTGCTTCAGATTAAAACCACAGGCGCTTACTGGTTCGAGATCCTGCCGCCGTCGGTCTATGCCCGTCTGCCGCAGACCTTCCAGCAGGTAGCCACCAATGAAATTACCCCGCAGGAGGCGGCGAAGACCCTGCAGGATCTGTATACCGCCCAATAAGCTTAGATCACCTGACTTATCCCCTCAATACCCCTTTACCGACGGTATTGGGGGGATAATTTCTTAAGACTTTTTAAAAAAAGGAGGGACTTGGTATGCTGTCTGCAAGAAAATTGGAAGCCGGCAGCGGCGCGCTCAAAAAAAGAAAGCTCGATGAAAAGCTTGTCAGCGGCATCCTGTTTGTGCTTCCGGCGCTGGCTTTGGTTTTGGTATTTTTAGTGCTACCAGTGATCATGTCGTTTCGGTACAGTCTGACCAACTGGAACGGAGTTTCTACAGAATATCAATTTATTGGATTTGAAAATTTTAAAAATGTAATCGCGTCCAGCGAGTTTAAGACCCTGTTTAAGAATACGTTTTATCTTATCATCCTGTATGTGCCGGTTTTAAATATTTTAGCGCTTTTATTTGCGGTAATTATTTATGACATCGGCAAGCTGGCCAATGTATATAAAGTCATTTTATTTCTGCCCAACATTATCTCCATGGTGGTGGTGGGATTTATCTGGAGGACCATTTATAATCCTGCTACAGGGCCATTGGCGTTTATTTTGGATAAGGTGGGGCTGGGCTTTTTGATCCAGGACTGGATCGGCCAGAAACAAACGGTAATGCCCGCTTTAAGCGTATCGATTATCTGGTTTGCTGTTGGATTTTATGTACTGATCTATTTAGGGGGGCTTTCCACTGTACCGGCAGAATTGTATGAGGCCGCGGATGTGGATGGAATAAGCTGGTGGCAAAGGCTGTTTAAGATTACCATTCCCCTGATCGCTCAGTCAATTACAATAAATATTATCGTTTCCACCATCGCAATTTTAACCCTTTTCGACCTGCCGTATGTACTTACCCAGGGAGGACCGGGTTACGCTTCCCAAACCATGGCGCTTATGTCCTATCAATATGCCTTTAAAGCCATGAGCCAGGGAAAAGCAATGGCGCTGGCGGTAATGCTGACAATAATAACAATCCTATTTTCCATTGTGGAACTGTTTTTCCTGCGCAGAAAGGAGGACTATTAAATGAAATCTTCCATTAAGCGGAGAAAACGAGCCAAGGTGATTCTCACCAACGGTATTATGATTTTAATCATGCTTTTTTACCTGCTTCCTTTCTGGTATGTAATCAACAACGCCTTTAAAGAGAAATCCTATATTTCCCTGCAGCCCTTTACCATCCGTCCGGAAATTTTTACCTTTGACAGTATTATTTCCGCGTTTGAGAAGATGAATTACACCACCACCTTTCTAAACAGTTTGATTGTGTTGGTATTGTCCTGTACCATCTTTGTAATTGTAGGGTCTATGACTGCGTATGGAATTTGTATCTCCGGCAATAAATGGCTGAACTATTTGTATGTATTTTTTGTTTCCCTGATCGCCCTGCCGTTTCAGGCGGCGATGGTGCCGCTGGTATCCCTGCTTAAAAATTTAGGGCTGTCAGACAGTTATTTGGGGCTGGCGCTGGTGTATTCAGCCATGTTTATGCCCTTTATCGTATTTTTGTATACCGGCTTTATGCGTTCATTGCCTATGGAAATTATGGAGAGCGCCCGGATTGACGGGTGTTCCTACTTCCAGGCGTATGTACATATTTATATGCCGCTGCTAAAAACTATTACCGGGATTGTACTGGTATTGCGGGGAGTTTATGTATGGAACGACCTGCAGGTGCCGCTGATTGTCATCAACGACCCGGCCAAACAAACGCTGCAGCAGAGGCTGTATGTGTTTGCGCAGTCCCGTATCGGAAATTTTGATCTGGTATTCGCTGGCGCGCTGATCGTCTGTCTGCCTATGGTAATTTTGTTTTTGCTGATGCAGAAATCTTTTATTAAGGGCGTTATGGCGGGAAGCATCAAGGGATAAGGAGGATTTTGTGATGAATGTGGTATCGGTGATGGCCCATCAAGATGATGAACTGGTATGTTTAGGAACCATGCTGAAAATGAAGGCCCGGGGGGATCAGCTTCATTTTATCTGTTTGACCCGGGGGGAGACGGGAATGGTTCATTGCCCGGAAATGTCGGTGGAAGAAGCGGCGGAGCACCGCCGGCGGGAAATGACCGCGTTAGTGGAAGCGGTAGGGGGCACCTATACCTGTCTGGGCTTTGAGGACGAGTTTTTATATGATACGAAAGAGGTGCGCATCGCCTTAATCGGCGCTCTTCGCAAAACCAAGGCGGAAGTCATTTTTACTCACAACGAGGTGGATTATAATCTGGATCATATGACGGTTAACCGCCTGGTTCGTCAGTGCGCTATGCAGATGACCTTCCCTATGATTAAAACCGAATATCCGCCGACCGACGTCTCCCCGGCCATCTTCCAGGTGGAGCCATCGGTGGGATTTGAGTTTGAGCCTACCCATTGGGTGGATATCAGCGACGTTATTGATGAAAAAATCCGCCTGGCTGCGTTTCATAAAAGCCAGGACGAAGCTTTTAAGGCGGGATTCGGGGAGGACTTTGGAATCGCAGCGTGGATGTGCCAGACATCCGCCCGCCGGGGGGAACAGTGCGGCGGCGCTCACGGAGAAGCGTTCCGGCCTATGAGGACCCGAGGATTTGTCAAAGGCTACAGCGTCCTGCCGTAAGAAAGAAGGTCCTTTTATGATCGTAGATTTACATACTCATTTAGTAAATTATAAAACGGATTTTACCGAGCCTTTTTACAGCGATCTTGCACGGTGCGGTATTTCCTCCAAGGAATGGGACTACACCCAACAGGAATATCTGGAGGGCACCGCGGCGGCGGATCGGGTGGTGGTGTTCGGCCTGCGGGGAAAAAAGACCGGCTGGCAGGCGGACAATGAAAATGTTGCCCGGTTTGTAAGGGAGCATCCGGAAAAATATCTTTTTTTCACCTCCATCGATCCTCTGGAGGAGGATTTTATGGAGAAGCTGCGCTATGATTATGAGCAGCTTCACTGCAAGGGGGTAAAATTAGGTCCGGTATATCAGGGACTCCATCCTTTGGATCCGAAATATTATGAAATTTACGCCTACTGTGAAAAGCATGGTCTGCCTATTTTAACCCATATGGCCACCACCTTTTCCAGCGGCGTGCCTCTGGAATGGGCCCGGCCGGTGTATATGGATACAGTGGCGTGCGACTTTCCCGGGCTGAAAATTGTCATGGCCCATCTGGGCCATCCCTGGGAAGGGGAATGTATCGCCGCTATCCGTCATCAGCCCAACCTGTATGCGGACTTGTCCGCTTTATACTACCGTCCGTGGCAGTTTTATAATTCCATGCGGCTTTTACAGGAATATGGGGCGGGAAATAAAGTTTTGTTTGGTTCGGATTTTCCCGCTACTACCACTGCCGGGTCCCTTGCGGGAGTGCGCGGCGTTAACCAGATTATTAAGGGCACCGGTCTGCCGGAGGTATCTATGGACATGGTGGAGGGGATTCTTAACAGAAATCCACTGGAAATACTAGAGATTGTATAATCGGAGGAAAGCTATGAAATCACTTGTACTGCATGAACCTGGCCGCCTTGTGATGGAAGAATGTCCCGTTCCGGTTCCGGGGCCGGGGGAACTGCTGATAAGAACAAAAGCCGCTACTATCTGCACTTCCGATCTCAATGATATAAAACACAACGCCTTTGATATCGCCCTGCCGATGATTATGGGACATGAAGGCGCCGGGGTGGTAGAGGCGTTAGGAGAAGGGGTAAAAAATTTTTCTGTTGGGGATCAAATTACCGCCCATCCGGTAATGCCCTGTGGAAAATGCACCTCCTGCCAGCGGGGACTTTCCCATCTGTGTGATGATATGACCCATCTGGGGATAAATAAAGGAGGCGTTTTCGCCGAATATTTTTGCATCCGGGCGGACCGGTCAAGAAAAGTCCCCCAGGGAATGTCCTTTGCCATGGCGAGTCTGATGGAACCGGTATGCGTATGTATCGAGGCTATCCAGCGGGCTCAGGTGAAAGAGGGCAGCAACGTATTGATCATCGGCGACGGGCCTTTTGGCATTATCATCGCGAAGCTGCTCCAAAGCTACCACCCCAGAAAAGTAATCCTTACAGGGCGGCATCCTTTCCGCATGGCCTTGGCTACAGGGGCGGTTACCATAAATGAACATAATACTCAGGATATTGTACATGAAATAATGAAAGCCTCCGATGGAGAAGGCATCGACAGCGCTATTTTATGCGTGGGCACCGCTTTGGCGGTGGACACAGCCATTGCCAGTCTGCGTTCCCGGGGGACGTTGTCTGTTTTTTCAGCGGTCCAGCCCAAACCGGCGATCGACCTGTTTAAAGTTCATGTAAAGGAACTGAATATCTGCGGTTCCTGCAACGATATGGATTGTCTGGACAAAGCGCTGGCGCTTTTGCAGGAAAAAGATCTTCGTATGGACCAGATTGTTACCCATCAGATTCCCTTTGCGCAGTGGGAAAAAGCTTTGACCCTCGCGGAACGGGGCAAAGATGAGGCGGTCAAGGTGTCTATGACATTTTCTGAGTAAAACAGGGAGGAAAGGCAATGAAAATTACTGATGTAGAGGGAATTGTTCTGCAGTCCCCTGAGAAATATCTGAATCCTTCCGCCAGTGAAGAGGCTTCCGGGGTAGCGTATTGTTTTCTTGTGAAGGTGACTACCGACGAAGGAATTGTTGGATGGTCGGATGTGGAGACGGCTCCTCATGTGGCCCAGTCTTTGATCAAAGCTCCTCTCACCGGCTGCGATATGATGGAAGGCATTCGGGAACTGGTGGTAGGGGAGGATCCCTTTGACGTGGAAAGGCTGTGGGATAAGCTGTATCGGGGCACAGCCTATTATGGCAGGCGGGGAGTAGCCATACAGGTGATGTCCGGATTTGATATCGCCTGCCATGACATTATGGGAAAAGCGATTGGACGTCCGGTATATAAGCTGTTGGGAGGCGCCCGGCGGGACAAGGTGCGGGCGTACGCTTCCACTTTATTCCGGCCCACCCCGGATGACATTAAGAGAGCTTGTGAGTTTTACCTATCCAAAGGATTTACCGCCATTAAATTCGGCTGGGGGGTGTTTGGTCAGAATCGGAAAAACGATATCGCTTTGGTCAAGGCCGCCCGGGAAACGGTAGGCGACACAGTGGAGCTGATGGTGGATGCGGGATGGAAGGTGGACCGCAGCGCCTATGACGCCATAGAGCTTTTGCGGGAGCTGGAACCGTATCGGATTTTCTGGCTGGAGGATTTTTTACATCCGGAAAACTATCAGGGCTACGCAAAAGTAAAAGAAGCAGGGGTCAAGACCCGGATTGCTGCCGGAGAGCAAGAGGCCTGCGGCTGGGGATTCCGCCAGCTGATCCAGAAGGGAAAGATCGATGTGGCGCAGCCGGATATTTCACGGTGCGGAGGCTTTACAGAAATACGAAAAATTCTTTGGGAAGCCCAGGTAGCCGGCATTGACGTATGTCCTCACGCCTGGCTGACCGATCTGCTTACCGCCGCCAGCCTTCATGTAAACGCGGTGCTGCCCAGAAGCCTGTTTTTGGAATACAATGTAAGTTCCAGTCCCATGCTGCGGGAAATTATCGAAAATCCTGTTCAGATGGACAAAAACGGCATGATGGAGGTTCCGCAAGGACCGGGACTTGGAATTATTATCAATGAAAAAGCGGTGGAAAAATACCGCATCAACTGAGAAGGAGGAGCAATATGGCCTTTTTTGATCTTCCTGTCGGAAAAGAAAAAGCCGCCTTATGGTTTTTAGGCCAATCAGGATTTTATTTTAAGTGCGCAAAGGCGACGGCGGTCATTGATCCCTATCTCAGCGACAGCGTGGGAGAAGCGACTCCGCCTTTTTCCAGGGCGTATCCAGTGCCGGTGGCTCCCCAGGAGATCCAGGCGGATATTTTTATAGTAACCCACGATCATCTGGATCATTTGGATCCTCAGACCATCCGCGCTTATGCTTATAAAGAGCAAACCCAGTTTGTGTCTCCCCGGCACAGCGCCGAAAAACTGGTAAGCCTTGGAGTGCCTCAGAAGAATGTCACAGTAGTGGATCATGGGGACCAGGCGGTGATAAACGGGGTAAAGATCCAGGGAATTTTCGCTTTAGGCACCGGGGCGGATGTGGTGGATACCACCGGATACAAACTTACTTTTGAAAACGGAAAAAGCGTGTATCATACGTCGGACACGGCGTTCTGTCAGTTGCTTTTGGATGCCGCCCCTTCGGCGGACGTGCTTTTGCCGGTGATTAACGGAAAGTTTGGAAATCTGGGGGCCGAACAGGCGGCCGCTCTTACAAAGCGGGTAAATCCCAAGTTTGTTATACCCCATCATTATGATGTGATGGCGTTAAACAGTGAAAATCCCCAGGCGTTTCGGTATTTCTGTGAGGAAACAGGATTTGGGGACCGATGTGTTATTTTAAAGCCTTTAGAAAAATTTGAGTGGTAGAAGGAGCGGTTTTTTATCATGAACGACAAGGAATTATTTGCCTGGATTAAAGAACATTTATATGTACCGGTAGTATGCGATATTCTGGACAGCCTGGGATACCGCAATCAGGCCATGCACCAGCGGCTGCGTCCTTTGGACGAAAACTGCTGCGTATTTGTGGGAAGGGCGCGCACCTTCCGTTGGCTGGAAACCGATTATATCGTAAAGGAAAATCCATACGGCAAAGAAATTGAGGCCATGGACAGCCTAAAGGAAAACGACGTGGCTATCCATTCTACAGACAGCGCCGGCACCAACGCTCCCTGGGGAGAATTGATGTCTACCGCCGCTAAAATGCGGGGAGCCGTGGGCTGCGTATGCGACAGCCAGATCAGGGATTGTATGCGCATTAAAGAACTGGGGTTCCCAGTGTTTTATACCGGTATCCGCCCCCTGGACAGCCAGGGCCGCGGTCTTGTGGTGGACTATGATGTTCCTGTGCGCTGCGGCGATGTGCTGGTAAATCCGGGGGATCTTGTATATGCGGATTTTGACGGCGTAGTGGTTGTGCCAAAAGAGGTGGAAGCCAAGGTGTTCGAACTGGCGAGAGAAAAAGCAAACAAGGAAAATATATCCCGCAAGGAGCTGCTGGAAGGCAAAACCTTAGCGGAAGTATACGCCAAATACGGCGCGTTATAACTGTGTATAAAAATCCCCTTCCGGCGATACCGCCGGAAGGGGATTTTCTATTAAGACTTGTCCTTTGGCTTGAAGATCAGAGCTCCCAGCAGGGAGAAAAAAACCGCCGCGCCAATGCCCGCCGCGGAAGCGGTAAAACCGCCGGTGAGCACACCCAACAGCCCGTCTTTGGCCACAGCTTCTTTTACTCCCTTGGCAAGCAGGCTGCCGAAACCGGTGAGGGGGACCGTGGCTCCCGCCCCGGCAAAATCAATAATCATGGGGTATATGCCAATCCCGCCCAGAATAACCCCCAGCACCACATAACAAACCAATATTCTCGCTGGAGTGAGGCTGGTATAATCAATAAATACCTGACCAATAGCGCATAGGGCGCCTCCCACCAAAAAGGCCTTTAATAAGGGTATGAAAATTTCCATTTATACGCGCCCTCCTTCTTTTTGGGAGGATAGATAGATTAAATGAGCGATACAGGCGATGCTTTCCCCCTGCTGGACCACGGTAGGAGAAAGCAAAGCGCCGGTAGCCACAAACAATACGTTGTTTAGCTTGCCTGATTTGATCAAAGGGATAAAATGTCCGCACATCACGGAGGCGCTGCAGCCGCAGCCGCTGGCGCCGGCGTGAACGTCCTGCTTGTCCATATCATATAAAATCAGTCCGCAGTCGGTATGGGCATGTTCAATAT
Source organism: Youxingia wuxianensis (assembly GCF_014385085.1). GTDB lineage: Bacteria > Bacillota > Clostridia > Oscillospirales > Ruminococcaceae > Youxingia > Youxingia wuxianensis. Next base: position 192,489 of record NZ_JACRTD010000004.1, on the reverse strand, counting down.
TATACCCGTCTTGGAGAAGCAGTTCCCGCAAAAGCCGGGTGCCCACTTTGCCCAGATCGCCGGTGATGATCAGATCGTAGTTGTCCCCATTGGTTTTGGTATCCTCAAAGAAATGCTTTATGGTCATCGCCGCTGCCGGAGCCATAGCGGCGCCCATATTGTTGGCGTCAGTAACGCCCAAATCCTCAATGGTTCCCACGGTGCACGCCCGGATAAACGGAGGACAGTCCCCCTTTTCCAATACCGCTGCGCCGGAGGCGGTTGCGGTCCATTGGGCGGTGGGAGTGCGCTGGCCGCCATATTCCAAAGGAAAACGATACTGGCGCTCCGCGGTACAGAAATGGGAAGAAGTCACCGCCACCCCCCGCTGGATAGCGCCCGCTTCCAAAAAGACGGAACAGACCATCAAGCTTTCCGCCATGGTGGAGCAAGCGCCGTACAGTCCCACAAAAGGCATTCCCAGATCCCGCAGACCATAGGTGGAACCTACGCATTGATTAAGCAGGTCCCCGGCAAACACACAGTCCACCTGAGAGGCGGAAAGCTGTCCTTTTTCCAAAGCTTTTGTGACGGTGTCCTGCTGCATGCGGCTTTCCGCTTTTTCCCAGGTGGCTTGCCCAAAATAGCTGTCCTCGTTGATCACGTCGAAAATATGTTTCAATGGTCCCTGGGCTTCTTTTTTAGAACCGATAGCCGCGGAACTTTTGATCATGGGAGGATCGTCAAAGACAATCGTGTATTTTCCTTTGCGCTGCGCCATAAGCTCCCCCTCCTTTTAATAAAGACGAAATAAATAAATAATCAGACCATACAGTATACTGGCGGAAATGCCGTATACAATAACAGGGCCGGCAATGATAAACATTTTTGCCCCCAGGCCCAAAATAAAACCTTCGCTTTTAAACTCCAGAGCCGGAGAAGCCATGGCGTTGGCAAAACCGGTAATAGGAACCAAGGTGCCTGCGCCGGCTACTTTGGCGATATTATCATATACGTTCAAACCGGTCAGCAGTACAGACAAGAACACCAGACTGACCGATACAGCGGTAGAGGCGGTGTCTTTTTCCAATCCGGCGTTTTGATACAGAATCATCAGCCCCTGACCCAAGGCGCAGACCAGGCCGCCGATTAAAAATGCCATAGGGATATTTTTATAGGATTTAGAGTTAGGAGACGCCTTTTGACTCATTTTATTATATTCTTCCGGAGTAAAAGCCAAAAAAATCACTCATTTCACAGTAAATTTCATAATGCAGTAACTATTTTCTACATTTACACATAAATTATTCAGTTGAATTTGACGAGTTTTTTTGATAGAATTATCCGTGGCAGGACAGTAGCAATTTACATTATAAAAGCAATAGGGGGGTATTCTGCATGCCAACAACCGTAGTCGTCGGCGTACAATGGGGGGACGAAGGAAAGGGAAAGATTATTGATATCCTGGCGTCCCGCGCAGATGTGGTTATCCGTTCCCAGGGGGGAAACAATGCGGGGCATACCGTGGAAAATGATGGCGAAGTGTACAAGCTTCAGTTGATCCCGTCGGGTATTTTGTATCCCAAGACAGAATGTTATATCGGCTGCGGCGTGGTGGTGGATCCAAAGGATATCCTCAGGGAAATTGACGGCTTACAGGCCAGGGGTGTGAGCTGCGATCATCTGCATATCGATCCCCGCGCCCATCTGGTGATGCCGTGGCATATCCAGTTGGACGGATTGAGTGAAAAACTTCGGGGCAGCGGGGATATCGGCACCACCCACCGGGGGATCGGCCCTACCTATATGGATAAGGCGGAAAGAAGCGGGCTTCGAATGTATGATTTGATCCATCCGGAAATTTTCACAGAAAAGGCCAAGCTGGCAGGAGAGATGAAAAACCGCCTGCTGAAAGAATATTATGGGCAAGAGCCGTTAGAAATAGATGGAATTATCCAGGAGTATCTGGCCTATGGCCAGCGGCTGAAACCTTATGTGGAAGACGTATCGGTTCTTGCTTTTGAGGCGATCAAAGCCGGAAAAAAGGTGCTGTTTGAAGGAGCCCAGGGAACTCTTCTGGACATCGACGTGGGCACTTATCCCTATGTAACCAGCTCTCATCCGGTTTCCGGCGGCGTATGTACCGGCTGCGGGGTGGGACCGACCATGATTGACGAGGTAATCGGCGTGGCTAAATCCTATACTACCCGGGTGGGAAAAGGTCCGTTCCCCACAGAGCTTTTTGATCAGGTAGGGGATACTATTCGTAATCGGGGGCATGAGTTCGGCACTGTTACCGGGCGTCCCAGAAGAACCGGTTGGTTTGATTCTGTGATTATGCGCCATTCGGTGCGCTGTAATGGGCTGACAGGGCTCGCGATCAATAAGATTGATACGTTGAGCGATATGGGGGATTTGAAGATCTGCGTGGCGTATAAGAAAAAAGACGGCACGGTTATCAAAGATTTCCCCGCCTGCCTGGAGGAACTTGCCCAATGCGAGCCGGTGTATGAAACGGTTGCCGGTTTTTCGGGGGATCTGAGTCAATGCAAGAGCTATGACGAGCTTCCCAAGTCGTGCAAGCAGTATATTGAGAAACTGGAAGAAGTGTGCGGCTGTCCAATTAAAATGGTCGGTGTTGGCCCGTCCAGGGAACAAAACTTGGAAAGAGAATAATAAATTATAAAACAGGCGGCCGTCTCGAAGAGACGGCCGCCTGTTTCTCGTATTATCAGAGAAGGGTCAGGTTAGGGTTTACGGGGAGAAAGTTTGCGTTCCAGATAACTTTTCAGTATGGTCTCCACCATATTGGAAAGGGTACGGTTTTCTTTTTCCGCACAGGACTTAAGCTGTTCCACCATACGCTCTTCCAGCCGGAAACTATAAACCTTTTTTTCGACGCCCATGTTCCAAACACCCACTTCGGTATTAATTTCTATTTAAATTTTATAATACGTCGTAATACATTACAAAGTTTATATTGTATTACAAAGTATTATATAGTATTATTATAGGTAATTGTTTTATACAAACATAGGAAAGGGTGTAAGCAGTGCTTAGCTACAAAGAACAATACTATACATTATTCAATGAGATTAGCAAAGAGATAGAACAATTTCGACGGGCACAGCAGGCAACCGAGCGAATGTACATTCATGGGCAGGGAGACGGGGAAGAGATGTATAAACAGATGTACCTTACTTTGGAAAGACTGGTTCATCAGGAAGGGGAGCGCCTTTACCGGCTTCCAAAGCTGGCGGATGCCTATACTTTAAAAAAGGTGCTGCTGAGAGCAAGAGGGAAATAACTGGGATCCGCACTGGTAAAGTGTGGATCCTTTTCATTTAAAAGTTAATTTTTCAAGTAAAAATATTTTGGCTTGTTGTGCCCGGGGAAAAAGTGAGTTATAATAAAAATATCAGCAAAACAAGGTTTTGCCCCCGGACGGTGTCCGGGGAAGGTTTCGCATTTAGGCGAAACCATGAGGAGCTGTTTGCAGTCGACGCCCTAAAACCCGAAGGGTTTTTCCGCCTGCGGCGGCGGCAAATTTTCGATTTGCCGGGCGGGACTATAAAAAACCTCGACAAAACAAGGTTTTGCCCCCGGACGGTGTCCGGGGAAGGTTTCGCATTTGGGCGAAACCATGAGGAGCTGTTTGCAGTCGACGCCCTAAAACCCGAAGGGTTTTTCCGCCTGCGGCGGCGGCAAATTTTCGATTTGCCGGGCGGGACTATAAAAAACCTCGGCAAAACAGGGTTTTGCCCCCGGACGGTGTCCGGGGAAGGTTTCGCATTTGGGCGAAACCATGAGGAGCTGTTTGCAGTCGACGCCCTAAAACCCGGAGGGTTTTTCCGCCTGCGGCGGCGGAAAATCTTCGATTTGCCGGGCGGGACTATAAAAATAAGGTTGTCTTGTGTGTTCTACAGGCGTAAAAATTGACCTTTCAAGGAGGCGAATAGATGGATATTTTTTTTACGGAAGTTCTTCCTGCCTTTCGTGCCCCCAGCGCGGACACAAAACTGGTGATCTTTTTTGAGAAGGACATCCACAAAAGCCATTTGGCAGTAACAAAGCACATGAAGGACTGTGCTGAGTATGCCCGCCAGCATAAGGTATATCTAGTGACGCCTCTGATAGAGTTTCAAGGGTATCTCTGTTTGTGCCTGCTTGGACCGAATGGGTCACTGCTGGGAAGCCAGCTTGCTTTACATCTGCCCTTGTCCATGGTGGGACGCCTGCATGCAGACGATATGGTAGAGGTCTACCATACCGATTTGGGAAATTTGGCTTTGTGTGTTGACAGCGATATTTATCATCCCCAAGTATCCCGGACAGCCGCCTTAAAAGGGGCGGATGTGGTGATATCCATTCAGTCTATCGATCCGGTGGATGAAGTCCCGGAACGGCTGATGTGCTCCGTATGGAACTGTGCTCAGTCCAACAATGTATATGTGATCAACCTTACAACAAACAGCTGTACCGTTGCCTGTCCGGTCGCCCTGACCAGGGGGAAGGATGGATATATTCTTCGCCGCGGCATCCAATCCTCTATTCGGTTCGGATTAAACCTGGACAAGCTGGATGAAGTGCGGGATCAACTGCAGATTATGGAGAATATCAATACGCGGCTAGTGACCAACTATAGTGAGGAATTGGGAAGGTAGGGAGACGTGATGTGGAATTTATTTTTAGGCTTCCTGTCTTTTGTTATGTCCGTCAAAGTGACCCCGATTAAAATCATAAAGATTGTGGACAGTTTTGGCTCCCGAGAAAAAAACAACTTGGAATTTGTCAGCCCGGAGTTGATCCGGTGCAGTGTGATGCAAAAACAGATGGATTCCTGCCGCAGCTTGAAGGAACTCATTGGGGAATGGACACAGTTCGCCCAAAACTCCGCCCAGGCCGGCGCCCAGGTAGTAGTGTTTCCAGAATACATAGGTCTTACCTGCTTAGGCTTGGTCCCTTTTTGCAAAAAAGTACTTTCCCATATTATAGAGCAGGGTTCTATGCAAAATCTGAAAGAGCTAAAGTTCGATGAAATTAAGCTAAAACAGGCGGTGGAAGCATTCCATAATTTTATTTATGAAGTGTATATGTATGCGTTCAGCGCCATTGCAAAAAATCAAAAGATTTATATTGTGGCAGGCTCCAGCTTGTTTTATGAAAAAGGAAGTCTATATAACCGGTGTGTAGTGTTTGGTCCAGACGGGCAGCCGGTCGGCTCCCAGGATAAAACCGCGAGCATCGGCTTAGACAAGCTTTTGGGCGTGGCTGCCTCTGATGTAATCGAAGTGATCCCCACCCCTTTTGGTGGATTGGGCGTAGTGTTGGGAAGCGACGCATATTATTTTGAATGTTTTAAAATCGCCAAGGCCCGGGGAGCGAAAATTATCGCCGCGCCTGGTATTGGTGAGATTGGGGCGCTAGGGGATATTCTTCGGTGCCGGGCCAATGAAAACGGCCAATATGTTCTGTTCTCTCCCTTGAACTTTACAGACAACGAACAAGCGGGGATATTCGCCCCTCTTGAAATTACGCCAGAAAAGGATGGAATCGTGGCCAGGGAAAAGGAACAGGGAACGCAGATGCTCACAGCACGGCTCAACCTGCCCAAACTGGAAAAGAACTTTGATATTTACTACAATGATCCCAACAAAGAGTTTTTGCAGGGGGATTATTTGCACAGCTATTGCTACAGTGGGAAACTCCCGCTCTTTGACCAGGAAAAGCACAGACAGCAAATGGAAGAGATATCATCCTGAAAGAAAAAGGCCGGCAAAAGAAACCTCTTTTGCCGGCTGATATTTTAACACAAAAAAAACGAGCCCAACGGCCCGTCACACAAGGTATAAGGAGATAAAATAAAGGAGGGGGATTAACTTCAGAACACTTAAGTCCTTGCAAGTCATTATACCATGCCCCCATTTCTATTTGGTGAACAAATTATGAACAGCCACAAGATATTGTGGCTGTCGGTTTACTTTCCCCGGTTTTTCCGCAAGTCACGGAAAAATTCCGACAAAATACGGGAACATTCCGTCTCCATCACCCCGGCTATAATCTCTGGCTTATGATTAAAGGGAAGCTGGCAGAAATCGCATACAGACCCTAAACAACCTGCTTTCGGATCTCGGGCTCCGTAGATCACCCGCCGGATACGGGCGTTTATAATCGCTCCGCAGCACATGGGACAGGGCTCCAGGGTGACATACAAATCGCATTTATGCAAGCGCCATCCGCCCAGACTGCGGCAGGCGGCGTCGATTGCCTCCAGCTCCGCATGGGCCAGAGCATGTTTGCCCGTCTCCCGGCGGTTGTAGCCGACGCCGACCACCTGCCCTTCCCACACTGCCACCGCCCCCACCGGGACTTCTCCCATATCAGCGGCTTTTTGTGCCTGCAAAAGCGCCAGAGACATGTAATATTCGTCGTCAAACCCCATTATTTTCCTCCTAGAACTTGGTAAAATTTAAATAGATCAGCCAGCCAAACAGAAGCATCAGCATAATCATCGGAACATTAACAAGGTAACGGCGGTACAGCTCCTTTTCGCTTAGAGGACAGCCGATCCGATACAAAGTCATATCCAGCCGCCTTACTTTTGTAAGATAGAAAATGCCGGCGCCTCCCAGGCACAGGTAGAAAAGATACAGCGCCCCCTGAGCCGCCAGATAAGGTCCCTGGGAAAGGTGATAGGTGGCGATGGTAAACAGGATAATGAGAAAATTGTTGGTAAAATGAATAAACATAGAAGTCCAGATAGAATTTGTTTTTACCATAAAGTACCCCAACAAAATTCCCAGCAGAAAAGCGTTGGGAAACTGGGTCATATTCCGGTGAAGGAGGCCGAACAGCAAGGCGGAAACCACAATGGCAAATCGGTCGCCGAACTGACGCAGGGACCCCAGCACAATCCCCCGGTAAGCGGCCTCTTCAATTACAGCCGGCACCAGGGTAGAGTTGAGTATATACAGCACGGCGGCAGAAGGTTCCGGCGGGAGATAAAAAGGCACCTCCATCGGGAAAAGTCCGAAAAGGGAAAAGAAAACCGCCGCCACCATCGCGGTGAGCATACCCACTACGGAGGCCCCCAACGTAACGCCGGTACAGGAGAGCAGAATTTTCACTTTAGGCGGGTCATGGGGTATTTGCATAAAGGGATACTTTATAACCGCAGCATACACCAGATACGGCAGGAAAAAAACGATGACATACAGCGCGGTATTGCACATTTCATATACGGTATTCACTGGAAGCAGCTGGAAAGTAAAGAGATCCAAAAGAAAATAAGCTATTTGAAATCCAAACAGCTGAAAGAGATAAAGAATAAGCAGGCTGACAATAATCGTAAGCGCCAACCCGTTGCTGCGCCCTTTTAAAACAAGTGCGCATTTGTGCCGCTCAAGAAAATCATTTGAATAAGGCGGCAAAGCGCCGCCGCGGAAAGACGGGGGATACTCCGGCGGAGTGGAATCAGAATGTTCCGGCTGCCGGTCATTATAGTAGTCGTTCATAGAGGGAACTTCTCCTGTTAATATAAGATAATAAAAGTATACCACAAATGATGAAAAAAAGAAGGGCTGTTTGTATGAAAACCTTGATACAAATGGGAATATATTGTACTTGTGGAAAATAAATGTTAAAATTAGGACGCAAATTTCCAAGGGAAAGGGTGTAAGAATAGGAAACTTTCCGGTGGATATACTTTGATTAGCGGACAGCGAAAAATTTTCATAACGGAAGGTAGGGAGCCATGAGAATAAAAAAACAAAAGCCAATGGAACGGGGGGCCGGGATACTGCTGCCGGTGAGCAGTTTGCCCTCCCCTTATGGAATAGGCGCCTTTGGGCAGGCTGCCTATGAGTTTGTGGATTTTTTGAAATCCGCGGGCCAAAAATATTGGCAGGTGCTTCCTTTGGGACCTACCAGCTATGGGGACAGTCCCTATCAAAGTTTTTCCGCATTTGCGGGAAATCCCTATTTTATTGATTTGGACTTATTGCGGCAGCAGGGCCTGCTTACCCAGGAAGAGATAGAGGAGCCCTTTTGGGGCAGGGATGAGGGACAGGTAGATTACCAATCCCTTTATAAAGCCCGTTTTAAAGTATTAATGACCGCCTTTTCCCGCAGCAGGCATCAGCAGACAAAAGAGTTTAAGCAGTTTTATGAAGAAAATAAGTTTTGGTTGGAACAGTATAGCCTTTATATGGCGGTAAAAACCTATTTTGGAGGCAAGGAATGGCTGCTGTGGCCGCAGGATATCCGCCTGCGCCAGCCGAAAGCATTAAAGGGATACCAGTTGAAGCTGCAAAAGGAAGCCCAGTTCTGGCAATACTGCCAGTTTGAATTTTTCCGCCAATGGGATCGGCTGAAGGCATACGCCAACGAAAATGGAATTGAAATTATCGGAGATATCCCCATCTATGTGGCATTGGACAGCGCTGATGTATGGGAGCATGGGGAACTGTTTCAGCTTGATAAGGAAAAACAGCCTACCCGTGTAGCGGGGGTGCCGCCGGACTTGTTTTCCCGCACCGGACAATTGTGGGGAAATCCGCTGTATGACTGGGATCGGATGAAAAAGGAGGACTTTTGGTGGTGGAAACAACGAATGTCCTTTTCCTGCCGGTTATACGACGTCATTCGTATTGACCATTTTGTGGGGATTGCCCATTACTACTCCATTCCCGCTGGGGACCCTACGGCCGAGCATGGAGTGTGGATTACCGGACCGGGGGAAGAATTAATTGCCGCTATCAGCCAGGTGATGGGCAAAAAGCGGGTGATCGCCGAGGATTTGGGGATTGTGATTCCCCAGGTGCGCAAAATCCAGAAAAAAAGTGGCTATCCTGGAATGAAAGTACTGGAGTTTGCTTTTGACGGGGACAGTTCCAACGAAAATCTCCCCTGCCATTATGAAAAAAACTGCGTAGTATATGGAGGAACTCATGATAATGAAACCCTTGCGGGATTTTTCCCCCGCCAAAAGCGAAAGGTACAGCAGTTTGCCCGGCAGTATCTGGGAGTTAACCAAAACAGCCAGCTTCCGGCAGCGGTTATTCGGGCGGGGTATGCCAGCGCGGCCAACACCGCTATTTTCCAGATGCAGGATTTTTTAGAGCTGGATAACACCGCCCGGATGAACACCCCTTCCACTTTGGGAGGAAACTGGCGCTGGCGGCTGTTAAAAGAACAGCTGACCCCTGAACTGGCCCAAAAGATAAAACAGTTAACGATACTTTACGCGAGATAAATGGGAGGCAACAAAGCGATGAAATTTGAAAAAGAAATCAGTTCGTTTTTAGAACTGGAGTATGGGAAAACTCCCCAGGACGCCACACCGACACAGCTATATAACGCCGTGTCCAAAGCGGCTATGCGTTTTTTGGCTCCCAGCTGGCACAAGCAGCCGGGGAAAAAACGGGCCTGTTATTTTTCCGCGGAATTTTTAGTGGGGCGGCTGGTATACAGCAACCTGATGAATTTAAGGCTGCTGGAAAAATGCGAGGACTATCTTAAACAGCACGGCATAGACCCGGCGGTGTTTGAACAGATTGAGGACGACGCTCTGGGAAACGGCGGGCTGGGACGGCTGGCCGCCTGCTTTTTGGATTCCGCCGCCACTCATAACCTGCCTTTGGACGGGTATGGCATCCGCTACCGTTACGGGCTATTCAAGCAGTATTTTAAGGACGGTTTTCAAAAGGAAACCGCCGACGACTGGCTTCGTTTTGGAGATCCCTGGAGCGTTTGCCGTCCCCAGGAAAAAGTGATGGTGGAGTTTGGCGACCAGAAGGTCTGGGCGGTTCCGTATGATATGCCGGTGATCGGTTTTGGAGGAAAAACAATCAACACCCTGCGGCTGTGGGAGGCTCAGGGTGTGAATGAATTTGATTTTGATCTGTTTAATAAACAGCAGTACGAGCTGGCGGTGAAAGAGCGGGATGAGGCGGAATGGATTTCCGCGGTGCTTTATCCCAACGACGATACCCCCCAAGGCAAACGCCTGCGGCTAAAACAGCAGTATTTTTTCTCCAGCGCCTCCCTGCAGAGCATTCTGCGGGAATATGTAGCCCGCCATGGGGAAGACTTTTCTTTTTTCTCCCAGGAATACGCTATTCAGCTTAACGATACCCATCCCACAGTGTCTATCCCGGAACTGCTGCGCATTTTGATGGGAGAATACCACCTTCCCTTTGACCAGGCGTTTACCATTGTAAAGGATACTTTCGCTTACACCAATCATACCATTATGGCGGAGGCGCTGGAAAAATGGGATGTGAACCTGTTCGTATCCGTCTTGCCATCCGTATACCCTTACGTGGTGATGATCGATGACAGCCTGAAACGGGAACTGCGCTCCTGCGGAATTTTAGGCGGCGATCAGGAAAAGTATAAAATTGTCTGCACAAATATGGTGCATATGGCCCGTATGGCTATCTATGCCACTCATTCCACCAACGGGGTGGCGCGTATCCATACAGAAATTTTAAAAGACCGGGTACTGCATGAATGGTTTTCGCTGTATCCCGACCGGTTTAACAATAAGACCAACGGGATTACCCAACGCCGTTGGCTGGCTTTATGCAACCGTCCGTTGGCTGATTTTATCACACAAAAGATTGGAGACGGGTGGATTACCGATCTGGACCAGCTGGAAAGGCTGCGCCCGCTGGCGGATGACAGCACGGTTCTCGCTCAGTTTATGGAGATAAAAGCGGAAAAGAAAAAAGAACTCTGCGCCTATATTAAAGAGCAGGAAGGGGTACAGCTATGCGCGGACTTTATTTTTGACGTGCAGATCAAACGCCTGCATGAATATAAGCGCCAGCTGTTAAACGCCTTTTGTATTTTGGATATTTATTTTGGTCTGAAGGACGGGCGGGTAAAGGACTTTTATCCCACAGTATTTCTTTTCGGAGCCAAAGCGGCTCCAGGCTATTACCGGGCAAAAGGAATTATTAAGTTTATCAATGAAATTGCCCGGCTGATTAACGGGGATCCAAAGATGAAAGGAAAGATGCAGGTTCTGTTTGTCCAGAATTATAACGTTTCCTATGCCCAGAAACTTATTCCGGCAGCGGATATTTCCGAGCAGATTTCCACCGCGGGCACCGAAGCTTCCGGTACCAGCAATATGAAATTTATGTTAAACGGCGCGGTCACCCTAGGAACTTTGGATGGGGCGAACATTGAAATTGTGGAGCGGGCCGGCGAGGAAAACAACTATATTTTCGGCGCTACGGTACAGGAGATTGAGGAGGCGCGGGACAGCTATCATCCCAAAAAACTGTATGAGGAAAATCCCCGGATCAAGCGGGTGGTGGACACTCTGATTGACGGCACATTCAGCGACGGTAAAACCGGAATGTTCAAAGAGCTGTATGATTCCCTTTTGGAAGGGGCCGACTGGCACAAAGCGGATCAGTATTATCTGCTGCTGGACTTTATCCCCTACTGTGAGCAAAGACTGAAAGTAAATAGGGATTATGCCGACCGGCTTTCTTTTACCCGCAAGTGTTTTTTAAACACCGCCAATGCAGGGAAGTTTTCCAGCGACCGCACTATTATGGAATATGCCAATGAAATATGGGATATCGGATAAAAAGAAAAAGGCCGGTGAACACATTCACCGGCCTTTTGATGTTTTTTGCTGGCACCCCCAGTAGGAATCGAACCTACAACTAGCCCTTAGGAGGGGCTTGTTATATCCATTTAACTATGGGGGCAAAAAGAACAAGTATTATTTTACAGCCCCAAGGATTTTTTGTCAACAACCGGCGGTCCCTATTGGATCAGACCGGATAAAAAAGATGTGAAAATAAGATAAACACCCTTTTAAAATCATAGGAAAAGTGGTATATTATAATTTATATATTAAATGGTGTAAAGGATACTGTGCCTGAGAAAAGGGCTTGGGAGAACAGCGGGCGCGATGGACGCCTGGCTGGGCAGTAGTCCTGGGAAAGCGAGTGATTGTTATAATTCGGGAAAAATCCTGCGGTGCGCTAGTGTACCGCAAAAAACAGGATAAGTATGAGCTTTTACTTATAAAACACAGGTACGGCGGCCATTGGTCCTTCCCGAAAGGCCATGTGGAGCAGGGAGAAAATGAACTTCAAACCGCGCTGCGGGAGATTAAAGAAGAAACCGGTCTGGATGTGAATTTAAGGGAAGGGTTTCGTCAGAGTGTGGAATATTACCCAAAACCCCATGTAAAAAAACAGGTGGTATATTTTTTAGGATACCCAGAGAATGATACAGTAAAAAAACAGGAGGAAGAAATTAGTGAATACCGCTGGTGCCCGCTGGAACAGGCGGACAGCATGGTAACGTTTAAAAACGACAAAAACCTTATCAGCCAAGCAAAAAAATTCTTAATCGAGAAAGAGTAGGGGAAACCATTGGATACTCCAAAACCTATGCATAAACATTTGTTTTCGCTGCCGGCCAGAATGATTTCTGTCAGCTTTTTTGTGGTGATTCTCACAGGGACGCTGCTTTTAATGCTGCCGATTTCCAATAAGGACGGTGTAGTCACGTCCTTTGTGGACGCGCTATATACGGCGACCTCCGCCACCTGCGTGACCGGTTTGATTGTTTACGATACCTATGCCCATTGGACTATATTTGGCCAGTGTGTCATCTTGGCCTTAATTCAAATCGGCGGGCTGGGGCTGGTGACGCTGACTTCATTTTTTAATATTGTAATCGGCAAAAAAATGGGGCTGCGCAGTATGCATCTGGCGCAGGAATCCGTCAGCTCCCTGGGACAGACGGATATTGCCAAACTGATTAAAACGGTGATTATGACGGCGCTGATCGTTGAGCTTGCCGGTGCGGCGCTTTTGGCGACCAGCTTTATTCCAAAATATGGGGCGGAAGGAATTTTTATCTCCATCTTTTTATCTGTTTCCGCTTTTTGCAATGCTGGATTTGATATTTTAGGCAGGGAAGGGGAGTTTTGCTCCCTGATGAATTATAATGGCAATCCTGTGGTGATGTATACTATTATGCTGCTGATTATCATCGGAGGAATCGGCTTTATTGTTATCCATGACGTACTGGAATATCGTAAAACGAAAAAATTGACCCTTCATACCCGTGTGGTATTGATTGTAACAGGGATTTTGATTGTCGCCGGGACATTGGTGTTTGCTCTGAGCGAGTGGAACAACCCGAGTACCATTGGTTCTCTGCCGGGGATCGGACAAAAATTTACCGCATCTCTGTTTCAGTCGGTGAGCTGCCGTACGGCAGGATTTAACTCGATTGATCTGGCGGCGATGCATGACGATACCAAGGTGTTCTCTTCCATTCTGATGTTTTTTGGCGCCGCGCCGGGTTCTACGGGAGGCGGTATAAAAATCACTACTTTGGCGGTGATTTTTATGACGGTGGTATGCGTTGCCAAGGGATATGAGGACACGATCATTATGCACCGCAAGGTGGATAAAAACGCAGTATACAAATCCTTGGCGGTATTGGTGCTGGCAATGCTGGTAGTAACCGCTACCACCGCCGGGATTATCATTACCATGTCTCAAGAGTACAATGTAAGCGGCGTGGACGCTTTCTTTGAAGCGGTGTCTGGTTTTGCGACGGTGGGCCTTTCTGTGGGAATTTCTCAAACGGCCCCGGTGATCTGCCGGTTTCTGCTGATCTTTTCTATGTTTGTGGGACGCGTAGGGCCGGTGGCGTTTGTGCTTTCCATGGCCATGAGACCTCCGGGAAGCAGGAAAGAAATTATTCCGGAAGGCAAAATTATGATAGGATAAAAATTGCCGTCCGTTTTTAATTATCATAAAACGGACGGCAATTTTTTGTTTTGTCAGTGGATCATGTAATCTACGCTGTCCAAAATGTTGCCCATAGTCTTAATCGCTTTGGAAGCGTTCTTTTTTAACTTTTTGCTGGTAGAGGAATGTCCTCTTTTATGGCTGAGCATATATGCGGCGGTGCCCGCCGCCATCGCTACAGCGATTCCGGTAACTGCGGTGCCTGTGGCTTTGTTCATGTGCGTTGCCTCCGTTTTTATAAATCTATCAGAATTTTTGTCTTAAAATTAGTTTCTCCGTTTCAGGGGAAAATATCGAATGGAATTTTTTAAAATTTTTTAAACAAAGGACGGAATTTTTATGGGAAACATACCTCCGAGAGTCGCCGCCATCCATGGGCTTCCAGGGTTTGGAAGAAGCTCCTTGAGCGTGGTGATCCCCACCCTTTCTGCTATGGGCGTACAGGTATGCCCAGTGCCTACGGCGGTGCTCTCCACCCATACCGGCGGGCTGGGAGAGGTGGAGTTTCGGGACTTAACGGATTATATCCGTCCCTGCATAGAACATTTCAAACGGCTGGAATTGGATTTTGAAAGCATCTATTCCGGCTTTTTGTCCAACTCTGCCCAAGTGACCTATTGCAAGGAATTTTTCGCCGCTTATCCCAAAGCGCTGGCGGTGGTGGATCCGGTAATGGGGGATCACGGCAAAGCATATCGAACCTGTACCCCCGAGCTGATGGCGCGCATGAGTGAGTTGGTAAAGGTTGCGGATATTATTACGCCCAATCCCACAGAAGCATTTATTTTATTGGGGGAACCGTTTTCCCATGAGCCGTTTACCCGGCAAAAGCTGAAAAGCATGTTGGCGCGTCTGTCTGAATTGGGACCGAGGTATGTAGTGATCACTGGGGCGGCGCTGGTTTCCGGAGAAATGGCCAATGTAGGGTATGACCGGGAAGAAAACGCCTTCTGGTGTGTGCGGTATGATTATGTTCCGGCCGCCTATCCAGGCACAGGAGATATTTTTGCCAGTGTGATGACGGGGGCGATGATTACAGGGGACAGCTTTCCTATTGCCATGGACCGGGCTACCCGGTTTATCGAGCTGGCGATTAAAACCACATTCAGCTATGGTACGGACACCCGCTATGGAGTGATGCTGGAAAAATGTCTGGAGTGGCTCACCCATCGAGAGGTGCTGAAAAATTACGAGCTGCTTTAAGAAGTTTTCCCATTTATGGATGACTGCAAGGCTGTCATTTTCCAAGACCTTGGATAACGATGACCGCCGGCTTCTGGACGGCTGTGAAAATCTGATATATCAAAAAAAGCGGCAACGGGAAGTCCCGTTGCCGTTTAATTTTTGTCCATAGATTTGTCCGCCCTGCCGGCGGACAGCTTTATGTATATTCCTAGACAGGGCCGCCGCTTTTACGCCAGCCCGCAGTCGTTATAGTCTTTCCATTTTTCCCGGTAAGCCTTGGCGCTGGCATATTGATATATAGCACACCCTGCCGCCGAAAGCAGCAGCATAATCGCGATAAGCAGCGGAAGGATCACTGAGAGCATGTCCCCGGCGGGAACCTTTTTTTCTTCCATATACAAGGCCACCTTTCATTTGGGAAAGTAACACAATAACACCGCCATCAAAGATGGCAGTGTTACGAATATCAAAACAAGAATACCAGATTATTTCGCGAGAGCATTGAGTTTTAACGCCAGCGCAGATTTTTTATGAGCCGCCGCGTTTTTATGCATGATCCCTCTCGCAGCAGCCTGATCGATTTTCTTCACAGCCACGCGAACCGCCGCCTGAGCATTTTCAACGGAACCTTCTTCCAAAGTCGCATTGGCTTTTTTAATGACAGTTTTCAGGTTGGAATTGATGGATTTATTCTGGAGAGTCTTTTTCTGAGCGATCAAAACTCTTTTTTTCGCAGATTTAATGTTCGGCATAACTTACACCTCCTCAAACAAACTTCCGTTGTCCGTAAGCCGCGTTGAAGCCTGACATGAGGGGTCAGAGGCAGATTACGGCCACTAGTAGACAGTACAAGTTATAATACCATCTTTTTCAGAAAATTGCAAGGGGAAAAGCAAAATTTTTTTATTTTAGCAGGGAAAGAACCGCTGCTCTCAAATTGGCGGCATATCAGCTCAGGTGACCTCCTCAACAAAGCAACCCATATAAAACAGACAACCGGCGGCATATTGCCGCCGGTTGTCTGTTTTACATCCATTTGCCAAAGAAAAATCCAAGAAAGGCGGATACGAAGGCTGTAATTACCGCACCGATAATCGCTTCATATCGTTTCAGGGGGGTCTGCTGCAATAGGCTTACCCCTTCTTTGAGTTCCGCCAATGTAGACATCATGCTGGAAAGCTTTTCGTCCACTGCGGCTTGGGCGACCGCGGCGGCGTTGGTCTTTTTAAAAAGGCTGTCAATATCCTTTTCCATTCGATCCAGGCGATACTTCATATCTTCAATATCCATAACCGCCCGCCCTTGCCCATTGGATTTTTTCAGAAAAATTGGTCATTTTTGTGGGCCTCCTTTTCTCCTCTATGCGCTTTCGCTGACAGTCACCGCCATACCCGCAGGCACAAGGCGGGCCAAATAACCAAGCAGTCTTGTCTGATCCGGGCAGAAGTCGGAATAACTCTGGACGGATACGGAGATGCTGCGGGCGGCCATGTTTTCTGTGATTGTTACCTGGGCGCCCAGGAGGGAAAGAAATTTTTCCAGGGCGGCGGGAGAACAGTGCTGGGCGTCCTCGCTGTGTAAAAACAAGGCGACTTTCCGCAGCCGCTCTTCCAAACAGTTTTCAGGCAGGTAGATCCCGGCATAAGAAAGGTACTCCAAGAGCTGTTTTTTTTCGGCATACTGTAAAAACAGTTTTCCTAAAGTAGCCTGGATAAAATGATCTGCCTCATCCAATGCCGCCTGATAGGAGAGGGTCTCTTTGTATACATGGGAACTGTCGGACAACCGATAGATCCCCAGCTTTGCCATGCGGGAAAGCAGCGCCATCTACACCACCGCCTTTGTAATAACGATATCCCCTGGGCGCAACACCTGCAGGGGCTCAGGAACTACGTCCTGCTCCGGGGCGGTAATCGTATAATTTTCAAAACAGCCCGCATCCATAACCAGTTTGCCCAGCTTGGCCAGAGTAAGGGGCGATCCAATATCCAAACATTCTATGTAGGACTGGATCGTCTGCGTTAGCCGCCCGATAGCCGCGGCAGAGGCTTGACTTCCACTGTACAGCGGGGTCATAGTCACCGATATGGCGATATCCGGGCAAACCGCTTGGGCGCTGGCGGCTGTAACGGTGACAGCTGGCTCCCGCAGGGAAGAAAGTTTCTCCCCTACTGTGGAAAGCACCGCCTCCCCCACGCTTTCCTGTTTATCGGCGCTTACATATACTGTCACCGCGCCGGGCGCGCCTTCGGTTGCCTTCGCCCTTGCGCAGGAAACCCCGGCGCACGAAAGGGCGGCCTGTTCATAAAAAGCGGTATTTACCCCGTTGGAGGGAAAAGCGTAACTGGCTTTTAAGCGTCTGCGCAGACTGTCGTCCCCCTCCAGGTCCTCGCCGCCGGAGAAAGGCTGTGGATTGGTAACCGCGGTAATTCCGGGAACGCTGTCCTCCAAAATGGTGATCGTCTCCGCCAAAGCGTTGCCGGCGCTGCCAGGCTCCAGAGCGACAGCGCTTACCACCACATTGTTGCCCAAAGGGGAGATGGTCCCGCTCTGGGTGGTCTTGTAACGTATGCCAGACGGCGTTTTACAGATCACGCCGGAAGGCACCTGTACCGTGGTCCCATCCCCAGCCAGCCGGGAAAGCCGCAGAGAACCGGTGGCAAAGGAGGCCGGCTTACGGGCAAGGCCCCGCATCATAGCAAAACGTTCCAGAACTTCGCCGGCACTTTCCATAGGGGAATACTGGCCTTCCAAAGCGGTGATTTTTTCACAGAGAGTCTCCAATTCTCCGGCCAATACGCCGAACCGCAGACAGATATCCGAAGCGTCGTCAGGAACAAAACCGGACAGCTCCGTATATTTTTCTTTCATACGATTATAAAAATAAACTTGAGAAAAATCACTAGTTGTCATGTGCTCACCTCCAAAGAATATTCTTCTCCTGAAATTTTCAGCGATACCTTAATAAGCAGCCGGCCGCTGCCCGGATCAAACCGGCAGTCAGCCGCCTGGGGGGAAAGTCCCTTTACAGGCAGCAGCGCCTGGCGGCATACGCTAAGCGCCCGTTGGGAAAGGGCGGTTCCCCGCCCTGTCAATGCGAGCGTATGAAGCTGGCTTCCAAACTGGGGCGCCCAGGGCAGCGTTCCTTTGGGGATGGATAAGCGAAGGGCCGCCTGCTGGAGCAGTTCTTCCTTTCCCCTTAACATTACCGGCGCCCCTTGACGGTCAAATACCTGGTCGCCATTTTTAAGCATAATATCCATGGCGTTTTCCTCCTTTACACATAAGTGGGATCAAGCAGGGTATACGTGGTGGTCATCCCAGCCGCCGACATGCGCATACGCACCTGATGAGCGAACAATCCGGTGTATTCATGCAGCCCGGTGTTCAGATTGATCCGGTCCCCCACCTTGGCGGTGAATATTCCAGGGTAGGTTAGCGTCACGACAAACCGCCCCATATGGGCCCGGCGGATACGCAGGATAGCCTCCTGCCGGGGAGCGTTTTCAAACAGAGAAAACTCCGGGGAGGGGATCAGATACCGGGTGCGGTTTAATTTCCAAGATACTGTGTTGGGCGAAATATAGCTGGAGTCATAAACGCCTTCACTATTGCGGATCACATACTTGGAAATATCGCTGTACCGGTTGCGGGTCACCTTTAGGCTGCTGTAATGCATAGCGGTGTCCGAAAGGTTGGAAAAGGTATAAGTTTCGCCCATAGGGGGGCCAAACTGACAGATTATATTATCATCGTCGTCCACATAGGCGAGTCCTAATGCAGACGAACGGAAAAAATTATAAAAAACCTCCCATACGCTCATGCCTTTTACCACCTGATACTGGTTAAAGAACACATCCTGCGGCGCTGTCAAAGACGTAAAGCCATAAGGACGGATGTGTTCGTCAAACAAATCGGATAAATACACGTTGGTATACGTTTGGGGCAGAGCCTCGTTGTCCAGCAGCAGCGCTCCCAGACTCCGGGCCATAATTGTTAGGCGGCGGCCCTGATCGTTATGGGTTTCGGTCTGTTCGTCCAGCCGGCCTTTAAACAGGATATTCCCATTTAAGGAAACCTGCATCCGGTAAAACTCAGGATAATCTGCGTCGCAGGGAAAAATCCCTTCAAAGGATTGGGCGGGGGAATCATAGGACTTTACAATTTCAAATTCTATGGGATGCTGTAAAGTATAGGTGTTGTCCGAAAGGTCATAAAAGGTAAAAAGCAGGGTGCTGGTCATCTTTTATTCCTCCCCGCCGCTGGAAGCCTCGGTAAACTCCAGCATATAGCTGATTACCCGTCCATCCCCTTGAGCGTTGTAGCTGAACCGGGAAACATACGCCTGCATGCGTTGGCCGCTGGGAAGAAACAACGCGTCCTCTCCCCCGCCGCACAAATCTGCTATCTGGGAGAGTTTAGCATTGGTCTGATCGGCGGTAGGGGCAAATACTTCCCCTTCACACCGCACCACACGGCACTTTGGCCCCAGATGTTGGACAAGGTTTCCATAACCGGGAAGCAGATGGGAAACCATAGCCGACCCCAGGGAAACTTCAATTTTTCTGGGATTGTATTCAAACACAAAAGCTCCGAATTGTAAATTACTCAACCGATCTCCTCCATTTCATTGGTGATGGGGTGGGGATACCGGCGGGCCTGGGTTTTCAGACGGTCGTTTACCAGACCTAATATGTCCATGTCTCCAGAAATGGCGGACGAATAGGTAACTGGGGTCGGTTCCGGATAAGAAACAAAAGAGACCTCCGTTTCCTGTACTGTCAGGGGGGCAAGGTCCGGCTGGGTTTGCGGCGGCGCCTGCAGGGGAGCGCCTACAGGGGTTTGGGTATCCATATACATATCCCACACCATAGGCACGTCTACCTTTGCCGGGGTATTTACCGAAGACCGAGACTGGGTAAACTCCCTATAGACCTGGAGATTTTTTTCCAGGTCCGCTTGGATATTAAACATGTTATCTTCCTCCCATTAGGATATACCATCCATTTCCTGTATATGTTCATGGTACAGTCTGCACAAATCAGCAATTTGAGACAGAGTAAGGAAATATAACGGTTCACAGACAAAATCCAGACTGTCCTCTTCCGCCAGGGCCATAAAAAGCAGGGCGGTATTGTAGGCCAGAGCGGTAGCCTCCTGCGCGTTTAGTCCATAGCCGGACAGCTCGCAGAGAACCTGGCCGGCCCGGTAATCCATTAATGCTTCCTCTTTTGCGGACAGACGGACGAAATGAAAGGGATAGCCGCGGTACTCCACGGTAAATTTATTCATTTCGTGAACCATCTGCTTGCTGTCATAGGCCCCGTTTAAGCGATCCATTTATTTTACCTCCATACGGTTTTTAGCGATCACTGTCAGGGTTTCATACACCATATCATTTAAGGCTACGGACTCGTCAATGGAGGACCATTGGCAGCCGGTATAAATGATTTTACGGTCAGGTTTTACAATAACCACGTTAAAATCCTCAATTCCGTGGAAATCGATGTTTTCTGTCTCGTTGGTGTGGATGACATACACTCTCGTCAGCTCCAGTACATGCTTGATCCGCCCGCCTACGGTACCCACCGGTTCCAGAGAACCGAACGCTTCCACATACCGGCTCTCCCGGGTAGTTTTGGCCTTGTAGCTTTGGGCTACCGCCAGGCGTTTCCCGTCAATTTCAATATAGATATCTTTGCTGGTAGGAAAGGTCATTATTGCCACTGGGCATCCTCCTTTTTTACATCTGAATTTCTGCCATAATTACAATCTGGCTTACTTCCGGGGCCACTTTAAAAGCAAGCTGTGCCACACAGATACCGCTGTCCTGGGGATGGACGGAAACGGTCGGAAGCTGATAGCTGTCAATAAGCCCCAGCGACTTTTTTGCCTCCAGTTCAATAGTGATCTGCGTCGCGATGCTTTCTCGGGTAGCGGGATTATTTCTTAATCCGTGCAACCGTTTTTTCAGCGCTGCCCGAATGGAAGAAACCACCTCGTCCGCCGCCAATACCGTGGACAGACTGGAAAAGGTATTGTCCGCAAGCCCGTCCTGCTGGGTACAGGTGGTGACCGCCCGGATACATACCACGTCAGAACCAACTTTTTCAAAGGGGGTTACCCCGCTTTTTAACAGATTTTCCACCTGCTGGGCAGTGAGGGTTCCATCGAACGTCCCTCCGACCGGAACCGAAATGCCGTTAAAATTAGCGGAAGGATCGCTTGTGAGAATTTTGGCCCCTAATGCCGCTGCGGTTAGATGGGTGGCGGAGCCTGCGTCGCAGCATAGGACCATATGAGGGTCGTTGAGGGCCTGCGCTAAGGTACAGGCGCTGTCCAGGGAGACCGGAGCGACGCCAATTCGTTCTTTTGCGGCTTTAGAACACGACTGCACATGGGCGGACAGCGCGGTAAGATCGTCTTTCTGAGCGCTGCCTAAAATGACCGCTCCAATATCACAAAGCTGCTGTGCGGCAGCCAGAGCGGCGTCGATGTCCGTACCCATACCAATACAGTAAAGGGGAAAGACGCCTGCATCCAGCAATATCTGCGCCATGGACGAAAGAACAGTACCGTCTGCGTCCGTTCCAAATAGGGTGATAACCTCCGCCAGAGTTGCGGTTTTATGGACAACATCGGTATCCCCTGTGGAAGCCGGCGCGATTAAAACCGCACCGGTACGGGAACTTTTTTTGGCATACGCCGGGGAAATATGGGTGTAGGTGTATACACCGGGACGCATAGTTTCGGGAACAATATACAAAGAAAATCACACTCCTTTTGTAACAATAACAATGTCGGACAGGGAGGTTTGCGCCTCTTGCAAAGCGGCGGTCATTCTTCCGGTGAGCTTTGCGGTTGCAGTAAGCCGAAGAGAAGAAAGAGAAGCGTCGAAGGAAGTTTCCGAACACTCAATAGATTGAACGCCAAAGTTATTTTCGCGAAAGAAAAAACTTTCACATACCCGGTCGAACAGATGGTGGCAGGACAGCTCGCCTTGTGATTGGGGGCAAAGAATGTCAAAACGAAGGGTGATATTGATCAGCCCCGCGGGACAAGAAAATTCTCCGGACGCGCCAGGGAGCTGCACCGCGCCGATCCCTACCGCGATATAGCTGTCCTTTAAGGGGAACTGTTTATACCGCTGAGGAAACTCTTCTACAATACACAGGCCATCCAGTGGGATTGCGGCCTTCAGATAACTGGTAATTTCCTTTTTTAGCTGGGTAAAATTATCCATTGCCTTCGATCACCTCCTGTAAAATTGCCCGGCGGAATACCGCTTGCTGCTGGTAATGAAAATCGTGGCAGAGGATCACCGCATAAGTGCGCTTCCCCACAGACAACAGAGTGTCTTTCAGCACATATTCTCCTCCGTTGGAAAGCGGGCCATAATAGACATACTGTTTTTCATCGATCTGTCCGAAGGGAGAACGCGGCACCTGAACATGCTTTAGAGTGGAGTAGGATGTAGGCATAATACAGGCGGTAAAGACGTATTCCACACCTTCATAAATAAGGCTTACCGGCCGCCCGCATTGCTGGATAGCGCCGTCGATGGCTTTTACAACATCCATAACTACACCTGCCTAAAGCACATGCTGTTTACAGTCAGCAGATCAGACGCCGCGGCAAGGGCCTCTTCCCGCAGACGGTGGATGGCCTCCGTACCGGATGCGCCGCTGCTGTCAGAAACGCTGATATCTCCAATGGAAATACTCTGGGCGTTTGTACCTGTACGGCAGAGAGAATATTGATAATAACTTTCTGCCGCCGCTGCCAATATTAAACGGGGATCGCTGACGTCTGCCCCTGGCGCAAGGCAGCGGCCGATTTTTTGGATCGCTCCCTGACATAAGGGGAGCCAATCCTTTGCTGCGGATAGGCTTAGTCCTGCGTACAGACAAAACTGTGCAAAAACTTTGTTCTCATCGATCATAAATCGTACCTCCTTTTTTCAGCGGTACGGGGGAACACATTTCCCCCGTACCCCCATTGCGGCGGGAAAGGCGCGGCCGGCAGGCCGCGCATGGCGCTTTGGGCGCCTTCGGCGGGCAAAGCCCGCCGCTTTCCCGCCGGAGCTCCCGTCTTGGGGAAATTAAGCTTTTAAGGTAAGAACTTTTACCGCATCCGGGAAGATTTTCGCGAAACCGCTAATCGAAGTCACAGCGGCTCGTTCCAGCTGGCAGTCGATCAATTTGTCATAGTCCACAGTAATATCGCCGGCAGTGACCATTTCCAGGGCGAAACGGTTGTCCAAAGCAACGATAGTGCCTTCCGGAACAGCTTTGGATTTGATGACATTGGCGCCGAAAGGAGTACCGATCATACCGGTGCCGTTAAAGTTCAGTCCCGCTACCGGGTCTTTGAGTTCAGCAAGGCCAAGCATTTTCTGCATCATATCTGGGGAGACGATCAGAGTATTCATTTCAAACTCATCAAACTGGCTCCACAGGTTAAGCAGATCACTGTACGCCAAGGCGCCGGAGGCGGAGGTGGTAATAGAATCCGCGGCATTGCTGTTGCCATCGCCGTTAATAAGTACGTCCACCGCATCCTTCAGCTGGGCTTTGGTGATATAAGCCCCTATCTGTTTTAAGGTTACGGTAAACAGATCAATGCGCTGAAATTTTACCGCTTCATAAGAAGCTACCAGCATACGGCCCCGTTTGATCATACGCACCAGGTTCTCATTCAGCTTAATGGTGGTCTGGGGGATAAACGCCCCTTCCGCTACGTCCGCCGCCTGTACTTCCTCGCCGTTATCAGTCGTAATTGTGCGGTAATCCATAGAATGGATTACTGTTTTAGAAGCGATGATATTATTGATAGTAGCGGTTTCATCCGCGCCCTGAGCTACTGCGCGGGCGACATATTCAGGAAACAGGGCGGCGGAATCAACAGTGGAAAAGAATTTGGAGATACTGTCGCTGCCTGCGCCGCTTACTTTGATGTCAAAGCGTTTGAGCTGACGCTGGAAAGCGTCCAGATTGGCAAGTTCGGTACCGGTGTAGCCAGAGGAAGGATCCAGTTTTTCCAACTGGGCAGAAAAGCTGGCGCCGGATTTATACATGGATTTGTCCAGTTTAATATTTTGATAATTAGCCATAAATGAATTACCTCCTAATAATTTGGGTTATCAAAGTTGGCGTCCTTTACAGGATAATGCCCACAGTAGAATTATCGGTATCAATGTCTACTACCGTGACGCCGATACCGGTGGAATTGGTTTTAATTCCTCCAGTTGCGTTGCAGGCGATGATATTATATCCATACGCAGGAGCGGTGCCGGTATAAGGTACGTTCATATAGCCGCCGGTCTGAACTAAAGCGGCAGAACCTGTTTTATGGATTAAAAGTCCAGCGAATACATTCCCATCTCCTGCTTTGTCCACAGTATAGGAACCGGTGACCTTTACCATATTTCCCTCTGCTGCGGCAGAATTGGCCGCTAATTTAAAGGTGGCGTATTTGGCGTTATAGCCGTTTAAACTCAGTTTCATAAAAGAACTCCTCCTAAATTAAAAATTCATGGTTGTCATAAACCGCCTGTGACGGCGCGCCTTGGATTTCGCTGGAAAATTGCGTCTGAAGCCCCAAAGTTTGGTTGGCAGTATGGCAAACCCCGTCCACATATTTTTTTAAGTGGGCAAGATCCATAGGACTCACCATCTCCTCCACAAGCTTTGAATCCAAACCCGGCAAGGCCAAGGCGGACATGGCAACCGCTTTTTTACGCAGGTAAAGAAGATGCTCTTCCCCCGCCTGTGCCAGTCCCTCCAGGGAATGAATATGATCCTTAAGACGCTGTACTTGACCTTTTGTGAGCGTAACATCCCGGCTGCCGTCCAGCGCTTTCAACAGGTCGCCCTCAGGTACTGAAGAAGAAGGGAGGCGCCCTTTTACTACACCGGCGGACATTTGAGCGGGTACCGCCACAAACGACCATTCATACGCGTCGGTAGGATTGATCAGGATACGATGGCAAAGCATACCGTCGTATTCCTTTCCGACAACATGGGAACAAGCGCCGGCACGGATATCCGCACCGCAGACGGAACATTCCGTCCTTTCCACACTGCACCCCACGCTGACTTCTTTTTTAATTCCCGCGTCAATCTCTAAAATCAGATCGGCGTTTTTCTCACACCGCACCATATAGGCCCAAGCCTTTAAAGCGCAATAAGGCTCTCCTATCTGGGTAACGCGGGAGGTGTCCTCCACCACCTGAGTGGCGAAGATCCGGGACATCTGGTTTTCCCCTTTGGGGTTGTGATCAAAAATACCGGTTTTCCCTAAAAAAAGCTGGGATAGCTTTTGCAGGCCGTGGCTGGTAAAACGCTCGTAATCCCGGTCAATTTCGTTGTCGCACAAAATCAGGGAAAATACGTATACTTCCTGCGCTGTCAGTTCCCGGCGGGAATACCGGTTGATCTGGGCCAACTGTTCTTGTGTTACCGGGCTTTGGTCCGCACACTTTATGACAGATGCTGTTTTCATGGTCTGGTTTCCTCCTTTATCTGGCTTTCTAACTGATCCGCCTGGATATTTATCAACCGGGCGTTGGCGAGCTCTACCTCATCCTGCAAATTGACATTATCCCATTGGATAGCCACGTCGCTGGTATATCCCCGCAGCCGCAGGTAAAGGGTGCAAATCTTAATCAGCACCGGAGTAAGCAGACGGCGGTAGCTGTCCAACTCAGAGGTTAAAATATCTGCTTGCTGGGCGCTCATGCGTTCGGTGGTAGACCAGTTTAGCCCCAGTAGGAAGGGGGGGACCCCCAGTTTAGCCACAATCTGCTCCAACATCTGGCGCACCGGAACCTCGGTATCAATCATCTGGTTATCTGCACCGATGACTTTGATGTCCACATCCCCTACGGCCACAAAATCTTTAATTTGACCGCTTTTGACTGAATTCATCGCATCCGCCCATTCCCGGGCAATATTGCCGGCAATATCCTTGGCATACGCCCGGTCTAAGGAAGAGGAACTGGGTTTGTAGGTCACGGCGTAGCGCAGATTAGCGATACGCTCAAAATTTTGGCCGATGGAGTGGTAAATTTTTGTCAGTACGTCGCTGACAAAGGGCAGACATTCTAAAATTGAAGTGCCACAAACCTGGCCCGCTTTGGGATTTAACGCGGAATAAACCACCAGTTGGGGATAGGGGATAGGCTGTGGATCCATTCCGTTTTTTGCGGCGCAGATTACTACGCCGAAGGGGTTTTCTGATTTTTTGAAATAAATGTTTTTAATAGGGACGTTATACAGCCCGGCAATAGAGCTGGCGTCCGGGGTAAGAACAATTTCTCCTACAGCGCTGCCGTAGGTAAGCAGACTGTCAAGATAACAGCGTAAGAAACTGTCAATCCCCTGGGACATGGCCCCTACTTTCACTGTTTCAAAAAAGGTCTCCAATTCTTTTTGAGCAGCGGAATTGGTGGACTTCGGTTCGCAGCCGCCGGTCAATCTGCCAATTTTATCAATGGCGGCGTCAATCACCGGCACCGTTTGCCTGAGGGTGTCGTACAGCGCGCAGTCCCGGGTATACAGCGGCAGCGCCCCATTCCAGGCAAGCAAGCTTGGCGTATTGTCCCGCAGGGTCTGTACGCTGGCGGCGCCGGTCTCCCGTTTAAATAAGTCCTTTAAACCCTTGATAAAAACCGACCTCCTTTTTATGGAATATTTTGAAGGGATATTTAGATTTAAATTACTAGCGTTATAAAACTAGCGTTCTACCGCCAAGGAACAAAATCCGCAGCTGTTTTGACGGGCCACGGTCATCACAAAATAACGCAGATCGTCCATAGCATGGTCGTTTTCTTTGCGCGGGCAGTCATGGCCGGCGTTCTCATCCCAACGGTAAAGGGAAAACTCCCGCAAAATGTCTTTGCAGTCTCTGCTGAACAAAAGCTGTCCTTGCTTGAGCAGGGAGCTTACCGTTCGGATACCGTCAGAAACATCATTGTTAGCCGCCAAAACCTGATATTTTCCCCGGCGGCGGATACATTCCATAAAACTGACGGCGGAAGGGTCTACAACCACAGCCTGGACCGGATACTCCCCGGCTAGGCGATCCAATGCTTCATAGTACTCCTCATCGGTTTTTAAATCTCCGGTGAGCCGGGAAGAATGATAATATTCCCGTATCCGGTACCAGCGGCCATCCGACTCTCCCCATAAACCGAAGGAAGCGGGATTGATGGTGCCGTAATCGCAAGAAATATAATACCGGCTGCATGAAGGAATACTGTCCACCACATGGATTTTTTCATCGAACATTGGATATACCGCGCCCTGTACGCAAGTCCATTTACCCAGGACAAACCGATCATAAAAGCTTCCGGAATATAGGGATTGATACCGCCGCAGCATTTTTTTTGAAAGGGAAGGGTTGTCCTCCATTACAAAATGCAGTACCAACGCGTTTTTTTGAGAGGCTTTTAAAATCCACTGGGTATAGAACCAATGCTGGGGATGCTGAGGATTGCAGTTGAACCAAAACTTTGAACCGTTTACTGAACACCTTGCCAGCGCCTGTTCCACAAAAGAACGAGGCATAAGCGCGACCTCGTCAAAGAGCACCCCGGCGAGAGTAACGCCTTGGATCAAGGCGGCGGAAGATTCATCTCGTCCGCCGAACAGATAAAACCGGTTTTTACGTCCTTCCACAGAAACCTCAATATATCCCCGGGAGAGGTTTTCCCGGCAGGAAAATCCCAACTCGCTTAATATGGGGAGCAAGGGGGATACTACATTGCGCCGCAGGGAAAGGACTGTTTTGCCGCACATGGCAAAAGCCTGCTCTTGAAAGCTGGCCATTGCCCAACTGACAAATCCTACCGACATACACAGGGTTTTTCCGGAGCGTACCGCACCGTCGCAGATAATGGCGTCTTTGTCATGATCCGGACTTTGCGGACACCACCAGGTCATGGCTTTCAGCTGTTTTTCGGAAAAAGGTACGAAGTTAGGCATTCTCATCCGCCCCATCGGCAGTTTCCTGGATGACGGGGGGCGCTGGATCGCCGCTTTTCTGAGCGCCCGCGGCGGCGCTCAGCGCGGCGAAAAAGCCCGACGGAACGTCGGTCTTTTGCTGCTGGCCCAACTGGACCAGTAGCTCCAGCGCCCGTAGCCGGTCGCAGAATTTCAGCTGGGTGCCGCCGGAGCTGGGGCGGCGGATTTCCGATATACCCGCACAGGAAACCTCACCTGTCAGCTGTGCGTCCTTGGAAAAAGAGAGCTGGCCCTCTTCCCCGAAGGCAATTTGTAAAAGCAGAGCCTTGGCAAGAAGAAGGGTGTCCTCACCAAACAGCCGCCGCCGCAGGGAAGAAATCTTTTTCTGGATACCGGTTTCCAATAACAGCAAAGCACCCTGCTGCTCACAGCTTTCCAAAGGGTAGCCTGCTTTTTGGGCGGCTAAGGGAGGACTATATCCCTGAGCCGAAAAAACGCAGAATAAATTTCGCATGGTTTTTTGATCAAACTTACCGATAAATTTCACCTCGAAAAATCGAATGAATAAAAATATCCCTTCACTAATGGTGCAAAAACGGCCAAATGATGCAAAAAAATGCGACATTTTGGCCTAATTTCGAAAGTTTTTTTAAAATTTCATATACATGCTGCAAATGATGCAAAAAAACGCATCGTTTTTATGGAATGTAACGTATGATACTTGACGAAACTACCGGAAAAATGGTAAATTATATGTTGGTGTGATATACAAATGAAAATGGCATAAAATGATTAAAAAACGAGAGAAGACAGACAATGGCATCGTTAAATATCGTATTGATAGAACCGCAGATTCCACAGAATACCGGAAATATCGCACGTACCTGCGCGGCTACGGGGGCAAGGCTTCATCTGGTAGGACCATTGGGATTTCGTATTGATGACGCCAAATTAAAACGGGCGGGATTAGATTATTGGCATCTGTTGGATATCAGCTATTACCAAAATACGCAAGAATTTTTTGAAAAAAACCAAGGGGAATTTTACTACTTTACCACCAAAGGACAGCATACTTACAGTGATGTTCTTTATCCGGACGGGGCCTATATTGTTTTTGGAAGGGAAGACGCAGGATTGCCGGAGGAACTTTTGTACGCCAATGGAAAGCAGTGCGTGCGTATTCCGATGATCGCAGGAGCCCGCAGCCTGAACCTTTCCAATACCGTGGCGGTGGGGGTGTATGAAGTCCTTCGCCAGTGGAATTTCCCCGAGTTGCAAAATGAAGGGCAGCTTACGAAATTTAAGTGGGAGTAAATATATGAGTGAAGAAAAAATATTGTTGATGACCGATACCGCGAGCGATATTGCGGATGAAGATCTTATTGCCAGCGAAATTATGATGCTTCCTATACCAATCACCATCGATGGCCAAGGGTATCTGGAGAGGATGGATTTTACGACAGAGGAGTTTTATGACCGGTTGGCGGCTTCTAAGGAACTTCCAGTGACCAGCCACATTTCTTCTTTTACCTATGAACAGGCCTATAAGGATGCGTTTGAGAGAGGATATACCCATGTGATTAACGTAACCATCACTTCGGAAGGCTCCAACATGTTTGTAGCGGCGGTGACTGGAAAACGTCAGTTTTTTGAGGAGCATCCAGAAGCGGTGGGAAAAATGGAAATTAAAGTTCTGGATTCCGGATCGTATACTCTTGGATATGGCTATCCTTTGGTGGAAGCGGCAAAAATGAATTTAAAGGGTGCCGGTTTTGAACAGATTGTGGATTATCTGGAGGACTTTTTCTCCACGGTGGAAATCCACTTTGCTCCTTACAGTTTGGAATACGCTAAGCGCTCCGGGCGCATTCCCGTAGCGGCGGCGTTTGTGGGCGATATGCTGGGACTGCGCCCTATTATCAGCATTATCGATGGAAAAACGACCATTGTAGAGAAAGTACGGGGAGATAAAAATCTGATTCCCCGAATTTTGGATTATGCCCGCAGCCGGTGCGTGGATAAAGACGCACCTACGGCGATTGTATGCGGATGCGACCCGACCTGCGGAGACGACGCGTTTCGTCAGGCCAAGAAGGTGTTCGGCCATAAGCCAAAAGCGATTTACCAGGCGGGAGCTTCCATTGCGATCAACGCTGGACCTAAGGTAGTGGGCATTATTGTACGGGGCGCCAAACGGGTGAATACCCGTATGAGCGAGAAAAAATTGGATACACTAGCAAAAGAGCAATAAAATCAAAATGTCCGCTATAAGCGGACATTTTTTATAGCCGCGCCTGACAAATCGAAGATTTGTACCCGCCCCTGGCGGGAAAACGCTTTGCGTTTTAGGGCGCAGGCCATAAAGAGCATCTGATGTTTTGCGGATGTGATTTATAATCTGTATGGGGGGTAAGAAGAAAATGGAAGAAAAGTTGGGAAAAACCCATGAAAAAAGGGTGACAAATTCCCGAAACCCCTTGAAAAAGTGGGCATTATGATTTAAAATATCTTAGGATTGATGTTTTCTTAACAATACGGTTGAGACGAAAATTATATAATTACATGAAAGGGTGGCAAAAAAATGACATCTTATAACAAAAAGTCTGTGGAAGACATTGACGTATCCGGAAAACGGGTGCTGGTCAGATGCGATTTTAACGTTCCTTTAAAGGATGGGCAAATCACCAGCGACAAGAGAATTGTAGCTGCGCTTCCCACCATTAAATACTTGATGGACAAAGGCGCTAAGGTTATTCTTTGCTCCCATCTGGGACGGCCCAAGGGAGAAGTAAAACCGGAATTTTCCCTGGCCCCGGTAGCGGCCCGCTTGAGCGAACTGCTGGGAAAACCGGTAGAAATGGCAAAAGACGTTGTTGGCCAGGATGCCAAGGCCAAAGCGGCGGCCCTGAAGGATGGGGAGCTGCTGATGTTGGAAAATGTCCGCTTTGAACCCGGGGAGACTAAAAATGATCCTGCCCTGGCCAAAGATTTCGCGTCCCTGGCGGATGTATTTGTAAACGATGCGTTTGGTTCTGCTCACAGGGCCCACGCTTCCACTGCCGGTGTGGCGGACTACATCCCTGCGGTATGCGGCTACCTGATTCAAAAAGAAATCACCATCATGGGCAAAGCACTTTCTGATCCAAAGCGCCCCTTCGTGGCGATTTTGGGCGGCGCCAAGGTGTCCGATAAAATCGGCGTTATTAAAAATCTGCTGGACAAAGTGGATGTTCTTATTGTAGGCGGCGGTATGGCTTATACCTTCGCTAAGGCCCAGGGCGCGTCTATCGGCGATTCTCTGTGCGAGGACGATAAGCTGGAGCTGGCAAAAGAAATGCTTGAGAAAGCCAAAGACAAAGGAGTTAAATTTTTACTTCCCATTGATAACCGGGTTGGGGATAAATTTGACGCCAACTGTGAAATGAAGGTTTGCGACGCGAAAAGTATTCCGGACGGATGGATGGGAATGGATATCGGGCCGGAAACAGAAAAGCTTTTCTGTGACGCGATCAAAGGTGCAGGTACAGTTGTTTGGAATGGACCGATGGGCGTATTTGAATTTGAGAAATTTGCCGGCGGTACTTTGAAAGTTGCCACCGCAGTAGCGGAAAGCGGCGCGGTAAGCATCATCGGCGGCGGCGACAGCGCAGCGGCGGTGACAAAATTGGGATTTGGAGATAAAATGACCCACATTTCCACCGGCGGCGGTGCGTCTTTGGAA
Organism: Youxingia wuxianensis; assembly: GCF_014385085.1. Taxonomy (GTDB): domain Bacteria; phylum Bacillota; class Clostridia; order Oscillospirales; family Ruminococcaceae; genus Youxingia; species Youxingia wuxianensis. Next base: position 160,840 of record NZ_JACRTD010000004.1, on the reverse strand, counting down.
TTTTTAGAAGGTTTGGAACTGCCTGGGATCGCGGCTCTCAACGATAAATAAAGGATTGTTTGGCAGGGCGGGGCAAACCCCGCCCTGTGTGGTTTTTCGTTTGATAAAGTGGATGAAATAATAACAACCGGAGGTCAAGTAGAATGAATAAAACTTTAAGAAAAGCAGTTATTGCCGGCAACTGGAAAATGAATAAAAACCGTAAGGAAGCAAAAGCTTTAATTGAAGAAATGAAACCGTTGGTAGCAGGGGCGGACTGCGGCGTTGTCATTTGCGTTCCCTATACCAATTTGGAAACCGCCTTGCAGGCCACGGAAGGAACTAATATTAAAGTAGGCGCGGAAAACTGTCATTGGGCGAAAAGCGGCGCGTTTACCGGGGAGATTTCTGCGGATATGCTCACAGAAATGGGTGTGGAATACGTGGTGATCGGCCACAGCGAACGGCGCCAGTATTTTGGCGAGACGGATGCCACCGTTAATCAAAGAGTACGCGCGGCGTTGGACGCGGGGCTGAATGTAATTTTGTGCGTAGGAGAACTGCTGGAGCAGAGAGAACAGGGGATTACCGAAGAAGTTTGCGGGATGCAGACAAAAGTAGCTCTTGGCGGGGTCAGCAAAGAAGAACTAAAGAAGATTATTATCGCTTATGAGCCGGTTTGGGCAATCGGTACCGGGAAAACCGCTACCGCTCAGCAGGCCAACGAAGTGAACCATTATATCCGCACCGTGGTTGGGGGGCTGTACGGCCAGGATGCAGCGGACGCCATGACCATCCAGTACGGCGGTTCCATGAATGCGGGCAATGCTGAAGAATTGCTGGCCCAGCCGGATGTGGACGGAGGGCTTATCGGCGGAGCCTCTTTGAAAGCGGCTGACTTTTCTGTCATTGTAAAAGCGGCCAGCAAATAATCAGAAGGAGAACCACCATGAAAAAACCACTTGCTTTAATCATTTTAGACGGATTTGGATATAACTCTAATAACTATGGCAATGCAATTGAGGCTGCAAACAAGCCCAACATAGAAAAATTATTTTCTCAGAATCCTCATACCCTGATCGGCGCTTCCGGTATGGATGTGGGGCTTCCCGACGGGCAGATGGGAAATTCCGAGGTCGGACATACTAACATCGGCGCCGGCCGGGTAGTTTATCAGGAGCTGACCCGGATTACCAAGGCAATTAAAGATGGTGATTTCTTTGAAAATCCTGCGCTGAAAGCAGCCATGGAAAACTGCAAACAGAGTGGCGGCGCCCTTCACCTCATGGGACTTATGTCCGATGGAGGGGTACACAGCCATAACACCCATTTGTATGGGCTGCTGGAAATGGCGAAGAAATACGGCATTACCAAGGTATATGTTCATTGTTTTATGGATGGACGTGATGTGCCGCCTACTTCCGGACGGGATTATATTGCTGAGCTGGAAGAAAAAATGAACGAGCTTGGCGTGGGTCAAGTGGCTACCGTTATGGGACGTTATTATGCCATGGACCGCGATAACCGCTGGGAAAGAGTAGAGAAAGCATATGCCGCCATGGTATATGGGGAAGGAAACTTTAATCCTTCGGCTGTGGACGCGATGGAGAAATCCTATGGAGCAGAAGTTACCGATGAATTTGTGATCCCTACTGTTTGTTTAAAAGACGCACAGATCAAAAGCGGGGATTCGGTAATCTGCTTTAACTTCCGTCCGGACAGAGCCAGGGAGATCACCAGAACCTTAGTGGATGATGATTTTAAAGGGTTTGAGAGAAAAGGCGGACGCCAGAAAGTATTTTATGTGTGTATGACCCAATATGATGTGGCCATGCCTAATGTACAGGTAGCATTCCATCCGCAGGTCCTCAATAATACCTTTGGAGAATATATTTCCAATCATGGACTCACCCAGCTGCGTATCGCAGAAACAGAAAAATACGCCCATGTGACCTTTTTCTTCAATGGCGGTGTGGAAGCTCCGTACAAAGGGGAGGACCGGGCTTTAATTCCTTCTCCGAAAGTGGCTACTTACGATCTGAAACCGGAGATGAGCGCTTATGAAGTAGCGGACGAAGCGGTAAAACGGATTGACAGCGGCAAATATGATGTAATCATTTTGAACTTTGCCAACTGCGATATGGTAGGTCATACTGGCGTATTTGACGCGGCGAAGGCCGCTGTTGAAGCGGTAGATACCTGCCTGGGTAAAGTGATAGACGCAATCCTTTCCCATGGCGGAGTAGCGTTGGTGACTGCAGATCATGGGAACGCGGACCAGATGTATGAACCGGATGGTTCTCCATTTACCGCCCATACCACCAATCCAGTGCCATTTATGGTAGTTGGGAAGGAATGCTCCCTGCGGGAAGGCGGAAAATTAGCGGATATTGCACCTACTATGTTGAAAATCCTGGGGCTGGAACAGCCAGGAGAAATGGATGGAAAATCTATTATTTTATAATAGAAACAGCTCCTATTGGATCAAATCCAATAGGAGCTGTATTTTTTAAAGAAAACCGCATAAAATAATGCTAATCTATTGTAAAAAGCAGGGAAAAGTATTATACTAATTTTAATAATAACCTTAAATTCAGGTTTTAAAAAATACAGGAGGATCGAATGATGAGAAGAAGCACATTTATCGCGATAATCGCGTTGCTGGTTGCTATTGCAGGTACCCTCATCGCCCTGGCCGCTTACTTTAAACGGAAAAGCTGCGTTTTGTGCGATGATTTTGATGATGATATGTTGGACGACGATATGAATGATTTGGATTATTATGCCACTCAAGTAGAGGACGACGAACAGGAAGATGTTTCTGAAGAGACATCCGAAGGGCAGGCCCCGTCAGAGCAAACTCAGGAAGACGAAACGTCTGTGGAAGAATAAAAAGTGTTTTTAGCCTGCCGGTGAAAATTGGTTCACCGGCAGCTTCTATACTCTGTATAAAATAATACGCAAAAGCACTTGCCTTTTCCAATACTATATGATATAATAATCAAGCATTCAAAAAATTGGACGCTCCGGATGGCTTGTTTAAAGGCTTTTTACGTCTACAAAAAACCGTATTTGCAGTAGAATGCAGGGATGTCACAATTAAATAATTTGATATATCGCGGGGTGGAGCAGTTCGGTAGCTCGTCGGGCTCATAACCCGAAGGTCGTAGGTTCAAATCCTATCCCCGCAACCATTTTCACCTAAGACGGATTTTAATGTACTTGTTACGTTAATGTCCGTCTTATTTTTTATATCCATCCGCTCAATGAGAAGATGCACGGCCTTTTCGTCGGGATTTGCTTTAAGAGTCTGCAGCCACGTTTTGATCTGATCTACAGTAAAATCCTCAGGCGGGGCGGTGTTTTCCAGATGAGCGATTTCCTCCTTCAATATACGCATCTGTTCCCCGATATCAGCGACCACCTCTGCGGGCAGCGATCCGCTGGAAAGGTTTCCCATCAGATTTTGATACTGCTTTTGTTTTTCTTTTATCTTACGCTGGATCACAGTATTAAAATCATTGATCCGATTATTTTCTTTCCCCTGATATTCCTGTAAAGAACGGCTGATAAGTTCTTGATTTTTCGGAGAAAGCAGGTCATGTAAGTAATTAATAGCGCAGTCATCCACTTTTTCCATATGAATTACTGGTCTGCCGCACTTTTTAGAACAATAGAAATAATGATACTCATGGCCTTTGCGTTTTGATTTCATAGCGTGCATTTTTGCGCCGCATTCACAATACACTAAGCCGCTACACAAATATCCGGCTTTTACCCCTGTTTGCCTGCGGTTATTCATAATACTCTGCACCTCCTCATATAACGCCTTGTCAATGATAACCGGCAAAGCGTTTTCTACTCTAATAGCATTAGGCTTTTTTCTGCGGTTTTCCCGCTGCTTTTCTTCTTGGAGACTGTAAGCGTATATACAGATCCTGCGATTTTGGAGGAAACATTATCCGGGCTGAAACAAGCCAATATCACCGCCAAACAGGCGCATCCGGTTTCTTACGGAATGGGCCAATTCGCAGGCGAGGCCGCAAAGTATAAGGTGGCGGGGGATAGCGTTGCGCTTTTCAATCTTTTTTTACATAATAGAACTGCTCCCGCGGCGGCAGGAGCAGTTCGAAATTTTATCTCCCAGAATTGCGGAAAAGCTCTTCTGGGTCCACCCCCAGGGCGTCCGCAATATTCTGTATGGTGAGAATGGTTGGATTATTCAGTCCTCTTTCTGTTTTAGCCAAATGGGCACAGGACATTTTCGAGTAAAAGGCAAGGTGTTCTTGTGTCAGGTGCTTTTCCAAGCGAAGCTTTTTAATGTTATCGCCTACAATTTTACATATATCCATTTTATAACCACCTTTATTTTGTCAAGTAGTAAAGGGAAGAGAAACGCAGGGCTGCCCCCTTGCGTTTTTCTTTTGCCCTTAAGGTGGTTTATCTATACTTTTAAAGCCGTCTTTTACAGGCTTGTCAGACAGCGTTTCGTTCTTTTTAGGTGGGATAGCGGGTATCCGATAAAAATACCCGAATAATATTTCAGGAAAACTATATTGTGTATCCCCGCAACCATATCGGAATAAGCCATGTGTCGTTTGCCCTAACTTTAGTCAGAGCGCGCCCCGTCGCTGCTCCTCCTTTTCTGGAAGAAGTCACGCTCCGCTAATCTGCCGGGTTGCAAGCGCTCTCACGACAGCCCATCTTCGCTGTCAACTTTTTTCGGACGATCCTACGAAACGCAGCATTTTTCATGACAACAAAAGAAATGCTGGATATGATGCAGTTCTTAGGACAGTGTTTATATGAAAGAATTAGCCGCACAAATGAAAGAAGTCGACCAGCGCCTGGAGGAGGTGCTGCCGAAAACGTCTGTGTGATATGGGCCATTACCTCTGAAAAAATATTGCGGTAGCAATTAAGACGGTGGGTTATCCTTTGACCGTGCCGAGACGTAGCCATTCCTTGGCTCTGACATTAGGACGGATAGCTAGGGAAAGCGTAGCTTTCCAAAAATAAAAAGCAGCCGCAAAACATTGTTTTGCGGCTGCTTTTTTATTGCCCATTTCCAGAAAGCATATCATTTTCAAGCACGGGATTCCATTGTTCATAATGATCGATTTTTTTATCTAGGTAGGCTAAGGTCTGCTGCATCTCCTCAATTCGTCCTTGCAGCAGGGATCTCTGCTCAATTAAAATTTGTTTGCGGGCGGCCTGGGTTTCATCTCCCTGCTGGAATAAAGACACATATTCGATGAGAGCTTCAATTTGTATCCCTGCCCGGCGCATACACTTAATGAACTCAACCCAGCGGCAGTCCTCCGGCAGATAGTCCCGAAATCCACTTTTAGAACGGTTTACTGTTGGAAGCAGGCCGATCCGCTCATAATAACGAAGGGTATCTGCGGCAATATCATACTCTTTGCTGACCTGTGCGATTGTCATATAAATAACTTCCTTTCTTTGGAAAATAGCTGTCGATATTTTATATTGTAAACCTTAGAGTGGGGTCCAAGTCAAGTCTTTTTACAGCCGTATGCAGGAAATTGGATATTTATAGTGATTTTTTAAAATATTTTAGAAAACCCCTTGACAGGGAGCCTGCTCTAAGGAGTATTCTTTAATTAAAAACGGTCAGGAAGAAAAGGAGAAAGCTATGAATTATCGGGAATTAGGACGTACAGGGATCAAAGTCAGTGAAATTGGAATCGGCGGCGAAGGGCTGGAAGGAAAAAGCTACGAAGAATGTCAGACGCTAATCGACTGTGCAGTGGCGGGGGGAATGAACTTTATCGATATTTACAACTCTAATCCCCAGATGCGCAGCAACGTGGGAAAAGTTATCGGCAGATATCCCCGGGAGCAGTTTGTAATCGAAGGACACTTATGTTCTATATGGGAGGACGGGCAATACCGCAGGAGCAGAGATATCCGGGAAGTCAAAGAAGCTTATGAGGATTTTTTCACCAGACTGGGAGTAGATTATGTGGATATTGGGATGCTGCACTATGTGGATGACCAAAAGGATTTTGATACGGTCTTTCAGGGGGAAATTATGGAGTATGCCCAAAAGTTAAAATCCGATGGAAAAATCCGCTGTCTTGGAATTTCCACACACAATCCGGATATAGCGTTAAAATCTGTGGAAAGCGGACTGATTGATGTAATACTGTTCAGTATCAATGCGGCCTATGATATGCTTCCCGCCAGTGAGGATGTGGATATCCTCTTTGAGGAAAGTACCTTCAGCCAGATTACCTATGAAGGAATCCACCCCAAACGGGCGCAGCTTTATCAGGCCTGTGAAAACGCCGGCGTTGCTATTACAGTGATGAAAGGGTATGCCGGAGGGGTCTTACTGGATGAAAAACAGTCTCCCTTTGGAAGAGGGATGACTCCCGCTCAGTGTCTGCATTACTGTCTGAGCCGCCCAGCGGTAGCCAGCGTAGCAGTAGGAGCGGGAAGTGTGAAAGAGCTGCAGGCTTCTCTAGCGTATGAAACGGCATCGGAACAGGAAAAAGATTACAGCCTGGTCCTGGCCAAAGCGCCCAGACGAGCATTCCACGGCCATTGTATGTATTGTGGTCATTGCGCGCCATGCACAAAGAAAATTGATATAGCCGCGGTAAATAAATATTTGGATCTTGCTTTGGCGCAAAAAAATGTCCCGGAAACTCTCCGGGACCACTACGCTGTATTGGAACATCACGCGGGAGAATGTATCGCATGCGGCAAATGTATGAAAAACTGTCCATTTGGCGTGGATGTAATCAGTAAAATGAAACAGGCTGCCCAACTGTTTTTAAAGTGACTTTTCTTTTTGCTGATCTTGGATCAGCCGCACCCGGGCCGCGATATATTCCGGTATGTCATCTTTAGAAATTCCCAGGACGATAGAAAGTTCTCCAAATAACAGCTCCTCCGCCCGCTTCATAAACCACTCATCCACAGCGCCGAATTTTTTTCGCTGCTGCTCCATCTGCTGTTTTTTGGCATAAATGGACATGGTAAGTTCTATCAAATCTTCACAGTCGTGGGTATGAATCATAGATTGATAATGCTCCGCGCACTGGCGCGCCTTAGAATCACAGACAACCTGCGCCTGGATTGTAGGGATCATATCGATCAGCCGATGAGCTTCCTGGACAGAGATGACTGGGCGCATAAACACCTTTGTATTTACGGGAGAATAAATAGTTTCGCTTTGGAAGAAGGGCCTGAGGACATAATACAGTTGAGACTTGTCCACGCCGGCGATGTTCGGGACAGTAATATCCTGAATTTGGCAAACCCCTGTATTTCCATAAAAAATCACATCTCCAACTTCATACATAATACCTTACCTCCCAGGTTTCATATTTTTCCAAGGCTGAATTTAGACCCTGATTTCTGGTAATACCCGATATAAAAAGAAAAGCATGCAGCACTGACAACCGGACTTACGTTCGTCAGAACTACACGCTGTACTCTTATTATAGCACATTTTGGCATCAAAATGTAAGAACTATTTGCGAAAGGCCTTTGCATGTGGCGATAATTTGTATCGTTTATGGTATAATAACCGCATATCCTATAGGAGGGATCAGATGACTGAAAAGGAAAAGGCAGCCAAAGGAGAGCTGTATAACGCCAATTATGACTCTGCCTTACAGCAGGAACGCATTGTGGCCAAAGAAATTTGTTTTCACTACAACCAGGCGCCTCCGAAACAAGATCAAAAACGCCGGATGCTGATTAAAAAGCTGTTTCGGAAAACAGGAGAGAGGTTTGTAATCGAGCCGCCGTTTTATTGCGATTATGGGTATCACATTGAAATTGGAGAGGGCTTTTATGCCAACCACAACTGTGTAATTTTAGATGGCGCCGACGTCATTTTCGGGGAAAATGTGTTTATTGGGCCCAACTGCGGGTTTTATACCGCCGGTCATCCCCAAAACCCATCCCAGCGTGCCCAGGGACTGGAATACGCTTATCCTATCCGGGTAGGGGATGATGTATGGATCGGCGGAAATGTGACGGTGCTGCCTGGGGTAAATATTGGTGCCGGTTCCATTATCGGAGCCGGCAGCGTGGTGACCGGGGACGTTCCCCCGGGAGTAATTGCCGCTGGAAATCCCTGTCGGGTTCTTCGGGAAATTACGGAATAAGCACAAAAGCCGCCGCCCTTTTTGGGCGGCGGCTTTTATAAGGCCTATTCTTGGTCATGCTCTTTTTTTATGTAAAGAAAATGGTCGCAGCAGCAGTCCCCGTCCATCAGACGCTGGGTGATCTTAAAACCGAGACTGGGGTCGTATTCCCGCGCCATAGGTTCATCCGCATCACAGAAAAAATGACCGTATTTAGCGCCGCCGAACTCGTTGAAGTATTTGGCCCAAGGACAGTAATGGAAGGTATATCTGGCTTCCTGCTTTTCCTCGTCCAGCTCTACTTCAAACTCCTGCGTAAGATGCAGAATAGAATTGAGCCAAGTGCAGTAATTTGCAAGGGTTTTATCCTTGATAGTGGCAAAGGTCTGCTTATCTGCACCGATTTTCGCCTCCAAAAATCCTTTTCTCGCCACATCTACTACCCCTTCACCGTATACTTTCTCCAGCTCCCGAAGCATCCCGGTAAAAGTCAGGGCGAGAACGCGGATAACCCCATCTTCTCGCTTTAAGGCCTCTTCGTTGGTAGAATCATAGCAGTCCTTATTGGTGATTTTCATTATAACAATCTCCTTTATTATCGTTTGACAGCGCCCATGCTAAGTCCGCTTACCAGATGCTTGCACGCAACCTGGGAAACGATGATAGCGGGGAGGATAGCCAGAACAATCGCTGCAGAAATGCGCCCATAGTTCAGCCCCGTGATATCGTAAAATCCAAGAATTGCTACTGTTACAGGCTGATTATCCGAGGAGGAAAGAATAAATCCGAACAAAAAATTATTCCAGGCATAAATAAATGAAAGCACAACAGAAGCGGCGATCCCTGGTTTTGCCAAAGGAAGAACGATTTTGAAAAAGGCTTTTGCTTTGCCGTATCCATCCAGAAGAGCCGCCTGTTCCAAATCATAAGGAAGCTCGTCAAATCCAATCCGGGAAATCCAAATGATCATAGGAAGGGAAATTAATATGTAGACCCATACCAAGCCAAAGGTAGTGCCGTACAGCCCCACTTTTTGATAGATCAGATACAGTGGAATGATTGTCATTAATTCAGGAACAAACCGAAAGCTCATGAACATCATCGCTAAACTTTCTTTGGATTTGGTCTTAAACCGGGAAAGTCCATAAGCGGCCGGAACCCCCACCACCAAGGAGATGGCTACCGAGGACACGGAGAGAAATGCGGTGTTTATCAGCGCCTGGACAAATTTCTCCACTTTTTTCTGCATGAGCATGTCTTTGGTGGTTTCTACTGCTGCGCCTCCTAGACGGGAAAAAATACTGGCGTAATTTTCCAAGGTGAAGGAGGAAAAAATACTTGGAGGCCAGGAGGTAATCTGGCTTTGGGTTTTAAAGGACATCAGGACAATCCATAAAATCGGTCCGATAAAAAACAGAAATGCAACAAACAGCCCCAAGTTGACCAAAATTCGCTTTCCCACGCTGAGAGGCTGCATACTGCGCTTGATGCTGCGGATAATTTTTAACTCTTCACGTGTGTGTTTCATAAACTCCTCCTATCCGCCGATCCGGTCTTTGGATGCCTGCCAGAATTTGATCAGTTTGGTTCCTAAAAACATATTTATAAGCCACACGATTACCAGCACTGTATTTCCCTTGGCAATATCCATAGATGAGAAGGAAAGCACATAACCAAAGATGGAAAATACGGTGGTGCTGTCTCCCGGTCCGCCGGCGGTCATACCCCAGATAACATCAAAGGCTTTGATACAGTCGATAAAACGGAAGATGACAGCCACTAAAATCGTCGGCATAAGAATTGGCATAGTAATACGGAATAAAATATTATTTTTTGACGCCCCGTCTACCGACGCTGCTTCCATAGGATCTTTGGGCAAAGAACGCAGGCCGGCCAAAATAATCAGGACCATAAAAGGGGTGAATATCCATACATCCACCAAAATCACAGTAAACATAGAGGTGTCAGGGCTGGCGCCCCAGGGAAAATCTTCTTTTCCAAAGAAGGACAAAAGATAATTGACCACCCCGAATTTGTTGTTGAGCATCAGCTTCAAGGCCAAAGTAGCTAAAATAGGGGCGATCATCAGCGGGAAAGAAATAATCCGCCGCATTACTTTTGCCATGATGGTTTCCGTATTCATCATGATGGATAAAGCGAAAGCCAGACCTAGCTCGATTGAAATTGTGATTAAAGTAAACTGAGTTGTGCGCCAGGCAGCCCTCAGAAAGTTAGAAGAGGTCATGACCGACCAGTAGTTTTCAAACCAGTTAAAGTTTGTCTGGGCGGCGCCAAGTCTGAAGTCTGTAAAAGTTAGATAGATCCCCCAAAGAAATGGCAGCATAAATAATATTGTAACAATAAGGGATGGATAAATGATAAGCATATAAGGCTTTTCCCGCCTGTTCACCGCCTGTTCTACATCAGAAGGAGCCGCTTGTCTGCGCAGTTTATCAATTATCATCACAAAACCCCATTTCGCCGCTCTGCACCGGCATAAAACTTTAAAAACAGTCTGTCAGGCGTACTTTATCCGCGCAGAGGATTTGCGGCAGTATACGCGCTGTTGATTTTCTTTTCAGGGGATATGGCCCATAGCGGGCCATATCCCCTGCGGCGCAACTGCGGTTGTTTGCAGTTACTTATAGTTGTCGCTGTAATATTTGGATACGGTTTCCAAAGCGTCTTTCGCGCTCTTAGTGCCTAAGACGGCGTTTTGCAATTCACCCGCCAGGATATAGCCGTAATCGTTAAATCCAGTAGCAGGGGTAAACAATACGTCGGCGACTTCGGTGGTCTTGTTCCAGGAGTCGATGAAGTTTACCATACCGCTGTCCTGCAGGCTTTGTTTGAAACTGTCCGCTTCCATTGCCGAACGGCGGGTGGGGAATGCCAGACGGGAGCCGCTGGACTGACGCTCCGCTCCAGTACAATACTGAAGGAAATACCAAGCGGCGTCCTTCTTTTCACTAAAGGCGTTGATCCCCAGATTCCAGCCGAAAATGATAGATTTGGCTTTATCGGCAGTATCCACATATACCGGTGGAGCCACATCGATTTTTCCTTTGGCCACGGAATCCTCCCCATCGGCAATCCAAGTAGCTAAGGAAGGGGCGTCGATTGCCATTGCGCATTTACCTGACTGCAGATCGGTGAGAACTTCATACCAGGTCATATTGGCCCAGTCGCTGGGATTGCTCACCTTATTGATCATTTCAGCGATTTTTTCCAGTCCCTTGATATTTTCCTCACTGTCGAATACCGGGTTGAGATCCTTATCAAAGTCGGAACCACCGCAGCTTAAGATTGTCTGCCAGATGCCGCCATACAGCATATCTACGCTCTTAAATCCCCGCATGGCCACTCCGTACATGCCCGGTTCTTTTTCCTGGATCAGCTCGCCTGCTGCAATAATATCGTCCACTGTCCGGGGAACCTCGATATTGTATTTCTCAAAGAGGTCCGAACGGTATAAAAGATTGAATACAATCCAGCCAAACGGCATTGCGTAAAGCTGGGCGCCTTCGGTATCCTTCCCCAAGGGAGTGCCGTTCACTCCGTTCCAGTAACAATAATTAAGCACGCTGGGATAAAAATCATCCATATTCAGATCCGGATCGGTTATTGCCGGATTATTCAGATATCCGTCCAGTGGTTCAATCCACTGAGAGGGGACATAGTCGAACAGGTTGGTAAAACTGACCATGTACACGTCGTACTCGCTGGATTTGGAGGAGGCGAGCAGCTGTACTTTTTTGGTGTATTCTGCTTCCGGGATAAAATCTACTTTCCCAATGGTAATTCCCGTTTTTTCTTCGAAGGGTTCGATTGCTTCTAAAATCTGCTCGTTGTAAACGCCTTCCACCCCTACAATATTAATTTCCGTTCCCTGAAATTTTTTCCAGTCGAAACTATCGGTATTTTCCTCGCTTGGCGACGTTTGGACCTGAGAGGACGGCGGATCCTGCGATGGCGCCGCTGATTCGGATGAACAGGCGGTTAGCCCTAAAATTATAATCGCCGCCAGCAGGAGACACCCCACTCTTTTTCCCATAGACATATGTTTTCCTCCTTTTTAAATATGATATATCGGGCCGCTTTCTGGCGGCCGCACGGCAGGAAGGTTACCAAGGCAACGCATTCCCCGTTTCCTCATCAAAATAGATTGCCTCTTGGGGATTGACGTACAGGGACAGCGTATCCCCGGTGCTGTAAAAATAATGGGAAGAAATATCTGCGGAAATCTTTTGTTCCAGCGCATGTATTTTTACGAAAGACTTTTCTCCCAGGTGCTCGTAAGACAGAACCTGCCCAGTCAGTTTGCAATCATCCGGGCGGCGAAATTCTTCCAGCCGGCAGGCGATGGGACGGATACCTATGATGATCCGCTGATACTGCCCTTTGTGAAGGGCAGGCAGGTATTTACGCGCTGCGGGCAGATGAAAGGCTGGGTCCTTATGACAGATCAGCTCCAGAGTTTCCCCTTGTCTGCTTACCTGGCAGGGGATAAAGTTCATGGACGGCTCCCCGATAAACTCCGCCACAAACATATTAACGGGATTTTCAATAATTTCCTGGCGGGTGCCGATCTGCTGCAGCTCGCCGAAATTCATTACCGCTACCCGGTCGGCCAAAGCGAAAGCTTCTTCCTGGTTATGGGTTACATAAATCATCGTCAGTCCCAGTTGGTTGTGGATTTCCCGTATTTTAATGGAAACATCCTGCCGGGCTCTTCCGTCCAGATGGGATATTGGCTCATCTAGAAGAGTGACCGAAGGTGTACGGGAGAGGGCTCGCGCCAAAGAAACCAGCTGCTGCTGGCCGCCGGAAAGATTGGCAGGCTTTTGATCCAAAATGTTATGTATTCCCAGCAGCCCTACAATCCAGTTGCATTGTTTTTCCATCTCCTGGGGGGAAAGATTTTTTACCTTCAGGCAGAATTGGATATTTTCTTTTACGGTCATATGCTGATAAAGAGCATAGGATTCAAAAGAAAGGGCGACATTGCGCTGGGCGGGGGAAAGGTGGTTGATGGGGTTACCGTCAAAAAAAATCTTTCCCTGGGTGACTCCCTCCAATCCGGCAATCATGCGCATGGTGGAAGTCTTGCCGCAGCCGGAAGGCCCTACGATGGAAACCAGTTCTCCATCTTGGATCTCCATATTTAAATTAATGACCGCGTGATTTAATCTTGCAGAAGAGTAATAGTATTTATTGACATTTTCCATTGTTACCGAAGCCATTTTACATCTCCCTCCCCAAGCTTACATTTTGCTCAGTATCCGCGTCAAAGAGGTACCCTGCCGCCGGGTTGGGCTTAAGATAAATTCTGGACCCAGGCGCCACAGGGGAATATTCGTCGCAGGAAACGGAGATATATTGGCCGTTTTCTAATCTGGATAGGATAATTCCGCGGAAATTTTTTATTTCAAACCCCACCACTTCTCCTTGTACAAAGCCGTCCTGGAAATATCCGTGTTCCAGGCTGAACTCCCAGTCCCGGGGACGGCATCCAAATATAACAGACGGTTTGCCATACAGATCCAGATGGGCTTCCAGAGGGGTGCCTGCCAGGGGAATTTCAAACAGTTGGTTAAAAACAGTCTTTTTATGTAGGTCGGTTTCCATAGGAAGAATATTAATTTCCGGCTGGCCAAACATCCGGGCTACCGAAACATTTCGCGGGTTGTTATAGATGCTTTGCGGGGTATCGATCTGTACAATCTTTTTGTCCTCAATTACGCATACTCGATCTCCCAGGGACATGGCTTCCGTATAATCATGGGTTACATAGACTACGGTGGAGTTGCGCAGAGAAGTTTTCAGATTTTGAAATTCCGAGCGCAGCTCGCTTCTTAATTTGGCGTCCAGATGAGCCAGCGGTTCATCCAGCAGATATACGCCGGATTCCATCACCAGCGCCCTGCCTAGGGAAACCCGCTGTTTTTGGCCGCCGCTGAGCTGTTTTGGGAGACGATTTAAATAAGGGTCGATCTCCAGCATTTGAGCTGTTTTCTGCACCCTGTTTTTTATCTCCTGCTTGGAATATTTATTGTTTCGCAGCGGACTGGCTAAATTTTCAAACACGGTCAGATGGGGGTAAAGGGTAAAATTTTCAAACGCCATGCGTATTTTACGTTTTTCCGGGGCGATGGCGGTGGCGTCTTTCCCATCGATAAGGATTGTGCCGGAGCTGACAAATTCCAATCCGGCGATCAGTTTCATAATCGTGGTTTTGCCAGCGCCCGCCGGTCCGAATAAGACAAAAAATTCATTTTCCTCAATAGAAAAATTCAGATCATGCAGCACCTGGACTTCCCCGTAAGATTTGCTTACGCCGCGAAATTCAATTTTTGTTTTCAAACAAGACCACCCGCCTCACATCCAAATTTAATTATGGGTCTCAATCGCCTTTCCCACAAACCCCTGTGCCAACTCCAGACGCTTTGCCGCCTGGATAGGCGAACAATCGCCTAAAATCATTACGAGAGCCGTTTTTACATGGCCGCCGGCCTGCTGGAGATAATTTTCCGCCTGTTCTTCACAAACACCGGTGATCTCCTGGATCATCCGCAACGCCCGGTGAAGCAGCTTTTCGTTAGTAATTTTTACGTCTACCATATAATTTTGATACACTTTTCCTAATTTTGTCATGGTCAGAGTGCTGATCATATTGACAATCAGCTTTTGGGCGGTGCCGGCTTTCAGCCGGGTGGAACCGGTAAGCAGTTCCGGACCGGTCAGCACCTCCACAGCAACGTCTCCGTATTGGGAGAGGGGCGCGTTTTCATTGCAGGCAATCGAGACGGTTTTGCAGCCGACTTCTTTGGCGTACAGCAGGGCCCCTACAGCGTAGGGGGTGCGCCCGCTGGCGGCAAGGGCGATCACTAGATCTTTTTTGAAAAGGGAAATTTCCATCAGATCCTCTCTTGCCTGCCTATCGCTGTCCTCCGGATCGTCGATTACACAAAAGCGGGCGGCCTTGCCTTTGGGGAGCACGCTGATCACCGTATCTGGCGTTACTCCGAAGGTGCCCGGACACTCTCCGGCGTCCAAAGCAGCCATGCGCCCGCTGGCGCCGGCGCCGATATATACCAGCCGTCCGCCTTGGGAGATGGACTTTACCGCCAGGTCCACCGCTTGCGCAATCTGCGTCTGTGCCCGGGCGACAGCCAAGGGAACCTGGGAATCCAAGTCGTTCATCAGTTGGACCATTTGGATGGTGGAAAGCTCATGAAGGTTTTTGGTGCTTGGATTAGAATGTTCCGTGGCCAGACGGCCAAAAGATGTCTCCATAAAATGTCCCTCAAAATTGAAAAAATTTTTTTATTTGCACAATAATAACATATATTTTTCTGTTGCATCTTCATAATAATAGCAAAAATACTAATTGTCAATAGAAAAATAAAAAAATTTTTTTAATTTTCCTATTGCCTTTTTCTTTTTTTCGGGATAAAATAGGAATATAAAATTTGTTTTAAGGGGGATGTCTATGGAAAAAAACAGCTATAAAGAAAATTTTTTCCAAAAAATAAAAGGAAGCCTCTTTGTCTCCTGTCAGGCGTATGAGGGGGAGCCTTTCTTTAGCCCGGATTCCATGGCGAGAATGGCCCTGTGCGCTATGCAGGGAGGCGCTAAGGGAATAAGGGCTAACAGCATCCCTCAGATTAAGGCCATTATGAAAGCGGTGCCCCTGCCGGTGATTGGCCTTATAAAAACAGTTTATGAGGACAGCCCCATTTATATCACCCCCACTATGCGGGAGGTCGACCAGCTCGCCCAGTGCGGCTGCGATATTATCGCTCTGGACGCTACCCTTCGCCCGCGCCCGGGGGGAGTGGAGCTGGAGGAGTTCTTTGGGGAAATCCGCAGCCGCTATCCAACGAAAATTTTTATGGCGGACTGCTCCACGGCAAAAGAAGCTCTTAATGCCCAGCGGCTGGGATTTGATTGTGTAGGGACCACTCTGCGGGGGTATACTGAGTATACTAAGGGAGCGGCGCTCCCGGGAATAGATATGATCCAGGAAATCAGCCGGCAGGTAACGGTTCCTATCTTTGCAGAGGGAGGCATATGGACCCCCCAACAGCTGCAAAGTTGTTATGACGCAGGCGCCCACACCGCAGTGGTGGGTACGGCGATTACTCGGCCAATACATATTACCGGCCGGTTTGTAGAATACATTCAAAGCCACAATCAAAAAAGCTCCCGGCCGGGGCATCTGGAACCAACCAATCCATGGGAAGGGTGAAAGAGTTTGAAGATTGCTCTTTTGGATATCGGAGGCACCTATATTAAATTTGCTGCCGCTCAAGATGAAAAACCGATTGAGGCCTGCGAGGAGTATCCCACCGAGGGGAAAAAGGGAGGTCCTCATGTCATTGACCGGGCTATAGGGCTCTTAGAGAAATTAGCCCCCTTTGATGGGATTGGAGTCAGCACAGCGGGACTGGTGAAGGATGGATATATTCTGTACGCCAATGAAAACCTTCCAAACTATACAGGAATGAATATCAAAAAAATTCTGCAGGAAAAATTCGGCGTTCCCGTGGCGGTGGAAAACGACGTGTGTGCGGCGGCCTTGGGAGAAGCTGCTTACGGGCGGGGGAGAGAAAATCCCAGCTTTTTATGTATGACCTTCGGTACAGGAATAGGGGGCGCCCTCATACACGAAGGAAAGCTGATAACCCAGGGCGGGCTGCCTGTCGGAAGCTTTGGGCACATGATCACCCATAAAGGGGGAAGATTATGTTCCTGCGGCAACCGGGGATGCCTGGAAGCCTATGCTTCCACCAGCGCTCTGGTACAGGCGGTACAGGAAACCACCGGCAGACGGCTGAACGGCAGAGAAATTTTCACCGCTTTCTATCAAGGAGAACAAGAAATACAAGAAACTGTCAGGGAATGGATGGAAGAGATCGTCTGCGGCCTTTTTTCGATCATACATATATTAAATCCTTCGTGTATTGTTTTAGGGGGAGGCATCATGAATGAGGACTATATCATTGACTACCTGAAAAAAGAGTTATATGATAGGCTTATCCCTTGCTATCAAGAGGTACAGATTATCCCGGCCCAGCTTGGAAATCGAGCGGGATTGATGGGTGCGAGATACCTGACAGAAAAACTTTTAACAGAAGGCTGATGATTTATGGATGCAAATAATATGTACGACTTAATTGATCAAAATTATGGACGTTTTACCAAAGCGGAACGAAAGGTAGCGGACTATGTCCTTGCCAATGCCAATAATATTCTGTATACCTCCATTTCTGATCTGGCAGATTTGGTAGGCGTGGCGGATACGACGATTTTCCGTTTTTGCCGGACACTAAAACTGTCCGGATATCAGGAATTTAAGATGCTTTTAGCGCAAAGCTCCGCCAGCCAAAACTCCACCAATTATGTATTGGGAGAAAAGATCGAGCTTTATGACAGCGTAGATTGCGTCAAGAAAAAAACGTTGGCGCAAAATATCGCGGTGCTCAACGAAACCTGCGCCCTGCTCACTGACCAGATGATCGAGCAGGCGGTGGAAATGATCAAGACTGCCAGAAATATTTATCTTTTCGGTATTGGCTCCTCCGGCGCGGTGGCTTATGCGGTGCAGTGCAAATTTTTACGGATACTCCCCAATGTGATTTATGTTTCCGATCTGCATATGCAGACCATGTCCTCGACTTTGTTGACACCGGCGGATCTGGCGATTATGTTTTCCTATTCCGGCGCCACCAAGGATATGATCAATATTGCCCGAAACGCAAAAAATAACCGCTGCAAATCTATTTGCGTCACAAGATATCCCAATTCTCCGCTGGCGGACCAGTGCGATGTGATCCTTCCCTGCGGCTCAAACGAGGGGCCGCTTCATGGAGGTTCCCTGGGAGCGAAGATTTCCCAGTTGTTTGTATTGGATGTTGTTTGCAGTGAATATATTAAACGAAATTACGACCAGTGTACTCGCAATATGGAAAAAACGGCAGGGTCTATTTCAGAAAAGATGCTGTAACCCAACCGTTTGGCGGGAAAAGGAGGAATCTTTGGCTTGAAAATTATCCTGGCGGAAAATTATTTGGAAATGAGCCGGAAAGCGGCGGATATTCTATGTGCCCAGATCACTCTTAAGCCCAGCTCGGTTTTAGGACTGGCTACTGGTTCCACCCCTATAGGCGCCTACCAGGAATTGGTCTCACGATATCAGGAGAACAAGGTAAGCTTCTCCAGAATCAGAGCGGTTAATCTGGATGAATACCAAGGCCTATCCCCAGATGACCAGCAAAGCTACGCATATTTTATGCGTCGGCATTTGTTCGACTTTGTGAACATCCTTCCGGAAAACTGTCATATCCCAAACCCGCAGGCGCAGGATGTCAAGGAGGAATGTCTGCGGTACGACCGGCTGATCGACTCATTGGGCGGGATTGACCTGCAACTGCTGGGCCTGGGACGAAATGGACATATTGGTTTTAACGAACCGGGGGAAACGTTTATGAAAGGGACTCACTGTGTTGCCTTAAGTCAGAGCACCATTGAAGCCAATAGGCGTTTTTTCTCTGACAAAGAAGAGGTTCCCCGCCAGGCGCTTACCGTAGGTATGGCGCCTATTATGCAGGCCAGACAAGTTTTGCTGCTTGTCAGCGGAAAAGACAAAGCGCCGATGGTAAAAGAGGCGTTTTTTGGACCAGTCACCCCCTGGGTGCCCGCTTCTATTTTACAGCTTCATAAAGATGTTATTTTGCTGGGGGACCAAGCTGCGCTTTCCGAAATATAACAGGGAGGTCACAGAGGATGAGGATTACCAATGTACAGACGTTTCATGAGGACGGCTATTTTGAGGAGAAAGAAATCTTTATCCGTGACGGACGATTTGCCGCCTGCCCGCAAGCGGGCGAAGAAATCGTTGATGGGGAAGGGTGTTATGCGATTCCCGGGCTGACAGATATTCATTTTCACGGTTGTGTGGGAGTGGATTTCTGCGATGGTACCCAGCAGGCAATCGAGAAAATCGCCAGATATGAGGCGATGAATGGAGTCACTTCAATCTGTCCGGCCACGATGACCTTGGATGAAGAAAGTTTACTTCATATTTGCAGGACCGGCGCTGCTTACCGTCCTATAAAAGGCGCAGACCTTGTGGGGATACATCTGGAAGGGCCGTTCCTTTCTTATGAAAAGAGGGGCGCTCAAAATCCAGCATTCTTACAAAAGCCGGATCTGGCGTTTTTTTATCGTTTGCAGGAGGCGGCAGGGGGACTGGTACGGTTGATGGCAATCGCGCCGGAATTGGAGAACGCCTTGGAGCTGATCCAAGAGTTAGAAAAAGAAATAACTTTGTCCGTGGCCCATACCACGGCGGACTATGAAACTGCGAGGGAAGCGTTTTTTCGGGGAGCAAAGCAGGCAACTCATTTATATAACGCCATGCCCGCTTTCTCCCACCGGGCTCCGGGAGTTGTGGGGGCGGCTTTTGACAGTCCTGGCTGTCGGGCGGAACTTATCTGCGACGGGATACATATTCATCCCAGTGTGGTGCGCGCGACGCTGAAGATGTTCGGGGACGAGAGGATAATTTTTATCAGCGACAGTACAATGGCTACAGGGATGCCGGATGGAGAATATCAGCTTGGAAAGCAGGCGGTACAGGTAAAGGGAAAACGGTGCACCCTTGCAGATGGAACTCTGGCGGGGTCCTCCACGAACCTGTTGGACTGTGTGCGCACCGCCGTAAAAGAAATAGGGATATCTTTAGCAAGCGCTGTTAAATGCGCGGCAGTAAATCCGGCCAAGGCCATAGGGATTTTTGATAGCTACGGCAGTATTTGTCCCGGAAAATATGCGAATCTGCTGCTGATGGATGAACAGCTCAATTTAAAACAGGTGTTGCTGCATGGGCAGAAGCTGACTTGATGAGAAAGAAAAGTCCGGCCGCATTTTTTATATGCGGCCGGACTTTCTTGCGAGGAATAAAGAATATGCTATAATAAAAAGAAAAAGGAGGTCGTAAAATGAAAAAAGCGCTGATTGTAATAGATATGCAAAACGACTTTATTGATGGAAGTCTTGGCACAAAAGAAGCTTCGCAGATCGTTGAGCGGGTGGTGAATAAGATCAAAAGCAATAAGGGCCGCGTTTATTTAATGGCTACCCGGGACACCCATGAGAACGACTATCTTTCCACCCAGGAAGGCGAGCGGCTTCCGGTGGAACATTGTATTCGCCAAACAGCAGGCTGGCAGATTGAAAAGAGAGTTGCCGCTGCTTTGGGAGAGGATACGCCGGTAATCGATAAACCCACGTTTGGAAGCGTAGAACTGGCGCAGAAAATCGCTTCTCTTCCTGAGATAGAAGAGGTAGAACTGGTTGGTCTTTGTACAGATATTTGTGTTATTTCCAACGCTCTTTTGATCAAAGCGTTTCTGCCTGAGGTAAAGGTTTCTGTAGACGCCGCATGCTGCGCAGGAGTGACTCCTCAAAGCCATGAAAATGCGTTGGAAGCGATGCGGGTCTGCCAGATTGAAATAAAAACGGCCTAAAAATTCCTATTTACAAGGCTCATTTTTCAGCTAGCGCCTTAAAACGCAAAGCGTTTCCCGCCTGCGGCGGGGGCAAAACTTCGATTAGCCAGGCGTGGCTAAAAAGGCCAGCGGCAAAACAACGTTTTGCCGCTGGCCTTTTTTATTCTATATGAAGATGGAGCTTAAAGGTTACTTTGTCCGGCCGAAAAAAGGAGCGGTTTTGTTCCACAAGGCAATTATCTTTGTCATAACTGAGATAATCGCACTGAAAAACGATCTGGCCGGGGGAAAGTTCCAACAGCTTCGCTAGCTTTGGACAAGCGGCCACCGCCTGAACGCTGTCTTTAAAAGCAACCGGAGCGCGGCCCATCTGCCCCATAAATTCATACAGGGATGCTTTGGAGAAATCAATCTCTAACGCGCCGGGGAAATAGGCCGCTGGAAAAACAGCGTATTGGACTGAAAAAGGATGGCTGTCTGCTTGACGCACTCGGCCAAGATGATAAAACATCTCTTGGGGATCGCAAGAAAAAAGAGCGGCAATCTCAGGGGAAGCCGGTTGGCGATGAAGATAAAGCACCTTGCTTTGGGGGATCATACCGGCTGCGCGGATACCAATGCTAAGCCCGCCGAATCCGCCGGCTCCTACGTCAATTTTGCCGGGGACGGCTTTGACAAAGGTGCCGCTCCCATGTATTCGATATAACAGTCCTTCCTCTACTAAGGTGGAGACCGCATGTTTTACCGTCATTCGGTTTACCCCATAGAAAGAGGCCATTTCCCGTTCAGAAGGAATAGCTTGACCTGGAAGATAGACGCCGGATTTTATTTTTTCCAGGATAGTTTCCCGCAGCTGCAAATACATGGGGGAATGATAATCAACCATGTTACCCTCCCTCCCTAGCGCTGAATACATATAGCTCCGGCAGAGCCAAATGATCGTAATAAACGACAGGTGTTGTTTCATTTACAAGCAGAACGCCCTGCATACGCACATATTCCTGGGAAGGCAAAAGAACCTGCTCCTCTGGAGAAGGCGCGACAATGGAAATTTCTTCTTCCCCGTGGAAAAATGAAAAAGAGTACGCGTGTTTGAGCAGATCGCACACGTCACTGCTCTCTTGGTTATAACGGGCGGCAAAACCAGGCGCCAGTTTTTGGACGATCCAACATCTTTCCAACACCGAAGGAACCTCATCCAATAGGCACAAGCACCGCAGGTAATATACCGGCGTAGCAATAGGAAGCTTGAGAAACTGGCTGATTTCCCGATTGGATTCGATCATTTCCAAATGCAGAGTACGGCTATGTGTCCTCTGCCTGCCGGCCAGTTGGGATAAAAAAGGGAACTGCTGGTCGGTACGTATGATAGACATTTCACTTTCCTCCGTCTCAAGCAAGAATACCGCACATTCCTGCGGCTACCCCCAGCAGGAGACATCCGGCGATCAGCCAGTTAGAACTTACATTTTTTTTCATCAGCCAGTATAACAACAGGGTAAATAGCAACGCAGCAAGTCCGGGCAAAACATGATCCAAACCTGCTTGAACCGAGACGCCTGCAATGGTCAAGGGCGTTTGGACACGCACCATAAAGGCGGTCATACCGCCGATAATTACCAGCCCTAAAATATTTAGTGCCCAGGTCAGCCGTTCCACTACCCCAGACTGGCTCAGTTCCCGAATAAGGGAAGGCCCTTTTTCATATCCCAATACGGCTCCAAAATACCGGAATAGAAAATTCGGCACATTAAACAGCAGCACAAAAAGAACCGGCCCCAAATAGCTGCCCTGTAAGGCCAAGGAAATGCCGATCCCAGCCGCCGCCATACGCAGCACACCCCAAAAAATCGTATCCCCTAAGCTGGCCAGCGGCCCCATCAAATCAGACTTCACCTGATTAATCGCGCCAGTATCATACTGCGGATCCATAGCGTTTTGTTCTTCCATGGCGGCGCTGGCCCCCAAAATAAAAGGGGTACAGGCGCTGGTACAGTTAAAAAATTCGATATGCCTTTGCATAGCGTCCTTTTGTTTTTCGGGGTCGTCATACAGCTTTGTAATAATTGGTTTCATACAATAAGCATACGCCATAGACATCATACTTTCATAAGAAAAGGACGCTTCCATAGGCAGTGAGCGCAAAAACAGACCGCGCAGATCTTTTTTCGTTATTTTTCCCTCAGAAGTCCTCATCCGCCGGCGCCTCCTTTCCAGATGTATTTTGATGGATTTCCGAAAGAAGAATAAACATTATCCCCCCGGCGATACATCCAATCATCACAATAGCGGTCATAGACAGTCCCAAGGCCGCCGCCAGAATAAATCCTAAAAAGAAAAAGGGCACGGTTTTTTTGTTAAGCATCATACCTAGCAGGGTCGCAAAGCCTACTGCTGGAAGCAGCATCGCCGCTACCGACAGCCCATGTAAGAAAGTCGGAGGCAGGAAGGAGGCCAAGTTTTGCGCCCAGCCTGCGCACATGCCGAACAAAAGAGCAACCATTGCCGCGCCTGCCAAAGGATGAAAAAGGCTGGCGGCAATATGCATCCGGGCGCCTTTGTCCAGCTGGCCCCGATCGATGTACTCCTTCGCGCGGCGGCAATAAGCGGAATTGATTTTGGAATAGAAAAAGTTTTCTAGGATTCCCCCTAAAATGGAAGCAGGCAGAGCGAACAGCAGAGCAAAGCCGATATTTCCATCAGCCCATACAGCCAAGGCGATTCCCAAAATCCCTCCGGCCACAATATCCAAAGAGATCGCCGCGCCAATTTCCATCAGGCCCATCCATACCAGTTCCAATACCGCCCCCATCACCAGCCCTTGCAAAGGCGCCCCTAATACCAGTCCTGTTATCCAGCCGCTCACCAGCGGTCTGCCGATAAAGGTAGTTCCTAAAAAATCCTGCATATAAGCGAGGAAGGCTACAAGGAAAAGCAGCCCCACTTTTATAAGCATTTTAAAACTCCTTTCCTTTTATCAGTCGCCGAGTTTTTCCCCTTTGTCGTTGGGGGCTTGCTTTATCTCCAACACCACCCCGGACTGAGACAGCGCTTTTAAATCTTCCTCCTCCTGGGGTGTGGCGTACACCGCCTTTCCAATTTCCCGGGTTCCCTCCCGTTGCTTGGAAAGCCCCAGGTTGACCGTCCGGATAGAAGGACAACCTTCACATAACTTTCTGGCGTCACCGATGGTTTCCACCAGTATAAGCAGCTTATATTTATCCGTAACGCCGGAGTTGATGGCTTGTACCGCCTGCGCCACAGATTTAAATACCAACTTACAGGAAGCGGGCCTAGCCAGACGCAGGGCTGATTTACGGTTTTCATTTTGGGCAACCTCGTCACAGGCGATTAAAATACAGTCTGCCCCTACAAAATTTGTCCAGGCAAATACCACCTGTCCGTGCAGCAGGCGGTAATCCACTCTTACTAGTTTTATCATACCTACTCCTCCTAAAAGTCGTCGTCCTGGACCGGCTGAGACAGCCGGCTGCAGTAAACAATCCCGTTTTTAGCGTCGCTGAGAGCCAGCTCGATCCATTGGCTGGTGGAAAGGGAAGGGTCGTCGTTAAGCAGGCTGAGAACCAGCGTCAGATTCATGCCGCTGATCAAATGGGCGCCTGTTTGTGCTGCCAGCTCTATCATTTGATTGTTCACGCTGCCTCCCATCAGGTCGGTGACAAGAACGGTTTCTCCTGGGGAGGATTGGATAAGTTTTTTTACCATTGCGGGGAAATTCACGTTTTCTTCTGTGTAGGCGCTGATGGCATAAAGGTTTTTCTGTTTGCCCATAATCATCTGGGCAGTATCGGCCATACCTTTTGCCAGTTCTCCGTGAGACAGCAGTATAATCGTTTTCATCCTTTTTCCTCCTGATTGCTGGCGCAGTGGGCCAGGTCGTTGCTTTCAAAGGGATAAACCGCAGTATCGATCCCGGAATCCCGGGAAGAAAGGGCCGCCAACACCTGCAGAGGGACAGAATAAAACAGGACGGAGAGATTTTTGCTGGTTTTACAGGGGAGAAGGAGATCTTTTTCCCCCCAAGGCCCCTCCTCCGAGGTGATGACAAACACATGGGATGTAACTGTCAAAAAGAACTCCCGAAACTGAAGCATCCGCTCTTTTTCCCGCTCATCCGAACAGATCAGATAAATAAATTCCCGGTTGTTTAAAGCCATATCCGGGCCGTGCATAAACTCCTCCAGCTCGTAGGCCTGGAACGGACGGCGGAAAGTTTCCCCCACCTTTAACGCCGCTTCTATGGCAGTGGCATGATTGATGCCGTAACCGGCGACCACACCCAACTCCATGGAAAGCATTTCTTGCTTGTGTTTTTCATACCACGCAATGCTGCTTTCCACGATTTTTGGCATCTGCGCCAGAACGTCCTGCAGCTGGCAAAGGAGTTTTTCATACGAATCCTTTTCCAGCTTGGCCAAAGCACGGGCCGTTTCCAGCGCCCATAAATATAAAGTAAGTACTGTGACAGTATATCCTTTGGTTTCTACCATGACATCCTCTTCCCCGCACAAAAGACGAATTATCTGCCGGGCATAGCGGGTGATCGGGCTATTTAAATCCTCTGTCAGTACCGCAGTCTGCCAACCTTCTTCATAGGCTTTTTTCAGGGCGTTGATGGTGGAGATGCTGGTGCCGGTCTGGGAGATAGCGACAATCAAAATTTCATCCTTCTTATAGATGCCATTGATATTTACCTTTACATAGTTAGTAAATACCGTAGGAATGCAAACCTCCACCTCCACCCCCAGAAGTTCACTGAAGTAGGTCTTTCCTACCAAAGACGCATTATACGAGGTGCCGGAACCGAGAAGATACACTTTTTTAATGGGATGCTTTTTAAATATCTCAGCAAAAGGCGCGCAGAACTGTTCTCTGTGGGCAAAGCACTCACGCAGCGCCCGTGGCTGGTCGCAGATATAACCGAATACGGTTGGCTTTTCCATAGATAAGACGTCCTTTCCACATGATTTGACTTAAAGTGGTTTATTTATGAACCACTTGTTTCTAGTTTTAGGATAAAAGGAGGGGACTCCTTTGTCAAGAGAAAAAGGACAAAAAAGGGAACCTTCCCAAAAAGGAAGGCTCCCACATAGTAAATATTACAGTTTTTACACGGACAGTCCGCCGTCCACGATAATGTTGGCCCCAGTCATGAAAGAATTTTCCCGACTGGCCGCAAACAGAATGGCCTGGGCGATTTCCTCCGGCGTACCCAGCCGTCCCAAAGGCTGTCGGGCAGTAAACGCGGCATACGCCGCCTTAGGGTCCGGGGAGGAAGAAATCCGCTCTTCCAAGGAAGGGGTAAGAGTAGTCCCAGGGCAGACGCAGTTCACCCGTACATTGTCCTTTACATAGTCGGAGGCCATCGCCCGGGTCAGGGAAAGGACCGCTCCCTTGGAAGCGGAATAAGCCGCGCGGTTAATAAGGCCCTTGACCGCCGCGACGGAAGCATTATTTACAATTACGCCGCCCCCTTGTTTTCGCATATGGGGAAGGACATAGCGGCACAGCAGAAACACGCTGCGCACATTTACGCCCATACACCGTTCCCACTCCTCCAAGGAGGTTTCCTCCACATTGCCGGAGGGAACAATCCCTGCATTATTAACCAGTACGTCAATCCGTCCAAAATGGGAAAGCGCCGTTTCAATAAGTTCTTTGGCGGAATGAGACTGAGAAACATCCCCAAAATGGGAAACGCACTCGGCCCCGGTTTCCTTTACAGACAGGCAAGCGGCAAGGGCATGCTGCTCTGACAGAGAATTGAGTACCACCTTTGCCCCGGCCGCGCCGAATTTGGCGGCAGCCACTCTTCCAATCCCCGCCCCTGCGCCGGTAATCACTACAACCTGCTCTTTAAAATCCATGTCGAACCTTCCTTCCAAAGATTACATTAATACCACTGTACGGCCAAAACTTTCTCCTCGGCGCAGGCAGTGGAGACCCGCATTAATTTCCTCCAGGGAGAAGGTATTGGAAACATAGGGGGTAACAATCCCATCTTCCACCAGACGAATAGCCTCCGCCAAATCCTGACGGGTGCTTCCCCGAATGCCAATAATTTCTTTTTCCCGGATAACCAAATCCTGGTAGGAAGCTGTGAATTGGGAGTCATTATATCCTACCACCACAATCTTTCCCCCGGGGCGAAGCACCGACAGACAGGTTTCAATGGAAGTTTGGATTCCGATATTATCAAAGATAACATCGCACATTTCCCCCTGGGTAAGCCGGGAGATTTCCTCGATTAAATCCTGGGTGCGGGTATTGATCACCCCGTGGGCGCCGAATTGCTTTGCTATTTCCAGCTTTTTGTCCTGGCGGCTGGTGGCATACACCTGCGCTCCGAAGTACCGGGCAATCTGTACTCCCTGAAGCCCCAGGCCGCCAACGCCCAACAAGAGGACCCGGTCGCCGGCAGTCACTTTGCCCTGGTTTTTAATGGCATGATACATACATACCACCGCATCTGGAATAATCGCCGCCTGGGCAAAGGGGATATCCCTGCGGATAGGAAAAAGGTTTTCTGCCGGAACGACGCAATATTGCTCATGGGAGCCGTTTCGCTCAAATCCAATACGCACTAAGCTTTTACAGAGATTTTGTTTTCCCCGGCGGCAGAACCGGCATACTCCGCAGGTAATGTCAATCGCGCACACCACATGCTCCCCTACGCTCAGCCCGGTGACCCCCTCCCCCAATTCTTCCACAATGCCGGCCATTTCATGTCCCGGTGTAAAGGGGAGCGTTACTGTGGGGAGCATCCCGTCCTGAATATGAAGGTCGGAAGCGCACAGCCCGCTGGCCTTCACCCGGACCAAAACTTCGCCGTGGCCAGGAGAGGGAATAGGAACAGTTTCTATTATAAGGTCTGAATGAAATTCTTTCAAGATGGCGGCTTTCATGGTTTTCTGCAGCATAATTTTATTCCTTTCCTCATCTCAGCGCCAGCACCCGGGTAGGGGAACCTTCCGCGCCGATGAGCTTTAGAGGCAAGGCGATAACGTCAAATTCTTTCCCAACCAGCCCGCTCAGGTTGGTAAGATGTTCGATATTCAGACACCCGTTTTCCAGAAGAATCTTATGCACCTGGAAGGTTTCGGGGTTGAGGACCGGGGATTTGGCCCCGATCTCCTGGAAAAAATCGAACCCGGCAATTTTTGCCCCCTGGTCAACAAGCCATTGGGCCGCATCCTCCCCTAAATAAGGGGAATCGGTCCAATATTGGTCAGTGCCAAACATTTTGTCGCTCCAACCGGTATAAAGAAATACCATCATCCCTGAACGCATATATTTCTTTGCAGGTTCCAACATTTCAGCGGTGACCGGCTGGTTGGGCTGCACCATGCTGCAGTCAATACACCAGCCTTTTCCCAAAAACTGGTCCAAAGGCAGCTGATCGATGGTTTTTCCCCCGGGAACAATATGCCGGGGCGCATCCAGATGGGTGCCTGCATGTATACCTGACTGGTAAAACCCCACCTGAATGCCGTCTCTTTTTGCGTCTTTATACAGCCGAAATTCTACTGGCGGCAGGGTTTTTCGATTTCCAGGAGGAACAGACATACCGCTGGTAATGGGAAGGGTCAGGTCGATTATTTGGGTATAGCCTTTCAGCATAGGTACTCCTCCTTACTTCACAATCAGATCTACAACCGCATTTTTCTCCATGTCCACCAGTCCCCAGGTACATAGCTTGTAGGTACCGAAGTGTCCTGGATAAACCATAAAGGCCAGCTGATGGAAGGGGCTTTTAATGGGACAGCCTAACGTTTCGATTGCTTTGTATACACTGATCAGATCGGCGGATACCTGTTCATAAGGACGCTGGGAAAACAACCCGGCCAACGGCAGATCCAGGGCATGCAGTATCTGCCCATCCTTCACCGCTACAAATCCGCCGCCCTTTTCAATCAGATAGTTGGCGGCGATGGCCATATCCTGCTCATTTGTTCCCACCACATTGAGGTTTTCACTGCATGGGTTGTAACAACTGGCGATAGCTCCAGCTTTCAGCCCCAGTCCATGGATAAATCCACAGCCGGTTTTTCCAGTGCGCTGGTGCCGGTCAAAAGTAAATATTTTAAGGAAATCACGCACCGTATCCGAATACAGCTGGCCGTTTTTCACCTGAAATTCTTCTTCCATAGGAGTAGAAAAGAGGGAACCGTCATTGAGCCCGATTACCCGGACGGTTACTTTTTCTTTTTGTGGCGCGGGAATAGAGAAATCCCCGGCGCTTAACGGTTCCAAATGGACAGTGTTCTTTAAAAAAGCGGGATAATCCGGCTGGGAGAGTTCCCTTAAATATCGTCCCTCCTGGGCCAGCAGCTCGCCATTCATATAAACGGAATGGATAGATGCTTTTTCCAAATCGTCAATGACAAGAATATCCGCATATTTTCCTGGGGCGATGCTTCCCACCTGATCGTCCAGGCGGAAAAAACGCGCCGCATTTAAAGTGGCCGCCCGGTAAACGGCAAGGGCCGGCGCCCCCATTTGGATGGCGTGACGGACTTTTTCATCCATATATCCCTTCTGATACATCCGGGTAGGATCGTTTTCATCACTGGAAAACGCCCAATCCCCCAGTAAGTTCAGCTGCTGGGGCTGTGTACCGATTAAAGCGTCAATATCCGAGCCTACCGAACCGTCCCGCACCTGGATACTCATTCCCAGGCGCGCCTTTTCCACGGCGTCCTCCCAATGGACACATTCATGATCTCCGGTAAGACCCACATAATTCATGGCTGCCTGCAGGCGTTTGTCCCGCATTTCGGAAGCGTGGCCCACGATGGTTTTTCCCAGCCGGTGACATTCGTCCACAATACGCATCACCGCTGCATCGCCTGAAACAATCTTGCTGAGATTTAACTCGTTGATGCCGTAGCAATCTTCCCAATGCAGAGCTTCCATGGCATCGCTTTCGGTGAAAGTGCCAAGATTTTCAAACAGTTCGTTCTGGTGAAAAGCGGGCATGGGGATGACAAACAGCGGACGCAGACCGGTGGCTTTCAATTCCTCCACAAAAAAACGGATACCAGGAATTCCGCACACCACCCCGATCTCATACATATCAGTGGCAACACAGCATCCGCCGTGGATCAAGGCTAATTTTCCCCATTCCGTCATACTCAAATGACTGCCGCCGGTATGTAAATGGCAGTCAATCATCCCGGGAGAAAGATACTTTCCTGAAACGTCAATCTGCTGAGTATTTGGGCCGATGGTATGGGAAACATCCCCGATATAGGCGATACGCCCCTCCTTGACAGCGATGTCTGCAGGGTAAGTTTCCAGGGTGTGAACATTAATTAACGTTCCCCCTAAAAAGACCTTGTCTGCTTTTACTTCTCCTAAGGCGGTTTTTGCCAGCAGTAATTTCTGCGCCGGCGTTGCTTTTTTCATTTTTACCCCTCCTGTCCTTATCTGCGTTTTACATATTTTTGTGTATCAATGGAAATTGCCAGCAGGATGATCAGCCCTTTGACCAGATATTGAATATAAGGGTTGACGCCTAAAAACACCAGTCCGTAACTTACCAGCTGGAAGATCAGCACTCCGGCCAATACGCCGGGAATGGTTCCCACGCCGCCCCGCATGGAGACGCCCCCCACCACGCAGGCGGCAATAGCGTCCAGCTCATATCCATATCCCAGGGAATTGGAGGCGCTGCCGGTTCTGGCGGCCTCAAAGGAGCCGCCCAAACCATACAGCAGTCCGGCAATAAGAAAGATCAGCAGCAGATTTTTGGTGATTTTCACCCCTGAAACGTTAGCTGCCTCTGGGTTGCCGCCAATGGCATACATGTTTTTTCCAAGCTTTGTTTTGTTCCATATAAACCAGATGATCGCCGTGACGATTGCGGCGTAAATTACAAGAAACGGCAATCTTACAGAACCGATCATAAACCCGCCCTGAACAAAGGCTTTAAATCCGTCGTCCAGTCCGCCGATAGGGGAGGAATCGTTGACATAATCAAAATAAAGGGACAAAATCCCCATGACGATCAGCTGAAAAGCCAACGAGGCGATAAAGGAAGGAACTTTGATTTTGGCAATGACTAGCCCCAGCAGGATCATAATAAGAGCGGAAAGCAGCATAGCCCCTAAAATAGGAAGCCATAGGGGGAGCCGGGGCATAGAGGAGAAGATGCGCCGGGGATAATCCAGATTTTGCAGCAGGGAAGAAACCAGGATCCCCGAAAGACCAATCATTCGCCCCAGAGACAAATCCGTATGGCCTAAGATGATGATCCCGGCGATTCCCAACGCAAAAATAACCCGGGTAGACGCCTGACTTAATATAAAGCTGATATTATCCAATGTAAGCAGCCCTGGATTGATCATTACCATGACAAGGAAAATCGCCGCCAGGACAAAATAGATGGCGTTGCTTAACAAAAACTTTGATACGCTCCCAGATTGCTTTTTCCAGGAAACGGCGGTTGTGCTGATTGATTTCATCGTTTTTGGACCTCCCTTATTACAGGTATTTCGCCGCAAGGCTTAAGATTTCTTCCTGCGTGGTTTCCTGGGTATTTACAATACCGGCCACCAGGCCTCCGCTCATGACTAAAATCCGATCGGTAACCCCCAGAAGTTCGGGCATTTCTGAAGAAATAAACAGGATTCCCTTTCCTTGCTGGGCCAAATCGATCATGAGCTGGTAAATTTCAAACTTGGACACCACGTCAATCCCCCGGGTGGGTTCGTCCAGCATGAGTATTTTGGAGTTTGTGAGAAGCCAGCGGCCCAAAATGACCTTTTGTTGGTTGCCGCCGGAAAGACTGCCCATATGGGTTTTCAAAAAGGGAGTTTTTACTTTCATATTTTCCACGACCCATTTTGCGTCGCTCACCATGGCGGTATTATCAAGAACGCCCAGTCTTCCAGTGTACTTGGCCAAGTTGGCCACTGTAGCGTTTTGAATAATCGGCAGATCCTCAAATACTCCAGTTTGCCTGCGTTCCTCTGTCACCAGAGCAAATCCGTTTTCAATGGCTTGAGAAGGGGTACGATTTTCTACCTTTTTTCCTTCTACATAAATTTCTCCCTGTTCCCGGGTGCGCAGCCCGAAGATCGTTTCCACAAGTTCGGT
Organism: Youxingia wuxianensis; assembly: GCF_014385085.1. Lineage (GTDB taxonomy): Bacteria > Bacillota > Clostridia > Oscillospirales > Ruminococcaceae > Youxingia > Youxingia wuxianensis. Next base: position 129,099 of record NZ_JACRTD010000004.1, on the reverse strand, counting down.
GCGCCGCGCTCCCACCAGGCCGGCAATTCCAAGGATTTCTCCCTGGCGCAGCTGGAAGGAGGCGTCCTTTACCGCAGGAGCGTAAGCGCCTTTAATATTGCGCACCTCCAATAGGATATCCTCGCAGCAGCGGCTGCTTTTTTGCGGAAAGCGGTGGGAGAGGTCCCGCCCCACCATGAGCGAGACAATCTTATCAATGGTTAGTTCTGCAGCGGGCTGGGTGGCAATCGATTTTCCATCCCGCATGATGGTCACCTCGTCGGAAATTTGCAAAATTTCTTCCATTTTATGAGAGATATATACGATGGCGCAGCCTCTGCTTCGCAGATCGCTTACAATGCGGAACAGATGGCTTACCTCATTTTCCGTTAGTGAAGAAGTAGGTTCGTCCAATACAATAATCTTGGCCCCGCAAGAAACCGCTTTGGCGATTTCTGCCATTTGCCGCTGGGAAACGGAAAGCTCCCCGATTTTTTGTTTTGGATCAATGTCAATATGTAAATTATCAAAGATTTCTTTGGTATTGCGGTACATGGCCCGCTCGTCAACCACAATTCCTTTCATAGGAAAGCGCCCCAGCCAAATATTTTCCATAACATTTTGTTCTAATACCTGGTTGAGTTCCTGATGAACCATAGAGACCCCGCCCTGAAGGGCTTCATAGGGATTATTAAAGTTTACCGGATGTCCGTCCAAAAAAATTTCCCCGGCGTCTTTTTGATAAATTCCAAATAGGCATTTCATTAAAGTCGATTTTCCGGCGCCGTTTTCCCCCATCAGAGCATGAACACAGGACGGGCGTAAAAGAAGCTGAGCGTGATCCAGCGCTTGCACTCCCGGAAACGCCTTGCAGATATCCCGCATTTCCAAAATATAGTCGCTGTTTGCCATACACAGGTCCCTCCTTTAAAAAAAGTATGTCTCGGACGGCATGGCAAATAATACGCCATGCCGTCAGGGACAAACAGGAGAAATTAGTTACCTAACGCCACATTATAGATATCAACGGCGGTTTGAGTATTTTCTTTGGTAATTTTAATAAACGGGGAACGGAAGTCCTTAATAGCGCCCAGTTCCACCCCTAAGTCTTCCTCAACAGGGCGTCCGAAGCACAGGTTTTTCGCCATCACGATGGTGGCCCGGCCTTCGTTGACCGCATCCTGCAGAATACAGCCGTATAGTGTGCCGTCCTCAATCAGGGGGATGGCTTCCGGAATAGCGTCATGGCCGATAAACAACACTTGCTTTTGCGGATCGTCGCCGAACCAGCCGGCAGCTTTCAGAGCTTCCACACCACCAAGCATCATGCCGTCATTGTTGGTGATTACCATTTCAATCTCAGATCCGAACCGTCCAATCCAAGCGTCCATGACATCTTTCGCCTGGTCAGAACGCCAGTTGGCTGTCTGAATATCCAGGTTTTTGAAGGTGATACCATCGCTGTAAGCGCCCAGAGTGTCTAGGTTTGCCTGAGTACAAAGCTCCGCGTCTGGATGGCCGGGTTCGCCCTTGATAATTACATAGTTGATGACGCCGTCGCCGTTTTTATCCGCCGCCGGATTAGCTTTCACAGCGTCGATACACATTTCTGCCTGCATCACGCCGCCGTCATAAGGAGAGCAGCCGGAATAATAGGCGTTGTCATAACTAAGCATATCTTCGTCAGAAGGACATTTATTAAAGAATATCAAAGGTTTTCCGGTGGGTTTCACCTTTTCAATAATTGTGCTGGCGGATTCCGGCTCTACCAGATTGACGCACAGGGCGTCTACGCCTCTTTGAAGAAGGGTATCCACCTGCTCGGCCTGTTTCGCTTGGTCGTTCTGGGAATCCTGCATAATGATCTCTACATCTTCCCCAGCATAATAATTAATAGCGTTGCGGATGTAGGTGCAGTAATTGTTGGAATAATCGAATACCAAAACGCCGATCACCGGCTTTTCCGCCGTTTGATCATCTGTGCTGCTGTCCTCGGCCGGGGCGCTCTGTTCAGGCGCAGCGGATGAGGGGTTGTCATTTGGGGAATAGGTAGAACATGCAGTCATGCTTAGTACCAAGACCAGGATTAAAAGTGCGGCTAATAGTTTTTTCATTATTTTCCTCCTTTGTGTTTCTATCCATCTTTTTTAGCGGCTTATGGTGGGAATAGGTAGTCACCTCCTTTTGTATAAATAAGTATATTGCATAAATTAAAAGTATAAATATTAGAAATAATTACCATAAAATATTGGATATTGTATACAGGATACAATATCTTCCAATACGTTCCGACTTTGTTTTGGAAAATAGGAACGTTTCTTTTTAGCTATTTTTTGGAAGGATAGCTTTCGCTGATGATTTTTACAGTATTCTGATGATGTAAAATGCCGTACCTTTCCGCGCTCTCCTCGTCCCCGGCGCAGATACATCTGGCGATCATATCATGCTCCTCTGCCACCAACTGATTTCGGGACGCCAGCTGATGGCGGCTTTTAAGTCCATAAGCGATGGAACGGTAACAGCGGGTAATCAAATACAGCTGCTCACATAAGGAGCGGATCAAGGGAGTTTTTATGCTTTTATAAATTAGGCTGTGATAAACATAATCGTTCTCCATAAACTTCTCGTCGTCGCCGCTTTTGGCGCACAAAAACGCCTCGTCTACCAGCTGGGTCAAAAGCATTTTATCCCGCTCGTTCATCTCCTTGGCGGAAATTCTTGCAGCCAATCCCTCCAGGGCGGAACGCACATAAAAAATTTCATGTATCTCATCGGACATAAAGCTGGCAACCTTGGCTTCCTTGTGGTTCGGTTTGCTCACCAGCCCAATGGACGCCAGTTTATTGATCGCTTCCCGGATGGGAGTACGGCTGATGTTCATTTGGCGGGACAACTCACTGGTATTCAAAGGAGAATCCGGGGGCAGCTTGCCGGAAAGGATATCATCCCGCAAAGTATCGTACACGATGTCCTGCAGGGTACGGTATTCCGAGCAAACATTATTCATGCGCAGGATATCCATCAGATCTACATTTTCATTTGCCATTATGTAAGCCCCTTCTATAACTTAGACAACATTACATTTTGCATATTGTATACAATTCCCTTATTTGCTTTTATGATAACATCCTAAAATAGAAACCGCAAGCAGAAAAGTAAAAGTTTGGAGGACCTTTGGTAAATCGGTTTTTGTCTTTGTAAAATTCCCACAACAAAAAGGAAAAAATGTTCCTATAAAAAAACAGGCGCCTGTGAAAGGCGCCCATAGAAAAAATAAAATTAAACGAGAGAACCATTTGTGCAAACACAGGAAAGTCCGTTGGCCACGTCCCGGCAGGCTTCATAGAAAATCCCCACATCCACAGAGTGGGCGATATATTTTACCCCCTCCTGTTTCCAGCGGAGCCCTTCCTTTACAGAATCTACAAAGGTCCCCACCGTGATCCCGCGCTCCTGGGCCAAACAGATGATCTCCTTTATTTTCTCCACCACCAAAGGATGCGTTACCTGTCCGGTTACGCCCAAAGACTGAGACAGATCGTAGGGCCCCACAAAAATTACGTCGATCCCAGGGACCTGCAGTATCTCCGGAAGGTTGCGAACGCCCTCTTCTCCTTCAATCTGCAGGATCACAATAGTTTCGTTGGCCTGTCTGAAATACTCGAATTTGTCCAAGGCGGAATAATTGGCCGCCCTAACAAACCGGCACACCCCCCGCTGCCCCTGAGGGGAGAACTTGGCGAAGGTGACGGCATCCCGGGCGCTTTTCTCATCGCACACCTGCGGGACTTGGATTCCCGCCGCACCAATGTCCAGCGCCTTGCCGATGTACTCCTCAGTGTTCTCTGCGACACGGACGATAGGAAGGATCCCAGCACACTCAGCGGCGCGGATTAAATTTTGCATATTTTCATAGGAAACAGGGCCGTGTTCTGTATCCAGAATACAGAAATCCATCCCCCCGCCGGCGGCGGCTTCTACAAAAGCGCCGTCGCAGGTTTTCATAAACAGCCCGCATACGCCGTACTGGGAGAGTTTTTGCTTGAACTGTTTTATTTCCATCCCTTCACCCCATTACCATTCAGCCACGGTACCGTCAAAATTCCGCCATAGAGGGTTTTTCCAGTTGTGGCCGATCTTATCCATTTCAATGATCTTCTCTTCATCAATGTCTATTCCTAGGCCGGGCAAAGTGGGGACCGCAATAAATCCATCTTTGTATTCAAAGGGGGATTTATCTTTCAGATAGTCCAACAAATCTCCGCCCTGATTATAGTGTATGCCCAGGCTTTGCTCCTGAATAAATACGTTGGGGGTACACATATCTAGCTGCACGCAGGCGGATAGAGCAATGGGACCCAGCGGACAATGAGGAGCAACTGCCACGTCGTAAGCTTCCGCCATTGCCACGATTTTTTTGCACTCAGAAATTCCTCCCGCGTGGGAAAGATCCGGCTGGATTACATCCACATAACCGGCGGACAGAATATTTTTGAAATCCCATCGGGAAAATGCCCGTTCTCCGGTGGCGATGGGGACGCTGGTATACCTAACAATCTCCTTCAGAGCCTCGATATTCTGGGTTAGTACTGGTTCTTCAATAAACATAGGACGATATTGGTCCAGTTCTTTGGCCAGTACCTTGGCCATGCTTTTATGCACTCGGCCGTGAAAGTCGATGGCTATATCCATATCAAATCCCAGCCCATCTCGGATCGCCTGTACCCGTTGGAGCACCGCGTCTACCTTTTTAAAGCTGTCGATATAGTGCATCTCTTCCGTGGCATTCATTTTTACTGCAGAATACCCTTGGGACAGTTTTTCCCGGGCAGCGGAAAGCACGTCGCTGGGGCGGTCGCCGCCAATCCAGCAGTACACCTTTAATTTATCCCGGCATCTGCCGCCCAATAGATTGTAGATAGGCGTATTAAAATATTTTCCCTTAATATCCCAAAGTGCTTGGTCAATTCCTGCAATGGCGCTCATCATTTCTGGTCCGCCTCGGTAAAAACCACCCCGGTAAAGCACCTGCCAATGATCTTCAATATTCATTGGGTCCTTTCCGATCAGGTAGTTTTCTGCCTCTTGTACCGCCGCCCGTACGGTGGCAGCACGGCCCTCGATGACAGGCTCGCCCCAGCCGCAGAGGCCGGAGTCCGTTTCTATTTTCAGGAATTGCCATCTGGGTAAGACAGTATATAATTTAATCGCTGTAATTTGCATTACAGATGTTCCTTTCTGACACATAAAAAGATTTATTTACTGTTTATCCAGTGAAAACCTCTTTTGCTTGTGTTTTTTTATTTTACTTGCAGCTAAAGGGCGCTAACACCTGGCGGTCCAACGTAGCCAGCACGGCGCAGGCGCCGGGAAGCATCTGACAAATTTCAATATTTACGCATTGGCCCGCCACCATGTACGCGTCCATGAACGGTACGTGATAATCGTTTTCCACCCGCTTAATAATATCGTATACCGCATGGCGGATGGCCTGCTCAATGTTGTTGTCCTTATATCCCAAAGACCCGATAAAGCGCGGGGTATTGACCTGCGGCCAATCAAAATACGAAGGATCGTCCCATGGAATGATTTCTACAGAAAGGGTGACTTCCCCGTCGCATTCAACAGCGCACCCCAACAGCTCCCCGGCGCACTGTTTGGCGTGCAGATCGCCCAGGGAAAGCAAGGCCCCTTCCACATTCACCGGCATCACAATTGTACTTCCCTTTTTAATGTGATGGCAGTCCACGTTGCCCAGCATTTCCTTACTGGACCAGTAGGAAGCAGTAACGTCTTCCTTCATAGCCACGCTGATGGTGCCGATAAACGGCTCGGTTTCCACGGGGATATCCCTGTTTCCCATACGCAGAGTAAGGGTATCCCCCCTTACATCGCACCATTCGGTTTGAGGCGGGTAACACTCTGGGTAAAAAGGATTGGCAAACAGCCCTTGGCCGGGCACATAAGTATAGTAGCCTTCATTGCCGCAGTCCCCCAGGCGGATATCTTCAATTTTTACCGCCAAACGGTCCCCCGGTTTTGCCCCTTCGACATAAATTGGTCCGGTTACCGGGTTAGATCTCACTTCCATTACATGATCATGATCCCGGAAGACGGGATTTTCCCGGCTTAAGTACATATCGTCCGCCCGGATAGTCTGGACCGCCAATTTCTCTCCCGGTTTAATGGAAATTTTTGGGGGATTGCCCCGGTCGATTAAAAAATGTACGTTTTCCCGATCACGGGTTAAAAGCTTCATGAAAAGCAACCTCCTTCACACATCACAACTTATCCCTTAACTGCGCCTGCGGTAAGGCCCTGGACCAGTTGTTTTTGAGAAATAATCGTAAAGATCAGCACTGGGATGGTAATTAAAATACCGGCCGCCGCCATATTGGACCAGGCAACTTCACGGACAGTAACATATCCCATAACCGCCAGGGTAACGGTTTTGGCGTTTTTGGCTGTGAACAGCACAGCGAACAAAAATTCGTTCCAGCAGTTGATCATAACCAAAATCGCAGACGCCGCAATCCCATGCAGGGTAACCGGCACGGCGATTTTAAATAACGCTCCAAATTGACCGCAGCCGTCTACACGGGCGCTTTCCGCCAATTCATTGGGCATTTCATCAAAGAAGCCTTTCATCATCCAGATAACCAGCGACAGGTTAGCGAATACATATAGAATAATAAGCCCCAATTTCGTATCCATTAACCCCAGCTTTCGAAAGGCGACAAACAATGGGATAACAATTACAATGGGCGGAACAAACCTGGTAGATAAAACGAAAAAGCTGATATTTTGCTTCTTTTTAAACTTAAACTTGGAAAGGGCATATGCCGCCGGGATTCCTGCCAGCATAGCTACAAAGGTAGCCGTAAGGCTGACGACCAAACTGTTTCCCACCTGTTTCATAAACCCTTTGGTAGAGGGCACCCACCGTCCCTCGTTGTCCTCCCGCTCTACGCCGAACAAAACTTCTTTGTAGTTTTTTAAGGTAGGCTCATAGATCAGTTTAGGCGGGATTACCAAGGCTTCCTCCGAGGTTTTAAAGGAGATATTGGCGATCCACCACAAAGGGAAGAGGGCAAAAATTAAAATGATGGCCACCATGAAATAGATAAGTATGTTGCCTAGAGTTTTCTTCATGTTAGTCATAGAATACTTTCACCCCTGTCTTATTAATAAAGAATTTAAATCCATAGTTACAGATCAGCAAAAGTACCAGCGACAAGGCGGCCGCGTACCCCAGATCGAACCACTGGAATCCCTTCAGATAGATATAGTACGGCAGAAGCTGAGTGCTTTCGCCAGGGCCGCCGCGGGTCATGGTAAACACCAGGTCGAAGGCTTTCATAGCGTCGATGGTGCGCAGCAAAATCAGTGTCAACAGCACCTGCTTGAGCATGGGAATCGTCAATTTAAACAGCGTCTGGAACTTGGTGGCGCCGTCGATCATTGCGGCCTCGTACGCGTCCTTGGGCAGGGCGTTAAGACCGGCTGTAATAGTCAAAAAGCTAAAGGGCATCCATTCCCAAATATTTACAATAAGTACGGAGATGAGAGCGGTAGAAGTGGAACCCAGCCACTCCGGGCCCCGTATTCCCAAAAGGGATAAAAAATAATTGATGGGGCCTAAACTGGGATCGTACATAATTTTCCAGAACATAGCGGCCACAACCGGTGTTACCGCCATGGGAACAATTACCAGGGTGCGGATAACTCCGAGTCCCCGAATCTTACGGTTAAGTGCGTAAGCAACAATAAACCCTAATACAATTTCCCCCGTCACCGTGCATACAACAAAGATCATTGTGCGGCCTAAACTTTTCCAAAAAACCGTGTCCTTGAGAATATTCAGGTAGTTGGAAATACCTATAAAAGAGGGGGCCGGACTGGTGGTATTCCAACTGCACAGGGAAAGATAGATCAGCGCCACGGTAATATAAAGGGCGAACGCCCCCATGATACATAGTGCAGGGGCGAGAAAGCAGCCGATATAGCGCTTTTCAAGCCAGGCGCCAACTCTTTTAGATAAACTCATTACCTTATCCTCCATTACAAAACGGGTGAAAGGGGCATGGGCAAAGTCAAACGCCCATGCCCCTTTGTTTGCTGGTAAAAACCAAATCAGCTTAAATAACCTTTTTGCTTAAGCATTGTTTCAATGTCCGCCTGGGCTTTGTTCAGAGCCTCTTCCGCGGTGGACCCACCAGCGATTACGTCCTGTACAGCAATACCTAAAATATCGCCCATTTCATTCCAGTTGGGGAAAATAGGACGGTAGCTGGCATCTGCTTTCTGCAAGGATTCCAAGCAGACATCGGTATATGTACCGTCACAGATATAGCTAAGCTGCTCTTTCATTTCGGGGGCTTCCCAAGAGGACGCACGGGCGGGTACGCCAGTTTTAAGCCCTCTCTTTAAGGTCATTTCCGGGCTGGTTACCCACTGTACAAACAGCCACGCGGCGTCTTTGGATTGGCTGAACTCATTGATGCACATGGTATGGGAGTAAATAGCTGGCCAGGAGCCGCCTTTTCCTCCGGGAACCATAGCGCAGCCCCACAGGCCACGAGTTTTGGAGGTGTTTTCATCTTCGATGATTGCCGCGAAGGCGTTGGCGTCCATAGTCATCGCTACTTTGCCGCTGGCCTGCCCGGTATAAACTTCCATGTTGGTCCAGTTTGCAACGCCCTGAGGGCCATAGTTCTGCAGGATTTCCGCATAGTATTTGGTGGCTTCGATGGCTTCCGGAGTATTGACAGTGGGGGTCATGTCGTTGGGAAAATCCACAAAGAATTCCCCGCCGAAACCGCGGAAGAACTGGGTCCAAGTATAGATATTCATACCAGAGCCGCGCTGACCCCTCAGGGCGATACCGGCGGTTTCCTTGCTGTGGATTTTAGACGCTACGTCCCACAGCTCATCAAAATTGGTGGGAACTTGGCAGCCGGCAGCTTCCAACAAGTCCTTACGGTACATGAGGATATTGGTTTCGCCGGTGTAAGGGATACCGTAAAGCTCTCCGTTATACTTAGCAGTGCTTAAAGGTCCTGCTAAGATATCGTCTGGCTGATACCATTCTTTATCGGTAAATTGAGGATTGTCAATATACCCCTGTACCTTCGTCAGATAACCGGAACTGGCAAACTCGGGCATCCGCATCATATCCATGGTGAAGCAGTCGATGCTTCCAGTGCCGGAAACAGTATCGATCTGAACTTTCTGATACAGCTGATCTTCCGGATATTGTTCGATGGTGACATTAATACCCGTTAGATCGTAAAATTCAGAAAGCAGGGAGTCTACATAGTCCGCCTCGCCGCCTACATAGGTAGCAAAAATAATTTCTTCACCTTCACACTGTCTCCAATAGTCTTTTTCTGTCAGGGTAGCAGGATCCTGTTCAGAACTAGCTTCCGGAGCAGTCGGAGCATCGCTTGCAGGCGCATCGGCTCCTGGGGTGTCCCCGCCGCCGCAGCCAGTGATCAGGGACAGACAGAAGATTACCGCGAGAAATAATGCTACTAACCTCTTTTTCATTTTTTTCCTCCTTAAATTGTTTTTCAAAAAAACAGCTTATTGTCCTCTGAAGGCAGGGCCCTTGCTTTCGTGGAGCAAAGCTATTTATACGACGAATTATTCGGAGAGAACTTGCATACTTCGCTCAATATTCCGGGACATAAGCAGCTTCGCCAGATCGGGATCCTTCTGCTCGATGGCCTGATAGATGTTCCAGTGGTCTTTCGCGGAAAAGTGAGTGCCGATGTTGTAGTTCATCTCCACAAAATGGGTTTCCAGGGTCTGCTTTATGGTAATAATCGCAGAATAAAACACTTCGTTTTTGGACGCTTTGGCGATACACATATGAAAGTCCAGATCCGCTTCGGAGTATTTCTGGAAATCCTCCACATTATCCATCATCCGCTGCGCGGCAGCGCGAATTTGATTTAAGTCGTCCTGGTCCCGACGCAGGGCGGCATAATAGGCACACTCCGCGTCCACAATCCGGCGGTATTCCAAAATATCCACAATCCGGCTTTTGGAAAGAAACTCGAACTGCATTGCCGAGGTATCGTTGTTGGCCATGGTACGGGAAACATAGCTTCCGCTTCCATGCCGTGTTTCAATCATGCCAATAGCTCCTAATTTATGTAACGCGCCCCGGATGGTATTCCGGCTTACATTAAAAGTGTTCACCAGCTCGCTTTCACTGGGGAGCTTGCTTCCAAGGGGCCAAACTCCCGAAACGATCTGATTTTTCATTTGGGAGTAAACCTCAGTCACAAGATTTTTCTTTGCAACTTGTATCATGTCCTACCTCTTATTCAACTGCTAAGCAATGATTTCATTTATTTTATAGCACACCTGCGTTTCCATTGTCAACAAAATTTTAGTATATTTTACACATAAAAAACTAATATTTTCCAAATTTAATAACCAAATTATACAAAAAATTGGTTTTTTTGGATGGAACAACTTTTCAAAAAAAACCATTTTTCGGGAACATGGCAATGGTACAACTTTATGAATAAATTGTGAATAAAACGTAAAAAACCATAGATCTATCCTCCTTTCAAAAATTTGCCGATTTGTTGAAATTCCCCATAGCTTCGGGAGTTTTTCCCCGGAAAACCCCTTGGACAAATTCATCCTACAACTATTTTCCCCTGCCTTACATTGCCTGAAAATAAAAATGCAATGGGACGCTTACACCCATTGCGTATTTTATCGTTCCTATTTTATTTCCAGAGTCATGTTATTCTATGAAAAAATTATACTCGTGCGGGTAAGCTCTTGCAATAGCAATTGAAAAGTCTTTGCATTAAATTATACCAAAAGGCAAATTGACCAAAACTAAAAGCCATGTTATAATGAGAAATAATTATTTTGCAAAAAGAGGGATGTTGGGAAAGGAGCAGGATGGGTTGGATAGTTACAAACCAAAACCACGGGACGAAGCGGCGGAAACGATTGAGTGTTTCATTATAAGAAATAATCTGTGTCCCCATGATAAACTCCCTTCCCAACGGGAGATGTGCGCTATGTGGTCGTTTAACCGGGTAACCCTTTGTTCTGCCATTGAGCGCCTTACTCAGGAAGGAAAGTTGTACAGCCGACCGGGTTCCGGCGTTTATGTGGCCCCGCCAAAGATACAGCGTAATCTGCTGCGGCTTCAGTCTCCGACTGATTATGCCCGGGAAGAAGGAACTCAGCTGCAAACCAAGAACCTTTCTTTTACAGTGATGCCCTGCACCCGCCAGCTTTCCCAAAAGCTTCACATTCCCTTGGGGCGCCCGGTATATAAGCTGGTACGCCTGCGAATGATCAACCAAGTGCCTTCGGAGATCGATACTTCTTATTTGGATGCGCAGAAGGTTCCCGACTTGGAAAATTACAATTTGGAAACCCGGTCGTTGTATGAAATTTTGCGCACACAGTATCGTTTTCAACTGACCGGCGGGGAAGAGAATATATCCATTACTTATGCGGATCCTATGGAAGCGAAATTTTTAGAAATTCCGGAAAATACAGGGGTGTTTTATCTCAGCGGTACGGTGTGGGATGAACAAAAGACCCCTTTGGAATATTATAAATCACTGGTACGCTCGGAACTTTTGAAATACTCCAGTACTCTGCGCCGGTGATAGAGTCCTGCGAAAAACATTTTGCCGGAGGAGGCTTTAGATTGAACGACCACACCGAGCAGATCAGTTACCGATCTCCTATCTATTTGCAGTTGCGGGAAGTGATCCGTGCGCAGATTGAGGAGGGGGAATATCCTCCAGGGACCAGTATTCCTTCAGAAAATGAGCTGGCCGCCACTTATGGAATCAACCGGCTGACTGTGCGCAATGCCATTTCCACTCTGGTAAGCGAGGGACTGTTAAAACGGGTCCAGGGAAAAGGCGTTTATGTTATCGGGCCGAAAAATCCGCGGGAGCTGGAGGCGGTGGGCGGTTTCACTCCGGTGACTCAGGGAGGAAACGCCTACGAGACAAGAATTTTGATAAAAACGGTCCGTCCGGCCCGGGAGAAATACGCAAGCATCTTTGGGCTTTTTCCGGAAGAGGAGATCTATTATATCCGCAGGTTAACTAAGCTGGATGGAGAGCCGGTTTTCCTGGAGGACGCGTATATACCGAAAAAGGTATTGCCTAATTTGGAGGATATCGATTTAAAAGTATTTTCCCCTTACGAGGCGTTTGAGTATTATGGCGTACGCCTGATGCGCACCTACCAGACGCTGGATATCACCACGCTGGACCCGCGGGAGGGAAAAATGCTGGGGGTCGCCCCGCAGCAATCGGTGATGCTGTTTGAGTGTACTAGCTATGACCAGGATGATCGCGCGATTGAGTTTACCAGGACGTATGTCCGTGGAGACAGGTGTTCGTTTGTCGTTCATTACCACGAATAGAGAGAAAATGAAAATCGGGATACCCGCTGTCGGCGGGTATCCCGATTTTTTTGTGAGAAAAAACTTAGACAAGTATTAATCGGAAATATACCATTTTACAAAACGACTAAAAAATGGTTGAAAATTTAAGGAAAATACCGAAAAAATCCAAGTTATTACTAACAAACAGGTAAAAATATTGTAGTAAACCCTGAAAGAAATCACCCATCATTGACTCAAATTAGACCATATGGTATACTTGCAATATTAACTGGTGGAAAAATAGATAGGTAAAGGATAATTACGATCCAAATAATATAGGCGGCAAGGAATGTATTTAATAAGACCAAAACCACAAAGGGTTTTAGTTTTTTGTTAGAAAGGAAGGTTTTTCATGAAAAAATATCTGTTGGGGATCGATAACGGCGGTTCCATGACAAAATGCGCGGTGTTTGACCTGAAAGGCAATGAGATCGCCGTGGCAAGCGTGCGCATACCGTTGATCGAGCCCCAGGCGGGCTGGACGGAACGAGATTTAAACGAGGTTTGGGAAGGCAACGCCAAAGTGATTTCCGAAGCGGTGAAAAAGGCGGGCGTCTCCCCGGATGAAATCATAGGGATCGGACTTACCGGCTACGGCAACGGAATCTGCTTTGTAGATAAGGAGGGAAATCCCGTTTATAACGGCGTGGTATCCAGTGATAACCGCGGTGCGGATTTGTGCACCCGTCTGGCGGACGAAGGCGTGCAGGATGCGATCTATCATTTGACCTACCAGGAATTTTGGCCGGCCCAGACTGCCATTATGATGGTATGGTTTAAAGAGAATATGCCGGAAGTGTTGGAAAAAACCACGTATGTCCTTTCTATCAAAGACTTTATCCGTATGAAACTTACTGGAAATCCTTGTTATGAGGTGACGGAAACTACCTGTAATGGGTTAATGAACATTCATACGCAGGAATATGATCCTGATATTTTCAAGGCTTTGGGCCTGAGTGAATATATGGACAGAATGCCTAAATATGCGGGAGTTACGGAGGTTTCCGGACGGGTGACTGAAGAAGCGGCCAAAAAGACCGGCCTGACAGCGGGAATCCCAGTGGCGGGGTCCTGTTACGATGTAAATACCGGCGCCTTGGCCAGCGGAATTTTGGACGACGATACCCTGTGTATGATCGCGGGTACCTGGTCGATTAACGAGCATTTAACCAAGGAGTTAATCGATGGAGCCAACTCCATTGCCCGGTCCTATCATCCGGACTACTATATTTTAGAAGAAAGCAGTCCGACCTCTGCCAGCAACTTTGAATGGTTTGTTGAAAGCTTTTTGGAGCCGGACCGGCCGGGGGTTTCTAAAGGAACTTTGTATGATGAGTGCAACAGACTGGTGGACAGCATCCCCCCTGAGGACAGCGATGTTATCTTCATTCCATATCTGTTTGCCTCCGCTACCCATCCGGACGCGAAGGGAGCGTTTTTTAACCTGACTAGTTATAACAACCGAGGCCATGTGATCCGTTCCATCTATGAAGGAATCGTATTTTCCTCGAAGGTCCACGTAAAACGTCTGATGGAGGGCGGAAAAACCTTTAAATCTGCAAAACTTTCCGGCGGTATTACCAAGTCGGAAGTCTGGTCCCAGATGGTGTGCGACATCTTCCAGATGCCGCTGGAAGTTTCCGCGGCTTCTGAGCCGGGCGCTTTGGGAGCGGCAATGTGCGCGGCTATTGCCGGCGGCGCTTATAAAAACTATGACGAGGCCGTCAAAGAGATGGTACATATGAAAAAGACTTATTATCCAAATAAGGAAAAAGCGGAAATTTACAACAAGAAATTTGCCGCCTATGAAAAGGCTCTGGCGGCTTTGGATTTCTTCTATACGGAGGAGTGATTTCCTTCATCTGCGGCTAATTGCGGTTTCTCCTGCCGGCAAATAAGCGCCGGCAGGAGAAAAGATTTATTTTTTGAGGGGGGATTTTATGATACAGATTGTACCGTCCATCGCTTCTTCCAACCTGCTGGAGATTGGGGAAGAAGTGCGCCGGGTAACCAAGGTGGGGTACTTGCACCTGGATGTGGAAGATGGAAACTTCAGCCCGGATATTACCTTTGGCATGGACATGATCCAAGCGGTAGCCGAACACACCAATGCCGTATTGGACGCCCATCTGATGGTGAGCGACCCGCTGAAATATATCGATCCCCTGTGCGACTGCGGGGTGGAATGGATCGCGCCGCATATTGAAAGCACTCTTTATCCTTCGGAGCCTTTGGGGAAAATTCATGCCCGTGGGAAGAAAGCGGGACTGGCTTTAAATTACAAAACGGATGTGAGGGAGTTAGAACCGTATTTTGACCAGCTGGATTATGTGCTGCTGCAAACCAGCGAAGCGGGGGATACGGGACTTTCTTTCCGGGAGTTTTGTTTTGAGAAGATTGCAAGAGCAAGAAAGTTGTTGCCCAAACATATTTCCCTGTGGGCGGACGGCGGGATCACTGGGGATATTCTGCCAAGGCTTGCCCAATGCGGCTTAGATCACGCAGTGATGGGAAGAGCGATTTTTGGCGCGAAGGACCCACAGGCAGAGTATACTCGCCTGATGGGGATGGGAAACGCAGCGGCTTCTTTATAAGAGATTGAGGGAGGAAGGATTGGATTTGAATAAACATCCCTATCCTTTAGGAATTTATGAAAAAGCGTTGTACCGCAAGCCTTTGTGGGAAATGCTGGATGACGCGGCCCGGGCAGGATATGATAATTTTGAGATCAGCCTGGACGAGACGGATATGCGTCTGTCCCGCTTGGAGTGGAGCAGCGAGCGCTTTTTAAGGGTTAAGCAGGCCGCTATGGAAAGCGGAGTACAGATATTTTCCGCCTGTTTCAGTGGACATCGCCGCTTCCCCTTAGGAAGCAGCGACCCGGATGTGGAAAAACGGGCCATGAAGATGATGGAACAGGGGATCCGTTTCTGCTGCGAATTGGGAGTACGGGTCCTGCAGGTAGCGGGATATGATGTATTTTATGAGCCAAGCACTGCCGATACGGCAAAACGCTATGATGAAAATCTGGCTAAAAGCGTCCTAATGGCGGCGAAAGCTGGTGTGATGCTTTCTGTTGAGCCGGTGGAAAGATATGTCACTTCCGTGGGAAAGGCGATGGAACTGGTGAAAAACATCCGTTCTCCGTGGCTGACGGTATATCCTGACACGGCAAATCTGTATATGATGGGATTTGATCCGGTGAAGGAATTGAAACTGGGGGAAGGAAAGCTGGCCGCCCTGCATGTGCGGGAGGCGCCGGATGACGAGTATATTCCCTTTGGGGAAGGGGTATTAAATTTCCCTGAGATTTTTAAAACGCTGAAGGAAACCGGATTTTCCGGTCCTATCACCGTGGAGCTGTGGAACGAAGAAAACCCACAGTATATGCAAGTGGTTACCCGGGCAAGGGAATTTTTAGAAACTATCATGAATGGGGAATGATGTCCATGTACGAAAAGGAAAAACAACAGTTGATCGACTGCGCCCGGCAGATGCTGCGCTATAATCTGATCGCCCTGTCGGGAGGAAACGTAAGTCTGCGGATGCCAAACGGCTGTTTTTTGGTGACGCCGTCCGCTATGGGGTATGATAACATGACGGTGGACGACATTGTGATGATTGATGAAAACTGCCAGGTGGTGGAAGGCGCGCGCCGCCCTTCTTCCGACAGCTTGGCCTTGCTGTATATTTTCAAGCACAAACCACAGGTAAACGCCGTAATTCATACTCATCAGCCCTATGCGACCGCAGTGGGATTGGTGGAGGATTGTTTACCTGCCTGTCTTACTACCATTATTGATACTGTCCATGACCATGTGCCGGTAGCGCCCTTCACGGTTTCTTCCGACGAGGGGATGGGGGTGCTGACTGTAGAACATTGCGGCGGCGCCAATGCGGTAATTTTGCGCAATCATGGGGTCATTACTTTTGGTGAAGATTTGGAAGAGGCGCTGGAAACAGCAGTATACTTAGAAGAATCCGCGAAAGCGTATTTGGCCGCCCGGGCGGTAGGCCCGGTACATCTGCTTACAGAGGAGCAGATCCGGGACGAGGATACCGACCGGGGAAATTATGGCCAATAATGCGTAATATTTAGCCTACTCTTACCCTTTATCAACATAATCCTAAAAAGGGGCTGGGCGGCGCAGTTATTAACTGCGCCGCCCAGCCCCTTTTTGGCTTGTTTTTAACGCGGAGAGATGTTACACTAAAGCTGATAAAATGTAAAAAATGGGAATGAGATGACGCGGTATGGGGCAGGAAATGCTGGCAATTTATGATGAAGATCTCAAAGAAATCGGGAAGGCGCCCCGGGAAGAGGCGCACAGGAAAGGGTTTCTTCACCAGGTAGTGCACTGTTGGGTCGCCACAAGGCAAGGGGAGGAGATTTGGCTGTATTTTCAGCAGCGCTCTTTTGAGAAAAAAGATTTTCCAGGGCTATATGACCTGGCGGTAGGCGGACATATTGATGCCGGGGAAGAAGCGACGGACGCTTTGCTGCGAGAGATGAGGGAAGAAATTGGAGTGGTTCCTCAGAAAGACAGACTGCGCTATCTTGGGATACGCCGGGAGGAAATCCGCTTGGGGACATTTTATGACCGGGAAATTGCCCAGGTGTATCTTTACGATCCCCTTCAGCCATCTTTTTCTCCTGGGGAAGAGGTAGAGAGGATGATCGGGATACCTCTGCCGGAGCTGAAGAAAAAGGAGCTGTTTGGGCAGAAAGAAATTCTTGGATACACTTTGGATGGAAAGCGGATCACTTTAAAAGAAGAGATGTGGTGCCGGCATCCGGGGGAATTTGAGGAGATGGTTTTGCCGGTAATCCAGGGGTTAGAGGTGAGAGAATTATGATGACAATTATCTCCCCGGCAAAGAATATGATTCCCATATGCACCGCCCATGTTTACCCAAAACAGCCGAAATTCAAAAAGCGTGCGGATATCCTGTGGAGAGAGTTGAAAGAATATAGCCCGTGGCAGCTGGAAAGTATTTTTCAGGAAAGCGCACAGCAAGGGATGAAGGCGTTTGAGCGCTATCAGCAATACGATCCCCAAGAATTAGGGAGCGCAGCGGTGTGCTCTTATCAGGGACTGCAGTATATTTATTTGGATCCTTTGGATTTTTCAGCGGATGATTTCAGCTTTGCCGATCAGCACCTGCGGATATTAAGCGCATTTTATGGGGCGCTTTGCCCAAGCGATGGGATACAGCCTTACCGATTAAAGATGGAATGTAAATTGACAGTGGAAAACAAAAAATTGTATGAATTTTGGGGCAATATAGTCTACCGCGAAGTCTATTCCGCCGGAGGTCCGGTGATCAATCTTGCGTCAAAGGAATATGCGAAGATGATAACCCCTTATTTAACGTATAAAAATCAGTTTATTACCTGCGATTTTCTGGCCCGGCGCAAGGGAAAATTGATCTGTATTCCCACCCTGGCTAAAATGGCGCGGGGGAGGATGGCCAGGTATATCATTAAAAATCGGATCGATACGCCGGAAAAGCTATACAGCTTTTCCCCCGACCATTACCGGTATTTAAAAGAAATGTCCACCAAAGACAGATATGTTTTTTTAATATTGGAGGATGAAAATGAACTTTCGCAGGAAGATATATAGTATTACACAGCAAATCCCTTATGGCCGGGTAGTTTCCTATGGACAGCTGGCCTTGCTGGCGGGAAACCCGCGCGCCGCGCGTGCTGTGGGTTACGCTATGCGGCAGGCTCCCCATGGGCTTCCATGCCACCGGGTAGTGCATCAGGACGGAAGCACCACAGACGCGTTTGATATTGGATCCCGAAATTTCCAGCGGCAGATGCTGGAGGCAGAAGGGGTAGAATTTACTCCGGACGGCCGGGTGAAAATGGAGGACTACCGCTGGGATGGAGAAGGTTGCCAGGTGGTGCAGGAATAAAAGAAAACGGACAAGAAAAATGATAATTTTCTTGTCCGTTTGGTTACTTCTCTTTCTCTTCATAAAATAGCTGCTGCAACTGGTTTAATAAAGATAATACTTTTTCCTGTGTCTCCTTGGGAAGGGATGCAAATTGACTCTGATCACCGGGATCATAGCCGTTAGCCATAAAAATCATAGTTTCTTTACGTCCTGGAAATATTGGCGCAGGTTCAAAGAAATTCGTGATATTTATCTTTAAAACTTCCGCCAGTTTACATAAAGTATTAATCGTGGGATTTGCGATACCGCGCTCAATATTTCCCAAATGGGAGGGGCTGGAATTGACCAGATGCGCTAGCTGTTCCAACGTTAGGCCGACATGTTCCCGAATTGAGCGCAGGTTGTGGCCGATAACTTCATTTACCGCTGCAAAGATTATTTCCATATATTTTGTCACCATATCTCAAACGTAGCTTGGAAGGTGTATTGCATCACCAAACTTTTGATTAGTTGAATTTGAAAGGGAAAAATGCAACTTATTTCCGATCCATCAATTTATGGGTTACATAGTCCTCCCCTTTTTCGTCGAGGAGATACCTGCCCTTTTCACCATTAGAACGGATATAACGATTACGGGTGCTGGCATTGCTCAGAGCCTGGGGAATATTAAACGTAATAGGCTCCTTTACTATGCGCAAAAGGGTAAAGGCGGTGTCTTTGTCGATTACGTCCAGCAGTTTATTTTTGTGCATCCAATAAAAGAGCACAACCACCTGATCCACACGGGAAGTAAGGTGCATGGAGTGATAAAACAAATTAAGATCCTCTTTTTGCTTGTTGTCCAAAGGCAGACTCACTAGCCGATATGTAGGCGGATTACGTTTGGAACGTTTTTTCGGGGAAGGGGACTTTGCTGTCTGAGGCTGGGTTAATATTTCCTGTATTTTATTGCTGCCAGCCGGGGTAAGGGCATAGGTCAAATTGTCCGAACTAGATAAATAGCCGCTGGCGTGAAGATTTTGTAGATTGGAAGAAAAATTATTAGAACGGCTTCGTGTCAAGCGGCCGGTTTGACGATAAACACCACGAATTTCATCCCGTGAAACAGGAACCATCCCGAATTTTGAAGCATAAAACGCATAGATTAAAATCCATTCTGATTCCGTTCGAGGCAAATTTTTTGAAAGGATAACCTCTATAGAAGGAAACGTTTCTTTGACCTGTGCATCAGCTGCACCGGTGATTTTAAGCGGCGGGGAAGGTTTTGCTGCTGGTACGGTGGAAATGGGCGGTTTCCCCGATTGAGAATCCAGCGCTCCCAGCCCGCTCTCGCACAGTTGGGAAAAGATTGTTTGAATGACGGCTCCTTCCCCTTCCAATTCTACATTGGCGTTGCCAATTTGTATTTTTAGCTTGATGTCCGGCATTTTTTGCTCCCCTTAATATTGAATTAACTGCAGTACACCACGGAGTGAATAGCAATTCAAGGGGTTGAAATGATTTTTAGGTCATAGAACCTATTTTTTATCTCAATTTTAGTGAAAATCACTGGAAGAATAGCAGAAAAAGTGCTATACCGTAATATGGGGAAATTATTGACCGCCTCATTAAATCGCTTTCATACCCCGGTTCCATAGTCCTTGACTTCTTTGCTGGAAGCGGAACGGTTGGCAGAGTGTGTATTGCCCAGGGACGGCATTGTTTGATGTGCGACAGCGATCCGGCTTCAAAGGATTATTTCAATAAACACATTGAATTGATGAAGAATTTGGGGCAAGACGCAGAATATGAAGAAATTCAAAGGGTTGACGATATCACGGTGCATAAAAATCTGCAAAAAACTACAATATATTGAATAAAAATAGCAGAAACACGCTATATATACATATTGTATGCAGTATAGCATGTTTCTTATTGTCTGCTGTAGGAAAACATTTTAGGAAAGAAGTGAAACTAATGGAGATAGAACGGAAATTTTTAATTGACGGTTTTCCCGACCTGCAGGAACTGCGCAGAGAAAAGATGCATCAAGGATATTTGTGCTCTAGTCCGGTGGTGCGTATACGAAGTACGCAGACGCATTCCTCCCAAGAGTTTGTCTTGTGTTTTAAAGGAAAAGGTACTCTTGCCAGAGAGGAAATTGAACTTCCAATTAGCGAGGATATATTTGTTCGGTTAAAGGCGTTGCTCCCCATGCCCTTGGTGCAAAAAGACCATCGGGTATATTCCTTGGAAGGAGGACATCTGCTGGAGTGTAATTTAGTGGACGAGGGGGAGCAGACCCAGTTTTACTATGCGGAGGTAGAGTTTTCCACTGTGGAAGAGGCCAACGCATTTGTGCCGCCTGCCTTTCTGGGGCGGGAGGTCACTTGGGAGCCGGAGTACAGCATGTCCCATTACTGGAGCCGTAAATTGGCGAAGAGACAGGAAAACACAGAAGAATAGACTCCTAAAAAATGATAAGGCAGTTTGCTGCCGGCGATTTTGAGTAGGAAAAAAAGGACGCCTTACTTTCCTCCCATGAAAGAGCCGGGGAGCAAAGTCTGTTTGTAAATTTTACCTGCCGGGGAAATGGGTAGCTGCTATTGGCGTTTATGGAAAACAGGCGCACCGATAAAAAAGGAACTATCCATTGAGATAGCTCCTTTTATAGTATTTTATTGGGAGATATAGAAAACTTATTTAAACTGCTGAATGAACGTTTCCACCTCTGCAGTGCCATCGGTGGTATATACATAGCTAAATGAAAAGCCCTTCTGTTCCCAAATAGCGTAGGTGGTGTCGGTATATTCGTAGTATTTGACTTCAATATCGTCTATATTTTTGGTTTCCACTAGGGAGCCGCCATGGATGCCGCTAATATCCTCACTTCCGTACAGAATGCGAAACTCCGAGCCATCAGTATATCTCACCTGGCCCATAGTGGGATAGCTGTCCACAACCAAAACCTCGTAGGCTTCAATCTCTTTATCTAGAGTGGGGACCTCGAAATCAAGATATTCCTCCATCTCAGATACAGAACTAACGGTGATGATCGGGTTGGGAACTTGAACGAAGTCAGGATTAGGAGCAATATTATTGTTGTTTTGAGTGAACATTACTCCGCCAATAATCACCAGGCAAAGGCACGCCGCCATGGCTCCCCACTTAATCCAAATGGGTTTTTGCGGTTTCTTTTTTTTGTACTGGATAGCTTCGTCCACATACTTGTCATCTATTTCATTCATAGCTTCGGAAAATTTTTTCGAGTTCATATAAATACCTCTCTTTCAATCAGATAATCTTTCATTTTTTGACGGATACGGGTCAGCCGTACAGAGATATTTTTCTCCGTAAGTCCTACAAATTCCGCGATGTCCTTACAGCTGTCAGAAAACCAGTAGCGGCGCATAAAGATAACGCGGTTTTCAACGGTCAGCGTTTCCAGAAAGTTTTCGATCATTCGAGCTAGCTCCCTGGCCTCAATTTCAATTTCTATTGTGTTCGGGTCTTCTATGCAGGCTTCGATTTCTTCCATAGCAATCGTGTAGCTACCGCTTCGTTTGGCAGTTTCTTTCCTGTAATAGTTTTTCAAAGAAATGTTCCGAACAATTTTACAGATATAGGTCAACAGAGGGTGTGGCCTTGCTGGGGGAATTGCGTTCCATGCACCTAAATAGGCGTCATTGACGCATTCCTCAGCATCTTGAATGCTATTTACAATGTTGTACGAGAGCTTGTGACAAACTTTGCCGTATTTTGTGTTTAACTCTTGTATGCCCTGTTCTGAACGCATGAAAAACATTTCAATGATTTTTTCGTCTTCCATCATCATATCGCCTCCTTTTTGTCTTCACCTATATACTACGGTTTTAACGGCGAATACTACATCAAATTCAAAACTTTTTTAAAAAAATTATATCATACTTTAGATAAGATTGCTTGCGGCGACTTTCGCAGCTTTTGCAGCGGCCTCCGGGAGACACAGGAAAGGAAAAGCATATCTACCCGAGGAAATCCAAACGGAGCGGTTTATTTATAGAGAAATTTATTAACAGCAGCTGCCACGGCCCGCGCCGAAAGCGCCTGGCGCTTTTTCCGCCGAAGGCGGTTAGACAAACCAAAGGTTTGTCCGGCGCGGGCCCCAGCCAAGCGAGAAAGGTGGAAAACTATGAAGATTGAGATATTGCCGCAGGAGTTCGCGGTATGTAAGGTGCGCGGCCTGCCGCAGGAGCTGCTGGAAAAGGAGTTTGTATTTTTCAGTCATACGGACCGGGAGCTTTCCCTGGTTTGTCCAAAGAGCGTTATGCCGCTGGACTGCAAAACAGCAGAAACCGGCTGGCGGGGAATGCGTATCCAAGGACAGCTGGAGTTTTCCTTGATTGGAATTTTGGCAAAAATATCTACGCTGCTGGCGGAAAACGGGATTAGCTTATTTGCGGTTTCTACCTATGATACCGATTATTTTTTTGTGAAAGAAGAGCGGTTTGAAAAAGCGGTCCAACTGCTGAACCAAGGAGGATACGCCTTGGCTTTTATGAGCTGATTAAAAACAAAAAGGCGTTTTGTGTCCGGAAGGATACTTTTAGAAAGGGAAACCATCAAATGCTCTTATCAACAGTTTAGCCACATAATATTTACATCACCTGCTGGAAAATAGTCCATAAATAGTGTAAAATACAAATGACAAAAGAGGGATAGTTATATCCCCGTATGATATATTTTACATATTTGGAGGTTATACCATGAAACGAGCGGCAGCATTGCTGGCAATGCTTTTGCTGTTTGCGACCGGATGCCAGAAAGAACCGGAGACAATTGTTCTTACAGGGACGGTGGAAGAAGTCAACGACCACTGTGTATTGATCAGTACGGAGGATTGGGATCATTGCGACCGGGCAATTGTAACATTTGATGGGCAGATGGAAATCCCCTTTAACCTTATGGCGGGTCAGAAACTTCGTTTTACCATTCTTCCCACGATAGAGCAAACCTATCCGGCACAGGTGACAGCGATAAAAGTGGTACTGTTGAAAGAGGAACAAACGTCCTCCAGGGACGATGATATCCGGCAGGAATCGTCCTTTGCCCAGCCGCGGGAAGACGGCGGTATGCAGGAGGAAAATTTAGCGGACGGGTAAAATAGATGCGTCCCTTCGCCCGGGCAGCTTTGTGGTGTAAGGGAGAGCAGTCCTTTTGGACGGCGGGCTAGTTTGATTTTATAAGTGGGTAACTACCAGGCAAAGGAGATCTTTGATATGATAGACGTCCATATTTCCCAACAGTTGCGGGAAAAAATCCCGGCGGCTGTACTGGGGTGTATTCAGTGTTGTGTGAGCGTAGAAAAAAGTCCGGCGGAGCTGCTTGGAGAGATAGATGTGTTTGTTCAAAGAGCACAGGAGAAACTTAAACTGGAGGACATTATTACCCAGACGCATATTGCCGATACCCGCATAGGCTATAAGGCGCTTGGCAAAGATCCTCACCGGTACCGCAATTCCTGTGAGGCTATGATGCGCCGGGTTTTGCAGGGAAAAGGACTTTATCATATCAATAATGTGGTGGAAGTCAACAATTTGGTTTCGCTTACCAGCGGATTTTCCTTGGGAACCTATGATGTACAAAAGCTGTCGCCGCCGATTTTTTGGGCGCCAGCCCCACAGGGCAGCCATTATCAGGGAATTGGAAAGGACCAGATCAATACCGAGTTTTTGCCGGCTCTGTTTGATGAGGAAGGGGCGTTCGGCAACCCTACCAGCGACAGTGTAAAGGCGATGATTACTCCAGAAACCCGGGAGATTTTGCTGTGTGTTTATTCTTTCAGTGGGGAAGACGGACTGGCCTCTGCCATAAGGCAGGCCAAAGAGCTGCTGGAAAGATATTGTAATGCCCGGAATATACAGGAGCGGATTATAAAATAATCGTTTGAAAGAGGAAAAGACGTGACAGAGAAGTTATATTATGCAGACGCCTATCTCACCAGCTTTGCCGCAAAGGTTACCAGCTGCTGTCCAAAGGGCGAGCGCTGGGCGGTAACTTTGGACAGAACGGCCTTTTATCCGGAAGGAGGCGGCCAGCCTTGGGATACAGGCATGTTGGGGGACGCAAAGGTGCTGGAAGTATTCGACCGGGGAGAAGAAGTAGAGCATATACTGGACAAGCCCTTGCTGGAAGGCGGACAGGTACAAGGTCAAGTGGACTGGAAAAGGCGATTTGATTTTATGCAGGGGCACACGGGAGAGCATATTCTTTCCGGGATGATCCATCGGCTTTATAAATTGGATAATGTGGGCTTTCATATGGGCCACGATGCCATCAGTATTGATGTTAACGGGGAGCTGACGCCGGAACAAATCCGAACGGCAGAGGACCTGACCAATGAAATTATCTATAAAAACTTGCCGGTAGAGGTATTGTATCCCACTGCAGAAGAGCTGGAAACCCTGGAATACCGCAGTAAGAAAGAACTTTCCGGTCAAGTGCGGATCATCCGTATTCCAGACGGCGATGTATGCGCCTGCTGCGGGCTTCACGTAAAAACTACAGGAGAGGCGGGGCTGGTTAAAGTCCTTACCTTCCAGCGGTACAAAGGCGGGATGCGTATTTTCCTTTTATGCGGCAGGCAGGCGATGAAGGATTACTGTCAGAAAAACGACGATATCTATGCCATAGGGGAGCTTCTTTGCGCCAAAGCAGGGGAAACAACAGACGCGGTTAGGCGGATGCTGGAAGAAAATAACCGCCTGAAACATACCCTTGCCGGAGTACAAAATCAGTTGCTTGACTTGAAAGCGCAGCAGGTTATTCAGGGAGCCCGGAATATTTTGAGATTTGAGCAAGGGCTGGCCCCGGACGCAATCCGCCGGTACTGCCTGCTGCTCAGTGAGAAATGCGATGGAGTGGCGGCGGTCTTTTGCGGCAGTGACCGGGACGGGTATAAATATGCCTTGGCAGGAAAAGAAACGGATGTGAGGCCCCTGGGAGGAAAGCTAAATAAGGCGTTTGGCGGACGGGGCGGCGGAAGCCCTTTGCTGGTCCAGGGTTCTCTTATCGGAGAGAAAGAGAAGATCCAGGCGTTTTTTGTAAACGTTATGGAAGAATAGAATAGGAGGACAGGGATGGAGGCGCCGGCAAAACGCGGGTCTGTGTCAGTAGATACGGCGCAGATTTATTATCGGATTTATGGAAGCGGGGAGAAAACTTTGCTCCTGCTCCATGGAAATGGGGAGGATTATAGCTGCTTTCGCAGCCAGATAGTTCCTTTTTCCCGGGAATACCGGGTAGTGGCCATCGACAGCCGGGGCCACGGGAGCTCCACTATGGGCAAGGAGATTTCCATTTCG
The DNA here is from genome assembly GCF_014385085.1 of Youxingia wuxianensis. Taxonomy (GTDB): domain Bacteria; phylum Bacillota; class Clostridia; order Oscillospirales; family Ruminococcaceae; genus Youxingia; species Youxingia wuxianensis. The sequence continues at coordinate 103,443 of NZ_JACRTD010000004.1, read as the reverse complement.
ATTATGGTTCATGATGTGATATGCGTGATGGATGCCCTGAAAATCCATCAAGCGGATGTAGTGGGCTACAGCGATGGAGGTAATATTGCCCTTGGGCTTCTGATTCAGCATCCCCAGAGGATAGGAAAAGCGGTATTGGCCGGGGCCAATTTATATCCCCAGGGAGTGAGGGGGATTGCTCAGCGTCCTGTTGAGGCGGGCTATTTTCTTTGCCGGCAGATGGGACGTTTTTCCCCAAAAGCCAAAGAAAAAGCAAAGATTTTAGGGCTGATGGTCAACGAACCTCATTATACCGTTGCAGAGCTTTCCCGGATAAATAACCCTGTACTGGTGATGGCAGGGGAAAAGGATATTATTAAGCCGGAACACACCCGGTTAATTTATAAAGGGATTCCCGGAGCCAGATTAGTAATTATTCCAAAGGCAGGACACAATATTTTCGGGGAAGCGCCTGGTCAGACCAACAAGGCGATTTTAGATTTTTTAGCGAACAGGAGTTCATATGAACGGACATAAACGCAGCGATATCAAAATTGGGGCCTTGGTAGATGTGGTTCTGAAAAAAGACCAGCCCACGGGAAAGCTTACGCGGGGGCATGTGAAGCGCATTTTAACAAACAGCCCGTCCCACCCGCATGGGATTAAGGTAATGCTTGAGGAAGAGAATATGGTTGGTCGGGTACAGAAAATTGTAGAGGAGTAAGTATAGTGAAAGTATTGTTTATAGAATATCCCAAATGTTCCACCTGTCAAAAAGCAAAAAAATGGCTGATAGATCATGACATAGAATTTGAGGATCGTTCCATTGTGGAAGAAAATCCCACCGCTCAGGAACTAAAAGAGTGGCATCACAGGAGCGGACTGCCGCTGAAAAGATTTTTTAACACCAGCGGGCTGAAATATAAGGCGCTGGAACTGAAAGATAAGCTTCCTTCCATGAGCGAACAAGAGCAGTTGGACCTGCTGGCAACCGATGGAATGTTGGTAAAACGTCCGCTCATTATAACAGAGGGGCTGGTGCTTGTCGGATTTCGCCCGGAGCAGTGGGAACACCTTTTAAAGTAGGAGGACGGCCATGGACGAACAGATCAAAAATATTATTCTTGATGAATTTACCAAATTGGTCCATACGATTGAAGGGGATTTCCATATCAATTTTTTGAAAAAACGCCACAATTTTTTATTAAACCAACTGGACAAAATGATGATTGCCCATATGGTATTTGTCAGCAGCTTTGAATCTAAAAGCGGAAACGCCATCCAGGCCTGTGCCAAGCGGATTGCCCGGCTTCGGTTTGGGGAAGAAAATGTCCCGCAGATTGTCAATCCCAAGGGGCTGGCTCTGCCAAACGGCTTTTGTAATCCCAAAGGGGAGCAAGTGGTGATTACCAACGTCAATATCGAAAGCGCGGCCTTGCATGGGGAGATCAATAAGTTTCGAGAGGAACATAAGGGCCGCGGCAGGGGAAAAAGCAGAATCGAAAGTTCAGTGACTCAAGAGAGTATAAAGCAGCTGCTGACAATTGGAGGAAAATATATAGAAGACCGCATTTACATAAAACCGGTAGACTTATGTTTTCGTGACGGGGAAGAGTGGAATATAATGGAAATAAAGGCGGGCGGCGCATTGGACAGCTCCAACGCCCCCTCCAACGCTGAAAAATTGCTGCTCCTCTATACCGCCCTGCAGGAAAAAAACTGCCGCTGCTATTTTGCGACCCTCTATAATAAGGACGGAGAAGGGGCTCATTGGAATAGCGGGGTGAAAGCCCATCTGAGTTATCCTGAAATGTTTTTAATCGGCCGGCAGTTCTGGGAGAGAATTTTGCCACAAGAGATTAGTTTTCGGAATTTTGTAAAAATATATAAACAGGCGCTGACACAGATCGATCTTAACGCCCGGATCAGGACCATGATCAGCGACTGTGTGGGGACTTTATAGTAAATGGAACACTGTGAGCTTTATTTTGGGGATTGTTACAACTATATCAAGACCATGGAGGATCATAGTGTGGATCTTCTTCTTTGCGACCCCCCTTATAATATCGCCCCTTACTCCACTGGGAATATTTATCTTCCCGGAAGAGCGCCGGTAAACAATGATATTGCCGATTGGGATAAAGTGAATATCAACCCGGAGGATTTTGCAGATGAATTTGTGCGGGTACTCAAACCAAAAGGAAATATATTTGTCTTTGTCAGCTACAATATGATTGGGCGCTGGCATGAAGTGTTTGACAGCCGGTTTGATACTTTTCAGTTTTTTATCTGGCACAAGACAAATCCCATGCCTAAAATTTTTAAAAATGGGTTTTTAAACAGCTGTGAAATGATTATTTGCATGTGGAACAAAGGACATGCGTGGAATTTTACGAAGCAGAATGAGATGCACAATTTTTTTCAGTGCCCTATCTGTATGCGGCCGGAACGTATTTCCGATCCAAAGCATCCTGCGCAAAAGCCGGTGAAACTATTAAAACATTTGGTTGCCATTGCTTCTCAGCCGGGGGATTTGGTGTTTGATCCGTTTATGGGCACCGGATCCACTGGTGAAGCGGCTTTGAGCTTAGGCAGGCGATTTGCCGGCTGTGAGATTGATAAGCGCTATTTTTGCGCTGCTGAAAGCAGACTTGAAAAATACGCGTTACAACAAGATAAATAAAGAAAGCGCCCCGGCCATAGATAGGCCGGGGCGCTTATAGTATACGGCGACATATGGGATGGAGCGCGCCGCGTTTTTGCTTTAGCAAAAACAGACAACCTGCCTTAAAAAGGCAGGTTGGTTACGATCAAATGTTCGGCGGCGCGCTTATTGCGGCTGCGCACGTTGTAAGTATACATATTTTCAAATGTATCGATATGAAAATGATCTTTGTACAGATGATAGATAAAATCAGTATTTTTAATTACCAGTAAAAACTTCGCCGGAGTACTCCTGAGCACTTGGGCTAAACGGGTTTGATCGGTTAAAGTGAAATCCTTGCCTTCATATTCGGAAAAATCCGTATCATAGGGAGGATCCAGGAAGATAAAATCGTTTTCAGTAGGTTTCACCTTCTGCAAAAATTCTTCGAAATCCAAACAGTAAATACCCGTATTTTTAAACAGCCTCTCCATATCCGGATTAAACATATGATCAATTTTAGAGCGCATATCTTTGCCGTTATAAGACATGCCTCCATATGGAATATTAAATTCCCCGGCAGCGTTGTATCGGAACATAGAGCCGTAACAATATTCCCGGATAAAATAGAAATTAGCGATTTTATAGGCAAAAGAAGGACTTTCAATATTGCCTAAAGAAATATCGTTAAATACACGGCGAAAATACATATAGTATCCGCTGGCCAGTCCAGTGATTAAATTGTCCTCCAAGTCCTGGGAATTAAATGGCTTAGTCTCGTGGTTTTTTACAGTACGCAGCATTTTATCCACCGCATTTGTAGTGAGGTGGGAAAAGAACTGCTGGGGATCCAATACCAGCAGGTCAAAAAAATCGTATCCCAGTGCGGCAGGGGAGAGGTTGTCCCAAATAAAAGAAGAAATTTGCCGGCGCAAAAGGGGTTCCTCAATATTTTTTTCTAAAAGTGAAGCGAACAGGCGGCCTAATTCCCCGTATTTGCGGTCACACACGCTGCATAGCCGGGTAAAGCTGTCGTTATAACATAAAAGCAAATGTTTGAACATGACGTCCTGCTTCTGAATCAAACGATAGTAGTCCATCAAACAGGGGGAAATATCATTAATAACCGCTTTTTGAGGCGCCAAATGAAAATACAAAGCGCCGCCGCCAAAAAACGGTTCAATATAGCGCTCGAAGGAAGGAATCAGATGCTCAAACTTTTTTATTTCGCCGGCTTTGCCGCCCGGCCATTTAATCAGGGGCTTCATATCAGTACACCTCGCCTGTCAGGATTATTTTATATGATGATCTGCGCTTTACCTATTATTTTCTGCAGGAAAGAAAAGCCATGGAAAACCGAGGCCAGACAGGGCCTGGGGGCAAGTTGGCGGATAAATTGATGAGATAAAACAGCTCTCATTTATTAGGTATATTCCGTCATTTGGGTTTATCCGTTTTAAAACGTCTTATCAAATGCTATTTTTTCACTATTATCAAACCAAATTGTACCACAATACGAAAAGCCATTCTTCTTTAAGATATGCTGCATTTTTTTGTTGTCCGCATCTGTATCTACTCGGAAAGAATTTATGCCTTTTCTTTTGCTCAATTCCTCTACCAGACGAAACACAACACTGCTTACACCTTTTCCTCTTGACTTTTCAGTAAAAGCCATACGATGCACTACGACATAATTTTCAGAAGTATTCCATGTGCCTTGCATATTATCATAGGCAGATTCTCCATCGTAATCAATACATAAATAGCCCAAAATACTTTCTTCATCTACAACGAAAAAACCTTTTTGGTCAATAATATCTCTTTCGATACAAGCATAATCAGGATAGCCCGTTTGCCATTGGTCAATTCCTTGTTCTTTTAAGTGGATTTTCGCAGCATTGATAATCTCCATCGCTATCTGTATTTCTTCTGATTTAACTAATCTTAATTCTATCATTTTGGAGCTCCTAACTGTCGATGAAATGAAAGGGACTTGAATCCCTCTGATTTGTCAACCATTTCGACTATGTATGATGATGGACCTTATTGCCTTATCTCGCTATAAGGAACTTGGACGCCAAAGCGCCATAAATCCTTGCTATTTTAATATTCGGATGATTTGCCTCGCTTTTTTGGGAAAAACGCACCGCGTTTTTGGGCGCAGGCTGCAAAAGGCAGGATGGTTTCCCGGAAAGGGAAACCAAGGCCGGACAGGGTCCGGGGGCAAAATGATATTTTGCCGCTGGTTTTTATTATACCTGAACTTTCTCGTATACGCAATTACAAAAAACAGGGAAAGAGCCTCCGGCCCGAAAGCTTGAGGCTCTTTCCCTATATATAACTTACAGATAGGCAAAATAATAAAACTTTAAAAGGGGTCTTCCTAAAAATTGCTGGATACGATAAAGACTTCTTACCTACTCATCATTATGGTACAACAAGAGAAGAAAGTCAATATTTTTATGGTGAGGAGGAAAAATTTTAAGAAATAAGTTGATTTTTTCGAAACATTTTATGGTTGAAAGCTAGGTTGGCTTGTGCTATCCTTAAAATTAATGATAAGGAAAAGAGGAGAGTTTTCGTTTGAACTGGCTAAGACGGATCATGGCGGGACGTTATGGGACCGATCAGCTTTGCTGGGCGCTATTGATTGGGAGCTTGTTTTTTATAGCGATAGGAAGGTTCAGCCGCTGGGGAATATTTTTCCTAATTGCGTTCACTTTACTGGTAATATGCTATTATCGGATGTTTTCCCGCAATATTCAGAAGCGCTATCTGGAAAATGTACGGTTTGTCCGTAAAATAGAACCAATAAGAAAGAAATTTTGGGCGCTCTCCCAAAGAATAAAAACCTCTAAAACCCATCGGCATTTTAAGTGCCCTCGCTGCGGACAAAAATTGCGGGTTCCCAAAGGCAGAGGGAAAATTGAGATCACGTGCCCAAAATGTGGGGGACGGTTTGAGAAAAGGACGTAAAAACTAGGGCTGCCGGAGGAATAAAGAGATCTGGCAGCTTAAAGAAAATCATTGACGAATTTTAGGCGTTATGGTAAAATATTATTAATTAAATGACGTTATTTGGTACAGCGGCGTATCAAATAGAAAGCGACGAGGCTTTGCTCCTTGAAAAAGGGGTAAAGCTTTTTGTTATTTTATGCAGGATGAAGAGGGATCACCGAGATTGAAAAAGAGGGAAAAACTATGGGATATAAGGTAGTGATTGCCGACGATGAAGCGATCATTCGCTTGGATTTGAAAGAACAGCTCCAACAGCATGGTTATGAAGTAGTGGGCCAGGCAGGGGATGGGTTTGACGCGATCAGCTTATGCAAACAACACGCTCCGGATTTGGTGCTTTTAGATATTAAAATGCCTTTGCTTGACGGGCTGAGCGCGGCCAAAGTGATTATCGAGGAAAATTTGGCCGGCTGTGTGGTGCTCTCCACCGCTTATAGCGACGACAATTTTATTAAAACCGCCAAGGAGCTGGGGGTGATGGGTTATGTAGTAAAGCCCATCGACCAAAAATCATTGATTCCGGCTATTGAAGTGGCAATCGCCCGCAGTCAGGAACTGATGACGCTGCGGCGGGATATTGAGGACAAAGAAAAAAAGATGGAGGAGCGCAAAGTTATTGAAAAGGCCAAAGGCGTGCTAATGAAAAAGAAAAAAATCAACGAACAAGACGCCTATGAATATATCCGGCTTTTAAGCATGAAAAAACGCACCTCCATGAAAAAGATTGCAGAACTTTTAATTTTGAGTTATCAGGATATGCCGGACGCAAAATAAAAAGGGAGAAGAAACGGAGAGGAAGAAGGGTGAATGGAGTTTCCATTTTAAGCGTGGGTATTGATATCGGCACGTCTACTACCAGCATGGTGCTCAGCCGGATCCAGATGCGCAACACTGCCTCCGGCTTTTCTGTACCCCAGGTGTGTATTGTAGGCAGCGAGATTATTTATAAAAGCGAGATCTATACCACCCCTTTGGTAGACGGTATACTGATTGATACAGAAAAAATTCGGGCAATACTGGAAAAAGAATATGACAAAGCGGGGATTACCCCTTCTATGATACAAACCGGCGCAGTGATTATCACTGGGGAGAGCGCCAGAAAACAGAATGCCTCTTTGGTGACACAGACATTAAGTTCCTTTGCGGGGGATTTTGTGGTTGCCACGGCAGGGCCGGATCTGGAAAGTGTTATCGCTGCCAAAGGAGCGGGTGCACAGCAGTATTCCAAAGAACACAGCTGTGTGGTAGCCAATTTGGATATTGGCGGCGGTACCACCAATATTGCTGTGTTTCATTGCGGTGAACTCTGCGCAAAAGGCTGCTGGGATATTGGCGGGCGGCTGGTGCAGGTGGACAGGCAGAAGAAAGTTACCTACCTAAGTCCCCGGCTGCCGGCGATTATGAAGGCCGCCGGCGTTTCGCTGGAACTTGGCCGGACGGCTGACTGGCAGGAGCTGGACCGTCTGTGTCGGGTCATGGCGCAGGTGCTGGAAGATACGCTGAAATTTACGGCCTCCAAATTGTGCGAGGAGATGCGCACGGCGGGAAGCAGCCGTCTGACCCTTTCAAGGCCGGTGGAATATATCACCTTTTCCGGCGGGGTGGCGGACTGTGTGTATTCTCCCCAGGAGGATTGGTTTCGGTTTGGGGACATTGGTCCGATCCTGGCCCACAGTATTCGGGAAAGCTCTCTTATGAGGGATTACCAGGTAATCCCCCCCAAGGAGACGATCCGGGCCACGGTGGTGGGAGCGGGTTCCTATACAACTTCTGTCAGCGGAAGTACGATTACTTATACAGACGAGAGCGTGTTTCCAGTAAAAAACCTTCCCGCTTTTCTTTTGGGGAGAGAGACAGAACACCAGTGTTTGACTGGGAACGACCGCAACCTGCGGGAGGAAACCGAGTGGTTTTTAGAGCAAAACGACTGTGATAATCTGCTTTTTTGTATCCAGGATATCGATAGCCTTTCCTACCGTCAGCTAAATCTGCTGGCGGACGCCTTGTGCCATACGGCGGACAGCGCCCTGGGAAAAGAGCAGACGGTGATGGTATTATGCCGGGGAGATTTTGCCAAAGCCCTGGGGCAGGCCATGCAGCGGCGGCTTTTAGACAGGAAGCTGGTTTGTATTGACAGCATCAGTGTCCAGTTTGGGGATTATATCGATATTGGACGGCCCCTGATGAATGGAATGGCGGTGCCGGTAGTAGTAAAAACATTGCTTTATGGATAGAGAAAACAAAAGGAGGGAATGATTTTGAGACTGAAAACTCTGTTGGCGGGTCAGGTATACGAGTTTCATTCGATCAAAGAGGTCCTTGCTAAAGCCAACGAGCAAAAGTCGGGGGACGTATTGGCAGGGCTTGCCGCCGCCAGCGACAGCGAACGCATCGCCGCCAAAGAGGTGCTTTCCAATCTTCTGCTCAGCGATTTACGCAACAATCCGGCGGTGCCTTATGAAGAGGACGACGTGACCCGAATTATTCAGGATGGGGTAAACGAGCGAATCTATGACAAGATTAAAAATTGGACGGTAAGCGATCTGCGGGAATGGCTGATGGATTACGCCACCACCGAAGAAGATATCCGCCGGGTCAGTCAAGGACTGACTGCGGAAATGATTGCCGCGGTGGCCAAGCTCATGTCCAACTTGGATTTGGTGTACGCTGCGAATAAAATTCGGATACATACTCACTGCAACACCACTATGGGAAAACGGGGAACCCTTTCCACCCGGCTTCAGCCCAACCATACAACGGACAATGTGGAAGGGATTACCGCTTCTCTGTTTGAAGGGCTAAGCTATGGCGTCGGAGACGCGGTGATCGGTTTAAATCCGGTAAACGATACGGCGGCCTCCGCGGCGGAGATTTTAAAACGGTTTGATGAAGTCAAAAACAAATGGCAGATTCCCACCCAGATTTGCGTTTTGGCCCACATTACCACCCAGATGGAGGCGCTTCGGCAGGGAGCGCCCACCGATATGATTTTCCAAAGTATTGCGGGTTCTCAAAAAGGAAACGAGGCCTTTGGTTTCACCACTGAAACAATGAAGCAAGCCCAAGAGATGCTCCGCAAAAATGGCACCGGCACAGGGCCGAACGTAATGTATTTTGAAACGGGGCAGGGATCGGAACTTTCTTCCGGGGCCAACTTCGGTTATGACCAGGTGGTTATGGAGGCCAGGTGTTACGGGTACGCGAAACATTTTTCCCCCTTTATGGTAAATACCGTGGTGGGCTTTATTGGGCCGGAATATCTTTATGACAGCAAGCAGGTAATCCGGGCGGGACTGGAGGACCATTTCATGGGCAAGCTCACCGGTATTCCCATGGGTTGCGACTGCTGTTATACCAACCATATGATGGCGGATCAAAACGATATCGAAAACCTAACGGTTCTTTTGGCCAGCGCCGGATGTACTTATGTGATCGGCGTACCTGCCAGCGACGATATTATGCTTAACTACCAGACCAACTCCTACCATGACGCTTCGGCGGTGCGGGAAATTTTAGGCCTGCGCCCGATTCGGGAATTTGAGGAGTGGCTGGAGAAATTGGGAATTATGGAAAATGGGAAGCTGACTTCCCTTGCGGGCGACGCCTCCCTCTTTACGCAAAGAAAGGGGGGATTGGGATGACCGATCAAAAGCTCATAGAACTGGTAACGCAAGCAGTGCTGGCCCAGCTTGCCGGACAGCCGCCGGCGGCCCCGGCACAGCAGCCGTCGGCAGAAGAAACCGAGCCTCTGGCGGATATTACCGACAAAGCTCACAAGATGGCTATTAATATTGAGCATCCTGTCAACCGGGATGCGCTGGAACAGATGAAAACAAAAACCCCCGCCCGCATCGGCGTAGGCAAGGCGGGCCCGAGACTGAAAACAGCTACTATGCTCACTCTGCGGGCGGACCACGCCATCGCCAGAGACGCCGTGTTTCGGGATGTAGACGAGCAGGTGCTTTCAGATTTGAACCTTTTTTCGGTACAGACCTTATGTACCGAGCGAAATGAGCATTTGACCCGCCCGGATCTGGGGCGGCAGTTCAGCCCGGAAACCATAAACCAGCTAAAATCCAAATGCGAATCTGCCCCCACAGTGCAGATTTATGTTTGTGACGGACTGAGCAGCCAGGCGGTGGACGCCAATGCCCGGGATGTGCTCCCGGCGCTGATGGATGGTCTGAAGGGGTATGGGATCCAGACAGGGACGCCCTTCTTTGTAAAATTTGGACGGGTGCCGGCTATGGACGTGATATCCGAGGCATTGGGAGCGCAGGTGACCTGTGTTCTTATCGGGGAACGTCCGGGACTGGCTACGGCGGACAGTATGAGCGCGTATATCGCGTATAAGGCCGCTGTAGGAATGCCGGAAGCCCGGCGTACGGTGGTGTCCAACATCCACAAAGGCGGTATCCCGGCGGTAGAAGCTGGGGCCCATATTGCCACAGTCATAAAAACCATGCTGGAGAGAAAAGCCAGCGGGGTTGATCTGCAGATGTAAGGAGGAGAACGTATTGACAGGCGATCCGATCAGAACTACTGTGCTGGGAGTCCGGTTTCTCCCCAATGCGGATCCAGTGCTGCTGAAATGTTTAAAATCCTCTCAAGGGTATAACAGCTTGGGAATTATTACCACCGACAGCGACGATGTTTCTTATGCAGCGCTGGATGAAGCCACCAAAAAGGCGGATGTGCAGGTGGTGTATGCCCGTTCCATGTACGCAGGGGCGAAAAATGCTTCCACCAAACTGGCGGGGGAATTTATCGGAATTTTAGCGGGAAGCGACCCGGAGGAAGTAAAAAGCGGTATCGATGCCGCGGTGTCCTTCATTGAAAATGACGGATGTTTTTACAGCGCCAACGAGGATGACAGTATCGTCTACTTTGCCCATTGTATCTCCCGGACCGGCTCCTATCTTTCCAAACAGGCAAAAATTCAGCAGGGAAATTCCTTGGCATATTTAATCGCCCCGCCGGTGGAGGCCATCTGTGCGGTAGATGCGGCGGTGAAAATGGCCCAGGTGGAGCTTAGGTTATTTTACGGCCCTCCTACGGAAACAAACTTCGCAGGGGCGCTTTTAACCGGGGAACAGGCGGCCTGCCAAGCGGCATGCGACGCGTTTGCGGCTATGGTGAGGGAAGTGGCCGCCACCCCAAGGGAACAGTAAGGAGAGGATAATATGGTGTTAGATAAGGACTTACAGTCCATTCAGGAAGTCCGCGATCTAATGAAAAATGCCAAAACCGCCCAGAAAGAACTTTCCAAATACAGCCAGGCTCAGATTGATGAGCTGGTGGAAAAAGTTTGTCAGGCTTGTGTGGAAAACGCAGAAAAGCTGGCGAAAATGGCGGCGGAAGAAACGGGATTTGGAATTTGGCAGGACAAGGTGGTAAAAAATCTGCTGGGAAGCAGGATTGTCACCGATTATATGCGAAACATGAAAACAGTTGGAATTATCAAAGAGGACCGGGAAAACGGACTGATGGAGGTTGCGGTTCCTGTCGGGGTAGTAGCCGCGCTGATCCCGTCTACCAACCCGACTTCCACTACAATGTTTAAAGGGCTGATTTCAATTAAGTCAGGAAATTCCATTGTGATCAGCCCCCATCCCAACGCTAAAAAATGTATTTTGGAAACAGTGGCCGTTATGAGAGAAGCCGCCGACAAAGCGGGGGCTCCCAAAAATCTGATCCAATGTATAGAAACAACCACAATTCAGGCCACTAACGAGCTGATGAAACATCCTGATACAGGGGTAATTTTGGCTACCGGCGGCGAAGCGATGGTGAAGGCGGCGTACAGCTCCGGAAATCCGGCCATTGGAGTGGGACCGGGAAACGGGCCGGCTTTTATTGAGCGGTCAGCGGACATCCCCATGGCCATCAAGCATATTTTAGACAGCAAAACATTTGATAACGGCACTATCTGCGCTTCTGAGCAGTCGATTGTTACGGAGAAATGTATCCAGGATCAGGTGCTAAAGGAGCTTCAGCGGCAAGGCGGATATCTGATGGACGAGCAGCAGTCGAAAAAGGTCGAAAAAATGATTATGCGCGCCAATAATACCATGAATCCGGCCATTGTGGGAAAAAGCGTCCAGGTAATCGCCGATATGGCGGGGATCCAGGTGCCCAAAGAAGCCAGAGTCTTAGTGTCCATGCAGACAGAGGTGGGGAAAAAATACCCCTATTCCAGAGAAAAGCTTTGTCCGATTTTGGCCTTCTTTGTGGAGGATAACTGGGAGAGCGCCTGCGAAAAATGCATCGCTATTCTGGAAAACGAAGGGGCAGGACACACGATGACCATCCACTCCCAGGATGAAGCGGTTATCCGGGAATTTGCCCTGAAAAAACCGATTTCCCGTCTGCTGGTCAATACTCCCGGGGCACTGGGAGGGGTTGGAGCCACTACTAAATTGGCGCCTGCGTTAACGTTGGGCTGCGGCGCGGTAGGAGGCAGTGCAACTTCCGATAATGTGGGGCCGATGAACTTGATAAATATCCGAAGGGTTGCCTGGGGGGTACGGGAACTAGAGCAGCTGCGGCCGCAGAAAGCTGCCGCGGGCGTTTCCAGCCCCGCGGCAGGACCTGTGCAAAGCGAAGGGATTACCCAGGCGGATATTGAACGGATTGCCCGAGAGGTTTTACAAAATATATTAAAACAAAGATAATTTTAGGAGGTAACTGAAATGGCAGTAAATTTACAGGCGTTAGGCATGATTGAAACCAAGGGGCTGGTAGGATCGATTGAGGCGGCGGACGCCATGGTAAAAGCGGCAAATGTAACGTTGATTGGAAAAGAGCACGTAGGCGGCGGTCTGGTTACCGTAATGGTAAGAGGGGACGTAGGCGCAGTAAAAGCGGCGACCGATGCAGGCGCGGCGGCAGCTTCCCGGGTAGGGGAACTGATTTCTGTGCATGTAATCCCACGGCCTCATACAGAAGTGGAAGGTATTCTCCCGAAGATTGAAACAAAATAATAATTAAAAAAGCTAGGAGGAAATAACAATGGCGGTAAATTTACAAGCGTTAGGCATGATTGAAACCAAGGGGCTGGTAGGATCGATTGAGGCGGCGGACGCCATGGTAAAAGCGGCAAATGTAACGTTGATTGGAAAAGAGCACGTAGGCGGCGGTCTGGTTACTGTAATGGTAAGAGGGGACGTAGGCGCGGTAAAAGCGGCGACCGATGCAGGCGCGGCGGCAGCTTCCCGGGTAGGGGAACTGATTTCTGTGCATGTAATCCCACGGCCTCATGCAGAAGTGGAAGGTATTCTCCCGAAGATTGAAGGCTAATGCTTTCGGTCTGATTGCCGAAAGGAACGATAGCTATGATGATACTCAGTGAAGACGCGGTGCGCCAGCTTCATCTGCGTCATGGACTTACCGTGATCAACGCGGATAAGGATGCTTATATCACTCAGCAGGCGAAAGATTACATACGGGAAAAAAACTTAACCCTCTTAGTGGACGGCACGCCGGTGGACTGTGAAATTGCGCCCGGCGTCCCCTGTCCCAGAGGGGGAAACAGTGTAAAAGCGCCGGCCTCTTATGGGAAAGAGGGACAGGAAATAAGTCCGTCTTGCGCCCATCTGCGGGAAAACCGAGCAATCCGCCCCGCCGCGCAAGCGGCGGCTCAGTCCCAGGGACACACGTATGTGGGGCTGGACGGCAGTTTCTATGAAGAAAAGCCGGAACATATGACGCATCTGTACGCCAATGTGCTGGTGGCAAAAAATCATCCCCGCATTTTATTTCGCGGGAAGATGGACAGTTTGGAAGCAATGATCATCGAGCTGCAGGTATTGGCTCAGCAGGAAAGAAAAGAAAAATTGGTCGGCGATCTGGGAGAGGTGCTTTCTTATGTGCGCCAAACCCTTTCCTGCGAGGTGAAAAACCAGGAGCTTGGGGACAAAACTATTTTGGGCCTGGATGAAACTGCCCTGCGCCAGATGTCTCACCATCCCAAAGAACAGCTGGGAATTGGGCATCTTCTGCCGGATTATACTCTGGGCGCTTTGTGTGCGAAACTAAACTCCCTGCGCACCCAGTCACGGGAAGCAGAGATTGCGGCGGTGAATGCGTTCTGCACAGGGGAGAATATTCAACGGGAAGATATTTTACAGGGAATGAACCGGCTGAGCAGCGCTATTTATATTTTGATGCTGCGTTTGGCCAGCGGATATTATGAAAATTAAAAAAGGGGGAGCAGATATGGAGGAACAAGCGATCCGTAAGATCGTATCTCAGGTAGTAGGCGAATACGTCCTTAAAACGGAAAACGCTCCCACCCAGATCAAACATTGTCCTGGACAAAACGGCTGTATGCCGGCAAAGCTGCCGAAGGTGGACGGCGCGCCGGCATGGGCGGGACTGACGCTAACCCCCCAGCAGGCGGCTCAGATGGATGCTCCTGCCTGGGCCAATGTAAAAATGCAAGGGGAAGTCCAGCCGAAATCCCAGGCTGAACAGGAGAGTTCCATAGAATCGCCTTCCCAGCCGGGAAAGATACCGGTGGAGGTTTCCGCCCGCCATGTGCATCTGACCCAGAAGGACGTGGACGCCTTATTTGGGATAGGTCATCAGCTGACGCCCAAACGGGAACTTTCTCAGCCGGGACAGTTTTTGTGCGAAGAAAGGGTAACTTTGATCACCGGAAAAGGGGAGATCAAAAATGTGGCCGTCCTAGGTCCGGTGAGAAAATCCACCCAGGTGGAGCTTTCTTTCACCGACGCCAGAGGGCTGGGGCTGGCTGTGCCGGTGCGTCAGTCGGGGGATACCGAAGGCGGCGGGGATGTGTATATTTTTTCTGATAAAGATATGGTGCGGGCGCCCGGATCGGTAATTGTAGCGAAAAACCATATCCATATGACCTGTAAAGACGCACAGGCCTTTGGGGTAAAAGACAACCAATCGGTGCGGGTAAAAATGAACACCTCCCGCCCAGTAACTTTTGAGGATGTTATTGTGCGGGTAAGCGATCAATTTTCTCTTGCCATGCACATCGATTTTGACGAGGCCAACGCCTGCGCCTTCCAAACCGGAAACACAGGCAGTCTGCTTTTATAAGACATGAAGATAAGCCGGGGAAGCTTCCCCGGCAAAGAAAAGGAGGTTTTCCCATGGCACAAATTAGCCCGCAGCTTATTGAGGCGATTACAAAAGAGGTGATAAAGGCCCTGGGAGAGTTTCCCCGTGTCCAGGAACCGACCGTTTGTACAGGGCAAATCCCCGTGCTGGTGCTGGGAGAACTGCAGCCGTTAGGCGCCAAATTGCTGGAGAAATACCGGCTGTATCAGCAGGAAGATTACGCTCGTGACGGCGATATTCATAAATATCAGGGGGTAATAATCACCGGCCTTACCAACGCTCAGCTTTCCGATGTGGCGCTGGCAAGAGACAGCCGCCCCTTTTCCTGCGCGGTGGGAAAAGCGCTGCTGTGCGGGATACCGGTGTATCTGCTGGAAAGCGCATTAACCTATCGGCAGTACAAACAGACGGCCAACAAGCGGTTTTATCAGGTGCTGGAAGGTTATGTGCAAAGGCTGCGGGAATTTGATATTAAAATCGGGTCCCTGGCAGAAATAGAAAACTGGCTGTCCTGCCGTCCGGCCTCCCCTAAAGCGTCTTCTGCGGCGAAAGGTCCGTCGAAGGTGCTCTGCGCCAGGGAAGCTCAGGAGCTGATAAACGGCGCGGCGGATGGAAAAATAAAACTTCCGGGAGGCACAATGATTACCCCATTGGCACGGGACGTGCTGCGGGGATATGAAATAGAATTTATTTAAGGAGGCGGCGAAATGCTGATATGCGAAGTGGTGGGCCATGTATGGGCGACCAAAAAGGAAGCGGAACTTAACGGTATGAAACTGATGGTAGTGCAGCAGGTGGACCACGCCAGCGGCAAAAAGAAAGAGAATACGCTGGTCGCCGCTGATGTGGTAGGCGCCGGTATCGGGGAAAAAGTACTGGTAGTCAGCGGAAGCACCGCCCGCCGGGCGTTTGGAAATGACAATCTGCCCATTGACGCGGCTATTGTGGGTATCATTGACAGTGTGGAAGTAGGAATATAAGAGGGTGGAAGAATGTCACTGTTAGAAATTATCGAGGGAGCAGGGATTGTTGGCTGCGGCGGCGCGGGTTTTCCTACCCATGTAAAACTTGGCTGCCAGGTGGAATACCTGATTATCAACGGAGCGGAATGCGAACCCCTTTTGCGTACCGACCGGTACCTGATGATTCATAAAGCTCCCCAGATTATCCAGGCGGTGGAAGAAACAGCCAAACAGATTGGGGCAGAAAAAATATTTATCGCTTTAAAATGCACTTACAAAGAAGAGATTGCCTCTCTTACGAAAGCGATCCAGGAAAAAAACAGCTCGGTTCATTTGTATGAAATGAAAAACTTCTACCCTGCCGGAGATGAACAAATCATGGTGTGCGATGTGACCGGACGTACGGTCCCACCCGCGGGGATACCGCTGGATGTGGGTGCGGTGGTCTCCAATATTGCCACCATGTACGCTGTGTTTGAGGCCATGCAGGGAAAGAACTTCACCCATAAATATCTGACGGTTACCGGAGAGGTAGCCCACCCGACGGTGGTGTATGCCCCTTTAGGCGCAGGATTTGAGGATTGTATTCAGGCGGCGGGAGGCGCTTTGCTGGAGGATTATATGGTGATTGCCGGAGGCCCCTTGATGGGGAAATTGTTTGGGAAAGAAGAGGCCCGCGCACAAGTGGTGAGTAAAACCACCTCGGGAATTATCCTGCTTCCCAAGCAGGCGGCCCTGGTATCCGGGCGGGAGACGCCGCTGCGCAGTATTCTCAACCGGGCGAAATCCGCTTGTATCCAATGCAGCAACTGCACAGAGATGTGCCCCCGGTACTTAACCGGACATCCCCTGCGGCCCCATAAGATTATGCGAAAACTCGCCTATAATGCAGACGTAACCGAGCTGCTGGAGGATTTTGATATTCGCCAGGCCCAAATCTGCAGTGAATGCGGCGTATGTGAAACCTTTGCCTGTCCTATGGGGCTTCATCCCCGGCAGGTGAACGTTTATGTGAAACAAGCTTTGGCCCAGGCCAAAATCAAATATCAAAAATCTCAGGAAGAGCCGGTTTTCGCCCGGGATGAGCGGGAATACCGGCGGATCCCTTCCAAACGTATCGCCGCCCGGTTAGGCGTGGTAAAATACTATGATTACCAGATCGATGAACTAAAGGAGATACAGCCCTCCCATGTAGAAATTCCTTTGAGACAGCATATTGGCGCGCCCAGCGAAGCTGTAGTAAAGGCAGGGGAAAAGGTTGTATGCGGCCAGCTGATCGGGAAAAAACCACAAAAAGCGCTGGGCGCCAATATCCATGCCAGTATCGACGGGACGGTGGTATCCGTAGGGGAAAGAGTTGTGATTGAAAGAAGGGAAACCAAATGATTACCATCGGTTTTTTGGAACTGAACAGTATCGCCAAAGGTATTGAAGCGGCGGACGCCATGCTCAAGACGGCCCAGGTGCGCCTAGTGACCGCAAAACCCAGTTGCCCAGGGAAATATCATATTCTTATCAGCGGGGAAGTAGCGGCGGTACAATCCTCTCTGGACGCGGGGGAGACGATCGGCCAGGCGAACGTGGTGGATAAACTGATTATCCCGCGGGTTCATCCCCAGGTGATAGAGGCGATTAATATGACAACCCTGCCCCAACAGGTCAATGCGGTGGGGGTATTGGAATTTTTCAGCGTAACGGCCTCTATTCAAGGTGCGGATGCGGCGGTGAAAGCGGCGGATGTCACCCTGTTGGAAGTACGTCTGGGTACGGGAATCGGCGGAAAGTCCTATGTGATTATGACCGGCGAGGTGGCCGCGGTGCAAGCCAGCGTGGATGCTGGAGCAAAACAGGGAGAAGAGAACGGGATGCTGGTAAGCAAGGTGGTTATCCCTAGCCCCCATATGGAAATTTTCCAGACGCTGTACTAAGTTAATTTAAAAAGGAGGGAACGCCGATGAGTGAAGAAAAACAGCGGATAATACAGGAATTTGTTCCTGGAAAACAGGTAACGCTGGCTCATTTGATCGCCAATCCGGTGGCCGACTTATATAAAAAACTCGGAATTGTAGATGGTACGCAGGGCGCTATCGGCATTCTCACGATCACTCCAAGTGAAGCGGCGATTATCGCCGCCGACGTAGCTACCAAGGCCGCGGCGGTGAGCATTGCTTTTGTAGACCGGTTCAGCGGTTCGGTGGTTATTTCTGGGGATGTGGAAAGCGTACAGGCCTCCCTGGCGGCGGTGCTGGATGTTTTATGCAGTCAGCTTGGGTTTACCCCTGCTCCAATGACCCGCAGTTAAGGAGTGGCCTTTATGAAACGAATTATGCTTATAGGACGCACCAGCGCCGGCAAAACCAGTTTTTGTCAGGTGCTGCATCATCATGAGATAAAATATAAAAAGACCCAGGCGATTGAAATTATCGACAACGCGATTGACACCCCTGGGGAATATGTGGAAAACCGGGCCCTTTACCGGGCGCTGGTAGTTACCGCCGCCGATGCGGATGTGGTGATTTTAGTGCAGGACTGTACGGATCCGCAGTGCTTTTTCGCCCCCAATATTAGCGGAATGTTTAATCGTCCCACAATAGGGCTTGCAACAAAAATTGATTTGGTGCAAAATGAAGAGGAAGTTTTGCAGGCCATGGCAAAATTGGAATTGGCCGGATGTGAAAAAGTGTTCAAAATCAGCAGTACTCAAAACATTGGTGTGGATGAGGTCAGAAAATATCTTGGAATTGCCGAGTAAGGGGAGAGAGCGATGCTGAGAAAACTGTGTTTGCAGTACACGCAGCTAACCCAGGAGGAGATCCTTCAGCTGGAGCGGCTGGAAGAACAGATGCAGTATTTTGCCGATCTTTCGGGGACAGACTTATTTATCGACTGTTTTGCTCCTGGGGAAGAATACGGAGTGGTAGCCGCCCACGCCAAACCGGCGAAATCCTTGTATCATAACCGTATTGTGGGGGAAATTGTATTGCCCCGAAACGAGCCGGCGGTATTTCACGCGTTAAAAAATAATATGGTAGTACGGGATTTAAAAGGGGTGACCCAGGAAAATCGGATTGTGAAGCAATACACTGTGCCGGTGAAAAACAACCAGGGAAAAATTATCGCTGTAATTGTAAAAGAGAAAGATTTTACCAATATTTATATAGAGAACGAAAGACTTCGGGAGCTCAAAGAAACTGCCGAACAGTTGACCGATAACTTGTTGAGCGGCGCGCAAAGCTCCAGCCTTATTACCAATCATGTCAGCGACGGGATAGTAATTTTTAATAAAAACCGAGTGGCCTCTTTTGTCAATTCGGAGGCTCGGAAAATTTATGGCGAGCTGGGATTCGGCGAGGTAATCGTAGGATTTTGCTTTGACGACTTGTCGCTGGATTGCGGCGGGAAAATCGACGACATTCTTGCGGGAAGGATTACTGAGTATGAAACTGAAGTGGGGGAGAGAACCCTAAAGATAAAATACAAGCTTCCCTCTCAGGAGAGCGATATTAGTCTGGTGATGCTTTTAGAGGACGTAACGGATATTAAACGCAAGGAAAAGGAGCTGATTTCCAAATCCGTGGTAGTGCAGGAGATGCATCATCGGATTAAAAACAGTCTGCAAACGATTGTCAGCATGCTTAGTATGCAGGCCCGACGCAGCTCCTGCCCGGAAACGATAGCCGCTCTGCAGGAAAATATCGGGCGGGTAGGCAGTATCAGCGCAATCCATGAAATTTTGTGCGGCAGTGTGGACAATGAACGGATAAGTCTGCTTGCCCTTGCTCAGCGTATTCGGGAGAACCTGCTGCGGTATGCGGTTCCGGAGGGGAAAGAGATTGAAATTTCGGTAGGCGGGGACGATCTGCTTGTGGACAGCGATAGAGCGGTTTCCATTGCAATTGTTCTAAACGAGCTGATATCCAACTCTCTGGAGCACGGTTTTTCCAAAAAGGATAAGGGGCGGGTGGAAATCCAGCTGACCAAGGGAATTTTATACTGCTCCGCAGCGGTATTGGACGACGGATGCGGTTATACTCCCGAGCTTATTGGGAAAAATCATCTGGGGCTGGAGATTATCAAAACCATGGTGGAAGACAATCTTCATGGAAAACTGCGCGTAACCACTGGAGAGAGGGGAACCCAGACGTACTTCGATTTTAAACTGGAATAATAGAAAAGCCGCCTGAGAAACCAGGCGGCTTTTGATTTATAGGCAGCAGACAGCAGGCGCGGTACAGAGAAAGGAACGTTCCCGTCGGCGCAGGCGCAAAGGCCGGCGGTAATTTAGTTTTATACTTTGGAAACCGGGGAATAGCCGCCGTCTGCTTTTTCCAACAGACCACAGGCTTTTTGGACGTGCTGTCTTACTTTCTCAAAGCTTTCTTCGCTGATCACATGCTCAATCCGGCAGGCGTCTTTCTCAGCGGTCTGTTCGCTGACGCCCAGCGCCACCAGGTACTGGCGCAATAGACGATGGCGTTCATAAATCTTTTCCGCTACAAAGCGGCCTTTTTCCGTCAGGGAAATTTCCCCTTTTCCGCCTACCACAAGATAACCGTCTTTTTTCAAAAGCCCCACTGCGTGGCTGACGCTGGGCTTGGAAAAACCCAGCTCCATGGCAATATCAATCGACCGAACAAAGCCTGTCCGTTTATGCAAAATAAAAATTGTCTCCAGGTAATTTTCCCCAGATTCTTGCAATTTCATGAGAAATGACGCCTCCGCACAATGAATTTATGTACATCATAACACAAATTTTCTCCGATCACAATTATTCCTTGCAAGACGCTTGACAAGTCGAGTTAGCCGTGGTAAACTAGTGCTGTTAAATGAGTTAGGGAAAACTAACTCATAATTTTAGGGATGGTGGTTAGCTATGGCTAATTTGGAGGGAGGAATTATTATCATGCCGCTGACATTTGCGCCCCAAGGGACAATCAATAAGATTAAACAGATTAAGGGTAAAGATGATACCCGGCGGTTTTTAGGTGAATTGGGATTTACTATTGGTGGTGATGTTACGGTGGTTGCGGAAATGGGCGGCAACATGATTGTAAATGTGAAAGACGCCAGGATCGCTATCAGTAAAAGTATGGCAAATCGGATTATGGTGTAGGAGGCATAATATGAAAACACTCAAGACTACCGGCTGCAACAGTACGGTGAC
Organism: Youxingia wuxianensis; assembly: GCF_014385085.1. Lineage (GTDB taxonomy): Bacteria > Bacillota > Clostridia > Oscillospirales > Ruminococcaceae > Youxingia > Youxingia wuxianensis. The sequence goes on along the minus strand of NZ_JACRTD010000004.1, from coordinate 82,583 downwards.
AGTGACCAAGATTAATGGCAGCGGAGCCATCAAGCGGAGAATTATGGATATGGGGATCACCAAGGGCACTCCGATTTTTGTCCGGAAGGTAGCGCCGTTAGGGGACCCGATTGAAATTACGGTAAGAAATTATGAGCTTTCTATCCGAAAAGCGGATGCAGATCTGATTGAGGTTAAGTAGATAAAACACGACCAGAGGCTGTGTTTATTTTAGAAGCTAAAGTTAGTGCAAACTAACTAAAAGGAGGAGCACCATGTCAATAAAAATAGCATTGGCGGGTAACCCCAACTGCGGCAAGACGACAATGTTTAACGATCTTACCGGAAGTTCCCAATATGTGGGAAACTGGCCTGGGGTAACCGTAGAAAAAAAGGAAGGAAAACTGCGCGATCATAAGGATGTACGGATTGTAGACCTTCCGGGAATTTATTCTCTTTCTCCTTACACTCTGGAAGAAGTCGTAAGTCGGGATTTCCTTTTAGGAGAACGCCCGGATGCGATTATCAATATTGTAGACGCTACCAATATTGAACGCAATTTGTATCTGACTACCCAGCTTGCAGAAGCGGGAATCCCCATGGTAATCGCTTTGAATATGATGGATATTGTTAAAAAAAGCGGGGATCGTATTGATGCTCAAAAACTGGCGGCAGCCTTTGGCTGCCCGGTTGTTGAAACCTCCGCACTGAAAGGCGTTGGATCCATGGAAGTAGCTAACCGAGCGATTATGCTGGCTCAAAAGGGGGCGCACACTCCCCCCCAGCATAACTTCAGTCGCGTAGTAGAAGATGCATTAGAAGCGATAGGGGATCAGATTAGCCAGCAGGTGAAACCGGAACTGATGCGTTGGTACACGATCAAACTGTTTGAAAGAGATGAAAAGGTGGGGGACTACTTTACCCTTTCTTCTGATATAAAACAGCGGATTGATGATATTATTGCAGATTGTGAAAAACAATTGGACGACGACAGCGAAAGTATCATTACCAATGAGCGGTATGAATATATTCGCCAATTAATCCAGAACTGTGTACATAAAAAACGCCCGGGAATGACCCTTTCGGATAAGATTGACCGGGTGGTGACCAACCGCTGGCTGGCTCTTCCCATTTTCGCGGCAGTTATGTGGCTGGTATATTATGTGTCGGTTACCTCCCTGGGTACTATTGTCACCGACTGGACCAACGATGTTCTGTTCGGCGGATATATTACCGAGTGGGCAACTGCGGGCCTGGCGGCAGTAGGGGCGGCGCCCTGGCTGGAAGGGTTGATTGTAGATGGAATCATTGGCGGCGTGGGAGCCGTCCTCGGCTTCGTGCCTCAGATGTTCATATTGTTCTTCTTTCTTTCCATTCTGGAGGACTGCGGTTATATGGCCAGGGTTGCTTTTATTATGGACCGCATCTTCCGCAAATTTGGACTGTCCGGCAAGAGCTTCATCCCAATGCTCATTAGCTCCGGATGCGGAGTCCCCGGTATTATGGCGACTAGAACCATAGAAAATGAAAAGGATCGTAAAATGACGATTATGGTGACCACATTCATCCCATGTGGCGCCAAACTTCCGATCATCGCTTTAATTGCCGGGGCTCTCTTCCCAGAGGCTTCCTGGGTAGCGCCTTCCATGTATTTTTTAGGAATTGCTATGGTAATCCTTTCGGGAATTATTCTAAAAAAGACAAGACTCTTTGCAGGCGATCCGGCTCCTTTTGTCATGGAGCTTCCCCAATACCATTTCCCAGCTCCCAAAGGCGTTTTTATCCACATGTGGGAGAGAGGAAAAGCCTTTATTATCAAAGCGGGTACGGTAATCTTTGTGGCCTGCGGCGTGATTTGGTTTTTGAGCAGCTTCGGCTTTGCCAACGGTAACTTCGGGATGGTGGAAGAAAGCCAAAGTCTTTTGGCGGCAGTTGGCTCTTTTATCGCGCCGATCTTTGCTCCGTTGGGATTTGGAACATGGCAGGCGGCGGTTGCCACTGTGACCGGGCTGGTGGCAAAAGAAAATGTAGTGAGTACATTTGGGGTTCTGTTTGGGCTTGGTGAGGCGACAGAAGAAGATCCGATGCTGTTGCAGAGCGTAGCGGGAATGTTTACAATGGTAAGCGCCTATTCTTTCATGGTGTTCAATATGTTGTGCGCCCCTTGTTTTGCGGCAATCGGAGCGATCAAACGTGAGATGGGCGGCTGGAAATGGACCGGGATTACCCTGGCTTACCAAACCGGGCTTGCATATGTTATGGCGTTTATTATCAACCAATTAGGCTCTGTGATTTTCTTAGGTAAAGGGTTTGGTATGGGAGCGGTTCTGGGATGCGTCTGTATCATCGCTATCCTATGGCTGATGTTTAGAAGCTATAATCCAAACAGGAATATTCCTGTAAAAACAGTACAGCAGGTCAATTAAGGAGGCTTATTTATGGCAACATGGATTATAGGGACCATTGTGATCGGCGCGATGATTTTCGCAGCTTATAAGAGCTTTAAAAATCACAAGGACGGCGGATGCGGCTGTGGCTGCAGCGGATGCCCTCATTCACAGACTTGCCACAAAAGTTAAGATAAAGCAACTTCCCTAAAACACAAGACAGGCGGTCCCCGGCAGCTTCTCTGCTGCCGGGGACCGCCTGTCTTTTTGCTGCCTGGTTGCCGGACGGCTGGTTTTTGCCATTGGGTCCGCCTGTCCCTTTGCTGATGGTCGTCCGGCTGTTGGGAACGTCTGCTTTTTGTTGCAAAACTCCGCCTGTCTTGTGCATAAAAAAGCTCTCCCGGCAAGTTTGCCGGGAGAGCTTTTTAACCACTAGAGAAATAATTATCAAGGATGTAATTGCAGTCCTCCCTTTATGCCAATGGAAAAGGGAAGGAAATTAGAATAAGGACATAGTCAAAAACAGTGTGGAAAGCAGGGAAGATACCAAGGAAACAACAGTGATTTGAGTGTTGATGGAAGGACCTGCAGTATCTTTAAAGGGATCTCCGACGGTATCGCCTACAACAGCAGATTTATGGGCGTCGGAGCCTTTGCCGCCTTCATGGCCGGATTCCACATATTTTTTCGCGTTATCCCACAGCCCGCCAGAGTTGGACATAAACAAAGCAAGAAGCAGACCGCTGACAATATTGCCGGTTAAAAAGCCGCCGATGGCCTGTACACCGCCGATGAATCCAACACCCAAAGTAGCGATAATTGCCATCAGTCCAGCGGGAATTAACTCTTTAATAGCGCCGTTGGTAGCGATTTCGATACATTTGTCATATTCCGGAACAGCATTTGGATCCCCTACTTTTAATCCTGGAATAGTATCAAACTGACGATGAATTTCTCCCACCATCCGCTGGGCGTTTCTATCCACTCCAAGCATCAGCATAGCGGAGAATACCGCCGGGATAGCCGCGCCGATCAGAAGCCCAAAGAAGACCATCGGGTTGATAATATCAAATCCTACGAGGCCTTCTACTCCAAGTTCGGCCGCCGCTGTATTTACTTCACTCATGAAAGCGCCCAGCAAAGCAATTACGGTCAGCCCAGCCGCCGCGATAGCGAACCCTTTGGTAACCGCCTTGACCGTGTTGCCGGCACTGTCCAGTTCATCTGTAATATCCAGAACTTTATCGCCTAAATTGCCCATTTCCGCAAGCCCGCGGGCATTATCTACAATAGGACCATAAGCGTCATTGGAGATAATCATACCTACAATGGAGAGCATTCCTACCGCCGCCATGGAGATACCAAACATAGCGTATCCATCCCCCATAGGCTCACAAAGCTTATAGGCGGCAAGAGCAGCCACAGCAATACCAATCATTGCAGGAAGCACACTGAGAAGGCCATAAGAAATACCGGAAAGCACTGTAAACGCCGGGCCTGATTTGGAAGCTCTAGCAACATAATGAACTGGTTTTTTGGTGTCGTCAGTGAAGTAGTCGCTGGCAATACCAATAATTACGCCTACTAATAGCCCTACAATACAAGCGCCCCAAATCCGCCAGGAAAAATCAAAAAGATAGGTAGCTGCCGCGGTCAAAACGCCGTAAATGGCAGTGGTAACATAAGTACTGCTGTTAAGCGCCCGGGTGGGACTGCCGTGTTTACCAATCTTGGCCATAGCAACGCCAATAATGGAGGCCAGCAGACCAATGGCAGCGTAACAAAATACCATACTTACATTAATCGCTGCGCCGGACAGAGCATCCAAAGCCCCTGCCATTACCAAAGCAGCAGCCATGGAAGCCACGTTGGAATCGAACAGATCCGCGCCCATACCGGCCACGTCGCCAACGTTATCGCCCACATTATCCGCGATAACCGCTGGGTTTCTCGGATCGTCCTCTGGGATGCCAAGCTCCACTTTTCCAACCAGATCCGCGCTGATATCAGCGGTTTTGGTAAAAATACCGCCCCCCGCTTTTGCGAAGAGAGCCAGAGAAGAGGCGCCGAAACTAAAGCCCAACAAAGCGGTGGTATCTCCGGTGATCATAAAGACGGCGGAAACGCCCAGCAGGCTGCTTCCCACTACAGCCATACCCATAACGGCGCCGCCCCGGAATCCAGCCATAAAGGACGGTTTAATTCCATTTTTGGCAGCTTCTGCCGCTTTAATATTGGCAATGGTAGCAATTTGAATCCCTATCTTTCCTGCGATTGCGGAAAAGACAGTACCAGCAATATAAGAAAGGGCCATCAGAATATTTTGCATATATTCCCCTTTCCAGATCGGGCTGGGAAGGAAAACCAAAATTAAAACAGCCGCAACCCCGGCAAAGCGGGCAAGGACCCGATATTCCTTATTTAAAAAAGTTTTTGCGCCCTGGCGGATCAATCCGCCTACCTGTGCTATTTTCGCGTTGGAAGAAGGCTGTTTTTCCACCCATTTATACAGCCAACCAGCAAAAATGAAGGCGATAAAGGCAATTACAATGGAAATAATTTCGAACATAAACGCATTCATTTGTACACCTCATTAAAAATCTTAATATATGAATGAATGCTTTCTATTCAGGCAGTCACATCTAATCTCCAGTACCCAACTACTACCGGCCGGTCGGATTTATTGCCGCACACCGACAGACCGATTATTCCCCACATAAAATCAGTAAATATATCCCCTATACCCTCCTTTTTAAAAAAGATAATCAATACTGGAAATACCTAAACTTAAGATGCTACGGCGCTGCAGAAATCCAGAAATAGGAAAGCATCTTTTCAACTTTTAAAAAATTCCGAAATTGATTTTACTATAGCACTGGAAGGGCAACCCTTCAATAAAAATAAACATTTCTTAACGATTTTTTAATAAGAGAAAAAAATACTTAACAGTTTCTTGAGAGCGGCTTGCAGTATAATGAAAGAAATTCCTCATGGAGATAAAATAAAATTTATGTGGGCAAAAATCATCCTTTCTTCCGCTCGACAAGTGTATAAAAAAGAAATATAATGGAGCGGGAGGCGGTAATATTATGTTTGAGGGGATTCGCAATTGGATGGATGATACCTCTTTTTGTTTGAAACCGGTAGATATGCTTTATACCGGATTGATTATGGCGCTGGCAACCTTGCTGGCGGCGCTGCTTAATAATCAGTTTATTGAACGAATACATGTGGCGGTCATTTATATTTTGGCGGTGGCTGTTGTTTCCTGTTTTACCACTGGCTATCTGCCGGGGGTACTTGCTTCCATCCTGGGCGTAGTGGGGGTAAATTATATTTTTACCTACCCTTATCTGGCTTTCGATTTTACCCGAACCGGGTATCCTCTGACCTTTGCCACAATGCTGATAGTTTCTATTATGATCAGCGCCTTAACCACAAAAAGCAAAGAACAGGCCCGGTTGTCCGCTATCCGGGAAAGCCGGACCAACGCGGTATATGAAATTACAAAAAACTTGGTGACCGCAGGGGGATTTGAGGATATCATGAGCCTTGTCACCGAGTATATAAGCAAACTATACGGCTGCGGCGTGGTTTTTTATCTGGGAGATCCCTCCCAGCCCACCCAGATCCAGATGGAAGGCACCAAAGAGCAAAAAGAAAAACTGCAGGCCATAGAAGAAGTTCCTGCCGCGGCGAGAGCATATTTAAATCAAGAAATTACCGGCAGTCATACAAAGGTGAGCAGTGACGTTATGGGATATTATATCCCAGTGACGTTCGCCGACCGGGCATTGGGAGTGATCGGGCTTTGCGGGGATGTCCGCCAATGGGAGGACCCGGAAGGAAAAATCCTCCTAAACATGGTAATTACTCAAATAGAAATGGCAATGGAACACCAGCGTCTGACCAAACAGCAGCAGGAAATTTTGGTGGAAGCGGAAAAAGAAAAAATGAGAAGCAATTTGCTTCGGGCAATTTCCCACGACCTGCGCACGCCCCTTACCAGTATACAGGGGTCCAGCTCGGTGATTTTGGAAAGCGGAGGGATGCTGGACGAGGAAACTCTTCGGGAGCTGATTTCCGATATTAAGACAGATTCCCAATGGCTGATCCGCATGGTAGAAAACCTTCTGTCTGTCACCCGTATCAGCGCGGGAGATACCGCGAAGGTAAACAAAAAGCCAGAGGCGGTAGAAGAGATTGTAGCAGAAGCGGTAGGACGGATAAAGGCGCGTTATCCCCAACAGAAAATCAATGTAAAGGTTCCAGAGGAGTTTTTGATGATCCCAATGGACGGCACATTGATTGAACAGGTGATTATCAACCTGATAGAAAACGCAATTTTACATGGAAAAAGCCCCTTGCCTATTGAGATGACAGTAAAACAGGAGAAACAAGACGTGGTTTTTTCTGTGAGAGATTACGGAGAAGGGATTGCTTCACAGGAGCTTCCCTATTTGTTTGAAGGGTACTCCTTAAAGGACAATACCCGAAGCGACGGCAAGCGGGGAATGGGGATAGGACTTTCTATCTGCCGTTCCATTGTCAAAGCCCATGGAGGAGAAATTGAGGTAATTACCTCTCCAGGGCAGGGATGTACATTTTATTTTACGCTTCCCAAGGAGGATACGGTTCATGAACAATAAAGCAACCATTTTAATTGTAGAAGACGAGGCGGCTATCAGCAATTTTATCGCCACGATCCTAAAAGCCAACGACTATCAGGTAATCAAGGCGGGCAAAGGAAGCGAGGCGCAATCGCTGATCTCCTCTTATTGCCCGGATGTGGTTCTTTTGGACCTGGGACTTCCGGATATTGACGGTCTGGAGGTACTGTCTTCTGTTCGCAAATGGACGTCGGTGCCTGTAATTGTGGTATCGGCCCGCAGTCATGAACGGGAAAAGGTGGAGGCCTTGGATTTGGGGGCGGACGACTATTTGACCAAGCCGTTTGGCACAGCGGAGCTTTTGGCTAGAATTCGCACCGCCCTGCGCCATAAAGCTGCCCGGGGGGAAGCGCAGATTATCCAGGGAGAATTTACCACCGGCGGTTTAACTATTGATTTTGACCGGCGGTTGGTATTGGTAGACGATAAGGATGTGCATTTAACCCAGGTGGAATATAAAATTGTCACTTTGATTGCCCAGCATGTGGGGCGGGTGCTTACCTACGACTATATCATTCAAAACGTGTGGGGCCCCCACGCTTCGAAAGACAATCAGATCCTGCGGGTTAATATGGCGAATATCCGCCGTAAGCTGGAAAAAAATCCAGCCGAGCCGGAGTATATTCTGACCGAGGTAGGCGTGGGATACCGAATGACTGACAATGACAGTGAGACAAGAGGATAAAAAAAGGACGGGGAAAAGCGGCCGCTTTTCCCCGTCCTTTTTCTGTTATTTGTCGTAGGGTAAAATATGATTTTTAGGGAGCGGGAATATGTCCTTTGAGCGTTCGGGGAGGCGCAGGCATTTGGACAGGCGAGAACCGCCTGCGAAATAATCTGCAAGAAGAGAAAAGCAGCGCGGCTTAAGGCCGCGCTGCTTTTTTTAAATATATAGAAGGATTTTCTTTCCCTTAAAACGCTTTTTACCCTTCTTTTAAAATTGCCACTGGAATGGGAGGGCAGTTGGGCCGGTTGTAAAACTCACTTACAAGCACGGTGAACCGCTTGCTGTCGATGGTTTTGAGATACTCCATTAGAGCGTCCTTTTCTTCGAAGCCGCTGTCGCCGCCGTAATAAATACAAAGGCTCATAATGCCACGGGGCTTTAGCAGCTCAAGGCCAGCCTCAATCCCCTGAATACTGGTTTGAGGCCGGGTAAAAATATGGTGGTCGCCGCCGGGGAGATATCCAAAATTAAAAACGATACAGTCCACAGATTCCTTCTGTGCATAGCGGGCCATATTGGCATGACTTTCCAAAAGCGTCTGAGCGATATGGGAAAATCCGTTTTCTGATAATCTTTGGTTGGTGCTGTCTATCGCTTCCTGCTGAATGTCAAAAGCGAGTACTTTTCCCGTATCCCCTACCAGGGAACAGAGAAAAGCGGTGTCGTGTCCCCGGCCGGCAGTAGCGTCAATACAAAAATCCCCGGGCTTTACATGTTCGGAGATAAACCGGTGAGCTACCGCTAGGGTGTTTAAACTGTCCGGCATCATCAGATACTCCTTTCTTATGTTTTAGCTAAAATATAAGCCCCCGGGCCTCCGTCAAGATCAAAATACAGAAACATGAAATTGCCATTGTTGCAGGCGCCGATGATATAAGGATCTGTCCCGGTAAAGAGAAAATCCGTTTTTTCCGGTTCCATCGTCTGCAAATTCATTTTGTACAGCTCATAATGCCGGTTGCCTGTGGAGCCAAAGATTAAAACAGTTCCTTTATCCTCAGATACAATCGTCTGGATGTCTTTGAGTCCGGAGGGAAAGGTGATAGGATGTTCCTCGCCGGTTTCCATATCTGTCCAATGGTGATAAACCGCCGCGGTGTTTTCGTCGTACGCATTAAAAGAAAGACCTTTTCCATCCTCTACCACCAGATAATCGGCAAGCCAGGGGTCCTCTACTGTTTTAGCTTCTTTCGTGGCCAGATCATAAATAGTGCGCCCGGCGGTATGCTCATAACCGTAGATGTTGGCGAGAATTTTTGTATCATTTTCGATAAACTGGGCGGAACCATAAGTTTTATTCGCTATCATTTCTTTTCCTTGGGCATTGGGATTGTAATCAGGATGCTCCAACAGCAGGGTCGCCTGATCGGTGGGAAAATCATACAGACAAACCCCTTGGTGATTACAGTATACTGCCTGACTCAGATCCGTATTAAACGTCAGGCGGGCATAGTCATCACTTCCCATGTGTATCGACCGCATTAAAGTCTGGGGCAGAGAAACTTCCTTGTAATCGGAGAAATCCGCCCCCATGGTGATCAGCCGCTGGCTGGTAACAAACAGTATTCGACTTTCACAAGCGGTAGCGGAAATAAAGGTTTCCTCTTTAGAAAGGGAAATTTCTTTTTTTATCTCGCTTAGGTCCTGAGAACTTACAAGGGACATAGATACCAGGGAAGAATCCCGTTGGCTGCTGACCAACAAAATCCTGCCTGCGATTTCCCCGTAAGAGTACAAACGCCCGGATCCGTGACTGGGGGAAAAGCCCAGCAGAGAAGGCACCTGGAGATAATTTCCAGACAGGGTGATGCTTTCGGGCGTTTGGCCATAATCTATAATCACCTGCTCAAAGTAATACCCTTCCCGGTCTAAGTGGGGCGCCATTACAAAGGTTTCGGTTTGGGAGCCCTCCACCTCTATGGTAAGGTGAAACTTCCCATCCTCTGCCGGCTGAGCGTCGGTAAGGGTGAAAGGTCCGTTTTTTAAGTAGCCCACAGATTCGTCTGTCTCATCGATCCCGTGGGTATTAATATAATAAAGCAGCGCGGTTGCATCCTCATTTTCCAGCTTTAAAGTATCCAGCTGGGACAAAGGACGGTTAAAATAACGAAGCATATATTCATTAAGAGTATCTTTTGGAAGAAGACTGTCCCCCACGCCCTTGCCCGCCTGGGCAAGCACACCGTCCCGATACATCTTTTTTCCGCAGTATTCGATCATAACCCCAGTATCCATTTGGGGAATAGTGGGATAGTCGCTCTGCAGACTGTAAGCGGCGTCAAACAGATATTCGTCCCACCAGTCCTCCAAATTCATCTCCCTTTGAGTATAAGGCTGTACTGCAAAAGAGCTTTCCGGAGAAGGCTGAGAAATAGTGGAGGAAGCTTCCGGCAAGAACGGAGCGCCGGGCGTCTCGTTTCTCGGAGCACAGGCTCCCAGCAGAAGGCACAGACATAAACTAACAGCTATCAGAGGCTGCACAATAGATTGACGCATGAAATAACTCCTTTCCAAACCAGAATACACTCCTTCAGTATAGTGGCAATAGGGAAAAAACTCAAGGGGGACAGGTGCTTTCGACAGCAAAAAGCCGCTGGAATATATTCCAGCGGCTTGTATTATTCTGGTACTAAACAACTGGTGATGGCGTAAAGATCCGCTCGATTTAAAGACACACAGTACTCCACTGCCCGTCCGGTATCGTCGTAGGTGACGCCCCGGATAAAGAAAGCGCTTGTCCCTTCCGGAGCCTCCAGATAGGCGCTTTCCTCCCGAGTGAGGGCGGCAACGCTGATCACATGATTCTGCCGCACCAGCTTGATATGGTATTCCGTCTCTAAAGTTTTATACAGAGAGCGGTTTTCAAAACGATAGTTATGGAGTCCCTCGCAGTATTTTATCGGCAGATAGGCGGTCTCCAAAAACAAAGCGTTTCCATCCAGATACCGCACCCTTTTTAGTTCATATACCGGCGTTCCCAAAGGAAGGTCAAGTTTATCGGAGATTCGTTTGGTGGCCTCCATTACCTTCAGGCTGATCTGTTTGCTGTGAACCTGGTATCCGTCGCTTTCCCAGCCGGCGGTATAGGAGATAAAGCTTTTGGAATCCTCCAGATATTTTGGACTGGATAGGAAGTTTCCCCTTCCATGGATCGTATAAATCGCCCCTTCATCCCGCATCTGACGCAAGGCTGTCCGCAGGGTGAGCCGGTTGAAATTTAAAATTTTCGCCAGTTCCCGCTCGGCGGGCAGGGCCGTATGAGGGGCAATTTTTTGTCTGTCAATATATTCCTCGATTTTTTCCCTGGCCTGCTCGCTTAACAACTGGGTATATTTACTCATCTGGACGCCTCCTAACTCATTATTGTGGAGAAAGAGAATTTTTTACTGCTGTGATAGGATCGGGTATACTCAATCACCCGTCCGTCCTTGTCTATACTTACGTTGGTAAGCATAAACACCTGTCCTCCTTCCGGCAGATCTAGCAGCTTTGCCTGGGGATTGTGGACGGTAACGATCTCCAGCTGCTGATGGTCCTCCATTAAAACAATCCCATGCTTGTCATACAGATCATGTAAAGAATACACCTTAAAATCATATTGCTCGCAGTCGTTAATATAAGCGAAGGGTACATATGAATATTCTAAAGCGAAGGGCTCCCCATTTCCCAGCCGCAGCCGGAAAATTTGATAAATTTCATCCTCCGGCGAGACCCCAAAAATTTTTGAAAACTTATAATCCGCTTTGCGTCTGCCGCAGTAAAGCACCCTATTGGTGACGCTGATGCCCATTTGTGTTAAAAATTTGCCCAGACTTTGGATAGTGTCCAGCCGGGTGTCAATTTTAGGAGTGTTTATAAAGGTGCCTTTTCCTTGGATCCGGACAAGAAGGCCCTCTTTTTCTAAAAGATCCAACGCCTTACGAACCGTCATACGATTAAGTTCGTAAGTTTCTGCGATTTCCCGCTCGGAAGGAAGAGAACTGCCAAAAGCGTATTCACCCTTTTCGATTTTTTCCCGCAGCAGCTCAGCCAGCTGCTGATAAATAGGTATTTTTTTATACATAGGGCACCTCCTGTTATGGTTGGTATAGAGGAAAAGACCAATTAGGCTAACCTTTTTCAGAAATACTGGGGGTGGTATGCGTTGCGTAAAAAACAAAAACGAAAAAAATCGGCCGATATTGCAAGTCAGCTGGGAAAAAACTGGAAATAGGAAAAAATGGTATATTTAAACTACCACTGACACTATAGTATACCAATTTAAGAAAAAAAGCAACTGGTATAATAAAATATTAAAATATTTTTATTGATCTTTAAAACGAAACTGTACAATTCAACAAAAAAATTATGCAAATTATTAGAGAATTATAAATATATATAGTTATTGACAAATAAAACCTTAAGTGGTATGTTAAATATAATAAATGTATACATTATCGACCATTTAAGGTCATTATTTTGAGTAGGGGGATCACGGATGATCAATTTTAATGAGGAAACGTACCTTCGTATTGGTAAAGGGGCTATGAAGCTGAAAAGCCGCATTGACGAGATTACTGCGGCGGTAACACAAAAAGGATATAAAAACCTGTTTTTAATCGGTTCCGGCGGATCGGCGGCTATGTTTATGCCCTTTGAGCATTTTCTTAAAACCAAATCTACCATTCCCGCCTATCTGGAAATCGCGGCGGAACTGGTAGTTTCCGGACACAATCAGCTGGGAAAAGAGTCGGTTTGCATTTTTACCTCCTCTTCCGGCACCACCAGCGAAACCGTGGCGGCGGCCAAATACTGCAAGGAAAAAGGCGCTACCACCATCTGTATTTCCGGGAAAGAGGACGTTCCGTTTGTAAAAGACGCAAGCTATGCCATTGTCAATGAAATGGACGATTTTTCCGCTTCGGATGCGGATTATATCGTTCTTTATATGCTGTATTTTTCCCTGATGCACAAACATGGGGATTTTGAAAAATACGAGGAGTTCTGTGAAAATCTGGCAAAGCTGCCGGACGCTTTGGTAGAGGTAAAAAAACAGTGCGATGAAAAGGCGCAGCAGTTTGCTATTCGTTATAAAGACGCCCCTTATCATATGCTGACCGGCGCGGGCAGCGTGTGGGGAGAGACATATTCCTACGCTATGTGCGTTATGGAAGAGATGCAGTGGATCAAAACAAAGTCGGTGAAAGCGGCGGAATTTTTCCACGGTTCTCTGGAGCTGGTGGACGATAATATGAGCTTAATTGTCATCATGGGCGAGGATGAAACCCGGCCCATGTGCCAGCGGGTAATCGACTTTGCAAAACGATATACCAAGAATTTAACCGTATTTGATACAGCGGATTACCGGCTTGCGGGGATTAGCGACGAGTTCCGTCAGTATTTGTCCCCTATTATAATGACAGCGGTTTTGGACCGGGTAAGCATCCATCTGGAGGCCCAAAGAGGCCATTCGCTGGATATCCGCAGATATTATAAGGTAGTAGAGTACTGATACTGTTTGAGCTGTGTTGGAGTTGCGGCATATAGAACTTTTGGTATGCCGCTTTAATAAAAACAAAAGGGGGATATGTATGTCTAGTTTTTTCAGCGATCGAAAAAGAGTTGCGGCCTACGCCATTATGCTGGTGGCATTTATCATTGTAGGTTTTTTTGCTCCCCATGAGCAAGCGTCCTATTATGATTATGCCGAAGCGGTGGAAGCAGTCGATTTCGATGCGGGCGAAGAGCTTCCGGAAGAACTCCAGGTGGATTACGGTGCATGGACACTGATGATACCGGCTTTGATGTTCATCTTTGTTCTTCTGACCAAGAGTTTTTTGGAGGCATTTATCTGGAGCTCATTCCTAACAGTATTTATGAGGTTCCGATCCGAGGTGATATTAGCCTTTACGGAGGAGCAGATCGGAGCGCTGCTGAATTATGACAACGCGCGTATGATACTGCTGTATTTCCTCATCGGAAGCGTACTGGCGGCGGTGTCCAGAGGCGGCGGCGCTACGGCGTTCGCTAACTGGGCAAAGAAAAAAGCAAAAAGTTCCAAGCTGGCTCTGCTTATCATCTGGCTGCTTGACTGCGGGCTTTCCGTGGACGACGAGTTGAGCGCCTTTACCGCTGGTGCGGCAATCACCCCGCTGGCGGACAGCTATGGAATCCCCAGAGAAAAAACGGTTTTTGTTATTCGTTCTTCCGCCGTTGCCTCCGCAACCTTGTGGCCTTTGGGCGCATGGGTGGTATTCGTGGCCGTGCTTCTGGAAACCAGTGGATTTGCCGCTTCCGGGGAAGGCGTTATCGAATATATGAAATGCGTTCCTTTCATGTTCTTTCCGATTATCATTCTGCTGATTGGTCTTCTGAGCGCCTTGGGTATTATTCCGGACTTTGGCAAGATGAAAAAAGCGGTTCAGCGTGTCAAAGACGGCGGTCCGGTTGCTCCGGCGGCCAGCGGCAAGGAAATGGGAGATGAAACTGAGATCGAAGCGGAAGATCTTAATCCAGATATGAAACCCCGTATGATCAATTTCTTCCTGCCGGTAATCGCTCTGTTGGTGGGCGCTCTGATGGCTGGCCTGGATATTATGGTCGGTATCATCGCTTCTTTGGTGGTCACCTTCCTTCTGTTTGTGCTTCAGGGAGTTTGTACCCCGAAACAGTTCATCAATGAGATCCTTTTAGGCGGAATGAAAGATATGACTATGCTGACCGTACTGTTCGGAGTTTCTTTGGTACTGGTAAATCAGCTGGACGCTATGGGCTTTGCTCCTTATATCGTAGGACTGACCGCCCATGTTCTTTCTCCGAAACTTCTGCCGTTTATCATTTTCGTGGTATTTGCTATTACCGAGTTCCTGGTAAGCTTCAACTGGTCGCTGTACATGATGGCGCTGCCGATTGTTATTCCGTTGGCGGCAGCCACAGGAGCCAATCCTTACTTAACCATCGCGGCTTTGATCTGCGCGGGTATCTGGGGCAGTCAGGGATGTCTGTACTCTGACGGTGCGCTGGTAGCGGCCGCCGCTACGAAAACAGACGTATACGAGGCATCTACCACAGCCATTCAATATACGGTAATTGCGGTAGTCCTTTCAGCTGTCTGCTTCTTAGTAGCAGGATTTATCTTTTAATTAAAACCATTTAAGCCCGCCCGCCGGCAGTGCGGGCGGGCTGAGAAACTTTATTATAAGGGAGGATATTGTGGATGAAAACGATTACCTTTGATCAGGTCGCGGCGATGAATATGCATTATCAGCGCACTTCTTTTGAAACCTTTATTAATTCTATCGATAAACTAGGAGTAAAAAACTTTGAGCTGTGGGCGGGTTCTCCCCATTTTTGCAACAGTGACAGCTGGGAAAATCCGGTTCCTAAAATGAAAAAAATGGTAGCGCAGCGAGGGATGAAAATTGTATGCGTCACCCCGGAACAATGCTTGTACCCGGTGAATATTGCGGCGGCGGACGATATTCTCCGCGCACGCAGCGTAGAATACTTTAAAAAATATGTCCAGCAGACCGCGGAACTGGAAGTGGAGCGGATGCTTCTTACCTCCGGCTGGGGCAATTTTGACGAAACGGTAGACGAGGCGTGGAAGCGCTCTGCGGACAGTATTCGGGAAATTTTAAAAACGGCGGAAAAAGAAGGAGTTGAAATCGCTTTTGAAATCCTTCTGCCGGAGGAATCCAACTTGGTGAATAATCTGGCTACTACCCAGAAAATGCTGGCGGAGCTGGATTCTCCCATGGCAAAATGCTGTATTGATACGGTACCTGTATGTAATGAAGGAAAATCTCTGGAGGAGTTTTTCCAGGTATTGGGGGATAAGATTACCCATATCCATCTCAACGACGGTACTCCTACGGGACATATGACCTGGGGCGACGGGGAACAGCCCTTGGAAGAACATCTCAAAGCTCTGTCCAAACATGGATACAAAGGCTATATGACCTTAGAGCTGGGAGACGAGGCATACTATCCCCATCCGGAAGAAGATCTGCTTCGGGGACTTAATACCCTTAAAAAATACTTGCCTTACACAGCAAAATAAAGGGTACACTCCACCCAACTCCCCCTGAAAAACCCGGAGAAAGTTTTTCTTTGAAAACTTTCTCCGGGTTTTCGCCGTTTTGAGGGAGAAGGACTGGAATAGGGAGGGGGGATATGGTATAATGAAAACTAATGTTTATTATACTGAAATGACATTCTGGGGAGGATGAACTGCGTGCAAAAATTTGAGTTTTATACACCAACAAAAATATACTTTGGAAAAGGCGCCGAAACCAGGGCGGGAGAACTGATCCGCCAGATGAATAAAAAATCCGTTATGGTTCTTTACGGCGGAGGCAGTGCTGTGAGAAACGGCGTGCTTGGCCGGGTGGAGGACTCTTTAAAGGCGGCGGGCATACGCTATATAGTAAAAGGAGGCGTACACGCCAACCCCTACCTTGCATTTGCAAAGGAAGCGCTGGAGGAGGCCCGGAAAGAGAAGGTGGATTTCCTTTTAGGGGTAGGCGGAGGAAGTGTTTTGGATACTGCCAAAGCGGTTGCCCTGGGACTTGCCAACCCGCAGGATGATATTTGGGACTACTATCTGCGTAAAAAAGTACCGACGGTCTCTACTCCGGTGGGGGCGGTGCTGACCATTCCCGCAGCGGGCAGCGAAACCAGCAACTCCAGCGTACTGACCAACCAGGATGGAAACCTGAAACGCTCCTGCAACTTGGATATCAACCGTCCTGTGTTCGCTTTAATGAATCCGGAAAACACCTATACCCTGCCTAAATACCAGATTGGCTGCGGAATTGTGGATATCATGATGCATACCACAGAGCGCTATTTTACCCAGGAAGAGGGAAATGAGCTTACCGACCAGCTGGCGGAGGCAGTGCTCCGGGTAACTATCGAAAATGGCAGCACAGCGATCCAGGACAGCCATAATTATGAGGCGATGTCGGAATTGATGTGGGCGGGCAGCCTGTCCCATAACGGCCTTACCGGCCTGGGAGTTGCGGCGACGGATTTTTCGTGCCATCAGTTGGGGCATGAACTCAGCGCCAAATACGACGTAGCCCATGGAGCGTCCCTGTCAGCGGTATGGAAGGCCTGGGCCAACTATGTATATATGACAAAGCCCTCCCGTTTCGCCCGGTATGCCAGGAAGGTATGGGGCGTGTGCGAGACGGACGATGTGAAAGCAGCCCGCATGGGGATTGAAAAGACAGTAGAATATTTTAAATCTTTGGATATGCCGGTATGCCTGCCGGAGCTTAACCTGGGAGAACTGACCGAGGAAGATTTAAGAGAATTAAGTTTCCGCTGTACCTATGAAAACACCCGCAGAATCGGTGCGTTTCAGGTGCTGGACATGGAGGATGTATACCATATTTACTGTGCGGCCAACGAAGAATGATTTGCGAGAGGAAGACTTTTCATGGACCAGTCGATACAAAAGAAATTTGACAGTATTGCGCCGATGATCTCCCATACCCCAATGGTGGAAATCTGCTACCGGTATCGAGGAGAACTTCGACGGATTTTTGCCAAGGCGGAATACTACAATCTTACCGGAAGCATCAAAGACCGGGTTGCGTTTCATGTGCTAAAAAAAGCTTACGAACAGGGAGAAATTCATCCGGGAGATACCATTGTGGAAGCCACCAGCGGAAATACGGGGATATCTTTTTCCGCTATGGGGCGATTTTTAGGGCATCCCGTGGTGATTTATATGCCCGATTGGATGAGCGCCGAGCGAAAAAACCTGATGCTGAGCTATGGGGCAGAAGTACGCCTGGTATCCCGGGAAGAAGGGGGCTTTTTAGGTTCCATTGAGATGACGGAGGAGCTGGCGAAAAAGGGCGGAGTATTTTTACCCCGCCAGTTCTCCAATGAGGATAACACCCAGACCCATTATCTTACTACCGGGGAAGAGATTGTTTCCCAGCTGGCGCGGCTGGGGCTTGTGCCGGACGGGGTGGTAGCTGGAGTAGGCACCGGCGGTACGGTTATGGGAATTACCCGCCGGCTGCGGGATGAAAACCCCAACGCCAAAGGGTTTCCTCTGGAACCGCTCAGCTCGCCTACCCTGTCCACCGGATATAAAATTGGAAGCCACCGGATACAGGGGATCTCCGATGAGTTTATTCCGGAGCTTTTGAAGTTAAAGGAACTGGATCAGGTAATCTCTGTAGACGATGGAGACGCCCTCATTATGGCTCGGATGCTTTCCCAGCAACTGGGGCTGGGGGTAGGGGTTTCCTCAGGCGCTAATTTTGTGGGCTGCGTACTAGCGCAGAATCTTCTGGGCGGGGAGAGTATAATGACTACCACCTTCGCGGATGATAATAAAAAGTATTTGTCCACCGATTACAGCGATCCGCAGAAAATGAAAGAGGAATATCTATCCAAAGATATTCAGCTGGTAAGTGCGAAAGCCTATCGGTAGTCCATTGGGAGGAAAGTTTAATGAAAATTGTTACCTGGAATGTCAACGGTCTGCGGGCGTGTATCACCAAAGGCTTTTATGAGTATGCGTCCCAAAGCGGAGCGGATATGATCTGTCTGCAGGAAACGAAAATGCAGGAGGGGCAGGCGGATATTCAGCTGCCTGGATATGAGCAGTATTGGAATAGCGCGGTGCGCAAAGGGTATTCCGGTACGGCGGTATTTACCAAGACTTCTCCTCTTGCGGTAAAGCGTCATTTTGACAGACCAGGCCATGACGATGAAGGAAGAGTACTGACCTTGGAGTACGAAAAGTTTTATTTGGTCAATGCCTATTCCCCCAATGCTAAGGAAAAACTTGCCCGGATTGATTACAGGATGGAATGGGAGGACGCTCTGCGGGAATATCTGCTGGGGCTGGACGAAAAAAAGCCGGTGATCTATTGCGGGGATTTAAACGTTGCCCATGAGGAGATCGACCTGAAAAATCCGAAAACCAATCGGGGAAACGCGGGATTTTCCGATCAGGAGAGGGCGAAAATGACCCAGCTGCTGGAAAGCGGATTTATCGATGTATTTCGGGACAAATACCCTGAAACTACCGGCAGGTACACCTGGTGGTCTTACCGTTTTAACGCCCGGGCCAACAATGCGGGATGGCGTATCGATTATTTTATCGTTTCCCGGCGGATAAAAGACGCAGTAAAGGATATCCTCCTTCGGGATGATGTGTTTGGCAGCGATCACTGCCCGGTAGAACTGGATATGGAACTTTAAATAAAACACCCTGACGAAAAATGGTTCGTGTTGTTAGGGAGTAATTGAATGTAGTATGTAACCGGAAGGCTTTGCGCCTTCCGGTTACTGCTTTTTAGACAGGCATTTGCATTGGCAACATAACCTTTTCTAAGGCAGGCATACCGTTTTGTTCGGGCAGTTAGAACACAAGGCGGATAACGATTGGGTTTCCGCAAGCGCGTGAATAATTTTCGAACTTTTCGTATACCTCAACCCTGCGGATAAATACCCGTAGCAGTTTGGGTGTCGGATTTGGCATCTCCATATAAGATTTCGCCTTATCAATAAACTCACGTATGCACATTTCCCCCATACCCATTTCACTGATGCGCTCGGTAATGGATTTTAACCCCTGTCCAAGTTCTGACGGTTTCTGCCCATATCTACCAGATATCACATCGTACCGTTGCAAAAAAAGATTTGGTATGTTCCGTCTGCTCTGCTTCGGATTTCGATGTAGAGCAAGCGGTTAATCCCAAACCCATGCACAGTAAAACAGCCAGCATACGGATTTTTTTACCTTTCAGTAGATTGCGATATTCCATATGATTTCTCCTCAACATCAGTTAGTTCCCTTTTTCCAGCATAACAGTAAAATTGCCGTCCATGCCTGAAAGAACATCCATGCCACTGTCTATATGACCGATGGAATAGAGATCATCAGAATAACGAAAATTCTTATAAAAAATACAGAGATTCCCCCAAGGTGCATAGAGACACAAATCGCCAACGGCAGGTTCATGACCGCCATTTATTCCGTCAGTACTTAAATTTTGTCCGTCCGGCAAATAAGCAATTTTCTCTGTGCCGTTAAAATCTTCAAAGGACAGTTCCAGCGGCAACATATCATTGGTTTTATATTGCATTTCAACGGTGTTTATCAACGGCTAAAAAAGCAGTATTCTCAATGGGTCTAAAGGCAAGTCGCAGAGATATTTGCGGCTTGCTTTTTGCTTTTGTGCAAGGTGCTGTTTTCGGCTCTATTTTTTTCTTAGGAAAATGAGAGGGACGGTTGTTGTAATCGTAGAACTTGCTGGAATATGGCAAAATCCGCTTTATTTCTCCCTTTTCAGATTGTAAAATAGTATTACGCCAAGCAAACAGGAGGGGGTGAAATGAACAGGAAAGTCGATACAGCCTATTTTCTGAACGACCCTCGCAAGTTTGACAGCGTAGAACAGGCAGAGAAAGAATTAAACCGACTTCGGGCTGTTTGTATTAGGCTAAAGAAGAAACAGGACGAGGACATAACCTTTCTGCTCGGCCTATCTGTCACGAGTTCACAGTGGTACGGCAAAATGGGTTATGACAAGCCAAAGAGCGAGGGCGGCAGGAAACGCTTTATCTGTTCTGAAAAGCGCATACACAACGGCGAGCGGGTAACGCCCTGCACAGACGAACCGCCGCACCTTCATATCATGGTGGAGGGCTACGGGGCAAGCAGTTGCGCCGAGCGCATTATAGAGAGCATGAGGAAAAGCCATCCAGACTGCAAATATTCCAAACAGCACTTGAAAACAGCGGAACGGATAGCGCAGACAACAGAATATATCGAGAGGCAGAGTACAATTTTGCGTCGTGTATAACGGGCAAAATTGTACGCTTCTCATTTAGGGAGCATTTTCTAAAGCCGTTGTGCTGTGGGGCTTTTGCGGAAGTCTGCAAAAGGCGGTGAAGTGTTATGTAATAACAATAGAGCGTTTACGGCTCGCAGGCTTGCGGCTGGGTAAACAGACTATTTTTAACTCGAAACAGTATAAACAGCGAAAAAAAGAAAGGGGCGAAAAAATTTGGCGCGGCCAAAAAAGCCAGAGGAGTTAAAGCGAAAACGCAGACGGGAGTATATGCGTATATACAGGCAGAAAAGAAAGGAACTGTCTTTTGATGAAGCGTTGAAAAGATGTACTGTCACGCCTTACCCCTCGGCAGAGAGGACAGTTACTACAAGCAACATGATGGAAAGAGCGAAAGGAGAATAAGGAACTATGAGTGAAAAGTTTATTGTTGAAGGCTGGAAACTTTTTAAGGGCGAACTTTTTTCCAGCAAGCAGACTACTTTGCAAAGGCTTATTGATGAAAAGCCTTATCCGTCTGCACTTGCCGCTTTACAGCAGTCAAAGAAAGACCACGGCTACACAGACGAATGGTATAGGGAGCATTTGTGGGAACTGAATAGACAGTGGCTGTCTAAGGTGCAGAGAGCGGTTATAGAAAATAATCGGTGTATTGCAGAACTCAATCAGAAGATTGTCAAAGTGAATGACACAAGATTTCGATACAACTATACGGAAAAGGAACTTGCTGATTTGCAGTTTATGCAGACGCTTATCAAAACTCGCATTTTGAACGAGGGAAAGAACGACCTTACACAGTCACTTTGTATTTTAGACGAATATATTGACACGCAGGAGGGCGCAAGGGCGATTATGTTCTTGTCTGCTGACAATGAGGTGGGCAAGTATGCAAAGGTGCGCTATGAGGTTGCGTCAAAAAACGCAAAAACAGCGGCAGAAAGGGCTTTTGACGCAGATAAGGCGGCGAAACTGGATAGTCTGCAATCTCAGTTACTGCCTTATATGCAAGCGGCTGTTATTGGCAACAAGATGTTAGAGAGAGCAGAGCAACAGGTTAGCCGCGATATGTCAGAACGAGCGGGGACTATCTATTTCCAAGATACCAGCGTATCAGTGGATAATGCTGTAAGAGCGAAAAATGAAGTGGGCGGCAGATGGGGGTATATTCCTTATGCGGTAGACCAGCAGATTACGAGAGAATGTGCAAAACAGGCAGAAAGTACGGCTGTTCCACAGCAAAGTCCACATGAGGACAGTGTAAACTCCACGCTCTCACAGCGAGAAACAAGCGAGATCGCCGTTGAGGATATTTCTGCTGTTACTACCACCGACAGCACAGAAAACAGCGAGAAACGCCACGAGAGCAGGCAGAGCAAGTCCAACTTTGCGAATGTAAGCATACTGTGAGCATAGAGAAACGGGACAGAGTAAGCATAAACCAACAGGAAACTTTTTAGGGGGTGATTTTATGGAGATTGAAAAAATTGCAGGATTGACCACAAAACAATCCATTTTTCTTATTGAGTATGCCAGGACGGATAACCTCGCTCACGCTTGCAGAGAAGCCCATATTAACCGAAATACGGGCTACAAGTATTTGCAGAACGAGGACTTCCAGGCCGCTTTGCAGGATATGAAAGAGAAAATCGTCAATGCGGCGTGGACGAAGTTATCCAGCAGTTTGGAAACGGCGGTTGAAAATGTAGTTGCGGTGCTGAACGACCCAAAAGCGACCATCAACGCCAGATTGAGGGCAACGGAGCTGATTTTTAACTACACTTCACGCTATGCAGAAAGCCGGGATATTTTAGCGAGAATGGAGCGTTTGGAGGAATGTTTCAATGCAGAGTAAAGTCCTCTTGAAAAAACTGAAACAGATGGAGCGGAAAGCCAACGGCAAAAGGCGGCAGTATGTCTTTTTCGGCAAGCCAAGCCGAGCAGAGTTGGCAAAACTGCCAGAGGGCGCAAGGGTCATTATCTTTGTCGGGGAAGATGAAATACCGGACTAAAAAAGGGCGGCTACACAGTAGGCAATACTGTATAGCCGCTCTTAACTTTAACTATTTCCATATGGAATTTCCTTACCGCTCTTGTGAAAAATTACCAATCCGCCCTGCATATAATTTATTTGACGAAAGCGTTTTAGGCAGTTATTAGAGGGCAAGGGGACATCGGTAGTATATACCATCATATTATAAAAGGTTTTCGCTATGGCAACAAGTTCTTCAACAGGTAGGTCTTTGATTATACCGTTTTCATATCCTTTTATGGGGTCATAGATAATTAACACACCATCATAAACCCCCTCATCTCTCCATGCTCTAAGTTCTTCTAAGGACGGCAGATAGACAACCGAAAGAATTAACTTAGGACATTGTCTAATTGTTTCTCCTACAATTTCACGAATTTTTGCTCCATTTGTTCCGATGATTGGAACATCGGGTGCAAGTTCAACAGGCTTATTCCATTTTCTTCTTACGGCAACACTTCTACTCATATTTACTACTCCTTTTCTTCATTTTCTAAAGGATTGAAGATAATTAACATACCGTCATATAGCGGACACCGTTGTATTGCATAGATTTCTTCTTGCGTTGGAATCCGGCCACTGCAAATATCAATATTGGGATATTTGTATATGATTTTGGCAAGGCGTTCTCTGCGCTCTATGACATTCTTCTCCTGCACCGTTTTAAGGTACTGTATCATTTCATCGTTAATCATATAGTTTGATACAGGGCAAGTACGCCATTTACAAGGTCGGTGAACTCGCCGCGGGTAATGGGCGCATTAGGGTTAAAGTTTGCAGTATCTTCAATCCAGCCGAGAGCAACGGCTGTCTTTACAGATTTCAGCGCCCAGCCGTCATAGCGTATAGATTGCAGGGCATAGTCCTGCGCCGTGACAAAGCGGGTTAAAACGGTGAGAATGTGCGCCCATGTCAAGCGGCTGTTCGGGCTAAAGTTTCCGTTGCCAACGCCTGCCACAATTCCGGCATTGGCAATCGTGGAAACATAGCGGCAGCACCAACTATCTTTAGGCACATCGGAAAAGACGCTTTCCGCTGTATCGTATTTTTCCAGTGTATCATCATCTAACAGGCGGTAGATAATGGTTGCCATCTGCCCTCTTGTTAAGTAGTCCTCCAAATGAAGAAGTCCGTCACCATATCCTTGCAACGCTACGGAGCGGGAAACATCAATCACAGCGTCACCACAGGCAAACACAGGGGCGGCGTCCTGCTCGGTCACAGGCTCTTTTTCAGTGGTAGGCTGTGCGGGGCGGCTGGGCCTGCTGGGGCGGCTCGGCGGCGTATAATTATCATCCTCGCTGGGTTCTGGTGTAGGCTCTGGTTCTGGTGTAGGCTCTGGGGTAGTAGTAGGTTCTTCTACATCTGGTTCGGGTGTAGGCTCGGGCGTGGGTGTCGGTTCTTCATCAGGCGTTGTAGGCGGCGCAAAATATTCTTTCGCTTGTTCCTCGGTTAAGCATAAAAACATAGTCGGGTCGGAATATTCAGACAGAGGCAAGGTCACTTCTTCGCCTGTGTCCGTTTTATAAAATCCTCTGTCTGCGGTATCAGCCGATATGCTCAATGTACCACGGTTATCAATATCAACTCCACCAGTGCTGATATTATCCGCAATCTCACAGCCGTTTACTGTAAGATTGCCGTTATTCAAGACTCCGCTTGTATTTTGATAAACATTTGTGTGTTCCATCGTCATAGTGCCATTGTTGAGTACGGGGCTTTCGCCATCGGGCAAAGAAACGCCGACAACAGTACAGTCACGGACGGTAACAGTGCCAATATCGGTATTCTGTATTGCAAACCCGCCGTCTGCAAAATAGCAGTTGACAACAGATGCGCTGCCACATACGCAGATAAACCATGTGAGGGCGTTTTCATTTCCAGAGAAAATACACCGCTCAATCATTGCGTTTTCTGCGTCTACACCCACGATTATCGTATTGCTGAAATCTCTGGTGTCATAAAAAGTAAAGCCAGAAATCCCGCCGTTACTGCCAAGAGAGATTAAGTCGCCAGCATATCCATCTGCACGGGCAAGCGTGATTATCTTCTCTGTGCTTACAGTTTCGTCTGAAATCATAATACAGTTGTCGATATAGATGATTGCCACATTAGGAGCGGCGGCAATCGCAGTCTTTAACTCGTCCAGCGTGGAAACGGTAACAGGGGCGGCGGGTGGCTCTTGTTGAGTGGGCGGTGCAGGGTCGGAAACAGTCAACGGGTTTTCCGCTATTTCACTGTCTGTGGCAAAAGCGGGTATGGAACAATACAGCAACATTGTTAGTCCCAACAGCAGGCTTATCACTTTTTTCATATAAACTCCTCCAACTTTTGATTTTTGGCTTTCATAGACGCAACAAGTTCACATATTAGGGCAATCTCTGCATTGGTCAGTCCGGTTAGGTCTATGGAGCGGCTGTAAGTACGACCGAGTAAATAGTCTGTACTCACACGGTACAGTTCGGCCAATCGGATTAACGCCTCATACGAAGGTTGACGCATATCAAGCTCCCAGGCTGAAACAGCGGATTTTGTGACACCCACCAACAATGCGACTTGCTCTTGCTTTAGGTGTTTTTCCTGCCGTAGCTGTTTTAATCGTGCGGACAGGTTATATATCATCTTGCTCACCTCAAGCATTATTATCATATAGCACTTCAGTTTGCAGATGGGCGATTGCAGATAACAGATTGTCAACTAAATAAAAAAGTTGGTACTCCAAAATGGAAGTACCAATCAAACTGCGTGTTGTAAATTACAAAAAACGGTAATTTGTTGTAAATAGTTAAATGCAAAAGTTATTGTAATAAAATGCACACTTTTGACTGCTGAAAAACAGCGGGTACACAGATTACAAAAATCATTCGTATTTTGTAAAGCTATGTTATATCTATAAAGTACGATAGAACAGCATTAGCAGAGCCAAAACGATACGATACAATACAAACCATAGAGCAAAAAGCAAGGATATGGAGAACCATTCAACGGTTTCCATATCCTTGTATAGTTACTGACAATCTATGCCGACCCTACCTCCGGTTTTTGTGGTGGTACTGTAAATAAAGGTCGCTCAATGGGTAGAGATCAATTATTTTCAGATTTTTCTTCG
The DNA here is from genome assembly GCF_014385085.1 of Youxingia wuxianensis. GTDB lineage: Bacteria > Bacillota > Clostridia > Oscillospirales > Ruminococcaceae > Youxingia > Youxingia wuxianensis. Next base: position 56,876 of record NZ_JACRTD010000004.1, on the reverse strand, counting down.
TCTTTCATCAAAAAATTTCGGTCTAAATCAGGTCAGCCTGCTCCATGAACGCTTTTAGCTGTTTCGTGCAATTGGCATAGTTTCGGGCTTGGCTCTCAGGGTTGTTCCGATTGATTTTCAGAAAATAGCTTTCAAGTGTGCTACGGTATTCGTCTATGCTTATTTTGCCAGAGAGAACGCTATATAAGTCTATGCCGAGGGCGGCGTGGCGGCGTTGAGTAGGATAAATTGCGTCGGCAAACACTTGCATGACTGTTGTTTTATTTGCCGCTGGGTGTTCAGCCAGATAATATGTTTCAAAAGCTGATTTTATTTGTCTTTTCCTGCTTATGAACTGTTCTGTGCAAGTAATTTTCCCATCATTTTTAGGGAGATTTGCAAGCGCATATTCACAACATTGTACTACAAGCTGATTAAAAGAAATATCCTCGCTCGCCGCAATTTCCTCTAACTGCTCTATTAAAGCATTTGGCATACGAATGGTTTTGCTGGATGCATCATTTTTTTGAATAATAAACATATTGAAACCACCCCCGTTTTTACAAATAGTTTAGCTTGTTTTTGTAATTATATATACATTCAAAAATAAGTTAAAAAACTACTTGCAAAATAGGAGCGTCCGTGTTATATAATATTACACAGCAATTTTGTAAAGGGGGGATATAAAATGATTTTCGGTTATGCTCGGGTAAGCACAGAAGAACAGAGCCTTAATAGACAGATTGACGCTCTGAACAGTTATGGAGTAGATGAACTGCTGACAGAAAAAATGACCGGCACAAAGCGCAACCGCCCCGAATTGAATAGGCTGTTAGACAAGTTGCGGAAAGATGATACAGTCGTAATTGAGAGTCTTTCCAGGCTGGGGCGTTCTACCAAAGACCTGCTTGCGCTTATTGAACATTTTGAGAAGCAGGGCGTTGTCTTAATCAGTTTGAAAGAGAATATCGACATCAGCACTCCTACTGGAAAATTGCTCCTTACTGTTTTATCCGCTCTTTGCCAGTTCGAGCGAGATTTAACGGTACAGCGAACAAATGAGGGTTTGAAAGCGGCGAGGGCAAGAGGGCGTAAAGGCGGCAGACCGCCAAAGGACGCAAAGACGGTTGAAAAGGCTCTGAAACTTTACAGGGCGCAGACCCATAGCGTTGCTGAAATCTGTGAAATCTGCGGTTTAGCACAGGGAACGCTGTATAAGGCAATTCGCGAACAGCAGGAGCGAGAAAATCATACTTTAGAGGAGGAACAGCCCAATGAAAGAGCATGAATTCAAGTGTAGGAAATGCGGAAATGTTTGGTATGCAACGGACGAAGATATTAAAGAATACAATAGGCAAAAGGATAATATTCAGTACGCAAAACTCAAACGGGCTCCTTTGTTGCATGGAAAGAAATACCGAAACGCAACCGAAGAAATTGCTCAAATGCAATATACACAGCGCAACCCTTATCACTGTTCCAAGTGCGGTTCACGGGACATTGAGGTAGACGGAAAAGTTTATAACGAGGGAAATAACATCGGTAAGGTAAAGCCGAATATTAAATTTTGGACTGCATTAGCCATCGTATTTATGCCATACCTTGCTATTGTCCTCCTACTGTGGAAAAAACCATTTTCTCGCCGTATCAATAGGATTGGGCTTGGTTATAGTTTGGTGATGTGCCTAATTGTTATCGCCGCCGCCATTTCTTCCGGTGGTCTAAGTAATCCGAGTACCATGCAAGGAAATGTTACAGGCGAGAATATCCAAAGCGATGAAATCGTATATGATGTGACCAAATTCTCTAAAGTAACTGGCGCAGAATTGATTGGGATTTTAGGTCAGCCTGATAGCGTGGACGAAGGCACTTGTACTGGAGCTTTTGAAGTTCCTTGCGTTTATTATGATTATGATAACGCAGAGGGATTAGGCGATGTTTCGTTTGCTTTGGTCAACAACAGTGTTGTAAGGTTTACTTCATACAACACATATCCTTACACCGATAGCGATGAAATTCTGAACGCATTTGGAATATCAATGGGAGAAAACGGTTCTAAGGCCGAAGATAACGGTACTGTTTTGCGCTACCGCTGTCCTGCCGATGGAATAGATGACTTCCGAGCAGATCTGATAGAGGGCGAAACATTTGGCTCTTTACAAGTTACATATGACATGGCTTTTTACGAGGAATGGTATATACCCATGTCTATTTCGGATATGTCAGATTATCAATATGCCACTATGGAAACTGTAAAGCAGTTGCTAAAATCCCCGAAAAGCGCAGATTTTCCGAATATCACCGATGGGTGGAGTTTTGGAAAAAATCAGCATTATGTTGCAGTTCAGTCATATGTAGACGCACAAAACTCTTTCGGAGCAGAAGTGAGAAGTGAATTTACATTTATTTACTTTGCTGATACAAATACTATTGCGTATGCTGTATTTGACGGGGAAGTGATTGCAAATAACGGCTACACGGCAACTGCTGATATAGTCAACGGGCTGTATGACGCTGAAAGGCAGAAAGAAGCATTAGCAAGTGTTTCGGCTGGATAAATTTATTATATGCCGCTCTCAAAATGCGAGGGCGGCATATTTTTCCAAAAGGAGGTAGACCGATGGAACGAACATTTAAGCGGGTGAAAGTATGCGCCTACTGCCGTGTCAGCACCAAGGACAAGGAGCAGTTGACTTCTTTTGAAAATCAGATTGCCTATTTTCAGCGGGAGTTCGGGGAAAACGAAAACTATGAACTTGTCTGCCTCTATGCAGATAGAGGACGGAGCGGCACAAGCCTAAAGCGTCCAGAGTTTGACAAGATGATTTTAGACGCCGGGATTGACAAAACCCAAATGGACGGCGACTTATTCCGTATCACAGGCAAGCCGAAATTCAGCCGTATTTTGATAAAGAATACCAGCCGATTTGCCCGAAATGTCAGCGCCGATATGCTTTTGAAAACGCTCCGCAAGAATGGCGTATATGTGGACTTTGTAGATACGGGATTATCCACCGAGCGGGACGCTGATATTATGGTAGTTCAGATGTTGCAGGTATTGGACGAGAACGAGAGCAGGGACAAAAGCCGCAAGGTGCTGTTTGGCATACAAGAGGGTATCAAGCGGGGCAATATCCACGCACACGGTAATTTGTACGGCTATAAGTATTATCCAAAGCCGGAGAACAGGCTGGAGATAAGAGAGGACGAGGCAGAGGTGGTGCGGCTGGTATTCGACCTATACACCAATAAGGGTATGGGGGTACAGCGGATCAGCGAGTATTTGGCCGAGCGTGGTATCTTTACAAGGCAGGGAAAGCCATTTAGCGGCAGAAGTCTGTTGATAATGCTGCGGAATGTGACCTATACAGGGCATGGGGCAAGAAAGAGGTTTACAACGGGGACGATTTTTGAAAAGCACCCTGTACGAGAAACGGGCAGAGCCGTGATATTTGAAACGGACAAGGTGCCAGCCATTGTGGATATGGACACATTTGAAAAAGCGCAGAGAACGCTTGAGAGCAAGGTACAGCACAAGGAGCGCAGGGGCATATACACAGGTAAGACAGAGTTTGCAGGAAAATTAGTGTGCGGCTGTTGCGGCGAGCATTACTTTTCTTCTGGTAGCGACTATATCAAGTCGGCGGGCGGCAGGGTACGGACATACGCCTGCAAGAAAAAGCGCACTATGAGTAGGGATAAGGATGGAAACAGGGTCATGCTATGCAGTAATCCGAATGTGTCTGAAACAACGATAAACCGCTATCTGCAAAGCAGGGCATTCGGTAATGGTCTGCTCTTTCGGTTTTCCAGAGGTGTGGAGGAATTAGAGGGTATCCGGGCGGCGCTGGAAAGCCAGATTGACAAGCAAACCGCCGATGAAGTAAACTATATGAAAGAACAACTTGCAGAGATAGCGGCGCGGAAAGATAAGTTATTAGACTTGTATATGTCTGATATGTTTAGCAAAGCGCAGTTGGATGAACGGGTGGAGCCGCTGAAAGCAGAGGAAGAACGGCTGTTATTTGCGATAAAGCAATTATCACGCTCTAATGAGGAAGTCCAAGAGGATATAGCGGCGGTAGATGAAACCATAGCATATCTGCAAGAGCAACGGGAACTATGGCGCAAGAAGTTTAAGACGATAAGCAGAGAAGAAAAGATTGCAGGATTGGAGAGTATCACAGTCAAGCCAGATGGCACACTTGCCTTTAAGTTTAAGGGCATAGAGGAAGTGGACAGGCTGGTGGAAAAGCATAAGTATCTGAAATATCAGACACAGAATAAGGTGTCCTAATCTACTCTATCCGGTAGGGGTAGCCCGGTCTTACGGGCTGCTCACTACTGGAAGTAGGTAGAAAATATACTCTCAAATTTTTTTCGGCTTATTTTGTCGAAATATAGGGTTTTATGGTGTACTGTTTATGGGACACTCTTTTTGATATTCTGTATTCACAGGATTTAGACATCTGAAATATCGGACACGGAATAAAATATCTCAATGGAGGGGTTTAGCATGAGAAAAAAGCGTATAACAAGCAGGCCCGGTCTATTTGGTATGACCTACCACTACGAGGATGGAAAATATGTTGGCAAAAGTCGCCCTGGCTTATTTGGAGATAGAAAAATACATTATGACGCAGATGGCAACCAGGTTGGCACAAGCCGTCCCGGTTTTTTCGCGGAGGAAGTCTACCATGACGAAATAAATGACCGCTATATTTCGTCATATAAAGGGCTAACAGGTATGATACACCGCACAAATGGTCAAACGATTGGAAAAACCACCCCCGGTTTTTTCGATACTTCTTATTCATCGTTTGATGAAGATGATAGCGAGTATTTAGAAGACTTTGTTGATGATGATAGTGACGATTGCAGTAACTCCGATAATGAAGAAGAAACCACCCGCTTTGAAAGCGAGGCGCAGGCAGAAAAAACCATATCGAAAGTGCTTTTGATTTGGGGAATTGTACTACTTGGGCTAATCGGATTCGCTTTCATCATGCTGCCTAAATAATTATAGGGTATATCAGCAATCTTCCCTATTCTCGTGCGCTCTCTCGCAATTACAGCGCACAGAGCAACAAACTACACGCCAAAAAGAAAAACGCCTGTAACAGCCGCTCTCGCAGCGAGATTGTTACAGGCGTACTTTTATTTGAAATATTCTTTGCCAAATTGCCATAAGTATTGGTCAAATTCTTTTGTGGTGTACTTTTCCAGCCCGAAATGTTGGCGAAAATCAGACAGAATACGCTTGAAATAAGGATAATTTTTTAGGTCACTATTTTTGAAATCAGAAAATCCCTCTTGATTCCGATAGTATTGCAGTATCTTACCTACATAACTGTCATAGATGGGAAATGCGTCCGGGTTATGAAAGCTACAATATTTCGTTGCAAAAGAGTAATGGTCTATTTTCCCTCCATCAGTATAAATTACCCGCATAAGTTCATTAACAAGCGTTTCATCACCCGCAGAAAGCCGTTCATCAATTTTGAGAGAAAGGATGTGCTGTGCAACAGGATAAACAGAATAGATGTAGGTGTTATATACGGTATTGAGAGCGGCAACTTTCAAAATAATATCGTCGATTGAGTTGTTTTTGGGGTGGGTTTCGGTAAATAGTTTTTTTAATACGGTTTCCGGCTGAAACAAATCGGCAGTTGTATTCCATCTATGCAAATACCGTTCTACCTCTTCACATGATGGGCGAGGTATATGGAAAGTTGCAGAGGGCGAGGATGGTACAAAAGTGGCAGAGATTACGCCATTCGCACCATTAGAATGAATATATTTCCACAACTGAGTTATGGCACTTGCGTATGTCCCTATGTTGCCACCATTAGCAGAGGACTTTTCACGCAGGATAGATTTTAACAGTTCATTTGCTCTGTTTTGAAACTGCTGAATTTCCTCAATATCCAGCAGAGCTAAAAAGTCAAGATTGAAACTATTCCTATACAGATAGAAGGCATCTGATACGGTAGTTCCATATGATTTTTTCCCTTGCGCTTTAAGGTATTCGGAAAACCCTTGGCGCAATTCCGCTATTTTATTATCAGCCGTTTTTTGTGACATGCCCATACCGCCCAATGACTTTTCTTGCATTATATCATGGCGATAATGAGTTATCAACAGATAATGTCAACGCAACCCTTGCATGAGGGCGTTGGTAAGCATCGTTGAAAAGCAAAACAAATTATACAGTGTATTCGCTAAAGGAGTATCTTTCAGGGTAACCTTTACTTCCTGATCATTCACTGTCATTCGCATAGTTTTTGTTCCCGATTCAAGGAATTTCGTTTCACCCGAACCCATTTCGGAGGATGACTCTGCTTCGGTGAACCCCAGTGTATTCAACCACTCATTGATTGTGGGCTGTGCAGAGTTAATGTCCGTGCGATAAACACCGATTGGATCTAAAACTATTGTTGTTTCCGGCAACGAGGCTGTTATATCCTTTACACTGCCCGCAATCCCTCCTGTCCCATGTGCACAGAATGGGATTACGGTTTTTTCCGACAAATCATATTCTTCGATGAAGGAGAATATCGCCATCGGTGCTGTGTACCACCAATTCGGAAAACCAAGGAAAATCACATCATAATTCTCTATATTCTCTACACGCCCCACAAGCTGGGGACGAACGTTTTCAGCTTTTTCATCTGCCGCCCGATCGAGACACTCATCATAATCACTTGGATAAGGTTCCGTTATTATAATAGGAAACATATCTCCTCCGGTTCGCTCCTGAATCCAAGTTGCTATCTGAGACACATTTCCTGGCTTTACTACACTCGCTGAGCTTATTACATCTACATATTCACCGTGATCTCCAACGGATTGGAAATGCTCCAATGCACTTTTTACCGCAGCATCTTCATCTGTAACCACGGTGTTATCCGCCCATGAAAAATATGCGATTAAAATATTGCTATCACTGGTAATAATTTTTTCTCCTATAGGTGTGGTGGTCGTTGGTCTATTATTTTTTTTGCTGCTGCAGGCGACCAATCCTAATACAAGGCAACAGCAGATGAACAGTGCTATGATTCTTTTCATATTATCGCCCTTTTTTTAGGATTTGTTTTCTGCCGGGCACACCTGATTGATACAGGTAATCGCGTTCAAAGTTCTTGGAAAGCCAATGAACGGCAGGCATTGGGTAATTGCATCAATCAAAATTTCACGGGTATTTCCGACACTTATATTTGCGCCGGCATGAGCTTTTGCTTGCGGTTCACATCCACCGAGCGAACAGATGGCGCAAAAGGTAATCAGTTCCCGCATTTTAAGATCCAACACACCTCTGGTATAAAAGTCTCCAAAGCAATAAGCGGATAGGTAATCCTGAATATGCTTAAGCTCCGCCGGTGCTGCATCACGCATCATATTGATGTTTTCAGCACCGAAGATTTTCTGTTGCACAGAAAGTCCTTTTTCAAACCGTGTTTCTTCCGTGACCGATGCTTGTTTCGGGAGCGTATAAGAAATATTCGCTTCTCGAAACGCTTTGTTTACTTCGGTCAAAGCCTGTTGTACTTTTTCAATTCCGATATAAGGGGTGCACTGATACAGGGTTTCCTTGATTTCTTCCGGGTTTGCTCCCATATCCAGTGCAGATAGCGTGTACCGGGAGAGAGGGGACACCGTCTGACTGGCCGCAAGCGCTGTTAATGTAATCAACGCCTTTTGCACATCGGTCAGTACACCACGGTCAATCACATCTCCGTAAAGAAATCCTTCCACTATCTCCCGAAATTCAGAGTCAGTATCATTCGTAATAAGGTCTTTTCCACGAAAAAAATCTTTTTTGATGTTTGAAGCTGTTTCTGTTCGGTTCATAAAGACACCTCCAATTTACACACCAGGCTTTACGAACATAACCTTATCCGCATTACATACTCTGCTTCAAAATATCCACGATTTTATTTTGACTGAGGACTTTATATCCGACATCCATAGGGAAGGAGCCTTTTACAATGCCGCCCATATGATGTTGCTCCGGACTTCATAATCGGCGGGGTTTTAAACCGCGCTGTTTTCCTTTGCCAGCCTGCAGCCCTCGTATTCTCGTAGATACCGTTTTTTAATGGAGCCGCCGCCATAGGTCAGCATGATATTTTTGCCGTACTTCGGCAGCTCCTCGTCCAGATAGTCCGGCGAATCCTCTCCAAAATAGAGTTTGGTGGGATTGCAGTAGTTAAAATTTCCTAACATGATCTTGTTTCTTATTTCAAATGCTTATACTCGTCATCAGACACCGGCTCGCACCATTGGTTACTGTTGTTATCACCGGGGACTTCAACGGCGATATGACTGAACCAGCTATCTGCTTTTGCTCCATGCCAGTGCTTTACTTCCGGGGGAATAGTGATGACACTGCCGGGAATCAGACTGACCGCTTCTTTTCCTTCCTCCTGATACCATCCCTCACCTGCTGTGCAGATCAGAATTTGTCCGCCGCCTTTATCTGCATGATGAATATGCCAGTTGTTGCGGCATCCAGGTTCAAAGGTCACATTCGCTAAAAACATCGGACTTTCCTTCGGATTAGTCAAGGGGTTCAGAAAAGAATTTCCGATAAAATATTGTGTATATTCGGTGTTTTTCTGTCCGAATCCAAAAGTATTCTGTTTTTCAAACTCAGCTTTATCATTGATTTTCATTTTCCAAACGTCCTTTCCATTTTTTCATTCTTGATTTCTGCATATCACAGCCCCAATTTCTCTGCCCAAGCCTTTAAGTCCTGCTTTGATACAGAACTGTCTAATTTTCTGCCCGGCATCAGAACCGCTCCCGGACAGCTCGGCTCAAGTTCGGCATTGGTTTTTCCTATACCGCTGCCGCCGGAGGTTGCAAAGGGAATGATTTTCTTGTCCGTAAAATCATAGCTTTCCAAGAAAGTATTGATTATCTTCGGCGCAACATACCACCAAATAGGGAAACCGACAAAGACTACCTTGTACTGCTCCATATTTGGAAACCTGTCTTTTATCGCCGGGCGGCAGGACGGATCGTTCATTTCAACAGAGCTTCTGCTGTTCTTATCTGTCCAATTTAAGTCAGCGGATGTATAGGCCTGTTCCGGTTTAATTTCAAAAATATCGGCATCTACTGCCTGGGCAAGCTTTTGTGCTGTTTTTGCGGTTACGCCGCTTGCAGAAAAGAATGCTACTAAAATTTTTTTATCCATAAAATGGTCTCCTTTGCATTGCTCCTATATGAGCTTAAATAAATTATCATTTATCTGTTACTATTCGGTAATGTCGTTTGCCTCCAGCCATTTTGCTATATCCTCCGACAAACTGCCGCCACCGGAATAATGAATGCTCAGTGCTTCTCCCATTGCCGCATCAGGTGCAAGCTTTGCAATCGCTGTCAGGCTTTGGCCGAAACGTCCGCCTCCGTGAGAGCAGAATGGAATAATGGTTTTGCTGGAGAAGTCATATTCCTCAAGGAAAGAAGCAATCGGCATAGGAATGGACGCCCACCAGTTGGGATACCCAATCATAATCGTATCGTACTGCTCCATATTGTCTATATGGGATGCAAGCTCAGGGCGCGCCTGCTCATTTTGGTCTCGCTGCGCTTCATCTAATACAGTGTTGTAATCGCTGGAATACGGATTTACCATTGTAATTTCAAATAGGTCTGCACCCGTCTGACTTTGAATTTCCTCAGCGATTCCTTTCGTATTTCCGCCCCATGAAAAGAAAGCAATCAGAACTTTTCCGCCGTTTGCCGCTGTGCTTTCTGTACCGGCACTGATGATACTGCCCGAACCGCTGACAGCATTTCTGACAAGTCTTATGCCGATGTTAAAGCTGCCTTTATTCTCAGCAAGCGTTGCACGATAGGCACTGCGCATATTTTTAGCAAAATCGTTCCAGCCGCCTCCTCGATACACACGCAGCGTTCCGGTTTCAGCACCGGCAGGATCTGTCACTGCAGCTGTTCCATAATCGCCGTAGCAATCCCAAACCCATTCACCGACATTGCCGTGCATATTGTAGAGCCCCCATTTATTAGGAGAAAAGCTGCTGACTGAAACGGTTGTTTCACGGTATTCGCCCGGCTTTGTATCCAGATTTCCCTGCGAAAAATAGTTGTCCTCGATTTCATACGGATAATGTCCGTAATAATTACTCTCGTCGGCACTGATGGAAGTTTCTGTATTGAATGGCGTTGCGGTTCCGGCCCGGCAGGCATATTCCCATTCCGCCTCAGTAGGCAGTCGATAGCCGTCGGCACTTCGATCCCATGTGATGTTGCTGCCATCGATGGTATAAACCGGCGTCAGCCCTTCTTTTTCGCTTCTGGCGTTGCAGTAACGAATAGCGTCAAGCCATGAAATATTTTCAACCGGCAAATTATCACCGCGGAAATTAGAGGGATTTTCGCCTGTGATTTCCCGATACTGTGCCTGTGTTAGTTCATAGGCGCTCATATAAAAATCCCCGACAGTAACCTCGTGCTGCGTTTCGTCGTTACTTCTCCACGCTTCTGTATCCGGACTGCCCATTTGGAATGTTCCGCCCTTAATCAGAACAAAGTCCTTCGGGACAGAAACGGTATTTGTTGTATCTGTGCTGCTTTCCAAACCATTACTGCTTTCCGAACTATTGATTTCGGTATTTGTATTACAGGCACTCATCATAAAAAGCATTATCATCGCCATCAGAAGGACATTAATTTTCTTCATGGCGGTTCTCCTTTCTCTTTACTATCAAAAGGTTCAGTTTTCCCATTCCTCTGGCAAAATAATGACCTATGAAAATCCAAAAGCCCATCATTGCTGCATATTCTGCAAACACAGACATGACGCTCTGTTCAAAATCGAAGAACACAAATTGATTCTTCAGGAACATATAGGACGGGATATCTGCGCTGATAAAACAGAATAGTCCATATCCTGCAATCGCCAGGGCGAGTAATCGCAAAACCCATACAGCTATCTGCGGTTTTTTCTTTTTTAATTTGCAGACCATTCCCAAAATCATTCCCCAGTGAAAACCGGCGTGAAGACTCATCAGTACAAATCCCCAATAGGAAGCGGCAAGATGCATGGTTCTTGCCGTTGCCATCGGGCCTCCCTGAACAAAGGAAAACACATGACGGGACAACACAATTCCGCTGAACCCAAGACATAGCATTGTTGTAAGAACACCCAGGTTGACAATCGTCTGCACAATCCGTAAGGGAGTATATTTTCCTTTGAATAAATGCCTATACCATTTCACATTCAGAGCATTATGCAGCAGAAAAAGTATAAGCATTCCGGCACCGAACCACTCATGAAGTTCCTGTCCGATAATTTGATACGCCATCAGACAAAGCAGCAGCCCCGTCATCAAGAAATCAACGCACATTTTTATTTTCTGCTTTTGCTTCATGAGCGGTTCGTCCTTTCCTATCTATCATTTATCCAGTCCGAGGCTGTCTACCCATTCCATAACTTCATCCTGAGAATCGCTGCCGTTCAAACGCTGACCGTCCAGCCATACGGCATTGCTCGTCAGTTTTTCCAAATTTGACGCGCTGGAGCCCATACCGCTGCCGCCAGAGGTGCAGAACGGTACGATTGTCTTTCCGGCAAAATGGTAGCTTTCCATAAAGGTGCTGACAATTCTCGGTGCTTCGCCCCACCAAATCGGATAACCGATAAACACCACGTCATACTGCTCCATATTCTCCACGGAACCGGAAATTGCCGGACGGGCATTGGGATCATTCATTTCAATCGTACTGCGGCTGTCATTATCGTTCCAATCCAAATCGGCGGATGTATAAGGCTGCTCCGGCACAATCTCATAAATATCTGCGTTTAATCCATTTGCAATATGCTCTGCCACGCCTTCAGTTGTGCCTGTTGCAGAGAAATATGCCACCAATACTTTAAGGGTTCCTTCTTCCTTATCCGGTGTGCTGCTTGAATCAGTCGGTGCAGAGGATTCGTTATCCGTCGTACCTGCCGGGGAACTGTTTTCGGCCGATTGCGGAGTCGATGACTGCCCGGTCTGCTCTGTATTTCCGGAACAGGCCGCAAGCCCTACCACCATAAGTAATGAGAGTAAAATAGCTGTTAGTTTTTTCATATCTTTCATCCTTTCTTTATTTTATCAATCATATAATCGAGTTCATCCAATGATTGTTGTTTCTCATGGATATCATCCAGCAGCTTAAACCGCTGTTTACGGAGGATTTTAATTTGCTCCTCTTTGTTGCCCGCCTTATTTTCCAGCAGACTCAAATATTTTTTCAGTGCGTCTATATTCAGTCCTGCCTTCAACAAAGAATGAATAAGTCCTGTTCTGCGAAGGTCGGATTCTGTATAGTCCGGTACTCCATCGGGGAGTATCTGATGTTCCAAAAGACCGTTTTCTTCGTAAAAATTAAGTTTTTCTATACTGATATGAAATCTGCGGCTGGCTTCATTCAGAGTCATCTATATCTTCCTTCTCGTATAAAAAAAGTAAGTGCCGCCAGAGAAAGATTTCTCTTGACTGCACTTACATTATAAGTAAACTACAGAACCATATCAAATACTTAGTTTTTATGCCTTAGCCATACCTAAAAGGCATTGTATCTGTTCAATAAATTTTGTCGTTGCAGGACTGAACGGCTGCCCACGCTTCCATGCCAGCACACTGGTTGCTGACAGTTCCGGGGATAACGGTCTGCACACAATTTTAGACTTATCACAAAACGGCATAGCACCTTCGACTATCAAAGAATAAGCTAACCCCTGATTTACCATAATAGAGGCGTTGGTACTTAAATTACTGGTGAACAGCACATTAAGATTCTCAAAATAATTCCCGAACCAGCTTGCAAGCTCACTCTGTATTTTCAGTCGGCGGGGAAGAATTAAGGGAACCTCTGACAAGTCTTTTGCGGTAACGGATTCTTTGTGTGCCATCGGATCATCCGGACGCATGACGACTACCCATTTTTCTTTCATCTGCAGCCGTACAAAATCGTATTTTTCAATATCAATCGGCTCTAGCAGCAGTCCAATATCTATAAGTCCCTTGTCCATCTGCTCCTTTACAACGTCTGCAGTGGCTGTGAAAATATCAAAAGTGACTCTGGGGTATTTATTATGAAAGGATTTGAATAGCTCAGGAAGCAGTTGAACAGAGGCAATCTCACCGCAGCCGATTGTGATTTTACCCTCAATCTGCTCTTCCTGTTCCATGAGTTCCTTTTCTGTTTTATCCACAAGCTGCAAGATTTCCTCGGCACGGCGGCGCAGTAAAATGCCTTCGTTTGTCAGTGCGATTTTTCGCGTACCGCGGTTAAACAGTTTTACCCCTACTTCCTCTTCCATTTGCGACAATTGTCTGCTTAAAGTCGGCTGTGTAATATGAAGCACCTCAGCGGCTTTTGTAATGCTTTCTTCCCGCACTACGGTCAGAAAATAACGAAGAACTCGGATTTCCATATACAGCCTCCTTTTATCTACAATATGCTTTATAAGCATATTGTATCGTATTTATGCTGGATAGGCAATATCTTATAGGGGACTTCGTTTCTCTGTTAGGGGTTTGCGGAACATCGCTCGGCTTAATAGTGTTGGAATATTTCATCTTTGTATAAATTAAAATGCGGCAAAACGTAAAAAGTCTCACTGCATTTTTCTGATCAAGACAGCTTTTCCGGTTTATAAAAACAACCTCCATTTTTATGAGTGGCTGCTTTGCTATCCTATTCGATATTTCTCCGTTAAGAACATCCTGTTAATTTCGTCAGGGTGTTTTTCTTGACAGGGGAGCAAAGCTGATGTATAATGCGATTAGTAATTTAGTAAATTACTAATTTAGTAAATACGAGGCGATTTTATGAAAATTCCAACCACCCTAAAACATAAACCGGTGATCGTATCGGAAAATTATGAAAATGTAGACGGCCGCAGCGCGTATCACAGCGACGCGAAGGGGCTGTCTTTGGGGCTCGCCCAGTGGAACGACCGGGGAAAGGTGGATATCTCCGCCAAGGTTTGGAGATACACTGGGGAGAAGTGGTCGCGCCAGTCGGAGGAGCTTCCACTGCACCGGGCAATTGACCTGGCGATTTTAATCTGTCGGGCAAAGCTGTATTTCCGCGAGGCTTACCGGTATGAAAAATTTTACGATCCCCAACATGCGGACATCGACCGGATCGGGCTGCAGGGGGATGCGATGGATGTGTCCGTATGTACGGATAATCCCATGATTGATGAGGATATTAAGCTTTTTTCCCAGGCGCTCAGCGATGATGACGAGCTTCTGGGGGAACGCCTTGCGGTACTCTCCCGGATTTTAAAGGAAATGGGGTATTGAGATGGGGGAGAAGAGTCCGCGCAGAAAAGAAATCCTTCAGGAATATAAGGACCGAAAAACTACCGGCGGTGTATTTTCTATTGCCAATACTGCCACCGGGGAAGTTTGGATGGGGGCGGATTTTGACTTAAAGGCCTGTGAAAATCGGTTCCAATTTTCCGTGATGACCGACAGCTGTGTGTTTATGCGCCTGCAAAAACAGTGGAAAGAATATGGAGCTAAGGCGTTTGTTTTTCAGGTGATGGAAGAAATAGAGATGAAAGAAACCCAGACTCGGGAAGAGTTTCGGGAAGATTTAAAAGTTCTGCTGGAACTGTGGCTGGAAAAAACGGGAGCATCCAAACTATAAAAGGGCAAAAAAAGGGAAGGCGCCTGGGAGCTTAAGCTCCCAGGCGCCTTCCCTTTATAGACAGCTTTTAAAACTAGAACTCAACTACCGGACAGTTTTCAAGGAATTTACGGGCTTTTACAACAGAAGCGTCCGGATCCTGGAAGTAAACTTCGTTGTTAATCTCCATCGTGATCGAGCCTTTATAGTCATGATTGGCAAAGGACTGCAGATAATCATGCAGCGGATTTTCGCCGTCGCCCGGGCACAAATGGCCTGTGGGGAAACCATCCGCCAGATGGGCGTGAACGATATTGCCAAACTTCTTATAATAATCCTCTACAGTTTCGCCGCCGGCCGCCATAGCGATACAATCAACACAGCCGGACAGTCTGGGAGAGTTAATAGCTTCAAAAATTTTGCAGAGGGTTTCGCTGTTGTATGTAATAATGGATTCATATGGCTGAAGCTGTTCCATGACAATGTTTACGCCTAACTCTTCCGCGCGGCGGGCGATCTTATGCAGGGATTCTACCGAACGGTCCCAAGCTTCTTCCACCGGTTCATCCTGATATCCCCAACCGGCCAGCAAAAACATTGCCGGAGCGCCGAATTCGATAGTATCCTCCAGATAACCCATCATGGTTTTGACGCTTCTTTCCCGGATATAATCCTCCTTCGCCGCGATATTGACCGGATACAAGCACATCTGCTCCGGGGTAAACATAGACATTTTCAGGCCGCGGTCTTCCATTGCTTTGCGCATTTTCCGGATATAAGCGAAACGATCCTTTTCAGAACGCATAGCTTCGCAGTAATGGGGAGCCCCGCCCCAGAAATCTACATTTTTAAAACCGTTTCCAGCAATCGAATCCAACGTGTATTCCCAGGAATACTGGACGAAATGAACTGTCATAACGCCGAACTGGTCAAATTTCAGTTTTTTCATATCAGTAACCCTCCCTTAACCTAAATGTTTCTTCACCAGGTCGAGACTGCTGGCATACAGGGGAACCGGATCCCATCTGCACTCTTCGTCGGCAATTTCGATGGTGATATAGCCGTTATAATCATATTTGCGCAGGGCGTCGAGATGAGCGTCCAACGCGTCGCAGGCCTCTTCGTCCCACGGGAGGTATCCTTCGTTGCTCAAATGGATATGACGGATATTGTCTTTCCCCAAAGTTTCAAAGTATTGTTCTAAGGTTTCGTTGGCGCAGACTACAGGATCCGTATCTACCACTGCCTTTAGGTTCGGGGAATTGATTTCATCCAGCATTCGTTTTTGTGCGTCTTTGTTGAGGACAAGAGAAGATTTCTTCCAGTCCTGATTTTCAAACAGCAGGGTAACGCCCCGTTTTTCTGCGTGAGCGGTAAGTTTGGCAATGGAATCCCGGGAGAGTTTCCAACCCATGCTGTGGGGGTGGTCGATAAAGCATTTACCAGGGAAAAGAACCAATTTATCAACGCCCATTTCATTGGCGGCGTCAATAAAGAAGGTCATGATGTCAATGCTTCTGGCGCGGAAATATTCATTTTCCGAAGCGATATTGATATCATGGTTGTTCTGTTCCGGTATCAGGGAGATAATTTTCAGCCCGCGGGCGTCAAATTCCTTTTTGATATTTTTGGCTTGGGAAACAGGTGCGTCGTTAAACCAGAAATGCGGATGACCGCACCAGAAATCGACATTTTCAACACCCAGTTTCACCATATTGTCCATAAAGTATTTTAATGTCCAGTGGGTGAAAAGCGAGTTTGTCGTTGCAAGCTGGGATGGTAATAATTTTGACACGGATAGACCCCCTTTGGATTTTTTAAGTCGATCACCTAAAAGGATATGGGTGATCTTAAATTCCACCAATTGTTGATTAAATGATACCATTGGTAAAAATCCTTGTCAATGGATAGAGATATCCCCCAATTTTTATCCAAATTTAACATTTCTTTTGTAGATATATACGTTTCTCCCTTCGCAAGAGGCGAATAAAACCCGCATTTAAGGGGGATGTTTTGGAGTTTTCAGTATAAATATACAAGTTGAGATAAAAAACGAACCAGTTAATTTGAGCAGCAAAAATAAGTGTACCAGTAAAAAAGTTTGGTGACTATCTCTAAAATCAAAATAAGATATGTGTTGAAAAATACAATAGAAAAACCCAGGAAAAAACTTACGTTTCGCAAGATCGGACAAATTTTCGCCTCATTGTTTGGAATGAGAAAAGAAGAAGAAAATTTGGCCTGAAAATAGGGGGAGGTTATATGTTATATTCGCTTAAATTTACAGGAAATCCAGGAAAGGATTAGGTATAAAAGAGAAAAAATTAGCAAATTTGCATAATACTATTTACAGGAAGTTAGAAAAAGATTACAATAACTTTGTAACACAATGGAAAATGAGGGAGAAATAATGGGGAAAGTTATCACCGATTATCATATGCACAGCCAATTTTCTGCGGACGCCCACACAACAATGGAGGAGATGTGCCGTTCCGCTGTGGAACATGGGCTGAAAGAGATTGTATTTACAGACCATTTTGAATTTTATGACCACGACTTCACCGGGTACCGGGAGGACGAAGAGGTTTTTTTTGATGAATATTTCAGGGAAATAGAGCGCTGCCGGGGACTGTTTGAAGGGAAACTGCGTATTTTGTCCGGCGTGGAAGCGGGACAGGGACAAATTGATCCGGAGTATGCGGAAACTATTTTGGGACGGTATCCCTTTGACTACCGGATTGGCTCCCTGCACAAACTGCATAACGTCGATTTGGCGGAAACGGAGTATTATCCGGACAGCCTGGATTCCCTCGCTCGCTATAATTTGCAGCAGCTATCCCGGCTGGCGCAGGTAGGACAGTTTGACTGCATGGGTCATGTGGACTTGATGAAGCGGTATACTGCTCGGGTAGGGCTTTCCATAAATTTTATGGATTATCGGGAAGAATTGACCGAAATCTTCAAAATTATTATACAAAGAGGAAAAGGAATAGAAATAAATACTTCTGGTTTAAGACAAGATGTGAAAGAAGCGTTTCCCAGTCTGGAAATTGTACGGCTGTACCGGGAGTGCGGCGGAGAAATTCTAACCATAGGCAGCGATTCTCATTATGCCAGAGATGTGGCCGCAGGATTGGAAAACGCCCGCGAAATAGCGCTGGCAGCGGGATTTACCCAGCTAGCCACCTTTCACGGGCGCAAGTGTTCTTTTTACTCGATTGTTTAAAGCAGCTGATCAAAGCCGCGGACAAAAAGGTCCGCGGCTTTTTCTATTGCCGCCAGATCTTTTTCGGAACTTGGATCGTATACGCCGATGGAACGCATCCCTGCCGCCTTGGCGCTTTCCACTCCCGGCAAGATGTCCTCGAATACTGCGCATTCCTTTGGCGGGATGTTCAGCTTCTGGGCGGCAAGAAGATAAATATCGGGAAACCGCTTTCCCCGGCCGGCCTGCGCCACTGTAACAATCACATCGAACCAATCGTAGATGCCGTTATGCAACAACGCCGGCTCATACAGCTCTTTGGGAGAGGCGGTAGCAATAGCCAGCTTTATCCCCTTTTCCCGCAGAAGGGTGAGATATTCCCGCGCGAAGGGCTTTAAGAAAATTGCATGTTCATATTCGTATACGGCCATCTTATTCCACTGCTGGATCAGCATTTCCGGCGTATCAGTAAAACCGTACCGGCGAATGGTAAATTCCGCCGCTTCAGCAAAGTCCATCTTTTGGATGGCGTGGGTGTATTCCTCATCCATGGGAAGGCCTCTTCCCTCTAGAAACTTCCGATCCACCTCCAGCCATACCCACATGGAGTCAAGCAGAGTGCCGTCCATATCGAAAATAGCTGCTTTAAAGTCAGTCATAACTTCTCCTTTTGTAAAAAAATATCCTTTTTCAGTTTTCTGCCGCTTTTTAATATCCGGCTGGGTATTCATAATACAGTTTCATTAAAAACGAACGGAGATTGGTTCTGTGACGGCGTTAAGCGGCAAGTTTTGAGGGCTGAGCACATCCGGCTTTTTCGGCTGCCATAGGCCCTTCGCAAATCTGATATTATTCTACCATGGGAAGGAGAGGGTGTCAACAAATATTATTAGCACTTAAATATATAGAGTGCTAATAATTAATAAATTAGAAATATTTTATCTATTGATTTGTAATACATCCCGGTTATAATAAAGACATCAAAAAAGAAATCCGGAAAATTGCTGGAACACTTGAAAGGGGTGATTGCCATGGGATGCGCAATCAACACATACTGTGAGCGAATGGCTTAACTTATAATTTATAATTTAAAAAACGATATTTAGGAGGATTTGTTTTATGTTTGATTTGATGCCTTTTGAACGCAGGCAAAACAGCCTGTTTAATTACTTTGACGATTTTGAGAAAAACTTTTTCGGAGATATGGGGAGTTCTTTGACTGCTTTCCGTACAGATATTCTAGATAAAGGCGATAAATATGTCCTTCAGGCGGAACTGCCGGGCTTTAATAAAGAAGATATCCATGTGGATATCGATGGAGACTGCCTGACGATCCATGCGGAGCATAAAGAGGAAACGGAGGACAAAAAGCACAGCTACATTCGCCGGGAACGCAGATACGGTTCGTTTGCCAGAAACTTTGATATTTCCGCTATCAAAGCGGATGCCATTGAAGCCAAATATGATAACGGGGTTTTGGAACTGGAACTCCCGAAACGTGGGGAAGAAGAAAAGAAACCTCAGAAAATCGAAATAAAATAGAGCTTTGCAATCGTAGCTTCCTTTCTAAATCGCCCCCGATGGAAATATTCCATCGGGGGTGATTTTTTTGTAGAAAATTCCATATCGTTTCAAATTTTATCAAAATTACACTGGTATTCTCAACCTGAAAAGGTGGGGAAGTAACGAAAATTTGGTTTTTTGCCTGTAAACTTGTCATTTATAAGGGGAATATTAAAATTTTCCCCGTAGTTTTACACAAATCGGGATAAAAAAATTTAGAATAAAATGAAAATTTCTGAAAAATTATTGACAGTTTTGAAATTAAGATTATAATTTCAGGTATAACACAGGAAAGGATTTGAAGCAGATGAAATTTGCTGGAAGAATGAATTCCTTTATACATAAAGGCGATGTAGACATATTCCAGACCATTGAGAAATACCGGAATATGAAAGGCATTACCCATTTGGAATTTAACTACCCGGAACATATCGCTCCCAATGACATGCAAAAGCTTATAGATTGTATCGGGGATATGAAGGTAAATGGAGTTGCCACCCGGTTTAAAAATCATTTTGTGGCAGGGGAATTTACCAATCCGAACCAGGATATCTGCCGGGATGCCGTACAGCTGTGCAAAGACGCCGTGGACGCGTGCGTACAGCTTCATGGAGAAGTCCTCACCGTATGGCTGGGCTTTGACGGATTTGACTATGCCTTCCAGATAGACTATGAAGAAAAATGGAACGCGACCATCAAAGCTTACCAGGAAGTGGCGGATTATGCCAACGAAAAAGGCATCAAAGTAAGCATTGAATACAAGCCTTTTGAACCAAGAGCTTTTTCTATGATTGATGGTATCGGTCTTACCCTTCTGGCTCTCCAGGAAATCAACCGTCCCAATGTGGGCGTAACTTTGGATTTCTGCCACATGCTTATGAAAAATGAAAGTCCCGCTTATTCCCTGGCGCTGGCGGCTAGAAACGGAAAACTCTTTGGACTGCATATGAATGATGGATATCGGGTAATGGACAGCGGGCTGATTTTTGGCTCGGTCAATACTCCCCAGGCGCTGGAATTTGTATACTATTTGAAAAAATACAACTATGACGGCGTAGTATTCTTTGACTCCTTCCCCTTCCGAGAGGACGCGCAGAAAGAGATTGAAATGAACATTGAAATGTTTAATCGTCTTTCTCAAACTGTAGATAAGATCGGTATGGATAAGATTGCTGAAGTTGTTGCTAAGCAGGATGGAGTGGCCTCTCAAGGGCTGATCCTTGAAATGCTTAAATAAAATTTGGAGAAAACCAATCAAGCAAAGGAGAAGAAAGTATGAAAAAACTATTAGCTTTGGTATTAGCAGCAGTTATGGTATTGTCCTTCGCAGCTTGCGGCGGCAATGACGCTGCTCAGACCCCTTCCACCGACGCACCTGCCTCTGATGCAGCTCCGGCTGACGATGCGGCTCCTGCCGACGATGCGGCTCCGGCTGAAGACGAAGCTCCTGCTGACGACGGCGAATTTAATCCGGATAATGAAGCTGGTATTATGATCGAAGACGTACGCGCCCAGTTTGGTCCGGTTCCGAAGCCGGCTGATGGCACAACCCTTGGCGCGGTTGCCAAACAGTTCCAGAACGAATACTGGAGAACCTTAAAAGAAGGTTACGAAGAAGCCCAGGCGAAAGCTGCGGAAGCTGGAGTTAACATCACTATCGATGTACAGGCTGCTCAGGACGAAAACGACGAGCAGGGCCAGCTGGCGATTGTAAACAATATGATCAACAAACAGTACTCTGCCCTGATGCTCTCTCCTATCTCCGATGGTAACTTGGTACCTGGTGTTGAAAGTGCTCTTGAGAAAAACATTCCTTGCGTAAACGTAAACGACGGCTTGATTAAAAATGCTCCGAACTTTGTAGGTCCGAAAGCAATCCAGAACGGTGAACTGGCTGCGGAATGGATCTCCAACAAACTGGGCGGCGAAGGCGAAGTTGCCGTAGTAATCGGTATGCCTAAAGCGTTTGCGGCTCGTCAGAGAACCGAAGGCTTCAAAAGCTGGATGGCGGAAAATGCTCCTGGAATCACTGTAGTTGCAGAACAGAACGCTGACTGGGATAGAAATAAAGCCAAAGAACTGGCTGACACCTGGATCAAAAACTTCCCTGACCTGAAAGCGATCTTCTGTAACAACGACGGTATGGCTCTGGGCGTAGTGGAAGCGGTAGAAGCTTCTGGCAAAGATATCTTAGTAGTAGGCGTTGACGGTATCGGTGAAGCATATGACTCCATCCGCGCTGGCAAACTGGATGCTACTATCGACTCCTTCCCGTTCTACAAAGCGCAGATCGCTACTGAATGCACCCTGCGTCTGATGGCTGGCCAGGAACTTCCTAGAGTTATCTGGACTCCGCAAGCTCTGATCGACAGCACCAACGTAGATACACCGGCTGCTGAGATCATCAACTGGGTTCCTACTGAATACGCTGAATAATTAAGTAAGCGCCTATAAACTAAAAAAGGGGCAGCTTCGTCTGCCCCTTTTACCCTAAGAAGGATGATATTTACTATGAAAAATGCTGTAGAATTTAAGAATATCTCCAAAAACTTCCCTGGCGTACGTGTACTCAATAATGTAAACTTCGCTATCCAGGAAGGAGAGGTTCACGCCCTTCTTGGTGAAAACGGCGCTGGAAAAAGTACATTGCTGAATATACTGCATGGTCTGTATACCGATTATGAGGGAGATGTGTACCTGAACGGGGAAAAGGTGCATTTTAAAAATCCGTACGATGCTATTGTAAATGGAAAAATCTCAAAGGTACATCAGGAAACCAATGTGGTCAAGGATCTGACAGTTGGGCAGAATATCACTCTGGGATATGAGCCAAAAAAAGGGTGTTTTGTAGATTATAAAAACCTTAACGACACGGTGAACAATATTTTGCAGCGGCTAAACTGCCGTTTTAAAGCGGAGGATTCCGCAGCGTTTTTAAGCGCGGGCGAAATGCAGATGGTTGCTATTGCCAAGGCGCTGTTCCACAATTCTAATGTAATTTCTTTGGATGAGCCGACCGCTTCTTTGACCACCAAAGAAACGGATGCGTTGTTTAAAATTATCCGCGAGCTGAAAGCCAACGGAATGACGGTTATTTATGTAAGCCACCGCTTGGAGGAGATCTTCCAGATCTGCGACCGGGCAACCATTCTCAGGGATGGAGAATGTATCACAACTTTAGAAATTGATAAGACTGATCGTGACGAGCTGATAAGAAACATGGTAGGACGCAATGTTAACGCGGTAGCTTCCCGTATGCAGGAGAGCCGCGTGCAGGAGGAAACCGTCCTGGAGGTAAAACATCTTACTCGTAACAAAGTCTTCTATGATATTAACTTTGAACTGAAAAAAGGCGAAATTTTAGGCTTTGCCGGCTTGGTTGGATCGGGCAGAACCGATGTAATGCGCACGATCTTTGGCGCGGATAAAAAATCTTCCGGACACATCTATATGGGCGGAAAGCATGTACATATCAGAAACACCCAGGACGCTCTGCGTCATGGGATCGGGCTTCTGCCGGAGGAAAGAAAAACCCAGGGCTTTATCCGCTATACTACCAATACCGATAATATCGCCCTGTCCTGCCTGGAGAAGTTCCTGAAAATGGGGATGGTTTCCAATGATATGAAGCTAAAAAATTGCGAACACTTCATGAAGGAACTAAATATCAATCCGAAAATCCCTGATTTCCAGACTCAGAACATGTCCGGCGGAAATCAGCAGAAGGTCATCTTGGCCAAATGGCTAAGCACCAACGCCAATATTTTGATCTTTGACGAGCCTACCAAGGGCGTAGACGTAGCAGCAAAAGCGGAAATCTATCGTCTGATGGAAGATATCGTAGCCAGCGGAAAATCGGTTATCGTAATATCCTCCGAGCTTCCGGAGATTATGGGCATCAGCGACCGTATCATTGTAATGTGCGAAGGCCGCAAGACCGCAGAGCTGCTGCCTGATGAGTTTAGTGAAGAAACCATATTAAACTATGCAATGGGAGGCAAAAAAGATGCTGAAATCCAAGCTTAAGGGAATGAGCCGTGAGCTAGCGGTATTAGCGGCGCTGATTCTTCTGATTATTGTATTTTCCATTCTCGACCCTGTTTACCTGACCCCAGGAAACATGGTGGATATTATCAAACAAGGTACGATCAACGGCATTTTGGCCATCGGTATCACCTTCGCTATCATCTCCGGCGGTATCGACCTTTCCATCGGCTGTACCTTCGCCATTGTTATTGTGGCGGTGGGCCAGCTGACGGTAGTGGGCGTACCTCCTCTGGTAGCCATCGTATTGGGCGGTATTTTAGGCGCCATCATGGGTTCCATTAACGGTATTTTGATCACCAAAATGAACCTGCAGCCGTTTATCGCTACTTTGGGTACCATGAGCGTATACCGCGGCCTTGCCTATGTATTCACCGGCGGCTGGCCGGTGCTGGGCATCCCGGACAACTATCGTCATGTGTTTACCACCAAGCTGTTCGGTGATGTGCCTAACTCTATTTTAGTGCTGTTTGCTATCGCTATTGTAACTCATATTGTACTTAGCAAAACCCGTTTCGGCAACTACCTGTACGCCGTGGGCGGCAATGAGGAAGCGGCCAAACTTTCAGGTGTTAACGTAGATAAAACCAAGATCATCGGCTACAGCATCTGCGGCGCGTGCGCTGCTTTCGCGGGCATGATCATGCTGGCAAACCTGGGTACCGGCGAGCCTGCTTCCGGTGAAGGCTATGAGCTGGATGCTATCGCGGCGGCGGCCGTAGGCGGCACCAGGATGGCCGGCGGTAAAGGTACTATCTTGGGCACTATGTTGGGTGCTTTGCTGCTGGCGGCTCTGAAGATCGGTATGATCGTAATCGGGGTTCAGTCCTTCTGGCAGTTTGTTGTTACCGGTATTATCATCGTAATTGCCGCTTACTTTGAGACTATTCAGGATAAACTCTCTGCAATGATTTATAAGAAACAAGAAAAAGCTGCTGCGGCTGCGGAAAAATAAGAGTGTTCTATAACCGCGCCGGGCAAACAGAAGATTTGCCCCCGCCGCTGGCGGGAAAACGTTCTGCGCTTTGAAGCGCAGGCTGCAAAGGATGCAGTATGGCTTTTCAGGAAAGAGAAGCCATGTCCGGATACAGTCCGGAAGTAAAAGAATTGTTTTGCAGCGATTTTTATAAATGTAGACAAGCGGCAATTTGAATAGTCAGATTGCCGCTTTCTTTCAAAGCGAGTATGTTGGGTAAAGGCAGGATAAATAGAATGAACAGAAATTCTGTGGTAGTTATCGGAAGCCTGAATTATGACAATATTTTTAAACTCCCGGCAATGCCCCAGATGGGGGAGACTATGCCGGTGGACAGCGCCAGTGTCTGCTGCGGCGGCAAAGGCGCCAACCAAGCGGTGCAGTGCGCGAAACTGGGGATGAAAACTTATATGGTCGGCGCAGTGGGAGACGACTATATGGGAAAGTTTTTGGTGGATGGCCTGCGCGAGTATGAGGTGGATACCACCTATGTGAAAGTTGTGGAAGGGACCAGTGGATTTGCTGTAGTAAATTCTATGAAGGACGGCAGTGTGTTCGCCACAATCGTAAGAGGAGCAAATTACGCCATTACCTGTGAGGATATCGATCAGGTGGAGCATCTGTTTGATCAAGCGAAAATCGTTATTCTTCAGCTGGAGATTCCGGTGCCGGTAGTGGAATATATTATAAAGAAAGCCAATGCTCATGGATGTCAGGTGCTGCTCAACGCGGCTCCGGCAGAGCAGATCAGCTTTGAGAGTATCAAGGCGTGCGATACGTTTATTGCCAATGAAGTGGAAGCCGGTTTTTACACCGGGCGCACCATTAAAACCCCAAAGGACGCGATGCCAGCTATCGAAGAGTATGCCAGAAAAACCGGCCGCCGCTGTATTTTTACTCTGGGGAAACATGGGGCGGTGGTCCATGATGGGAAAGAAGCCCGTTTTGTCCCGGCGGTGGATGCGGTTGCAGTGGAGACCACCGGTGCAGGAGACAGCTTTGTAGGCGGGTTTGCCAAAGGGCAGATGGAAGGCTTGGACTTTTTCTCTTCCGTAAATTTTGCCTCCCACTGCAGCGCCGTTACTATCGGTAGCGTAGGAGCGCAGAACTCCATGCCCAAATTGGAGCAAATAAAGTCATATTTAAATGGAAAAATGTAAGAAAATATTGAGAAAAATTGACATAAAGAAAGAATTGGTATAAAGTTTTATTTATTAGGTTTATTTTAAATAGTATTAGCGGGGTGTGGTTGCAGTGATCCCTTATGAAAGACGCAGAAGAATACTGGAGGAATTTGAAAAAAAAGAAATAGTAAATTTGGACGATTTTTACCAGTCGCTTAACGGGGTATCCAAATCTACCATCCGTCGTGATTTGAAGACCCTGAATGACGAAGGTCAGGTAGTCCTTCTGAGGGGCGGAGCTGCGAAGCTGAAAACAGGATCTTATGATACCCCGGTCAACTCCAGAAGCATTATTAATATCAAGGAGAAAGAGCTGATCGCCAAATGCGCGGCTTCTTTGGTGCAGGACGGCGAAGTGATTTATATCGATTCCGGTACAACCACCCTGCGTATGCTAAAATACTTAAGGGATAAAAAAATAACCTTGGTTACTACCAGTACCATGCTTTTGGCGGAACTGGAAGGAACCCAGGTGGACTGTACCGTTATCGGAGGAGAGGTAAACAAGGCTACTGCGTCTATCGTAGGCCCGATTACTGACAGCACCCTGCGGGATATGTTCTTTGACAAGGCGTTTTTAGGCGCCTCCGGTTATGATCCGATAGCTGGGATCAACACCCCGGATTACGAAGAAGCCAATAAAAAGAAGATTGTAAAAAACAATTCAAAAAAGGTATATGTATTAGCGGACAGTTCCAAGGATGGCAAAGTGACCATGTGTAAAGCGTTTGAAATAAACGAATGTATCATTATTGTGGAAAAGGAAACCCGTCTGCTGAAGGAACATGCCCAGTATATTGTTGCGAAATAGTCAACTCCATAGAGATGAGGGTTTAAAATATGCAGTTAGATCAAATTGTTCTCGGCATGGATATCGGCGGAACCAACCTGCGTATGGGTTGGGTAGACCGAGAGTATACCGCCCATGATGTGGAAGTAATCCCTTCTGCCGGGGTGTATCAATCGGAGAATACCGCGGTTGCCATCGCAAAAGAGGTAAAAGCGTACTGCGTGAAGCATTTTGGCGAAGGAATGCCTGCTATAGTAGCGGCTGGTTTTCCGTCGGTAGTGGACCGGGATAGAAGAAAAATTTATTCCTCCACCAACTTTCCCGGGCTGGATGGAGTGGATATTGTAAAAGCCATGTCGGATTATTTACATATCCCGGTTATTATTGAGCATGACGCGTATTATTTATTGTCTTATGATATTTATTCCCATGGTATGAAAAATGAAGGCACCTTGATTGGCTGTTATTTCGGCACCGGTTTGGGAAACGCTATGTATATCGATGGGAAAGCCTATTATGGCAAGAACGGCACCGCTTGTGAGATTGGGCATATGCCTATTCCCTTAAGCGAGGAACCCTGCAGCTGCGGCAATAAAGGCTGTATTGAGATGTTTTCCTGTGGGAAGGCGTTTGAACGCTTAACCAAAAAACACTTCCCTGAGACTCCCATCGGGGAAGTATTCGAAACTCACGCGCAGGCCAAGGTGCTGGACGAGTTTGTCCGGTATATGGCGGCGCCTGTGGCGACCTATGCCAATATAATGGACCCGGACGGAATATTTTTAGGCGGCGGCCTGGTGCAGATGGCTGGCTTCCCAAAAGAAAAACTGGTCGATTATATCCTCCAGAATACCCGTAAACCTTATCCCGCGGCCAATTTGTGTCTATATTTTTCCAAACGCTCTCCTGAAAATGGAATTATCGGCGCGGCGATTGAAGGGTTCCGCAAGTTATAATGTCTTTTCATATTCCCTCCTAATTATAAATGACCACCCGGAACAGCAGCGCTGTTCCGGGTGGTTTGTTTTGCTGATTATTCCTGGATGCCAGGGATCTTCGGGAGACCGTCAAAGCCTCTCTGCAGGTCAGCGTCCGTGGGGATATAATCCTTCATGTTGCCTTCGATAAATGCGGTATAAGCGGCCATATCAAAATAGCCTGTGCCAGTAAGTCCGAAGAGGATTGTTTTCTCTTCCCCGGTTTCTTTGCACTTGATGGCCTCATCCATGGCCGCACGAATAGCATGAGCGCTTTCCGGCGCGGGAAGGATGGTTTCGTGTTTGGCAAAATAGGTGGCCGCCTCAAATACCTTGGTTTGTTCCACCGATACCGCCTCCATATAGCCGTCGTGATACAGTTTGGAAAGGATGGGGGACATACCGTGATACCGCAGACCGCCTGCATGGTTGGCGGAAGGGATAAATCCAGATCCCAAGGTATACATTTTCGCCATGGGAGTAACCTTTCCGGTATCACAAAAATCATAGGCGTATTTTCCGCGGGTAAAGGAGGGACAGGAAGCAGGTTCTACAGCGATAATGCGGGGGTCTGCCTTACCGGTGAGTTTATCCCGCATATAGGGAGCGATCAGACCGCCCAGGTTGGAGCCGCCGCCGGCACAGCCGATGACAATATCCGGGTATTCCTCCAATAGGTCCATAGCGGCCTTGGCCTCCAGACCAATGATCGATTGATGAAGGAGCACCTGGTTCAGGACGCTGCCCAATACATAACGGGTGTTGGGGGTAGAAACAGCTTTTTCCACTGCTTCGGAGATAGCGCAGCCTAAGCTGCCGCCGGTATTGGGATCGTTTTGTAAAATCTGCCGGCCTACATTGGTGGTATCGCTGGGACTTGCGATAACATTGGCGCCGAAAGTCTGCATCACCGCTTTGCGGTAAGGTTTTTGCTGATAAGAGACCTTTACCATGTATACGGTCAAATCCAGCCCAAAATAAGCGCAAGCCTCAGAAAGGGCGGTACCCCATTGTCCCGCGCCGGTTTCGGTGGTCAGGGAGGTGATCCCTTGCTCTTTGGCATAATAGGCCTGGGCGATAGCTGAATTGAGCTTATGGCTGCCGGAAGTGTTGTTGCCTTCAAATTTATAGTAGATCTTCGCGGGAGTGCCCAAAGCTTTTTCTAAATTGAACGCCCGGATCAGAGGAGAGGGACGGTAGATTTTGTACATCTCCTGGATTTCCTGGGGGATGTCAACAAAACGGGTTTGAGCGTCCATTTCCTGGTGGGCAAGAGCCTGGCAGAATACGGGATACAGGTCCTCCTCCTTGGCCGGCTGCATGGTGGCCGGATTGATCATAGGCGCGGGCTGCTCTTTCATATCTGCGCGAAGGTTATACCATTGTTTGGGCATCTGCTCTTCGGTTAAGTACAGTCTGTGCGGAATTTTTTTCATATGAATGACCCCTTTCAAATAATAGCGTTTTCGGTTTATGATATTTAGATTAGACAAATAAAAAAGGCTTTTGTCTCAGTAAAACTACTGGGACAAAAGCCTTAGAAAGCCTCTGCGGTACCACCCAAATTGACGTATAAAACGCCCACTTAAGCTCCGTATACAATCATATACGCTCCCTTTATAACGGGCGGAGTTCCCGTCAGGCACTACTTGGCGAACCGTTCGTCCTGCCCTCATAAGTCCATTCAATACAGCTTGCACTGCCGCGTTCCACCAACCCGCGGCTCTCTGGAAAGTGAAGGTCTGTACCTACTCTTCTTAATCATCGGTTTTCATTGTTATGAAATTGTCCCTATTATATGCGCTATTTTTTTATTTGTCAATAGACGCAGGGAACTTTTTTTGCTATAGACAAAGAAAATAATATGTGATATACTAAAACACACAAGTGGTATGTATTATATACCAATATAGGTTTACACATAACCATAGTTTACGGAGGTGGATGTCAATGTCATGGCGGAAAGAAATGTTCGGGGTCAACAAACCGATTATCGCCCTGCTGCACCTGGGAGCGCTTCCCAGCGATCCTAAGTTTAAACGGGGAACTCCAATCAAACAGGTGATAGACGAAGCCCGCAAAGACCTGCATGCCCTGCAGGACGGCGGGGTGGATGGAGTATTATTTTCCAACGAATTTAGCATGCCCTATCAGTCCAATGTGGAGATGGTGGTCCCCATCACAATGGGACGCATTATTGGGGAGCTGCGCAGTGAGATTAAGGTGCCTTTCGGGGTGGAATGTGAAGCGGACCCTATGGCTACTATAGACCTTGCGGCAGCGGTAGAGGCCAACTTTACCCGGGGTACTTATACCGGTGGCTATGTGGGAGACGGAGGCATCGTGGATACGGATATTGCCACCCTTCTGCGCCGCAAATGGAGTTTAGGGCTGGATAATCTGCGGATGCTGTACTTTTTAAATAACGAATCAGATGAATATTTGGTGCCTGCCAATCTGCCTGCCCAGGCCCAGGCGATCATCTTCAACTGCGAACCGGATGCTTTTTGTATTTCCGGAGCCAATGCGGGAATCGAAGCCAATTCCGACTGGATTACCCAGGTACGGGATGCGATCGACAGACAGGTGCCGGTGTTCGCCAATACCGGATGCCGCGCGGAAAATATCAAGGAAAAACTGGCGATTTCCGATGGGGCCTGCGTTGGTACCGCTTTTAAAATTGAGGGCAAGTTCAAAAATCATGTGGACCCGGCCCGGGTAAAAGAATTTATGGAAAAAGTGCGGGAATACCGTGCGGAAAATAAGGACGCCTAAAAGTAAAAAAGCCTCCTGCGGGTGCTCCCTCACAGGTACAAAAAGTGAACCATGGGCAACCGGAACAGCGGCACAGAGGCTCGGAGCACATCTCCGAGCCTTTGTTTTTTGAGAAAGACACGCCAAAACACCCCCTTCTCCCCTTTACAATCAGGTCGGAAACCAGTAGAATAAAAGTGTAGTTCGCCGCCGTCCCGGTGACGAAAAAACGGCCAAAAGTTTGGTAACCTTTTTTCATCACAGAGGTTGACAAAGATGCAGATCCGTTGGACAATTAGCAGAGCAGAGCAGAGCAGAGCAGAGCAGAGCAGAGCAGAGCAGAGCAGAGCAGAGCAGAGCAGAAGCTAAACTCTGCCCCTTTTGCTGCCCAAAAACGGAATATCAAAACCAAGGCGTATTCTGCCCGTGGAAAACGGGCGGGATACGCCTTTTTGCGTTGTCCGGAAGGCGGCGCGAATTTTTTGCCATGTATTCACTGCTCGGTCAATCAGGTATAAGGGAGGGTTCCTATGGCAAATGAAAAAGGCATCCCCGAGCGGCGGATCGCTTTTCTGGAGACCTGCTTTGAGGTCTTTTGCAAAAACGGGCTGGAGCGGACCAGCCTGAAAATGTTGGCGGAGGCCTGCGGCGTCACCAACGGCAACTTGCTCTACTACTTTGGCAGCAAGGACAACATCGTCATCGACTCCACCGCCCACTGCATGGCCAAGGTGGAGGACGATTTCATGGCCCGGGCGCCCCGGAGCTTCAAGGACATCGAGCGGTTCCTGCGGGAGATGCCCTACATCACGGCAAAGCTCCACGGGGAAAAATACCGCTTTATGTACCAGGTCTATGCCAGCCCCCGGTACCGGGAACACGGGATTGAATTTTTCCGGGGCGTGAGTGTCCGCTATCACCAGTACGCCCAGCTGCTCTCCGGCAAGCTGGGAATGCCGGCGGACTTTATCCAGGGTATGATCTACGTCTTTGTCCGGGCCTGCGTCCACTACGCCATGTTTGAGGACGAGGCGTATTTACAGCTGCAGCTGGGCGCCATCCGCACCTCCCTGGGGGCGTTTATGGGCGCACAGCAGCAGAATCCCATGGAAAACCCCAACGGGAAAGCAGGAGGGAACGCCCTATGATGACAACTGAGGCCCGCGTCGCAGCGGTAAAGGAGCGCGTCCGGGCAAAGCAGCAACAAAAACGTCTGCGGTGGATCGCCGCCGGACTGACGGCAGCCGCCTTTTTGGTTGGGGCAGTGCTGGGGGCCATGGCACTCCGCCGGGGAAGCGCGATCAACCAGTGAGGCCAGAACACAGGAGGAAACGACATGAAGAAGCGATTTTTTGCGGTGCTTGCCAGCTTGTGTGTGATGATGTCCGCGCTGCCCATGGTGGCCTTTGCCGAGGGGGACAGCGGCACGCCACTGGTGCCAAGCACACAGGCCCAAAGCGCCCTGTGCGAACACCACCCAAGCCATGACGAGGCTTGCGGCTACACCGAGGGGACAGTGGAAATCCCCTGCGCCCATGAACATGACGAGGACTGCTACCAGCTTGTGACCGAGTGTGTCCATGAACACAGCCCGGAGTGCTGCCCGGCCCAGAGCGTGTCGGAGAACACCGCCACCCCGTCCCAGCCGGAGGAAGCCGACCCGACGGCCTGCACCTATGTATGCAGCGAGGAAAGCGGTTGTATCACGGAGGTTTTGGACTGCAAGCATGAGCATGACGAGGCTTGCGGCTATGTTCCCGCCACAGCGGGAACCCCCTGCGCCTTTGTCTGTGAAGTCTGCAACGCCCAGGACAGCGGGGACACGGCAGCTCCGTCCGATGCACAGCCGGAAGAATGTATCTGTGAAACCCTCTGCACCGGGGAAGAAATCAATGGGGATTGCCCGGTGTGCGGGGCCGAGGGCGCAGAGCCCACCGCCTGCAAGGGCTTGGAAGCCCAGCCTGCCACCCTGTCCAACGCGCTGCCCGTCACGGCGCTGGCGGCTGCGCCGAGCGGACAGGTGCTTTATGTAGGTGGTGTGCTAATATCTACCGCTGGCTACTGGACAACAGACAGTGCGGGAAATGTCACCCAATACAACGAGGAAGGCAAACCGTCAAATAACTATATCCATTACAACACAGCTACCAATACCCTGACCTTGCACAACGCCACAATTAAAGAGAGCGTGTCTACGGATACCAGCACTTTTATCGCTGGCGCTGCCATTGGCGTGCACAATCAGAACGGCGCTGCGGAGTTGACCATCCAGTTGGAGGGCACCAATACAATCGCAGAGGTCGGCAAGGGGATCTATGTGTTGACCAATTCTACTGGCGGAGCCACCCTGACCATCACGGGCAGCGGCAGTATGACTGCCAGCGCCAGTCAGACTGGCATCTGGGTTCAGAGCAACAACGGCAATGGCGCTTTGTTTATCCAGAACGCCAAGGTTGAAGCAACGGGGACCAGTCGTGGTGTCAATGTGCAATCCCGCGAAAGTTCGACCGCCTCTCTGACTGTGGACGGCGGCAGCCTGACTGCCAGCGGGTCTCCAGGGATTCTATATGATTCTAGCGGCAGTGGTACCGTTCCTAATACTACGACCTTAACCATCAGCAACAGTGCCATCGTGGACGCAAGAGGGGGTGGGATCGGCGCCGGATATATTGGGAATCTCAGTGGGGTATCCCCTACTGATGGCAGTGTTGGTATCGTCTTTGGTCTTGATCTTTCCGACAGTAAAGCAGGCACCGTGTACGGCAGTGTGGAATTGCAGGAGAATTTGACCATCGGCGAGGGCGAGAGCCTGAATATTCCCAGCGGGGCGAGCCTGACTATCCCGGAGGGTACAACGCTGACCGTAAACGGCGGCGAGTTGAAAGGAAATGTGCCTCAAAGCGGCGTAGTCTACAAGGTTACGGAAGTCAAGCTGGACAAGACCAGCTTGACCCTTGACGTAAATGAAAGCGAAACCCTCACCGCTACCATCACGCCGGACAATGCCACCAACAAAAACGTGACGTGGGAAAGTAGCAACACAAGCGTCGCCACCGTGGACGCAGACGGCAAGGTCACCGCCGTGGATGCGGGCACTGCCACCATTACCGTCACCACGGCAGACGGCGACTTTACGGATACCTGCACGGTGACCGTGAATCCGGTGCAGTACACTGTGACGGTGCAGACGGACGGCAACGGCACCGCGTCCGCGTCCCCGGCCACCGCCCCGGCAGGAACGACCGTTACCCTGACCGCCGACCCCGACAGCGGCTATCATTTTGAGCGGTGGGAGATCGTTTCCGGCGGCGCTACCATCAGCGGCAACCAGTTTACCATGCCCGCCGAACATGTGACCGTCAAGGCCGTCTTTGACCGCAATTCCAGCAGCGGCGGCTCCTCCGGCGGTTCCAGCTACCGGGAGAGAGAGTACGACTTCTGGATGGACGTCCGGGATGAGATCCGGCACGCTGACCCGGGCGACACCGTGAAGGCCAATGCCCGCACCTATGACCGGATGCCCTGGTCGGTGATGGAGGCTTTGCGGAACACCGACAACGTGACGCTGCACATCACCTGGAACGGCGGGGAGGACATCATCATCCCGTCGGCAGCGGCCCTCAACGAGCAAAACCGCATTTACTATCCCCTCTCCTACCTGGAGGACATGACCTTTGAGGCAGAGCCGAAGGCACCCGTCGCTGACCCGGACAAGGTCAATCCCGAGACCGGCGGCATCCTGGAGGTAACGGCCCCGGCCGTCACCACCCCGGCGGGTGAGCCGGAGGTCACCGCCCCTCAGCGAGGCCTGGCCGAGACGCCGGAGCTGGCCGAGGAAGGCGTCGAGCAGACCCTCCCCGGTATCTACGAGCCGGAGGAGACAGTCACCACCAGCACCACAGAGGAAAGCGGCACAAGCGGCCTGTGGATTGCGGGCGTAGTTGCAGTGCTGGCGGCAGCAGCCGGTGGCGGGGTATGGTTCTGGAAGCGGAAAAAACAGGCATAATCCCAGCATAAAGCGAAGGTCCAGGGCAAACGCCCTGGGCCTCTTGTCTGTTCAGATACGGTTGAGCTGTTCTTTCAACCGCTGCACAATGGTATCCTTCTTCTCCGCGTCCCTCTCCCGGTCATATTCCTCCAGCGCTCTGTCCCGGAGCTGTTCCGCCTCCCGGGACCAGATCTCAAACTCCGCCCGGCTCATGGTCCCCTTGCGCGTTCGGGCGAAATACTTCTTGTAGGCCCGCTGGTGGAGCTGCCAGATCTCGCTGTTTTTCACCTTCTCCCGGAAGTTGGAAATGGCCCCGATCTCCCGGCAGGTGCGTTCCGTCTCCCCTGGGGCGATACCGTCGCAGTAGGCGAAGGTTGCCCCAGGCCTCTGCAAAAACCACCGCCCGCAGTTGGCGCACCGCTTGGGCACAAACCCCTTCTGCATCCCCCGCATGCACTCCACATACACAAAGTCCAGGAGCCGGGAAAAGGAGATCTTCTCCACCAGCACCGGCTCCTGCCCGGGAAGATCCAGCACCTCATACTGGATGTCCACTCGAGGGGCATCCACCCTGAGGTCCGCCCCCAGGCTCACTCCACTCACATAGGGCTCCAAATGCCGCGCCAGCATTTGCTGGGCCAGAGGTTCTTTCCTCTGGCCCTTTTTCTTTTCCACCACCGGCCCCTCGGACAGCCGCCCCAGGAACCATCCATACCGCTCCTGGATATCGGCAAGCTCCACCAGGGTGCGCCGGGCAAACTCCAGCAGCCGGGAATCCCCTTCCAGGACAAATTCCCCAAAGGCATCCCGGGCCTCTCCCACCACAAACCGCTCCACCTGCATCTTGCTAAAGAAGCGTAGATCCTCCCGGTACAGCCGGTAGAGAGGCAGCGTCCCCACTGCCCCGCAGAGATCCATAAACGCCCGGGGCGCGGTATCCCTGTCCTGTTTCTCAATCACCTGATCCACGGCATCCACCGCCGCCTGGAAAGGGGCAAGGTCCAGGTTCAGAATCTCGGTGAGGATGGAGCCATATATCTGCATCTCCGGGACATCCTCCACCCAGTAGCCCTCCTCCCCGAACCGCACTCTGGTGCTGGTCCGGGGCCGGGACAGGTCGAAGATATCCTTTCCCAAAACGCCCATGTGTGTCCCTCCTAATCGAGAATCTATCTGCCCTGATATAGTGTATCTGATAAGATGATACATTCCCTATTGTAAAAAGTCAAGGAAGGTGCTACACTGAAATCTCTCGAAAATCAATTTGTCTGTTACGATCTCGAAAGAGGTGATTTCATGCAGAAGCTGAAAACCGTAGACGCCGATACCCTGCTCTCCACACCACTGCCCGCCAACCAGTTCGTGGTGGAGCGGCTGCTGCCCCAGGGGCTGCACATCCTGGCAGGCGCCTCCAAGGTGGGGAAAAGCTGGCTGGCCCTCTGGCTCTGCCTGTGCGTTGCGAAAGGGGAGCCGGTCTGGGGTTTGACCACCGTCCGGGGGACCGTCCTCTATCTCTGTCTGGAGGACAGCCTCTCCCGCATCCAGGGCCGGCTGTTTCAACTCACCGAGAACGCGCCTGCCGCGCTGCACTTCGCCACCATGGCCGGCAATATCGGCAAAGGGCTGGAGGAGCAGATCGAAGCGTTCCTCCAGATGCACCGGGACACCGTGCTGGTAGTCATCGATACTCTGCAGAAGGTGCGAGTATCCAGCGCCGCCGCCAATCCTTATGCCAACGACTATCAGGACCTCTCCTCGCTGAAAGCATTGGCGGACCGATATCGGGTCGCCATCCTGGTCATCCACCATATCCGCAAGATGCAGGATGACGATCCCTTCAACCGGATCTCCGGTACCACAGGTATCAGCGGAGTAGCGGACACCAACCTCGTCCTCCTGAAACAGGGAAGAAGCAGTGTGGAAGCGACGCTCCACTGTGTTGGTCGGGATGTGGAGTACCAGGAACTGCACCTGAAGTTTCAGAACTGCCGCTGGCTGCTGACAGAGCCGCTGGAGGAGCAGAAACAGGAACCTGTTTCGATGGAAGTCCTCCGCCTGGCGGAATTTCTCAAGGGCCTTGAGAGCTTCGATGGCACTGCCACCGAGCTGGCAATGCTGTGGGAGGGTTATGCCGGGGAGCCGGTACAGCCCAGCGTCCTCTCCAAAAAGCTGGCCCGGTATACTGGGGAACTGGACAAATTGGGGGTTCACATCACAGCCAGCCGCACCCGGGAGAGCCGTTCTCTTCACCTGCGCTGTGACAGCAGTGACGGGAGTGACGGGAAAAATGGGACAGAGCCAGTATCCGATTTGCTGTCACAGCCGTCACACCTGTCACCGGCGCAGCCTACGCCACTGTGAAGGCCTGTGTGCCCGCTCTGCACCTCGGGCTGGGGAAACACCCTCCCAAGCGATGTAGCAGCCCTTTGGCCGGTTTGTGCCGGGCGTTGAGCAGCCGGGGATTTCCAGCCGGTTTGGGGCAATTTGCGCTGGTCGATATGTGAGCAGGATAAAGCGGTGGCATCACCGCCCCTCACACCGGCCCGCGATGCGGACCGGGGAAACGGCTAAAACACGGGGTTTTACCGCAAAAGGTTTGAAATACGGATATGGCATCATCAAAAGCCTTTTGCCATCACTTCCGACATCAACCCGGCGAAAAGTCCCGATGGAAAGCCATTTTTCGATAGCGACAAATGACATTCTAAACGAAAAAGGAGGTTGTTTACATGGAACAGAAAGTCCGATTCCAGATGCGCATTTCAGAGAAAACCGATCAGGCAGTCAAGGCGGCAATCCCCCTTGCCAACTGCCGCAGCCAGAATGAGTTTGTGGAGAAGGCGCTTCTCCACTACTGCGCCTATCTGCAAAGTGGAGAGGTAGCGAATATCCTGTCCCCGATGTTAGTCTCCGCGTTCCGGGGAACGGTACAGGATTCGGAAAACCGTACCGCCCGCCTGCTCTTCAAGCTGGCGGTGGAGGTGGATATGATGATGCACCTCTTCGCCACCGCCATGGAGATTGATCCGGAACTTTTGGAAAAACTCCGGGCCCTCTGCGTCCGGGAGATCAAGAAAACCAACGGCAGCATCTCCCTGAAGGATGTGGTGGAATACCAACGGGGCGGCGACCAGTAGGAAGAAGGAGGCCAGTGGATGCAGAAGAAAAAGAAGGACTGGGAAACTTTGCGGGATACCGGGATGCTGGGAGCGTACCGGCCGGAGGAAGTCTCCCTGCAGGAGCTTCCATCAGGGGAGGTCCTACCCCTGTTTTCGGATACGGAACTCTGGGAGTACCCGGGCCAGCTGGTGCGCAAACGGGAGATGGTGATCGGCGGGAAGGTGTTCCATATCGCCTCGGTCTTCCAGGGAGGGGAGAAAACCTCTTCCACCCCCACCGGCAAACTGCTCTCCCACATCGACCGGCAGCTGCAAAAAGATCTCGGTGGAGTATGAGTTCCCGATGGACTTTTGGAAGCCGGTGTGGTATCCTGTGGTTGCCGTACCGGCTTGCCCGGGAAAAGGAGGCAGCGAAAGATGAAGGCAAGCCAGAATCAGAAATACAACGTCCTCTATGGCCGGCTCAGCCAGGAGGATGAACGCCAGGGGGAGTCCAACTCCATCTACAACCAGCGCCTGCTGCTGGAGCAGTACGCCCGGGAAAACGGGTTTCAGAACACCCTGTTCCTGGCGGATGACGGATACTCGGGGACCAACTTCGAGCGGCCCTCGTGGAAGAAGATCGTGGAGATGATCGAAAATGGGCAGGTGGAGACCTTGATTGTCAAGGACCTCAGCCGCCTGGGGCGGGAATACCTCCAGGTGGGCTACTACACCGAGATCTACTTTCCCCAGAAGGGGGTGCGGTTCATCGCGGTGAACGACGGGGTGGATTCCCTGGTGGAGGGGAGCAATGATTTCAACCCCATCCGCAACTGGGCCAACGAGCTGCACGCAAAGGAAAGCAGCAAGAAGGTGCGGGCGATCAAGCGGATGCAGGCCCAGCGGGGAGAGCGCACCGGAGGCGCGCCGCCCTATGGCTACAAAAAGAAGGCGCCGGATTCGAAGAAGATCGTCCCGGATGAGGTGACCGCCCCGGTGGTACAGCGGATCTTCTCCCTCTGCGCCGCCGGGAAAGGCCCCAGCCAGATCGCCCGGCAGCTGACAGCGGAGCAGGTGCTCAACCCCTCCAACTATTACTTCCGTCAGACAGGAGCGGCCCTCTGTGGATTGGACACCAGCCAGCCCTGCCGCTGGTCGGGGGCGTCGGTGGCCCACATCCTGGACAACATCGTCTACCGAGGGCATACCCTGGGGCTGCGGACCACCACCGTCTCCTACAAGAACAAGGCGGAGGTGAAGCGCCCGGAGAGTGAGCAGGCGCTGGTGGAGAACACCCATGAGCCCCTGATCACCCAGGAGCTCTGGGAGATCGTCCGGGAGGTGCGCCGGCACAAGCGCCGGGCGCCCAAGCATATGGAGGAGCCGGGGCTGTTCTCTGGGCTGGTCTACTGCGCCGACTGCGGCGGGTATCTGGTGCTCTGCCGGACCGAGAAGATGCGGGAGGATCAGTACTACTTCCGGTGCTCCACCTATGGCAAGAAGGGGAAGGCGTTCTGCACGCCTCATCAGATCCTGGAACGGGACCTGAAAGCCATTGTTCTGGACGACCTGAAAAGGGTCACCCACTTCGCCCGGAAGAAGGAGCGGCAGTTTGCCGAGTACATCCAGCAGAAAAACAGCGCCCAGCTGCGTCGGGAGATCTCCCGGCTGCAAAAAGAACTGGACACTGGGAAGAAACGGTGCGGGGAACTGTCGGCGCTGTTCAAGCGGCTCTACGAGGACAATGTGCTGGGTCGGGTGACCAACGAGCAGTTCCGGATGCTCTCCGCCGACTACAACGCCGAGCAGAAGGCGCTGGAGGAAGCCATCCCCAGGATGGAGGCCAGGCTGGAAGAACTGCGGGCTTCTGTCGCCAACGTGGAGGCCTTCATTGAGAAGGCCAAGCGGTACACCGCCATAGAGGAGCTGACGCCGGACCTGCTGCGGTT
Source organism: Youxingia wuxianensis (assembly GCF_014385085.1). Taxonomy (GTDB): domain Bacteria; phylum Bacillota; class Clostridia; order Oscillospirales; family Ruminococcaceae; genus Youxingia; species Youxingia wuxianensis. Next base: position 17,708 of record NZ_JACRTD010000004.1, on the reverse strand, counting down.
GTTCATCCGGCGGATCGAGATCGGCGAACGGGGGAAGAAATACTCCCGCAGCAGCGGACAGAGCGTGCGTATCTTCTACCGGGATATCGGCGCGGTGGACAGCGGGATGTTGCCGGGTGAAGCAAAGCCCGCCTTATCCGCATTCCAACTTCACCAGGCGGTACCCAATACCGGCCAACCGCAAGATATCCCCGCATAACGGAAAAGGCGGACAGCCATAGCTGTCCGCCTCCTAGCACCCCGGGGCTCCGATGGGTCAGATTTCGTACCTATCGATAGGCACCCGCGGGAGGCTTTTTTTGCTTTTATCGATCCCATTTGTCGATTAAGGATTTTAGCTGATCGGCGAACCGGGCCAAGTCCTTGTTGGCGCCGCCCTCGTTGTGGCGGATAACCTCCTGGATGCGCTCGCCCATAGCCACCAGGCGAAGATAGGCAGGGGAAGCCTTGCGTTTTTGGGCAGTACGCTCCTGCAGCTCCCACAGGGGAATCCCCTCGGTTTCAAACCGGCCGGTGAGCAGGTTGTACTCGGCTTTGTAGTAAGGGGCGACTGCATGATAACCAGAGGCGTTCAGCAGCTGGGTAAAGCTTTCACAGGCTTCTTCCTCCCCATGAACTACAAATATTTTTTCCGGCTTATTTTTATAATGGGAAACCCAGTCCAACAGCCCATCCCGATCGGCGTGGGCGCTCAGTCCCCGGAAGTTGTAGATCTCTGCTTTGACTGCAATCTGCTCCCCGAAGAGTTTGATCTGCTGGGCGCCGTCCACCAGGATACGTCCCAGAGTGCCGTTGGCCTGATACCCTACAAATACCACAGAACATTCACTTCGCCACAAATTGTGCTTGAGATGGTGACGGATACGCCCCGCATCGCACATACCGCTGGAGGAGATGATCACTTTCGGGGTGGGGTCGGCATTTAAGGCAATGGATTCATCCGCGCTTTGGCACAGGTTCAAATTAGAAAACTTAATCGGCCGGAAACCCTTTCGTAAAACCTCTAAAGTCTCCTCATCAGCGTATCCGGTTAAGTCCCCGTCGTAAATTTGAGTAGCAGCCAACGCCAGGGGGCTGTCCACAAATACTGGAAAATCCGGTATGCTGGTGACCAGATTTTGTTCTTTAATCTTGCGGATATGGTAAAGCAGCTCCTGCGTACGCCCCACGGCAAAAGCAGGAATTACCACATTGCCGCCCCGGCGCAGAGTATTATCGAAAATTTCCGCCAGCTCTTGGATGCTGCCCGCATTTGCCCCGTGAAGCCGGTTGCCGTAGGTGCTCTCCACAAGAACATAATCTGCCTTATCTATGTATTGTGGATCTCTGATAATGGGCTGATGGCGATTGCCGATATCCCCGGAAAAAGCTACCGTTTTTACAGCGCCGTTTTCAGAGAGCGTCAGAAGGATGGAGGCCGATCCCAGCAGATGGCCCGCGTCAATAAACTTCGCGGTAATTCCCGGCCCCACCGAAATCTCCTGTCCGTAAGAACAAGGCCGCAGAAGGGGGAGGGTATCCTCTACATCCAAAGCGGTATACAAAGGAAGAACATCTTCCTCGCCTGCCCGCTTTCTTTTTCTCTGTTTCCATTGGGCGTCCATTTCCTGGATATGGGCGCTGTCCCGGAGCATAATTCCCAACAGCTCACAGGTCGCTCTAGTTGCGTAAATCGGTCCGTGATAACCGTTTTTCACCAGAAGGGGCAGCCGCCCCGAATGGTCGATATGGGCATGGGTAACCAGTACATAATCAATTTGAGCAGGTGAAAAAGGAAGCTGATTATCCTCTTTTTCATCCTGTCCCTGGGCAAGTCCGCAGTCGATAAGAAGGCGCTTGCCATTTACCTCAATACAATGGCAGCTTCCGGTGACCTCGTGATCCGCGCCCCAAAAAGTAAGTTTCATTTGATCAAGCCCCTTTCAGTTAATCTTCCTGGATGTTATAAAAATTCCTGTATAAGGGAAGAAGGAGGAACGAGCTGCTGGGAGAGAGTCGCAAAATTCTCCGCCGCGCTGCATAGACGCTGGGCTGTCTGTGGGTAAGCGGAAAAAATTTCAGGATTATCAAATGCTTTTAAGAGATTATCACGGTACAGAAAAGGTTCGTACACATGGGTGGAATTGATATGGAAATCCGCAAAACCCCGGTAAGGCTGCATATATAATTCCTCTCCCTTTAAAACGTAATCCCACATTTTTAAAGTTTCCATTACGCTGGTATGGCGGTGGACCTGATCTCTTAAAATCCGCCGCATCAGCCGCAGATCCCGGGCGTGAAGCAGAATATTGCCCTGCGGGTCAATAAAATCGCTGTGGACGCTGATATAAACGCTTAAAGAAGGAAACTGACTGATACACCGGGAAAGCTCTGGGTTAATAGCGTGGATTCCTTCAATCACAAGATAGGTATCGTCGTCGCAGGACACAGGAATGGTTCGCTCCGCCCGATTGCCCGTAGAAAAATCATATACCGGAAGATGGGCAAATCCCTTTGTCAAGAGAGTACCGATTACCTGCTCAAACAAAAGAAGATCCATACTTTCAATACTCTCGCAGTTTTTATATCCATCGCTCCAGAAGGGCAGGGAATCCCTGTTTTTATAAAAATTGTCCAAGGAAATCCGGGTGACCTTATGCCCTCGTTCCTCCAGCTCCGCAACAATCTTTTTCGCAGTAGTCGTTTTCCCTGAAGCAGAGGGTCCGGTAATCATAATAAGGTGGCAGTCATTTTTCAAAGTATCGTCGCATACCGCCATAATTTTTTTATGGAAGGAACGCTCCGCCTGATCTACCAGCTCCTGGGGGCGATATAAAATACTATCGTGCAACGCGCCTACGTCCACTTTTGCCATGATTTTTGAATATCGCATAAGCTCAACCCCTTTTCTGATAGTTTTGTATGGTTTATATTATATTAACATAATCTATATTATTATCCTAGGCTAAAAGTATGAAGGTTATGTAGAAATATCGTAAACTTATCGCCGGATTATTCAGTATATGCAGAATAATCCGGCGATTTTCCTATTTTTTATTTGCTTTTTCCAAATCCTGCGCAAACTTCTGAACCTGCTCCATAGGCGTGGCCCAGGAGGTGACTATGCGCACCGCGGCGCGTCCATCGGAAAGCTCCTTCCAAGGAGTGAAAAGATATTTGTCCTCCAACCGTGTCAGAACCTCTTTTGGGAAGATAGGGAACAGTTGGTTAGTGGGACTGTCGGTCATAAGAGAGTAGCCATTTTCCTTTAAAGCGCTGCGGATCACCGCGGCCGTATCATTGGCATGGCGGGCCAAAGAAAAATACAGATCATCCGAAAACAGCTCACAGAATTGAATCCCTAAAAACCGGCCTTTTGCCATTAACGCGCCTTTTTGCTTCATCAGGTAACGAAAATCTTCTTTTAGCCGGTCATTGGCGATCACCAAGGCCTCCCCCATAAATGCGCCGTTTTTGGTGCCGCCGATATAAAAGGCGTCGGGGAAAGCGGCAAAATCCCGTAAGGTCATGTCATTTTCACGACAGGTAAGAGCACAGCCCAGCCTTGCTCCGTCGATATATAAAAACAGGCCGTACTCGTCGCATACCCCGCGCATGGCGGCAAGCTCTTTTTTGGTGTAGATAGTTCCTACTTCGGTGGGATTGGAAAGAAATACTACTTTTGGCTTTACCATATGCTCATCTGTATGAAGCTCTACAGCTTGTTTTACCTGGGCGGGGGTTAGTTTTCCATCTGGGGAGGGCAGAGCGAACACCTTATGTCCTGTGGCCTCGATCGCCCCGGTTTCATGAACGAAAATATGCCCGCTGTCCGCGCAGATGACCGCCTGGTGGGGACGCAGAAACGCGCTGAGAGCCACCAGGTTGGTCTGGGTGCCCCCCATAAGCAGATGAATGTCCACCTCTTGCCGGCCGATCCGCTCTTTGATCAGCCCGCTCGCCTTTTGCGTATAGGGATCCAGCAGATATCCTTCCGTCTGCTCCAGATTGGTTCTCTGCAAAGCTCGGAGAATCCGGGGATGCGCCCCTTCGCCGTAGTCGCATTTAAAACTATACATAAATACTGCCTCCCGTATCTTGTGCAATGACTTTTATTTTAACACCGGCTGGGAAAAATGTAAAGACAAGGGTGGTCTCCCTTGAGTTTTTTAAGACAGGATGATACACTGAAAGAGGAAATTATATGTAAAGGAGTTATGACTGATGGGATCTGTGCTTGCTGGCCGGCAGCCGGAAAAAATGCTGTATTATTTTGAGGAGATCAGCGCAATTCCCCGCTCCTCCGGAAAAGAAAAGCAAATTTGTGAATACCTGGCGGCATTTGCAAAAAAACGGGGGCTTGTCTACCGCACAGACAGCGCCTATAATACGGTAATAAAAAAAGCCGCCTCCCCAGGATATGAAAACCATCCCCCAGTAATGCTCCAGGGACATGTGGATATGGTATGCGAGAAAAATGCCGATACGATCCATGATTTTGACACCCAGGGAATTGTCCTTTGCCTAAAAGGGGAGCAGCTGCACGCCAAGGGGACTACTTTGGGCGCGGATAATGGCGCTGCGGTAGCGATGATGCTGGCGGTACTGGACGACAATAACCTTGCCCATCCCCCTTTGGAATGTGTGTTCACCACCGGGGAGGAAATAGGGCTATTGGGGGCGGCCGCCATGGATACCTCCGATTTAAAGGCGAAAACCATGATCAATCTGGATTCCGAAGACGAAGGGATCGCCACGGTCAGCTGCGCCGGCGGAATGCGCCTGGGAATGGAAAAGCTCTTCTCCCGGGAGGAAAAACAGGTATATGCGCTGGCTCTGCGGGTTCGGGGACTGCAGGGAGGGCACTCGGGAATGGCTATCGGAGACGAGCGGGTGAATGCCCTGAAAGCGATGGGGCGGCTTGTGCGGGAAGGCATGAATACACAAGGATTCCACCTGATCCACATCAGCGGCGGCAACAAGGACAATGCGATCCCCCGGGAATGTGACGCTCTGCTGGGGTATGAGACGGATACCCAGCGGGAGATGGCCGGAAAAGCGATACGAGCCATTGCTCAGGAGATAAAAAAAGAGTGCAAGATCAGCGAGCCTGAGTTTTATGTGGAAATAGAGGAGATTGATTATGCCGATTACCAACCGTTGGAGGCAGGGGCGGCAAAGGAGATTGTCGCTCTTTTATGCCTGGCTCCCCACGGGGTGCTCTGCCGGGATATGCAGGCTGGCGGATTTGTGGTGGCGTCGGTGAACCTGGCGGCGATTCAAATTCAGGAGAACAGGACCGCAGTGGTTTTCTCTCCTAGAAGCAGCGTAGATTCTCTGCAAAACAATACCCGGCGCAACTTGGAGATGCTGGCCCAGCGCTTGGGATTTACCTGCCAATGCGACAGTGAATACCCCGGCTGGAGTTATAATCCTTATTCCCCGGTAAGGGAAATTTTCTGTGAGAGTTATCGGGAACTGTTTGGGGAGGCGTTAAAGATAGAACATATCCATGCGGGACTGGAGTGCGGATTGTTTGTGGATAAGATGCCAGGGTTGGACGCCATCGCCGTAGGGCCCACTGTCCGAGATTGCCATACGCCCCAGGAATCTATGGACCTGCCCTCCTGTGAAAAAATGTGGAAACTGCTGTGCGAAGTATTAAAACGGCTGTAGACGATTGGAAGTATGCAGCGATGAGAATTTATGGAAACGCGGCCTTTTCCTCTTTCAGCAGCCCCGGTACCTTGGACCAAGGGGGCAGTTATCCGGGAAACCGTTCGCCGAAAACTATGAGCGGCAACAGATAGAATGGCTGCTCCCAGACAGGAAATAGATAGAAAAATATCCAAAGCGCACCGCTGGCGCTTTGGATATTTTTTTCTTTTCGCAATTTCACCTAAAAGGGGAAGAAAAATTTTGTTAGGAAAAAAAGAGAAATGATCTTGAAAGCGCTTACGTTTTATGATAGAGTTATAAGTAGCGTAGAAAACGCAAATAAAAGGGACACTTACCCAAAACCGGAGAAATTTTCGATACCGGTTACATTCATTTTAGGAGGAAAAAAGTATGAAGCTATCTTTCAGATGGTATGGCGAAAGCGATCCTGTGAGCCTTGAATACATATCCCAGATTCCAGGGATGCACAGTGTGGTAAGCGCCGTATATGACGTAGCTCCAGGCGGGGTATGGAGCGAGGAAAGTATCCAGGCCATTTCAGACGCCTGTAAAAAAGCGGGACTGGTATTTGATATTGTAGAAAGCGTTCCCGTACACGAAGATATTAAGTTGGGACTGCCTACCCGGGACGGCTATATTGACGCTTATAAAGAGAATATCCGCCGTTTGGGAAAAGCGGGAGTGCGCTGCATCTGCTACAATTTTATGCCTGTCTTTGACTGGACCCGTACCCAACTGGATAAAAAAGCGTCGGACGGCTCTACCAGCCTGGTGTATTATGTAGATCAGCTGAAGAAGATGGATCCCCTCAGCGGGGAATTGTCCCTTCCTGGTTGGGACAGTAGCTATAAAAAAGAAGATCTGCAGAACCTGTTTAATGAATATAAAAAGGTCGACGAAGAAAAATTGTGGGAAAATCTGGAGTATTTCCTCAAAGCTATCATTCCGGTAGCGGAGGAATGCGACGTGAAAATGGCGATTCATCCGGATGATCCGCCGTATCCGTTTTTTGGTCTGCCGAGGATTATTACCAGCGAGAAAAACCTCGATCGGTTCTTAAAACTGGTGGACAGCAAATATAACGGACTGACTCTTTGCACCGGTTCCCTGGGCTGCGCGAAATCCAATGATGTGACGGCCATGGTGGACAAATACTCCAAAATGGGACGTATTCACTTTATGCATGTGAGAAATGTAAAGCTTATGGACGACGGCAGCTTTGAAGAAACTGCTCATCTGTCCTCCTGCGGCTCACTGGATATCGTGGCCATTATGAAGGCGCTGAAGAAAAATAACTTTGACGGCTGGCTGCGTCCGGACCACGGCAGAATGATCTGGGGCGAGACTGGAAAGCCAGGTTACGGTCTTTACGACCGGGCGCTGGGCGCCGCTTATATCAACGGCATTTGGGAAACATTACAGAAAGAAGGGAAATAAACAATGTTAAAGCTTCCGTTTAATATTGATCTTAGCGGCAAGGTAGCCGTTGTCACCGGTGCGGGCGGCGTGCTGTGCAGTATGTTCGCCAAAGCTATCGCTCAGTGCGGGGCCAAGGTTGTGCTTCTGGACTTGAATGAGGACGCTGCGAAGGCAATTGCCGACGAAATTAAACAAGAGGGCGGAAAAGCTTGGGCGTATAAAGCGGACGTCCTCAATAAGGAATGTGTGGATAAACTTCACGATCAGATCAAGGCTGAGGTCGGTCCTTGTGAAATTTTGATTAACGGAGCGGGCGGCAACAATCCCCGGGCGACTACCACAAAAGAATACTATTTTGAAGGGGATCTGGACGCGGATACCGTATCCTTCTTTGATTTGGACAAGAGCGGCGTAGAATTTGTATTTAACCTTAATTTCCTGGGTACCTTGATCCCTACGCAGGCGTTTGCCAAAGATATGCTGGATCATCCGGGCGGCGTTATTTTAAACATTTCTTCCATGAACGCTTTTACTCCTCTGACCAAAATTCCAGCGTACTCCGGCGCAAAAGCGGCGATTTCTAACTTTACCCAGTGGTTGGCAGTCCACTTCTCCAAGGTGGGAATCCGAGTGAACGCGATGGCTCCCGGGTTCTTTGTCACCAAACAGAATGAAAAGCTGCTGTTTAATGAGGACGGCACCCCAACCCCGCGTACCGGTAAAATTCTTGCCGCTACTCCCATGGGGCGTTTCGGCGAAAGCGAAGAGCTGATCGGCACCCTGCTGTACCTGCTCAGCAACGAGGCAACCGGTTTTGTCACGGGCGTAGTTATCCCGGTAGACGGCGGATTTTCCGCTTATTCCGGCGTATAAGAAACATAAATAAAACGGCCAGGCGAATTTTCGCCTGGCCGTTTTTAGTTGCTTTTATACATCTGCTTCATAAATCCGGGAACTTTCTCCCCAAGGATGATATCCTATACCCAGATAATGGAACCCATATTTTTCATAAAAGCCCTCCAGATCGGTGGAAAGATAGACATGGGAAAATCCAAATTTTTTGGCGTCTTCCTTTGCCTTTTGCAAAAGCTGGGAGCTGTAAGCGTTTCCCCGACAGTCTTCCTCCACATATACAGCGCATATCCAAGGATACAAATCCCCCCGACTGATAAAGTCGTTGGTAATCAGTCCAGCGCCGCCGATAATGCGCTCTCCCTCCATAAGCAGATACCACTGGGGCAGAGGCGCGGGGGCGTTTAGGCAGGAGGTAATACAGTCCTCATATACCATCATGCTGTCAGGGGTAGCCCATTTGCTTTGAAAATAGGCGATGGCCTGTTTGCTATACTGAGGACGCTCTCTTACAGAAATAATATTTGGCATGTTTTCCTCCCCAAAAAGACAAAATAAACATTGCTAGTTTTTTTGCTTTAATCGATTCTCCCAATTTTACGTTCGTATATCAGCCGCTTTACTACAAAAGGAACCATCATCGCTCCAGCACAGCAAGCGCCGAACGCGGTGACATAAGCGCCAAAGCCTCCGTCCTGGGCAGTGAGGGTGCTGAGTCCGTTGAGCAGGGAAACCGTGACCAAAGCCGCGGTTAGTACGGTACAAGGCATTACCGATTTTTCCAACACCTGGACGGTAGATTTCCGAATCATCATCACGCAGAAAACGGCAATCGCTACACCGGTAACCATTCGGGCACTGCCGGCAAACCTGTCAAACTGCTGAATATAAGCGGCGACCTCCTGGGTAGAAAGGGAAGCGGCTTCCAAGGAATTTCGCAGCATCGGTTTAATAAGGAAGGTGCCGATAATGCTGGCGATAGCGGTGAGGGAAGCGACTGTCACGTAAATCTTGCTGCCGGAAGGGCTTTTCATTTTTCTTAAATAACCATTAAGAGCGATAAGAACCACAACCACAACTAATACAACCATTTTTTCTTGTTCTCCATTTCCTTATGTAAAATTCCGGCAGAGAGGAAACCCGCTGCCGCAAAGAGAGACTATTTTTTTAACGTCATACTGATATCCAGTTTGTTATTGTTAGTAAGGCCCTTCGTATACTCCACAATCTTACCGTTTTGATCGTAGGTGGTATCTTCCGTCATAAAACTGATGGAGCCTTCCGGGACGCCCAATAACTTTGTTTCCGGACTGGAGAGCTCGATAAAAGAGAAAGTTTCATCCATCCGGCTGGCGTAGATCCCATGTTGGTTCAGCACATCGTATAGGGAATACATCTCAAAATCAATACTTTCAATATCTTCGATAATATCATAGACGATATACGTGTCCTGCAGGGCCAACGGCTCTCCATCCCCATAACGCAAACGAACCAGCCGATATACGTCGTCGTCCTCATTAATTTGGAGGATTTTAGCATATTTAAACCCAGCCTTACGTTTTTCCTTATACAGCAGGCGGCATTCGTGCTTCATGCCGCTGCGCTGAAGCATCTGGCTGAAATTGTCCATAATATCCAGGTCATAAGAAACCTGCCGTTTGTTGATATAAGTGCCTTTTCCATGAATCCGGGTTAAAATTCCTTCGTCCACCAATACGGAAATCGCTTTGCGCAGGGTTTTACGATCCACAGAAAATTCTTCCGCCATTTCTCTTTCCGAAGGGATACGCTGTCCATATTTTAATTCTCCGTTGGCAATCTTGTTGCGGATGGAGTTGCTTACAAAAATATAAAGAGCTTCTCTGATGGCAGATCACCATCCTTTCGACTAAAATGGGGTCACAAGTAACAGTATGCCATATTTACGGGAATTTTGCAATCAGCGGCAACAGGAAAAGTAAACAAGGCCTAAAAAGCGGTATGCCGCCTATCCTATAGATAGGCGGCATACTATGGTTGTGGTTGAAAGGGGTATGATATTTATCAAAATTTCTAAATCTCCGCCTTCTGAGAAACATTTTCCTCTCTTGAAAAAACTTCTAAAAAGAAAATTTAATTATTAGCTTTCAGACTGGTGGAATACAATACCTTGCGCGCGCTGGAAACGGAAATGCAATATTCCACCGGGGTATCGTCTCCGGTAAAAAGCGTACGCTTTTCCACCGTGATATATTCCCCTTCGAAAATATTCAGCCATTCGCTTTCTTCAAAAGCAGCATTTCCAATGCTTATCCGGATATTGACACGGGTAAGCATTTGGCTGAAATCTTTTCCATAGACACTGCAGATCGGCATGTTTTCCAATTTGCGTTCATTGATTTTACCAATTCCTGCGGCGGGAAGATAAGACGTTTCAATGGAAACACGCTCTCCCTCCACTGTGCGAAGATGCTTGATCTGATACACTTCAGCCCCTACAGGAAGCAGCAGATGCCGGGCAACCGAACCTTCCGCTTTCAATTTCTGGATACTGATGAGTTTGTAAGAGCCTTCTTGAGGAGAGTAGGGGGATTTTGAAAAACGGAGAAGATCGTTGCATACTCTTTTTGCTGCTACAAACGTACCTTTTCCGCGGATATTATCCAAAACGCCCTCTTCGCAAAGCTTTTTAATTGCTTCCCGCAAGGTCATCCGGCTCACACCCAGCAGCTGACAGAAATCCCGTTCCGCAGGCAGACGAGCGCCGCTTTCCAAATGGTTGTGGTAAATATATTCTTCGATTTTCTCAGAAAGTTCAGAATGCACCAAATTAGAATATTTACTTATATTGATCGCCTCCAATGCCGCGTTTTTATTGCCGCTAGCATAGTTTATTATAAATGCTGCCGACAGGTTTCGTCAATCAGCCTTAGAAAAAAACTCTAACCCCAGCGGCAATAAAACACAGTGTAGGAAGAAGATAGGATAGGTAATTATAACTGATGCATTAATTCTTTGGTGTTTTCATACAGCTCGTGGTAAATCTTTTTCAGAGGTTTATAAACCTCATGGTTTTTCATATTTGGCTCAATTACCATACCAGGTTCGATATAATTGGACAGATCGCCGTATCCTTTGAAATGGCCGGTACCGATCGCCGCCATCATAGCGTCTCCATAGGAAGCGCCGATGGTGATTTTTGCAGTTTTTACCGTATGTCCGGTAACATCGGCGATAATTTGCAGCCATTCCTTATTCTGAGTACCGCCGCCTACACACATAAAGTTATTGATCTTCAGGCCGTTTTCCTCAAAAATGTCCACATGCTGAGCGATAGAATAGGCAACGCCTTCCAACGCCGCCCGGTACATATGCTCCCGGGTATGGTTGAACAGAAGTCCGAAGAACACGCCTTTGGCGTTGGCGTCGTTGATGGGGGTGCGTTCGCCGGCAAAGTAAGGGAGAACAACCAGCCCTTCCGAACCCGCCGGAATTTTTTCCGCCAGTTTCGCCATCGCGCCGAATGCGTTTTCGCCGCCCTTTTCCTGGGCCTGCACCAGATCCGGGAAGATAGTATCCCGCATCCATTTGGTCAGAGCGCCTGCGGCGTTGGTGCCGCCGTCCAGACAGAAGGTTTCTGGAACCAGATAATCTTCCGCCCAAATTCTTTCGTCAGTCACCATCTTTTCGGAGCAGTACATAATGTAGCAGGTGGAACCCAACTGCACCATCAGATCGCCTGGTTCCAAAACGCCGGTGCTGATTGCTTCCGCGCCGGAATCGTCCGTACCGGTGATGATGGGAGTTCCCACCGCAAGACCGGTTTGTGCCGCCGCTTCTGCGGTGACATACCCAACTACATCGGTGGTTTCTTTTCCCTCCGCCAGCTGATCGCCGCGGCAGTAACACTCCCGGGCCAGCTCATCATCGATGGACAGATCCCCGCGGTAACAAGGGGCGAAAGAGGACAGCGCCAGATAACGGTCAATTACATAAACGCCGGTAAGTTTCGCGGTTATGTAAGAGGAAGCGGTTAAGAATTTATATGTTTTTTCAAATATTTCCGGTTCGTTGTTTTTTATCCACAAAATTTTTGGCATACAGTCGGAAGAACATAAGGGACGTCCGTTAAACAGCGTATCCATTCTTTGCGGTCCGTAGTATTCGGTAAGATATTCCATTTCTTTTTCTGCGCGGGCGTCAATACCATACAGGATCGCCTTGCGCAGGGGAACACAGTTTTCATCTACCGGAACGACATCGGCGCTCAAAGCGCTGACGCCCATGCCTTTAATATCGGTGTTTTTGATACCCGAATTTTTGATCAGGGCGTTGGAGATTTTACAGATATCCCCCCACCAAACAACTTCCGCGTCATGCTCCCAGAAGTTTGGTTTTGGGTTCTCCACTCCGTGCTGAGCAATCTCAGTATGGATAATTTTACAGTTTTCGTCGATCAGGACACCTTTGCTTTCATTGGTACCTACGTCGATACCCATAAAATACTTGTTAGCCATTTTCCGATTTTCCCCTTTCGTTACAACATATGTTAATTATATTTTCGACTGTATAGAAACCGGGTAATTATTCGTTTTCTTTGCGGTATTCCTGTACCTGGGTCATAAACTCGGCAACGCGGTTGACATCCACCAGGTTTTCAAATTTGCCGTCCACTTTAAAGGCGGTACCAACGCAAGCACCGTCAGAAATAGCCAATTTTTCTTTGATATTGTCTGCGCGGCAGCCGGTGTTGCAGAATACAGGCGTACCATTGGCGGCAGTACGTACGCGGGTGATCCAATCGGTGTTGGCCTGCTGGCCTGCATAGGCGCCGGAAATACACAGAACGTCCGGTTTGCAGCAGAAGATCATGGATTTTGCCACGTCAACAACGTCTCTTTCTACCAGATACTCATCGGATTCGTTGTTGAGGAAGTACAGCATTCTCAAATCATCCAGGCCCAGTTCTCTTTTCCGGCGCAAGGTAGTGGCGATGTCGGTGTTATTAAGACCGCCGTCTCCCGCATAAGCGCCAGTGAAGGTGCCGCGGATAAATTTCGCGTCAACTGCGGCAGCCAGGTCGATAGCCGCCATAGGATCGGATTCCAAATCAACGCCGTAAGGCTTTGTGATTTCGCTCATCAGTTCGCCGATAATACGTCCCATAGCCGCCGGAGCGATTGGGTCTACCGGACACTGATAAGGAAGGCTGAACTCATTAGAGAACAGAATACCGTCAACGCCGCCGGCGCCTTCCTGCAGAGCGTGCAGGTCATGACGAGCGTGTTCCACCACTTGTTTCATTGTGTCGGTCCTTTTATACAAAGGATCGCCCGGGAACGCACGCAGATGCAGCATTGCGATAATCGGTTTTTCGGAACCAAACATTTCTTTACGCCAACTCATAATAAAATCCTCCTTAAATTTATGGAACCGAAAATTTAAGCCTGCAGGACGAAAGTAAACGTCACTTTAAAATACCCCAAATTGTCTCTTATGCTTACCAGTTCCATCTGTTTGTGTCTTAAGTATACCATAGATTTTAAAAAATACTAGTCTCTACAATAGAAAAAATTTAATCTTTTTTTGGGTAAAACCACCAAATTGGCCTAAAAATAGACCAAAATAGAAAGTAAACAAAAAAGCTGGGCCGCTTTCTCGAAAGTGGCCCAGCTTTTTTATTGAAGAACTTTAATCATCATCATTCGTTTGCTGTTGGTAAGACCCTGGGTATATTCAATTACCGCACCCTGATTGTCATAGGTAGTATCGATAATTAGGAATGCCGGCTCCCCGACTGGAAGGTTCAGATGCTTGGCCTCGATGGCTCCCAGCTCCACAGCTTCCACCGTTTCCCGGATACGGCTGGGAGAAATGCCATTTTCCGCATAAATCTCGTAAAGGGAGTAAATTCCAAAGTCAATCTTTTCAATATCCTCCACTAAGTGATAGGGAAGATAGGTAGTTTCCAAAGCAATCGGCTCATCGTCGCCCATACGGATACGCACGATCTTATACAGCGCGGCGTCCTTAGGTATGCCGAACACTTTGGATAGCCGGTACCCGCAGGACACCTGTCCAGTGAAGATTACCCGGCTGGAAGGGCGCATGCCAATTTCCTGGAACAGTTGGGTATAGCCGCCCATCTCCTCCATGGAATAAGCGATTTTCGGCTTGCTTACATAAGTGCCCTTGCCGGGAATACGCACCAGCAGTTCTTCCTCCACTAAAAGAGCAAGACCTTTACGGATGGTCTTGCGATCGATGGAATAGGTTTCAGAAAGCTCTCGTTCGGAGGGGATACTTTGCCCATATTTCAAATCGCCGTTTTGAATCATAGCCCGAATTTTATCGCCGAATTGGACATACAAGGGCTTTTTTATCGTCAAGCACTTCACCTCCGCACCATAACCATGTTAAATCGATACATTATTTTATCACTTACCGGCTGAAAATGTCAACAAGTGGGGAAGCTTCTTGACATTTATCTGAGGAAGAGGAATTTTTAGAGGAAAATATCTATCAGATTGACTATAAGTTTTGTTTGATTGTGGTCAATATAAATAAAATTATTAAATTTAGAAATCTTTTTTAATTCAGTTGTTGACTTTAGGTGGATATCTGGTATACTGAAAGTGTCATCAGGAGGATGTGGTAACTTTCTTTCTGTTGGTGGGGGATGTTATAATAGGAAGAAAATAGTAATCAGGATGTGATCTTATTAGCAAGCAGATCAATCTGGTCAGCGACGATGTAATAGACAGCATTGAAGAGTACATCGATGAAAACCACCTGCAGGCCAATGACATGCTCCCGTCGGAAAGGAAACTTTCAGAAATGCTGGGCGTCAGCCGGGGAACCATCCGGGATGCAGTGAGCCGCATGTGCGCTCAGAAACGGCTGTATACAGTCCATGGCAAGGGCAGCTTTCTTTCAATGCCCAAGTATTGGATGAATATGAAAGACTTCATTTCCTTTTCCGCTTCGGCGCAGGCTGCGGGGCTTATTCCTTCCAGCCGCCTGATCAGCCTGAATATCCAAAAGGCGGGGCAGTCGGTAGCCAAACGCCTAAGGGTTTCGGACAAAGAAGAAGTTTATGTACTTATCCGGGTTCGTTCATTTAATGGCGAGCCCATAGCGTTGGAGAAAGCGTGTCTCCCTGTGCGGTTTTGTCCGGGATTGGAAGAGTATGACTTTGAGCGCAACTCTTTGTACGCGGTGTTGCAGCAGATTTATAAAATCAACCTGATCAAGCAGGATGCAAACATCCGTCTGACCCGCGCCAGCCAGGAAGAAGCAAGGCTGCTTTCGATTTATGAGGGCGATGTGGTTTTTTTGGAAAGGGCAATCGCTTCTACAGCCCAAGGGGAGCTGGTAGAGTACTCCCAGGGAATCATCAATGCTCAGCGTGCTGGTTATGAAACAGAAATTCGCGGCGGTTAAATAGGGAACAGAGATAAAAATTTCGCTTTTCGGAAAACAATGTCTGAAAGGCTTAGTTAGTTGTTGTGTTTTTCGATAACTATCCGTTTTAAAAATGGAGAATACAGGGCGGCTTTTTGGAAAAGAAGGGGCCTAAAGGACATATAAGGTTTGGCTCGCTTTTTGCTTTTTGAATGAAAAAATGCAAAGGGCCTGGTAAGTTGTTGCCTTTTTTTAGAAATTGGAAAGTAAAAGAATCCGGCCGGATCTTTTATTAATAGAAGGAATATCTTTTGCGTATTTTTAGAAAGGATGATTGTTGATGGATAAGAAGTATTTGGAAGAGTATGTAGGGAAAATGGGAAAACTGCTGGAAAAGAGAGGCGAAATCGAAAAAATTATTGACAGCGCGATGGCTTTGGGCAAAAAGAATTTGTTCCTGGTGGGGATCGGCGGAACGATAGCGGTAATGCGCCCCTTCGAGCAGTTTTTTAAGAAAATGTCCGACGCGCAGGTTTATGCAGAAAACGCGGCGATGCTTATTACTACCGGCAACCGGCATCTGGGCAAAGACAGCGTATGTTTCTTTATGTCCGACAGCGGCAACACCAAAGAGATTATTGAAGCGATTCATTATTGTAAAGAACGCGGAGCTGTGACAATCGCCTCCCTTGGCGCCGAAAACTCTCCAATCGAGAAATTAGTGGATTACTCCGTAGTCAACCTGAATAAAGACAGCTATTCTTCTGATGCGGATTATTATATGAACTATATGTTCTTCTCCTACTACCTGTACAAACGGGGCGAGTTCCCGCAGTATGAAAAATTCATTGCGAACCTTAACCGTTTGCCGGTAGCGCTGGCGCAGGTAAAAGAGCAGGCGGATGAGCAGGGAAAAGATTACGCTCCCAAATATCTGGATGACAATTATCACATCTTCACCGCCGGCGGCGATATCTGGGGCGAAGTGTACTGCTATGCCATGTGCGTACTGGAAGAGATGCAGTGGATCCGCACCAAATCCGTACATGCGGCCGATTTCTTCCATGGCACTTTGGAATTGGTAGACGACAATACCCATGTAGTTCTGGTAAAAGGCGAAGATGAAAGCCGGCCTCTGGCAGACCGCATTGAAGCATTCTGTAAAAAGTACACCAAAAAATTTACAGTATACGATACAAAGGACTATGCACTGGAAGGAATCGACAAGGATATCCGCGGGATGTTCGCACCGATTGTAGTAACCTGTGCTTTAGGCCGGATCAGCCCACATCTGCAGGAAGTTACCGGACATGACCTAAGTTACCGCAGATACTACAAAAAAGTAGAATATTAATAATCTGAAACAGGCTAAAGAGGTGACATATCATGAAAGTTGTAGGTTTTGGCGATAATGTCGTTGATCGTTATGTAAATAAAAAGATTATGTTCCCAGGCGGAAATGCAGTTAATTTCGCTGTATACGCTAAACAATCCGGCGTGGATTCGGCTTATCTGGGTGTATTCGGCACAGATATGGAAGCGGATCATGTAAAGGCTTCTCTGACGGATCTGGGGATTGATATCAGCGCTTGTCATACGGTAGAAGGAACTACCGAACGCTGTGATGTTAATCTGGTGGAAGGAGACCGGGTATTTGTAGGGGATGATCTTCGTCCTACCAAACCGGAGCCTATGGTGCTGGAAAAAAAGGAACTGGATTATCTGGCGGGATTTGATCTGATTCATAGCGGTTGTTATGCGGCAACCGAACCGGAACTTCCCAAACTGCGGGATTTGAACGGGATTGTCACCTTTGATTTTTCTGTAGAGGACGAATTTAAGGCGGACGACTACCTGGAACAGGTTTGTCCATATATTGATTTCGCTTTGTTCTCCTGCGAGGGTATGGATGAAAATGACATTCATGCCCTCCAGGAAAAGGTACATAAATTAGGTACAAAATATATTTTGACCACTAAAGGTATCGAAGGCCAGATTTTGTACGATGGCGAAAAGTATTATAACGGCGTTGTAGAGCTGGTAGAAGCAGTAGATACCATGGGGGCGGGGGATTCTTTCTTTACTTCTTTCTTAATGTCCCTGCTAACCTCCGGCTGGACTAAAAACAGCAAACTCAGTGATGAGGTTATAGATAAAGCGTTCCATACGGCGGCAAAGTTCTCGGCAAACAACTGCCTGGTAGACGGTGCGTTTGGCTATGCCAAAACTTACTGAGGAAAATAGAAAATTTGATATTTTATCATAATTTTCTTTTTCGCTGTGTGAGGTAGTTAGAGTTATCCGGAAGGGTATAACGAAAGGAGAGTAAGCATGAGTAAGACAATGCGCAACATCATCTGTTACGGACTGCTGATCATCTTATCGATAGCAGCAAT